>JBOEGG010000001.1:0-767649 GCA_050633285.1 Alphaproteobacteria bacterium
TCCGACCAACTGTCCACTCATGTGTATCTCCTTATGGTGTATCAATGAAGTTAATGACCATGAGATAAACTAGAGTTATTGTCAATGATACAATTTATACGACACACTATCGGAGTCACTTAAGTGTTCTCAGTAGACCTAGCCTATGTGGGACAGGAGGATTAATCGCTGTTAACCCATGTGAGGATGGCCTCTGTTGCACTTTTACCCAAAAGGTCTATGTGCCCTCTATCTTCGCAAGAGTAGGATATTTTCATATGCACCCACGCCTCCATAGATTCTGCTAGCCTAGATCTATCAACGCTCAGTTGAAGAGGGTGCTCTAGTATCGGTTCGTGCAATAGCTCGTCCATAAAGTTCGCTGTCTCTTCATCAATACCACTATAACAATGCATCCCCCACTTAGTTGTCCAAAATTCTTCGAGGCATTTGTTAGCATCTATAGGCTTATTTGACGTTAAACATCTAAAATCTGTGATAGGAATAATAAATCCTTCTGTTTCCTTCTGAGTACATGAAATTCCTCCTACTTGGCGACTATAAATAACCCCTGTAGTGTGAGGGATGATTAAAGTAAAAACCCTAGTTTCTCCAAGATATATCCTAATCATATCTTCTGCTCCATAAATACTTCTATCTCATAGTAGATCTTACTGCACTGATAGAACAGTGAGTAATTTAACATGATTAATAACTGAATGGTGGTACAGCATAGGGGGGGTACGGGGGATAAGAAATTAAACCACATCCTAGATATACCCTCTCAGATTTTTGTGGTGTTTTTGGCTGCACACTAATCTAAGTTATCTAACCCCTCTGTCTCACGGCCTTCCTCAGGTGCAACATCACCACAACTCTCAGAAAAGTTTGGGTATTCACTCAAATCTATATCAACCCCACCACCACTCAACTCAACAGCCCTTTGCTTTATCAAAAAATGGTCGAATGATGCAGCTTCTCTTCCGTATGTCTGCGGGTTGTTTTCAACATGGTTTAGCAAGAACAATAGGGATTCACGTTCAAACAAGTACAGAAAGGGCTCAACAGCGGAGCCAAATCTACTATCGGCGACCTTATAGCTAACACTACTAGTATAATAAGTGCTTAATAGCTTACAAAATTCACCCTGCCACTCTTGAGTATCTGAAATAGCCAAAACAAGTTTCCACGCATCTGAATCAATTTTATACCGGCAGTCCTTTAGCCATAATTCTAAATCGGTATAATATTCAGAGAGGTCTTTTTTAACAAAAAAACCATATATAGAGCCAGTAGGCACAGTTTCAACTGCATGCTTGATTATTATTTGCGCATCCCCACTAAGAAGACTATATATTTCCGGACACCTAGCTAAGAAATTAATTAAGAGCTTCGCCACCTGCTCGGAAGAAGAAATACGACTATAATAATCTTTTTCTATTTCTATTCTAGACATTAGACTTGCCTTATTCCTATCCCAAACCACTAGTAGTGCCTGAGTATTAATTCTCCTATTTTCTTGCGCTTTATCATTCATGGCCTTAAAAGCCATTTTCCACAAAAACCTAAATATAGCTATTTCTGTTTCTGGTTTTAACTTGTTTAAATATGCGCTTTCTAGGTAACGCTTCACTTTATCTCTAGTATTCAAAGCTTCCGCATTATCAGCCAAGTCCTCTATCAATAAATTAGATACACCCTTTGCATAATAAGGCGGAACTGTGAGAACATCATCAAGCACATTTCTTAACAACGCTCGAGTAGTTTCCTTGTTAGGGCTATGCAATTCTCGGTCACCATTAAGTATGGGATGCGCTGCGATGTGTCTTTGCTTTTGTAAATATCTAAGATTTTCCAGTTGAGGAGTTCCCAATAAATTGGTTTTCGCACAGGTATCCTCTATTAGCTTTATCTCCCAAGTCGATGACCTAGAATCTCTGTTTTGCTGTTGAGTAATTTCATCCAAAATACTCTTTGCCGCGGCATCAGCATATAGATCATACAAATACTGAAGCTTGTATACTATATCGCACACTGTAACCGACCAGAGCATAACAACAGCAGATCTAAAATTAGAGTTTTGATAAGATGATATTACCTCTAAAAAATATTCTTTAGTCTTCGGCATATATATTTTTTCAGATATCTCTTCTAAAGAAAACTCTTTCATTACTAAACCGCCTCAATACCAATCTCATGTTTAAAAGCAAAAACCACAATACCCAAACACAACTACTACCATAAGTGCATAATACAAACTATACGAATAATTGCCCATACAACAAAAAGGTCTGAAGGCACTATCTAAACAAAATAGATAACTATCATTTTCCTATTGAAAAGTGACACACAATAGTGCTACACACGAAACAACAAAGATAACCTTAAGACACTGTTCTAAAATAACTATTGGGAATAACACAGGAAATCCCATCCTCTCCTCCATTGCCTCCCTCATCCCTTTTAAATCAAATAGTTATAAACTTCAGTACCTTAGGTTTGCCATTGCACCACAATAGTGCCATGCAAAAACCATAACCACCATCAAAGGGATAATCCCTTCGATACGAAAAGCATAAAACATTAAAAAAGAAAAGCTGAAACAAGATGCCTTAAATGGCGGAAACGGAGGGATTCGAACCCTCGATGAAGCTATAAACTCCATACTCCCTTAGCAGGGGAGCGCCTTCAGCCACTCGGCCACGTTTCCATTTAAAAAAACAAAAGATACCCAATAAATTAAGTACCTCCGTAATTCTACAGTGGGGACTATAATACGATATTCTCTGCTGTAAAGCATAAATCATATAACAAACGCAAAAAAATGCGACTTCATCCCATAAAAGTTAAATAATCTAACGAGATTTCCCTTTTAAAAGCCCCCGAATGAGACCTTTCTCATAGTAATATGATTGCAGACAATTAAACCGCATATGAGAACGCGGAGCATATCGCGCAATATAATAGACAGCACAAAGCATTGAAAATTTAATCAACTTTTTCAGCCAAGCAAAAGAAAAACCATCATAGCCCTGGAACCATTCAGGGTGAAGCAACACACGCCCCCAACCATACCTCTCATACCGACGTAGAATCCACATCTCATCAAGATTACGCATAGGAATAATATGAGACACAATAGCATCCTCTACTTGCCACGCCTTATGTCCTTGTTTGGCTAATAATTGCGCAAGTGCCGTATCATTACCCATTGGATACCGCCCTCCCGATTTCGGGCCAACATTTGTCGGGAATCTGACTTTATCTTCTGTAAAAATAGACGAACGAAAAGCAGAATTAGGGCCAAAAACCATTTCAGGGTTAATTTCGCCACGTACCGTTCCCTCATTAATTGCAAAAACCATCGAAAGGTTAACCCAATCGAGCACCCACGCTTTTGGCTCTTGCTCCCAATAAGGACGAATTTCACCACCAAAAATATTATAATCCGCACACTTATCAGCACAACGTACATACGCATTTAACCAATCAGGATCAGCAATAACATCATCATCAGTCAATATAACAAGATCCGTATCCAAAGAGACACGATCCAACCCCGTATTCATGGCAAACGACTTCCCTGCTGTTTTTTCAGAGAGGATAGTTAAAGGTAAGTTTTCCTGATATGATTGAAGAATATCCACGGTGCTATCTGTACTGTTATTATCAACAGCAATGATTTCCAATTTATCAAACGGATAATCTAATTTCTCTAACGCATCAAACATCAAAGGAATACGCGTAGCGCCGTTATGAGTCGCGAAAACAAGACTTATCTTCATCTCTTGAATAACCTTATTATTTTAAAGATCATGAATCATTCTCCTAATAAATGCCTGAATTAAATTGCATATTATCCATAATATTGTATAAATATGTACCAATTTTATGTAAGGAACATATAGGCAATACCCTCTACGTGCAAAGGCTATTTAGCCATAAAAACCTTTCAAAATAAGCGCTGTAGAAAACAAGCTTAACGCACAGAAAAGAATATATGCACTTTAACTTCATCTGGGTTTTGTTAGAAAAATTTGGAACATCCCTGCTCTCTGTAGGTATGTTCTTTATATATGCCTACCTGCTATCCCCCAGTGAAATGGGAATTGCCGTTATGATATTGGCAATCACCCAATTCCTATCCACGATGATTAGTACATTATTTGAAGATGCCATGGTGCAACTCGATAAAATAACAAACAAACATATAAACACCGCATTTTGTTCCGCCACAATTCTATCCGTTATTTGTGCGCTTCTAACGATATCCGGTTTCACTTATTTTACCCCCCATATAGCGCATTACAACACCCTTGCCCTGACCACCTTCGCCAGTCTTGAAATAATACTAACAAATATAGGGCTAACCTATGTCGCACAACTCAGAAGAGATGGTAATTTCAAAGTGCTTGCACTACGTGTCATAATAGGACGCATTTGCGGCGCAATATGTGGATTGGTGGCCATACTTTCAGGCCTAGGCGCATGGGCAATCATCATACAAAGCGTCATCGGAACTGCGCTACAAACAATCATTCTAATTGCAGCAGTAAGAAATATCCCTACCCTAACTTTAGATATACCAACACTTAAATATTACATATCCTTCGGATCAAAATTATCACTTAAACGATTGCAATGGGACATCATCATCAAAGCAATGCCAATAATTGCAGGGATAACATCAGGTACTGCCGCTGCCGGACATTTAGGCTTCGCATGGCGTATAGTAGAGCTTTTCAGAAGCGCAATAGTAAGCGGCCTAATGAATTACCTTCTACCGCATTTTTCTCGTATACAAAAATCTAAAAACCGTATGGCACAGGAATTCATATCAACAACATCCCTGGTCGTATTTTTCTCATCACCCATATTTTTAGGTCTTATGGTCACAGCGCCCCTTATTATAACAACCCTATTCGAACCCAAATGGTATCCTACTATTCCGATTATACAGCTCTTTTGTATATCTGCACTCCTGAGCTGCTACAGAGTAACAGCAACAATATCCATGACAGCCTGCGGACACCCTGAGAAAATGCTGCATGAAGGCATGATCGTAACATCAATATCCATGCTCACAATGTTCTTAATTGGACATATTGGCCCTTGGATTCTCCCAATAATCTTTATCCTTCAAATCGTCACCCTACTTCCGATAAGCATACGAATTATAAACGATTTAATAGGCATGACATGGAAAGAACAATTATTTCCAACTATGAAATATGCAACCCCCAGCATCATGATGGCTCTCATACTCTATCTACTCCAAATACTATTCCCCACGCACCCCATCATCAATATGTTGCATTTTCAAATCCCAGTAGGAATTACAATTTTCACCTTAATTACACTTGTATTTTATCAAAAAGAAATTACAAGTTGGTATGCAAGCCTCACAATGAAAGACAACCCTTAACATGCTCCATATCGATGTAATTATTGCAACATACAATAGTGAAAAACGGATTGCGCAAACGTTAGAATCCTTACAAAAAATGGATGACTATTTAAAAGAATTTCCAATTAAATGGGCACTACATATCATTGATAATAATAGCAAGGATCAAACGCAAAAAGTAATAAAAGAGAATAAAGGAACCCTCCCCCTACATTTATCTTTTTGTGAACGCACAGGAAAATCCGCAGCCCTTAACTCCTGCTTTTCCAACCTAACAGCAGAGCTCATCGTACTAACCGATGATGACGTAAAAGTCGCAGAAGACTGGTTAGAAAAAATCTGGACATGTGCACAAGAACAACCGGACTTTGATGTCTTTACCGGAAATATTATTGGTAACTGGGAAAAAGAAATAGACCCGAAACTCAAATCATGGATTCCTATTGGCTCAACATATGCCCTACGGGAAAACAACATATCTGGCCCATGTGACCCCGGTGATGTATGGGGCCCTAATATGATTATTAGGAAATCGGCACTCGATAAAACCAACTTTCAATTTGATGAAAACTTAGGCCCAACACCTGCAACTCTCTACCCAATGGGAGAAGAAACAAATATCGCAAAGCGCCTCTCAAAAGCAGGCCATAAATCCTATTTCAACCACCGCGCAATAATTAAACATTTAATCAAAAAAGAAACGATAAACGATGATTGGGTCATTCGCCGCGCCGAAAGGCTGGGCTACGGTATCTTTGCCAACGGCACCGAAGATTATAATGAAAGAAAAATGAACACCATTTCATTACATAATGAACTGCGCTTAACCCGACTGATCTGGACTGTTATATACCCAATCACATTTATAATACCACGATGCAAACATAGCTTCTGGAGTAAATGGAAATACTTTTACTACCGTGGACTACTAAAAAGCTATAATGAGTTCATATTGAAAGCATCAAAATAAAGCCTTAACCACCATCTTCAGGCAAAAAATTGCCCCGCAACACCGGCTGCGAGGCAATCAATATTATAAATTAACTTTACTTATAGCTTGCCGCAGCATCAGAAACCATACCCACCTGATATGGGACAGAAGCCTCAAACCCATAATACTCACCATATTTAGGGCGCAACATATTCGTTGCGATACGCGCATGCTCAATCACAAATGAATGCACAAGCGCCTCATGGTTATTCGGCTGTGCCGCAAATAGCTTATCCCAATCAACCATAGAAGCCGATTTTTTAACAACAGCTTCCAAATCATCCAAATACTCCAACATAAACTTAACATCCGCTCTGCGCCCGACATTTCCATGACCACTCGATAAGAACGTCCACTTTTCACCCGCAATAGCCTCCAGATTATTTCTAAAATACACATAATTCTCTGAACCGCCAAAGCCCAAGAATGGCATTTGATCCGGGTTTATATGATCCGGAATATGAAGGATACCTTCTTCCTCCAAAATCCACATTGCACTATCATCCGTATGCGCCGCATGCTCAAAACCATGCACACGTAATGTTTGCCCCTCAAACTCCATTTGACCATTTGCAAAAGAAAGAATTTTGGTCGCCATAGGTAACGTGGATTTCAAGAACTTTTGCTTTTTAACCGTCTGATCCGTCGCAATAATATCCAACACATGCCCCTGCTTTTTTGCATACTCCACAAAGACATTAATACCGCCAATATGATCCGCATGATTATGCGAATATACTACCGCTGTGACAGGCTTATCTGTTACAGACTCTATTGCCCCCAAAACTTTCGGTGCATGATCTGCCCCTAACGGATCCAAGAGCAATACCCCGTTCTCACCCACGTAGAAGCTCGTATTATAATTTCCTGTAAAAACCCAATAACTATGTTGGGTTAATCGTTGCACCAATGTCTTTCCATGAACCGCCGCATCAAAAATATCTGCAACATTCTCAGTTGCACCCAAAACCTTCTGCGCTGAAGCCTCTACATAAGATCTTCCCGTTGTGGATTTATACCCACCATCAGGAACATAATTATACGCACGACCATGCCCATGCTCATCCGCAAAAACACCATTAGGCGCCATAAAAACTGTGGCACAGACCAATAAACATATTTTTATTTTAATCATCACAATACAACTTTCTTCTTATGATTCTGACTTCACAAACTCGGCTTCAATTTCAATTTTGACATCATCACCAATATTCGGAACATAAGTGTCCATACCAAAATCAGAGCGCTTAATCGTGCCAGTAGCCGAGAACCCTAAAGCAGGCACACCTGTGAACGGCTTTTTCAAAAATGCGCCATTAAAGACCACATTTAAACGAACAGGTTTTGTAACGCCCAAGAACGTTAAATCCCCCGTCATAATTCCTTCATTATCACTCGTTTTTTCAATAGAACGCGATTCAAAGGCAATCTGCGGAAACTTGACGGAATTAAACCAACCTTCTCCTTTAGATAAGACCTCATCAAAATTCTCTTCCTCAGGATATGGGTAATCTGTCTTCAAAGAATTCGGGTCAATACGAACAGATATCGTACTTTTCTCAGGAGATGTTGGATTAAAATCAAGGGTCGCATCTACAGATGTAAAACGTGCGACATAATCACTTAAACCAAGGTGGTTAACCTTCCATACAACAGAAGCATGAGTCTTATCTACATCATAGATCCCTGCCGGCATTTGGTTATATGATTGATCCGCAGCATTCGCAATCACTGGCAAAGCAGACACACCAACAACGGCAAACGCCAAAAGTTTGGGTAATTTTTGTCTCATAACGTACATCCTGATTTTTTAATAATGCACAAGACTACCACTAAGCTTTACATTCACCCAATGCATATATAATATTATCATTATGCATAAAGTGAATTTAAGAACAATCGATCTCAATCTGCTCGTCATATTACAAAAGCTAATACAAACCAAACACATCACCCATACAGCAGAACAATTGAATATGAGCCAACCCGCAGTCAGCAGGGCATTACAACGCCTACGCCAAACATTCGACGATCCCATCTTGGTAAAGACAAAATATGGATACGATATCAGCGCACGAATGTCAGAAATACACCCTCAACTGCAAGGAACACTTAAGAATATACAACAAATACTATCCGAACCTAAATTTGATCCGACAAAATCAACAGACACAATTCGCTTTTTCTGCCCCGATTTAGAAGCCGTATACTTCCTCCCTAATTTACATCAATATATCCGGGAAACCGCTCCAAATATGAGGCTCGAAATACAAAGTCAGCCAAGAAACCATTTTGATTTACTAAAATCAGGCGACGTACATTTCACAATGTCTGCAAAAACTCCCGATACATCGGGCGCGCACATCAAATCGCATCAACTGTCATTAGTAAAACAAGTTTGTATAGTTGGCAAAAACAACCCGCTAGCCTCACAAAACATCACTATAAATAACTACCTGAAAAGTGCCCATGGCATCATATCCATCACAGAACACGGCAATGAAATAGGCGAGATAGATACTCAACTATCAAAGATGAAAATGAAACGTAATATTACACTCAAGCTCCCAAATTTTGCCTCAATCCCTTATTTCTGCGAACAAAGCGACGTTATATTTACAATGCCCGAAAATATAGCAACCAAACTTGCCCAATATCACGAAATTATATTAAAGCCAGCACCAAAAGAGCTTAAATTACAACCATTCTACTTCTACCTATATTGGCATGAACGTAATCACCTCGACCCAATGTGCAGCTGGATTAAAAACGCCCTTATTTCAAAATACGAGCAAGAACCTGTAGCTTGACACGCCCCCCTTAAACCAAACTTCAAATAGAAAAAGTCAGCACAATAAAAAAAGAGCACCTATAATCACTTACAGGTACTCTTCTTAATTTTATGAGAATCATGCCTTAAGGCATCACACTTATGCTGCTTCCTTTAAGTTAGTAGCACTTTCTTTATTCTTTTTAGGGTCTTTTTGAATTTCAAAACTAATTTTTTGTCCTTCATTAAGAGTTCTCCAGCCTGCACGTTCAACGGCGCTGATATGAACAAAAACGTCATCGCCACCTTCATCGTTTTGAATAAATCCAAAACCTTTAGTTTCGTTGAACCACTTTACTGTACCTGTAGACATATCTTATTCCTTTTAAATATCTAATGAGCGCATACCTGCATGACACAAGAATGCTATAGAGCCCAGAAAGGCGCAGAACTATAAATCTATACTTTACTGAAAAAGGTGAGGTTTTTTAGACATTCACTCGCACCGACCATAGTCAGATACTTTTCTTATAAGTCATATATCATAGAGGGCCTTTGCCAAACTCTAAGGCATTAGTGACAGATTTAGCCCGCCACGTCAAACATTCAATACGACAATGCCTATCAATACGACTCGAACATACCATGCCTACTCAGTATTCAAGAGCTGCCTCCTCGCAAAATAGAACATCAGGCGTTGCAACAGATTTCTATTTCCATGAGGACGCCATGTTTTTTTGATTTTATTCTTATAAGCATCAAAATGTAAACCATAGGGAGCTGCAACCACATCTCCTCTTTTCAACAAAATCTTCAAAACATTCGTACATGCAATACCTGAACTGAGTTTGATACCCATGGGCGTAGAGGGTAATTTGCGATTGATTAAATCAACGACATCAGGCTCAACCAAATACCCGCGCTGCAAACCACTGGGACACAAACCAATATAAAACTTAATATATTCCTCTTCCTCAGTTTTAGCATCACCAAAACGAAAATACTCTTCAAAAGTCATACCACCCGGAAGGAATGATAAAAATGCACACCCCATACCAACAGGTGCAGCAGTCACAAAAGGGATCCCTTTATCCTGACATTTCTGAAAAACAAGCTTTCGCGCCTTAAGGGCAAAGAAATCCAAACCATCAACATACACATCAACACCGTCCAGAAATGCATCAACATTCCCCTCATTTATGCCCTCATCAAACACCTGAATATCTGCATCCGGATTAATATCCAAAGCTATATCCTTCATCACATCGGTTTTTTGATCTCCAATTGTCGATATAAAAGCACCCGCCTGCCTGTTAAAGTTATGTAATTCAAAAAAATCAAAATCTGCAATCTTAAAACAACCAATTCCTAACCGAGCCAACGTTACTAAATGCTCTCCACCAACACCGCCTGCACCGGCAATAGCAACTGTTTTATAACGCAAGGAATCAAGCTCTGCCTGCGTCACCCACCCTATATTTCTTGAAAAAGCATCCTGAAAATTAAACATAGCCACCCTAAAAATGCTCTAGTTTCTGTGAAATAACTGAACAAAGCCTACGCAACCCCGGCTTCATACCATCATAAAATTGCGCGCATGGTATGTAATAAGGTGCGCGTAATCCCCTATACTCCATAGCAGGGCCAATTTGCCGAAAATCAATTCCCACGAAACGCATACTCTGCGCAAGCTTGGGCTCCATCATCGCATAACAATAATCCGCATTATTATGCGCCACCACGGATGCTGCACTAAAATAAAGTCCGATCGCAACAAAAGGGAAACACCGCAATTCTGTTTGAGAATATTGAGAAACATCAATCCCCCCAGTTGCAGCACCATCAAATTTATCCGAAGACCGTCGCCTAAAGCTCTTAGGAATAGCCAACCGAGAAATTTCACAAATTTGATCACGCCTAAAATTCTTTGGATGCTTAGACATGTCAGTTATAAAATCACTACAATGCGCCTCCATAGGTAACAACTGCGCTTCCCCCTTTGGAAGAACAACCCGCACAGTACCCATCGCCGCATCACTGGCAACATGCTGCATTACGCAATGAGTTGAGTATATATCAAATGCATCTCTTTCTTTTTGCTGCGCCCTCACCTCTTCAAACGCAAGCTCCTCACAATACACTTGATGACGAATATTGAACGCAACATCGCGCTCATTATCACAACGCGCAATCGTTGGACGCATATATTTCAAAAAATGTTTTGATATTCGATTTGCTTCGAAATTCACAACATGCCCCAAAGCATGCCGCGCCACTGGCCCAATGATAGGCCTTTTAGAAAGATTTTTTAATGTACGCATAGTTCATTTTTGAAATAACAAAGGATAAACAAAACCAACCTGACCCTATGTTAAATATTCCCGTTATTATGTGCTTATAATTATATTTATTAGACAAATATAATATACATTTACTAACGGACAGTTAATTCCACACACCTACAAACACTCCGCCACACGATGTTTTAATGCAGGTAACACTTCTCCCTCAAACCATGCATTTTTCTTAAGCCATATATTATTACGCGGACTAGGATGCGGCAAGGGCAACACATCCGGCCAATATTCTTCCCACATACGCACAGTTTCGGTTAAATTCCTTTTCTTCGCAGCCTTAAGATGCCAATCAAGCGCAAATTGTCCAATTACCAACGTCGTTTGAATATTCGGTAAAAATGACAGCATCCGCTCTCGCCACTGCTCTGCACACTCCTTACGCGGTGGAAAATCGCCTGATTTACCCGTACCCGGATAACAAAAACCCATGGGAATAATGGCAACTCTTTGCGGATCATAAAAGGTGTCTTTCGTAACCCCCATCCAGTCTCGCAAACGATCCCCACTCGGATCATCAAAAGGCACACCGGAACGATGCACCCGAATACCCGGTGCCTGCCCCGCCACCAATATTCTTGCATCAGGGTGACATTGAAAAACAGGACGCGGCCCCTTAGGCAAAAATTCTGCGCACAATGCACAATCACGCACCTGCCCTATAAATTCTGTGTAATCTTTATCTATCAAAATATCACCTACACTTCACACAACTAAACCCTAGCTGAACCCCCCTCATTATTCACAAAAAAAGAAAGCCCGCACTCCTATGTGGAGCCGGGAAAATACGGGCTTTCTTCGCTGCTTAAAGCTTTGATGGGCTTACATTACGAATCTCACCCCAATTTGCATCAGCTTTCGTGATGTTTCCTGGAATATCTTTTGCCCACATTGCTTTGATTTTATTATCAAGGTTCAAATAAAGCTTACCATCTACAACTTCCCAAACATTTGGATCACCGATAAATTTCTTACCAACAGAAACACCAAATGCGCACCATCCGCCATATGCCGGCAAATACTGCTCAGGGTTCTTCTCAAACGTTTTTCTATTCGCATCACTCGCAAATAAATAGTTCACACCCTTATATTCTGAAACATGGTTTCCATTACCCGGTAAAGGCTTTGAACCTGCATGATAGGAAACAAGATCGTATCCCTGAACTCCAACCGTACTATTCACGACTTCAGCTTGCGCTAAAGATGGCATAATAAGGGCAAATAGAGCAAATAATGGTAAAAATAATTTTTTCATAATAATATCCTTTCATATATATTTAATTAAGCAGCCTTCATCACATTCGTGACTTTAACCTCAGGGAAATCAATCGCGACTTGGAACGCTTCATTGAAATAATTTGTGAATGTATTCAATGCAACATGCGCCAAAATTTCAATAACTTCCTCATCACTGAAACCTGCATCACGCACCACTTGCACGTCTGCTGCATTAACACGTCCACGCTCTTCAATAAGGCGTAAAGAAAAGCTCAAAGCGGCCTGATCTCTTGATACATCCGAGCTTCCGGACACATTTTGCGCTAATTCATCTGCACTTATACCGGCCTTATCGCCCAAAAAAGTATGCGCCGATGCACAATAATCACATCCATTCGCACCCGCAGTAACAAGGGCAAGTTTCTCACGCAAACGCGCATCTAACGCACCACCCGCAAGCGCACCATTAAGACCCAACAGCCCCTCAAGCGCAGCAGGCGCATTCGCCATAGCCGTAAAAATATTAGGTGTCGCACCCATAGCCTGTTGCACAGCATCTAACAAATCCTTGGCCTTGCCTTGTGCGGCAGATGGGTCAACTTGTGTTAATATAGACATAATAAATCTCCTTAATATAAGGGTTAGAGTTTTTATAAAGAAACAAAACTGTTTCCCTATAAGTTCGATATCTAAATTGAATTCGTTACAGTGTCAATAAAAAAAATTAACGCATCCAAAGGGGACTTACTGTTTACTTATTGTTTTTAAATAAGTTTTATACAAGCTTAACCCGCGTGATAACACTTGATATTCGCAAGGAATACAGTATAATAAAAGGATACTAAACTGTTTCTTAAAGAGATAATCATGCCCAGACCAAGCCGCCGAGACCACCTCATTGAAACCGCGATCACATTATTTTGCGAACACGGATACCACGCCACAGGCATTGACCGAATTTTAGAAACAGCAGGCGTCTCAAAAAAGACGATGTACCAACATTTCAGATCTAAAGAAGAATTAATATACGCGGCCCTGCGCCACTATGACGGCATCTTTCGTAACAACTTCATGAAAGCCGTAGAAAGCGCAGGAAACACACCACAAGAACGCCTCCTCGCAATTTTTGATGTTGCAGAAAACTGGTTTAAAGAAAACAACTTCTTCGGTTGCATGTATATAAATGCCGTTGGCGAATATTCGGAAAAGACATCTCCCGTGCGAGAGATTAGCAAACAATTCAAACAACTTATGTGGAATTACGTTAACAGTCTGGCAAAAGCGTCAGGCGCAAAAGATCATGAAAATTTAACCGATGAAATATGCCTCCTCTTAGAGGGTGCAATTGTAACCGCACAAGTATCTCAAAACCCAAACGCGGCCTGTACAGCGCGTAAAATTGCCGAAACAAGGATCAAAAACTCCATCTAAAAATGTAACCTCCCACGGCCACAAACAGAATGACACTAAATGATGGAAAAGTTCTCTAACCCACATAAAACCGCAAATAATAAGCGCCGCGCTTGGGTTAATTTAACCGAACTTAAAACCCTATGGTTCAACACAGGCACATTATGCAATTTGGCATGTGTAAATTGCTATATCGAATCCACACCAAAAAACGACCGCCTCGCATATCTGACACGCGCAGAAACACAATCATATCTGGATGAAATAAAACAAAACAACAACGCGACCGAAGAAATCGGCTTTACCGGTGGCGAGCCATTCATGAACCCCGATATCATTGACATGATAGAAGATTCCCTAAAGGCCGGCTTCCGCACCCTCATCCTAACCAATGCCATGCGCCCCATGATAAAATGCCAGGACGAACTCCTACGGTTAAAAGAGCAATACGGGACACAAATGACGTTACGTATCTCCATAGACCACTTCAAACGTGAAATGCACGAAGAAGAACGCGGCCCAAAATCATGGGAACCAATGATGAAGGGTATAAAATTCCTATCCGACAATAATTTCACCATTGATATCGCAGGGCGCACACGTTGGGGTGAAGACGAACAAGAGTTACGCGCAGGCTTTCAAACATTTTTTACCAAACACAAAATCAACATCAACGCGCTTGATAAAAAACAACTCATCCTGTTCCCTGAAATGGACGAGAGCGCCCCTGTCCCCGAAATAACAACAGAGTGTTGGGATATTTTAAACATTAATCCCGATGACATGATGTGCGCCTCTTCACGCATGGTGGTTAAGCACAAAGGCGACGATAAACCATCCGTAATGGCCTGCACGTTACTGGCCTATGACCCACAATTTAACTTAGGCACAACACTAAAACAGGCAAAAAAATCAGTGCACTTAAACCACCCACACTGCTCTAAATTCTGTGTCCTTGGCGGCGGAGCATGTAGCATCACAGACACGTAACCATACTGCCGATTTTATCTTTAAGAACACGATAACTATACTCAAAAGCAAACCGTTTTTCCTGCACATCTTCAACTAAAGCAGGATCATCTAACGGCCAATGCATCCGCTTAGGGCTTCCCACCCCCGGCCAAACCACACAGTCTTGCGCAGCATTATCACAAACACTCACAACAACGTCCATCACAGGCGCACCCGCATTCACAAAATCAGAAATATTTTGACTACGAAGCCCTTCAATATTATGGCCATGCTCCCGCAACACCTCTAAGGCCATCGGATTAACACGCCCTACCGGATTACTCCCCGCACTATAACTACGACCATATTGTGAAAAAAGTTCATTAAATATAACTTCCCCCAAAATAGAACGTGCAGAATTTCCCGTACATAAAAATAAAATATTCATAAGGATTCAATCCAATCTACAACACCCTGCTGCTCGGCACTCTTCTGCTTTGGCATTTCACGCAAAATCATTTGTAAATCATCATGCGTATCAACATCACTTAAGAATGATAAAAATACAGGCTTTGCAGGCAATTTCTTTATCAGCGCCTCACGCGTGTGATCTGTACTCCACGGCACATCAGACCAAACAGATGCACCCATATGCGCCCGACCACCAAACAAATAATACCCGCCATCATGCGCAGGCCCAATCACAAAATCATGCGTATCAAGCGCCTTTATAGCATCCGTCAAAAGATCAGCTGTAATTTGCGGCGCATCCGCCCCGATTAATATTACCCGATCATATTCCTCCAATAACGTTCGGTAGATATGGTACTGGCGTGCACCTAAATCTCCATCCCCTGTATGTAATGTAGGAAAATCAGACCATAAAGGATCACCCACACCCTCAATTTCAGCCACCGCCCAAAAAGGTGTCACATCCGCCTGTTGCGCACACACCTTCACAGCCCCCAAACTTGCATGATAAAACTCCTCCGCACGCACACGCCCAATCGTTGCAGCAAGCCGCGTTTTCACAAGGGACAGTGATGGCGTTTTCACAAAGATCGCAAGAGCAGTCCTCACTTACGCACCCCCCATAACTTTAATACCTGCGGCACAGACATGGCCACCCACCGCCATTGATACAATAACGTCAACTTTAACCAACCGTGCATTTGATATTTTCGTGCACTAGTCTGAAGACGCGAAGAAACACGCATGAGACGAACACCTGCCTGACGCGCACGCCAGACAAACATCAAATCCTCACCATAGGGCACGTCATCAGGATACCCTCCTACCCTATCAAAAACCTTACGCGAAACACAAAAACCCTGATCCCCGAACGGAACACCAAGTAAGCGCGAACGCATATTCGCCCCCCACGCATTTAACGACGGCATCCCGCCTCCCATAAATTCTAAATCAAAATAAAATAAACAATCATGCGAACCAGATATAACCTTCTTCAGACTAATCATATTCTCATTACTCACACGGCTATCCGCATGTAAAAACCAGAGAATTTCATGCGTCGCTTTTTGCGCGCCAACATTCAAACTCGCCGCACGACTACCTTCCGATGATATAATAATCTCAGCGCCACAATTATCCAGATCACCCAACAATGCAGGCAAGTCAGTTTCATCATCCGCAACAGGAATAATAATACTAACCTTGCTATATACATCATTCGGCATTAACAACATACCCCATCATCGGCCACAGCCACAGCATCAGAAGAACAATCAAAAACACCATAATGCGTTGAAAAGTCACCCTCTACACGGAAATGGTCGGCAAAACGACTCTGTAAAAGCATATTAGCCGTATTACCACAAACCGGCACAGGCAACCCTGTTTTAAATTCATGATGATTATCCAGAACAAAACTATGCGGGCACTCAGGAAGAGTGCCTTTATAATACGCAACATGCCCGTAATTTTCACAGATATCCTCTAAATCCACCTTAAACGCCCGCACAGTCATCGAATAAAAATCAATCATCCCTGCCTTCACCTGAACTTCCGGATCATCCAAAGTGAGCGGACGTCCCGATAAAACACGATAATCCAACAACCCAATATTCTGCAGCATCCTACGGAAATCTTCGATATAAAGGGCCCCACCCAAGCATTCACCAAGAAGAATTTTATCCTTTTGCAACGCCTCGGGAATACGTCTTCCCGCAAATACATCAGAAAAGAAAAGCTCTCCCCCCGGCTTCAAAACACGATATATTTCCTTAAACACCTGCTCCTTATTCGGGGAGAGATTAATAACACAATTGGAAATCACAACATCCACACTATTATCCGCAATACCGGCCGTTTTAAGATCCTCAATATAGGCCTGCACAAACTCTACATTCGGCGTTTCATAGCCATATTTGTCCATATGCCACCCCAAATATTGACGCGCGACCAAGAGTTGCTCATCCGTCATATCAACACCAATCACCTTACCATTCTCACCAACTGCTTGGCTGAGAATATAGGCATCACGCCCCGATCCACATCCTAAATCAAGGACAGTACGCCCCTGCACCGCCAATGGAACAGGAGAACCACAACCGTAGAATTTCTCCTGCACTTTCTCATGAACATTCGCGAGCAAGTCCCGCACATGCTTAGGCGGTGCCTCCAAAGGGCAACACGCACTCGTCTTCAAATCCTCGTTTGTTTCCAACGTTTGACCGTAATATTCCTTCACATCGTCAATTGTTTGTTGTGACATCGCTCTCTCCTTAAAATATTAAAATGCATTCGCAATCATAAAAACCATAACAGCAAATAATGCCGCAACCGGCGCAGTAACAAGCCACGCAAACAGCATTGATCTAACTGTCTTCATATTTAAACCCCGCCTATTCGCAAGCCCCACCCCCATAATCGAAGAAGAAGATACATGCGTTGTAGAAACCGGCAAACCAAAACGACTGGCCCCAATAACCAAAAAAGCAGAAACAAGATTCGCAGAAAAACCCTGCTCATGATTCATTTTGGTCAAATTAAACCCCAACACTTCTGTAATATTCTTACCCGCAATCCAACTCCCCACGCCCATCGCAAGCGCTCCCCATAAAAACAACCAAACAGGCGCAACATGACCTTGCAACATCAAAAATGGCATCACAATGGCAATCAATTTCGGCGTATCATTCAATCCACGTGAAAAAGACAAAAGACCACTTGTAAACCAATGCATATTATTCACCGATAACCCCACACCATGCGTAAGACCGGCTTGCAGACTATCACATGCACAAATAAGGCAATCATCCGCCGCGACCTGCATGCCACGCGCATGCACTAACGCTACCTTAGGAACAGGCGTAAAACATATTCTCAATCGATTTGTAACATTCGCCATCTTTTCCAATGAAGGCGTTAACAACCACGCCAAAATAATCGCCATAAAAGGACTAACCAGCAACGGCAATGCTATCTTAGAAAAAATCTTAGACCAATTGATACCATCAACACCATAAGCAATAAGCCCCGCCCCGACAAGCCCGCCAACAACCGCATGTGTCGTAGAAACAGGCCATTTACGCCATGTAGCCAACGCAACCCATAAAATCGGGGAAACCGCCACAGCCAAAGCGGTAGGAAGAAAAAACGTATGTGCTTCCATATAAATACTGCTGCTAATGTTCTTAATAATCGCCGCGCCCCAGAACAAGCCCGACAACGCTCCCGCAACCGTCCATAAAGTTCCCCATGCAATGGCCTGCCGAACAGAAGTCAGCCCCGCGCCTGCCAATGTCGCAATTGCCTTAGACACATCATTCGCACCATTGGAAAATGCCAAGAAGAAAAGCAAAAAAACAGCCATAAAGACAAAGGAAAAATCCATAAAACACCCTTTATAGAAAATGGAATGATTATAGCGTGGTTCGTCATTATAACGGCATAAGTTACAGATATAGACATACCCCATTCACCCACTACTTCAGTGGCAAAATTGTAACCTTCCATACCGTAAACCGAATGAATTTGCATATACGCACAACAATATTGAGAAATATATACCAACGAATATAACGCGCAGATCACGTTTTATCAGGCATACTGGAATGAAATTGTACATGAAACATATTAAACGATGGCTTCCCCTAACCGTTATCATCCTGTTAATTACGGGTGCGTGGACATTTGGCTTAATGGATTTAATTAGCCTTGAAACAGTCAAGCAACAACGCGAAGAACTCCTTATTTATGTCTCACAACATCCGATTTTAAGCGCCCTCACGTTCATTCTGATCTATACCGCAACAGTTGCACTGTCACTGCCAATTGCGACAATCATGACACTACTTGGCGGGTTTCTATTCGGACGCTGGTTAGGAACCTTACTTATCGTAATCAGCGCAACATTAGGGGCAACCATCATCTTTTCAATCGCCCGCAGCGCACTGGGCGATACATTACGAAAAAAAGCAGGACCCCTTTATGATAAAGCGGCAAAGAATATGAAAGACAATGCAATCGGCTATATGCTCTTCATGCGTTTAATGCCACTCTTCCCTTTTGTATTGGTCAATATTTTGCCCGCACTCTTCAATGTTCGCTTGCTCCCTTACGTTCTCACAACATTTTTAGGAATAATCCCCGGCACATTTGTTTACGCCAATTTAGGGCGCGAACTCGGCACTATTGAAACACTTTCTGATCTCGTATCATTTGAGACTTTATTGGCATTTACCCTGCTTGGTACATTTGCATTAATCCCAACATTGTATAAACAAATTAAAAACCGTAAAGCAATCGCCACAATCGCCCTCATCACATTTTTAAGCTTCCCAACACAAGGGCACGCAAGCCAGAATTACGATAAGTTCCTATCCCTCTACGACCAATTACTAACAAACCATACTGCCCAAACCACAGATGGAAATATTGATTATATTGGCGTTAATTATGAACGTTGGGGGCAAGACACCAACCATAAAAAAGCGCGAAAACTGCTAGAGCAAGAAACACCTGAAACATATGAAGGTGATACAAAAAAAGCCTTCTGGATCAACGCTTATAACTTCCTAACAATAAATCTCATTATCCGTGAGAAGGAGCAAAACAGCATCAAAAATTTGGGGAGCTTCTTCACATCCGTATGGAAGAAACACCAATGGAAAATCGGCGGTAAAAACTACACCTTACATGAAATTGAGCATGATATATTACGCCCAATGGGGGATGCACGTATCCATTTCGCCATTAATTGTGCCTCTATATCATGCCCCGACTTACGCACAGAATCGTATCGTTCCGCAGCTTTAAATAACCAACTAAATGAACAAGTAAAAACGGCGATATCAAACACTGGAAAAGGAATATCCATTAAAAACGACACGATCTATATCAGTAATATTTTCGGTTGGTTTGATGAAGATTTTAAAAATGGAAATATAAAATCATGGTTAAACGATTACATCCCACTTCCGCAAAACGCCACGATCCGTTATCTGGACTATAATTGGTCACTGAATAAGGTCGAAACAAAAGGGAATAGGTAATGAAAACAAATATCACCGCAGATTTATGCATTATTGGTGCCGGTTCGGGCGGGTTATCTGTTGCCGCAGGCGCGGCGCAACTGGGCTTAAAAACGGTTCTGATTGAACGCGCAGAAATGGGCGGCGATTGCCTCAACACAGGGTGCGTCCCGTCAAAAGCATTCATCGCGGCCGCGAACCGCGCACACACACATCGAAAATCTGACATAAACGGCATTACAGGCCACGAACCACACATTAACTTTTCAAACGTGAAAGATCACGTATTCGAAACCATCAAGACGATAGAGCCCCACGATTCCCAAGAACGCTTCGAAAGCCTTGGCGTAACAGTCTTACGCGAAACCGCACGCTTCATCGATAAGACAACGGTACAGGCAGGCGCACAAACTATAAAGGCACGCTACATCATAATCGCAACAGGGTCGCACGCTGCAATCCCTCCAATTACCGGACTACAAGAAGATAAAGTCCTGACAAATGAAACGATATTCGATTTAAAGAAAAAACCGGAGCACCTCATAATAATCGGCGGTGGCCCAATCGGCATTGAAATGGCCCAAGCACATAGACGCTTAGGGTGCAAAGTCAGCATCCTTGATATGGCATCCATCCTACCACGCGACGATCAAAATAACGTCGAAATTCTACGCAACAGCCTGCGCGAAGAAGATATCAAACTTTACGAGAATACATCCATCCAAATGATTGAACATGGCGAACATCACCACCACGTCACCATAATTCATAACGGTCATACCGAGATAATAAAAGGCTCACACATCCTTGTCGCTGCCGGGCGCAAACCAAACATAGATAAGCTTGAATTGGAAAAAGCCGAAATAGCATACGCTCCACACGGGATCACGGTAGATACACGCCTGCGCACCAATATAAAAAACATATACGCAATTGGTGATGTTTGCGGCGGCCCGCAATTCACACACGTCGCAGGATATCACGCAGGCATTATCATTCGTCAAATCTGTTTCAGAATGCCCGCAAAAACAGATTACAAAGCTCTGCCCTGGGTAACATACTCCGACCCGGAACTCGCACAAGTCGGATTAACCGAAGAGGCAGCACGTAAACAATATGGTGACACTATTAAAGTGGTTGAGTGGAGCTTTCACGAAAATGATCGTGCAATCGCAGGGCGTACAACAAATGGACAACTGCGCGTGACAACAACAAAACGCGGACGTATTTTAGGGGCATCAATGGTAGGGCCAAATGCAGGAGAGCTCATCAACATATGGACACTTGCCATCTCATCCAACCTCAAAATTGGCGCAATAACAGGGATGATTGCCCCTTACCCAACACTCGGCGAAATCAATAAACGCGCAGCAGGAGCATGGTACACACCAAGCCTGTTCAGCGATAAAACTCGTAAAATTGTGAAATGGCTTCAGAAATTACCATTCTAATATAACGCACCCATTACTGAAAAACACCATCCCCAAAAGGATCAAAGCCTTGTATCTCATGATATACAAATATTCACCCACGCTTTGCACACAGAGCATTATGCTTTACTAAACCCTGCGATATTTAGATAATCTTGCACACTCAAATTCTCCGCACGTTTTTGCGGATCAATGCCAAGTGCCTCAACTGCCGGCATATATTCCTTTAAGCTAGAGCGGATCATTTTACGTCGCTGATTGAAAGCCTGCGCAGTTACATGCTCAACCACCTCAAAAGGCGGTGCATCATCATCCAATATCTTGGGTTTAAAATACACAACTGCCGACATGACTTTCGGCGGCGGTGTAAAAGCCGAAGGCGGTAAGTCATATATTTTCTCAACATGGCAAAGCCACTGCGTGATAATTGACAAACGCCCATACGCCTTTGTACCAACTTTTGCAGATATACGATCTGCCACTTCCTTTTGAAACATCAAACTCATAGATTGATAGCACGCTATATCCCGCCTGATTTGCCTTAACCAACCAATCAAAAGAGGCGTTGCCACATTATAAGGTAAATTTGCAACAATCACCCGTCGCCCGTCTGTATGCGCCACAGGATCAAATTCCATTGCATCGCGTTCCAGAATTTCTAAATCACCACCAGCAGCATCCTGCAAAGAGGCAAGAGCCTGCACTGCACGCCGGTCTAACTCAATTGCACTGACTGCCCGCGCAGAAGTCTTCAAAAGTGAACGCGTCAAACCACCCGGCCCCGGCCCGATTTCAAACGCATGCACACCTTCCCATGCACCACCATCACGGCGCATCGCTTCGCGCACAATTTTATCAGTAATATTAATATCAAGCAGGAAATTCTGACCTAACGATTTTTGCGCACTAAGTCCATGTTCCGCAATAACATCACGCAAAGGAGGCAACGCCATAATTGCCTGATATCTATCTTCTCGCGCCATCATCGACATATGATATTACCCACGAATATCAACAAAAGATGCTGCTTTAAGATCTTGTAAATGACGCCCCTGCAATTTATTCAAACGCTCTGTTCCAAGGTTATACTCAATCTGGTTTTTAGAAGGCAAACTCTCTTCACTTAGTGTACGCGTATCACGCAAAAACATAATGTGATAACCACTCAATGTTTTAATCGGCTGTGTCACTTGATTTTTCTTAACAGATTTTAACGCTGCTAACACTTCTTCAGAAATCTGTGTTTCATCTGTCCACCCGGTGTCTCCACCCTTCATAGAGCCTGCTGCACGTGAGAATTGTTGTGCCAATTTAAAGAAACTGGCCTTTCCACCCTTAATTTCACGAACCAAACGATTTGCAAGCTGCTTAACTGACTTATCAGCCTTCGCTTCATAAACAGGCAGGTAAATTTCCGCCGTTAAATATTCTGTCGTACCGATCTTTGCCTGAGTACGCTCATACGCGGCATCAATATCACGCTCTGAAATAATAATTTTCGGACGCAACTTCGCCTGCACAACTTTCGACCACGCGATTTGCGCCTTTATCTGTGCACGCATCGTAGACATATCAATCCCCGCACGCTTTAACATCCCACTAAATTGTTTTGGGCTCTTTTTGTTTTGCTGTGCAACAGTGGCAAAACCACCATCAATTTCGGCTTCTTCAACAGCAATATCCATCTTCGCTGCCTCTTGCAGCATAATCTTCTCATTAATCAAACCACCCAAAACCTGTGGTGTAAGCTTTTGCCGTATTTCCTTATTATTTGGTAAGCCCGACGAAGCCATTACAAGACGCAAGCGTTTGTTAAGGTCACGTACAGAAATCGCATCATCATTAACCACAGCAGCAATTTGATAAGTACCCGCAACGGCAGGCTGTGCAGACAAAACAGAGTGTGCAAATAAAGCACCAACCATCAAACACACAACACTTAAAAAACGAAGACAAAAAGTCATTACTTTTCCTATTCTTATTTCTTCATAAAAACTATACAAACACATCAAAATTTAAACTGATTGAGCCTGCGCAAATCGCCCGCCAGACTTATAGCGCGATAAATATGACGGTAAAATCAAATCCATAGATTTAGGTTCAATTCCTAAATGTGAAAAGCCAAGAGCACCCTCTCCCACAATATTATCGTGTTTCAAAGATTCAACTTGATCTACTGTTAACAACGGCTTTGGCAGGAATGATAAAAAGAATGCCTCAAACTTTGCCAACCAATAAGGGTAACTAATCAAACGACGTTGACGCCCTGTATAACGAGAAATCCTCTCATAAACACCTGTAAAATCAACAACATCAGGCCCACCAAGTTGATAGACTTTCCCCTGATATGCGCCTGAGAATGACAACGCAACCTCCATCGCAGCATCCGCAACATCCCCCACATACACCGGCTGAAATTTCGTTTTCCCACCACCAATTAAAGGTAAGAACGGCAAATAACGTGCAAGCTCCGCAAACATATTAAAGAAATTGTCATCTTCACCAAAAACAACAGACGGACGCAAAATCGTGACACCGGAATAATTTTCCGACAACGCTTTCTCGCCATCATATTTACTCTTGGCATATTTAGACTGACCACTATCACAGCCAAGCGCAGAAATATGTACAAAACGCCCGACATTTTCATCCGCACATGCCTTCGCAATCATCACCGGAATATCTACATGCTGTTTTTGAAACTTTTGTTTTTTGCCCTTTTCGAACAACACGCCAATACAATTAATAACATAATCAGATCCACGCACAGCACTTTGAATAGAGTGCATATCCGTATAATCACACGCAAAAGGAACAACTTGTCCAACCGCTCCACATGGCTTTAAAAAATAAGCGCGCTCTGGCACACGTGTGGCAACCTTAACCACCAGACCACGTGCAGCAAGTTCACGCACGATCTGCCTGCCTATAAATCCAGTTCCACCAAAAACCGTCGCAACCTGTGTTTTATGCGTCATTAATCTGCCTGCCTATGTTTCTCGCTAGAAACGCTATATTACGACTTTTCGAACAGAACACAAGTACAGGAAAGCAAAACCAAAGATCATAAAAGGGGAAAAGTCACCTTGTACCGACAAAATATTGTAAAATAACGATGTAACTTTACGGCTCCCCATACAGAATACTAAGTTATGATAAAATATATTCTATTCTTTACTCTTTGTTCTTTTGCCTTGTTTCTGGCATATGCTATCCGCTCACCAAAACCAATGGCCGCGCCAAATGTTGATAGCCCCGTCGTCGTCGAGCTTTTCACATCGCAAAGCTGCTCATCATGTCCGCCCGCAGATAAAATTCTGGCATCTCTCACCAAGCATCCCAACATAATTGCATTGAGTTGCCATGTGTCATATTGGAATCATTTGCACTGGAAAGACACATTATCACATGAATTTTGTGACATGCGACAGCATGGCTACGCAGGGCAAAAAGGCTCTCAACGCGTATACACGCCACAAATGATCGTAAATGGTACAAATGAATTTGTCGGATCACATAGTAGCAAAGTAAAATCAGCCTTAAGCAATGCACAAAAAAACCCAATTCAATCTATCGAAATTACAATGCCTAACCCGTACTCAATCGAATTCACCCTACCCGATGCAAAGAAAGACTCATACCGCATTTGGGCCTTCGGATACCAAACCACCCATCATGAAAGCATCCCAAGCGGTGAAAATCGTGGTAAATCTGTAACATATGCAAACCCGGTTCAAACTTATACCAACCTTGGTTCATGGGATGGGAAAGCTGCAAAACATGAATTCACAACACCCGATGGAAAAATAGATGGTATAGCCATCTTAGTACAGCGCAACGGTTACGGCGAAATAATCGCCGCCGGGAAGTTTGAAATTCCATCACGTTAATAACTTCTACGCCTTCGTAACAAAACTATCCATCACACGTTTCGTACCACTATGTTCGAACGCGATATCCAACTTATGTCCATCAATATTAATAATCTTTCCATAGCCAAACTTATCATGAAAAACACGATCACCACGCCCCAGAATATCACCACTTTCATTCTGCACTTTACGTTCAAATGATTGAGTAGCCTTTTTTGGCTTTGGCGTAAAACCACTGGAATCCCAATGACGCGAACGTCCCGCCTGCACCATTCCGCTTTGTGATGTAATATCAACAAGATCCTTTGGAATTTCATCAATAAAACGCGAAGGAATAGAGTTCACCCAACTCCCATACATACGCCGACTGGCTGCATGCGACAAAAAGACCCGTTTACGCGCCCGCGTGATCCCGACATAGGCCAAACGGCGCTCCTCTTCTAATCCTTTAACACCACTTTCATCCATAGATCTTTGAGATGGAAACAACCCTTCTTCCCATCCGGGCAGAAACACATTATCAAATTCCAAACCCTTCGCACCATGCAACGTCATGATGGTAACGAACTCACCACTACTACTATCCTGATTTTCAAGGACAAGGGCGACATGCTCTAAAAAATCTTGCATAGAGCCATATTCCTGCATCCCGCCAAGCAACTCCTTCAGATTTTCGATACGCCCCGGAGCTTCCGGTGATTTATCGGCCTTCCACATTTGCATATAACCGGATTCATCTAAAATCTGCGTAGCAATCTCCGCATGTGACGTTGTATCCTCCATCGAACGCCAACGTTCAAAATCATCAAGCAATTTCAACAATGTACCCTTGGTTTTTGAACGCAATTCATCCGTTTGGGTTAAGTCCATAATAGCTGCATGCAGACTAATATTTTTAGAACGCGCATACCCATAAAGAGTATTCATCGTCGTATTACCAATACCCCTCCTTGGTGTATTCACAATACGCTCAAACGCCAAATCATCAGATGGCTGCACAAGCACTCTAAAATAAGCCAGTGCGTCTCGTATCTCCATTCTTTCATAGAAACGCGGGCCACCAATCACTTTATATGCAATACCAAGCTTAATAAAACGTTCTTCAAATTCACGCGTTTGAAAGCCGGTACGCACAAGCACTGCAATCTCATTTAAACACGCTCCCTTTTCTCCACCAGAGCCACGCTGAAGCTGTTCAATCTCTTCACCGACCCAACGCGCCTCTGCTTCACCATCCCATAGCCCACACAACTTAACCAATTCGCCATCACCTTGGTCAGACCACAATGTTTTACCCAAACGTGATCCGTTATTTGCAATGACAGCTCCGGAGGCTTTCAATATTGTATTTGTCGAACGATAATTTTGCTCCAAACGGACAATTTTTGCACCTTCAAAATCTTGCTCAAATTTCAAAATATTGCCGACTTCTGCGCCACGCCAACCGTAAATCGACTGGTCATCATCACCAACACAACAAATATTGCCATTACCCTGCGCCAACAAACGAAGCCATAAATACTGCGCCACATTTGTATCTTGATATTCATCCACCATAATATAACGGAAACGATTGTGATAATCCGCCAACACATGCGCATTCGCAGGGTCTTTCAAAATTGTAATCATATGGAGAAGCAAGTCACCAAAATCACATGCATTCACGGCCTTCAAACGTTCCTGATACTGTGCATACAAAGATGGCATCTTACCATCCGCAACTTCACCTGCATCACCGGGCGTGATTTGAGAAGGCAACAAACCGCGATCCTTCCAACGGTCAATGACACCAATGCACACCTTTGGCGCCCATTTTTTCGTATCAATACCTGCCACTTCCATCAACTGCTTCAACAAGCGCACCTGGTCATCCGTATCCAGAATTGTAAAGTTAGACGATAACCCGACAAGGTCTGCATGACGCCGGAGCATACGTGCCGCCAATGAGTGAAACGTGCCAAGCCACCACCCTTCAACCGGAGCCCCGCCAAGCATTGCACTAATACGCTCTTTCATTTCAAGAGCAGCTTTATTCGTAAATGTTACAGAAAGAATTTGCGACGGGTAAGCCCGACCACTATTTAATAAATGCGCTAGCCGCGTTGTCAAAACACGCGTTTTCCCCGTTCCCGCACCGGCCAAAACCAATACAGCCCCATCAAGCGTGTCTACGGCTTCACGTTGAGGCTGATTCAAACCATCTAAATAAGACGAAGCAGACGATGCGCCTTGCTCCTCTTCAATATCAAAAAGATTATTATGCATGATTATAGATAGGCACGATTCACACCATAGATGCAAGACCTGTCATAAAGGAAAAAGTAAAATAATGGGTACGAATCGTTTCAGATCGACTATGAGTGAACGACCTGATTACGGCCACTTTCTTTGGCTTTATAAAGCGCCGCGTCTGTGCGCTCCACCAAAACATCAATCTCTTCATTTTTATGATATTCAGAAACACCCGCAGATAAAGTAATACGCGCAATACGCTTACCCGTCATACGATTGATAATATCTTTTTTGGCAACTTCCTGACGTAAAAGTTCCGCAACCTTCATACCACCTTCGATATTGGTATTCGGCAAAATAATTGCAAACTCTTCACCGCCATAGCGCACAGCAACATCACGCCCCTTAACGCCATCTTTCAATGTACGCGCCACAAGCTTCAACACCTGATCACCAACCTGATGCCCAAAATTATCGTTAAAGCTTTTAAAGAAATCAATATCCATCAAGATAAGGCTAAACGTCTGATCTCCGCCTTCTGTATCTGATGCATTCACACTACCGGTTATTTTAAGGATTTCCTGATCAAAAGCCTTACGGTTATATAATCCGGTAAGCGCATCTGTAAGTGCCTCTTTCCGCGCGACTTCAAGGTCATGGCGCATATCTTCAATAACACGATTGGACTGCGCAAGAAGCCCCTCTAAATTTTCATTATGCTTAATCATCTCTTGTGTATCAGACATTACACCTGTCAAAAGACTAGAAACCTCTTCCTGACTTTTTTCAGATTTCAACTCTTCAGTAACACTACCAAGATTGCCCGCATATTCTGTGGCTTGCTTCTTTGCCGATATAACCGCACCATTTACATCTTCAATAGTTTTTTGAATTTTATCACCGGCACTGCGTACAGAACGTTCTTCACGTTGCCCGCTTAGGTGTTCTTGATAAAGGTCATAGCACTGCTCATTATTCAAAACATCTGCATTAGCAGCAAGTAAGACATCCACGCACTTTTTAAATTCCGGCTCAGAGTTAGAAAAATATATAAACCACAACTCATAATTTTCTGGTGTAGGAGAAAGATCGAATTCATCAATACGCTTAAGCGCCAAATCTGCATATTCCTGCGCTTTATCTATGGAACTGAAATAAGCCAAACTTCTACCTCTGTGATAATAATATCTAAAAAAACACGTATACGCTAAAAAACGCATTCTATAATAGTACTGTGATACTTTAAAATGCAATGATATGAAAGTAAAAACTGAGAATAATTAAGACATTCCCATAGATGCACCCATGGCTATATTATAATCACTTTCTCCGGCCAATGACGAGCCTTTCAATGAAATTGGTGCCGTTTGGACACTATCGAATGTACCCTGCGTTCCAGAAGCAGCTTTAAATCGTGAAACACCCTGCAACCCTTGACTGGCAAGTTCAACTGAACCGGAATCAAAAAGAACATCATCCCGATTCTGCATATTTTTATGATTATTGCGCACTTCAGATAAATCATCATCGGTACGATTAAGACGTTTCAGCTCAGGAATCTGTTGCTCCAAATTCCCCATCGTTAAGCTATGAATATCTTTTAAATCATCTGTATCCGCATTCCCCCACTTAACTGGGTTTTGTTTCGGTACATCAAATTTCACACTTGCCTGAGAATTATCTCCTCCCGCCTGCAACCTTTGCATTTCATTATCTAAGACAGCTTGCTGCTGCTGTCCTGATAATTGCCGATCCTTTTTTGACAACTCCGCCATCACAGTTCCACCCTGCATCAAACCGGTAACCATGGTACCACCACCGCCCGTTGCCAAATCAACCCCAACAGTCACAGCCGCAGTCAACTTCGTAGGAGGCTCAGTCGCACCGAAGGTTTCTGCCGCGGCCCTCGGACTAACACCAACATCTTGCGCCGCCTCGGCCTGCGCCCCATCTGCCTGCCTCTTCATATCTTTAACATCACCAATCAGGCGGCCCTTCTCCTGCTTTACATCTTGCTCAGCCTGCTGCCTACTGCGCGTCACATCCACACCATCTGCCGCGTGTGACGTCGCCTTACGAGCCATAGAACTCGTCTTTGCCTGCGCATTATAAGAATTCTGCGGCATTAACTTGCTCATAAGAGTGTTTTGTGGAGTGTTTCCAACCATATTCTGACGAAATGATTGCTGCTGGCTTTGGTCTACTTTATTAAAATACGAAGAAAGATCAGCAACATCGAGAGGATTCGTACCAGGCGCCTGTTCAGGCCCCATAATATCGCGCGCATGCACGTCATATGATTTATCAAAAAGATTATTAGACTCTACACCATAGGCCATACTTCATACCCATCCTGATAATTGGAAAGCATCAAAACAAGAGAAGGTGACCTTAATATCAAGGCCTAACCCATACCTGCCGAGAATTGCATTTCAATATCTGCTGAAAGTTGGCGCTTAACCTCTGGAACATCCACTTTGGCAACATCCAAGAAGGTCTGAACCGCACTCGAATCAAAACGAGCATCAGAAGCAAGCATAGTGACACCAGCCAAACTATCACCGGCAAGCGCGACACTTGCAGCATCGACACCTTGGTCATATGTAGCAGCCACACTTCGAGATTCAACAACACTTGCATCAAGTAAAATTGTATTCATCGCCTCATTACCCGTAGCAGCAGAGGCAAACATTTTATCTGCTGTAACAACATCTGCATAATGTTCCTGAACATAGTCATGGTTATCCAAGACAACTTCAAGGTCATGCTCCATTTGCAGCAACTCTTGCATTTCGGGTTGGTCCAACCCATCAGAATCCGCAGCCAAAAACTCTGCAAGATCATCAATTTCCATATTTTCCCATGCAATATCACTCTGCTTAGGAGCATCCGCAGGAACAGAACCGGCATCAGGCTTCGCGCGACTATCTTGATTAGATTCCGAAGATGCCTGCAAACGATCCATAGTTTCTTTTAGCAATGCTTCCTGCTTTTCAGGCGGAAGCTTCTTTTCTTGCTCGCTCAACTCTTGACTAACAAATGCAGCCTTACCAACTGTCGCAAGCGTTCCACCACCAATGGCAAGCTCCGCCGCAACATAAGCCATCGCAGCACCCTTTGTAGCAGCACTATCAGGGATCAATGCATCAGCAGCCACAGAAGGGTCAATACCCATGTCTTTAGAAGCATCCACCAAAGCATCAAGCGCTTCATGCTTCGCTTGTTTCCAATCAGATTGGAAGCTCGCAATACTTTCTTGCGTATTCTCCATCGCCATATTGGCTTGCTGAGATACTTTCGCACCATCCGTGACAACCTTATTGGCATCACGCATCATACTACCCGCATTAACCTTTGGCGCGGCATACGAAGTATCCGGCTTCATTGTATCCATAAGAGTCTGTGTTCGCGTATTACCCGCAACCAAAGACTCTGTAAAGCTTTGCTCTTCTCCATACACAGGGTCATTCTGCGCAAAAGCCGCCTTTAAAGAATTCGTTTCATACAGATTTTCAACACTTGGAGAGGGAGATGAATATGTTCGTGCCATAATGTCAGATGCATGCGCACTCAAACCTACAGGAGACGCAGAATACCCACTATCTCCCGAACTCATCTTTGCAAAATTACTTGTTAACACTTGTCCCATATATAACTTACACCGCTATTTTGTTCTTATTCGGGGAGCACATAACTCCACCTTTATTTTATGCTTACCAATAGTATATCTCAGGCCATACCTCAAATACAAATAAAATATTGTTTCTATGTATAAAATCCCCTCAAATCAGGAAATACTACCCATTTAAGAACATACGACGATAGCTTAACGCCTCGGCAATATCCGGCGTTGAAAGCTCCTCCGCCCCTCCATTCAAATCCGCAATCGTTCGTGCAACACGCAATATACGATAATATCCACGCGCAGAAAGCTTTGCCTTTTCCACAGATTGTGTCAATAAATCACGTGTTTGTGCGCTCATCGGTGTCACCTGGTCTAATATCGCACCATCTGCATTTGAATTTACCAATGCGCTATGCTTCATCCCCACACCTTCATAACGATCGGTCTGAATACGACGAACATCACGTACCCTTTGTGCCACAGATTCTGAACTCTCACCCATTTGTGTACCATGTAAATCAGATATTTGCACCGCAGGCACCTCAACATGCAAATCAATACGATCCATGAGTGGCCCTGATATTTTAGATTGATAGTCCCCACCACACCGTGGTGCCTTGGTGCACTCCATATCAGCATCACCCAGATAACCGCAGCGACACGGGTTCATTGCCGCGACCAGTTGAAAACGTGCAGGATATCGAATATGCGCATTTGCCCGCGCCACAAGCGCGTCTCCCGTTTCCAATGGCTGGCGAAGCGATTCAAGCGCTCCGCGCGCAAATTCCGGCAATTCATCCAAAAACAAAACACCATGATGCGCAAGCGATATTTCCCCCGGCTTCACACGCTGCCCACCACCAATAAGCGCAGGCTGTGATGCAGAATGATGTGGAGAGCGAAACGGACGCTGCCGTACAAGTCCACCTTCAGATAACACCCCCGCCAACGAATGTACCATAGAAAGCTCTAACGCTTCCTTCGCTGATAATTCAGGTAATATCCCCGGCAAACAACCTGCAAGCATCGACTTTCCACTTCCGGGAGGGCCAATCATCAACAAATTATGCCCACCCGCGGCGGCGATCTCAAGAGCACGCTTCGCACTCTCCTGCCCCTTTACATCAGATAAATTAGGAATAAATACATCATTATCATTCGCCAGACTCACCTCTGGCTGCGCCAACACTTGTGCACCTTTAATATGGTTAATCAATTGCAACAAATCACCCGGCGCAAGAATATCAATATCCCCTGCCCACGCGGCCTCGCCGCCACAATCCTTTGGACAAATCAAATTTAAACCTGCCTCACCCGCATGCATCGCCGCAGGTAAAACACCTGAAACACCACGAATTCCTGCATCAAGAGACAATTCCCCCAACACAACATAATTTTCAAGCTCTTCCTTTGGAATAACATCCATCGCACCAAGCAAACCCAGCGCAATAGGAAGGTCAAAATGGCTCCCCTCTTTGCCAAGATCCGCAGGTGCCATATTCACTGTCAATCGCTTAGGCGGTAATGACAGACCCAACGCATGAAGCGCCGCACGCACACGCTCTTTACTTTCCGCCACCGCCTTATCGGGCAACCCCACAATATTAAACGCTGGTAAACCATTAGAAAGCTGCACCTGCACATCAACCGGCTTCACCTCTATTCCTTGAAAAGCGACTGTATTAACCCGCGCGACCATTTCATACTCCTGCAACCTATAATATTTTATGGCATAGATATTTCAAAAAGTTAAGCATGTTAACGATTTGTTCACCTTCACCCATTAATACGGTTATTAACAGCGCAAAGCAGACGCAAAACATCAGGAGGCCATCATGGCACAAAGTGAACAAAATCTAGCGTTATTAAAAAGCAAATTACAAATGCCCTTAATCGTACGTGATTTATTGATTACTGACCAAGCACCAAGCGCAGAAAGCACATATGCTCTCCATGATATGATGAGCAGCTTTCAACCTGATACAGCGATCTTAAGCGCCGCTTTCATTATGAAAGAAATTGCAGATACACAAGATGCATCATGCGAAGACATATCATTCCTGCACATGGAATGTGATCGCATCATTGAACGTTACACGGCACGAGACGAAATGGCCGAAGAAAATCCGGAATTATGGTCTGAGACACAAAACGAAATGATGACCGTGATCGCCGAAGATATTGAAGGGTTTTTAGAGCTTATCTCTCTATGCTATCTGTCATACGACATCACAAACCCGAAGATAGCAAAAATCGTCAACATCTTGAATGTACAGCTACAATCTCATTTAATGGTTGTTGATGAAGTCATAAATTTACAAGAACAAACCAAACGCCAAGCCGCCCTCAGCACCCCGGCAATTAACGGGTATATGGCAGATAACGTGGTTATGTTTCCGGGGTAAGATCACAAACCTTACGCGGACACCATTGCACCCATCGGCGCACCACCAAGCAAATGCATGTGATAATGCGGCACTTCTTGTCCGCCATGCACACCGGTATTCGCAATTGATCGAAACCCATCGTCACGAATACCTGCCTCCTTCGCAATCTTTGCAATGGCCGCATAAAATGCTTGCACCTCCTCCACTGACGCATTCACACCAAAATCAACAATCGAAACATATTGCCCCTTTGGAATCACCAGAATATGTACAGGTGCTTGCGGAGCTATATCATTAAAAGCCAGCACATAATCATCTTCATAAACCTTGTCGCACGGAATATCTCCTGCCAGTATTTTTGCAAAAATATTATTTTCATCATATGCAGACATCATAAATCCCTTTAAATTTTCGATCCATTTAGATAAAGATATAGTCGTTTGGCTTTATTCTCGGAACTGACATAAACGTCGCAGCATAGAATTCCCTATGTAAGAGGCAAATAACGCCGTCCGAAAGCAAATACAAATGACTATAAACGAATTACACACGGATCATAATGAGAAGTAAAGCCATGTTTTTAACAATGCTAAAAGCAAAATTACACCGCGCAACAGTCACGCAAGCCGATCTAGAGTACGAAGGCTCTATCACGATAGATAAAGACCTAATGGAAAAAGTTGGCATTCTCGTCAATGAGCAGGTTGATGTCTTGGACATCACCAACGGCGCACGCCTGACAACATATGCGATAGAGGGTGAGCGTGGATCAGGCATTATCGGCATTAACGGCGCGGCTGCACATCTTATTAACAAAGGGGATAAAGTTATCATCTGTAGCTACGCCAGCATGGATGCACAAGACGCAAAAACCCATAAACCACAAGCACTATTACTGGATGAAAATAATAAAGCAGTTAGAGAATGTATATAATCTAAACAGGCTCAGACATCTCGGCCGTATTCTCCATTGCCAGACGTTGCTCAACCAAGCCCTTCGCCGCGTTAAAAATGCGCTGAGGCTCAGTCGCATAGGTATCATTTAGATTACCGAGGCTTATAGTCGCCATATACCCCTCACCACCACTTTTAGATAAGTCGTATAAGCAAATTGACTGCCACAGAGCAAGAGCATTAATGCCCGTTTTAAACCCGACAACCCCTTCCGTAGGAATAGACTGCACTATATCCTCTGGCCCCTTTGTCGAGTCCTCCAAAAGAGGCACCGTATTCTTATGAGGCTTTTTCCTATTTGGGAATTTTCTTTCCGCAATACCGAACATGTAAAGATGCTCCGGATGCTCCTGCAAGATATGATTAACCAACGTCATCATATCACGCTGTGTCGAAGAATCATTCTTCCACGTTGGTATCGTACCTGCATCATCTGCATAAGTTGGCAAGCCTGTTGATGTACAAACCACCGTGCGATCCATCCCAAGCCTCTTGGCTAAAGGCCTAGTATGCTCTTTTACAAATTTCGTTTCCAGATCCCTGCTCTCTTTAAGAGACAAATCGCGCGTAATTGGCTTTCCATACGCAACACGCTCAGCCAGAGAATGCATCGCATCATTCAATGAAAATGAACCACAACCTTCCAACACTTCGCGCATTGGAAGCTCGTCTTCAAAACTTCTATGCTTACTAAGCTCTTTAGAACGTGGAGAAATACGAATGATGGAATCCATAGTAAGGGCATCTTCTGCCTTCATCCTTCCCGCTTCAACAGCACGTGCGTCCACCGCCATCTTTTCAAAAGCCGCGACCATTCCTAAAGGCTTTACCAAAGACCCGGAATAAAACGGAGTATCTAGATCTGAATTAATCGATTCATCTAATGAAGAATCATCTAAAAAATCATCTTCACCAACAATAAATGCACTCGATGCCTTTAAATGCTTCACCGGTTTTAACGTGGAAGATGCCTTTGCCTCAGCGGTCTCAGAAAACAGTCCCCCCAAACCAAACGTTGCCAATGACACACCACCAAACGCACCAAGACGTAAAAATCCACGCCTTGATAGCCCTTCTTGCCCATCATTGTCAGCTTGCTGTCCCATAGCACCCTTTATTATTATTTTTTATATAATATTGAAACTTTATAACAAATAATCACTATACTATTCAAATATTTATTATGTAATAAAATAAATAAAGATGCATAAGCCCTAAAATAACCCATTTTAAACGCTTGACGAATCGCATGTGATCTTCATAGTAAGCAAAGATGCGTAGCAAAAGAGAGGATTTACCATGTCGTTAAAAGCCGTAAATGATAGCGATTTTGAAAATGAAGTCATTCAATCAGACAGCCCCGTCCTTGTTGATTTTTGGGCTGAATGGTGCGGACCATGCAAAACGTTACTTCCGATTGTTGAGGAAGTTGCAACAGAAATGGACGGCAAAATAAAAGTCGTCAAAATGAACATCGAAGATGCCCCTGAAACACCGACAAAATACGGTTTACGTGGTGTTCCGACACTCATGTTGTTTAAAGGCGGTAAAGTTGTCGATACACGCGTTGGCGGCATGCCAAAATCACAATTATCTGAATGGTTAGAAGAAAAAGTATAACCTCTCAGAAATTCCAGTATTTTCAAAAGCTCTGCAAAATGCAGGGCTTTTTTTGGGGGCGCTTACTCCACAATCATCAAATTTGGCCCATCCGTCCATAACAACGCCATATAAATATTATGATCTGGATAAATTTGTTGCACCGAATCCCGATACGCATAAAGCTGCTTTCTATAAATATCCGGGATATCTTTCGGATCACTCGGCGGCGGGCGGTTTGTTTTGTAATCAACAATCCATATCTTACCATCCTCAATAACCAACCTATCAATTTGACCACTAATAACCCGCATGCCTGATAACAAACCTGTAACAGACACCTCTGCGATAGACCCGGGTTTAAAAAATGGGGCATAATCAGGATCACGTAAGATTTTCAAAACCTCTAAGACAATACTATCTCGTACATCACCAGATACATCTTGTGCATTTTTTTGCAGAAAATTACGCGCAGCATTTTCACGTACATCATCCGAAAAATCAGGCAAAAACTGTAATAATTTATGCGTAAGGTTTCCACGCTTAAACCGATATTCCTGCGACGCAACAAGAGGCGACATAACTGCCTGACAATCTTCTTCTGACGGTCGTGAAGGCATCAATGGCCTTGGTGGTGATTGCTCTTCAGGTGCGTTTAAAAATGCCCATGGCGGAATGATATCATCATCCGATTTCTCCGGAGCTGTATTTTTTGCCTTGTCTGGTGGACTAATCTGTTCATTCTCAATCCGTAGCGTACCATCATCCAACGTCACACAATTTGGATCATCTTGCATTGCATTTCTAATAACGTAATACCACGAGCTGTCCTTACCCTCACGCATACCACTATATCCCGCGATATAAAGACGATCTGCCGCACGCGTCATCGCAACATAAAGCAAACGATAATACTCTTCTTCATCCAATGATTGCCCGCGCGTAAAAGCAGCCCTGTACTCCTCCGGATCATCATCCTTACGCAAAGAATATAACGGCATATCAAGCCCCGTTTTATTCGACCATAAAAGGCGGCCTCCTTTTTTTGCTGCACCCGTAATCATCGTATCAGGCATAATAACGATAGGAGCCTGTAATCCCTTCGATCCATGTATGGTCATAATACGTACCTGACCACCCTGCTCATCCATCTCGCGCTTAATCTCGATTTTGTTATGGTCCTGCTGCTGCAAAAACAATTGTAAATGATCGATATTATCTTGCCCGAAATTCAGTGCAGCATTCATAAACTCTTCTACCGGATCAAGCGCATCCTGCCCCAAACGTTTCCGCACTGCACGCAGGCCTGAACGCGTATCCACAGGGCACTCAGAATGTAAAATATGAGAAAAGAATTCATACGCCCCCATATATTTTCCCCGCCCTGCCAAGCGCGATAAATAATCACGCGCTTCTTCGCGTTTTTCTTTACTCACAATCGGCAACGCACCATCCTTATTCACTGCCGAAAGCTTAGAGCTATCAAAATTACAAAGCTCCTGCCACAATGTTCCTGCACGGTTATAAGCAAGTGAGAATAATTCTTCCTCATTCCACCCTAAAAACGGGGACTTTAAAACACACCCTAAATTCAAATCATCATCAGGCAATAAACAAAAACGGGCAAGCGCAAGTAAATCCTGTACGACAAGCTGATCGCCAAGAACCATACGATCTGCCCCGCTTACCGGAACGCCTTTCAACTTCAATGCCCGCACAAGCTGATCTACAAAAGCCGTGCGCGTACGCACCAATATCATTATATCACCGGCCTCTATTGCACGATTATAACTTGGTAAAACCTCTTCATTATCAAGCCACCCTTTAATTTGCTGCGCAATATAATTGGCAAGAGCAGACGCACCACTCATATGATCTTTAACAATGACAGGCGGATCCCAAAAATCGCGCTGCTCTGCTTTTTTAGTTTGAAAACTATCAGGCCAAAGTTCAACGCGCCCCGCTTGTCCCGCACGAAACGATTTATGCGATATAACACCTCCACCAACGGCTTTATTAAGGACAGAATTCTCAAAAACCTTATCTACGACGCGCAAAACACTTTGCGTTGAACGAAATGATATATCCAGATCAACAGTACGGTGAACATGCTCTGATAGTGCAATTTTTTCATCTAAGACACCATGCATTCTACGAAATTCTGCCGGCGCAGCGCGTTGAAACGAATAAATAGACTGCTTGATATCCCCGACAGTAAACATCGTACGCTCTGTATCATCACGCGCACTTAGGCCCTCAAAAAATTCATTACATAAAGTTTCAATAATGCGCCACTGCTCAGGGTTTGTATCCTGTGCCTCATCTACCAAAATATGATCCAGACCACGATCAAGCTTATACATGATCCACGGCGCAACACGGTCATAATCCACGGCCTCAAGCCCGGTAAAGCTCTTACTCTCGCCACGCAAAAGTTGCATCGTATACAGGATCAAATCATCATAATCAAGCGCCCCTTGTGCGGATTTCAAATCCGTATAATGCTTCAAAACCTCTGTCCCGATTAACAAAGCATCCCGCGTCATAGACGCTGATTTTATACGATTAATATAATCCCCCAGATACATCAAACGCTGCGCTTCTGCACTTAAAATATCAAATGCATTCGGCATATCCTTTTTTACTTTTGCAGGCGGAAAACTCCTACTACGCATACCTTTATCTGTCAGGAAAATTCCTTTATATCCGTCAAACCCACGAATGCGCTCTTCCGTAGAGGCCATAACCCATGATAAAATCCCCTGACCATAGCGCATAGCTTCCTTCGCACCACTATCAATCATACTTTGTGCAACCATGCGCAAATTATCAATCCGTATATGCCCATCTTCACAAGCAGAGCGCACAACATCAATAACCTCGCGCCCCTGCTCAATATCATAATGCGTACAAATCGCAGCATAAACACCCTCAACGGTATGGTAACGCGCCAAAAGTTCATGTAATTGATAACGCTCACCACAAATATCACGCACCAGCGCCTTAAAACTTTGTTCATCAAGCTCAGACGATAAGGTGAAAAAAGCATTGGAGAATGGAGAATCTGCATTATCATCACGACTGGCTAAGATAATCGCATCATTTAAAGCACGATCCATCAACGCATTAGCCTGCGTATCATCTACACCCTTAAAGTTCGGTGGCAAATTTGCTTCTAACGGGAAACGACCTAAAATAGACTGGCAAAATGAATGAATAGTCATGATTTGCAAACCGCCCGGACAATCAATCACATCCGCAAACAAACGTTGCGCCGCCGCAAGCTGCATCTCATTCGGCTCTTCTCCCAAAAGATCACTTAACGTCTGCCTCAGGGAAAGTTTTACGTTATCATGATCCAAATCCATAACCGCCCAGCGGCCTAAAGTTTTATTAATCCGCAATGCCATCTCATTGGCTGCTGCTTTTGTAAAAGTCAAACATAGAATCCGTCCGGGCAACGTCCCCGGTCGACCATCAAAACGCGGTAATAACAAACGTAACACGCGATCCGTAAGAACCTTTGTCTTACCCGTCCCCGCAGATGCACCGACCCATATCGATTCATGTGGGTTAGAAGCAGCGCGCTGACGCACGTTAGGGTCAAGGCTACGCTGAGCTTCGTCTATATGTTGAGATGATTGGTAAGCTATCATGACACGCCATCCCCTTCCGCTGCACTATCAAGCGCAGCCCACTCCTTCTGGCGGGAAATATGCTCATAATCATTAAAGCGCGGGGCACGCGTCGCATCAGGAATACAATAAAATGGCGTATCCATATCCCGAAACACAGAAATAAGCGCGCGTAAGCCCTCCTCTACCAATGCAAATGTTTCATCAAGGTCACCTGAAATATCGATAAGCTCCCCCGCCTTACGCCCACCAGTTAACTTCCAATACCCAAGATAAACCCCCTGCCCCGCGGGAACGTATTTCTTCACCTCATCCTGACGCACATTCTTAAATCCCTTACCGTCAAATCCGCCATGCGATAATATCAAAGCTTCTAAAGGAAGTTGTGGCAACTCACCCTTTTTCAGTTGTGTCGCACGATATGATCCACCACTTTTATAATCAATCAACGCATACCCACCATGCATACGATCTATACGATCTGCCATCCCGTAAAGCGTAAAGTTTGCACCCTCAATATCTAGATCAACATGTCCTTTTATTTCACTTTCCAAATATTTTGCATCTTGCCGCCACCCCTTTTCATGTGCAACAAACCATGCAGCAATTTTCAAATAGCGCGGCCACCAATAAAGCAATTGTTGCGGATTTTCGATTTTCTCTTCCAGAACAGAGCGCGCAATTTCTAAAAACTTATCCTGTGCATTATCAGGTAAATCAAGCGGGAACTCTTGCGTAAAGCGATCCAAAACTTCATGCATAATACTGCCGCGCAACGCCGCGTCATTATCCTGCTGCAATGGCTGCATTTGACGTAGACTAACCACATAATGCATATAAATTGCATACGGATTTTGCATCCATGTCTCAATTTTCGTAACCGAAGCCCCCATAGGGCGCGCCATCAACGGAGGACGTGGTGCGGGACGCCCATAAGGCTCAAAAACATCACTCTCATCAAGTTCCATAGCCCATTTTTGATAAGGGTGATGGGATAGATCGGACAATGTTTTTCCCATTGCCTGCAAAACAGTTTCAAAACGCTCTAACCATCGCGCCGGAACACTCGGGCCTCCATCCAGCTTCTCCGAACGTGTCAGTACGACATTTTTACCACAAAAGCCCTGCACAAAATCATGTGCCGCGATACCAACCATTTGCTCGCTCCCAGGCAGTCCAAATTCATGGCGCATCGGGCGCGACATCCATGGATCATGCCCAGAATCAGGTGGCCAAACCCCTTCATTCAAACCACCAAGAATAATAAGGTCTGCATCACTCAAACGTGCTTCCAATTGTCCTAAAATCAACAAACGCGGATGCACACCATAGGCCGAACGCACTGTAACACTACGCAGTAACGCCCCCAGAATATCGCAATATTCATCAAAACAAACATCCCCGATCAACGCAGAATGTTGCAAAATCTCTGTAAAAAATTGCGCAGCCGTCTCACCATTATCACCACGCCATAATATTTCCGCGCCACTCTGTTGCGATGTATTCGCCAATGTCTCCAAAACGCGGATATGCGCACGCAATATATCCTCAAACGCAAATTCTTCCTGGCACCCGGCATAATAAGACAGCGACTTCATCGCCTCTTGATAAGCATCAAAAAACGACAACAGCTCCTCTTGCCCTTCTTGCGCCTCAATCAAAAGTCTTAATTCATCACGTGATGATAGAATATGCCCTTTACGCAAAAACATACTCTCAAGATCAATAACAAAACGGTGATAGGGTTGATCCTCATAAGAAAGACGACAAAGCGGTGTTTTAACAAGCGAAAGAAAATCAACCGGATTAAACCCACCCTGCACATCCGCAAGAGCCAACATAATAAATTTCCCCAAACGGTCATCCATCATGCGCGTCCCCGCAGAGTCATCAACATCAATCCCCCACCGACGACAAAGCGCACTGACCCGTCGCGCAAGCCCCCGATCAGGTGTGACAAGTGCACAAACGCGCTCCGGCACTTCTAAAGTTTCACGCATCATTAGTGCAACGACACAAGCTTCCTCCTGCTGCGTTGCACATGCGTAATATTGCACCCCATCAAGCATGCCTTGCGTGTCATGGCGCTTTTCAAAATCTTTCCAACATGCGACTTTTTGCGCAGGTAACATCAACTCTGATGCCAAAATAGTGCGACGACTATAAAAATCTGTATGAATATCAAGTTCAGCAACATCTTCACGTGCAATATTCATACGCCCTAATAGGGTTTTCAAATGATATTGCGGGTGGCTCTCTGTCACATATTGCCACGCATCATCATCCATATGGCAATCAAGACCGGGTAAGATCACCTGCCCCGCAGGCAACTGAGAAATCACATTTAAAAGCCGCCCGGCCGCAGGGATTGAACCCGTTGAACCCGCCGCAATAATAGGCGTTGATGGAGGGTGTTCTTGCCAATATTCCGCCAAAGCACCCAACAACATATTACGTCGCTCAGGTGCATCAATCAGACCTTGATCCGCCAAAATTGCCGGCCAGTTCTCACTAATAATCTTTAAAAAACCAAGCGTGATTTGCCAATGCGCCGCGAATTCTTCAGGAACAATCTTATGCAGGTCAGAAAACGAAAGTTCCTCCACCGTAATTTGATCCATAAACTGCCCCAATGCAGACGCAAGAGACAAAGCATGCTCAGAACCTTGTGCAAATCCGGGAGCTTTCTGAATTAGCTTGGCGAGCAATAATTGACGTTTCAAAGGCGCAATAGCAGCAGGAATATCCAAAAATCGTTGCGCATCACCAAACATCATTAAGGATAAATCCTCTTCATCCACATCACCTATCGGCGTTAATTGCGGTAAAAGGATCGGCTGCCCGTCATTCATGTTCAGAAATATCTCACGCAGTAATCGGCATGCTCTACGCGTAGGTAATAATATTTTGTATTCCGTAAGCTTTTTCGGATCACCATCACTTTGCTGCAACATATAACGCGCAAATGTCTTTAAGAACGGCCTTTCCGCCGGTATATTATAAAGATTATGCTGCGCCTCTATCACCATAGGTCAGACCTTCACGCGTGTTTTATAATCTGCATCTACGGTCTCAAGATCTTTCGGGCAACTAATATGATGCCATTGCCCCATATAGGGCAGCGCATAAAATCGTCCCGCCTTTTCACATGCATCCATAATTTTTAAGAATGAAAAAGAGTGCTCCTCTACATCACGATAAATTTTCGGACTATTTAAACGGATATTCGTCCACATATACTGTCCCGTTTTATCGCGTGACCTGTGAACACGGCCATCCTCATGTAAATCATAATCACCGACCCCTGCGCTCAGCTGCATTCCTTCAAGCGGTTGCATAAGGGTCACAATATCCATTTTTTCCGCATCCCATGCTTGCGCCAACATTTTCAACGCATTTACATCATGCGCATCATCCCACAATGCATCTCCCGCTATGACATAAAACGGGTCATCTCCGAAATAATGCAACGCATTTTTGACACCACCACCGGTGTCCAATATCTCGTCTTCCAAAGAAATATGTATGACCATTTTCGGGTTCTCAGAACAATAATCCTGCAAATGTGCTCTCAAGATCTCTGCCATATAATGAACATTTACAACAGTTTCACGAACACCTGCATCGAATAGCTTATCAAGCGTCCTCCAAATAAGGCTACGCCCCGCCACCTGCACCATCGGCTTTGGACAATGATCTGTATAAGGACGCATACGCGTTCCAAACCCCGCGGCAAGGATAAAAGCCTTATCAGGGTGCATATTCGATTCACTCATTATATCTAACCTCTATCTTCCGCACATCCACCGCATCACTTTTCTCATGCGTCAAAATGACTTCATAGTGTTTTCGCGGTGTCAGACCACCTAAACGCTCTGGCCATTCAATCAACAAAATACCATCTGTAATCGCCTCTTCCCAACCAAGCTCATAAACTTCATCAGGATCACTCAACCGATATAAGTCAAAATGCCAAACACAGCCAACAGGCACATCATAGGTTTGCACCAACGTAAAAGTCGGACTAGGAACTTCTAAAAAATCATCACCGGACAGAGCACGAATCACCGCACGACTAAAAACGCTTTTCCCCATTCCCAGATCACCATGAAGCAAAACAGAGTCACCGCCACGCAAACAAGACGCAAACGCCCTAGCATACGCAATTGTGTCTGCCTCAGAATATGTGTGAACGATTTTATTCATTGAAGAACTCATACATACCTTATAAAGCACAACTCCCTTTGTGAAAAGCTCAGGATAATGTTATTATCTGCCCATGAAGAAGATCATTTTTCCAATGTTATTTATAGGGTTATTGCCGTGTTTTGCACATGCGCAAGACATTACGGCCAGTCCCATTTGTTTCAGCATCCGTAACGAAGCGTCATATAGGGTTTATGGCGAGGTTTCTACCGACTATTACACCCGTCCTGATGGCACGAAAACGCGTCATGTCGGAACTTTTCGCTTACAAAAAGAAGGATCACAATCCGAAGACGGCGCAACATTCACCGATAGAACACGCGTATGTTCACAAGGCCCCTTTTATCCCGGAAAACAATTAGAGTTAACCATCCGCACTTTACTGCCGGTTTTTTCATGTAAAACAAATGTTGAGCTTGGGGAAATCGTTATTAAAGGAAAAAAACAAAAAGACGGCAGTACAAAAACATGGGCTGTATGTTACTAAGATCTCAAATGATTATGCCGCGTCCTTAGACACAGCTATATTCTTACGTGGCAAAGTCATTGTAACTGTCGTTCCCTTACCCACTTCTGATTCCAGATCAAAATGGCCGCCATGTAATTTTACAATATTCTGCACAAGACTAAGGCCAAGACCCGCACCTCTCCCTGTTTGCTGCGCATCTGTTCTTTCAAACGGCTTCAATATACGTTGCTGATCCTCCGGATCAATTCCTGATCCATTATCACTCACCATAATTTGTATATCAGCGCCTTTACGCGCTGCACGTAAATCTATACGACCACCCTCACCCGTATATGTAATTGCATTACGGATAAGGTTAATAATCACCTGCTTCAATCGCCTTACATCAATTTCTGCCTTACCGATATTCGAAGGACACTTTAAAGAAACTTCAATATTTTCCTTACGCGCCCAATCTTGAACCAATATTAAAATAGCATCCATCATTTCTTGAATTGAATGCTCTTCAATTTCAAGATCCATTTGCCCTGCTTCAATACTGGAAAGATCAAGAATATCATTAATCAGGTTCAACAGACGCTCACTTGCACCATGAATATCACGCGTATATTCTTTTTGCTTATCATTCAATGAACCGAAAAGCTCCTGATCCAACATCTCATTAAAGCCCATAATCGCATTCAACGGCGTGCGGAGTTGATATGAAACATTCGCCAAGAAATCAAGTTTCAGCTTTTCTGCCGTTTCTAGCGCCGCGTTTTTCTCTCTTAACGCATTTTCTACACGCACAGTATCGGTAACGTCACTATAACTAATAAGAACGCCACCATCCGGTAATGGCACAGTAGAATAATCAATCAAAACGCCGTCTGAGCGCTCTAATCGCCCCTCATTCATCGAACGGTCAAGAGCAATAGAGATTAAACTCTCTTTTATTTTAGGCCAACGCGTTTCATTAAAGAACGGTTCAGCCTTACCGACAAGGCGCGTAACATGCGGTTCACCTTCCAATGCCTCCGGATCAAACGACCACAAATGTGCAAAAGATGGATTCCAAAGCTTCAAACGACCATCACCACCATACACTGCAACAGACTCAGCCAAATTATCAAGCGTCTCTTTTTGAACCGCAATGAGTGTATTATAGGACGATTCAAGCTCCAATCGGCTAGTTACATCCTCAAAGGTCATCATCAAACCGCCAAGCTTATGTGGCACCACCAACATACGCAACGCCGAGCCATCCGGTAAATAAAGCATATCATCTGAAGAATCGATCAAACCGGTAAACATATTCAACCAGCTTTTCTTAAATGACCTAAAATCAACCTGCTCCGGTAAACGCCGCGTCTCACGCAGCTTTTCCATGATATCCCCTAATTTTGGATGCGTATTAAGCCATCCATCCTCTAAGCCCCACAACTGCGCATAGGCAGAATTATAAAACTCCAAACACTGATCAGCATCATAAATAGCAATGGCAGAGCGCAATTGCTCCATTAATTCTCTATTAGCGCTCTTGTTATTCTTAATTTGATCTTCCACCTCTTCCTGATGCGTCAAATCTTCTGCCATACCAACAGTCATCTTCTTCGCCTTCAGCGGAAATTCTGATATTTTCAGCCAAAGACGTTTGCCACCAAGAACTTCGTGTATTCGTGTATCCTGCACCACCCCTTTTTCAAGACTTGCACGGGCAAGATCTGCTCCCCACAATAAATCCTTTTCATTGGGTTTTCTTTTACGTGAACTGGAAATAATTTCTTTTTGTTGCGCAACAATTTCACTTGGCCGCGCATCGATCATCTTGGCATAAGAAACATTACACCAAATAATTTCATGCTTTTGATCCCTAATCCACACGGGATAAGGCAACGCATCAAGCGAGTCTTGCAGATTATCCATCTCACTGCGTAAAAGTTGCTGCTCTTCTTCTAAAACATCGCTTGCCGATTTTAACGCCGTAATATCTTCAAGCCATAAAATCGTAAAGTAATCTTGTCCGCTAATATCCTCACCGCGCGTGCCTGATATTTTAAGGGTCTTATCCTCTTTGCGCGTTTGCACATTCATCGTAAAAGGAATGCCATCTTGTTTCAGACGTACCAACAACCCTTCCAAAGATGCACCATCCTCAGGGCTTAACCTATTTTGTATATCGACAAAACCTTCTAAGGCATCAGTCCCCAATGCAGATGCAAACCCCTGACTATAGGCGATACTGCCATCATTCGCCCACCCGCAATATTCACCGGGAACAGCTGACAAAAATGCCTCAAGCCGTGCTTTTTCTTTACGCAGACGCGACTTTTCTCCAAAAGAGCCAAAAAAACCCTTCGAAGTCTGCACATCTTGTTTATTACTATGTTGCGCCATAACGTAACTTGATTTGTAAAATGGTGGGAGCGTAAACGCCACAAAAGGCAATATACACGAACTACAGGCATAAAAAAAGTGGCCGCAGCAAATGCGACCACTTTAAAAACATAAAATTTATTAATCAACTGTGTTTCGCAAGGGGCAAGCAAGCACGAGACATGCAGCGTATCCCCCCAAATCAATCAACAGCATTGCATGTTCGGCAAGGAAAGCGAGGTGAAGCGTATGAATAATACGTGAACCGATGCTTAACGCAGACCGAACATCAATGATGACAGATTAATAGCGGTATGCTTCGCCTTTGAATGGCCCTTCAACAGGAACACCAATATAATCGGCTTGCTCTTGTGAAAGCTTCGTAAGCACCGCACCAACTTTTTCAAGGTGAAGCTCAGCCACTTTTTCATCAAGGTGCTTCGGCAACACGTAAACTTTTTTCTCATAGTTCGCGTGATTTTTCCAAAGCTCGATCTGTGCCAATGTCTGGTTTGTGAAAGAAGCACTCATCACGAATGATGGGTGACCTGTCGCACAACCAAGATTAACCAAACGACCTTCTGCAAGAAGGATAATACGCTTACCACTTGGGAATTCAATTTCATCAACTTGTGGCTTGATATTCGTCCACTTCATATTGCGCAATGGCTCAACCTGAATTTCATTATCAAAGTGACCAATATTACAAACGATCGCACGGTCTTTCATTTCACGCATATGATCAACAGTAATGATGTCTTTATTACCTGTTGTTGTAACAAAAATGTCTGAACGTGGTGCTGCATCTTCTAAAGTCGCAACTTCATAACCATCCATTGCTGCTTGTAATGCACAAATCGGGTCAATTTCTGTTACAATTACGCGAACACCTTGTGAAGACAAGCTTTGCGCAGAACCTTTACCAACATCACCATAACCACAAACAGTGGCAACTTTACCTGCAAGCATAACATCTGTTGCACGACGAATCGCATCAACCAAAGATTCACGACAACCATATTTATTATCAAACTTTGATTTCGTAACAGAATCATTCACGTTAATCGCAGGAACTTTCAAAGTTCCGTCTTCTTCCATCTTCTTAAGGAATAGAACGCCAGTTGTTGTTTCTTCTGAAACCCCTTTGATATCAGCCATAAGCTCAGGATAATCTTTATGCGCAATCGCAGTCAAATCACCACCATCATCCAAAATCATATTTGGAACCCAACCATCAGGGCCTTTGATAGTTTGGTGAATACACCATTCTGCTTCTTCTTGTGTTTGGCCTTTCCACGCAAAAACCGGGATACCTGCCGCTGCGATGGCTGCTGCTGCTTCATCTTGTGTTGAAAAGATGTTACATGAACTCCAACGAACTTCTGCGCCAAGTGCTGTAAGCGTCTCGATCAAAACCGCAGTCTGAACTGTCATATGAAGACAACCGGTAATGCGTGCGCCTTTTAATGGCTGTTCATCTTTATATTCTGCGCGTGTTGACATCAAACCCGGCATTTCATCTTCTGCCAAATCAATCTGCAAACGGCCTGCTTCAGCCAAGGAGATATCCTTAACCTTATAATCATTTTCTACGGCTTGTGGTGCTGCGGACATTTATTCTCTCCTTAAAAATTTAAATCTCTCATACCCTTGCAAGTTTCCTCATGAAATTTGCACTTTTTTTCTGTTTTTTTTAACAGCTAGGAGACTTAAGCATTTTTTTTTTCAAAAACCAATGCTAATATTGATTTATGAGCATAAATTTTAATGAAAAAAGCAGCGGTAAGCCCTCTGCCCCCGAGACAAAAGTAAGCAAAGACCCGATAACAAGGGCTTTGGAAACAGGTGAACGCCCGCGTTTCATTCAAAAGGCAAACTCGTTAGTTGATCGGGCATATCAAATTTTTGAATATGACCTCGAGAAAAGCAATTATGAACACGTTGGTGACTACGTATTAATAGACACTGACGAATCGCGTGAAGTCACCGATAAAAAGGTCATGAACTTAATTACGCTCATAAACGGAAAAACTGATCTTGTCGACATTTCAAACTTGACAAAATCACGTGTTATGTATACTTTAGTACCTGAGGCACAGGCAGGCGACCAGACAAAGATAATCTTTAAAGATTACGACGGCTCCGGTGTTTCCAAAGATAATGCGGTATTTACAATAAGAAAGGGTGTTTTACATGACAAATACAGGACTTAGCGGACATTTTGAAGAGATGCATGATGCAGTGCGTCCAACTATGGCTATTCAAGAAGCAATGCCAAATCTGTTGAATTCATTCAACGGCTTGGAAGGTTCCACACCAACAATGGGTCTGGACAATACAGCTGGCTTGGACATGTAGTAGAAAATAAAATAAGAATTCATAAAAAGGCGGTTCATTTGACCCGCCTTTTTTCTTATCAAAAATATACCTGTCATGAGGGTAGAAAATAATATCAATCACGGATCCAAGCTTTTAAAAGCTTGGGAAATTAGAAGAGTAATCCGATTATAATGTGATCAGGAGATCTAATGAGAAAAAAATCAACTCATATGACCAACACAGAAGTTGGCAGATCCTTTATTCTGGGACCAATAGAAGGCATAGCAATGGCGGTTATTTACCCTTTCGCTATGTGCATTGGTTGGTTTCAAAATAGATTCGTGTCTAAGGCACAAATTTCAATGGGATATGATCTGGCAGAAGAAGATACAGCAACTGTAATTGATATTATAAATGAAAACACAATGGTCAGCTTATATGAATATTATGTACGCTATCAGGGGGAGATATGGAAATCTATATGCCATGATGAACCTCTTGCCATTGACGAAGAAGTAAGAGTGACACAACGTGACGGCATAACACTTATCATTAAACGCTCAGAAAACATGCCATAATATTTTTCAACTACGCAGGCTCACTACCTAAGTCCAATGCATCTCCCGGCTTTTTCCACGCCATATCAATACGCCCATCAGCACTAAGTCCAAGACGATCCTCATTGAAATTCTTAAGTAAAGATTCGCGATCCTCACGCTTCTCTGTCACAAGCAACTGGTTAAAAAGCTGCTGTGCCTCTGATACATCAACACGGCTTGCAATTTCCTTAACTTCCGGAATTCTATCCGATGCCGCAGAAACATTTCTAAAACCTGCCCCAACCAACATTGCCGTATATTGCGGATCAGCACCAATATCTCCACACAAACTCACGGGCACACTACACTTCTGTGCCATCGTAGTAATCCGTTCAAATGCCTTTAGAACAGCGGCATTTGTATTATCGCGATTCTTATCACCTTGCGCGACATAACGACTCTGTCCCAAGATATTATCAATCATATCATTCGAACCAACAGACCAGAACGAAGCATCCAGATTTTCAAGTTCAGTCAGAACAGAAGGAACCTCAATCATAGTGCCCAACTTTATAGTTTTCACACCCAAGTCTCTTGCTTGCTCATCCATCATCGTTTGACGTGCATGCATCTGCTCAGCAGATCCAATCATAGGCACCATAACTTTAATTTTATTCTTATGCCCCTCTCCTGCCAGATCATGTTGCAACTGCGCCAAAGCACGCATTTGTGTCAAAGTTGCCTTATCCTCTTGCTCCTGACGCACACCCGGGTCCAAAAATTCAAATTTATCCCCTGCAAAATCTGGTGTACGAATCGTAGTACCAATAAACCCGCCCTCTTTATCAGAACAACTAGAAAGATTTTGCCTAAAGACTCTATTCCAATCTTCTTCTTTTGGTAAATTATCAACGCTTTTTAAAAGCTCTTGTCCCTCTTTTAATTCCACGTCACCATGACGCATCAATAATGTCACCTCAGATCTATACAAACCAATTCCAACAGGATTTGCTCGCTTCGTAGAATATGTATCCCAAGAAGACCCATAATTTGCATGAACATTAAACTTCTCACCATCAACCGTAGACGTACTTTTTTTCTTCGCCCATTTATTCTGCAGCCCTACATGTGCTTCTTCCTGTTGCGCCAAATCACCTTCATACTTATGAATAAGGTCATTATTAGGATGTAACAAAATTTTCTCTGCCGCTCCATCAAGGATCGCCTGATCACCATTTTTCATACGATCCATATCGTCACGCTCAACACGCGCATAAGAAATCCCCAAACCATTCAACAAAATCGCTGCATGGCTTTGCAAACCTCCTGCATCAGAAATAACACCTCGTACAATGGGCTCTTGCGTTTCGCGATCTTGAAAATAAGAAAGAGACGACAATGAAACCGTAGACATTGCCACAACAGCACCCGGCTTAATTTGCGCCATCGTTGCCAAGCTTTTCTCGGGATGAAGATGGTGTTGCATAGTTGCGCGATGTTGCTCTAACTCTACTGCCGTTTTCTGAAAATAAGCATCCTGCATTCCCTGAAACATATCAACCTTTTCCTGATACGAATCATCAATCGCAACCTCTGCTGTTGCTCCACCCTCAATCCTAGATATAGCACCCTGAACCATTGAGTTATCCTGCAACAACATAAGCTCAGTTTCCATCATTCCAACCGCAATATCGCGCATCTCAACTGCACCATATTGTTTCTCATCTGATAGATAATTTTCATACGTTACAACAGTACGATCAAACGCATCTTGATAACGCTCCGTCTGTTTTGCGACAAAGTCTTCTGTCACCTGATCTACAACAACACTTGGAAGGTTTTCGAACTCTTCCTTCTTCAATCCGAAATGCTTTTCCTTCTCTTCTGCAGAAGGTTCAATGCGGTTATTTTCAAGAATAAACACCTCACCAATGGCAAGTTTAGGCGTCTTAAACTCGGCCTGCACCTCTAGCGCGCCATGCGTAACATTAAATTCTTCTGTTATTTCAGATTCGGGTTTTTGATCGTTATCACCCATAATTCAGCCCATTTTTTATATTTATTATGGACAAAAACTACAGGAAACCGCTCAAATCTGCAAGAAAAAACGCCCTTCTACGGCTTATACCGGTAGATCTCTATGTTCAACATACACCGCAGTTTTTTGCTCTTCGAACCAAGTCTTGAGTGTCTCAACCGTAAAGACAGAGCGATGACGCCCCCCCGTACACCCAATTGCAATGGTCAAATAGCTTTTCCCCTCCGCCGCATAGCGTGGCAATAACGGCTTAACCAATGCCCTAAAACCTTGCGTAAACTCCTCAAACCCATCATCCTGACGAACATATTCTCCGACCTCAGCATCAAGTCCGGTTTTAGGTCGAAGTGCACTATCCCAATGCGGGTTTTTTAAAAAACGCACATCCATAACAATATCCGCCTCTCGCGGTACACCATTTTTAAACCCGAAGGACATCAAAGAAACCGTTAAGTTTTCCTCAGAGTGCACATCAAAATATCCCTCCAACATATGGCGTAAATCATGAATAGACTTATCCGTACTATCAATCGTGATATCTGCCTTATTTTTAATCGGCTCTAGCAATGCACGTTCTGTTTCAATCCCAAAAGCAACAGACTTGTCCTGTGCCAGTGGATGCCTACGCCGCGTTTCCGTGAAGCGTTTATGCAACACAGAATTCTCACATGTAATAAAAACCAACCTGGCATCCATATCACGTGCTAAATCCACCACTGCCTCGGCCGAGAACCCGCGTGTGCGCGTATCAATACCTAACGCGATATTCTGTTGATCTGAATATTCTTGTTGGAACAAGTCGGGAATAAAAGAAAGTGGGAAATTATCAAATACTTCAAATTTGAAATCTTCAAGAGCCTTTAAAACGGTAGATATCCCTGCACCTGATAGTCCTGTAATAATAACCGGCTTTTTCATTTAGACCCTACGATACTATATTTAAAACAACGATAAATCGCGCACCATGCACTTCACCTGAACGATCCTTACGATTTTCTGCATAAATGATACCATTATGCGCCGTAATAATCTGCCTACATATCGAAAGCCCCAATCCGGAATGCCTACCATATTCTTCATATTCAGGGCGTTCAGAATAAAAACGCTCAAAAATATCTTTCAATTTACCTTCGGGAATTCCCGGCCCTTCATCTTCAATCGCAATCGTCACACGATTTGACTTCACTTCCGCCATAATACGTATGGTCGTATGAACAGATGAAAAAGACAGAGCATTCGACAATACATTCTGCAAAACTTGTACAAGACGCCCTTCACTACCACGCACATACATATGCTCACAATTATCCGGCAAAGTAAGGGTAATCTTCACACCATCCTTCAAAGCATAATCAATATTTGCATCAAGTGTATTCTCTCGATCCAAAGGCCGTTTATATGCATCAACAATATGACGAAGAACAGCCTTCAAATCGACCAACGCAAAGGTTTCCCTTGAAAGTTCTGCATCAAGGCGCGATGCATTTGAAATATCAGTAATCAAACGATCCAAACGTTCAATATCATGCTTAATCACCTCCAGAAGTTTATCTCTATCTTCCTTAGAGCTAACAATACCCGCCGTTTCAACAGCACTTTTCAAAGATGTCAGAGGGTTTTTAATCTCATGAGAAACATCCGCGGCAAATGCCTCAATCGAATCCATACGCTCCCACAAAGCATATGTCATATCCTTAAGAACGATAGAAAGCTCACCAATTTCATCATTACGGTTACTCATATCAGGAATTTCAGTGTACTTCAGTTTCCCGCGCCTGACATTTTCCGCCGCAACAGCTAGCTTCCTCAAAGGCTTCGCAATAACCCCAGATAAATATATCGATAAAAGAATTGTAATAAATAAAGTCAGCAGAAAAATCTTAACAATATCAAACCATGTATCGGCCAAAGCTTCACGAATATCAGCACCATCACTAACAATCATAATTGATCCAACAGACTTGGTTTGGCTCAAAATCGGCATAGTCGCAGTAAGGATGACATGCCCCCCCTTACCTTTCCATACCGAAATATTAAGCTCATTCGTGTCTTGCTCAACAAAATTAGCATCTGCAAGAGTTTCACCCAGTTCTTCATCAGGGAACAAAGGCAATTTATTATATTGCGGAAAAACAGACGCAATCCACGCAGCAGTATCCTTCAACACTTCAACACTCTGCAAACGCTGCTTATCATCTTCAATAATTTTAAAGATTGGCTTAACCTTGTTTTCCGCAATTAACGCCTTAGTATCAGAGATAATTTCACCCAGCGGATTGAAAATCAAAATCCGCTTATCCAACGTCGCACCGATCCGTGCAGACAACGATTTTGCTTTGGATAAAGATAGGAAGACAACTTCCTTGTCCTCAGTAATTTTGGTAACAAGAACACCTTCCGTAACGGCGGCAGACACAAGAACAACTTCCGTTTCAAAACGCTCAAGCTTTGTTTCAATTAAAGTTGCATGATATTGCCCAAGATAAACAACCCCAAAAACAAGAGCAATCACCGCGACAACATTAACCCCCAAAATACGCAAGGTAAGCCCGGTGATCCTGCGCTCTTTACCACCCCAATACAAATCAAACAATTGTTCGATTTCACCGCGGTGTGAGCTAATCCGAAACCATCTGCTACTCTTCTTTGTAACGGTATCCGACCCCGTAGAGTGTTTCGATTTTGTCAAACTCTTCATCCACTTTCTTGAATTTTTTGCGTACACGTTTGATATGGGAATCTACTGTACGATCATCGACATAAATATTCTCACCATACGCCATATCAATAAGTTGATCCCTGTTACGCACATGCCCCGGGCGTGTTGCCAAAGCTTTCACCAACAAATATTCCGTAACGGTTAGATTAAGAGGCTTCCTGCGCCACGTACATAAGTGCCGCGAATCATCCAACATTAAATCACCGTACTCGATCTTACTATGTGCCACTGAATCGGCATTTTCACTACGCATAACATCACGTCTACGAAGCAATGTCTTAATGCGCTCAATCAATAGACGTTGGGAAAACGGCTTCGTAATATAATCATCCGCTCCCATACGCAAGCCAATAACCTGATCAACTTCATCATCTTTAGATGTTAAAAAAATGACAGGAATACTGGTCTCTTCACGCATTTTTGAAAGGACTTCGATACCATCCATACGTGGCATTTTAATATCCAACACGACTAAATCGGGCTTATCCTCTAAAATTGCAGTAAGCCCCGCCTCACCGTCATTAAACGATTCAACATCAAATCCCTCAGCCTTTAGAGCCATGGAAACAGACAAGACGATATTACGATCATCATCAACTAAAAAAACTTTGTCACTCATATATGCATTATCACAAAAGCAGCGCACCTAAGCAACTAATGAGAGAATTTAATCACAACCTTGTATGTCACTTAAGACTTCACCGGCTAAATAAACTGATCCGGCAACAAGGATAATGGCATTATCCGCATCACCCGCAATTGCATCTAACGCATCAAGAGCACTTGTATGAGCGTGCAGAGTGACCTGCGCACCTTGATCTTTAAGAATTACATCAATATCTTCCGGTGTCTTACTGGTGCTTTCCCGTGCAATGGGCACAACATGCAAAATATCAATATACGGAATAAGTGGGCGTAAAAATTTAACCGGATCTTTCGTTCCAACCATGCCAACAACCAAATGCACCTGCTTACCCTCAGATGTCCAAACATTGATTTGCGCCGAAAGCGCTTCAGCCGCACTATCATTATGCCCAGAATCAAGCCACACTTCGACACCATCTTGATATCTGGATGTCTCAACTTTCTGTAAACGCCCATCCCACTGCACAGATGAAAATCCACGAGACACCGCATTATCATCAATTGAGAAATACTGCTCAATAGCCTGTAAACACATCAACGCCACACCGGCATTATAAACCTGATGTGCCCCCGTCAAAGCAGGGCGAGGGAAAACTTTATCTTCCCGACCATCACAACATAAACGAACGCCCCCCTCCACACGATCAATAGACCAACCTTCTCCATACTGATGCAATTGCGCACCAACATCACGCGCCGTATCATGAAGAACATTAGAAATAACATGCGCATCATCCCCCTGCCCTTGATATGCCGTGATACAAGGAACATTGCCCTTCATAATGCCGGCCTTCGCGCGGGCAATCCCCGCAATATCATCTCCTAAAAATTCTGTATGGTCACTAGAAATACGGTTAACCACCGTGGCAATCGGTTTTTCAATAACATTTGTGCAATCCAGCTCTCCTCCCATACCAACCTCTAACAACAAAATATCGGCTGGTGTTTGCGAGAACGCCTTGAATGCAAGCGCCGTCGTTATCTCAAAAAAAGATAAAGGCGCGTCCTGGTTATATGCTAAAGCTTGGTCGATCAAAGTGTGAAGATATGCATTATCTATGTATTGTCCGGCCAGATAAATACGCTCATTCACATGAACCAGATGTGGTGAAGTATAAGCATGAACACGTAAACCTTGCGCCTCTAGGACAGAACGTAAAAGTGCAATGACCGAGCCCTTGCCATTTGTGCCTGCGACATGAATAACAGGGGGTAAGTCAAGATGTGGATTTCCGAATTCTTTTAAGAGCTTTAAAAAATGACCACGATCCCAATTCACCTTAGACCGCGTACGACGCAACTGAAAAATTTCCTCCAGTTTAGCCTGTAATTCTGCTTCATTATGCGTAAGATCAGCCTCATGCATGATTCAGGCACCTTATTTTGAACAAGAGAACAAAAAATTATGCCGAAACAGCCACTTTATCATCATCTTGACCGGTAACATCACCACTATTCTGCACAATATTATGCGCAGCATTTTGCGCCGCCTTCGCCTGATGACTGGCCTTATTCGCCTGAACATTATTATTTGAAGAATCAACAGCCTTCAATTCAACAACATCAGAATCTTTAGACTTCTTGGCTTTCTTTTTCTTCTTGCCATTACCATCGCCGTTATCGGGATTAATACTCGCCTCTTGTTGCATCAAAATGCTAATAATATTGATCAGTTTCTTACGCATATCCTTACGCTCAACAACCATATCAACCATCCCATGCTCAAGAAGATATTCCGCAGTCTGAAAGTCCTCCGGCAATGTTTCACGTACCGTTTCTTCAATAACGCGACGCCCCGCAAAACCAATCATAGACCCCGGCTCGGCGATATGAACATCTCCAACCATTGCAAATGACGCACTCACACCACCCGTTGTCGGGTCAGTCAGGATCACTATATAAGGAAGTCCGGCGTCTTTAACCATTTCAACAGCAATAATTGTACGTGGCATCTGCATCAAGGAAAGCATCCCCTCTTGCATACGCGCACCACCTGATGCGGGCACAACCATAAACGCGGCCTTATCCGCAATCGCCGTTTCCGCAGCCTTCACGATGGCTTCACCAACAACCATACTCATTGATCCGCCCATATAACGAAAATTAAACGCCGCAATCACGGTGTTAATACCGCCCATTTTACCGCGTGCAATTGTGATCGCCTCTTTCAAACCTGTTTTGGTCTGCGCCTCTTTGATACGGTCAACATAGCGCTTACGATCTTTGAATTTTAACGGGTCAAGCTCGACCTTTGGCAATTCAAGCGTCTCATATTTTCCATCATCAAACATCATTTCCAAACGATCCTTCACGCTAAAACGCAAATGATGACCGCAATGGTAACAAACATTATGGTTAACCGCGAGGTCACGATGAAACAACATTGCTTCACAAGAAGAGCATTTCTGCCATAGATTATCCGGTACTTCCTTTTGTTCACTAACAAAAGAGCGGATACGCGGTGGAATAAAATTTGATAACCAGTTCATATGATAAAACCCTGATATTTCTTTTTAAAGGCTAGACATTACAAAAAATGACGGCAGAGTCAACAAAAGCCTGACTTTCAACTACCCTAAAACATCGGATAAAGAAGTAACAAGATCAAGAACTTCACTCTGTCCTGCACCATCATCTTTGATATCCTTCATCCTATCAACAATCGCAGAGCCCACAACAACCGCATCACCAAGCTGTGCCATACCTTTGGCATCCTCAGGAGTTTTAATCCCAAATCCAATCGCAACAGGCAAATCGGTCTTCCCTCTAATCATATCAATATGTGGCTTCAACGCATTCAAATCCGCCTTCGCCGTTCCGGTAACACCGGTAATAGAAACATAATATAGGAAACCACTTGCACCGTTAATGACCTTTTCAAGGCGCGCCTCGTCCGTAGTAGGCGTCACAAGACGGATCATATTCAATCCATACTGATCGGCATGCGCCCATAGCTCTTGATCCTCCTCAGGCGGAAGATCAACAATGATTAAACCATCGACCCCTGCCGCGTTTGCGTCCTTTGCAAACTCTTCCAAACCGTACGCGTATAAAGGATTTGCATAGCCCATCAAAATAATTGGAGTCGTATCGTTTTGCGCCCTGAATTCCGAAACCATTGATAACGTTTTGCGCAACGTTGCCCCTGATTTTAAAGCACGCTGCCCCGCATGTTGGATCGTTAAACCATCCGCCGCCGGGTCAGTAAACGGCATCCCAAGTTCAATAATATCTGCACCCGCTTCAGGTAACTGATCCAAAATGGATTGGCACGATTTCGCCGAAGGATCACCTGCCATAATAAATGTTACAAGCGCCGTCCTACCATTTTCTTTTAACGCATTAAATTTCTGTTCAATTCTTTTCATTCTTCCAACTCTCTTACAGGTTGACGCCAATAGCGACCAGAACTTCATGTACACCATCTTCGAAAAAACGTTGCCCATAAACTTCAAAATCTGTTTCAAATTTTCGATCCAGATCACTCTGCCAAACTGCGGTCCATGTATCAACCAACGCCTTAGGCTGCTCCCCCGCCGCGCTCATCATGGCATAATCCGCCTCTTTGACCTGCACATGGTGCAATGAACCACCTAACTGTGCCGCCCCATTGATTTTATATCCAATCGTCAGACGATAAGGCTTTGTATGATCACCTTCATAATCGGAATACACGGCATAAATAACGTCATCAACACGATTATCAACGCTTTGCCCTATACTCTCCTGAAAGAAACGTTCCCATAGCCTATTAATCTCTTCTGAGGCATTCTCATGATCGGAAACGATAACGGAAACCCCGACAACATCAAACGCAGGTAACTTCTCTAACCCCGCTTTTACTTCGTAATCCTGCGTAGCATTCTGTGCACACATTATATCTCCACTCCCAACTTATCAGCCACAGTGAAGATATCCTTATCACCACGACCACATAAATTCATCACAAGGATATGATCCCGCGGTAAATCCGCAGCAATTTTCGCAACATGCGCCATAGCATGTGATGGCTCAAGCGCAGGAATTATGCCCTCTAGCTTCGCACAAAGCTGAAATGCTGCAAGTGCTTCATCATCTGTCACCGACACATAATCTACGCGCTTTTTATCAAATAACCACGCATGTTCCGGCCCAATCCCCGGATAATCCAAGCCGGCTGAAATAGAATGCGCCTCTTGTATTTGTCCGTCATCATCCTGTAGGAAATATGTTTGCATCCCGTGTAGAACACCGGCCTTACCTCCCGCCAAACTCGCCGCATGTGCATCTGTATCAACGCCCATACCGCCTGCCTCAACACCAATCATGCGCACATCGGTATCATCCAAAAACGGATGGAACAAACCCATCGCATTTGAACCACCACCAATCGCCGCTATCAACGTATCAGGCAAACGCCCTTCGCGCTCCATCATTTGCTCACGCAGTTCTTTACCAATAACCGATTGGAAATCACGAACCATCGCAGGAAACGGGTGTGGCCCGCCAACGGTACCAATCAAATAATACGTATCATGAACATTCGTAACCCAATCACGCATCGCCTCATTCATTGCATCTTTCAATGACGCAGAACCCGCAGAAACCGAAACAACCTCTGCACCCAATAATTTCATACGAAACACATTTGGTGATTGGCGCTCAACATCTTTTGCACCCATGAAAATAACACACGGTAAGTCAAACAACGCACAAACCGTCGCCGTCGCCACACCGTGCTGTCCTGCACCGGTTTCGGCGATAATACGTGTTTTCCCCATACGCTTGGCAAGCAACACCTGACCAATACAGTGATTGATCTTATGCGCCCCTGTATGGTTCAGCTCATCACGCTTGAAATAGATCTTTGCGCCTTTGTCACCTTTAGCAAAATGCTCGGTTGTCTTTTCTGCAAAGTAAAGCGGAGACGGACGCCCGACATAATGCTTTGCCAGCTCCTCATACTCCGCCCAAAAGGATGGGTCAGCCTTCGCCTCATTCCACGCCTTTTCAACAGACAGGATAAGCGGCATCAAAGTTTCAGCGACATAGCGCCCACCATATTGCCCGAAGTGACCACGGTCATCCGGCGCATTACGAAACGAATTCGGTTTTATATTTTCTTGTGTCATGATGCGTTTATAACGCGTTCACCGCGCCAATAAAAGCTTTGATTTTATTCAGATCTTTTTCACCGCGTATTTTCTCCACGCCCGACGAAACATCCACTGCATCAGGCGACAAAACACCCAGCGCATCTTTGACATTATCAGAAGTTAGCCCACCTGAAAGCATCCACGGCTTTGAAAAACACCGCCCCTCTATGATAGACCAATCAAAGCACCGCCCCATACCACCCGGGACATCTGCGCCCTTTGGTGGCTTTGCATCAAACAAAATCCAATCAATATGCGGTTCATATTCAGACACAATATCAAGGTCACTTTTATCAGAAACTGGGAAAGCCTTAATAATCGGCATTGCGAACTTTTCTTTTATCTCTGCCACACGCGCAGTGCTTTCCGTACCATGAAGCTGCATCATATCAAGTTGCACTCTACCAAGCACCGCCTCTAACTCTTCATCACTCGGGTCAACAAACAAGCCAACACCACGCACCCCCGTCGGTAGCATAAGCGATAATTCCTTCGCCGTGTCAATCGCGACATGACGTGGACTAGGTGGAAAAAACACAAAACCAATAAATCGCGCCCCCGCCGCAACAGAAGCGTTAAGCATCTCCGGCGTCTTTATCCCACAAATTTTAGTGCGAATGCTCATATTGATATATTTGATGCCTCATCTTTATTTTGTAAAGCATATTGATAGTAATTAGATAATACAGTCACGCCCAAAACCGTAAAGATAGGCTGAAAATAAAAAGTAACAGGAAGCTTCATCAATATCTGATTCACGATCTGGCGCTGTGCACCCATCGTATAATCCGAAACACCCTCTACAGGTAACAAAATGCCCGCCAAAATTCCTGCTATAAACCCCATCACTAAGGAGAATACAAATAAGACAAGCATAATCCGCCAAAATGATAAAAACACTGACAACATAAATTTAAAGAACAAGCCCTTCGTTAGTACAAAAGAATTCTGAAAACTTAAATGTGAATCAAGTGCTTTTGCAGGAAAATAGAAGCTCAACTTAAAAAATAAATACGGAAAAACAACTGACGATACCAATACATAGGCCATACTCATATTCATAAGTACGGCCATCATATGCGGTAAGACAACGCTAACCATTGTCCATACAGCCACAAAGTTAATCTCATGCTTCTGCGGAGATAACATCTGCATTGCCTCTGAGCGATCAGGTCCCAATAAAACAAGACGATGCCAACTTACTGCAATAACAGCAAAACAATATCCAATCAAAATTTGCAGTATAATACTGAACCAGCCTATCGGGTCAGTATAAACAGATAATGAGATATCGCGCATGATTTCAAAAAGTTCTGTTGAGGTTTGTGGAGTGCCCTGCGCCCCCATATACTTCAACGCCTTTTGGCCAAGATAATATTCAGCGAAAATAGATAAAATCGCTAATATCAATAAAAGTGGCGCAACAGATCTGACCAACCGCCATAAATCCCCCTTATGCACCTTAATAAAGTCTCTAACATTAGACGAAGTTTCCTTCGCTCCATATGATGCTGAGTAATACATATTATAAACTTTCCAATATCTCCGCCGCCGCCTTCGCCGGATCATCAGCCCCCGTAATAGGTCGCCCAATCACAAGATGCGTTGCTCCTGCGTTTAAGGCCTGATCGGGAGTCATGACACGTTTTTGATCCCCTTGCGCCGCGCCCTTTGGTCGAATGCCGGGCACCATTAGTGCAAAATCATCTCCACATACACCGCGCAAAGCCGCAACTTCATGCGCACTACACACAACACCATCCAGCCCCGCATCTTTCGTTAACAACGCAAGACGCTCAACCTGCTTTGCAACATCGCTTTGATAACCAACACGTGTAATCGCATCACTATCCAACGAGGTTAAAATCGTAACTGCCAACAAGTTCGTATCCGCACCGCATGCATCCTTCGCCGCACGCATCATTTCTAGCCCACCTGCCGCATGTACATTCAAATACGCAGGCGCAAAATTGCGACAAATACCACGCACCGCCCCCGCAACAGTATTCGGAATATCATGAAATTTCAGATCAATAAAAAGCTGTGCATCCGGAGCGGCGTTTAAAACACGCTCAATCCCCTGCGGGCCAAAATTATTGAAAAACTCTAAACCAAGCTTAATTCCACCAATAACCGGCGCAATAGAAGCACTAAGTTCACACGCATGGGCAAGGTCTGCCGTATCAATGGCACAAAAAATCTTCGGTAAATCTGTCATGAAAGTCTCTAATTATATAATATTTACTGTGTCGGCAAAGCCGGGAACAAATCCGTCGCAGGCGGCGTCGCACTAAAACGATCATTTTGCAGCTTCTTCACTTCACGTTCCAATAGCTTAATTTCCTTGGCTTGTCGTCTTTTCTCACGGCGCAACTTACTCATATTCAACCAGACAAGCACACCGCCAAGAATAAAACCAACCGCCATAGCACAAAGGGTCACCCCATAAAGCGGCAAGGTAATAATATCACCCGCAGGATTCCATGTGAACGTTACATCACCACGATTAAGTACAGCAGCCGTCGCAACAACGACCGTGATTAAAAATCCAAAAACGAATCGTAGTAACGCCATTTTTAAGACTCACCATTAAGCTTCTCACGAAGCGCCTTACCAGTTTTGAAAAACGGCAAACGCTTCTCATCAACTTCAACAGCTTCACCAGTGCGTGGATTACGACCAACGCGCGCTTCTCTATGCTTCACAGAAAAAGCACCAAAACCACGAAGCTCCACACGATCGCCACGTGCCAAGGCAACTGTAATTTCCTCAAAAATTGTCTCAACGATTTTTTCAATATCACGCAAATAAAGATGCGGATTCATATCGGCCAATCGTTGTATTAATTCGGACTTCGTCATCGTTTATTATCCTTTATATACACGGATCATCATAAAACTCTTTAAGGGTATCGTTAAAGATTGCCCTATCTAGCAAATCTCGTCAAGCAAAACCCATTGATAAAAAACAACTTTCTATTGTCATATATCATATTCAACAACAAAAAAGCCGGCAATGAATGCCGGCTTTTCAAAAACTGTGTCAAAAAGAAAGAGGAGACTATTTGTCTTCTTTTTCCTGCAACGCTGCACCAAGAATATCACCAAGTGACGCACCGCTCTCAGTAGAGCCGTAATCTTGCATCGCTTGCTTATCTTCATCAATTTCGCGACCTTTGATAGAAAGAGCCAATTTACGGTTTTTCTTATCAACAGACAAGATTTTCGCATCAACTTTTTCACCAACTGCAAAACGATCCGGACGCTGTTCTGAACGCTCACGTGACAAGTCTATTTTCTTAATAGAACCAGTCACATTATCATTAACACTTACTTCAACAGATGATCCTGTGATCTCTGAAACAGTACATGTAACAATCGCACCCTTTGCAAGACCTTTCATTGAACCCTCAAATGGGTCGTCTGAAAGTTGCTTGATACCAAGAGCAACACGCTCACGCTCAGGATCCATTTCAAGGATCTTCGCCTTCACTACATCGCCTTTGTTATAGTCTTTCAATGCGTCTTCTGTCTGGTCTTCCCAAGAAATATCAGAAAGGTGAACCATACCATCGATTTCTTCGTTAAGAGCAATAAACAAGCCGAACTCAGTGATATTGCGGATTTCACCTTCAATCTCTGTATCAACTTTATTGTCTTCTGCATACTTGTTCCATGGGTTGTCCTGACACTGTTTCAGACCCAATGAAATACGACGCTTTTCGAAATCAACTTCAAGAACTTCAACTTCAACTTCCTGAGATGTTGAAACGATTTTTCCTGGGTGTACGTTCTTCTTTGTCCAAGACATTTCAGAAACGTGAACCAAACCTTCGATACCGTCTTCAAGTTCAACAAATGCACCATAATCAGCAATGTTGCTGATACGACCAACGAAACGTGCGCCGGCAACATATTTGTTTTGAACACCATCCCAAGGATCAGCTTCAAGCTGCTTCATACCAAGAGAGATACGCTGTGTTTCTTCATTAAAGCGAATAACCTGAACATTAACAGTTTGACCAATCTGAAGAACTTCTGATGGGTGGTTAACGCGTTTCCATGAAATATCAGTAACGTGCAATAGGCCATCAACACCACCAAGATCAACGAATGCACCGTAATCTGTGATATTTTTCACAATACCTTCAAGAATTTGACCTTCTTTCAGGTTCTCAAGAAGATCACTACGTGCTTCCTGACGTGATTCCTCAAGAATAGAACGACGTGAAACAACGATGTTTCCACGGCTACGATCCATTTTCAAGATGTGGAATGGCTGTGGTGTGTTCATTAAAGGCTCAATATCACGTACCGGACGGATATCAACTTGTGAACCAGGCAAGAACGCAACCGCGCCACCAAGATCAACTGTAAATCCACCTTTAACACGACCAAAGATCGCACCTGTGACGCGATCGCCATCAGCATGTGATTTTTCAAGCTCTAACCAAACTTCTTCTCTACGTGCTTTTTCACGAGAAAGTACAGATTCGCCATCTCTGTTTTCGATGCGTTCAACATACACCTCAACAGAATCACCAACCTTAATTTCCGGATCTTCACCAGGTGTAGAGAATTCATAGCGTGGAACACGCCCTTCAGATTTAAGACCGACATCAACAATAACGAAGTCATCTTCTAGTCCGATAACAACGCCTTTAACAACGGTTCCTTCAAATTTATCATTTACGCCAAGAGTTTCACCAAGAAGAGCTGCGAACTCTCCTGATTCCATTCTGTCTGCGAGATTTGCGGCAACATGAGCCATAATATTTTCCTCTCAAAAGTTAAAATCATGCCCAAACGGCATGTGCTTTAGAAGGAGAATGCAAAGGTTTTACGCGCATAATTTAGTGCGTCCTCAAACATTTCATCGGCTGATTTATCGCTGCTATCAATGATTACAGCATCTTCCGCCGGTTTGAGTGGAGCGGTTTCCCTACTCCGGTCACGAGCATCACGCGCGCGCATCTCTTCCAAAACGGTGCTATATGTAACCTCTAATCCCTTAGAATGCAACTCTTTCATGCGTCTTTCTGCACGAATCTCATCATTTGCAGTGATATAGAGCTTAAGTTGCGCATCCGGACAAATCACCGTACCAATATCGCGCCCATCTAAAATAGCACCTTTAAACTCATCCCCCGGAGCATTCGCAAAGCTACGCTGAAGATCTGTAAGTTGATCACGCACCTGCTGCAAGCCCGCGACTTTGGACGCCGCTGAGCCGACATTCTCTTCCCGTAAGCCGGAATGACTAAGCACATCTGACACGTCCTGCGCATTCCGCAATTTATGGCGCAAAAGATCTGCCCCCTTCAGTGCATCCTCTAATATCTCAGGATCACCATCAAATGATAGAACCTCATATCCAACAGCGCGATAAAGTGCACCTGTATCCATATGCGCAAAACAAAGTGCACGCGCCAGATTTCGTGATAAAGTGCCCTTGCCACTTGCCGCAGGGCCATCAATTGCTATTATTCTATTCATGGGCTAGACCATACAACCCTGACACTTATGAGATCAAGCGCAACATGACATATTTACCCGCTACACAAAAAATACTATCGCTATGCCTGATTACGATCGCCCTATGCAGCTGCTCAAGGGGCAAAGGGATAAACCTCTACCCTTATAAACAACACACCCTATCTCCGCAAAATTTTGAACTGTGCCATGGCTTCTCTTGCACATATAAAACTCCCGTCTCCATCTCACAAACTCAATGGCAAGAGGCACTCAATATCTTTCACCCCCCTGCAACGAATGCAGCTGAGGAAAAGCAAAAAATTGCACACGCAATTGCAATGATAGAGCGCACAGTAAACACAATCACCAAAATGAACCCGGATTTAGGAAAAGCAGAAAATTTCGAGAGCGATGAAGATCAGATGGACTGTATCGACGAAACAATCAATACATCCCTCTTCCTGAAATTTTTAGAAAAAGAAAACGTCATAAAATGGCATAAAGTAGGAGAACCAATCCATCGCGGATATTTCATAGATGCAATGTGGCCACATAACAGCGCAACAATAATCGAGAAATCTTCAAATCAAGTTTTCGCAGTTGATAGCTATTGGTACAATAACGGTGCACCTGCACAAATTATACATATGGATATATGGATGGACAGCTGGGATCCAACAGAAGATGAAAACCCAACGCCTTAATCAGCAAAAGCCAAACCTGTATTATTATCTGCAAAGCTTTGCTCACCAATTTTCATACCAAGCTCATTCATAAGCTCTATAAAATTCGGGAAACTGGTTTTAATTGGCGCGGCATCATCAATCTCAATCGGCTGTTCACTTGCACCACCAAGAACAAGAAAGCTCATCGCAATACGATGATCTAACGCGGTTTCAACGCGCGCACCACCTTGCGGTGGCTTACCTGTACCATGAATAGTCAAGCTATCTTCGCCCATCTCCAAATCAACACCACACGCCTTTAGCCCTTCGGCCATCATCAATAAACGGTCACTTTCCTTCACACGTAACTCTGCCAAACCTGTCATACGTGTCGTTCCTTGCGCACATGACGCAGCCACAGCCAGAATAGGAAACTCATCAATCATAGACGGCACACGTCCCTCAGGCACATCAATACCCTGCAACGTGTTTTTGGCACTCACCACGATTGTTGCCACAGGCTCACCTGCTTCATCGCGTTTATTTTCATACCTAATACCTGCACCCATGTCCTGTAATGTCACAAACACACCATCACGACGTGGATTAACACCCACATTCGGTAACGTAATCTCAGAACCCTCTTTGATTAAAGCCGCAACAACGGGAAACGCAGCAGAACTCGGGTCTGCCGGCACATCAACTGCACACGCTGTAAGCTCTTGCTGACCCTGTAAATGTATCGCACCTGCACCATCGTCCAACTCTTCCACTTCGACATCAACACCAAAATGGCGCAGCATGTTTTCCGTGTGATCACGCGTCGGATGCCCTTCAATGACAGTTGTACGCCCTTGTGCATTTAACCCTGCGAGCATAATAGCCGACTTCACCTGCGCCGACGCTACAGGCAGAGTATACTTAATGGCAAGTGTGTCCTCTGCCCCTTTAACCGTTAACGGTAAGCGATCACCACTGCGACACATAAAGCTTGCACCCATCTGCTCTAACGGCGTTACAATCCGGCGCATCGGGCGTTTAATCAGGGATGCATCCCCTGTAAATGTTGCCGTAATATTATGTCCACCGACAAGTCCCATCAAAAGGCGCGTAGATGTACCGCTATTGCCCATATCCAGAACCTGATCCGGCTCTTGCAAACCACCAACGCCAACACCATGGACACGCCACAAACCATCATCACCATGAATAATTTTTGCACCCATTGCCCGCATCGCCGCGGCCGTAGCAAGGACATCTTCACCTTCAAGCAAACCACTAATAATGGTTTCGCCAATGGCTAATGCTCCAAACATGATAGAGCGATGTGACATGGATTTATCACCCGGAACACGTGCAGTGCCCTTTAAAGAACCGGATTTATAAGAAGAAATACTTGCTGAATAAAGGTTGTCCTGCATCGTCTATGAACCGTGCGTTAATCAAAATTACACTTGTTGATTACAACGATCTAAGCAGAAGAGCAATCGCTTTATGCATCAAAGCTGGAAAGATCGCCACTATATCCATTAACGAACTTAATAAGATCTTCGGCAGGAACAGGTCTGGAATATCTAAAGCCTTGAACTTCGTCACATCCCTCTTTAACAAGGAAATCTTCATGCTCTTTTGTTTCCACACCTTCGGCAATCACTTTTAGATTAAGCGTATGACCCAGATTAATAATCGTCCGTGCAATAGACGCATTATCATCATCATTCAATGCATTACGAATAAAGGATTGATCAATTTTCAAACGATCAATCGGGAACTGGCTCAAATAAGATAAAGAAGAATACCCTGTACCAAAATCATCAATCGCAAGCTCAACGCCTAGATCATGTAAGTTCTTAAGCACCTGAACAGTATGAGTAATATCATCCATAAAGACACTTTCCGTGACTTCTAACTCAAGCATCTTCGGATCAAGTCCTGTTTCCGCCAAGATACCTGCAAGGTCGGCGCATATATCTCCTTGAGAGAATTGATTACCGGACACGTTCACTGCAAAACGAATATTCAGATCACTACATTGCTGCGCGACACGTGCCGCTTTTTCCAAAACCCACTTCCCAATTGGAACGATAAGTCCGGATTGCTCCGCCACAGGAATGAACTCACCCGGTGAAATAAACTGACCACCATCACCATTCTCATTTGGCTTCCACCAACGTATTAATGCTTCCGCACCAATAACATTACCTGTCTTCAAACAAAGCTGTGGCTGGAAATGAAGCTGCAATTGATCTTCTTCAAGAGCCGTTCGCAAATCACGCAACATCTGAAAACGTAACTGAACCGCGCGATCAAAATCTTCCGTATATTCTTTTAGAGTGTCACGACCATTTTCCTTTGCACGATTAAGCGCAATATCCGCATTCTTAAGAACGACATCAGGATCGGCGCCATCATCCGGAAACGTTGAAACACCGACAGATGCACGCACCTGAAACTCTTCATTAAAGACCTTAAACGGTTCACCGCGGATCACACCTAACACACGCTCGGCAACATCTTTTGCCTGCAAGTTATTACCGGAAAGTGGCATCATAACGGCAAATTCATCCTCACCCGTCCGCGACACAATCGCTGCCTCAGGTAAAGATGCACGTAACTTTTTCCCAACAGAACGCAAAATCGCATCACCAACATTGTGCCCCATTGAATCATTGATATCTTTAAAATGGTCAAGATCAAGGGTGATAATTGCAAAACGCTCTACCGTTTCATCATTCTTAACACGCGCGCACCCCGCCAAAGATTGCACAAACAAAGCGCGGTTTGGCAGACCAGTCAAACTATCATAATACGCCAGACGGTGAATTTTATCCTCTGCCGTGCTTTTTAAATGGCTTAAATTATCTGCGTTTTGAGAAATCAATTTTTGACACAATTCAATCGCCGCACCAATTTCATCAGAAGCATCATAGGGTGATTCAAGAATTTCCGGAGCTTCCGGATTTTTAAAAGCAGCAATAAGATTAGCACGCATAAATAAGATCGGCTCCAACAACCACTTTCCAACAGCTATCATCAAAACATTCGTCACAAGCAAAGACATAATGGCCAAAATAACGATAGAATATTGAACATAGTGCGAAACACTCGCGTGAATGCTGCTTACATCAATTTGCGCAACAACAGTATAAATACTTTGTAGGTCTGAACCTTTCAAAATAACTTCATAAACATTTTCATCCTGACTAAGATAAATTGTTTCTAAAGCCCCCACCTTAGCAACCAAATGAGGCGCATGACCATAACTCTGTACGAAATCAAATTTATACGAATAAACAGTTAAACCGCGTACATCTGTAGTCTGAAGCAGACGTTCAACTTGCCCCTTTTCAAACGGAGACGCGCTCACATCTTTCTTATCTGTATCAATAATAGAGGCAATAGCACTACGCGCTGCATCACGAAGGGAATCAAGCTTTTCCTGCTTATAACGTTCAATGCCGCCCAAATTAAGAACCAAAACCTGAACCAACATAATCGTCATAAAGGCGGCTAAAGCAATACGCCAACTGATCCGGCTGCGCCATATCTGCGTTGGAGAGGACACAAAAATACTACCCAAAGCCGAAGTGCTTTTGGTAGTAGAGCGCTCCGCGCGCTCACGTGTTGATTTTTTGAATATAGTGTTAGACACAGAAGACGTCCCCATACGCACTACTACTTAAACCTTTCACATTAAATCCTGACCTCAGAACTCCCACATAACATTATATATCGCTAATACTTAACAAGGTCTTTATGTTTTTACACTGTATGCACGACTTATCCCCGCATACAATTGTAAAACATTGATATAAGTGATCTTTATAGATTCTGCATTTATCTAAAATTTTTCTATAATTTATTACAAATAATCAGCTGTTTTTCATCATTACACAGAGTTACGGCATAAATCCGCTGCTTACCACCATCAGAAATCTTCAACTTTTTCTTTAAATCCTGAACATTCATTGGAAAGTTGCGAACGGCCAAATCTGCTTTTTTAATACCAAGCCCCTTCGCCTTAACAGGCTTAATATCCATGAATTCATAGATCTTCCCCGGAAAGTCAGCGCGCTTTTCACGCGACGTATAAAGATGCGTATGTTGATGTAACTTTTCAAGCCCGTAAAAAAGCGCAAAAGATTTAAATCCTCCCGACTTTTGATAAGCAGGATCAGGCTCATAAATATAGCTCTGTGGCATCGCATAAGATATCTGAGCATTTTTCTCATCTGCGAGACGAAATGAAAATTTATGCTGCACACTTCCCGCATCATCAAGGGTAACAGCAACAATATTAACATCACCCACATCCCCCTCACATGTGAAGTCAAGCTCATAAAGAACCTCTTTACACTCCCCACGCCACTGCACCACATGCACCCGCCTAACGCATTTTAGAGCCAAAACAGCTTTTTCAATATCAAGTACCGGAGAAGCCTTCACCATGCCCTTTCGAAACTTGGTCTTCAATATTGGTAACAGGCTTAGCACATCAGGAGAACACGCACCTAAGTCATAGATACCCTTACGCACATTTTCGCGACGCTGCGGATCAATAAAGACGAGATCACCGTTTTCATATTTGTCAAGAAACCCCTCCGCATCGCCATGATGACAACGCGCCTCACAATGAAGCTTGCCCGCACTTTTCAATATATCGAGATTATAGCCAAGCAAAGCAGCACTTATATCATCGCGCTCTACCCATATGGCTGAATGAAAATTTTTAGAAATATGATACGAGTCGACCCCACACCCCGATGTCAAATCAACAAAACTTCCTCCCTCAACCAACGAAGCCTTATATATACCACACGCATCAGAAGAGGCTTGCTCATACGTATCATTTGGCGGAAATAAAATACCATTCGTTTCGTAAAAATTAGGTGACTTTATTCTGGCTTTCTGACGAACCTTAATCTGATCCAGTATCAATGCATAAGGCCACGAGGGGTCTGATGCTTTCTTAAGGGCAAGCTCCCGAACATCAGCATCCTTATTGAATGCAATAAATTGCTGCACATCATGCTGTAAAAGAATGCGCCATTCCATATTACAACTTCAATGTCCACGGCAATGTCGGTTGATTAAGGCCAAGCGGCAATGGTGTAACGTCTCCTTCTGGCGTTGGCAAAGCAGAGACTGTTGCATCCTCCCTTATAAGGGAAAAACGTTTCTCAGGAACACTAAGCCCATAAAACGCCGCACCATTCGTACATAAAAATTTCTCAAATATTTTCTGGTCAACCACAGAGGACAGGTCAAGACCCGCAAGTTCTGCTCCAACCGCATATAACTGCGGTGCTATTCCTCCGGTAAAACATCCGGCCGCGCACCCACAATCTGTCGCCTTCGTTGTATGTGGCGCACTATCCGTACCCGCAAAAAACTGCGTGTTATTCGCATCCACCATTGCCGCACGCAATGCATCACGATCCTCAACATGCTTTAAAACGGGCAAGCAAAATAAATGATACTTCAACCCTTGAATAAGATCACCAATCGTATAAATCAAATGCTGTGGCGTAATTGTCGCGGCTGTTTTCTCACCTGATGCACGCACAAAATCAACCGCACGCTTCGTTGTTACATGCTCACACACAATCTTTAAATTCGGGAATTTTTCACGCACATGGGGCATACGCTCTTCATAAAAAACTTCTTCCGCATTTGTTGCACGATCAAAATAACGATCCGCCGATAACCCATGCTCTTCTCCATGCACACAAAGAACAACACCTGCCTCTTCCATCGCAGCAAACACACCATTTTCAATAAATTCAGTAATTGGCATACCAAATTCTGCACCAGTTGTACCATGCGGTGGATACGCTTTACACGCCTGTAGCGTGCCATCTTTTGCCCCTTTCAGGATCATATCTGCATTTGTATCCTTGGTCAGATATAGTGGCGTAATCAATACATCAAACTTATCCGCCCCTGCCTGAGCTAAATCACGGCGATATCGCTCAATACTCCAATAATCCCCAATCGCTTCATCGGCCTCAAACACAACAGCCGTCGGCGGCTTGGTATTTGGCATAGCAAGCGCACCCGCACACGCCATATCCAAATGCGCCTGCACATAAGATGCCATTGCATCACCCTGACGGAAATGCGTATGCAGGTCATACCAATAGGGAAGAGAAAATTCAGTCATATCCAATATCTTTCTAAAGTCTTCAAAAAACTGCTACACAAAACACAAACGAAACCATGCACCAATATAAGCACATAAGAGCACACACAACATCATGCATTAGGAAATCTAACGGCTATATTGGATCATGTCTAGGAAACGACGCTGCACATCACGGTCTTCTTTGAAAACACCACTAAACATTGTTGTCACGGTCGAAGAAGAGCCCTTATTCACACCACGTGTAGACATACATTGGTGGTTCGCATCAATAAACACCGCAACACCTTTTGGCTTCAGCGTTTTATCAATCACTTGAACAATGTTACGTGTCATATTTTCTTGCGATACAAGGCGACGTCCGTAAATATCAACAATACGCGCAAGCTTCGAAATACCGACAACTTGCTCATCCGGCCAATATGCGACATGCGCTTTACCTAAAATCGGGACAAGGTGGTGTTCACAATGAGATACAAAATCAATGTCCTTTACCAAAACCATGTCATCGAAACCCTCGATATCTTCAAAAGTCTTGGTTAATTCCTTTGCTGCATCCTTGGTATAGCCGGAGAAAAACTCTTCATAAGCCTTAACAACGCGCTTTGGTGTATCTAACAACCCTTCACGTGCAGGATCTTCACCCGCCCAACGTAAAAGCGTCTCAACCGCCTTCATCGCCTCTTCACGGCTTGGCTTGTTATTCTCAACAATATCCAACTCTGTGCTCATTTTTTCTCGTGCCATATCTAAAAATTCCAAAATTAATGCTTGGTCTTAGCGTTTCTTTACCTTATTTTCCAGTAAAAAACGCATTAAGAGACAGAATTTTAAAGATGAGCGACACTAAAAACGCATTAAAGCTTCATAACTCCCTGACGCGCCAAAAAGAAATTTTTGAACCGATTGACCCGAGTCACATCCGCATTTATGCCTGCGGACCAACAGTTTACAGCTACGCTCACATTGGAAATGCACGCATGGCCGTTGCGTTTGATGTGCTCGCAAACGTACTTCGCACACTTTATCCAAAAGTCACATATGTATCTAATATCACCGATGTGGATGACAAAATCATCACCGCATCCCGTGAAACAGGCGAGCCGATTGACGTAATCACAACGAAATACACCCATATCTATAACAACGATATGACAAGCCTTGGCGTAAATGCACCTGATATTCAACCACGCGCCACCGCACATATCCCGCACATGATCGCAATCATTGAACAATTAATTGAAAAAGAGCATGCCTACGCATCCGAAGGACACGTTTTATTTCATGTCCCTTCTTTCGATAAATATGGCGGCCTATCAGGACGTAGCCGCGACGAACAAATCGCCGGTGCACGTGTAGAAGTCGCATCTTATAAAAAAGACGCTGCCGATTTTGTTCTATGGAAACCAAGTAACAAGGACGAGCCCGGTTGGGATAGCCCATGGGGACGCGGTCGCCCCGGCTGGCACATTGAATGTTCCGCAATGGCAGCAGAGCACCTTGGCCTTCCCTTCGACATCCATGGCGGCGGTGCAGATTTAAAATTCCCCCACCATGAAAATGAAATTGCACAAAGCTGCTGTGCGCATGGTGATAAAGAAGATCTCGCCTCCTTTGCCAAATATTGGGTGCATAATGGCTTTGTCACTGTCGAAGGTGAGAAGATGTCAAAATCCCTTGGCAATGTCACACTTGCACATGACCTGATTAAGGATCATGAAGGCGAAGCACTACGCCTGACATTACTCTCTGCCCATTACCGCCAACCTCTGGATTGGAGTGAAGACAAAATAAAGCAAAATAAAAAACAACTCGATCGCATGTATAGCTTACTGAAAAGTAAACTCGACCTGTTTAAAGGCGAAGACCTCCCTGAAGGGCAAGTCTTCCCTGAAGTACAAGAAGCACTCTGCGATGATTTGAATACACCACTTGCCATCGCCCATATGCGCGCATACTGCAACGCACCCCATCATAACAGTATAAATCCCGATCAATTCGCAGCTAACCTTATTGCCACAGGAAAATTACTTGGAATACTGCAAAAAGACCCCGATGAATGGCTCATACCAAACCAAAATGCTGCGCAGCAAGATATTGATAAGATTGAAAAACTTATAAAAGAGCGCACAACAGCTAAATCTGAGAAAAACTGGGCACGTGCAGATGAAATCAGAAATGAACTCACAGAAATGGGTATAGCCATTGAAGACACGCCCGATGGTGCAATCTGGAAAAAGATTTAACGCGCAATTAGAACATTATAATAATGATATGTTCCCGGGGCGGGCACTGTACCACCGCCCTCAAAACACCCTGCGCGTAAACCTTTAAACACACCGCCAATTGCGTAGTTATTTTGAAAACTACCGATCCACTGATTGCTTGCCACATCATATGCATTTTGCGACTCTTGCGGTGGTAAACCCGCCACATTATCAATCCCAAGCTTGTCATTTAATGCGGCGCACACACTCACATCCACATTGGGCAAAAACATAATAAGCTCATCCACCTGTGTACCCACACTATTACAGGACCCCGTATCACCTGTCCCGACATCCTCAATACATGTTTGCCCGGTAAATAACCAATCACTACCATCATTCACCCCAAGAGAAGGGCTACCCCAATGCACACCGCCGCCACTCAAATGAAAAATCTTACATCCATCCTCATTGCAATTCGGATTCACATACCCAGACACACTTGAATTTTCAAAGCTGATCTCATCCTCATCATATCCACGCAACCGTATCTGTGTAACGGCCTGCGTCAAAATATTTGCATACTCGATAACCTCTGTCGCATAAAGAGAGGCCTGCTCATCCGTTAAACTCTGCACAGAATTACGTCCACTTTGCGCAATTGCAAATGACAACGCCGCCAAAAGTGCAATGGCCATTAAGATATAAAATAATGCATTTCCTGCCGAAGACTGGTTCATATACAAAACTTTATCACTTATTATTCAAAAAACCCAACAATCTGGATAAAGCACACTTGAATTTACACAGTATTTTGATTTAATAGATACAATAGAGAAAACAGGATTTTAAAATGACACAAGCACACGCACCCGAAGTAATTACTGTCGCCGCAGATGCGGATGGCGTGGCCTGTGATGGCGGCAATAGCGCCTTGGGACATCCAAAAGTATGGTACGGATTTGAAGATGGAAATTCCGTATCATGCGGTTACTGCGGACGGCTTTTTACAAAGTCTTCTTGAAACTCTATGTAAAATTCCTGTACTGTAGGTCAAAAGCGTGATGCCGCACATGTGGGTCACCCTTATTTGAACAAACATATTATCTCGCTCATTATTTAGAGGAGTAGAAGAATGACACGTATATCAATGTTTGATAGCCCATTATTTTTGGGATTCGACAATTTTGAAAAAACAGTAGACCGCATGCGCAAAGCCGGCGCAGAAGGGTACCCCCCCTATAATATCGAACAAATGGGCGAAGAAGGCTTTCGCATCACACTTGCCGTTGCCGGTTTCTCAATGGACTGCCTTGATGTTGAAATAGAACATAACCAACTCGTCATACGCGGAAAACAATCCGAAGATGAACAAGACCGTATTTACCTGCATAGAGGAATAGCATCACGCCAATTCCAACGCAGCTTCGTCCTTGCAGATAGTATAGAAGTACGCGGCGCACATTTGGATAATGGATTACTCCACATTGATTTAGAGCGCCTGATCCCGGAAAGCTCTGCGGTAAAAATTGAAATCAAGAAAACAGCAAACAAACAAAAAGCGTTAACAGCCATTGGCGTTGATAAATCTGATGCGTAAATCAGAAAAAACATATATACTGTTAAAAAACAAAGAGGGAAAGTAAATGAGCGAGCAAAATCCTGCTACAAAACCGCCGTTAAAATCAGCATTAAAAAACCTCTCGACACAAGATTTTAAAACTTTTGGCCTCAATCAAATTGGCTATATTAAGCGTGTTGATAACGATAACAAAACAATATACGCCATTCATGCTGCAGATGGAAAACAGATAGATTCTGCGAATTCGCATGAACTCGCCGTCTTCACAGCAAGACAAAATGACGTCGAACCAATGACCGTTCAATAAACGTCAAAAACTATTCTAAAAAAAGAAAATGATTAAGCTGCAATCATCCAGTCTTGTGATGGCATGAATAAAACGCGCATGGCATCTTCATCTCTTGCATCACGTAGCGCATCACAAAGCTCTTGCGCTCTTAAAACTCTGGAAATACTGGCAAGGCGTTGTAAATGAAATGGCCCGCTTGAACGTGGTGAAATCACTGCGGCCATAACATTAACCGGCTTATTATCAAGCGCATTAAAATCAATATCCTGATCAAACGTCAACATCGCAAGAACCGGACTTTTTATTTTTTCAGACTTCACATCAAAGATAGAGATTCCATCACCCATACCAAATGTGCGCTCAGACAAACGGCGCGCAAAAACCTTACGCAACACAGAGACCTCTGTCCCACATAAAGCGGCAGAATGTTCTGCTAAAAGCTCAAAAGCTCTATCCTGTGTTTGTGCCTTCAAACGCGCCAAAAACAGATCAAAATCCAACTCTTTCATATTACGCATTATCTACGTCCTTGTGTTCCCACACTCTAATTTGAGGGGGTTGTAACATATATAAAAACCATCTGCCTAGAAAAAAATTTGCTACCGCGCATATATTAGAATTTACTATTAAACATGTATATCAATAACTTAAAAAAATAAGTTCATTTTTAATGCATTTTGATGATGGGTTTATGCCCTTTTCCGTGCAAAAAATTATCAGGATTTTTCTGTGCACAATCAAACATACACGCAATAGGATTCAAATAATTTACGAACCGGTCTTAATAACCGGATCATCTGATTTAGTCTCTACCCCGATAACATTCAATCCCATGCGGCAATAAAAATTAACCGAATTAACCTTATTACTGTCACGTGTATTCAGATAAACCACGTTATCCCCTTTAAATATCTCTGACAAAACGGCAGCAACATAGAAATGCCCCATACCCCTACCACGATACTCAGGAAACAGCCCCACCTTATATATCTCAGTGACCGGCCTGCCTTGCTCATCAACAGAAACCACACCATCCTGACATTGAAGTGTTTGGCAAAAACCAATAGTCTTTCCACTTTTTTTAAAAAGATATAAATGCGAAGATGTACTCTCTACACGCTGCTTTAAATCACTCATATAACCAGGATCAAAATATTCCGCCCTCTTACTCCATTGAGAATCTTTGCCCACACGTTCAATCATATCCATTAAAAAAGAAAGATCCGGACGCTCTTCAACAATAGACATCTCCTCACGCGCCCTGGGGACACCTGAGAATTCTTCTCTACGACCGGTAATATGCATCAACTTATATGGCATTCAACGGTCTCCATAATAGTTCCAATCAATTTCAAATTGATGACGCCATGTCTGCGCCAGACGTTGCCTATTCATAATTTCAATTACGACGTCATCTTCATCAAAATAAATAGATGCAACAGTACCCCCATATATATAAATAGAATTTCCAAAAAACTCCTTTGGCTCTATCCATCTATAATCTGCGATTGTCCCTGCAATCTCACCACCATCACGAACCGCAATAATCTTAAAATCAATATTATCCTTAACACTCTCCATACGCGCCACGTGCATGGCATACCAATCAGCCCCTAAAGTTTGCAAGAATAATTCAGGGTGCCCATTAATAATGCGGATATCGCCACCAATGCTACCCGCAGTCATATAAATATCATCCATTAGAGTACGAAAACCCTGCCTACCATATAAAACTTCAAAATCTTGCGGAGGCTTACGGGCAACGCCATCGTTATGTGTGAAAACAATCCTCTTATTAGAGAAATATGCATTCAAAATATCCAACGTAGATTTGGATATATCCTGTTTCGAAGTATCTTTAGGATTCAAATATTTTGTTAAATTAGGAACATTAAGATCAAGCTCATCGCAAACATGGTTCACGCGAAGTCCTAAAAGTGAGATAGCAGCTCTGATTTGCGCAGGTGAAATCGTCATAACAAAAATTGTTATATCACTTCTAAAAATGATAGCAATACGCAAAATACGTTATTGAATAATTAAATTATGTATTTTAATGCACAATTCATAGCAAACGATAAATTAATTATGTTATTGCATATTTTTATTATCTTTATGATTGACTCATCTCAACAATTTTAGATATAACAAACACAATTCAAATAGTGATTTAGAAGAATTAAGTGTTCGCTGCCGGTGTCGGTTTACGCCTCACACACAAGCCAAACAGACACCGGCAGACGACCTTTGCCTCGATAGCACCCCCACACATAAATGCTATCGAGGCTTCTTTTTACCCGTACTACCACCAATAAAAAAAGAGCCCCGCAAAACGGAGCTCTATCTTATTTCATAGCATTTAATGAATATTATTGATCGTCAGGCTCAATCCAACCAACATTTCCATCTTTACGCAAATAGACCATGCTAAGCTTCTCATTACTCGCATTACGGAACATCAATGCATTTTGATCCGCAAGCTCCATACGCATAACAGCCTCAGACACGCTCATCTTTTCAATGTGCGTCTGAATTTCAGCAATAATTGTAGGATCTTCTGCTTGAACATCATTATCCTGCTCTGTTGCCTCCTGCGCATCTTGCACAAGAGTAAACGCACGCGCCTTTTGCATTTCCATCTCAGGCGTCTTCTCCATGCGATTATGGTGATCTCTGAGCTTTCTCTTATAACGACGTAAACGTTTTGCCGCTTTTTCAGATGCAGTATCAAATGCAACGTACGGGTCACTCTCTGTTGCTTCGGTAATCACTTGAATGTTCTTACCAACATTAAATGAGATGTTCACCTTAAACAAACCACTCCCATGCCCCTCTTTCGAAAATGTCACAGTGGCATCCGTCGCGTTATTAAAATACTTTTGATCAATATCAGAAAGCTTATCTGTCACATGCTCACGCAGTGCTTCACCAACATCAATTTGCTTGCCTTGAACGGTCATTTCCATGGTTTTCGTCCTTTTCTAGGGTTTATAAAACTTTGTATATATCCGATTTATCACGAATATCTATATTAATCCTTAACTTCCGTCATTCACGCTCATTTTTAAGCATTTTTCTTTTGTTTTCGCCGCTGTACCGATGATCCGATATGTAAGGACTCACGGTATTTTGCAACGGTTCGACGGGCAATATCAACACCTTCATTCTTTAGTATATCAACAATTTTGTCATCAGATAAAATTTTCTTTGGATTTTCCTCGTCAATCAATGACTTAACCCGCGCTTTAATAGCCTCCGCAGAATGCGCAACGCCATCCGAAGAAACCAACGCAGTAGAAAAGAAATACTTTAATTCAAATATCCCACGCGGCGTTCCAATGTACTTATTAGTCGTCACACGGCTAATTGTGCTTTCATGCATCTCAACTTCTGCTGCAATGTCTTTAAGCGTTAAAGGCTTTAAAAATTCAACACCGTAATTAAAGAACGCATCTTGCTGCTCTACCAATTCACTTGCCACTTTCAAAATCGTCTGCGCGCGCTGATCCATTGCACGTACAAGCCAGTTCGCTGAATTAAGCTGCCCTACAATATATTCTCTGTCTTTCTTGCTTGCCGCAACACCCGACACTTGCGTGTAATATTCCTGATTAACCAAAACACGCGGCAAGGTTTCACTATTAATCTCTACACGCCAACCACCACCAAGATTTTTGGGTAAACGCTTCATAAGAACATCAGGTACAGCCGTCTGCACAACCAAATGATCAAACTCTGCAGCTGGTTTCGGGTTCAAAGCCTTAATCTCATCAATCATATCTGCAAGATATGTCGCATTAACACCACATTTATCTGCAAGCAAATCAAAATCATACTTCGCAAGAAGATCAAGGTGCTCAACCAAAATTTTCATGGGTGCATCATACTGCCCTCGCTCCTCAAGCTGAAGCGCCAGACACTCATTCAAATCTTGCGCAAACACACCTGTCGGATCAAACTGCTTCATACGTGGAAGCAATGCACATAAACGCTCTTCAGAACACCCCAGGCGCTCAATCAATACATCCGGCGCATCACGTAAATAACCGCTCTCATCCAAACGATCTATCAACAACGCACCGATCAAACGATCTCGTTCATCAGAAAAGCTCTGATTCAATTGTTCAATAAGGTGTTCACGTAGCGTCTTATCCGCGCTCATACGGTTTTCAAAACTATCTTCCGCATTCTCAAATTTACTATTTCCACCGGCACCAACACTGGCCATAGATGAGCCACCGTCAAAGTCTGTTGACTGGTCAGGCGCACTAAAGGCCTGATCGACATCATCCTGCCCTTCTAATGAACTCTCATTCACAGCCTCTTCAGGCGTGTCACGATCAACAGGGGTATCATCTTTTTCAAGGAGGGGATTTTTTTCAAGCTCTTCTTCAATATACTCACCAAGCTCAACATTATTCAACTGCAACAGCTTTATAGCCTGCTGTAGTTGAGGGGTCATCACCAGTTGTTGAGACTGCCGTAGGTCAAGCTTTTGCGAGATTGTACTCATATCTAAATTTTAACACGGAAGAAGAAAAATATCACCTGAAATACGCTTGTATTATCGGAATTATTTCACGATTTTTATCATACAAAAATTTTAAAACGCAGGAAAACATAGTCGAATAATTTTAAAAGCTGATAAGGCACGAGAAGCGAAGCTTAGAAACCCTAAGTAAGCGACGAGTAACACAATCAGTTTTTAAAAGAAGAAGACTAAAGAGAAAAACCTTCGCCCAGATAAACACGGCGTACATCTTCATGGTTAACAATATCATCCGGCGCACCTTCCATAAGGACACGCCCATCATGTAAGATATAGGCACGATCAACAATACCTAAACAATCACGCACATTATGATCTGTAATCAACACACCAATACCACGATCTTTCAATTGTGAGATAAGCTGACGAATATCATTAACCGCAATCGGGTCAACACCGGCCAACGGCTCATCTAACAGGATAAAATCAGGGCGCGCTGCCAATGCCCGCGCGATCTCAACACGCCTGCGCTCTCCACCGGATAAGGCAAGAGACGGTGTACGGCGTAAATGCTCAACACCAAATTCTGCCAAAAGATCCTCAAGCATCAAAGCTTGCTCATCCTTACTTAAATCCTGCAATTCAATAACGGCCTTAAGGTTCTCCTCAACAGACAAGCCCCGAAAGATAGAGGCTTCCTGTGGCAAATAACCAACCCCAAGACGTGAACGACGATACATCGGAAGATTAGTGATATCTTGCCCATCAAGCAAAATAGCGCCGCCATCCGCCCCAATCAATCCCGTGATAATATGAAAACACGTTGTCTTACCCGCACCATTCGGCCCAAGCAAAGCAACAGCCTCTCCGCGATTAATGTTCAAACTAACATCACGAAGGACAGGGCGTTTTTTATACGACTTCGATAAATGAACCGCGCTGAGCCCCTTGGGCACGCTCTGTAAACGCGGTTTCTTTGTAAATTTCAAATGCTTGTTCATTTAAACCTTTTATAGGCTCTTATTTAGATAAGGCCAATTTTACGCCAAGACCAATCATAAGTCCACCACAGGCGCGCTCTACAATATGCATAACTTTTGTGAAGCGCGTTCTAATAGAACTTTTTGTCAAAATCATGGCAACCCCTACAAACCATAGAAATTCAACCATAATCGAGGTCATACCATAGGTAAGATGCACCGTAAATGGTGTAGAATCATCTAAAAACTGTGTATATACAGCCGTAAAGAAAACCATCGCCTTCGGGTTTAAGACATTCGTTAGAAAACCAACACGAACCGCTTTCCACACTCTCATACTCTTTCGCGCAACATTTTCCTCACCAGAATCCACACCATTCTGCGTAGAACCTGCGGCTTTCTTACGCGCCAAAATCGCCTTTATACCAATATACACAAGATACGCCGCACCAACATATTTAACCACCGCAAAGGCAATAACAGATTGTGCAATCAAAAATGATAAGCCAGCAAGAACCAAAATAACATGCACAGCAATACCAAAGGCCAACCCAAGAGCAGTATAAATACCCGCACGACGTCCATATGCCATTGCATTACGCACAGAAACGACAAAAGCCGGCCCCGGTGACATCGTTGCCGCCACTTGCACAGACGCAAATAAAAACCATGCTAAAAGAAATTCCATTACGACCTCCTTACCTATCAAGCACCATAGCTGTAAAAACTATATATTACAAAAATCAAATGACCTGATTATTCAGCATCATTACTCGGTTTATCTTCCGACCCCGGATAGAAAACTCCACGAACCTGCCCACCATTCTGTGCGCCCCCAAATATCTTACTGATATTTGTATCCAAATCAACTTGTGCCTTCGTTCCCTCAAGAACATTAGGCCCGCGTGTAATTTTTACATTTTCATGCAACTCCGCTACATTTGTAGCGGCATTATAAACACCACGCTCTCCGCGTAAAACTTCTGTCTCCGTTGTAATAACAACGTTACCAATCGCCTCTAAAGTCTTAAGCACGCGCTTACCATTTTTATTTTGCGTAAAAACAGCAATAAGTTTATCGCCCTCAACCCGATCCCCTGCACGAACGGCAACCGCTTTACCAATAGCTTCCAATCGCCCTGCATTCACCCAATATTGAAATTTATCACGCGCCGTAACGGTTTGATCGTCAGAAACAAGTTTCAGGTTCTTACCTGTCATCACGGCAAAGCCCTTATCAATGCTATAAACCGCTTTATCGCCGTAGGCCTTACTCTGCTGTGAAATAATCTTCACATGACCATCCGCATTAACGGCATAAATGTCCATACCGCCCTTTTTACCCTCACGATACTTTGCCGTTAGTACATCAGAATAAAGCGTTGTCCCGCCCTGCACCGCGCGCACGTTGGTTTTGGCCTTAAAATAAAACGCATTACGGTGCCATTCCAAACTTTCATCTGCCGTAATCTCCAAGGGCTTCTTACTATCCGGATTTTGTTGTGCGAACACACCACCAGTCAAAAAGCATGCCCCGATGAGAGCAAATATTATAAAATAAGAAAATCGTTTCAATATCATTTTATCCCCTCAAAACCATCATCAAGGATTAACTTGGCAGGTCCGGTAAAAACAATCTCACCAGTTTTTCCATTGGCATGTACACCTGAACCTTCAATAAAAAGGTCCGGCCCCTCACCACGCACATCTTTTTCCGACCATGCAAAATTTTTCTTCAAATCAATATGTGCTTCTTCACTAAAGATTTTATACCCTTGCGCATGCTCAAGATGCACATTCCCCTGCAAAAAGAAACGCTCTGTATCTTGCCTATATGCTCCGGTATCTGAATGCATTCTGACTTGCACACCATCCGACATAGTCATCGTGCCAATTGGACGTTCTAACATGATAAGTTCTTTATTCATCTCACCCTGAATCGCACGATCCGCAGTAATCAAATACGGCTGATCCTTCTTATCAACGCTTTCAAATTTAGGGTTAAGCAACTCATTACGTGAAATCTGCTGTTCTTCAATCTCTTGCGTATATTCCTCAACAGGAACAATCGCACTCTCCTGCTCACCCGTCCGGCTATAAAGCAACGCAATAATTCCAACCGCCACAACAGGAAGCGCAAGGCGCATCACACGCACAAATGTTGTATATCCTTGATTAACTGTTGCCGGCGCAGAAGAGCGAGCCGCCAATCTGGCAAGACGGTCTTCATTTTGTGAAGTATTTACCTGATTTTGATCCATAGCCAGCCTCTATCACATAAGTGTATCGCCAATGAGAGACAATCACGACGCGTGTTCCATAAACAACAATGAAACCGAGAACAAGACTATAGGTTAGGCGATACCCGCTTGTAAACAATCTTGTAGACGAATAATACCACACACCTGCTGCCCATCATCTACGATAAGGCTTGTAATATAACGCCCGGGCACTTTCGTCATAATGTCCATTGCTTCGACTGCCAAAGCATCCTTTGAAATAGATTTTGGATCAGATGTCATAACATCAGTAACAGTTTTCTGTAGCAAATCCGCAGACATATGACGCTTCAAATCACCATCTGTAATAATACCAAGCAGCTTCTTCTGCGCATCAAAAACCAATACAACACCAAGATTTTTCTCCGTCATCACAAGCAACGCTTCATCCATCAACGTACCCTCGGAAACAATCGGAAGATCATCCCCTGATACCATAAGCTCAGACACGTTCATAAGCTTCTGCCCAAGTTTTCCACCCGGATGAAATACTTTATATTGTTCCGGCGTTAAACCTAAACGCTCTAACAAGGCAATCGCCAAAGCATCGCCATACGCAATCATCATCGTCGTCGATGTTGTCGGTGCAAGACCATTAGGACAAACTTCGCCAACTTTCGGCAATAAAAGACGCACATCAGAATGGCGGGCAAGCGTTGAATCCGGATTACTCGTCATACTAATCAACGTAATATCATAGCGTCGTGTATAATGAATAAGATCTGAAAGCTCAGAATTCTCACCGGAATTAGAAAGCATTAAAACAACATCACGCTCTGTAATCATTCCCATATCACCATGACTGGCTTCACCGGGATGCACAAAATAGGATGGCGTACCGGTCGAAGCCATAGTCGCGGCAATCTTACGCGCAACGTGACCGCTTTTCCCGATACCTGCAATAATAAGGCGGCCTGCGCCACCTTGTGCAGTTTTCATTGAGTGCACAGCTTCAACAGCTTTATGAAATTCATCATCAACTATACTCGCCAAAACATTCAGCGCATCAGCCTCCGACGTCAATACATGAACCGCTCGCTTTATATCGTCTTGTGCACTCACGAAAAACCACCTTAACTCTTAATAAGTTTAAAAATTGAACTTAGTGTTCAAAAATATCGTACGACCATCCCTTAAGATCCAGATCAACACGTGTTGCCAGAAAATCAAAGCATTCCTGTGCAAGCTCCACACGACCTTCACGCTCCAGACAAACATCTAACTTCGCCTTAAGTTTGTGAAGATAATAAACATCACTTGCCGCATAATTTAACTGTTCCGGGCTAAGCTCCTCCGCACCCCAGTCAGATGATTGCTGCCCCTTACTAAGGTCAACACCCAAAAGCTCACGGCACAAATGACGCAGACCATGCTTCTCCGTATAAGTGCGAACTAACTTCGACGCGATTTTAGTACAATAGATATTCGGACATTTCACGCCCAAAGACTTCTGCAAAATCGCAACATCAAAACGCCCGAAATGAAACAACTTCATAACATCAGGATTTGAAACCAACTTCTTCAAATTTGGCGCATCGTAAGAACGATCAAGCATCTGAACAAGATGCGCATTACCGTCACCACTGGATAATTGAACCAGACACAAACGGTCACGATTCATATTTAATCCCAAAGTCTCGGTATCGATAGCCACAACATTTCCCAGATCAACATCATCCGGCAAATCATTTTTATGTAAGGTAATACTCATTTTCTTCCTTTTTTATTTACGCATAAGTAAGAGACTTTTAATCACCGGAAAACAAAACCTAAACCATTCATTTTGCTTGTATAAAACGCGTGGCATTTAATAGTAACGCGCAAATATATTGAACCCGACAAATCTCTCACCATAGTTACAAGATTTTCAACATTATTCGTGGTGTATATTAGACGATATAAATTGTCAAATAAAGGCTTGGCTTCCTCTTTGAATTTATTAGTTTTTTTTTAACTGTTTTTTTGTCATTATCACTGGGGGGAAAGAATTCGTATATAATATATATGCATAAAAAATCCCTTCGGAATAAACGCGCAAGCAATCGGCATACAAAAAGGCAAGCACTATGAAAATTCTAGTCATCGATCGGGAAAGCATCTCCACACAACTGATGAGTAATCGTCTGGAGCCACTTGGTCATAAAATTACAGAAGAGCCGGTTAAGAATAATGCCGTTGAGCGCTTATCATCAGAAACATACGATATGATCTTTATCGACCCCTCACCATTAACAAGCGCTCGCCCGATTATATTAAAGTTACGCCGCGCCGCTGCCAACTACCCTTACATTGTACAAATGGGCGGTGAAAGCACACAAATAGAGGCCATACAGGCAGGAGCAAATGACGTTATATCCAAACCTATAGATCATGAAATTTTAGACACCGCGGTTGATAATGCACGTTTCCTCACCACATTAATCGAGCGTATTGGCGACGATTCAGAAGATTTCCCAAGTGCCGGTGGGATCATCGCCAAATCCGCATTCAATCAATTATTCCTATCTGCCATTGATCGTGCAGACCGTTATGGTGAGCGCACATTCATTGTCTTCATCAACATAACAAATTATAAAGCAATCTATGAGGCCGAAGGTCCTTACGCTGCCGATTATACCGTTGCTAAATTATCAAAATATTTAGTACGCATTCGCAGACAATCAGACATTATCGCACAAACATCACCATCTGAATTTGCACTGCTCCTTCAACGTCCCATGTATGAAACAGAACCGTTAGAAGCGGCAAACCGTTTTGCAGAAGCCTTAACAAGCTGTCAGGATCTGTTTGAAAAAGAAGGTCATGCACCTGAGGTTTCGGTGCAACTCACTGATCTTCCGGTCGGTTCACGCATTGTAAGTCACACAATCACAAAAGATCATTTAAAGCCAGAATCGTAATATACAGATCGGACAGTATTGAAAAATAAAATTATACTAATCCGACAACTTACATTCGATACAATAAGTATAAATATAAACACAATAGATGGCCTTGCCACCTGTGGATAAAACCGATATGATATGTGGATAAAAATCCAATATCACTGCGTTTTCCCATTAACAACCTTGTGTTTTCAATATGTCGCACATAAGAAAACTTTTGATACTTCCTCTGTTGGCAAGCCTTTCTGCCACCCCTGCCTATGCACAAGAACAAGCATTACGAAACGCGCACGGCTATACATTCTCAGAAGGTGAAAAAATCCACATTAGTGTATTAGATGAGGCGACCTTATCCCAAAACTACCTAATTGATGACACTGGTATGATCATGCTTCCTATGATTGGGAAGGTTCACGTCGCCGGAAAAACCGGACAAGATATTGAAACATTTTTGAAACTGTCATTACAAGATGGCTACATACATCACCCGATAATTTCCGTCTTCGCCATAAAACCAAAAAGCTTTTACATTTTGGGAGAAGTTGAAAATCCGGGCCATTATGAATTCCCCGAAGACAACGTAAATATATTACACGCTGTCGCAATCGCAGGCGGGTTTACACGCTACGCCAATAAAAATAAATTTGAGGTGATGCACACACAAAATGGTGAGAAATTACGCACCAAAGACAACCCGCTTGATTATTCACTCCTTCCCGGTGACACGATCATAGTAAAGGAGCGTTTCTTCTTTTAATTAAGAAGCCATAATACATGACAAATGATATACACCCTCATACACCGCCCTCAGGTTCAAAAGAAACCTTTAATGCCATAACACAAACATTATGGCGCAAAAGGGTAATGATCTGTGCCGTCACATTGCTTGGCGTTTCCACAACCGCTCTTTATATTAAAAGCACACCGCGTACATATCGCTCCCAACTCCAAATCGTGTTCAAAGGCCAAAGCAAAATACAAATTAACACACAAAAAGAATACCTGCTTAGCCCCGCCCTATTGCAATCCGCAGCGCATGAACTACAGCCCCCCTATCGTCCATACATACAAAATTTAAGCGGCCACCACATACCGGATTCATATGTTCTTGCACTATCTTACACATCAGAAAATCCACAATACACGGCACGCTTACTCAATAAAGTTGCCGCAACATATATAAAAAACTACAAGCCGGAAATCAAAACACCTATAGAAAGTGATCAGCTTCACCAAACATTAAACACCTTACGCGAAGATGAAAAAACTCTACAGACAACTTTGACAGAAATCCAAAATTACGCAAATGCAACACCACCACAAAAACAAGTCACACCGAATAAAGACCTTGAAAAAATAAAACTGGAATACATCCAGATCAGGAATCATATTGCCCCATTCTTAAATACAGATGGCACACTTAAGAACAACTTAAACGCACCTGCTATTTTAAACTCAGCGAATATCCAAGAATTAAAGCTACAAAAAACACAAAAACAGCAAAAATTAAATGAGCTCTCCGAAAAGTACGGACATAAGCACCCAAAAATTATTGATATAAACTCAGAAATCTCCCTAATCAGACATGAAATAATGCTTGAGAGCAAAGCGATCATGCATAGATTAAAAAACAAATACGATACACTCGGCACACAAATCACTGCTCTGGAAGTGCAAAGCGCGCAAACAACGGCAACAAATGAAATAAGCCCAAAGATCTCTAACATTATAGAAATGTTACAGGAGAAAATAAAAGCTAATCGCACACTCCAACATAAATTACAAAATCAGCACAAAATCAGCATACAAAAACCCACCCCTAAGCCACGTATTTTAAAAATAGCACGCGTACCGCAAAAATCGATTGCCCCCAATGCACCTAAAATTATGGCAATCGGAACGAGCCTCTCTTTACTCTTCGCTTTATTGATTGTTTTGCTGAATGAAAAGATCAGAAACACGTTTTTAAGTGGACGCCAACTAGAAGAATTCCTGAACCTTCCTTGCTATGCCCTCATACCCAGAATTGATAAAAATAAAACAAAACCTATGGCCGATTATGTCATGGATAATCCATCATCAAATCTAACAGAGTCTGTACGAACGCTCCAACTCGTTTTGAAATTACGACATGACACACAAAGCGCAGAAAACCAGACAATATCAATAACTTCATCACTACAAAATGAAGGAAAAACAACCTTGTCATGTTGGCTCGCACAATTAAGCGCAAAATCAGGAAAACGGGTCATTTTAATTGACACAGATTTGCGTTCACCAAGCGTGCATAAATGCTTCGGTAAAAATAATAAATTATCCCTTGTTGAATATCTGGGTGGTCATAAAAAGTTAGAAGATATAATCGACACATCTGATACATCAGGATTGCATATCATCTACGGGCGCGCCGTTCCAAACAGTGCCCTTGACTTAATCTCATCAGATAAAATGGAGCAACTGGTACGTTCTCTACGTCAAACATATGATATTGTCATTCTCGACACTCCCGCCTGCATGGCTGTATCTGATGCACGCGCATTACAAAAATTATCAGATCAAATTCTTTATGCTGTGGCTTGGAATAAAACCCCACGTAGACTTGTCCACAATGGTATTACACAATTTTCAAAATTCGGAAACACACGCATCGCAACTGTTTTAACGCATATAGACCTTAAAAAACATGTCCAATTTGGCTATGGCGATACAATTAACGACTATGGCAGCTATAACGACAGCTAGATTTCAAATATCATAATGGTATGCGAATCACATACCCTATCCTTATCCGAAGAATTACCCTTCTCGGCCTGTCATTGTTTGCAGGCCTACAGATTTGCATGGGTGTCATATTGGTAACACAACCCAATAAACATCATCGAAACGTATCTGCACAAACCACCATACCGTTTCATAACGAGTTTGCCTCTTTCGATCTATCACGCAATAAACATGTGATGCCATGATCTCTTATTACACATCAAAACACCCCGGCCTGCTCACTTATATAACCTTAATATCATTAAGCGTTCCTGCATTTCTTTTTGCAAAAGAAACACCTGCATCACTTGGTATCATATCAATTCTATGGGGTATTTATATCTTAATGCGGTGCCTGTCGCTCTATGAGGTTAGTGAATTATTCCCGGCCCACATCCAAAAACGCCCCTCTAAAAATACCAATAAAGACAGTTCTGCTCTGGCTTACGATCTTGTCTCCCGAATGGATAGCAATAATCATATCAAACGGGGCAAGTACGCCATGCAATCAATACAAGAGCGCACACTGCTCTGGCTTATAATTGGGTTGGCTTACGTTGCCGTGTCTCTTTATATCGAATGGAAAAACACACAAATATTATCAATCAATACGATAAGCGAAATATCCACCTCTGTCTTTATCATAGGTAGCGCATTTTGGGCCGGACAAACATACGCATATAGTCAAAGTGCATCACGCATCCTACTTGGTTTTTTAACTATCCTTCTTGCGATCCTCCTCTTATACCAACCGGTTCCGTTTACACCTCACGAACTGACGCAAATTCCACTTACCCCTCATATGTTGTCGAATGATACTGCACATATACCACTAGCCCTGCTGATACTCTACAGCACATGCATAATGCTCTACGCCTGCCTAAAGGGGACACGACAAGCAGCAGGTGCAATTGCCAGTCTATGCATAATCGGTGTTTTATGCCTATACACATTAAAGATACAAGATACACCCTACATCATGGCTCTATGGCTTGTCGGGTGGAGCATTGTTTCAATCTTCTGGATTCGCTCTTTCACACAAAGACAAAAATCATACATGCTCTACCAATGCGAATAACCTTGACATAATAAGAATATTATCCTAACATACTCCATAACAAAGCAACGAATCCGTCTTAAGCTCTGCCTCTCGCAGGGCTTTTTTCATTCCAATATTTCAGCTTAACAACTCAAGGAGAAAAAACATGACAACCCTGATGCCAAAAGATGTAAACGACAACCCAATTCCGGCCCTTCGCCTAAAAGATGGAGGCGCACATACAATTACAATTGGCGCATCATCCGCACGTAATGCCTCCGCATTCAACGCCGGCACCCGTATCATCAGCCTATATTCAGATGTACCCGTTTATCTTACCTTCGGTGATTCCTCTGTAAGCGCAGATACAAACGACCACTACTTTCCCGCTGGCACATATTACGATATTTCCATCGGCGGCGATCATAGCGCGCATTACACCCATGTTGCTGCCTTACAAACAACAACAAGCGGAACTCTTTATATTTCTGAAAAAGAATAAAACTTACGCCCGGGAGCGCAGAGCTGTGGTTATCGTTCCATCATCAAGATAATCCAGCTCTCCTCCAACCGGTACACCATGCGCCAAATGCGATACCTTTACATCAAACGGTAGAAGATGGTCAGAGATATAATGCGCCGTTGATTGCCCGTCCACTGTCGCACTTAAGGCAAGGATAACCTCATCAAATGCGTCATTCCCACGAACACGCTCTATAAGGGTTTCAATACGCAAATCACTAGGCCCGATACCATCCAATGCAGATAATAGCCCGCCTAATACATGATAATGCCCCCGATACGCACCCGTACGTTCAATCGCCCACACATCACTAACCTGCGACACGACACATATTTGCAACGCATTACGTTTCTGATCACGACAAATCCCACACGGATCAATCATGTCCAAATTTCCGCAAACATTACAAGATTTCACATTTTCCGCCGCATCGGACAAAGCATGAGCAAGCGGCATCATCAAACTTCCGCGTTTAGAAAGCAAATGCAGCGCAATACGCCGCGCCGAACGATTGCCAAGCCCCGGCAACCCCGATAATAAACGAATTAAATGATCAAGCGGGCCCTCAGTCATTATAACTCGGCTTTTCATCTGTTCTCTTTGGATCAACAAAAGAAAATAAACCGGATTCGTGTTTCACACCTTTTTTCAGATAAAACAACTCAACCTCAGTAATTAAACCTTGAGCATCAATCACACGCCATTTTTTAAGCTCAAATGGTTTCTTATCAAATGCAAAAGTAATAGACCCTGACTCCGGTTCATCCGCCTTAACGACTTTCACCTGTAACAAACCACCTGCATATTTCGCATCTTTTACAATCAAATCTCCGGTCAAAGAAAATTCTTTGCGTAAAAAGAAATTCGCCAAAGTCGTACTGATCGGTGCGTTTGTTTGCTCCTCTAATTCTGCATCATAGAAATAAATGAATATACCATCCGCCACGACAAAGTTCTCAATCGGCGGATCATACTCAAACCGTAATTTCCCCGGACGCTTCATATAAAACGTCCCAACCAATTGCACCCCATCATGCGTGGTCTGCACAAAACGCGCCTGTGCTGATTTTAAATTTTGCAGATATTTTTCTGCCCGCTCAATATCCTCAACACTCGCCTCTTTTACATCTTGCGCAAAAGAAGGCTGAGCAATCACTGTGCACAAAGCAAAAACAAGCAAGGCTGCAATTTTTCTCATAAACATAACTTTCTTATAAACTGAAACAAGCTTAACAAGACCACAAAGCGATGAAAAGCTCTGCTCTATCTAATTACGGATTAATATACGGAAAACCTTCGGAATTATAAAAAACTTTACGATAAATCACGGCTCAGGTTCATTTCGTTGGGCAAGATAGTTCTTCAACCATGCCCCCGGTTGATCTGCTTCAATGGCTTCCTCAGCTTGACGAGGCTCCACTAGAAAATCAACAAATGGTTTATCCCGCTTTTCAATAGAATCAATTATACGCGAACCATACTGCTCTAAAAAAACAGCACCAGCTTCATCCCCCGGCTTTAAAATAGCAATAGTCGGTATCAACGGATCATCAGCATTACGCTTAGAAAAACTGTCACGAGCAATCCAACAAAGATCCTTTGAACCGGACAGATTACGATCACAACTCAATATAGCATCATATGAATTATCACGTGCATAGGCATATAAATCGACATCCGAACTGTTCGGACGAATTTCACCAATCCCCGCACTCTCCAACATAAACTGATCTTTAAACCGTTGTGAAAACGTATAATGCGGCGCGCCTATATTCTCATAAATCGGAAGAGTTAATGCATAACTAAAATTAACATCACAAAGAATTTTAAGGTCACTTGCAGGCTTACCAAACAATGCCTCTCTTTGCTCTGGCGGCTCAAACGTAGATAAAATCGCAAGACTGCGTCCGGTTTCTTTATCACCAAACTCTTGCATCAAATCTTCAGGAGCTTCACCAGCCAACAGAGCGTCTCTAACTCTTTCAGTTAAGGGATTATAATGTCCCATTCTATATCACCCTAATAATTATTATTTAAACTTATGGTAAAACATAATTATATCCGGTGTCAAAGTCATCAAGAAATACTACGCACCACTATGGTCATTAACCAAAATTTGGCGTTTACCTGTTGAACTAGCCGGAGAGATAACGCCTTGACGTTCCATTTCCTCGACAATACGCGCAGCGCGATTATATCCAATTTGCAAATGACGTTGAACAAAACTCGTGGAGACTTTTCCTTCACGCGTGATAACTGCAACGGCCTGATCATAAAGCTCATCAACTTTATCGCTGCCCTCACCATCACCACCGCCAAACATCGCGTTCATAACATCACTACCACCAAACTCGGCATCTTCACTTGTGACATCTTCGATATAGCTTGGCTTTGCCTGAGAACGTAGGAAATTCGTAGCTTTTTCAACATCTTCATCTGAACAGAACGGCCCGTGCACACGTGTAATTCTACCACCCGGTGCCATATAAAGCATATCTCCCATACCAAGAAGCTGCTCCGCTCCTGAATCGCCAAGAATTGTTCTACTGTCGATCTTGGAAGTAACCTGAAATGAAATACGTGTTGGAAAGTTCGCTTTAACAACACCCGTGATAACATCAACAGACGGACGTTGTGTCGCCATAATCAAATGCAATCCCGCAGCACGCGCCATCTGTGCCAAACGTTGAATTGCATTCTCCACATCCTTACCGGCCACAAGCATAAGGTCGGCAAACTCATCAACAATAATAACAATATACGGAAGCTCATTCAGCGCCATAGGCTGATCTTCAAAAATCGGTTTACCTGTATCCGGTTCAAATCCTGTTTGAACCTTATTCATGATCTCTTCGCCATTCTTAATGGCTTCACGAATACGTTGGTTATACCCCTCTACATTACGAACACCCAACTTTGACATGTTACGATAACGATTTTCCATCTCGTGGACTGCCCATTTTAAAGCAACAATAGCTTTAGTCGGCTCGGTAACAACAGGTGTAAGAAGATGCGGAATATCATCATAAACCGATAATTCCAACATCTTCGGATCAATCATAATGAAACGGCACTGCTCAGGCGATAAACGATAAAGCAAAGACATAATCATCGTATTCACGGCAACAGACTTACCCGAACCAGTTGTACCAGCAACAAGCAAGTGCGGCATCTTCGCCAAGTCTGCCAAAATCGGTTGACCACCAATATCTTTTCCAAGAATAAGCGGAAGCTTCGCCGACGTTTTTTCATAGTGACGCGCAGCAAGCATCTCTTTCATATACACGGTCTGACGTATTTTATTCGGCAGCTCAATACCAATAACATTGCGTCCCGGCACAACAGCACAACGTACAGAAATCGCAGACATAGAACGCGCAATATCATCGCTTAAAGAAATCACACGAGAAGACTTCGTACCCGGCGCAGGCTCAAGCTCATAAAGCGTAACAACAGGGCCGGGATGAATACTAACGATCTCGCCTTTAATATTAAAATCGGCCAAAACATTTTGTAGCAATTCCGCGTTCTTACGTAACGCACCTTCATTGAGTGTCTCACATTTTGTCCCTGCCGGAACTTCTTGAATTAAGGATATCGGCGGCAATTCCCACTCTCCATCCACATCAGACAAAGCAAAACGCTGCTGCGATGTATCAGAAGATTTAGAAGACTGCTTCTTGGACTTACTCATTTGTGGTGTTACCACCGGAATAGACGCGGCAGACGTTCCCATCGGCATATCCAACGCATCTTCCGTTTCATCCACTCCCGCACGCAAATCAACCGGCGCAGGAATATCATCCTGTAATGCAGGTTTCTCTTTTTTAATTTTCTTCGGCGCAGCAGCAACCTTGCGCTCCGCTTTCGCGACCTCACGCTCTGCCTTAACCGCCTTTAACCGCTCAAGAATACCAAGCTGTAATGGTTCACTCTCATAATCAGGTTGATTATAACGTGCGATCCACCCCTGAAATGCAGCAATTGCAGATAAAATCATAACCGCCACTGTATAAGCCACGACTTTTACACGGAACCAAATAGATGCCATTTCATAACGACTAAACGCACCCGCATATAAAAATACACCGATACCAATAACACCACACGCACTCGCAAGAATATTATGCGCATAAGGAATATGTAAGAACTGCGTCACAGCTACAATATAATTTAGAATCAACGTACCCGCACTACTTCCCAAATACGGATGCACAGACCACTGCCCTGCCGGAACTTGCGCAAGCGCAACAGACATAAGAAGAGAAGACAAAAGGACAGCCGCAAAGCGTAAAGATATAGGGCGCACAGATTGACGTTTAAAAACTTTATATCCCCACATTGCAAACGCAAGCCCAAGCATAACCGAGCCAAATCCCAATGTTTGCAAAAGAAGATCAGAAATCCACGCACCTGGCACAGATCCGATATTCGACACAACCGGAGCACTATCGCCACTTGCCGTATTCCATGATGGATCGGCATTATTATAGCTCAACAATGATGCAAGAATAAAAGCAGAAACAACAAGGAGAATCAGCGCAATACTATCAACCAAACGGCGCGCAATAAAAGCCTGCAAAGAATCAGGTAAGAATGAAACTGATCCCTTATCTTTTTTTCGTGATCTCTTAATTGTACGAGAACGCGCCATGACGGATTTTCCCTCTAAAATACTCTAGTTAACTGAATAATATTAATTTTGTGTAAAACCAAGGCAGGAATGCCAATAGGAATGATAAAATCAGTATAACCATATTCCTATAAAAACTCAAATAGATAGCAATGCTAAAGCAGTGGAAAACTGCGACTTTATATAAAAATTAACGTTCTGTTAACAATTTGCCCGTACCCTGAAACCCGTATTTATTTATATATTTTTAAGAATTCGGAATTTCATATGGTGAACGCTTTAAAAAACAACGAATTACCCGCGCAATACTGCATTTATATTTACCACAAACCCACCGACGAATCCCGATTATCCAAATGGGAACGCGTTGGCGCTACACATAGCATGAGACGCGCAGTGACACAGGCAAAGCTTCTACATAAACGCCAAAAATATGAAAAAATTGAGGTAAAAGAGCGCACATTTTGCTCATCTGAAAAACGTTTTAAAGGTAAGACATTACGCAGTTATGAGAAGAACGTCTTACCATGGCAAAATTTATTTAGAATGCTAAAAATAAATACCGAATATTTATAATTAATCAAGTATTCCAAGAGGATCTTCAGTTACAAGATCGCCAATTTGATCGTAAACATTGGCATTTTCTTCCATTTGATCACGGATTGGCTCGTTCTGATCCGCCAAAGTCCTAAAAAACCCTGCTGCATCCTTCAAAAGACGGCCTGATAATTCTGCGTGAGATGTACCTTCTAAAGTCCCTTGTGGATCCTGTACAATCAATGCCCCCATCTGTTCAAATACGGTCGCATTCTCGGTCATTTGCTCTGTCAAATCAGCATTCTGCGTAGCTAACGTCCGAAAGAACGTTGCCGCGTCAACCAATAGCTTACCCGCTAATTCTGAATGTGTTGGCATAGAGTATCCTCTTCTTATAATTCAAATCGCTACAAATCTAGCATAGATATAATAGGTCTATGCAAGAGTTAATTTAAAATAAACTCAAACACTTAAAGAAGTGTTACAGCTCTCCAAAGTCCGAAACGTAACTTTTACGAAACGGATGTGCATTATAGGCACCAAGTAACTTAACATCCTTCGCATAAAACCCCAACTCCTCCAGAGCACGGTTAAAATCACGACTTTCAGGGTGTCCTTCAATATCACAATAAAATCGTGCAGCTTGAAAGTTCTCATCCACATATGACTCCAGCTTCGTCATGCTCAACCCATTTGTCGCAAAACCGCCCAATGCCTTATAAAGAGCTGCAGGTATATTACGCACTTCAAATAATAAACTCGTAATCACATCATCTTCTTCTAAGTCAGGGAAATCAGGCTCCTGCGAAAGGATTAAAAAGCGCGTCACATTATGCTCAACATCTTCAACATCCTTTTTCAAAACATCCAAATCATATATCTCTGCCGCCAAAGACGACGCAATCGCCGCATGAGCCGGATCATTTTTCTCGGCAATTTCCTTGGCCGCTCCCGCCGTATCGGCATGTACATATGCTTTTGCATCCAAAGTTTTCAAAAATTCACGGCATTGCGGAATTGCATGAACATGGCTATGTACATATTTTATATCCTCAATTTTTGTACCTTTGACACCTAAAAGCATGTGATTCACAGGCTGAAAATGCTCACCGATAATAAAAAGATCCCCCTGCGGCATAAGGTGATGCACATCTGCCACCCGTCCTGCGATCGTGTTATCTACAGGAATCATGGCAAGGTCGGCACGCCCGTCAATAACTGCGCGAAACGCTTCATCAAAAGAATCACAAGGCAATGTTTGCAGGTCTGGAAAAACCGCACGGCAAGACATATCAGAATAAGCGCCATGCGCACCTTGGAAAGCTATTGATTTATATTTTCGGGTCATAAGACACCTTTCACTTACTTATTTGTCATTTTTTAGTTGAATGACTATACGCAAACTGTATATCTATGTCGACAAAAGGAAATGAGCTGTTATATTTTATTTAAGTCTTTCTTGACTTCTGTCAAAGAAAACGCTTTTTAACTTTTGCTACATTATGTGTAGATTTCAGTGATTAATAAAACATATGGTTACAATGATCCATGTCCAGTTTTGAACTTAATAAAATTTTCGCCGCCATTTTATGTGCAGGTATAACCGTTATGCTCGTCAGCTTTATCGCAGATAAAATTGTCGTAGCTGAATCTCTTGAAAAAGATACCGTTCCAATCGAAGGCGCGGCAAGTACCGGCGGACACACGAACGCACCAAAGAAACCAAAGATACCTGATCCGATCATGGCTCTTTTAGCCGAGGCAGATATTGCAAAAGGTGCAAAACTTTCAAAAGTTTGTGCGTCATGCCACTCTTTTGAAAAAGGCGGTGCGACAAAACAAGGGCCAAACCTTTGGAACACCGTAAATAAGGAAAAAGCAGCAGAAACAGGATTTAAATATTCTGACGGCCTACAAGCTGTCGGTGGTAAATGGGATTACGACTCATTAAACAAATTCCTGACCAAACCAAAGAAATATGCGCCAGGCACGAAAATGAACTTTGCAGGTCTTAAAAAACCAAAAGATCGTGCCGCTCTCATTGCATGGCTCAGAACAAAATCAGATGCGCCGGTTGCCCTACCAACAGAGAACGAAATTGCCGCAGAACAAGCCGCATTCGCTCCTCCTGCTGAAGAAGCACCTACTGAAGAGGCAGCCCCACAAGATGGCCACCACTAATAAGATCAGCATGAATTAGAATTAATAAAAGCCGGCCATATGGTCGGCTTTTTCTTTGCTTTCAAAGAACCTTATCGTCAGATAGGCAAATGAATGTGACGGCTAACGAGGAACAAGGCGTATAAGAGAGACTATATAACGGTGCCACAAGATAAATAAAAGCAGCGCTACGCCTTTTTCTCCCAACCGCCGCCATCTCCTTGCTGCCAATAAGTCACATCAAACTCTTGATCTTTATATAGCTTCCACCTCTGCCGCGCGTCACTCACTGCACTCTCATCAAGCCCATTCAGCATTTCACAACACAGCTTAAAATCCCCCTGCATTTCCGAACTTGCCCCCTGACACAAGATCAATACATCGGCTTTGTTCGGGTTCTCATCTTTCTCCGTAATCCAAATAGGTTGCTTCTCCGCATTCCCATTTTTACGGCTTCCATGAGGTAAAAAACTATTTGCATCATAAGACCACAAAAAATCATTCACTTGCTCTACCTGCCCCGCATCCTGACATTTTAAAACAATACGATGCCCGCGCTCCATTGCCTTAGAAAGCAAAAGCGGTAAAACCTGCTGTTCTGATTGGCGTTGTAAATGGTAAAAACGAACCTCTGTCATACCTATTCCTCACCCGTATCTATATAAAGATGAACATCACCCTGATAATCCACCACCTGATAAGTTGCGCCATCCAATCGCGTAACATGCCCACTATCAATAGGAATCTTCCCATACCCACCAGGGATATCTAACATATATTTTGGTAAACATAACCCCGACACACGCCCCTGTAAGTCGCGCATTATTTCCATTCCACGCTCTAAAGAAACGCGGAAATGCGATGTCCCTTTGGCACGATCCATGTGATGCAAATAATACGGATGGACATGCAGACATGTCAATTTCCTAAACAGATTTTCTAACACTTCTGCGTTATCATTAACGTTTTTCAACAAGACTGATTGCGAAAAAAGTGAACACCCAGCCATACGTAATGAAAAAATAGAACTCTTAACTTTATCCGATAATTCCTGCGTATGATTTACATGCAAAACTATATGAATTCCCTTAGGTACAGACTTCAATACGGATATAAGCGTATCATTTATTTTACCAGGATCTACGATAGGAAGACGTGTATGAATACGAATAACTTCAACATGAGAAATTTTATCAAGCTCTTGCAAAATATAACTCAAACGACGCGGCGAAAGAACCAACGGATCACCCCCCGTTAAGATCACTTCCCAGATACTCTTTTGCGCCCTGATATAGTCCAACGCATGTTCAATATCATCATCAGATAAATGATCTGCACCCGCACCAATCATCTCACGACGAAAACAATATCGGCAATATACCGCACAAACATTCGTAACTTTAAATAAAACACGATCAGGATATCTGTGAACAATCCCACGTACAGGACTGTAAACATCATCCCCTATTGGGTCATTCATTTCATTATTTTGGATTTTCAATTCTTTGACCGACGGAACATATTGACGCCCAACAGGATCAGATAAAGCATTCCCCTTATCCGCGATACGCGAATAAACATGCGCACTCACCCCAATGTCATAGCGTGATGCTAAATCCTCATGGGCATCCCGATCGCCCTCAAGAACAAGGCCTGCATCAATCAATTGCTTAGGACTACGTAGCCGCCCAAGATCAAAAGAATGCTCATCCGCCTGTTTTTCACGAGATTCTGAAGTCAAAGAAGATGAACGCGATACCATTATATATAATCTCGAAAATACGTCTTACGGACGTTCATAATTATCAGCGACCAATCGATCAAGAACACGCACACCAAAACCAGTACCGTATTTAGGCGTCACATCTTTATCAGACTTAATCCACGCCGTACCTGCAATATCCATATGCGCCCATGGCGTATCACCCTCAATAAAGTGCCACAAGAAACCAGCAGCCGTACACGCGCCTGCCCAACGACCTGACTTCGCCATATTCTGGGTATCAGAAATCGTGCCTTCCATATCTTTTTTCCAGACTTCATCTAACGGCATACGCCATAGCTTCTCATCCGTATCCATACCGGCACGCTCCATTTGCTCCCACAAAGCCTTATCAGTAACAAACGTGCCACAATATTCATGCCCCAGCGCCATCACCATCGCACCTGTCAACGTCGCCAAATCAATAATAATGCTCGGCTTATAAACATCCTGCACATACGATAACGCATCTGCCAAGACAAGACGCCCCTCCGCATCAGTATTTAAAACCTCAATCGTTTTCCCTGCATATGATGTAATAATATCCGCTGGACGATATGCACGCGCAGAAGGCATATTTTCAACCAAGCCAACAATCGCAACCACATTCACCTTCGCCTTACGTAGCGCAAGAGACTTCATCAAACCAACAACCGCGGCAGAGCCCCCCATATCCATTTTCATGTCTTCCATGCCTGCGCCCGGTTTCAAAGAGATACCACCAGTATCAAAAGTCACCCCTTTACCAACAAAGGCAAGCGGCGCATCAGTTGCCTGCTTATCGCCTTTCCAACGCATAATAACCATACGCGGCGCATTATCAGACCCCTGCCCAACGGCAAGCAACGCACCCATACCCAACTTACGCATTTTCTTTTCATCGAAAATCTCAACATCAACGCCCAAAGGCTTCAATTGCTCCTTAATACGCTTGGCATAAATATCAGGGTAAAGCTCATTCGGCGGCTCATTCACAAGATCACGCGCAAGGAACACGCCTTCACACACACTTGCTTGCGCACCATAGAGCTCAATTGCAACGTCACTTTCAAATAATACAAAATGCGCATCTTTTAACTCAACTTTTTGATCCGCATCATCTTCTTTATGCGTCTTATAACGATCAAACGAATAAGAACGTAAATTCATACCAACAGCCATATGAGCCGCAATTTCACCGCTATTGCGTAAATCATTATCAACATAAAACTCAAGCGTCTCTATTTTCTTGGACTGTAATGCTTCACATAATTTACCGCCCAACTTCTCCGCTTTTTGCGTATTAAGCGTGCTCTTATCTCCACACCCAAGCAAAATAGCATAAGGATACGGAGAATCCTCCGGCAACATCAAAACTTCAATCTGCCCGAATTTCCCATGAAAACTTTTGCTTTTCTCCAAAACATGGTCTACAAAACCATGGAATTCATAGTTCAAAGCACTAACTGACGGACTAGGCTCTTTATTTTCATTGAAGCACATAACAGCGGCTTCGGCATTTTTATAGGGGGCTTTTGAAAATGAGATATTCACAGTCATTCTGTTGTCCTCGAAAGCTTAAGAATTAAGGGTCGCAATAGTGCATAAGCATAGTATAAGCTTTTAGCAGGAAATGGCTAGCAGGAACGCCCAAAAAATATGAACATTTTTAATTCATATCTGTTTAGAAATTTATTCATCGCAACATTGTTTGTTGCGTTTACACTAACCTTCGTCATTTTTCTGACCCAATCTTTACGTTTTTTGGAAATCGTGATAAACGCCGGATCATCCGGGCGTGTTTTTGTTATCCTGACAGGACTGGCATTACCACGCTTCTTTGAAATTATCCTCCCCCTATCCGTGATGGCATCAACATTGTTCATTTACAATAAAATGACAATTGATTCAGAGCTCATCGCCATGCGTGCAACAGGACATTCTTCGTTTGCCTTGGCACTACCAGCGATCATATTAGGTCTTCTGGTTTCCATCATGTTATGGGGCATTACAATGTGGGTTGCCCCCTCATCCCTTGCCAAAATGCAAAGCATGCGCCAAGAACTCAAAGCTGAATTCTCAAGTTTCATTTTTAGAGAAGGTATCTTCAATTCAGTTGGAAAGGGCTTAACCGTCTATATCCGTGACCGCACACAAAAAGGCGAATTATCCGGCCTTATGATATACGATACACGCGACACAACCAAACTTCCCTCCACTGTATTGGCAAAGCGCGGCATTATCGTCGCAAATGAAGAAGGGCATCAGGTCATTGTTTACAACGGATCACGCCAAGAATATAATCCCAAAACCAAAATTCTACAAAAACTAGCCTTCGACCGGTACACAATCGACTTACCCGAAGGCGAATCAGTCAGGCAAAGATGGGCAGAACCTGATGAAAGAACAATTATAGAATTATTAAATCCCGACCCGAACAATAAACGAGATATTGAAAGCCTACGTACATTCAAAGTCGAAATTCACAGACGCCTGACAAGCCCATTACTTGCCCTGACATTTCCACTGATCGCATTAAGTGCCCTCCTTTTGGGCCCCGTAGATAGAAAAGGGCAAACATATAAAATTGCAATTGCCCTTATTGCGATTATGATTATTCAAAGCTTATTCCTCACCTCATATAACTTTGCCCGCAAAAATGATATTGGTGTCATTTTAATGTATATACTCACCTTTATGCCCATACTCTTATGCCTATTTTCATTAAGCCCATACAGCGAAGAGCTACGCCGTAACCTCTTTTATTCTAAAAAAGAAGAGGTCACGCCATGAGAATCACATCAACATTAAGCCTCTATTTGGCAAAACGTTACGCATTAAACTTATTTATATTGCTCTTCGCTTTACTCGCCATCATTTATCTGTTCGACACCGTTGAACTTATCCGCCGCGCCAGTAAGTACGACATCCCCTTGTCTTTAATTTTACAAATGGGGATACTAAAATTACCGGAAGTCGGACAAACACTTTTTCCATTCGCAATATTATTCAGTGCAATGTTTACATTCTGGCAACTCACCCGTCGGTACGAATTAATTGTGGTGCGTGCATCCGGCTTTTCAATTTGGCAATTCCTCTCCCCGATTATCTTTGTCGGAATATTACTTGGCGTCTTACACATGACCGTTATAAACCCGATCGGAGCGGTCTTTATCAGTAAGTTTGAAGATCTGGAGCGCACATATCTAAAACGTGAAAAAAATCAAATCGCCGTTTTCCAAGAGGGGCTATGGCTTAGACAGCCTGTCTTAATTCAGGCAGAAACCTCCCTCCTAGAAGCAGAAATAAAACCTCAAAACCTCGTCAGTGGATACGTCATCCTACATGCAAAAAAAATCGAGCAGCCTGATTGGGTATTAAAAGATATAACGGCACTCTACTTCAAAGATAACAATGAGTTTCTTCAACGAATTGACGCAAAATCAGCAACATTAGACAATCAATCTTGGCATATGCGTGACGTGATCATTCATAAGAAAGACAATCAAAAAGCAAAAGAACAGACATATGTTTTACCAACCACTCTAACCGCCAACGATATCGAAGAGAGCTTCTCTTCCCCTGAAAGCATGTCTTTTTGGAAGCTTCCTGCCTATATTAAGACACTGGAACAAACCGGATTTGATGCCTCACGCCTAAAGGTTCACTATCATAGCCTCTTGTCTCAACCACTTATGTTCACTGCAATGATTTTATTGGCTGCCGCTGTTTCTATGCGCCCCCCCAGATCCAAAGGAACCTTTCTAATGATTGTTGCTGGTATCTTTATCGGCTTCATGATTTTTTTCTTCTCAAGCTTCTTACAAGCTCTAGGAGCATCACAACAAATCCCCGTAAGTTTAGCCGCATGGTCGCCTGCACTTATTTCATTTTTATTAGGTTTATCTGTCATGATGAACATGGAAGACGGCTAAAAAGAAGAAATACACATCTTTTTTATTGTATTTGCATTAACCAATTGATAATCAAATGATGATATCTAGAATATAAGTGTTTTCTGCGTGCTGTTTCTTCTGCGATTTTTTTTAGGATTTTTATTATGGGCTTTATGAATACAAAACCACTAGCAAAGCAAAATTCACCGTTGGCTAAGCTATCCATCTTATCATGCATGCTAGTATCAACTCTTGCATTATCATCATGCGCAAGTTTCCATGATAATGAAATTCGTGAAGCAGGCATAATTATTCAAGACCCGTTTGAAGAACAAAACAGACGCGTCATGGCTTTTAACCAAGCCGTTGACAATACAATCATTCACCCAACTGTTCGCGGATATCGCGCAATTGTGCCAAAGCCCGCCAGAAGTGGTATTCGTAACTTTCTACGAAACCTAAAAAGCCCGCTCACAATCGCAAACCAATTGCTTCAAGGCGATATAGAAGGAACAAAGAACGCAGTTCTACGTACCGTTATTAATACCTCTGTCGGTTTTGGTGGTGTATTTGACGTTGCCGGATATGAGGGCATCGAATACGAACAAGAAGACTTCGGTCAAACACTCGCTGTATGGGGTGTTGAACCCGGTCCTTATATCGTGGCACCATTCATTGGTCCATCATCTTTACGTGATTACACAGGATATTTTATTGACGGAGCGGCAGACCCTCTACGTTGGTACATGTTCAATATTGACCGTGAACTCCTCTACACTGGTAAATTTGCCGCCGAATACTTGGACATAAGAGATTCGTTAATGGATACATTGGTTGAACTAGAGGCAAGCACCTTTGATTACTACGCCGCAACACGCAGCACATATTATCAACACCGTGCGGCGCTGGTAAATGATCAAAAAGGAACGGCGCAGTCCACTATTCCTGCTATCCCAGAGTATGATGACGATTTCTAAAACTTTACGTATCTTACCTTGTGTAAGCTACGAATAAGATATTATATAGATTATTCTGAATAATGCGTATTTTTAAGGAGAGTATCTCGTGCACTATAATCATTTAGCCTTATCTCTTGGGGTTATTATCTCACTGGGAAGTGCAACATCTTCGTACGCCTTAACACCATCTACTCAAATTGAACATAAAGCGTCACACCTCCATTTCATTGGGAATGAAAAATTTGAGGAGTCTGCTAAAACTTTTATATCCAATTTAGCTGATCAAGGGATTGGATTTCTTGAAGATCAGGATTTATCAAAAGATAAACGCGAAAAAGAATTCCGAAATCTCCTAAAAAACAATTTCGATATGAAGACAATTGGCCGTTTCGCCCTTGGGCGCTACTGGAAAGTCAGTACAAAAACAGAGCGTAAAGAATACCTCTCTCTTTTTGAAAACATGATAGTAGAAGTATATGCACGCCGTTTCAGTGAATATAACGGCCAAAAACTCGACATTACATCTGCTCGTTTAGAAGGAAAAGCAGACGCATTAGTCTCTTCAAAAATTGTCCAATCACAAGGGCCAAAGATTGACGTCGATTGGCGTGTTCGTAAAAAGAAAAACGGCAAGCTTAAAGTTATCGATATCATGGTTGAGGGCGTCAGTATGTCCCTCACACAGCGCTCCGACTTCGCATCGGTTATACAACGTGGTGGTGGTAAGGTTGACGTACTCCTAACACACCTACGTGGCACAGAATAATCATTCCACTCTCTTCTTATCGCTCATAAAAAAGTACAACATAGAACGACCTATGTTGTACAAAAACTGCTCTTACCATTCTCATAAGAAAGGCGTAATAGCCTAACTATTAGGAGGAAGTACCCATAGTTTGCATTTGCGTATTAAGAAGATTATTACTCTTCTCACCGCGCATACGGCTAATCATATCCAAAACCTGCGCATTCGTAAGCTGAGATGCACGATACATCTTACCCGCGATATCCGCCGCTGGATCACCTGCAACTTCGTGGAATGTACTCACCGTCACACCCATCCAACGCATAATATTATTCGGAATTTGGTCAACCAATTTGAAACAAGACAACCCAATCATATAAACAATAATCGTATAAAGGATTGTATAAAAGAACTCATCAACCGGTCCTTTCCAATGCTTACTCGTCGTATCATTACCAATTAACGCTAATGGTGCTTGTATTTCAGCTTCTAAATCATAACCAGAAGCCACAGTAGTAATTAATCCAAATGTGTTATGCAAACCATCTACTAAAGCCGCAAAAAGTGAAATACTCGCCACAAACCCAAAAATAATAAGACTAGGCCTCAAGAAAATTTCAAATAACAAGAAATACCCGTTCGTCGCCAAAGGCCCCGGTAATCCCTCACCATCAACCCTAACATGTGCAATTGCCCATAGCGGCATAGCAACAACCGCCTCAAAGATACTTTTAATCCAACCACTAAAAGCAAAGAAAAAGTATATAAACGGCATTAAAGGAAGGACATAATACAACACAAATCCAACAGATAATCCCATCATGCCGAATCTAAATGCAAAGCTACTAGCAGTATCTGCAAGCTTACCGATAAATTCATCCGAGAGTAATTCACCAATACCCTGACCAATCAAACCACCGAACAAATTACGCAAGGCAGCATCAACCATACTCTTACCCATCGCACTCAACATAGCCAAAGGGTGTATACCCACATTTTCATAAATGTCATACAAACCATGCGTACCCAGTATCATATTAATAACATCAATAAAGCTATTATTAGCACGTCTGGTGAAAACCGTTTCCTGCACCCCTGCCGATCTCCAGAAACTATAAGAACTATACAAAGCAGCAGCAATATATTGGTCACCTGGCCTCGGTAATGTTGCCAACTTACCATTTTGTAATCTTGGATTAAATCTATCGGCATAGGACACATTCGAGTCAGACGCCCTGTGCTGCTGTGCAATTTCTTCCATAACTTTAGGGTATTTAAACGGTCTAGGGATATTCTGCATAGCCGATCCCATAATACCATTTATCTCTGCAATCTTATTATACCATAGCGCTGCACCAGCCCAACCTCGCTCTTTAACCTCATCTGATAAAAGCAAGTTATTAACATAAGCTGCACTCTCATAATCAAAGTTAACCGCAGAAAACGGGTCATCTGCCTGACTATAACTATATCCACCATTATAAGAAATATCTTCACCACCAAGGTAAAACTTATTTGTCATATGATACGTTTCAATATTATCACGTGCCCCTTGTGCGGTCAGCCATTCTGTCCCCTGAGTCCTGCCAATAGCCGTAGGACCAACTACATAACCCAAAGTATTGCCTACACAATCATTTTTATTATCATACGGTAAAATTGCACGGATCATACAAAAAGACGTTTGATCCGCCCACGTATCAAATTGCAACATTTCTGTTAACGTATAATAATAGTTTTCCTGAACACCATATATATTAGCAGGCAACGAAGGTCCCCCTATCACATGAGGATCAAGAGATGTGATATCTATATGCAACTCACCACATGTTGACTCAACATTTGCCCATTCTTTTTCATATGCACCCGGTGGGTTATTAGGATCAGTCACTAGACCACCTGGCGGATCTCTATGACCAAAACGAATAATAACACTTCCGTAACGGGCAAATTTAATGGCAGTTTGAAAGTCCGTAGAAAAAAAGTCCAAATGGTCCGCCGCGGTTCCACCCATCTGATTATATTGCTCCGTAGTCCCATCATGCATTCTCACATTATATGTTTTATTAGAAGCATTCTCACGAACAAGGTACGGATAAACATCAATTCCATTGATAACTTTTTCTGCATACATACACACACGAACAACGTGCATAAATTGACTTAACCCCGCAACTTCAGGAACATTAGGAGAAGCTAATAGCCTCTTTTCCTGTGACATAAGGTTAGCAACAGCAGAAGTTCCCGTATCGACAAAGTTCAACCACGCATTTGTCGCCAGATTCGAACCGTATTTCGCAACAGAAAACGTAATAAGTTGCCCGACATTAATCCCAGCATTATTTCCCGATATTGATATTGGCGCAAGTAACGCAAAAAATACAATCAATCGCGGAATGAACCACGCACGGTTAAAACGTTGCCCAAAAGGTGTACCCGTTGTAATCGTCTCACCGACAATCGCAACAATAAAATACAGTAAAACAACCCCGGAGATCATAGCAATCCCGAGAGTATAGAAATGTAACATTGCATGCAGCGCAGTATGCATCGGTTTTGGCCATGCCGGCTGTGTCGCTAAGGCATTTCCACGAATATCTTCACACAGCACCCCAACATCACCAACACACGATTCAAAAAATCCCATAGTGCCAGAACCACCGGAATTGACACGAACTCCAAAAACACTATCTAAAACAAAAAATGCCATATCCTGAGACGGATTACCACCCGGCCTGTGAACAGTCGGTGTAGTGCCAAACATAGTCTGCCATAAGGAAGACGCCATAGCTGAACCGGAAACCAAAGATATTCCCAATAGCACAAATTGTAACACAAACAACGCTATCCCTATCAGGATGGTATAATACAAGATAACTTGATCAATATGTTTACGTGAATAAACAAGGTTCCTGCCCGCTTCGGCAATAACATGACGCACGCCAAAACGCCCAATATTATTAGGGTCTAAATACACATGTCCACGCGGTAACAAGCCTATGTTTCGATAGATAACGGCAAGAAGACCGGCAATAAAACTAAAGCCAGAACCAAATAATTCCCCTATCCGCGGTAAAAAACCGGGGAGAACCATATATTGCACAAAACTTGTCTTTGATAATATCGCCATAGTTACCAATCAATTTGTTACGATGCGGCCTTAACAACACCTTGTAGACCACCACCGATTTTACCCAAAGCCTGCTGTGAACCAACACTTGCACGTGACACAAGGCCTTGTGCAGGATCTTCACGTTGATCCCCAAAGGTCGCAACACTCTGCCCCATCCATCTCAAAATATTATTAGGAATCAAATCAATAAGCTTAAATGAAGCCATACCGAGAAGGTACACAATAATCGCATAGAGAATAGTGAAGAAAAACTCATCAATTCTTGATCTTAAATATTGAATAGTGAACGGAGAACCGGCAGCAACAGTTCCTGGGCCACCACTTCTATTGAGCTCAGCATCCAAATCGTACCCTGCCGCATTCTCTACAACCAATGGGAAAATACTGTTCAGAACGCTCACCAACGCACTATATGTTGAAATACTGGCAAGTAATCCAAATACAATCAATATAGGCCTTAAGAATACTTCAAATATTAGGAAATATCCATTAAGCGCTGCATTACCCGGTAAACCATTTCCGTCAATACGAATATGAGCCAATGCCCATAAAGGCGCACCAACTAAGGCTTCAAATATCCCTTTAATCCAACCACCAACAGCAAAGAAGAAATAAATAAACGGTAAGAAAGGCACAACATAAAACAAAACAAAACCAACCGTCAAACCAAGCATAGCAACACTGACAAGGAAACTTGCCGCAATATTACCCAGTTTCCCCGCAAACTCTCCAAAGAACCCTTTTAAACCACTGGCTACAGTACCAACAGCAGCCCAACCAATATTACGAATTGCACTCTCAACAAGAGCACGACCAACGCCCGATAGCATCGCTAAAGGATGTGTATCCGGATTTCTTCGTAAATCATATAAACCGTTTGTCCCAAAAAGAAGAGAGACCGCATCCAGGAACGCATTACCCGTCTGGCGTTGACGCGTGTTCGCACCATCCGCTTCCCCCCACTCTTTATAAGCAGCCCAAAGTGTCTTCGCAAATTCACCATTCTTACCATCACCAAGCAAAGGAGTAATATCTTCTGAATTTACAAGGGTTGGTTCAAATTGCTTTGCAATTTCCACATCCTTATCATTTATCGTTTTCTTCTCCGCAATTGCTTCCATTAACAACGGATATTTCGACACATAAGGCACAGCATAAGCAGATGCAACAATAGAACCATTCATATCAGAAATTGAGTTATACCACACACCAGCAGCAGCCCACCCTTTATCATACAAAGGAGAATCAACGGTACCACCACCGCTATCCTGTTTAGGATACGTTGAAAAAGTCGTACTCCCTCTTTGCGCAGTGACAGCATTGTCATAATAAATATCAGCAATACCATATACTAGATCATTCACATTTGTGACATACACATTATCTAAAGGAACTCCATAATCAGAAACATCAGCTGCTCTCAAACCATTTGTACTTTGAACAGCTCTATAATCAACACGATGATTCGAATTTGTCCCACGCGTTGGTTGCGTAGCCCCAGGATAATCATATATACCATGAAGCTCGTACCATAAAGCACGCACCAACTCATAGTAAAACACCTGAATATGCCAAGGACCCGGTTCAGCTATACCCGGACCAGTAGGAGCACCCACACTGGACCTATCACGTTTTTCTGTCAAAGATATAACCATCTCACCACAAATAGGGGAAACAAACCCTTTATAAGTACCATATTTATCTTCATTTTTGACTCCAAACCGTATCACACCACGATCCGTAGCACCCAAACCACCGTAACTCTCTAAATAATCTCGAAAGTCTTCATAGTCATCCAAAGCACCGGTCCCCATTAACCTCGTTTGGTTAGCAGGGTTACCGGGATTATGAACCCCCATAATATAACCTTGGACCATCTCATCCGGTGTTAAAACATATGCGTTATTGCCTGTCTCCAGACGACGTTCCATCAATGTATAATGATCCTGAACCTGCTTACAGACACGTGCCACATACATAAAGTGCGTAATATGTCGTAAATCCTGCTTACTAGGTGTCATGATCAAACTACTATCGGCCACAACATTATTAGTGCCAATAGTATCAAGAAAAATACGCCAACCATTCGACGCAAAAGCTGACCCATATTTCGCTGCATATAAAACAACATACTGTGATGAATTCAATCCAACCGTTAATGGCATTAATAAACCAAAAGCCATAACAAGACGTAACGGAGCCCAAGTTTTATTAAAACGTCTTCCAAATGGGGTACCAGTTTGCGCAGTCTCTGCAAGAATCGTCGCCACAAAGTATGATGTAATAAAAACAGCAATAACCAACAAACCATTACTATAGACTGCAAATAACCTATGTATACCAACATGATATGGGAAGGGGAAAAAACTATGCGCATTACTAGATAACGGACTAAAGACAGCACTTCCAAGAGTTCCGGGAGCATTAGTATCAGCAATATCAACACCAAAGTTATTTTGACAAGTAACACCACTTAACCCAACACAAGATTCAAAAAAACCAACCGCATTACCACCACCATTTGTCAAACTCGGGTGTGGCACACCAAAAACCATATCTAACATAATAAACGCTAAATCATGGCTTCTATATCCAGGATTAGTAATGGAAAAAAAACCACTCCAATCTGTTGGCATGGCTGCAAAAGCTGGTTGAAAGAACACCATTGCCGCCAATGCAATTATTTGAATAAAAAATAATAATAACCCTGCAATAACAGCAAAAAATAAAACAATTTGATCAATGTTACGTAAACTAAATGTTAAATTATTTGCAGCCTCTGCAACAACGTGGCGAACACCATATAAACCTATATTTGATTGAACTAGATACGGATGATTACGTGGAAGAAGCCCCACCATTTGATATACAACCGCAATAAAGAAAGGAACATATCCCAGGCCACCCATAAATAAATTATGAATTCGGGGCCCGACCTCAGGCATCGTTGCATACCTTACAACACGTTTAGTAGGTATAAAATAACCAAGCATACTTCTTCTTTCTACTCTCTATAAACCGCGCCATTCTTTATATAAACTTCTGAGATTCACTAATTGCATTACGGCCTGTGCTCTGTAAGTTCCCCATATCAGGCCTACCTTTACCGCCATCGAAAAACGCCTTCATTTCTCCACCGACAAGACCACCAGCCTTAGAAGCAGTACCAGTCACCGCCCCCACAGCCTGACCACCCAATGTCATAGAACCCATTGTTGCATAACGACTTAAGCTATCAATATTATCCTGATCCATATCACCAAATGAAGATACACCAGCACCAGCCCACCTTAAAATATTGTCAGGAATCTTATCTATCAACTTAAAGGATGCCAACGCCATCATGTAACAAACAACTGTATAAATAACGGTAAAGAAGAACTGATCAACAATACCACGTTGATAGCGCCTACCCTCAACATCATTCATCGAAAGAATATCGAAAGCTGTCGTTCCTGCGTAATCATCACCATAACCAGATGCATTGGTCGTCACCAAATCCCAGATCAGATTAAGAACACGAACTTGTGTACCAAATATAGCAATAGCAGCAACCAAGCCCACAACTGTCAAAATTGGCCTTATGAATATCTCTAAAATTAGGAAGTAACCATTCTGCGCTGCATCCCCAGGCAATCCCTCACCATCAATACGTAAATGTGCCAAAGCCCATAACGGCACACCAACCATCGCTTCAAAAATGGCTTTAACCCACGAAGCAACAGCAAAATAGAAATAAACAAATGGCAAGAATGGTAATACATAGAAAAGGACCACTCCTGCAGATAACCCTATAAACGCAATGGCCTCAAACATACCACTAGCAGCCTTAAAACCAGCTTCGGTTTTCTTATAGTTCTCAAGCGCTTGCGCCCCTCCCCCTAAGAAAGCCGTTGCAGAGGCCGCCCCAATATTCGCAATTGCCGAATCTACCAACCCCTTACCAACAGCAACCAATTGGGCCAATGGATGTAAATGAGAGTTTGCTCCTCGAATAGAGACAAGACCATTAATCCCTAGAAACAATTGTATAGCATCCAAAAACGGATTTTGATAACTACTCCGTGAACCACTTAAGTCCTTATCATCATCCCCCCAAAAACCATGCACAAAATGCCCTAAAGGTACAGCAACAGCCTCAAGATCCTGAGTACTGATCTTCTTTGGTGCTTCTTCACCGGATGCTGCAGGAAGCGACGGTAAATATTGATCTACAAGGCTCTCACTATGCTGCTTCCGCCAGTCTCGCACTTCTTTCATAACATATGGATATACTGATAATTCAGGAAGAGCCTGCACACCATCAATCCAACCGCCATTAATTTCAGCAATCTTATTATACCATATTCCTGCTCCACCCCACCCACGGTCGATAACATCAGAATGCAAGTTTCCATACACCGCATTTTGCACATGATTAGACCACGCATCACGAATCTCATCATGTAATAAAGCCGTATACTGATCAGTTTTATTCTGCCTCCAATTAGCATCAGGGGCATTATCCATACAATCAGGAACATTTCTGTAAATTTCCGGTTCATTGGCAGTGCCAACACCTGTAGCAGTAAGTTGAAGCCCCCCTACACCGACCTCAGACGCGGTACAATAAGGCTCCTTAATATTGGCAGAGTTTTCATCTTTAGACGTAACCCACGCACGTGCAACTTGACGAAACGCCCCATCTACAAACCACATATCCATCACCGTCTCATAATAGAATTCCAACATTTGGTCGGCACCACCACGCGACGGCGCAGCAGAAGCACCACCGATATCAGAAAGATCCACAAGAGGAATACGAATTTCACCACAAAGTGGCGCGACATGTCCCGGCTGTTTCGTATAAAAATCAATACCACCACCCGTTGCAGGCGATCGATACTCACCAAAACGAATAACAATGTCAGAGGCATAATAAAATTCGAGAGCAGCCAAGTAATTCGGCCTTGCTGTATTTGTTAGCAAAACACGATCTCTCGGGTCTCCGGTCAGAATAGTTGACCCTATAGCAGTATTCCCCATCGTACTAATTACATTTTTAACAAAATAAGGCCTAACTTTAAAAGGCTCCGGAAAAGATACCGAATCTGTATAATTCGCATACTCTGGCGGATAAACACCACTTCCTGATGTTGCATTGTCCGTATTTGCAACTAATCTATGGTACGCAAACGCACATGCATGAACAATCGACATTGCCTCCACCAGAGGCGCCATACTCGGAGCTTCCGGAATTGCAAGCGTTGAATAGCGTTCCCCGACGGGCTTCGAATTTCCAATTCCACCAGCAAACATACCATGATTTGCAACAGACGTATTAAACTCTTCCCAACCATTTGTTGCAAAACTTGAACCCCACTTTGCAGCATATAAAACAATATACTGACCAGATCCCAGACCATATTCAATAGGAAGCAAAAGCCCCAAGGCAACAACCAACCTAACAGGAACCCAAACATTTTGGAATCTCTTACCAAACGGCGTTCCGGTCGTTACCGTTTCAACAGTAATAACGACCAAGAAATATAAAAATATTAAAACAGCAATTAACAATAAACCTGTAGAATAAAACCTAAACAAAGCATGCAATGCAGTATGAAATGGCAAAGGCAAAGCAGGGCCTGCAACGCCATCACCATTTGGATCGACACTATAAGCTGTACATGTAATAGGTGGAAAGGATGAACAAAAAATATTAGGAATACCAAAAATTTGGTCAAGAATATTATAAGCAACATCATTCTGCGGAGTCGCCGTATTAAACCACGAGAAAGCCATGGCAGAAGGCATAAAGATTGCAACAAGCGCAAGTACTATTTGCGCCGCCAACATGACCACGCCCATCAACAAAGCAAAATAAATAATAATTTGATCAATATTTTTACGGGTAAAGCGTAAATTTCTAGACGCTTCAACAATCACGTTATGCAAACCAAAACGCCCCATATTTTCACTCTGCAAATACGGGTGCCCTTGCGGCAAAAGGCGAGCCATATAATAAACATGCGCCATCAAGAAAGAAATATAAGAAAAGCCTGACGAAACAAGCTGCTTTATGCGGGGAACAATGCCGGGCATTGTCACATATACTAGAACATCTTTAGTCTTAACGTTTTGCACGATATTTACTCACCACCTTAACGACCAATTACGGCTCACAATAAGACGCAATCGTAGATAATCACGCTCCATAGTAACATCATTTATATGAAAAAGGCGAGTTTTTATGTCACATTTCTGACATTTTTAGAAAAAAATCAAAGACGACCAAACAAAACAGTGATGAAAAAAAATTACTATTATAAATGGCAAGCCCCAAAAACACTGAAAACTGCCATTTATATAGAAAATTTAACCGGCCTTACTAAGCGGACGATATTTAATACGCTGCGGCGTATCTGCATCTTGCCCCATGCGCCTGCGATAATCTGCCTCATAATCCTGATAATTACCTTCAAACCAAGTAACTTGGGAATCTCCTTCAAAAGCCAAAATATGTGTAGCAAGGCGATCCAAGAACCAACGATCGTGCGAAATCACCACTGCACAGCCCGGAAAACGCTCCAATGCCTCTTCCAAAGCAGCCAAAGTCTCTGTATCCAAGTCATTCGTAGGTTCATCGAGCAGAATAACATTCGCTTCTTCTTTCAACATCTTCGCCAAATGAACACGATTTCTTTGACCACCGGAAAGATCACCAACTTTCTTTTGTTGATCCCCACCACGGAAGTTAAAAGCAGACACGTACGCACGGCTCTGCATCTCAACCTTACCAAGCTTAATAATATCCAGACCATCTGAAATCTCTTCCCAGACATTATGATCCGCATTAAGCGCATCACGGCTTTGATCCACATAACCAAGCTTTACTGTATCTCCAACCTTAAAACTACCCTCATCAGGCTGTTCCGAACCTGTAATCATCTTAAATAATGTGGACTTACCCGCACCGTTCGGCCCAATAACACCGACAATACCACCCGGCGGCAATTTAAAGGACAAGTCTTCGATCAAAAGACGGTCACCAAAGCCTTTACGCAAATTCTGCGCCTCAATAACCAGATCACCTAAACGTGGCGGCGCAGGAATAACAATCTGCGCATCTCGCATATCGCTCTTTTGACTTTCTGCCAATAGATCCTCATACGCATTAATACGTGCTTTGGACTTCGCGCGACGTGCAGACGGGCTCTTACCCATCCATTCTTGCTCTCTGGAAAGCGTCTTCTGACGTGTATTTTCCTCGCGCTCTTCTTGCTTCATACGCTTGGATTTAGCTTCCAAATATGCCGTATAGTTACCCTCATATGGAATACCGCTTCCACGGTCAATCTCCAAAATCCAACCTGTGACATTATCAAGGAAATAACGATCGTGCGTTACCATCACAACCGCCCCCTTATATTCCAAAAGGAAGCGCTGAAGCCAAGCAACACTCTCCGCATCCAAATGGTTTGTTGGCTCATCAAGCAATAAAAGATCAGGCTTTTCCAACAACAAACGACATAAGGCAACACGACGCGCCTCACCACCCGAAAGGTTAGCAACCGAAGCATCCGCAGGCGGACAGCGCAATGCTTCCATTGCCATATCAACGGTACGATCCAACTCCCATCCGTCTACTGCATCAATTTTTTCCTGTAACTCGCCCATTTCCTCAGATAATTTATCAAAATCCGCGTCCGGCTCACCCATCTCCATACCAATAGCATTAAAACGATCAACCATGGCCTTTGTCTCAGCCAACGCCTCCATTACGTTCTCACCAACGGTCTTACTCTCATCAAGCTTCGGCTCCTGCTCCAGATAACCAACGCGCGCACCCTCGGCTGACCATGCCTCACCCATAAAATCTGTGTCTTGTCCGGCCATAATACGCAAAATCGTTGATTTACCGGCACCGTTCGGCCCTAAAACACCAATTTTTGCACCCGGGAAAAAACTCAACGTCACATTTTCCAAAACCTTTTTGCCGCTGCCATAGGATTTGGTCAAACTATTCATCACATAAATATATTGATAAGATGCCATAAGTGTCTTTTCCCTTAAGATTACAGTTTAACAATCCGTCCGTTTTGGCGGATTACGTGCGACATGTCAACACGTTGTCTAAAATAGAAACCAACCATATTACTGCATAGTAACAGTAAGACTCTCCCAGAATTTCTGTATCATCGCAATATCCTCAGCAGGTGCATCCTTATCCACCATCGTAATAACCATCAAACCGGAATCACGCGCACCATGTGCAAAGACAAAGCGCGTACTCTTATCAGCCTTATACCGTGCAATCGCCTTCTTACCCGTAAAAGACGTGCCATTCACAACCTTTGTAACCGCACTAGTTTCAATTTGATAACCATACTGCTCTTCTTCTTTTGTAAGCTCCTTCACCATCATATCAACCATATGCGAAGGATCCAGCGTGGTATATTCCTGCACCAGAACAAGCGAGCCTAGAGGCGTTGCCATCATCGTTTGATAAATACCATCACCAACATCCGTACGCGTTGGTTTAAAAGCACTAGGGTAATCAAAAGAGAAATTATCGACTTCAAAAGACAGCACATCCTTCTTATCAACTACGACCTCAATTTCACGTCCATCTTCCAAAACGATCCTATTCACCTGCCCCAGATCAACCTCATGCACTTTACCATCAATCGTGACTTTATAATTACCTGCAAACGCCTGAGTGCAGAATGTGACAAGCACAAAAGAAAAAGCCAAAAACCCATATTTCATATCATTATCTTTCTAAGGTTTATCAAAATTACAGTCATGAATTTATAGAGCAATCACATAATAAGTCCATGTGATTAGTTTAAAATACTACATGACTGCCTTTTCTGGATGAACCTGTGTCGGGTCATACAAGTTCAAACGATCAATAAGTCCCAAAATTTCGCCAATTTCCTTTTTCATACTCAAAATAGAGCGCGGGTCGGTCGCGGGAATCGTAATATCCGCAGGCTCAAAATAATTATACGGGCTTTGGATCAGAATGAGCATCTGACTATCATAAAACGCAGCCGTCATATTCTCCCCGTCATACTCCTCTTGTAAGCCCCTCAAACGCTCCATCATAACGGGATCAATCAAATAACGCGCCTCAACCTGATCGTTCGTATAAACATCAAAAACCTTTTCAAACTCAGGATCGACAAGGTTTGCACGCTTTAATTTACTTGATCGTTGCTTAAACCACTCACTCACCTTACCGCGATCTTTATCAAGCATCGTATGCCCATAAAATCGCTTGGTATTCATATCAAGCATAATCGCCAAGCCCTTAAACACCGATACATAACGCGTACGGTTTTTGCTTCGGCGGCGTTGTTTAAAATCCACTTCCGAAAACTCAATATCAACACCCTTATAAGTACCAACAAAGTAATCTTCCGCCTCATATTTATCATGAGCAGGTAAAATTTTCGAAGCCTCCATCGCCAACATAGATATACGCCCGTTCATCTCATAACGAAAATCTCCAAAAAGCTGTGCAAGCTTGGGCAATATTTCACGCTTATACGCCTTGGCATACTGACGCTTCGGATGTGTCACCCACGCATAAAGCCCACCAAGAACAGCCAAAGTAAGCCCCGCTCCGCGATCATCTCCCGTTTGAATCATCAACAACCAATAATCCACGAAACCAAGCAAAGGCGTAAGCAATACACCCACAGGGATAGCAATCCTCTTACGCCACTGATAAACCCGAAATTTCTCTTGCCTAATATCTTCAAGCTGCTCCAAATGCGCCTGACTTTTTTCTAAGAACTCTTCTTCAGAATCTCGAATTTCTGTAACCTCTGGTATCTTGCGTACTTTATTCTTTAGTAAGGCTTGAAGCACATTTCCCTCCATGCAATCATTGGCGTACAAATAATCATAAGAGAAAATAGTAAAGGATTTCTCATGACAGACAAAGCATCGATTGCACATGGCATCAATATCGGATCAGACAGTAAAACAAGATGTTGGTGGTGCGGTGATGATGAACAATATATGCGCTATCATGATGAAGAATGGGGAAAGCCCATGCATGATGATACACGGCTTTTTGAAAAAATTTGTCTGGAAGGGTTTCAATCCGGTTTAAGCTGGCTCACAATATTACGGAAACGTGAAAATTTTCGCAAAGCATTTCAAGAGTTTAATATAAATAAAGTCGCTAAATTCGACAATGATGATATAGAGAAATTGTTACAAAATGAAGGCATAATTCGCCACCGTGGCAAAATAGAAGCCACTATAAATAACGCACAACGCGCTATCGAATTGATCGAAGAAACAGGGTCATTAAGCAATTATTTTTGGTCATTCAAACCCGAAAGTCACACCCTACCCAGCACAAAAGAAGACATTGCTTCCCAAACACCGGAATCAAAAGCACTGTCAAAAGACCTTAAAAAACGTGGTTGGAAATTTGTTGGCCCGACAACGGCCTATGCTTTTATGCAATCCATGGGCATGGTAAATGACCATATAAACGGTTGCCATTACCAATAAAAAAAGAGGCTCAAAATTGAGCCCCTCCTCCTGAATTCATAATATGAAACGACTATGACACCATACCTGTGCGCATTGTTGAACTACTGCCATACACAGGGTCGTTCATTGCATCACCATGTACAGAGTTGAGATCACTATCTAATCCCATATCAGACATATTTTGATAGATGTCTGTTGCACTTGATTGCAAGTTATGCATTCTACATTCTTCTGCCGCACGCATTTCTTCCGGCGTGTAGCTATTACCCTTACCTGTAAATGTATCTATAGCGCCGGTAACAATATCACCCTTAGATTTAATGAACATACCGATAATTGGTATGTTACGGATACCTTGATACTTCTCACTATGCTTAAACGCCTGTGTTGAATTAACATACTCATCACAACCACTTTGATTATTGAATTCCTGGCTACGCGTACCAGTGGCAGACTTTGGTTCATATCTTTCAGCATTCGCCGCTAACTGATCCGCCCGTCTATCAAGCGCACCTTTAGCAGCATCTGACATACCTCCACCATACTTTGCAGCATCACGTAAGGTCTTCGCTTGATCTAAACTATTTTCATATGTTGAACGCTTATAAGAACGCTCCATATATGCATCAATATAATGAGAATATAAAGGCCTGTTGTTCATTGCGCTATCTGCAGGCATCTGATAAACGGCTGAGAAGCTACTCACTGCCCTTGGCCCGCTTGATCCCGGAACAAGAGATTCTGAATGCAAATACCCTTTATTTGGCCCCTGACGGTCGTGATCAATTTCATCAAGGAAATCATCAAGACGACGATCAGCGCGCGGATTAAAACTTTTATCAGTAATATCAGAAACACCGCGCTGACGTTGATCAGACATAGGCACAATGTCATGCTTATCATAATTAACATAGCGATAGTCTGTATCAAGCCCATCACGCATCGCAACAATGGCATCAAATTCAGGATGCTCTAATCCAAAATCATCAAGATCCAAAATCATAAAGTTAGAACGACCACCACGTGGCGCAGTAACCTGCGTTTCAAAAAACGTATCCAAAACATGCGTCTGATTACGCTGCGCTTCGCGAACCAAACCATTATTATCCGTTATACCAATACCCTTAGCAATAAAATCAGCCCACTCTGGATTACGAAACTTCGGCAAATCTTTATAAACCTCAGGGCGTTTTCCATCCTGTGAGGGCTCATCCAATGTAAATGGTGTGTGCTCCAGATTACCATGCTGAGCCGATGGCTGAGCAGCTTTTGGCGCATCAATAACCAATGCAAAACTTTCCAAACATAAAACCTTATTTATAACCGCCTCTAAGCCCTGTTTTGTCGGATTAGACCAGTTATAATTATCAAGAAGATCTCTTTGGTCTTCCTGAGAATACAGATTATGTGGTTGGGTATTTAAATAATTATTCAGCTCAATAACCTTAAATTGGTCATCCGCCGCATTATCATTCGTACCATTCTTATCAACAATCGCCGCAAACGCCTTGCCATCTTCAACAAAGAACATCGGAATATCACAAGGGTTATCCTTATTATAATCCAAATATTTTTGATAAAGCGGATCAACATCTTCTGGAACATTTTCCAACGGTGCAGCTTTCGCGTCCGGTGCCCATTGCGCCAAATCCAACTCAAATTGATTTCCAAAATGGGATTGCTTAAGAACCGTATGCTCTTGCTTATCACCTGCCAATTTATCACTTGGATCAGTTGAGAAGAAATCATTACCAAGCTCTGTCACATTCGCAGAAAATCTTTGAATATCCGCATCAGACAAACCCTGATCACGCATATAATCCGTAACAACTTCTAAATTTGTAAGAGTAAGCGTACGATCAAGACCATCCAGAACTTCTTGTGTAATATCTACGCCCAAACCTGAAATATGATCTAATTGCGCACGAATAAGCGTCTCTTCAATCATCGCATTCGTATTCGGCGTCATCATGTCCGTATACTTGCCATCCACCATCATCATTTCAGGTGCAAGACTTAAACCCAAAGCCGCATTATTATTGCCCAGAACTTCTTGAATATCATCAACACGCCCATGCGCATAACGTGTCTGCCCTTGTATCCACGACTCTGTATTCGGAGTAAAGACAAGTTCAACACGCTGCTCACCGGCTTCAATAAGCTCTGCATCAACTGCCGCGCGTGTCGTATCGCGTTCATATGCCTGACCAGAAGCATCCAAAGCTGTCGCTTGCCCCGCCATAGACGCATTCACGCCAAGAGTTAAGTCAGCATCAGTCACCGAAGAGGGTGGTCCCATTTCCGGACGTTCCTCAACAACATTTTGAACACCTTCAACAGCTTGATCCAAATAGATATTTAATTGTTGAAGATCTAAATCTTGACCATCTTGGAATTTCTGTCCAGCCTCGATTAAAGTTTGTGCAAAAGCAGCCTTTGCTGCTTCAGGGCTTCCCGCCTTTTCAGCATTATCAAGCGCTGCATTCAACGCATCTTTAACAACACCCTCTTCCTGATCCTTAAACAGAATATCCATAGCCTTGTCAAAAGCCCAGCTTCCCTCAAGGTCTGATGTCATTTCTTCGCGCGTTTTACCCATAACCTGCGTAAATGTCGCGTTAGGGCCTAACTCATTCGCCGCCGCATCGTAATATTTCTGAAAACCTTGCTCAACAACTGGGCGCGCACGCTGCGTTGCCGCAGCATCATCATTGTCTCCCCACAAACGACCAACATTGATGCCAAACATTGACAATAGACCGCCAATCATCTCACCAAATTCACTATTTGTGAAAAAGTCCTGTAAGAACTCTTTAAAGCCCGGAGCAAATTTATCCAAAGCGCGTGACGCACCATCAAGCATCAGATTCATCTTGGTGGTTTCGCGTGCCTTTTCCGCATCAAGCTTCTGATTTTCATTAAGAACATCAAGACCACGGAATAATTTAGATAAATTATCAATAGGCTTACGGTCACTTTCATATGCCGCAAGCTCCGCCTGCACATAAGTCGTATACTGCGCTTCGCGTTGTGTTTTCGCCTCATCAGTCGCATCCGCACCCAAAGGCTGGAATTGATCAATCGTTTTTTCCGGCTTAAACGGCTGCATCAACGCTCTGGCTTGCTCAACACTATAAGCAGAGTCAATCTCAAGCTGCGTGCGGATCATTTCAAATTCAGGCTTAACCAAGATCGCTAATTGAAGCTGACGACCAATCGTCGCGTTATACGCACCATCCGGGTTTTGTTCACCATTCATCGTCTTCAACAGCATAACTGCTTGCGCAGTCAAAGCTTGTGATTTCTCACCAAACTCACCGCCTATTTCACTCTCACTCAGGGTATCAACAATACCTTCTGATAATCCCATCTTATCAAAATTACCAATTTGACTACCAAGCTCAAACAAAGCCTTCTCAACAACAGCTATTGCAGTCTGCACTTCAATGCTATCACCTGAAGCAGTCGATTGTGATGCAGCAGCAGTACCAGCACTGGCAGCAGCAGCGCCAACCACGGGCTGCGCCTGACCATTCATAGAAACATTTGTTCCTACATTCAGATCAGCATCTGCAACCATAACTTCAGGCTGCGCTTGTTGACCAGGTACGGTTATTTGCTTCATCTCCACAACCGCTAAGGCTTGCTTTGAATGCAAATAATCCAGATCCGCAAACATTTCAGACACCATGCCATGTGCCGCTTCTAAATTCGCAATTTCTTGCGTATTATCAGTAAAAAGACCTGTCGCCTGCAACTTACCTATTTCAATACCAATACCCGCCTTAATCAACGGTTCCATTTTACCGCCAAGTTCAGGGGAATAAGCATCAGCAGGGAAGTCAGCCGCTAATCCGGTTTCATTCTTAAAATAATTAATTGCCGCTTGATAAGATGCATAGGACTGCGCATCCATAACACCATCGGCCTTACCCGGTGCAGGAAGGTTTGCATCAGGAACACTCTCAACAATTTGCTGCAATGCTTGCTCAACACGCATAACACGCGCCTGTACATCCGCCGGAATTTCTTGTGCCGGAACCATCTGTGTTGTGGCTTGTGCTTGCTGTTGCGCTCCTGCTTGTGGTTGCCCTTGAGCAGAAGAAAGTGCATTTAACATCTTAATGTTTTCTGACGTTCCTTGAATAGCCTGTTTAATTCCGGCTTCAGTGATCAACGTTGGCTCTACACCTTGCGCAATCATATTCTGCGCAAGCGAACTCACCAAAACATCCTCAGGTGTAATCGGCAACAAGGGCACTGGTGGCTGCACAATACTACCATTCGCGAGCCCTGCCGCAAGAGCTTCCTCAGCCGTACCTAACGCAACTTGAAGAGCACTGCGCATTTGTTCGCCAGCTTCAGGAGTATATTGAAAATTCTCAGGTAAAGGAACACCAAGGCCGATTGCCAACAAAGTAAACTCTTGCTGAATTTCTACAACTTGGTCTTGTGTTAACTCTAATGTCTGTGTGGAAGTATTATCCGCCATTTCACACCCTTTTATTTCGCGGGGGCTTATCCCCTTTTCACCTTGCGGTCTTGCCGCTACGAACCGTTTGTTTTTAAATGGCTTTTCGCCTTATATGTATCGGTTCTTATACGAAGTTATCAGTATTCTTACATATTACGCAGTTTTTTTCAAATTTAATTTTCATATATGCAGTTTCAAGATTGCGCATCATATCCGGCGGTTTCACGTATACTCTGAAAATACTCTAAATAAGCTCTTACACTTTGTTCCTTTGTAAATTCCTGTAAGTAACGCTGAGAACCATTTTCAATCAAATCATTACGTAAAGAAATATCATCCTTAACACGCCCAATCGCCGCAGTCATTGCACCAATATCATCAATCGGCGTAACCAAACCATCCTCCTCATGACGCACAAATTGACGGGGGCCATCTGCATCCGTCGTCACCAAAGCCGTATTATTCGCCCACGCCTGCACAAAAACAGTGCCAAAAGGTTCGTACCGTGATGAAAACACACATGCATCCACCGCCTCAAACAACGCTGCACGATCACTGCGCCAACCAAGCAAAGTAACACGGTTCTCCATCCCCATTTCACGGATCAGAGATTCAAGATCATCACGATCAGGCCCTTCTCCTGCAATCCACAAATAAACATTTTCAAGTGGATAAATCGCCTTAATCAACGTATCAAAAGCCTTGCTACTATGTAGCCTGCCAAGACCAAGGCATAAAAACCCATCCTTTGGGACACCATGATCACTGCGAGATACACTAGTTTCTATGCACTCCGTCTCTGCAAAATTATTAATCTGCCGAATACGACTCTCAGACACCGCACATTCCCGCATCAAATACTGTCCGATGTCAGGGGTAATAACTGCAAAATGATCTGTATTCTGGAAATTTTTAATTTTATAATACCCGCCCAAACGCGACACAACAAGATAAGGAGGGATCCCCATAGACACATCCCAGCGCGACACCTTCTGCGCAGCACGAGACATCCAAGTCTGAACAATATCAGGTTTAAATTGCCGTACGATCCGGCGCAAGGCATAAGGCGTATAAAAATCTATTCCACCACCAAACGGAAGAGTATGCACAACAATACCCGCCGCCCTCAAACGCGGAACGCGCACTTCATTAGCACGCGTCACAACTTCAACCATTTGCCCTGCTTCGTGCATCGCAATGCACATATCAACAAAAGCAGTCTCCGCACCACCATGCGGCGCTCCTGCCATAACCTGCAATATACGCATTGATAACGCCCCTAAAACCGGATTTACTTTTGATTCTTTTGTATTAAAGTCGGGTATGTAATCAACGTCCCCTTTAACATTTTAGACATGGTCGACTTTGTCTCATCCATCTTACCCATCATAAATTCACAAGCCTCAGGCGTTGTAACAGGGGTCTTCTCAAAACGTGAAGAATCCACTGCGCGCACTTCATCAACCAAACCAAATATTAAAGTAACATCATTTTCCGGTAAATAACTCTGCGCCAATGTCATATTAGTAATACTAGCCTTCGATGCCTCCAATGCACCACCAACTTCCGTTTCCCAATCATCAAACTTTGACTTCAAATCATCGGCCATACTTTTGTTATTTTCCGAACAAGCCTGCACAGCATCGCTAACATCGTCGCGCACTGCTTTCACCATACTGTAAACATTGTAATTTGTGTACATAACAAAAAAGTGGTTTGCATCCTCAAGTGATAAAGATTTGGCAACACTACCCACCTTGTCCGTTAGTGCCTGCGCCTGTTGCTTCGCCAGCTCACTTGCCGCACTTTCCGGCACAGCATCACTCGCCGCTTCTTGTGCATGTACAGTATTCTGCACCGCAAATAGAATCACAAATAAAGAAAGAAACGTCGCAAATCTCAATAGCATGGTAAAAACCTTACACTTAATTATTAGAATCATTAGTATAATATAGTCATATCACAAATATGGCAAAAAAAAAGCCACCGTAAAATACGGTGGCTAAGGATTTGGACTTGTTAATACTAAATACATAGTTTGTAAGAAAAACGGGGCACACAAACTAAACGACTAACAAGTCCCGCACATAACAAAAAATAAACATAAAACTCTAAAATTATTCCCTAAAGATAAAGGCTTGCTCTTGCCTTAATTGTCAGTCCCTTTCACTGATCGCTTCCAATATAATGACCCAACCGAAAGACCAAAACTTACAACCGCTAACGATAATGCCAACCAACTTATAATCATATCACCGTGTCTCCTTCTTATATATTTACCATAACATGCAATAAGTAAATACAAAGTAAATAAAATTAGATATAAATCTATTTATTGTTAAATGCATTTTTTATAAGTAAAACTTTTGTAAAATTAAGATAAAAATTACATAAAATTTTATATAAATTGTTTTTACTTGAGTAAACTACTGAATTGACACATAAAAGCACTTTCAACTTGATTTCTATTACTGTTTAAGGCTTTGTATATCCAAAGTTAAAAATACAATTTCAAACGTGACAATGCGGTATACCCTCAAATGAGCTCAAAATTAAAAATTTCAAACCGTTCAGATATTGCAACTTTTCGCGCCCTGGACATCCTTCGTCAGGTCAATGAACGTGAAACAGCAGGCATAGACATCAAACGCATGGGTGCAGGGCAACCAAATGTCGGCGCACCAAAAGCCGCATTAGATTACGCCGTTTCAATGATCCAGTCAGACCCGCGCCAAGGATACACAGAAGCCATCGGCATGCCCGCCTTACGTGAACGATTAGTGGACTATTACAAAAGCTATTACGGGGTTAGCATCAAACCACAAAACATCGTCATAACTGCCGGATCATCAAGCGCATTCATTCTTGATTTCATCGCGGCCTTTGACGCAGGTGATCGTATCGCACTAACAACACCAACATATCCGGCATATCGGAACATCTTGAAGTCTCTCAATATTGAAACAGTAGAAATCGAAGCACGCGCCGAAGATAATTACCAACCAACATTAGAATTACTTCAAAATTGCGGAAAACAATTTGATGGACTGATTATAAACTCCCCCTCAAACCCGTCCGGAACGATGATCGATGAAGAAGAACTAAAAAAGATATGTGCATGGTGCGATGAAAATGGCGTACGCCTAATCTCTGATGAAGCCTATCACGGCATCACATACGATCAAAAAGCACCAACCGCCATCAAATATTCTTCTAATGCAATTGTCCTAAACACATTCTCGAAATACTTCGCGATGACAGGTTGGCGATTAGGGTGGACAGTCGTGCCCGACGATATGACAGAGCGCATGAAAAAGCTCGCCGAAAGCTTGTTCGTATCCGCACCAACCATTGCACAACATTTAGCATATAAAATTTTTGATCACCTAGACGAACTCGATGCCTATGTTGCAGATTATCGCACAAACCGAGATATTCTAATCGAAGAACTACCCAAAGCAGGCATAACCGATTTCACCAATGCCGCAGGAGCATTCTACATCTACGCTGATATCCATCACCTCAGCAACGATAGCGAACAGTTCTGCGCTAAAATGCTGGAAGAAGCACGCGTATCCGCAACACCGGGGGTTGATTTCGACCTTACACGCGGACATAAAGGCATCCGCATCTGTTACGCAGATAGCCAAGAAAACATTATTGAAGCTTGCAAGAGATTGAAAAACTGGCAATCATAAGAATATGATACGCCATACAAAAACAAAAATTACACCCACACATGAGAATGGCAATGCCATCTGGTTAATCCTATTAACCATTGCCCTATTCGGCATTCTAGGCGCAGTCATAAGCCGCAACAGCGCATCTATTGACCAAACAGGCAGCATTGAATCAGATCGTATAAAAGCGGCCGCCATGCTACGCTATGCCAAATCCATAGAAACTGCCGTACAAACAATGCTCCTCAATGGGGTCAGCGAAAATGACCTCGATTTCGTTGCAATGGCCGGACACGATAATACCAATTGCAATACCCCAGAATGCGAAATATTCAACATCGCCGGCGGCGGTGTAGATTACCAAAGCGCCCAAGATATTTTAGACGATGACAGTTTCACAGGCTCATGGCACGTAACAACAGGAAATCGCGTATACCAGTTTGGTTGTGACGACTCTAATAATGGCTGTACAGAACTCCTATTAATCGCACGAGACCTACCAAAATCAATATGCCTTCAGATTAATCGTATACAAGACATCACCAACACGGGAAACGATGCGCCCCAACAAACAGAAGTCATAGAAGGCAGCGCCTATACAGGCTCATACAGCACCACCGTTAACTCCGCTTTCATCGGTGGCACAAATGCAGGTGTTGAGTCTACCGAAGTACAAGGCAAAGCAGCAGGCTGTATTTTCGAATATTCGGCGAGCCAAGATAAATATCATTTCTATCAAGTCCTCATCTCTCGATAAAACCAAAAAAGGGAGGAACATACATCCCCCCCTTCTTCAATATTCTAAAATTTATAATGGCGATTTAAGACAATCTATTCCACCAGCCCTTTTTCTTTTCTTTCGGAGCTTGGTTAACAGTCTCATGCTTTTCCGCCTCTGATGGAGTTGGCTCAGCCGGTGCAGGTGCTTCCTCTATCGGAATAACCTTCTTCGTCGCCTTTTTTGCAGCAGGCTTCTTAGGTGCTGGCGCGTCCTCTTTCACGTCATTGGCAGCCGCTTTTTCCTCAGACTTTACGCCCTCATCTTTATCCGCAGTTTTCGCAGCAGGCTTACGACGACGACGTGTCTTTGGCTTCTCATCCTTGACGTTTTCTGAGGCTGTAGCATCAGAGACAGGGGCTTCTTGCGCATCCGCCGCAGTCGCCTTTTCCTCCGGTTTTACACCCTCGTCCTTATCCGCAGTTTTCGCTGCAGGTTTACGACGGCGGCGTGTCTTCGGCTTCTCCTCAGGCTGTGCATCTGCTGCTTTCGCTTCGTCAGCAACAACTTCTTCACCTTGCACGGGCTTCTCATCTGATGACGCCGCATCAACTTTGTCCTCTGCACCAGAATTTTCCGTCTGATCTTTTTGCTCAGAGTTCTGACGGTTATTGCGACCTCTACGCCCGCGACGACGAGATGGCTTCTTACCTTCTTCTTCTACCGCATCTGCTGTCACTTCAGAAGCTGCCGCCTCTTCACCAGAATCATCGCTCTTGGCTTCAGCAGGTCTGGAAACCTCAATACGATATTCAGAAGGCGGAATTGCATCATCAACACGAAGTAAAATCTGGAACCCATAACGCTCTTCAATTTGCGCAAGCTTCTTACGCTTATAATTCATCATATAAAGCGCGACGTTCGCAGATATCTGTACGATAATTTGCGCCGCACGCGCACGGATACCTTCTTCTTCAATCGCGCGTAAAACCGCAATTGACATTGCATCCGCCGTACGTACAACACCTATACCGCTACATGTTTTACATGTCTCGAACTGTGCCTCTGTTAGGCTAGGACTTAGACGCTGACGTGATAATTCCATCAATCCAAAGGAGGAAATACGCCCGACTTGCACACGCGCACGCTCACCAACAAGCGCCTCTTTCATACGACGCTCTACCTTAGAATTATTGCGGCGATTTTCCATGTCGATAAAATCAATAACAACCAAACCACCCAAGTCACGCAATTTCAGCTGCCTTGCAACTTCTTCCGCCGCTTCAAGGTTTGTCTTAAGTGCCGTTTCCTCAATATGACGCCCCTTCGTCGCCTTACCGGAGTTCACATCAATAGAGACAAGCGCCTCAGTCGGATTAATCACAAGATAACCACCAGACTTCAAACGCACCTCAGGCAAGCCAATTTCATTAATTTGGCTTTCAATCTGATAACGGTGGAACAAAGGAAGCTGGTCATCTGTATACTGACGCACCTTCTTAACATGCGAAGGAATAAGCATTTTCATGAATTCTTTTGCAATTTTATAACCGTTATCACCAGCCACAAGAATTTCTTCTACATCACGCGTATATTGATCACGTACAGAACGTTTAATCAGATCGGCTTCTTCATACACTAATGCAGGTGCAGTAGATTCTAACGTCAAATCACGAATACTGTCCCAAAGGCGCATTAAATAATCTAAATCACGCTTAATTTCTGCCTTTGTACGTGTTACGCCTGCCGTACGAACAATCACAGACATCCCTTTTGGCACATCCAGACCCTTCACAATCTCGCGCATACGTGCACGATCTTTATAATTCGCAATCTTACGACTAACACCACCACCACGCGGGCTGTTTGGCATCAAAACACAATAACGACCGGGTAATGATAAATAAGAACTTACCGCAGCACCTTTATTACCACGCTCTTCCTTATTAACCTGCACAAGCATAATCTGCCCACGCTTAATAACTTCTTGGATCTTATAACGGCGACGTAAATTAAAACGAAAACGTTGCTCTTGATCCAACTCTTCGCCACCAACGACCTCTACCTTACGATTATTATATTGTGAACGTTTTCCACCGCGACCACGACCGCGACCACGACCTCTGCCACGCCCACGACGATTTTGCTGTTTATCGCCTTCTTCGTCTGAAACATTACCATCCGCCTTGTTATCTGAGGCTTCTGTACTATTACCGTCGACATCATCCGCTTGGGCTTGATCATCAGTTTCCTCAGAAACTTCTATGGCTTTATTACCATCAGCTTCAGGTGCAGTCTCTTCTGCTGGCTTTTCCTCTTCAGCAACAACTTCAACTTTTTCTACGGTCGCTTGAGCAACAGCCTCTCCTTCAGATCCATCATCTTCAGGTAACGCATTATCACCGCCAACAACATCAGGCTCGGACAATTCCGTATCTTCTTCTGTGTCTTCTTCCGGAGCATCATCTGATTGCTCACTTGCCTCTAGCTCCTCTTCAAGAGCCTCTTCCTGTTCATCATGTTGCTGAAGCAATTCCTCTTGCTCCGCCATCAACGCTTCACGGTCTGCAACCGGAATCCGAAAATAATCAGGATGAATTTCTGAAAATGGCAAGAATCCATGACGGTTTCCACCGAAATTCACAAATGCCGCCTGCAACGACGGCTCTACCCGTGTTACTTTCGCAAGAAATATATTACCTTTTAGGGGTTTTCTACTCTGGCTCTCATAGTCATATTCAACCAGTTTATTACCGTCAGTGATCGCAACTCTTGTTTCTTCTTTGTGAGTTGCGTCAATCAACATTCTCTTTGTCATAATCTTCTCCATCAATGCATAAAGCAAAGCTCCCTATCATGTAGAAAACACAATAAGGATGCGCAATTTCTGCGCTCATATAATTAATATTGAATGCTTACAGCTCGGCGGAACCTTAAAACTTTACTTACAAACGCAAAGCCGCACGCATATAAAACCACGGACACCTTACACAGTTGTTCACAAATGCTCAATCCCAAAACGACATAAAACATACTTTTTCATATTATTTGGCGCTCTAGAACCTTTTACAGAACAAAATACCGCACATATTCGCAACTAAAACAGCATGAAATCACACAAAAATTAGCCAGCCCTACAAGAGGACTGGCTTAAGTTTTGGGGTCAGGTGGGTTAAAAACTGTTCAAAATTATAATTTTACAAATCGCAATTTTATAAGCACATCGCGATATAGATAAATATCTAAAATACTCTATCGTTTATATACAAACATAATATTGCAACCAGCATGCCAAACTAAGAATTATTGTATTTCAAGAACTTAGAAACGAAACAAAAGAATAGTTCCCAAAATAGGGCGTTTATTTTTGAGAAACACCAGATATTTTCTCATATTGAAACACTCACTTCCCCGACACAAGATCAATACCAAAACGGTATAAATTTATAAAAACAACACAAACATAACCCTTAGCCAGGCAAGACATAGGAAGGACATATACAATATAAGAAAAGCACGCCTGTGGATAAATACAAAACGTATTGTATTTTTAGGACGTTAATGAATAATTTTTATAAATATAAATTACAAAAAAATACGAATGACTACTGTGACACTTGGTTCTCAGCAAACTTTAATTGCTGCGCAAGCGTAGCATATTGCTGCTTAATATCAGACATTTGACCTTTAAATTCTTTAAGCTTCGATCCTGCCAATTTTTCTCCGGCAGATGATTTTATGCTCTTTGGATTAACTTGCTTACCATTTTTAAGAACTTCAAAATGTAAGTGCGGCCCTGTTGATCGACCAGTTGTACCGACATACCCAATAATCTGCCCCTGCTTAACACGAGCACCCGACTTAATACCTTTGGCAAATTTATGCAAATGCGCATACGCCGTCTTTAATGTTCCGGTATGCTTAATACGTATATAATTCCCATACCCACCAAGACGTCCAGCCTTCTCAACAACACCTTTACCGGCCGCATAAATTGGCGTACCACGCGGCGCGGCAAAATCAACGCCCTTATGCATTTTATTATACCCCAAAACCGGGTGACGACGCATACCAAAGCCCGAAGACATACGCGCACCATCAACAGGCGTCTTCATCAATGTACGCTTTAAACTCAAGCCATTTTCACGGTAATAATCAGCATCACCATCCTTACCGCTATAACGATAAACCGGTAAATCTTTACCTCCTACCGCAAGGTTCGCAAATAGAACATCACCATAACGGGCAAAATCGCCATCTTCCGTTTCATAAACTTCATAAAGAATCTCAACTTTATCGCCTTGACGAATATCACGCTGGAAATCCACTTGATAAGAATAAATGCGGATCATTTCCGCCACAACAGAAGCCGGAATACCCGCCTGCGCCGCAGAACCATACAAAGACGTCTTAATAGAGGCCTTCGCCGCCTTAACCTGCAGGATCACATCTTTCTGATTTAAAATAGCAATAAAACGCCCTTGAGCGTCGCGGTCGATACTAACCTCTCGAATCGCATCAAGCTGCATATTTAAACCTGTGAGCTCAAGCCCACTCTCGCCATTTTGTAAATGAACCGAAATTGCCTGCCCCGGCTTAATCATACGTGGGTCATAATGCTTACTCATCGCTTTTACCGCACGATATGCCTCTGCACCACCAAGACCCATATTTTGTAAAGCACCAGCAATCGTATCGCCGGTTTTAATCTCAAGTATTTCTTCGCGTGGCCCCATATAAACCGGCCCATACGGCGTATCATCCAAAGAAACAGAAAGTGGCGCAGGATCATCCCTAACAACCTGCTCACTAACAGCAACATCAACGATAAGCGGTTGAACAATAGCCTCAGCAGTGACGGCCTCATCCACTAACGTGTCTTGAGCCACAACATCCAAAGAAGCTGGCTGTGAAGAAACCTCAGTAACATTAAGAACATCCTGATGAAAAATAGGCGCATTCGCTACAGAAGAACTGGTATGAGCCAAAAGCCCGGTCATAGATGCACAAACGGCTAAGCATGTACCAAGAATATAGCGCAAACGTAATTTATTCTGGCGTGTAAATATATAACGGTGGCGTAAACGAAAAATACGATATGCCTGTGATTTTTGATTTAAAGATCTTATTAATCGCAAAATTTTACTCCAGCATTCCAAGCCTGATATACACAAAAAGCAGAAAATCCTTTACGGAATACCCTACTCTCAATTCTAATCAGTAAAAGTTTACAATTAGTTACCATAGTACTTCGCTGATTCCAAGGCCTTTAACATAAATCAAAGAAATTTCGTAAACCCCAGAGTCCTACCCCTTTTCATTCACATATACAATGCCTAAAATTGACATCACAAAAAACGCAAAAACACACTAACATTCACCTGAGACGATGAAAGAATTAATCTAGTTTTGTCAAAGCACACCAGTCAAAATGACTAGCGTATATTACATTCCTTTGATATCGCCTTATACGCAGCGCCAGAGCCTTTAAGGCTATATGTATCTGTGGTCAAAGTACCGCGTGAGGATGTACCCTTAACAGTCATTTTAGAACCACCACGAATAGCTTTCGAAAGCTTGGCATCAGCCTCCGCATCAGGCGTCCACGCCGTATCACCTTGTGTAAAAAGAGTATAACGCTTGTTATCAATCGTAACACTTGCATCACTTTGGTTTTTATAAGAATAGCCGGTAATATAACTAAACACGTCTTTTGTATTTTCTGCAGGACGATGTGTGATCAAGGCAAAAATGTCACCACGGTTAGTGTACTTACCTTGCGCCTTAACAGGGCGACTAACCATGTAACAAACCTTGCTACCGCGCTCTACCAGAACATAAGATGTCCAATCACCAAATTTCCCGATCTCCTTGGGCTTGGCGGCATGAGACACAGATGACAGAGACACTAAAGCCCCTAAAGAAACCAAAGAAAGAGCGAAAATCCGTTTAATCATGTCGAAACCCAACGATGTATCTATATATTTTGACTGCAATGATTTTAACGCATGCATATAGCGCATCAAAATCCAAAATGCATTGCGCACGCATTCATCCACAACGGTGTTTACAAAAACAACAATTATACCTCATCCGATTTTCTATATTGCGGAACAATAAACCGAAAAACATAAACCACGCACATCATTACAGCCATGGTAAACCAGAAAAACGTATATTGTGCATGGTTGTTATTAAGCGTAAGACGCGATTTCTGAACAATAGGGTACTTACCCAAAGAAGGAGTTTGTGCCTGTATCAACGCCTCAACATAAAAAACGTTCGGTGACACATTCGATACTCCTCTAACGGTTTCAATTTGTTGAATATCAATGCGATACCAAACATCATTTTCAGGATTATTATGCGGCACAAAACTACTTGTTCCTTGTGGCTCTCTTAACCCACCCAAAAGCGTGACATGCCCTGTTGGACGCCTCACTAGGAAATCATCATTCCGCTCTTCTTCTATAGGAATCCAGCCCCGATTCACTAAAATAGTTGCCCCCCCATCCAAAGAAAAGGGGGTTAGAACATGGTATCCGGGAATACTTTCATGAACCCGTGAAGAAATCCTAATCTCTTTATCATGATGGTACTGTCCGAATATTTGCCCCCGCTTAAACAAAACAGGCTGCATAATATCTTTTGCCGATAAATGCGCAGCCGCACTATCAACACCATACTCCGCATTAATAGTAGAGATAAGCTCTTGCTTCCATTGCAGGCGGGCAAGCTGCCAGAAACCAAGAGAACATAAAATAGCAACACCAACAATCGTTAAAACCGTGCCCCAAAATGGCAATTTCATACTCGCTAACCTCTCAAACAATGTTTAAAATGCAGGCACACTCACACCTCAAAACCACACACCACATAAAAAAAGAGCCGCACATTACTACGTGCAGCTCCTCCAATGCTTATTTTTTCTACTGCGGCTGGGGTGTTAAATCCATACCGTATAGTGTGCCCCAGAAATATATGGCCACATACAAGAACAGCCATACAACATCAACAAAGTGCCAATACCATGCTGCGGCCTCAAATCCAAAATGTCTTTTTGGGGTAAAGTGCTCCTTCTGCGCGCGTCTCCAACACACAAACAAGAATACAGTACCAACAAAAACGTGAAAACCGTGAAAACCCGTTGCCATATAAAATGTAGAGGCATAAATACCGTCAGTAAAACCAAAATGTGAATGCACATATTCATAAACTTGAAAACCAAGGAACACTGTCCCAAGCAACACGGTTAACCCAAGAGCTTTCACAACCTCCTTGTTCTTACCTTCCAAAATTGCATGGTGTGCCCATGTCACCGAACAACCGGATAACAACAAAATCATTGTCATCATCAACGGTAAGTCAAACGGACTGATCGTATGAATATTCGCAGGTGGCCAGACATAACCAATATATTCATTCGGGAAAAACGCGGCTGCAAAATATGCCCAAAAGAATGCAACGAAGAACATGACCTCCGATGCAATAAACAAAGACATACCATAACGCATACCAACCGTGGTGATAGGATTATGGACTTTTTCAGTTACAGATTCAAAAATAATCTCTTTCCACCAACCGAACATAACAATCACAATGGCCAGAACACCAAGATAAACGCCGTTCAGACCAACAGGAATTCCTTTATTCCCCGTCTCATCATTCGCAAATAAATGTACATCATGCATATACATCACCGCCCCTATGGCAAGCAAGCCACCGGCAAGCGCAGCAATTAAAGGCCATATACTCGGCCTTACTAGGTGATACGGGTGTGGTTTCCCAGTTGTTGTATATTCTATATTCTCTGCCATATTTCTTTACTTTGCTTTTGCTTTGAAAATTACATTTGTAACTGTTTCAAAATGTCACATCTATATAAACGATACATAAAAAAAGTACATATATAATATTATGAAGAAACAGAGTTTTTCAACCCCATAAAGTCATTCACACCACGCCTGTACATTCATTTCCTCTTATTCTTCATAAAATGCTTCAAATGCTTGGTCTAATTCTGCAGAATCGACCTTAAAGAAACTATAAGATAACGTGATAACCTTAACATCTTCCATACTGGGGTCTTCATGCAGTTTCGGATCAACATAAAACAGAACCGGCATATTCATTTCCTGTCCCGACTGTAATATTTGCTCATCAAAACAAAAACACTGCACTTTTTGAAAGTATTTTCCTGCCTTTAAAGGCGTAACATTAAATAATGCAGTACCTGCATATGGTACAGAGGCCCTGTTCATCGCGATATAGTTTATAAAACCACGCTCACCCAGTTTCACTTTTACCGATAAATTCTCAGGTTTAAAATTCCACGGTAAATTCGGCGCAGTATTCGCATCAAACCGTACAGTGATTTCGCGATCCACCACCTCTTCCTGAGGCGGAAACTGCTCTGCCACCTGCGTTGTACCACTCCACCCTGTAACTTTACAAAAAACATTATAAAGAGGCACTGAGGCAAAAGATAACCCAACCATCGCACAAACGGCAATTAATACAAAACTGGCCGTTTTCTTGTTTTTTCGCGCAAGATCATCCGGTGATATCGATTGCTTGTTAGATTGTGGCACAATATCTTCCTCTCAAAGAATTAGCTTTTATCCTGTTTTAATCGGAAATAAAACCCACAGAACACAAAAAAACAGCCCCAAAGGGCTGCTTCTTAAAAAACCATCAAACCAATTACAAATTAGATGGGTCAAAATCAGGTGCATCTTCTGTAGTCACAACCTTCTTCTTTGGCCCATCTTCCATACCCGGCTCCGCAGGAATAGGTTTTTCCGTTAAACCTTTACCATCATCAACACTTGCTGTTTTTTCATCCGCCATATTCTCATCATCACTTGAAGTACTCGAAGTATCTTCCTCCAACATAGTATCAGAATCCTCATCAGCATTTCCAGATATCTCTTCTTGATAAGCAGCAATCTCAGCTTTGAAAACCTTTTCTTGTGTGTCCCTAAAATTATTCAAAAGCGCAGTACGGGGCACATCATAATTTACACGTCGTTGATCCAAGGTAGCGCGGAGATCCTTCGCATGTTCACGATAAGCAAGTCGGCGAATATACAAATCATACGGCTCTACAGCCGGTTTTATTGATGCAACACCACTTACTGCATGCGCGGCCGTTGGCTGCGACATGATTAAATTTTTAGCTTCATCTAAAGTCAGAATTTCTTCCGCTTCAGCATCGTCAGACACCTCATCAACGGCATAAACCGGAACAATTGAAGGAAGTGTAAAAACCGCGCCTAAAAGAGCGAAAAGCGCAACACGAGAAAACTTTGTCATCGAAAATACCCCAAAGTAACAAAACAACATATATACATTACAATAAATTTTGAATTTAATCAAAGCGTTCTACAGGATTAGGACCAAAAGATTGCACCGTCGCCATAATTTCAAGACGATTTACATTAAAATGAGGCGGCAAAGTCGCACTCCACACCACACTTTCCGCAACATCATCCGCATTCATATTATGCGTGTTGGCATAAACGCCTGCCGCTTTTTCTGCATCACCTTTAAAACGTACCGTAGAAAATTGGGTTTCCACCATACCCGGCTCAATATTTGTTACCCGAACATTTGTACCTTGTAAATCCCCGCGCAATGCCAATGAAAACTGTTTTACAAATGCCTTCGTCGCACAATAAACATTACCACCCGGATAAGGATAATTTCCGGCAATCGAACCAATATTAATCACATGCCCCGCTTTACGCTCTGCCATACCGGGTAACGCCAAACGTGTCATACGAATAAGAGCCATGTTATTAACCGAGACCATCATTTCCCAATCTTCTAACACACAATTCTGCGCCGGATCCAAACCAAGAGCCAACCCTGCATTATTAATCAACAAATCAATATCTTGAAAAGCAGGAGGAATCGCATCATACGCCGCAATCATCGCGGCCTTGTCTGTAATATCAAACACACATTGATGAATAGACACATCATGTGCATTCATCACGTCATCTGCCAACTGGGATATTTTATCAGAACTACGTCCAATTAAAACAAGGTTAGAGCCAAGTGCCGCAAAACGATGCGCAAATGCGCGACCGAAATCACCACTTGCACCTGTAATCATAACAAGCTTCGGAATATAAGAATATCTATTGTCGTACGTCATCCGCTTATCTTTATCATTGTTATAATCCAAATAACCGCAATAAAGGCAAAGATCATCGCCAAAACAGCAAGGTTCTTTTTATATTTTTTCTTATGAAGTTCACTACGTGGCATCAATCATCACCGCTAAAAATAATGCAAATAAATAGAAGACCGAATATCCGAACATAAGGCGCGCATATTTCAAATCATCCGACCGTAAAACCTTAACCGCACACACAACAAAAAATCCACTTAATAATACAGCAGCAGCACCATAAACCAAACCGGCTGACCCCATAATAGTCGGCAAAAGTGTGATTGGGAATAAGAGTAAAGTATAAATAACCATTTGGATCTTTGTTGAACGCTCACCCGCGACCACAGACATCATAGGAATTTTTGCCGCTTTATAATCTGTATTCGCATACAAGCACAAAGCCCAAAAATGCGGCGGTGTCCAAAAGAATATAATCGCGAATAAAACAAGTGAGGCCAATGTCACATCCCCCGTAACTGCGGCCCAACCAACCATCGGCGGAAATGCACCTGCCGCGCCACCAATCACAATATTCTGCGGTGTCGAACGCTTTAGCCACATTGTATAAATCACAACATAAAAGAAATTTGCAAAAGCCAGAATACCTGCCGCAACCCAATTAAGCGCAACGCCCATAACGATGACAGATAAAACAGACATCACAAGACCAAATGTCACCGCTTCATCCGCATCCACACGCCCCATTGGAATAGGACGTCCACGCGTACGTTTCATCACCGCATCAATATCACGGTCATACCACATATTAATTGCACCAGCCGCACCTGCATTCACGGCCAAAGAAAGCATCGCAATCACAATCAAGAACGGATGCAACTCAGCAGCTCCCGGCGCGACCCACAACCCTGCAAAGCCTGTAAATACGACCAAGCTCATAACACGAGGCTTCAGCAAGGAAAAATAATCAGATACGCGAGACTCCCTTATAGAAGTCTCGTTCGCAGAAAAAACAGAATTATCAGTAATAACGTCGCTCATGCCCTTTATTTATCATGTTTTACAAAAAGGTCACGTTTTTTTTGAATAGCATGAACAAAACTTTACAGCTAAGGACAATTTAAGCAGAGATATTAACTATATTTGTCGCCGCTGTTACCGTTGGTGTTTCGGCCTGATGCTCTGCAATCGCTTGATCTTGAATTTGTTTGGCCGTTTCCACAGAACTGGATACAGAAGACGAAGATACAGCACTAGCGACAGATGTAATACCCATAGCAAACTCCTTTTGCCTGATGAATGATATCCCTACATTCGATGTGAGGACTTGGAGGTTACAAAATAAAAAGCCCCCAAACGGGGGCTTTAAATATCACAGCTACGGTTTAATTACTTAACCTTTGGCTGAATATCAAATTGGTGGAACGGCGGAGGAGAAGGCAAAGACCATTCCAACGTATAGCTCTGTGGCTGTACATCCCAGTAATTATCACTTGCCTTACGTCCAAAGAACAATGTGTAAAACACAACAATGATAAACCAAACCGTCGCAATACCCGTCAAATACGCACCATACGAGGAAATCGCATTCCACCCGGCATATGCGTCCGGATAATCAATATAACGACGTGGCATCCCTTGTAGGCCAAGGAAGTGCTGCGGGAAGAACACAAGGTTAACACCAATAAATGTCATCCAGAAATGAAGCTGCCCCATCCACTCAGGAATCATCTTGCCAAACATTTTACCACACCAATAATAGAAACCGGCAAACAAGGCAAACACTGCACCAAGAGATAAAACATAGTGGAAATGCGCAACAACATAATATGTATCATGCAATGCGACATCCATACCCGCATTGGCCAATACAACCCCTGTCACACCACCAACAGTGAACAAAAAGATAAAACCAATCGCCCACATCATCGGCGTTTTAAAGGTAATTGTACCGCCCCACATTGTTGCGATCCATGAGAAGATCTTAATCCCCGTCGGAACCGCAATAATCAAAGTCGCCGCAGTGAAATATGCACGCGTATCTACGCTCATACCCACCGTATACATATGGTGCGCCCAAACGACAAAGCCAACAACACCAATCGCAACCATCGCATAGGCCATTCCAAGATATCCGAAAATCGGACGTTGAGAGAATGTCGATACAATATGTGAGATAATACCAAAAGCAGGCAAGATCATAATATAAACTTCAGGGTGCCCAAAGAACCAGAATAAGTGTTGGAACAATAACGGATCACCACCACCCTCAGGGTTAAAGAACGCCGTACCAAAGTTACGATCTGTCAAAAGCATTGTAATCGCGCCCCCTAAAACAGGAACAGCCAGAACAAGTAAGAATGACGTAACAAGCATCGACCAAACAAACAAAGGCATCTTGTGCAATGTCATACCCGGCGCGCGCATATTAAAGATCGTTGTAATAAAGTTAGCAGCTCCAAGGATCGAACTTGCCCCCGCAAGGTGCAGCGCAAAAATCGCCAAATCAACGGCCATACCATCATGTCCACTGGATGATAAAGGCGGATAAATCGTCCACCCTGTACCTGCACCAACACTATCACCAACACCACTGACAAACGCAGAAGCCAAAAGCAATAAGAATGCAGGAATAATCAACCAGAATGAAATATTGTTCAAACGCGGGAACGCCATATCAGGCGCACCAATCATCAATGGAACAAACCAGTTACCAAAACCACCAATCAAACCGGGCATAACCACAAAAAAGACCATAATTAAGCCATGAGCCGTAATAAATACGTTCCACATATGACCATCTGCAAGGAACTGAACGCCCGGCTCTTGCAATTCCATGCGCATAACCATGGAAAATGCACCGCCAATCAACCCGGCAAAGATTGAGAATATAATATATAAAGTCCCGATATCCTTATGGTTAGTCGACATAAACCAACGTGCAAAAAATCCAGGTTTGTGATCGTGATCGCCCATCTTATAGCTCTCTCTTTTTCTTTTTAATCTTTAATTACTTAATCAATTACAAATATTAACGCACAACAGCCGCAAATTTCACGCGCGCGCGCATATCATCATCATTCAATGTGAATTCCTCTTTGGCCTCTTCCACCCACGCCTTGAACTCTTCTTTGCTCACTGCGCGCACTTCAATCGGCATAAAGGCATGGTCTTTACCACATATTTCAGAACACTGCCCATAATATGTACCCGGCGTATCAATACGGAACCATGTCTCATTCGTACGGAAAGGCACTGCGTCAATTTTCACACCAAATGCAGGTATCGTCCATGCATGGATAACATCACTCGCCGTAACCAAAATTGCGATATCTGTATCAATCGGCAACACAACAACGTTATCTGTCGATAAAAGTCTCTTTTGCCCGTCTTTCAATTCCTCTTCCGGAACCATAATGGAACTAAAATTAATATTATCCTGATCCGGATACTCATATTCCCAATACCACTGATGCCCTTTAATCTTCAACGTCATCTCAGGTTCTGCAATACGATCATTCTTATAAAGTGTTTTAAACGAAGGCACCGCAATAATAATAAGGATAACAACCGGAACAATTGTCCAAACGATCTCAAGCAACACATGGTGCGTAACATTGGACGGCTTCGGGTTGGCACGTTTGTTATAACGTATGGCAACATAGACCAATAAAAGAAATACAAAAATTGTAATGACAGTAATAATAATCATCAACATGTCATGAAAATCTTCAATACGCTGCGCCGAAGAAGAGGCCGCAGGCTGTAATCCCATTCCCCAATTTACAGGTTCATTTGCGAATGCCGGTGCTAAAGCAGGGAAAACCGCAAAAAGCGCTAAACCAAGGAGTGTCCAAAAACGGTATTTTGTAATCATATCAATCTTGCTTCTGTTATTAATGCCGACCGTAAAAACAGTTACGGAAGAATTCGGATCATAGGAATAAGAATATATCACCGAAATTGCAAGTATGAACAGAGCGATTTGTCGTTTTTTTTACAACACTTACGTAATAGTGGACAATTTTGCGTAAGATAAACAAGTCAAAGCCGCCGTTTCCGCGCGTAATATCGTATCTCCCAAATATAACGACCTAACATATTTACTTTGCTCTATCATCATACATTCCTGCGGATCAAAACCACCTTCCGGCCCAATAATAAAGCCTGCGCCCTTATTATATGAATTTTGAGCCATAACACAGCTTGCCTCATTACGCTCTACACACGCATAAATCGGGTAATCATATTCACTTACCAAAATGTCCGAAAGTAACTGCATCGGATAAAGTACAGGAACATCCATACGCTCGCACTGCTCTGCCGCCTCTATTATTTGCATATGTATGCGGTTCTCATTAACTTTACGACTTTCTGTTCTGTTCATTAACACAGGGTGCAATCCACTCACCCCAAGTTCAACCGCCTTTTCGATTAAAAAATCCATACGTTGTTTCTTAATAGGGGAAAAAAACAAATGAAGCTCCGCCCCCGATGTAGGTTGCTCCTTAAAACACTCCCCCAAAACAACAGAGCCTTTTTTCTTTCCTAAATCGTCAAGAGCACCAAGCCACTCCCCATCAACACCGTTGAAAAGACGTAATTCATCACCATTCCCCTTACGCAAAACATTGCGCAAATAATGGATATGCTCTTCCCTCAATGAAATTTTTGCATTTTTTGCAAATGGTGCATTGAGATATAAACGCGGATACTTGTATATATGATCTATCATGACAAACACAGTACACACCAAAGAACATACAGATATCAAGAGACTTATATGGGTTGAGAAATATATTCCCGAACCTTTTCGTCCTTACGCATACCTCATGCGCCTTGATAGACCTGTTGGAATATGGCTCCTCCTCCTCCCCGGACTATGGAGTATAATACTATCCTCAGGCGGAATTTTCGGCGTTAGCGGCCAAACATTCGCTTATATTATACTCTTCACCATCGGTGCTATTATCATGCGTGGGGCAGGTTGCGTGATAAATGATCTATGGGATCGCGATCTTGATAAAATGGTCGAACGCACCAAAAACCGCCCTATTGCAAGCGGTATAATACCAGTAAAACAAGCTGTGATATTTTTAGCCACTTTGTTGCTCATTGGATTGTTGGTTTTATTGCAATTTAATCTAACCACTATAGCATTAGGATGCGCCACAATACCGCTAATTGCGACATACCCTCTCATGAAGCGTATAACGTGGTGGCCACAGGCCTTCCTTGGTATAACATTTAACTTTGGAATTCTCATGGGGTGGAGTGCAGTGACAGGGCATATTAACCTTGCAACGGTCTTACTTTACCTTGGCGCGATATGTTGGACAATCGGTTATGACACAATCTATGCCCATCAGGATAAAGAAGATGATGCAATGGCAGGAATTAAATCCACCGCCCTCAAATTTGGTAATAAAAGTAAACACTGGATTAGCGGATTATACTTTATAACCATACTCTGCTTCACAACATCCATCCTGATAACAAAGGGAACATTCATTGGCGCTGCCCTTATAGTATTGCCCGCACTACACCTCATATGGCAGATAAAAAAATGGGAGCCCGACAATCAAGAGAGCTCCCTTCAAATTTTTAAATCCAATATATGGACAGGAATTTTGGTACTTATCGCGATGATGTAAAAAAGCGATAAGTCCTCCTCCTTACCCACCATACAGACTACGCAAACGCTGCTCTGCAACCGTTAGCATTGTCAAATCAACCGTACCTGCACGACGCAAATCTACAAAAAGCGGATCAAGCTGCTTCACATGATGCTCATGCTTATCCAACCATACATCAAGTGCCGAAGCACCTTTCTTCGCCTTACCATTCACATCATGTAATATACGTACAGTCATACCGGCCTGACAACTATAAAGCTGATCCATCAACCCCGTTGCCGCTTCTCTTTCCCAATGGTCTTCATGGCGTAAGAAACGCGCATGTTGACGCAACCAGTCAAAGTGAAAACGCTCACCCAGTTCAAAATACGTACGCGCCGTATTTTGCAGATTTGTACCTTGCTCCAAAGAAATACGAATAATGTCACATGCAGATGATAATATCGGCATTAACGCAATTTCCTGCGCTAACTCCGCAGGAATACCATCTTGTATCAAGACTTGCTTACGCTGAGTAACAGAGTCCAAGACACCTTGCGTCACAACATCATCCAAGTTCTTAGAGAGTGTTTTAATACCGGCACTATAGTCTTTCGCATCTTTTTCAAGATTAAGCTGACGCCCTAAACGAGTTAAGAACCAGGTAATACCATATTCAGACAGGTTGTTAATTTCCTGCATCGCCTTAATCTGCACCTGCGCCGGAACTTTACCATCCATTGCCTCAATCGCATCCCAAAGATGACGTAAACCAAACGCATCGCGCACAACGATATAAGCCTGCGAAATCTCATTCACAGTCGCACCCGTTGTGTTCATACGCGATTTCAAGAACGTTGGCCCCATACGATTAATCAAGGAACTTGCCATCATGGTCGCAATAATTTCGCGTTTCAAACGGTGACGTAAAATTTCCTTTTTATATTTTGAATTAAGCGCCTTAGGGAAATAATCCATAATCCAATATTCCATTTCCGGATTATCCGGAATATCGGAATTCAAAAGATCCTGCGTCAAACTAATTTTTGCATAAGAAAGAAGCACACAAAGCTCAGGCCGCGTTAGCCCCTTACCCGTACGTAAACGCTGCTCAATAATATCTTCATCAGGCAAGAACTCAATATCGCGCCTCAATCCCTGTTCACGCTCCATATCACGAATAAACGCATCATGAATCTGTAACTTCTCATGCGCACACATCTCCATCATAGAAACGGCCTGTGCTTGCTGATAATTATGACGTAAAACATGATCGGCAATGTCATCTGTCATCTTCTCAAGCAACTTATTACGAGCCTTCAAATCCATTTTATGCTCTGGCTGCGTCATAACATCACTTAACAAAATCTTGATATTCACTTCATGGTCAGAAGAATCCACACCGCCTGAATTATCAATGAAATCAGTATTAATACACACACCTTTTTCACCCAGCGCAATACGACCAAGCTGCGTCACACCAAGGTTCGCGCCTTCTCCTATCACTTTTGCACGCACTTCCGCTGCATCCACGCGCAAGGCATCATTCGCCTTATCACCCGCATCCGAATGCGTCTCATCACTTGATTTGATATAAGTACCAATGCCACCAAACCATAATAGATCTGTACGTGAACGAAGGATTGCGCGGATCAAATCGTTTGGTGTGACACTCTCCCCTTCAATATCAAAACGTTTTTGAATTTCTGGCGTTAACTTAATGATTTTATCACTACGTTTGTAAATACGACCGCCCTTGGATAAGAGCTTTTCATTATATTGATCCCATCCACCAACAACATCAAATAAACGCTTACGCTCCTTATATGATTTTTCAATATCCGGATCAGGATCACAGAAGATATGAAGGTGATTGAATGCCCCTATAAGACGAATATGCTCTGATAACAACATACCGTTACCAAAAACATCACCACCCATGTCACCAACACCAACAGCATCAAATGGCTGATTTTGCGTATCATGATTAAACAAACGGAAATGATATTTCACTGATTCCCATGCACCACGTGCCGTAATACCCATTTTCTTATGGTCATATCCGGCAGAACCACCAGATGCAAATGCATCATCCAACCAAAAATCATATTCCTGTGATAGACCATTCGCAATATCAGAGAACGTCGCCGTCCCTTTATCCGCAGCTACAACCAAATATGGATCATCATCATCACGACGCACTACATTTTCCGGCGGAATTATTTTGTCACCAGACTGGTTATCCGTAATATCCAACATACCGCGAATAAAGGTCTTATAACACGCGATTCCCTCAGTTAAAAACTCATCACGCCCATTAGTCGGCGTTTTGACAACAAACCCACCCTTAGAACCCATAGGCACAATAACCGCATTCTTAACCATTTGTGCTTTCATAAGACCAAGAACCTCTGTCCTATAATCCTCATGACGATCAGACCAACGCAAACCACCACGTGCAATCATATCGCCACGCAAGTGAATCGCTTCTACACGCGGAGAATAAACAAAAATTTCACGGAACGGACGTGGCATCGGCATAAATGAGATTTCACCACTATCAAATTTTAGCGACAAATAAGGTTTTGCACGGCCATCCGCTTGCCTTTGGAAATAATTCGTACGAAGCGTCACCTCAATCAATGTCATGATAGAGCGCAAAATACGATCATAATCACCAGACACAACCTTATCCAACTCATGATCAATCGCAACGACACAACCTGCAACATCTTCTGCCGCTTTCTTTTGCCCTTCCGGATCGTGATACGCCTTAAACATATCAATAAGAAGACGACTTATTTTCGGATTATCAGTTAATGCCTTTTCAATATAAGTGCGACTAAAAGAAATGCGAAGCTGCTTAATATAACGTACATACGCGCGCAAAATAGTCGTTTCATGCCAATTTGCTCCGGCACTAAGAACCAAACGATTAAGCCCATCATTCTCAACTGATTTTTTCCAAATCATTTCAAACGCACGTTCAAAATTCTTTTTAACTTCCGTTACAGAAAGGCCACCGTCCAGCTCAGGTGTTTCAAGCAAGAAATCATGAATCCATACACTCTTATCCGACCCGTCCGGCTTCACTTCAAACGGAAGCTCCGCAATAACGCGTACACCCATATTTTCCAAAATAGGCATAACATCTGAAAGGGTCACAGGCGATCCGACATGGAAAACTTTCAAACGAATATTATGACTTTCCAAGCCATTTGGCCTATAGAGATCAAGCGCAATTTTCTCATCGGCAAGCGCCAATTCAACCTTTTCAATATCAAATACAGACTGTTTTGATGAATATGCCATCGTATAAGAAACCGGGAAAGCGTCCGCATAGCGCAACGTTAAATTAGTAATACGCCCCTGATCTTCATACGCTTCATTCAATGCTTGTGATAATTTTTCAGACCATGTCTGCCCACACTCTCGCAACATTGTCTCTATCGTGCAAGAATCAACATCAGGCGGATTTTGTTGACTAACATTAATCACATACATGACACGCGCAAATACAGAATCATCCAACGTCGTATAAAAATTAGAACAACGTCCATGAGTCTGCTCTTCCAAAATCTTTTGGATATCTTTACGCAACCGTGTACCAAATCGATCGCGCGGAATATAAACTAAACACGAGATATAACGACCAAACGGATCTTTACGCATGAATAACGCAATGCGCTGACGCTCTTGCAAACGAATAATATTCGTACAAATCCGCAACAGCTCTTCTGTCTCAATTTGAAACAACTCATCACGCGGATATTTTTCCAAAACATGGCGCAGTGTCTTACACTCATGCGTCCCCTCAATAAAGCCAGACTCACGAACCGTACCTTCTACCTTTTCACGTAAATACGGAACGTCATTAACACTGCGTGAATATGTTACAGATGTGAACAACCCGACAAAAAGTTTTTCTCCTGTAACCTCACCATTCTGATCGTACATTTTAACAGCAACACAATCCATCGGGACGCGTCTATGCACTGTTGCCAATCTATTTGTTTTTGAAATAGACACAGGCGGCAAACGCAAACGTAACTCTTGTAAATTACGCGGCAAACCTTCTTCGGTTTCACTGATATAAGCAGGTGCAATATCATCCTTTAAAAGCCCAAGCCCTGAATCCTTCACAGTACGACTGGTAATACCGGCTTTACCCTTTACAAACTTATATTCACGATACCCTAAAAGCGTAAAGTTATTATCATAAAGATAATCGAGAAACGCACAATGTTCCTGTATTTCCGCCGCAGAGCGTAAAGTTCTTGAAGCATTCAATTCTTTTGATGCCTCAGTCAATTTGCCCAACATAATGCGCCAATCATCATTGGCATGAAACACATCATTCAAAACTTGATACAAACCATCTTTCAAATCCTGAATAGCTTGTTCAGACAATGTTTCATTGATTTGAACATGAATATGCGCTTGGCGATGATCATCGCCCTTCACTTTTCCGGATATATCTTTCAAATCACCTTTTTTATTATAAGACACATAGATATTCGGATGTATCAAAATACCGATCAATAAATTATGTTTGTTAATTTCCGCAACAACAGAATCAACAAGAAATGCCAAATCGTCACTAACGATATCAATAACAGTTTTCCTGCACTCCGTTCCCTCAACATCAGGACAATAAATACGAAGCTTCGGCTCACCCTTCTCCCGCTCTTTCGCCATTTCCCAATGAGATGTTGCCATCCCTGCCAAGAGTTGTGCATCAAAAAATTCCAGATCTTCCGCACTGATTTTATCACATAAAACATCGAACATTTTCTGAAGACCACTGGGAGATTTAGATGGAATCAGCTTTTTTGCTTCTTTTAAAAGCATTGAGAATTCGTTTTTCGTCATGGGAGAATCACCGCAAGAGTTTGTTATCACACACAACATTCTAAAGGCAAAAACGTGCGGGGTCTAGTGTGTTTCGCACTCCACAAGTGAACTATCTGCTGTGCATTGCACAAACATTTTCCCGACATTGACACAGATAAGCTGTTTTCATTTGAAACACTTCCTATATGATATTCAGGCATAGCCAAATTTGCTCGGAGAAAACAATGTCTTTACACGGAAAAACGGCACTCATTACCGGATCAACAAGCGGCATAGGCCTCGCTATTGCTACCGCTTTTGCAGAAGAAGGCATAAATATTGTCATAAACGGCTTTGGCAACCGCGAAGAAATTGAAAAAGAACGCCATACACTCGAAGGCAAAGGGGTAAAAGCTCTCTATCACGCTGCCGACATGACAAAACCCGATCAAATCGAAGATATGATCGCACAAGCAGAGCAGGCTTTTGGTAACATTGATATCCTTGTGAACAATGCAGGTATTCAACATGTCTCACCGATCGAAGAATTCCCACATGAAAAATGGGATCAAATTATGGCAATAAACCTGTCATCTGCATTCCACACAACACGCCATGCAATAACAGGAATGCGGAAATCCGGATGGGGCAGAATCATTAATATGTGCTCTGCTCACGGACTTGTCGCCTCACCCTACAAAAGCGCCTATGTAGCTGCAAAACATGGTATTTTAGGCTTCACAAAATCCATAGCACTCGAAACCGCACAAGATAACATTACATGCAACGCCATCTGTCCGGGCTATGTTTATACAAAATTGGTCGAAAATCAGATAAGTGACACAGCAAAAGCACGAAATTTAACCGAAGATAAAGTCATCAATGACGTTTTACTCGCCGCACAATGGACAAAGAAATTTGTCACGGTTGAGCAAATTGCGGCCCAAGCCCTGTTCCTATGCTCCGATACAGCAGAAAACATCACGGGCATTGATTTACGTGTTGACGGCGGCTGGACAGCAGCTTAAAAACTGCCCCTCATAAAGATTACAAAATTGGTACGGATTAGAGATTAAAATGGCACAAGATACTAAACCACGTGTATTAATTGTCGGCGCAGGCTTTGGCGGACTAGAAGCAGCAAAACAACTCGCACATAAGGATGTGGACGTAATGTTGGTCGATAAACGAAACCACCATTTATTCCAACCCCTACTTTATCAAGTCGCCACCGCCGCCCTAACAGCCGCAGAAATCGCAATGCCAATCAGGCAAATGATGCGAAAAGCAAACAATGTCGCCGTTTACATGAATGAAATTAACAAAATAAACCCAAGAGACAAAGTCGCCACAACAATATATGGACGTGATTTTCATTATGACTACCTCGTTCTCGCAACTGGTGCAAAACACAGCTATTTCGGAAATAATCAATGGGCTAAATTCGCGCCCGGCTTAAAAACAATCGAAGATGCGCGTGAGATAAGGCAACGCATCCTCACCGCATTTGAAAAAGCCGAAATGGCCGAAACAGAAGAAGATAGAAAAGCCTATCTCAACTTCGTAATCGTCGGTGCAGGCCCCACAGGTGTTGAACTTGCCGGTGCAATAGCCGAGCTTGCAAACCAAACCTTAACCGGTGACTTCCACCACATTACACCAGAATCTGCGCGTATCGTCCTTGTCGATGCCGCGCCACGCGTACTGATGGCCTTTGATGAGGAACTTTCTGCCAAAGCGCAAAAACAGCTCGAATCTCTTGGTGTTGAAATAAAACTCAACGCGATGGTCAAAGATATGGAAGTTGGACACGTATCATTTGCAGAAGAAACGATCCCCGCACGTACCATTATCTGGGCCGCAGGCGTACAAGCATCATCAGCCGGAAAATGGTTAGATGCAGAAACAGACCGCACAGGTCGCGTTCTTGTTGGCGATAATCTAACACTTTCAAATCAGGACGACATCTACATCATCGGTGACACAGCCCATCATGTTCCCGATGGAGAAGAGCGCCCCCTCCCCGGCGTTGCACCCGTGGCAAAACAAATGGGGAAATATGTGGCGCATGATATCCTAAAAAGAATCAAAGACGAAAAGCGTAAACCCTTTAAATATAAGGACCACGGCTCTATGGCGACAATAGGTCGCAATCGCGCTATTGGCGATTTAAACGGCGTTAAAGTCACTGGATTTATAGGATGGGTTATGTGGTGTATTACACATATTTATTTCCTCATCGGCTTTAAAAATCGCGTCATTGTTGGAATGCGTTGGCTCTTATCTTACATCAATCGTGGACGAGGCGTACGCCTGATTATTGGCGGAGGACGCATTTCCGATCTCCCCCATAAAACTCCCGAAGATGATAATAAAGTGTAATCATTAGATAAATCACAACGAATTTATAAAAGCTCTGGTAATCTCACTCAGAGCTTTTATGCTATTAGCTAGAAAATAAAAAGGGAAACTAAGAATATGAGCGCATATGATGTTGATTTATTTGTTATTGGCGCAGGCTCTGGTGGTGTACGTGCCGCACGAATTGCAGCCACATACGATAAAAAAGTCGCAATAGCAGAAAAAACATTCTATGGCGGAACATGCGTAAATGTCGGGTGCGTCCCTAAAAAACTAATGACCTATGTCGCCGGATATGAAAGTGCCATGCGTGATGCCGAAGGCTACGGATGGGATATTGGCGATCATACGCTTGATTGGAATATTTTCATCAATCGCAAAAACAAAGAAATTGAACGCCTAAATGGCATCTATGAGCGCATGCTCGAAAATTCAGGTGTAGACATACATTGGGGCGCCGCCTCCATTATCGATGCACATACAGTGCGCGTAAATGATAAAGATATCACGGCTGAGCGCATTTTAATCGCAACGGGTGGAAAAGTCTTCATTCCCAACATTGAAGGCGCACGTGAACACGGAATTACATCTGATGATATCTTCTATCTAGAAGAACAACCAAAACGCCTTGTTGTTGCAGGTGTGGGTTATATCGGCCTTGAATTTGCCGGAATTTTCAATCAATTAGGCAGTGAAGTACACGTCATTTATCGTCGCGATAACATCCTAAACGAAGGCTTTGACGGAGACGTACGTACGTTCCTAAACGAGGAAATGATTAAAAAGGGTATCAACTTCCACCCAAAAACCAATATTACCCGCGTTGAAAAAACTGAAAAACATTATATCGTACACTTGGATAACGGTGAAAAAATAGAAGCCGATCAAGTCCTCTTCGCCACAGGGCGTACACCAAATACAGACGGACTTGGTCTTAAACAATTAAACATTGAATGTTCTCCTAAGGGCGCTATCCACATAAACAAAGATGAGCAAACGAACATCCCATCCATCTATGCCGTTGGTGATGTCACAGACCGCGTCGCGCTCACCCCTGTCGCATTGGCAGAAGGGCACGCACTTGTAGATCGTCTCTATGCGGATAAACAACGCTATGTCTCTTACGAAAACATCCCAAGCGCCGTGTTCTCTAACCCAAATGTCTCTCAAGTCGGCTTAACGCAAGAACAGGCGCGAGAACAATATGGTGATGATATTGACACATACAAATCTGAATTCCGCGCCATGAAAATGATTTTGGCAAATAGCGAAGAGCGTACGCTAATGAAATTAATCGTACAACGCTCCACCGATAAGGTAATCGGACTACACATGGTCGGAGCAGAAGCAGGTGAGATCGTACAAGGTTTTGCCACCGCACTCATCGCAGGCGCAACCAAATCAGACTTTGATCGTACAATCGGCATCCATCCGACAAGCGCAGAAGAATTTGTAACAATGCGTACAAAGACATAGAAAAAGGACGTAAACATAATGGATGTAAGCGGTGGTATAGCAACCTTTATACTCAAAGCTCTGGAACAAACATTACTGTCTGTTATAAACTTTATGACGCAAAAAAAGCCCTTGCCCGAACAAGAATGGCTTCCAAAAATTCAATCTTATTTTCAAAATGAGAACACAAGAATACACGGCGTTTATTCCAGATTACCTATCGTACAAATCAATGAGACCCAAAGTTGGGATCTATCCAAAGAGCAAATAGAAGAAGCCAAAATACAGCGTAAAAAAATTGATGATCACCCCGCACATTCAAACGATCCGCACGCAATTTTGGAAAAGGGCTATACCCCGAACTGGGAAGGTAATCCGGTTATCTTCAAAACGCAAACCACAGATTTCGCCACTGTACGCGTACTAAAGTCCCATAATGTTCCGATTCAATCACTCAGTGCATGTACATTAATCGTATGCGAAGAAAGCAAATCACTCATCTTGCATAAACGCTCGGAACATTCCGACACATATGCCGAATGTTACCATATGGTCGGTGGCTCATACATGCCCAAAACAAGCAGTACAATGCGTTACAACGACGCGCATTCACTCAAAAAAACCGCTATACGTGAAATATGGGAAGAATTAGGCATAGTCTCTGTCGACCTTGAAAAATGTACAATGATCTTACAAGAAGAACCGGACACCGGCTTTATCCAAGTGTGTTTTTTGGGCGCTATAATGTCAAAAGATCAAATTGCAAAAATAGACGGCAATTATGAGGGTGAATTTCAAGAGCTGGAATTTAACCAACTGGCAAAGCTTTTAAACGACAATGAGAAGCTTGTCCCAACCTGCAAATCCGCAATATTGGCATGGCTTGCCCTTGACGCCCCCGGAACAAAAATAAAACCAAAATTCGACGGATTAAAGCCAAAACAGCTCTTTAAAAAAACCATGAAGGCACAGCCAAAATAATTCTATTTATTTTTAACTTTTCGACGAAGCGTGCTTTGCGGGCGCATTTCCTCTGGTAATGGGCCACCTGGCTTAACTGGGCGTTCTGCAAAACGTCCCATAGAGATCATGCGATCATACATCGTAATCGCCGCCGCAACCCCGACATTCACGCAAAATTTCATCGGAATTTTCACAACATGATGACATCGCTCTGTCAGCTCAGGTGACAAACTCCCCATTTCCGGGCCAAAGACATATGCCGCACGCTTAGGATGACGAAAGCTCGGCAATTCTACAGAGTCTTGCGTAAGTTCAACACCGACAAGTACGCAATCTTTCGGCAACTCCAGATCATTGGGTGAGCCATATTGGTAATAAGGTAAATGTTCAAATGCATCCGACGTATCGCTTGTACGTAATGCTTCAACATCTACATCCGGATTAATCGTAAAGAAGAAACTCGCACCAAAAGAATGTGCCGAACGTACAATCGTCCCGACATTTTGCTCTTTACTAATTTCTTCAACACCAATGGCAAAATACCCGCGCATTACCCTGTCTCCTTAAACATAAAACCAAGCGTATCCTGTATATGAATATGGGTTGTATCAAACCCCGTAATATTAATATCCGAAGGTGAAATCAAGGTCGTAATTTCCGTACACCCCAAAACAACCCCTTGCGCCCCTTGCGCCTCGAAATCAGACACGACTTCTACATAACGTGCACGCGATTCTGGTTTAATAACCGCCTGACACAATTCATCATAAATAATACGGTTAACATCGTCAATTCCACTCATATCAGGCACAATAACCTCTATCCCTTGACGTACAAGACGCTCCTTATAGAAATCTTGTTCCATGGTATAACGCGTACCAAGCAACCCTACTTTTTGCATATCCTTATCCAAAATACGCCGCGCCGTTGCATCTGCAAGATGAAGAAACGGAATATGAACTGCCGCCTCTATTGCTCCAGCCATCTTATGCATCGTATTTGTTGCAAGTACAATAAAATCAGCCCCCGCATTCTCTAACGTACGTGCAGCATCACATAAAAGACGTTCTTGGGTGGCCCAATCCCCTTGCTCTTTTAAAGCCACAAACTCACCGAAATCAAGAGAATTGAGAAGTATCTTACCGCTGTGATTATGTCCTAAATGGTGACGTACACCATGACATATACCTTGATAATACACCATTGTTGATTCCGGGCTTAACCCACCAATAATACCGACAGTCTTCATCTTGCCCCCTATTGGCAAAGTACAGCCTCAATACGATCAAGAGCTTCACTCAAACGCGCTTCAGAAACCGCAAAACATAAACGGATATAGCCCTTAGCTTCTTTCCCAAATGCAGACCCCGGTGACAAAAGAACACCTGCCTCATCAATCAAACGTTTGGTCAAACCAATGCAGTCATCCTGACCATTCACTTTAAAAAAAGCATAAAACGTACTTGCCGGATATGCCATATGTACGTTCCCCATTTCCTTAAACCGGCGTACAACCAAATCGCGATTTGAATGCCATAGATCAAGTTGATTTTTAAGGAACTCTTCCCCATCTTCAAGCGCAGCTATCGCACCATATTGCGTAAATGTCGGCGGACAAAGCTTATTATACAACGCAACATCACGAATTTTTTCTTCTGCCTCTTTCGGTCCGACAATCCATCCCAAACGCCAACCTGTCATTGCCCAACTCTTTGAAAAACTATTCACGACAAGCAATAGGTCATCATCACGTGCCACATCCAGAAAACTCGGCGCACGTACGCCATCATACACTAATCGCCCATACACTTCATCAGACAGAACCCAGATGCCACGCTCACGCGCAAAATCCAACACCGCGCGCAATTCATCTTCTTTTGCAGTCCATCCCGTAGGATTAGATGGCGTAACCATCAAAATCACTTTGGTATGTTCATTCACCGCAGCAAACAATTTATCCAGATCAAGTCGCCATTCATCCTCAACGTAATCAAGCGCAACCTGTTTTGTCGTCGCCTGCGTAAGTTCAATCGCACCAATCAAATTTTTCCAAATCGGCGTAACCGCAATAACTTCATCGCCCTTATCAACCAAAGCAGCTAACGATAAATGCATCGCAGTTGAGCCTGATGATGTTACAAACACGCGCTCCAACGGAATATCCAAATTATAAATACGCCCATAATAATCAGATAACGCCTGACGAAGTTCAGGCTTACCTAAAACCTGTCCGTAAAACGTTTTACCATTTTTCATGGCCTGCATCGTCGCATCACAAATAAAATCAGGTGTCGGTGCATCCCCTTCCCCCTGACCAAGGGTAATCATGTCCTTTTTGCCTTCTGCATAACGCATCATTTCCGCACCCGGATTCGCCGTTAATGCATGCAAAACAGGACGAAACTTCCGCACTCTCTTTTGTGTATTTTCATCAATTTCTTGTAATTGATTATCTGTTTTCATGGTTATATCAGTCTTATCATTCAACGTTTTCATTGTTTTAGGCTCGCTATAGCTCAGGAACAAGCAAAAAATGACTTTTACTCTGTTCTTTTTAATTTTAAATTTTGGGGGAAATAAACGCGCTGTTGCGCTATGTCAGAATTATATACGGGCGCAGCCCGCCGCATTTGCCGCCGCTGCTATTGCTTGCGCCACAAATGGTAAAAAGTTCACAATGTTTCTTTCAAACATACTCATACTAAAAGAATAGCCATGCCTCATTCATTTTTGCAAGGTCTTTTGAAAAAATAACATAAAGAAACTGATAAAATAAGGAATTAAAGGCAGCCATATAAACCATGCAAAACGCAAAAATTCATGCGGTATTAGAAACCCTAAACAGCAAAAAATACCCGCAATAATAAAAATCTGGGACATACGCTTTTGCACATATTTACGATATCCCCCCTTAATAAAAACCAACCCAAGTACAGGATAAACCGCATGAAAAACAAACATACCGGGCTGAAACGCATTCGGATTAATCCACGGCGCATTCCCGATCATAAACCATTCTGCCATCAACCCAATAAATCCGGCAATAATAAGAATAGTACGTACACGCTTCACTAAAAAATGTACAATCAAAGCATGAAATAAAAGTAAATACATAGAGTAAATAAGAATTGAACCCACAAAATTATGCGGATCAAACGTCGCACCAAATTTGTAAAAAAACTCTAACCATAGAGCAAATAAAAGAGAAACCGCACTACGGCGTACGATCAAATACATAAAATCCTCTAGCTTTTCAAAGCTTCTAAATCCTCATACAATGCAAGGCTTTCAGGGTTGGCAAGAGCCTCAACATTCTTAATTGCCCGCCCCATAATAACATCACGTACAGCAATCTCGGTAATTTTTCCACTTTTCGTACGTGGAATATCATCTACTGCAATTATCTTTGCCGGAACATGCCGCGGAGAAGCCCCTTTTCGAATGCCTGTCTTAATCTCCATTACAAGGTTGGCATCAAGCTCCCACCCCTTATGCAAGATTACAAACAGAATAACACGTACATCATCTTCCCAATCTTGTCCGACTGCGACACAATCTTGTACTGCTTCGATTTTCTCAACTTGCCTGTATATCTCTGCCGTTCCAATGCGCACACCACCGGGATTTAACGTTGCATCACTTCGTCCTAACATCACAAATCCTCCATTTTCTGTACGCTCCACCCAATCACCATGTACCCATATATTATCAAAATGATCAAAATACGCCGATTTATAGCGTACACCACCCTCATCATCCCAAAAAGAGACAGGCATACACGGAAAAGCCGCCCTACAAACCAGTTCACCGGCCTGCCCGACAATAGGGTTTTGTTCATCATCAACAATATCAATTGCCATACCAAGCCCCGGCGCTTGTATTTCCCCCCGATAAACAGGAGAAATCGGATTACCAAGCAAGAAACACGACACAATATCCGTCCCACCTGATATAGACGCCAGATGCAAATCTTCTTTAATTTCCTGATACACATAATCAAAACTGGCATGAACAAGCGGTGACCCTGTAGACGCCATTGTACGTAGCATTGATAAATCATGCGTATTCTTAGGGGATAGATTATACCCTTTCATCGCTTCAATATATTTAGCCGACGTACCAAAGAAACTCGCTTTATGTGAAGACGTATAATCCCACAATACATTCCCATCAGGATAAAACGGCGAACCATCATATAGCAACAAAGTAGCGCCAGAAGCAAGGCCAGTAATCAGCCAATTCCACATCATCCAACCACATGTCGTAAAATAAAAAACCTTGTCACCTGCTCTAATATCGCTATGCAGGCGATGCTCTTTCACATGCTGTAACAACGTACCACCATGCCCATGTACAATACATTTTGGAACACCCGTCGTACCCGAGGAAAACATAATAAATAAAGGGTGATTAAAGTCCACACGACTAAATTCAATATCCCGCGCAGCATAATGTCCAATGAAGACATTCGCACTAACCGTATCAACCAAATCAGACACACCTAAAGAAGATCCCGCAAACGGCACAACTATCGTCTTTTCTAATCCCTTAATTTGTGACTGTACGTCTTTTACTTTTGCAAGTACGTCAATAGCTTTACCATTGTAGTAATACCCATCAACGGTAATTAACAATTTCGGTTCGACCTGCCCAAAACGATCAACAACCCCCTGCACACCAAAATCAGGTGAAGCAGAAGACCAAACCGCCCCCAATGATGTCGCCGCCAAAGTCGCAATAATAGTTTCCATCATATTGGGAAGATATCCCGCAACGCGGTCACCCTCAACAACTCCGGCCGCACGCATTGCCTGCTGCCACCGTGACACGGCACCATATAATTCATCATATGTAAGGCTGTTCTCTTTACCTGTTTCATCACGAAAAATCATAGCCTTCGCATCACTACGATTTTTCAAAAGATTTTCGGCATAATTCAACCGCGCATTAGGAAAAAATTTCGCACCAAACATCTGCCCGTCATTATCATCAAAACGACATCCGCCTTTTTCCCCAACAACACCACAAAAATCCCATACCGCATCCCAAAAATCTTCACTCTTCTCCACAGACCAACGCCACACAGAGTCATAATCATCAAAACGCTGCCCACTGCGTTCACCGACATATTGCATGAACTCAAAAAGGGTAGAAGATTGAACGGCTTGCGTAGAGGGTGACCAAATCGGTGTGCTCATAAAATATCCCAACTAAAAAGAGTTCAGTAAATATAAAATATTCTGTGCAATACTGTAACGAAAAGCAAGGATGAACGAATAAGAATCCATAGGCTTAGCCACAAAAATTTAGATAATATTCACTGACAAAGACATACAAAGCAGCTGAATGTCACTATAGTCATGAGAAATAACGGAATGATAAGAACAAGATGATCGCGCTTTTAAAAATTATAAAACACAGCACACTCGCCCTTCTGGCATTTATTGCGACAAGTAGCACACTATCCTCAACGGTACACGCACAAGAGCTCTTAGATCGCTATACACAAAACCGTTTAATCGTCGAAACAAATGATTTAAAGGCCGGCGAAACGATTACAGTAGCAACCGAAATCACATTAGCACCGCACTGGCATGTCTATTGGAAAAACCCGGGTGATTCAGGACTACCAGTTCGTATCAACTGGACATTGCCTGAGGGCTTCGAAATATCTGATATAAAATGGCCTACGCCTGATAAAATTTCATATGAAATTCTGGTAAATTACGGATACTACAACCGTGTAACTTTGCTACAGGATCTGAAAGTACCTGAAACACTACCGGCGGGCGACCTTGAAATAACCGCAAACCTTGAAATGTTGGTATGTAACGAAATTTGTATCCCTGAATCTGATACTGTTTCCACAAAAATAAAAAGCGACAATATAGATAACAATATCTACATCACTGATGCAAAACAAAAACTACCAAAAGAAATCACAGGAAATTTTAATTATTCCGAAACGGACGGCACACTAAAACTCGCCTTAACTCCCGATCAGCAAGATTTATTCTCTGAAGTAAATCCCAACAATATTGAATTCTTCCCTATAGAATGGGGTATCATTGATTATGTTGAGCAACCAAATGTCTCGGTTAACGGAAAAGATATAACCCTCACACATGCCAGAAGCGATCGACAACTCTCAGAACTATCAAAATTAGAAGGTGTCCTCGTCATAACGTCCGAGAAAAAAGGACAAAATAAAGGCTTTTCAATCACCGCAACACCGAAAATTAATAAAGCTTCTATAAGCAATGATACGCCACCCACGAGAATATCCGAAGAACAAACAAACCAAACACAAGACGAAACAATGTCATGGTTCAGTGCTATCTTCCTAGCCATTATGGGCGGTCTCATCCTGAACCTAATGCCATGCGTCTTCCCCGTATTATCAATAAAAGCACTCAGCCTCGCAAAAATGCGTGATAAAGAAAAAAAACACGCACGCCAACACGGCATCGCCTACACCGTGGGTGTTATCTTAAGCTTCTTAATCATCGGTGGAATCTTTGTCGTCTTAAAAGAAACGGGGTCTGTCATTGGCTGGGGCTTTCAACTACAAAACCCCATCATTGTTGCCGGACTTGCTTATCTCCTATTTATCATTGGTTTAAACCTAATCGGTTTCTTTGAATTTGGTGGTAACTTCACCAATATGGGGCAAAAATTAACGCAAGGTACATCGGTTAGAAACTCCTTCTTCACAGGCGCATTAGCAACAATTGTAGCCACACCATGCACAGCACCTTTCATGGGCGCTGCAATGGGCTATGCCGCCACACAAAGTGCATTTTTAAGTATGAGCGTTTTCACCGCGTTAGGATTCGGATTGGCATTACCCTACCTTGTTTTATCCTACATCCCCGCCTTACAAAAAATCCTCCCTAAACCGGGTGCATGGATGAACACATTCAAACAATTTCTTGCCTTCCCGATGTTTGCATCTGCGATATGGCTTATTTGGGTTGTCAGTCAACAGGCCGGATCATACGGCGTTTTACTTGTCTTGTTAGGGATGCTCTCAATTGCATTTTGCGTATGGATATCCCACTTACACGTCAATGGCGGTAAGAAGGCTCTCACACGTACACTTCTATTCCTTTGTCTGTTCCTACCATTTTTCAGCCTATTTTACATTAAGACAACTGAAATAGACATGCAGGAAAGTTCAGCCGAATTCGAACAAGAATTCTCACCTGAAAAGCTCTCAGAACTCTTACAGGGTGACAATCCCATTTTCGTGGAAATGACCGCAGCATGGTGCATAACATGTAAAGTAAACCACGCTATTGCGATTGAAACACAAACAACAAAGAACCTGTTTAAAAATAAAAATGTAAGCTATTTAGTCGGTGACTGGACAAATCGAAATGATACGATCACCAAATATTTAAACAAACATGGAAGGAATGGCGTGCCTTTATACGTATATTATGGACCACGTAATGAAAAAACAGGAAAACGTCCACAAGCACATGTCCTGCCACAAGTTATAACCACATCAACATTAAGCGACACAATCAAGTAAACATATTATAAGGAGATAATATCATGATTAGGAAACTTGCTTACTTAACACTCGCCTTGGCTTTCATCCCCCTTGCAATGGGTTTAGGCAGTTTTACTGCACAAGCATCTGTTGAAGTTGGCAAAGCTGCTCCAACATTCACGGCAACCGACATATATGGCAAAGAATTCAACCTTGCAGATCAAAAAGGTAAAATTGTAGTTTTGGAATGGACAAACCACCTCTGCCCATTCGTTAGAAAACATTACGAAACAAACAACATGCAAAACACCCAAAAAACCGCAACAGATAACGACGTTGTGTGGGTATCAATTGTATCATCCGCACCTGAAAAGCAAGGAAACGTTTCTGCCGAAGAAGCACAGGAAATTGTAAAATCAGTAGGGGCACATGCCACAACCCGTATCCTTGATCCATCAGGTGATATCGGCCGTATGTATAACGCCAAGACAACACCACATATGTTCGTAATTTCTACCGAAGGCACTCTTGCATATGCCGGCGCGATTGATAACAACAGAAGCCCTAATCCGGACGCCGTAAACGGTGCGAAGAACCTCGTACTCGCCGCGTTAGAAGATTTATCCGTAGGGCGCGTTGTTGAAGTACCACAAACAGCACCATATGGCTGTTCCGTGAAATACTAAGTCAATCAAACAACTTATCTTATAAAAAGGTCGGGAATATCCGGCCTTTTTTAATGCCTAAACGGTGATATGAAAAAGATACTTGTCAGAATCACGCATTAAACGTACTATTAATATGTTAACGCTCGTTGATTCTCCTTGGATTCCCTCATATGTCCGTAAATACAAAAATTAATTTCGAAGCTCATGTCTCACCGTTTGTTTTTGAACAATCAGAAACACCACGCTGCGCAATCACTGAAAATGGCACATTGGTTTATGCGAATGATGCATTTTATGAGTTAAGCAACCTCTCCCAGAATGACACACATAATGTTTCTGACATATTCTCATTCGCAGAGGGCTTGGTTGATAATGCACAAGATCTGCTTTCCCTCCCTACCGGTGAACATATCGTACGTGTCAAAAATCAACCAATGGCAACACAGTTTCATTTTGATTGGCTATCAACATCTGATAGCAGACGTTATCTTATTGCTTCCCTATCCGAAGAAGATAACTCATATCAGGAAAAAGGCTGGAATGATGATCTTGATAACCTTATTTCGCAAATCCAAAATTCCGCCGCACGTATAGGCACAGGTGAAGATCACACAATTGATATAACACCAAGCGCAAATGAATGTGCAGAGCTTGTATCCATGTCGCATGATATTGTTATTGTCACGGACATAACGGGTAAAATTTTCTCCGCCAATGATACATTCCAAAGCACATTCGGCTATAGCGCATCTGCATTACAACATACATCGTTTTTGGACATGTTCCTTGATGAAGATAAGCATACAATTAGACGTACAATGCAAAGTTTAGGACATGAGTCCGAACATCTATCAGAACCCGTCATCGACTTTGAATCCAAAATTCTGACACACAATACACAAGAAAGATGGGTTGAGTGGCGTCAAAAATTCAAAGACGATAAAATTTATTCTGTAGGGCGCGATATTACAGATATAAAGCGCAAACATGACGACTTACAACGCAGACAACGTCAACTCTCCGAAGCCGAAGCAATCGGTGGTATGGGACACTGGCACTGGCTTGTCGGTGATGAACAAATCTCATGGTCTGAGGAAATTTTCCGTATATTCGGTGTAGACCAAGACCAATTCAAACCAACAATTCAATCATTAACAGACCTTGTCCATAAACGCGACCTTGGACGAGTCGTACAGGTATTCCAACGCGCCATTATTGAACATAAAAATTATGATATGGAGTTTCGCCTTGTACGTCCGGGTGGTGACATACGTTACATTATGTGTGAAGGCCGTTGTGAAAAGAACGAAGAAGATGAAGTCATTGCACTATACGGTATTATGCAGGACATGACAGAACGCATGCTGTATGAGCAAGAACTCCGTCAAGCCAAAGATGCTTCTGAACAAGCATACGCGGCAAAATCCCAATTCCTCGCAAATATGAGCCACGAATTACGTACACCCTTGAACGCGATTATCGGTTTCTCCGAAATGATCGAATCGCAAATGCTAGGGCCAATCTTTAATGAAAAATATTTAGAGTACGCTTCCAGTATCAAAGAAAGCGGTGAACATCTTCTCGATTTAATCAGTGATATTCTTGATATGTCTAAGATAGAGGCAGGCAAACATACACTTGATTTAGAAGAAATTAACATCAAGGACATTATAGACCGTGCAAGCCATATGATTTCAGGACGCGCACAAGAAGGCAACGTCAGTTTACGTACAACCAATATCGAAAACAGTGATATTAATGTAATTGCAGATAGGCGCGCTTTAACACAAGTGATCTTAAACTTACTCTCAAACGCCGTAAAATTCACGCCACCACATGGCTCCGTCTGGATAGAATGCTATAAACGCGAAGACCACCTATCCTTAAAAATATGCGATACAGGAATCGGCATCCCGCCAAACAAACTTGCCTCTGTCCTAAAACCATTTGAACAAGCATCATCACACTATACACGCGATCATGAAGGAACAGGTTTGGGCTTATCCATCACAAAAGAGCTTACAGAGTTGCATGGAGGATCATTATTGATCGATTCTACTGTAAATATTGGAACAACTGTAACTGTACGTCTACCTTACACGGCAAAAGCACAGTAAATCACACATGATGATGGAAGTACGCTTCCTCATCTTGCTCTACCAGACAAGCATTCAAACCATCTTTGAAATTTTTGTGCTTCAACGTAATACCAAGCTCAGACTTGATTTTATCATTGCGTACGCGTTTATTATCTGCATAAAAACTACGTGTAATCGGGGCAAGATCAACTTCATCAAAGGGAATAAGAGGCGGAGATTCAATCCCAAGCAACTGACACGCATAATCAATGACTTCATGGCTTGGCGCGGGGTAATCATCGCAAATATTATAGATTTCTTGCGGCTGAGGAGAAGCCATAGAAGCCTGTAAAATCTGTACAATATCTTCAACATGAATACGGCTAAACGCATGCCCTTCCTTATGAATACGGCGCGCCACACCTGAGCGAATAGAATCCAGCGCACTGCGTCCCGGGCCATAAATACCTGCAAGGCGAAAAATATGTACAGGCAAACCATGATGCTTTGCCAAAGACATCCACTGCTCTTCTGCTTTTAAACGACGTGATCCACGCTTGGTCGTCGGGCGAGCCTCCGATGTCTCATCAACCCATTTTCCACCACGATCACCATAAGGGCCGGTAGTAGAAAGATACCCAACCCATTCAAGTTTGGGTAAATTCAAAACATCATGTGCATGAATATTATATGTCGGATCGCCTTCATCTGTAGGCGGTGTTGAAATCAAAATATGCGTAACATCACGCATCATATAAATTGGATCCGGTAAAGGCATATCAAAATCAAATAAAGACGCACGCACACCACGCGCACGAAGCTCTTTCTTACGATCAGAATCCCGCGTTGTACCGGACACAGCCCAACCACCACGCTGCATAAGGCTACGCCCTAAATGCTCGCAGCTATAACCATACCCAAAACAAAAAAGATGTTTATCACTCTGTTCCAATGTTAACCCACCTTTATTATTCAATTATTTTTATGATGCATTGCGGACATAATATGCAGGTTCAAAATCAGGCACACGCTCATCCAACAAGCTTTCAAAGCTTGTACGCGCTGTTACCTTCTCATACCACGCCCTAGCCGCCTGATGCTCTTCCCACGGGACATCTCCGACATAATCAACAGCAGAAAGATGAGACGCCGCAGAAATATCAGCCAATGAGAAACTATCCCCCGCCAACCATGTACGTCTTTCAGTTAAAAAACCAATATAATCAAGATGGTAATGAATATTTGCACGCCCCGCACGGATCGTCGGCCCATGCGGATCACCCAAATTCAAAACTGATTTCATCAACTTTTCACTGACAAGATTCTCAGTTACTTCCTGATTAAATTTCCTATCGAACCAATTAATCAAACGGCGCGTTTCTGCACGTTGCACAGGATCATGCCCTAATAAATTCACCTCAGGGTAAACTTCTTCAAGATACTCACAAATCACCTGAGAATTAGAGAGTGTCGTACCATCCTGCTCAACCAATACCGGTAAATCTCCGGCAGGGTTCATTGCCAAAAACTCAATACGGCGTTCCCATATTTTTTCAATTTGCAGTTCAAACGGCAGCTTCTTCTCCGCCAAAGTAATACGCACTTTGCGGGAAAAAGGATGTAGCCAAAAGTGAAATAAAATTCTCATAATCACAGTCTAGCGCAGACTAGAAAATATTCAATCGAAACACATAAAATTTATGAAAAAAGAAGGCTCAATATACCCTATTTTGTAACCGCAGACACAATAATAGAAACCTTTATATCACCACCAATAGCATCCGTGCTGGCCCATGTCCCTTGTCCTACACCATATTCCAAACGATTAAGCGTAAGGTCCGCACTCATATGTGCCTTACTCTTACCACCCTCTTCTATAGCGATTTCCAATTCAAATGGTACGTCTACAGGTAAACGAATCCCCCGTAATTCCAAATATCCCTTCGCAATATAAGACGAATCACCTGACTTTTCGAATTTACTGGCCGAATAAATCGCCTTTGGATATGTCGACGCATCAAACCATTCAGCAGAAACGGCCTGCTCATCTCGATCACCACTCCCTGTTTGGATAGAGGCAATATCAATTGCGATGTTCACATTTGATTCTTCAAGGTTATCAGGGTCAAAATATATCTCACCGGAAAAATTCGGAAAATCGCCGGAAAAATCCTGACCATATTGTGTTGCCGTAAACCCAATAGAGCTATCTTCCTTTAAAATAGACCACTGCAACACATCAGAGACACGAGCCGTACTATCCGCGTCCCCCTGTACGTGTATAACATCAGGAGATTTTATATTCTCAACGCTATCAACCGCAAAATAAGACGCATAATGTTTATTCACATACTGCCCACCCAAAAACAGGGTACTTAAATACAAAATACTAAATAGCCCAACAATACATAGGATTTCACCAATATGTGCCGACATCCTAACCATGCGGCACAGAGTCGTGTCCTTATCTACAAAATGATGTTTCAACGCCCCCAAAACATGCATACCAATTACACAAATTAATGCGTACGAAGAAAACTCATGAACCTGACGCGATAATTTAAAAATTTCTTCATTCTTCTCTATGATATCAGGCACAGCTATACCAAAAAAAGAAATCGGAAAATCACCTGCAGACGACATCACCCAACCTGAGAAAGGCATAAGAAATAAAGAAACATACAAAACTACATGCGCGACCTTCGCCGCAAATTTTTCCCATGTAGCATGACTATCAAGATGCGATGGTTTACGAATAATCAGCCATGAAAAAACACGTACAAAGGCCAAGATAAGTACAATCAGGCCAAAAGATTTATGCAGCCCGTATAAAGTGAGTTTAGTTTCACTAAACTCCATAAGAGTCATATAAAAACCAACAGGCAACAGCCCTAAAATAATAAGGGCTGTTATCCAATGTATAAGCTTAGAAAAGCCATGATACGATTCCATATCTGTTTTCGTCGATGTCATAGCTCTTCCTTCCTTTATTTATATTATTCCGCCGCTTCTACAGCTGCTGCTTCCTTACGCATGCCTTCAACTTCGATGCGGATTTCCACATCATCAGCAATAACCGGCAAACCATAATTCATACCATATTCAGAACGCTTAACTTTTGCTGTCGCAGAAAACCCACTGACATATTTCTTACTAAATGGGTGTATGTCCGATTTATTGTACGTCACATTCAACGTAGCAGGCTTTGTAACACCAAGGATCGTCAAATCACCTATAATATCAGCAGTTTTTTCGCCTGTAACTTTAATCATCGTACTTTTAAATGTCATAGCAGGAAATTTCTCAACATCGAAGAAATCCTTATTCTTCATATGATCGTCCCATGCTTTGTCATCCATATCGATGCTAGCCGTTTGAATTGTAACCTCAACAGAAGAATTCTCAGGATGTTCACGGTCAAAAACAAAATGACCATCATAATCATGAAACTCGCCTTGAGAATTTGAGAAACCAATATGATTCACAAAAAACAAAACTTGTGTATGAACTTTATCAAATTCATATTCCTCAACTGTCTGCGCAGCAGCAGCTTCAACCTTTGCCGGAACTGGACTCTCTGCAAAAACAGCCGTATTAGCAGTCAATGCAAATGCGCACAGACCTGCCGACAACATTAATTTTCTCAATGTATTTCTCCTCGAATGAAATAAAATAATATGGCGCGAAGTGTAACAGATCACTTGCACTACACAAGTCTTTTATAAAAAGAAACGCTCATACATTAAAACACCGGCATAAGCACACAAGCCTGCCACCACCCAGTTAAGGGTCCCATATTTCCATTTGAAATACGGGTCATTCAACAAATCTTCTACTTTCACACCGCGCAACATAAAAAACAGCAGCATTTGCCCCAGAAAAAAACCACTAATAAAACCAATAAAACCAGCAACGTAAATCATTGTCTTTTTCCCCTATTTAGAGTAGCTCTATGATATTGCACTTTTCAAAGATGATAAGCATGATCTTATACCACATCATTTTACTAGCGATTATACAAGGAATAACGGAATTTCTACCCGTTAGTTCCAGTGGACATTTAGGGCTATTCCATTGCTTCATAGATCACTGTGACCACTGGGATACAAAAAACCTCACAATGGATATCGCAGTACATGTTGGTACTTTACTCTCTGTATTAACATATTTTTGGCGTGATGTGATCAAAATGGCATGTGGTGTAAAAGACATCGGTACGGGCCATGCAAAATCAGATAATGCAAAACTACTATACTTTATTATCATCAGTTCAATCCCCGTCATTATCGCAGGATTTATATTAAATATTCTTGAACCCGATTGGTTAAAAACACTGCACGTTATCGCATGGGCAACCATTTTGTTCGGTATTCTCTTATGGTGGGCAGACAAAAAAGCACAAACCACACGTAAAATAGACAGTTTAACCGCCAAAGATGCGCTCTTCATCGGGCTCGCCCAAATGCTCGCACTTATACCAGGGACAAGTCGTTCCGGCATTACAATGACTGCTGCACGTTTTCTAGGCTATAGCCGAAGTGAAAGCGCACATTACTCACTTCTGCTTGCGATTATCGCAATCAGTGGTGCCGGTACATTAATCGGTATAGACCTTCTTAAAGGCGAAGACGTACAGCTTGGTACAGATGTACTCATCGCCGTAATATTATCCTTTATTTCAGGTTGGTTAGCCATTAGCGCAATGATGAAATTTTTAGAGAAATGCACCTTCACGATATTTGCGATATACCGAATTATATTAGGCAGCGCACTATTAGCATTACTTTACACAGGAATGATCGGCTGATAACGCAAAATCATGACCTTAATATCACCATAGACACGCTCATCATCCAATTCAAACGCGCTAGGCAATGAAAAATCACTACGTTTTTCCATCTCACAAACAATGTACGCGTCCTTAGAAATCCATCCACCGTCAGACAATACGCCCAAACTCTTCTCAACCAGCCCTTTATTATAAGGTGGGTCAAGAAAGATAAGGTCAAAACTACGCTCACTATTCGGTTTACAACCAATCTTCATCGTATCTTTTAACAAAAACTTGGAATTTTCGTCTGCCCCTAACATTTCTGCATTTTCGCGTGCCAAAGAAAGGGAATCACGTACCTTATCCATAAAACGACAAAACTCAGCTCCCCTTGATAATGCCTCAAGCCCCAATGCCCCGCTTCCACAAAACGCATCAAGTGTGTACGCACCATCAATCGCACCACGAGAATCCAACATATTAAACATTGCACCACGAATTTTATCCGTCGTTGGACGAATATTATTATTTTTTGGGACGTTCAAACGACGGCCTTTATATAATCCTGACACAATACGCATAATCTATATTATTCAAAAATTTTAATTTTTAGCTGCAAAAATGACTGCAATTTTCAATTATCTTGAACTTTTACCCTCATTTTTTCGATTTTTATGATTTTTGTCAAATGTACGTCTTTTGCTATCAGGGCGTCGCCCTTGACGTTTTTGCCTCTCCTCAACTTGCTCTGCATGCCGAGTAGCATCGCCAAAAAACTTAGGGATTTGATCCTTCAAAACAGATGTTTTAATTTCCACAGCACTCCCGCGCGTCATTTTCCCCAAAGAAAAGGGGCCATAATCCGTACGAATTAATCGCGTCACGCGCAAACCAATGGCCTCCATAACACGACGTACTTCTCTATTTTTACCTTCACGTAAAGTAATCATAAGCCATGAGTTAGCACCTATCTTATTTTCACCTTCCGGCGGTTGCTCCAAGACAGCTTCAATAGATTTATACCGTATGCCCTCAACAGTAATACCATTTTTCAAAGACTTCAGGCGTCTTTCATCAACCTTACCATTGACACGTACACGATATCTGCGCGCCCACCCTGTCTCCGGTAACTCAAGATAACGCGAAAGCTCTCCATCATTTGTAAGAAGAAGAAGCCCTTCCGTATTCAAATCCAAACGTCCAACGCTTACAACACGCGGCATAGAATCAGGCAAATTTTCAAATACTGTAGAACGTCCTTGCTCATCCTTATGTGTTGTCACAAGCCCCGGCGGCTTATGATACATAAACATCCGCGCTTGCTGCTTTTCAGGTAAAGGCTTACCATTCACAACAATATGGTCTTCCCCCACAACATTCAAAGCAGGTGAATCAATCACCTTACCGTTCACTTTCACACGCCCTTCATTCACCAATTTTTCGGCATCACGGCGCGAACAAATCCCCGCACGTGCTATTCGCTTTGCAATTCTCTCGCCTTTATGCTTTTCTTCACTCATGAATAATCCTTTCACAGATCAAGACCATACCTGTATGAACGCCGCGATGGAAGAGGCAAATAAAGCCGCTTTACGCGATGAAGTCCCCATTGGGGCAATTATTACGGATGAAAATGGAAATATCATTGCAAAAGCAGGAAACCGTACACGCGAATTAAACGACCCAAGCGCACACGCAGAAATTCTTGCAATCCGTGAAGCCTGCGCACAAACTGGCGCACAACGTATCCCCAATCACACACTGTACGTTACATTAGAACCCTGTGCCATGTGTACGGCGGCCATATCATTCGCACGTATAAAATGCGTTATCTTCGCCGCTTCAGATGCAAAAGGCGGTGGTATTCTACATGGGGGTAAATTCTATAACCAGCCAACCTGCCACCATAAACCTGAAACACATCATGGCCTGTACGCACAAGAGTGCGGAGAGATACTGAAGGAATTCTTTAAAGAAAAACGTATAAAAATACGTGAGTGACGCGACATAACGGTGTCACAAAATAAATGCAAATGACTATTGTAGAAACATCAAAACAACAATTGGAATAGCAATACCACAAAGTACGCCCATAACACTCATACCAAGTGCGGCAAAAACACCCGCCTTTTCACTATATTGAAAGGCACGCGCAACCCCAAGCCCATGACATGTCACCCCCAAAGACAACCCAATCGCTCGCTGATCAGTAACGCGAAATAATTTAAACAGCGCAGAAACAATCAAAGTCCCGACAATTCCCGTTGTGAATAAAAAGAATACTGCCAATGAGGCCTCTGTACCTATTTTCTCCGCAATACCAATCGCAATAGGTGTCGTCACCGATTTCGGCATTATAGAAAGCTTAATTGCCTCATTTGCCCCCATCATATCAGCAAGTACATACGCCAGCCCCGCCGCCACAATCGCAGACACACAAACCGCGCTCATAATCGCGAGCGCACTACGCTTAATAACATCAAGTTGCTTATATAAAGGTAGGGCAAGAGCAACAGTTGCCGGCCCTAATAAGGAGTTAATCAACGTTGCATTCGTGAGATACGTATTATACGGAATATCGCAAACAACCAGATAAATAACGACCATGAAAATCGCCATCACAACAGGGTTAAGCGCACTATTACCGTTCATTTTAGCCTGTACGCGTTGCGCGACCAAATAACTACCAATCGTCACAAACAAAGCCATAAGTGGATGATGAGCAATATCAAGAAGCATTTTCAGGATCCTCTACACATACGCCCTTTTTCTGATTTATAAATGTAAAAACAAACGCACATGTTAAAAGGGTAACAACTGTACTCCCAACCGATGCCACCAGAATAACATCCCACTCTTCGACAATCATATTCAAATACATGCTGATCCCTGCACCCGCCGGAACGAACAGTAAACCGATATGCTTAAGCAAACCACCACCGGCCTTTTCCAAACTATCAGGCACATTTTTGCGAACCAATAGACCAAAAAACAACAATAACATACCGACAACCGGCCCCGGTACGGTCATGTCAAAAACCTCGACAATAATTTCGCCAAGCAACTGACACCCGATCAGGATTAAAAAACCCTCCAGCATTTCAACTCCCTATAATTAAAAACATAGTCAAATGAATTTAGAAACTGACAAGACAGAAGAAACGAAGCTTGGAATTCCCAAGCAAGTGACGCATAACGCTGTCATTTTCTAAAGGCAGCAGACTATAAAAAACGTACAATAAGCTTACGCCGCTTCACTATCCGCTTTCAGAGCACGCCAACCAATATCACGACGACAAAAACCTTCCGGCCAATTAATCTTATCAACCGCCTTGTACGCTTGTTCTTGCGCCTGTGCGATAGAGCTTCCAATCGCTGTCACACCTAAAACACGCCCACCAACACTCACAACACGTCCATCTGCATCCTGCGCTGTACCGGCATGAAACACATACGCATTATCAACGGCATTCGCATCATCAAAACCTGTGATAACCGTATTCTTTTTATAGCTGCCCGGATAACCGTCTGCCGCCATAACAACGCACATTGCCGGCTCTTTCGACCAACTCACTTGATCCTTAACCTCATCCAAACGTCCCTGCGCCGCCGCTTGCAGTATAAGTGCAAGATCACCCTGCAAACGCATCATTAACGTTTGACACTCAGGATCACCAAAACGCACGTTATGCTCCAAAAGCGTTGCCTTACCGTCTTTCACCATAATTCCGGCAAATAAAACACCTGTAAACGGGCAACCATCAGAGGCCATACCGGCAATTGTTGGCTCAATCAAGTTTTCAATAATTTGTTGTTCAAGCGCATCCGTCATAAAATGCGCCGGACTGTACGCGCCCATACCACCTGTATTTAATCCCGTATCACCATCGCCAACACGTTTATGGTCTTGTGCTGAGGTTAATGGCAGAATAGTTTTCCCATCAGCAAGAGCAAAAAAACTAACCTCTTCACCTTCCAAAAATTCTTCAATCACAACTTCATGACCCGCCGCGCCGAATGAATTACCGGAAAGCATATCCCGCGCCGCTTCAATCGCTTGGTCTGTATTCTCACAAATAATCACACCTTTACCCGCCGCAAGACCGTCTGTCTTTACAACAATCGGCGCACCAGCCTCAAGAATAAATTCCTCTGCTTTTTTCGCATCAGTAAATCGGCCATATTTGGCCGTTGGAATATTATACTTTGCACATAGATCCTTCATAAACCCTTTAGAACCCTCAAGTTCCGCTGCTCTCGCAGATGGGCCAAATACATCAATACCTGCCGCCTTCATTGCGTCTGCCAGACCATCAACCAATGGATTTTCTGGCCCCACAATCACAAGGTCAATTGCATTATCCTGCGCAAAAGAAACAAGCTTATCAAGCTCATCAACTTTAATGGATACACATTCCGCTTGATCCGTAATTCCCGCGTTACCGGGTGCACAATAAAGCTTTGAACAATTAGGAGATTGTGAAAGCTTCCATGCAAGGGCGTGCTCACGCCCACCTGATCCAACCAATAATATTTTCATTCTATGCTCCTAAAACTACGTACAAATGCTGACAAGCCAGTCTTACAGTGAGACATACATAACATGAGAATACAAAAATTCAAGGATATACTAGAAAATAAGGGCTGAGAGGCGAACAGAGTGCGCCTATTCATCCATAAGAGACACTAAGGACGCATTCCCGCCTGATGCCGTTGTATCAGTTGTAATAACCTTCTCAACCGCAAACGCATATAAATAATGCGGCCCCCCTGCCTTTGGGCCACTTCCCGACAAGCCCACACCACCAAAAGGTTGCACCCCGACAACCGCGCCCGTCATACCGCGATTGATATAAATATTCCCCGCATTAACAGAAGAACTCAACCGTCTCTGTACCTTTTCAATACGGCTATGCACACCAAAAGTCAGCCCATAACCAGTTGCATTAATATCCTCAACAACCTGATCAATATCACCCGCAGCATAAGAAATCACATGAAGAACGGGGCCAAACACCTCCTCCTTCAAAACATGAATATTAGAAATTTTGTAAGCTATTGGCGCAAAAAATCGGCCATTATCGGACAAATCACTATCTAATTCTACCTTCGCAATTAAATCACCATGCTCAGCAATATAGGACACATGCTCATCAAGCATCCGCTTTGCCGCCTCGTCTATAACGTACCCCACATCTGTCGACAACATCGCAGGGTCACCAATACGCATCTCTGCCATTGCGCCACGCAATAAATCAAGTACACGCTCCTCAATATCCTCCTGCACGTACAACACGCGTAAAGCAGAACACCTTTGCCCTGCAGAGCCAAACGCACTATGAAGAACATCATCAATAACCTGTTCAAGCAAAGCTGAGCTATCAACAATCATCGCATTCTGCCCACCCGTTTCGGCAATAAACGGCACGATCGCATCATTATGCACGACCAATGACTGCTGTATTTTCTTAGCCGTTGCAGTAGACCCTGTAAAAGCCACCCCCGAAACCGCTTCATGCGCGATAATCTTTCCGCCAAACGCACCATCACCTAGCAAAAGCTGTATAATTGCAGATGGAACTCCCGCTTTATGCATTAATTCAACCGTACGTGTTGCAATATAACGGGTCTGCGATGCAGGCTTTGCAATCACTGCATTACCGGCCATTAAAGCCGCAACAATCTGCCCTGTAAAAATCGCCAGAGGAAAGTTCCACGGACTAATACATACGAAAACACCACGTCCCTGCATAATTAAACGATTTTCTTCACCGGTATATCCGGGCATGACCTGCCCGTTCGCATCAAAAATCTCTTTCGCCTGCGCAGCGTAGTAACGACAGAAATCTACGGCTTCACGCAACTCATCTTGTGCATCTACAATTGTTTTGCCCGCCTCATGAACCAATATCGCCATCAATTCTTTGGAATGCTCCTCTAATAAATCTGCAAAACGTTCAATAATCCCGCTTCGACGACCCACATCTAATGCATTCCATTCAGGGAAAACGCTTTGCGCCGCGTCAAAAGCACGCGCTATCATACGCTCATCTACCGCATCAAACGCCTTCCCCTGCACGTACGATCGGGGTTGTGGCTGCGACACATATCCTTCAATGAAATTCACATAAGCACCTGATACAGAAAGATTATCCAAATCACGACCACTGGAATTTACCCGATATTGACCAAATATATCTCGCGGTAAAGAAATAGAGCTATGACGATACACATCATAACTATGTACCTGCTGAACCGGGTCACAAACAATATCTTCTGCCCGCACCTGATGATCCAATAGCTGGTTCACAAATGATGAATTAGCACCATTCTCTAACAAACGTCGCACCAAATAGGGTAACAAGTCCTCATGCGGGCCGACAGGTGCATAAATACGTACACGCCTATCCGCACTCACAACATGCGCATATAATGCCTCTCCCATACCATGTAGTCGTTGATATTCATACGGCGCAGAATATTGCTTCGCTACATGCTCTATTGCCGCAATCGTATGTGCGTTATGCGTCGCGAACATCGGATAAATAACATCCTGATATGAGAACAATGCCTGCGCACAGGCAAGATAAGATAAATCTGTATTACATTTCCGCGTAAAAACAGGATACTCTTCAAAACCACCAACTTGTGCGATCTTAATTTCCGTATCCCAATACGCACCCTTCACAAGACGTACATGTATTTTTTGTCCCGTATCCCGTGCACGCCCTGCCAAATAATCAATCAAAGGTAACGCGCGTTTCTGATAGGCCTGCACCGCCAAACCAAATCCGTCCCAATCCTTAAGCTCAGGACATTCAAGAATATCTTCTATAATTTCAACAGATAAATCGAGGCGGTTAACCTCTTCTGCATCGACAGTTAACAAAACATCGCCACTTGCCGCCAAAATACAAAGAGCTTTCAGCTTTTCATAAATTGCCGGAACACAGCGATCTTTTTGCGCATAACAATAACGCGGGTGCAACGCCGATAATTTAACAGATAAGCCTGCCTTACCATTATCATGCGGGTCATTCTTCTCTATCAAAACATGGAGTGCCTGCATATAAACATCAAAATAACGCTCCGCACTTTTGGCATCCCGCGCCCCCTCGCCAAGCATGTCATAAGACATCATATAGCCCTGACGCTCATATTGCCGCCCGTGTGAAAAGGCTTTCTCAATCGTGGTTCCCATCACAAACTGCTTGCCCATCATCTGCATGGCACGCACCATTGCCTCACGAATAACAGGCTCTCCAAGCTTGGCAAACGCACTATCCAACGTTTTACGGGTAATCGCCATACCAAGTCCTGCAGCTTTCGCCTTCCAGTCCTTCACATCACTTCCCTGCTTTTGCAACCACTGCGCCGCAACCACCTTATCACGTATCAGCAAACTCGCCGTTGCAGGATCAGGAATCCGTAAAAGTGCCTCCGCCAAACACATCATAGCCAGCCCCTCTTCGGTATTCAGGGAAAACTCCTGTAAGAATACTTCTAGCTGCCCACCCTTACCTTTTTGCTCACGAACATCACGCACAAGAGTAGCTGCACGATTTTCAACGTCCTTTGCGGTTTGTGCATCCCAATCTATACGTGCCAATAACTCACGGACAACTTCATTTTCACATTTATACTGATAAGACGAAAAAGGATAAATCATCTGAATATCATATCACGAGAAGACTGGAATTTCCCGTTTTTTACGCTTATTATACGCACCATGACAGATAAACCCGCACTACAAAGCAATATTCCAGAGTTTTCGGTATCCGAACTCGCCTTCTCCTTAAAACGTACGTTAGAAGATACATATGGCCGCGTGCGTATTCGCGGCGAGCTCTCTCGCATCTCAATTCCAAAATCAGGACACATGTACTCCAACCTAAAAGACGAAAGCGCCGTTATAGATATTGTCTGTTGGAAAGGTGTACTTGCAAAACAACCCATAAAACCCGAAGAGGGCATGGAGGTTATCTGCACAGGAAAAGTAAGCACATATCCCGGAAATTCCAGATACCAACTCATTATTGAAACAATAGAGTTAGCCGGTGAAGGCGCACTCCTTAAAATGCTGGAAGAGCGAAAGAAAAAGCTCGCTACCGAAGGGCTATTCGCACCCGAACAAAAACAAAAGATTCCCTTCTTACCAAATAAAATTGGTGTCGTCACATCGCCAACCGGTGCAGTTATCCGCGACATTTTACATCGCTTGAATGATCGTTTCCCCCGCCACGTTATGGTCTGGCCGGTGAAAGTACAGGGCGAAGGCGCAGATATCGAAATTACAAATGCTATCAACGGCTTTAACGCACTTCCAGAAGACCAAAAGCCGGACACCTTGATTGTTGCCCGCGGTGGTGGATCATTAGAAGACCTCATGGCATTTAACGAAGAAAACGTTGTACGTGCCGTAGCAGCATCAAAAATTCCCGTAATATCTGCAGTTGGACATGAAACCGATACAACACTCATTGATTATGCCGCAGACCTACGTGCCCCCACCCCCACAGGCGCAGCAGAAATGGCCGTACCCGTACGCATAAATTTGATAGGCCAGGTTACAGAAGGCGGAGAGCGTCTACTCAGTGGTATGAACAGATTATTATCAGAACAAAGACACAGACTAGAAGCATACAGCGCAAAACTAGGCGAACCATCACAACTGTTAAATATAAAAACACAATCAGTCGATAGACTAGGTGACACGCTAGAGCATGCCCTAAAACATATTATAACGGATAAACAAAGCACATACACCCAACATGCCCTTAGATTAACACATCCATCACAGCTCATTGATAAAAAGAAAACACAACTAGAAACACATACAGCCAAAGCACAAAGCACGTTCCGCCATGCTCTAATGACAAAATCAAGCACCCTCACACAAACAGCAAGTAACCTGAGTAAACCTGAGGCAGCACTAAAACATGCCCATACACAATTAGAGCGTTGGGAAGAGCAACTAGCACAAACACAAAAGCGTACACTAGACAATTTTGATAAAAAACTGGATCAAAGCACACAAAAATTAGAGATTTTGTCTTTTGAAAACGTTTTGAAACGGGGCTATGTCGTTGTACGTGACGAAAACAATGAACCGGTTTCAAACCCAAGTTCTCTAAAAACTAATCAATCTATACATCTGCAATTTAAAGAGAACAAAACGATTAGCGCAACAATAAATAAATCAAACGAAAATAAAGACATACCAAAGAAAGAAACAGCAAAACCTATCCAGAAGAAACCACAAGGACAAGGTTCACTGTTTTAAACGTCAAGTGCTTGTATCAAAGCTTGCTGTTTAAAACTCTCCAAAATGCGTGTGGAAACATTATCCAATTTTTGAGCAGCTTCCACCACAGTCTCAATAATTTTCTTTGCCTCATCCTCTGACATATCCGTTTTCAACTCTATATAATCAGGGTTTGTTTTAATACGCGCATAATAATGGATAAGTTCACTCGGCAAACGCGTACCCAAAAGTTCAAGCTTATGCGTATTTCCATCAAAAATAACACGACTTAAACCTGGCTGCTTCTGAATAACTTCTCCACCACTCTTATATTTTGGTATACGTCCATCTTCGTCAAAATCTTTGAGCGTTTCCTCATAAACCATCAAGTATGCTTCAATTTTTGTTTTATTTTCCTGAATCTCAGAATTAATCATAGAAGCAACAATATGCTTCTCTTTATCCTTTAAGCTGCGCTCTTTCGTTGCTAGATCAAGCGCTTGATTTTGAACATCAACAACACGACCAAACCCGCGCATTATATAAAAGCTCAAAATTGCTAAACCCAAAACAGCGACGATAATCAAAAAAGATGCGCCAATCAGGAAATTTCTGCTCTGCGTATCACCGCGAGAAATAGAATCCGCACCCTCGGCCCATACACCATGCTCATTTTCCTGCGCAATTTTCTCCGCGGTCAAATACGGTGCCTCGTAAATAGATCCATAAATAGCCGCACGATCTGCACTCGCATAGCCCTGCTGTAATAAATACAAACTTAAATCTTCTTCACGCTCATTAATACATTGCGCTTCTATATTATCGTCACGAAACCCTTTAATCGTACAAACAACCTCTTTAGCTGCAATTTTTCTCTCTAATGCAGATCGCACTTTTAAACTAAAAATTTTAATTCCGTCATCGACCTCTTCTATGCCCCATAAAACAATTCGATCATCTCCGGAAATCAAGTTTGTCTGACCAACAACACGCACGTCCAACGCAATATCATCTCCAACAGAATATTTTTGTTGCTGAACAGGAATAGCAGGCTCTTGCAAAGAAACATCAATTTCCTGCGCGTATAAACCAGATGAAAATAAACAAATGGAAAGCCCTACAAAACTACTCAAAATATATTTTGATATATTTCTAATCATCACACTTCTCATAATAAAATATAGTAAAGCATCAAACACAATATGAATATAGCATATCACGCTAAATTGATGCCTTATTCTATAAAAACCTAACAAAATTAATATAAATATAAAAATCTATACTTTTTTGTATTCATCTTTGCGCAGAAACAAGTATTATCACTAAATGCGCGTTGAATATAAAGAACTGATGGAAAAGCTGGGTGTCGGACATGAACTGTCCGCATATGAAACACGCCCATGGTTTCACTACGACGCCGAAGAAGGTATAACATGCAGCGCAGAAGTACGCGTAGGCCCCGGATCTGTAGATGTTGAAGCAGAAATACAATTCCTGCATGACGAAGAAGATGGACGTTATAGCGACGACGCGAGCTATGGCGGCCCGGAACAAATTCTGCTGATGCGCTTTATTCCATCAAAAGAGCAAATATGGGCAGAAACTTTTATGACAATAAAAGAAGAAGATTACGCCAATAAAATCCATAACTGGGGCGAAAGAGGCTGTGAATTTTTCTGTGCATGCATTGGTGCTCTACAAATGGGTGAATTACCCGATATCGATGCACTTATAGAAAGCGAACTCACCGACAAAACAAGAGGCGGACGAGGTCGTCGCGGACGCGTTGGTAAAAAAGGGTTCAAAGTTGAACAAAAAGGGATGACGATGGGCGTAAAACCCTAACCGCCATGAACGATAATATCGTAATTCGTTGCAATCTTCGCCAAACCACCCTCAACAAACTCACCAAGAGCTTCAAAATGCCATTTTGGCCCTTCACGATTTAAAGATGCAACAAGCATCCCCGTTTCCTTACTACCAACAACCTCAGGAGTAAGATCATAGCGCGCAAGCTCCTGAGAGTTCGAAGCATTTAAAATACGGATATACGAATTACGCAAACCGGCTAATGTTTGTTCTTTCTCTTCACCGCGATAAATCGAAAGGACAAAAATAACTTTTGTCGCCTCAAAAGGAATACCATTTAGATTGATAGAAACACTCTCATCATCACCATCTCCCGCTCCCGTACGGCTATCACCATTGTGAACAACACTCTCATCGCGATCCTGAAGGTTATTATAAAAGATAAAATCCTCATCAAAACGCGTAACATTGTCCTTATTTAATAGGAAACAACTCAAATCCAAATCAAGCGTATCTGCATCAAAAGCATTCAGATCCCACCCCATAGAAACAACAACATTGGACATAGTTGGATCAAGAGAAGACAAGTTAACATCCTGCCCCTTGGTAATTCTGTTATCAGAAACCTCAACTTCTACATTTTCTAAGGAGGTATCAAAAATATCAACCATGTACGTACCCTATCCGGTTTTTAAAATTACTATCCAACATTCGACATATAAATATATGCATTATACGCAACATATGACGAGAAAAACAAACACCCTGTTAACCTGTTTATACGTCCAAAGAGTAACAAAACAAGCGTAAAGATAATACTAACAGCAAGCGTAATCCACACATCAAAGCTCGCAAGCTGTGGTGCAAAACTACCATCGGCAATAGGCTTAATCATAGACGTACAGCCTAAAATCATCAAAATATTAAATACATTCGAGCCAATAACATTACCGATCACCATATCGGTTTGCCCCTTACGTACGGCAATAATACTGGTTGAAAGCTCTGGCAAAGACGTTCCGAATGCAATCACAGTCAAACCAATGACATCCTCAGGCACACCAATAAGGCCGGCACTAACCTTTGCACCCCGAACCAAAAACTCTGCACCAACAGCAATACAAATCAACCCCAGAAGAAGTGTTCCATAGGCCATGAGCTCATTTTGAAAAACAGACTCCATCTCATCTATCTCACCCGCCTCAAACTCATCTGCTTTCGTCGTTTTATATTGTAAGAACACATAAGACAGAAGAATAGCAATCATAAGAAAGCCGATCCCCTGTGAGATTTCGCCATAATGCAACAAACCCGCAAGAAAAACAGTCGCCACAATCATAAAACCAAGATCACGAACCAAAAGCTTGGTCACATTCGTTCGCAACGTCACAAGAAGAGCAGAAAAACCCAACACCATAAAAACATTGGCAATATTAGAACCAAGGACATTACCAAGGGCAATACCGGGGGAACCTTGTAAATTCGCATAAACAGAAACAATCAACTCCGGCAAAGAGGTTCCGAATGCAATAATCGTAAAACCAACCACCATCGGTGAAATACCATAACGCCGCGCAATAAATACAGCCGCATCAACAGCCCAATTACCACCTTTTATCAACATTATAATGCCTAAGAACAAGGCACCAAGAGAGAGTATCGTCGCATCCTGAAATGAAAGTGCTGTCGTCATAAGTGTACTCTAACCCTAAGCAGGCCCCTTTTGTCCGTCTTTCCATTCAAGACCATACCCAAACGCGCGGTCCATCTCTTCATGCCCCGGGAAATATTCCGTTCTATTCGTCAACTTAATACCACCACGGATATTTTCAAGCTCACCAACTGCACATAAACATAACTGATCGTCATGCGCCGCCAAAGTAACATAAAGGTCATTTTCACCCGGCACATCGATTACAAGTTGCGGCCTAATTTCTGACCATGTTGGCGCACCCTTATAGATATAAATATAAATAAGCATACGTTTGACTTCAGACCATTTACGACCATTCACAAGAATATACTCATCATGCCCTTCCGCATCACCGGTACGTTCATCTCCCGATAATTCCATAAACGGAGCATGATTAAAATCACCAAATTTTTCACCAAAAGCCTGAACAGAACCACGCGTACCATCCTTAAGCTCATACAAACAGCCCAAGTCCAGATCAACACCTACTTTACGTACTTTCTTGAAAAAGCGTCCCAAAAAGCCGGATTCCTCAACACGGATATTATCCCATGCCACACCAACCAACATAGATTCAAAACCATCTTTCCCTGGGGAAATGGCAATACTCTGCCCCGGATCACCCAAAAACTCACAATTTTCAGGATGATCACTGGCAACACGATAGCCTGCTGCACCAAGGGACGCTCCATGACCTGAAAAATCAACAATGCTCTCTGATGCTTGTGCCAGAGATTCAACCGAACTTTTAGCCTTAGTCTTTGCCATTCTTTTACCCCCCAAATGCAAGGCGAAACATAGAAATATACACTATCACCCCCCCGATCAGAAATAAAGACAAGAACAAATTATAATATTCACTCAAACACAAATAAAATAAGCCACTAGGCAGATATTACGGAAAATACTACCTAGCAAGCCCGCCACCTATCAGAAAACAGCGGTTTACCTAGAAAAAAAACGGCATTCATTTTGCATAATCATAAATATAGGGCATTTGAGTAAGGAGACCGCTTATGACAACATTATCGCTAAAACAGCTTACACTTCATTCACTTTTAACACTTGCAATATGCACACCCACCCTTGTGCACGCTGCTAAAAGAGTAACATCATCAACACTCCCTACAGGCGAAAATGTGATCGCCGGAACGATAGAATCTTTTAACCGATCCACACCCAAGAACTTAACAATTACACAATCAAGTGACCGCGCCATTATAGAGTGGAACGCCTTCGATATTGGTAAAAAAGCAACAGTAAATTTTATCCAGCCCTCACAAAATGCATGGACAGTAAACCGCGTTGTATCACCAGGCACAGATCCAACAAAGATTTTGGGGAAACTCAATGCAAACGGCCAAGTCATGGTCCTTGATCCAAATGGTGTTATTTTCGGTAATCGTTCCAGAATAGATGTTAACGGCATTATTGTATCAACAGGCGACATTGCTGATCAAGATTTTATGAAAGGTACAGCATTAATTGCATTTACCAAAGGTACAGGCGCAAAAGGAATTCGCTCACGCATCGACCTTGCGGGGAAAATCACCGTCGGAAATAGCGGGATAGCGGCCTTTGTCGCACCTTGGGTACGTAACCGCGGAACAATCACCGCTAATCTAGGTAAAATAACATTAGCTGCCGCAGAAAACTTCACTGTTGATTTATATGGTGACAAACTTGTTGAACTAGACACAGGTGTCACAACGAAAAACGCAAATATCAATAACCGTGGAACGCTCAATGCAAATGGTGGGACAATAGAACTAAGCATTGGACAGGCAGAACATATCGTAAGCAGCGTTATAAACATGACAGGTGTTATAAACGCCGCAAATATCGAAAATAAGAATGGAAAGATTATCCTTTCAAACCCCAACACACCCGATAAAAGACAACGCCGTAATATTATACGCATTTCTAAAAACAAAAAAACATCATTAAATGCAGATCAAATATATATTGATGGCACAACAGATAGTCGCAAAAACCGCTATGCTCAAAAACAGGATGTCACAAACCTAGTGGAAGGAAATCCCTACCCTGAAAAAACGACAACACTCGTAAACAACACCACACCTGAGATTAAAAATATCGATCCGACCCATAGAACAAAGCAAATCACAAAACACTATAATCAAGCGATAAAAACGCATGATCTGGATATCACAATCACACAATATCCAAGAATTGCCTCATTGAACAACATCACCCCTCACGCCGCTTACAACGAGTAATCACTCAAGCAACTCGCTACCGGAATATCCCTTACCATATTTCGGTAGCACTTTTTTTAAGCAGCCTTAGAAGACTCAGTGCTTTTTGAAACATTATTCACTTCATTAATAAAACTCTGAATTAATTGCCCATACTCCTGCGAAGCACCTTCAAGTTGTTCAATCAAATCCTGCGTAGCCTCCGTAGTAAGACCATCAGGGCTTTGAACATTTTCTATCTTCTGCAACATATCGGCAAGTTTTTGAATATCCTGTGAAAAACAAGAAATTTTCTGCAAAATATTCCCGCCCGATTGCTGTTGCACCTCAATAACTCCAGACACAGATATAACAGCCTCATCAATTTTTGAAATACTGCCAATAACATGACGCATCGCCTTCACAGAATCTCGCGTTGTGTTTTGAATATCCTGAATGCGGGTATTAATTTCTTCTGTTTTACTGCCTGTTTCTGTTGCCAGATTTTTAACTTCATCCGCAACAACAGCAAACCCTTTACCCGCCTCACCAGCGCGCGCTGCTTCAATTGTTGCATTCAACGCCAATAAATTCGTTTGTTCCGCAATCGCCTGAATAGCATCAACGACCTCACCAATATTAGAAACCAACTCATTCAACGTTTCAACTGTTGCACTCGCACTCTTCGCCTTATCCGCCATGTCATGAGACTTCATACGAATATCACCAACTTGCCCGGATATTTCATCAATCCCCCCTGACAAATCTGAAACACAATCACGTGTCGAATTAATGCGAACACTTGTATCTTTAATAAGGGTCTGCGCGTCATCCTTTACCTGTACGAAATGATCTGGTGACTTAGAAACCTCACCAACTTGCCTTTTCAACGGGGCAAACATACCAAATAATGTTTCTTTAGCGCTCTTAAGGCGAAAATCATACTGACGTACAATACGTACAATATCGTCTGTAGTTTCTGTATCCTTCACAACCACATCCCTGTATACCGCAGGTTTTATTATCTTACTCTCTTTCTCCTCCGCAGATAGACGGCGCTGTAAAGAAGAACAAAGACCCCTTATAACTTTAAAAGAAGCCGAGATACGTACAGATACGAATAAAAGAAAACCTATGTAAACAACGGCAAAAACAACCCCAATATGTACAAACATCTCTTGCCCACCTATAGTGGATACTCTCTCCAACTTCCCAAAATGCATATCAATATCCACAACAAGAACCGCCTCAATTTTACGCAAAGCTTCACTCTTTTGATCCATAACCTGAACCCAGCGCAAAAACCGCGCACGATCATTATCCTGAGATTGGCGCACCGACATTTTGCGTAGCTCTGAAAGCTGAGCCGCAAAAGGCGCATCAACCATATATCTCTTAAACGCCGAAGATTGCGCCTCGGATGCATAACTTAAAAAAACATTCTCATACGTACGCTGCGCATTCAAAACACCAATAAACTTAACCTGAAGAGCCGAAGACCAATGATCTGCATAACCAAACGCTCCAAGTACATATTCAATACCAGACTTTTCTTTTGCTTGATTAAAATTAAGATAAGCAGATAAAAGACGTACACCTTTCGCATCATCCACAACAGATATAATATCCGGCGTTACGTTCATAAGTGCCGTATTCAAACCTGAATAAAATCCGACAACCTGACCATAAGGCGCAGTACGCTCAGAAACTTTCTCACGAACTTCTGCGATATTCTCAAAAGAACTAGCAGCACGCTTTGTAATACCCTCAAAAGATATGAAAGACGAATTTAAAGAATTAACCTCATCTGTAAATTGCGCATAAGCATTATCAGTCTTCGCATATTGGCGTGAAAGCAATTCCAAATCACCCTCATCTTGCCGGATCATCCAGACAACTGAAAACTTACGCTCTCGCTGCAATTCATGAATAAGGTCATTTGCCAAAATTGAAAGAGAGGCTAATGTCGCTTGCTCTTTTTGCGCGATAGCCTGTTCCTGCTGTGCAAAAATTCGTTCTTGCAGCACTTCATCTTGCTTCTGCGATAAAACATACAGCCCCGCACAAAAAAACAGGACACTACAAACCGAAATTACAACCAGAAAAAGCAGCTTCCCCGAAACGGAAACACTGTTTGACAAGTCAGAGGACATTACGCTCTCCCACATACTCATAAAAACAGATTTCAAACTATAGAAATCAAAAAGAACACGCCTCACGAACGAAGGCACAACATTACTCTATCATAGAGAAGGAGAAGGAAAAACCTTCTTTCGCAACATTATGAGGTATAACAGTACAAAATAGAACAAATATAACTCCTGCACTTCACTACCACGTTCAAAAACTAAAACATCAAAAGCTTCGAGCTTATCCATAATCTTCAAAAATAGAAAAATGCCCGCTGTAACACTCAAACACACACTTGGGTATATAAGAGAGAAACGTTCCGGCAATAAAGATGGGCTAAACTTCAATAATAACGGAATCAAAATCCCCCCTACTACAACGCCGATCTCTAATAATAACCGTGGCTTCTGATCTAGCCAAGATGATGTATTATGAAGATTAGTCTCTTGTTGGTCATTGATATGCGACCAATATTCAGGCGTTGACCACTGCATAAAATGTTGCCCCCAGCTCACCTCTTCTGCCGCCACATAAAAACAACATAAAGAAGCGATAAAAAACCATACACAAAGCCATAGATTTTTTCGAACTTCCACGCGCATTAGCGTAGAAACAGCAACACAAAAAGCGAACAATAATACCAAAAACTGTAACAATTCATGCGGCCCGTTTTCAGAATGCATAACCGCAAGAACATCTTTGGAAAACATTATTTCAATGCAAACCTGCAAACACAGCGCAACAATAGGAATCCATAACCAAAATATTTTATGCATAAGCACACCTACTAAAAACAAGGGGGAGAACAGCGCATCATAAAGATTTGCCACAAAATGCACAAGCCCCTTATATCCACCCATTTTCATATGTTTGTTGTGTAATGCGCTCAAACACTGTACACCGCATGAAACGATAAAAATACGCGCTCTGAAAGAAAAGCACATGACTTCAATAGAAAACGCACATCCGGCACTTAGCCAAGCCCTCACAAAACGTGGCTATGAAAAGCTGACACCTGTACAAAATGCAGTTTTAGATCCCGAGCTTGGGGAACAAGATTTACTTGTATCTGCACAAACCGGATCAGGTAAAACAGTAGCCTTTGGTTTGGCATGCGCGTCTACACTATTAGGTGATGCAGAACGCTTTGAACGCGCCACACAGCCAATGGCTCTTGTGATTGCGCCCACACGCGAATTAGCATTACAAGTTCAAAAAGAACTCGAATGGCTTTACAAACAAAGTGGTGCTTCTGTTATCTCATGTGTTGGCGGTATGGATATGCGCACCGAACGCCGCGCCTTAGATAAGGGCGCCCATATTGTTGTTGGCACACCTGGACGTTTACGCGACCACATTGAACGCGGCTACTTTGATACAAGTGCTTTACGAGCTGTTATTTTAGACGAAGCGGATGAAATGCTTGATATGGGGTTCCGTGAAGAATTGGAATATATTTTAGGCACAGCACCCAAGCAACGCCGCACATTAATGTTCTCTGCTACTGTGCCAAAATCAATTACAGGATTGGCAAAACGTTACCAAAATAATGCCCTGCGCATCACAACCAAAGAAGAAACAAAACAACATCTGGATATTGAATATCAAGCAATGACGATCGCACCGAATGATCGTGAAAATGCAATTATTAATTTGCTACGTTACCACGAAGCACAAAACGCAATTATTTTTTGCGGCACACGAGCCGCCGTGAATTTGATGAAAAGCCGTTTAACAAACCGTGGCTTCTCTGTTGTTGCTATCTCAGGTGAGCTTAGCCAGAATGAGCGTAGTAATGCACTACAATCTTTACGTGATGGTCGCGCCAACGTATGTGTGGCAACAGATGTCGCCGCACGCGGAATTGATTTACCGGGACTCGCATTAGTTATCCATGCCGATCTTCCCAAAAACAAAGATATCTTACTACACCGTAGTGGTCGTACAGGTCGTGCAGGATGCAAAGGCGTCAGTGCCATTGTTGTGCCACACAATTGGCGCTCACGCGCAGAGCGGCTTTTAAACAACGCAAAAATTAATGCCAAATGGGGTAAACCGCCTTCAATTGAAGACATCACAAAACGCGACCATGAACGCTTCCTTGCTGACCCTGCCCTTGTAGAACCTATCAAGGAAGATGAGAAACAAGCAGCATCTGAATTGCTGAATGAATATAGCGCAGAGCAAATCGCCGCTGCATTATTACGCATTCATAACAAACAAAAACCTGCACCGGAAGAGCTTCTTGACTTCACCGACGCTAAAAGCGACAAAAAGAAAAAGAAACATAGCAACTTTACCAATAGCACCTGGGTTTCACTATCCGTCGGACGCGAAGAAAGAGCAGAGCCGCGTTGGATTATACCAATGCTCTGCGGTGCAGGACAGATGGCCAATGGTCAAATTGGATCAATCCGTATCCACAATAAAGAAACATATGTTGAGCTTTCTACAGAATGTGCGGACAAGTTATTTACACTCGTCGGTGAAGGTGGAACACTAGAAAAAAACATCACAGTCACACGCCTTGATGAAGAACCCGAAGCACCAAAAGGTAAAATTGATCGCTCCAGACGACCAAACAGAAAATCTGGTAAAAAATCATATGAAAATGATAAGGCCAGAGGCGACAAATCTAAAAGTAGCTTCAAGAAAAAACGCAAAAGCTATAACGACGATACGCCACAGAACAATACATCAGGTGATACACGCTCACGGCGCGAAAAGCCCAATGATGATGGCTTTAAGAAAAAATATAAAAGCAAATCTGATGATGGCTTTAAAGGTAAGAAATCCAAAAAGCCATTTAAAGGCGAAGGTAACAAAGGTTCATCAACACATCCTGCGGAAAAACGTAAAGCCTTTAAAAACAAAAAGAAAAAAGATTAGATTCACAGATATTGTGTTAGAAATCGGTCAAGCTCATTCGCAAACTTTTGGCGCTCTTTCGCACCAAAACTTTTAGGCCCCCCGGTTTCTACACCTGCCCCACGAAGCTCATCCATAAAGTCACGCATACCAAGTATCTGCCCTATATTATTGCTATTATACAATGTACCACGCGGATCAAGCGCCAAAGCACCCTTTTTAACAACCCGTGCAGCAAGAGGTATATCTGCAGTAATAATAAGATCACCATTGTCGCAAAGTTCAACAATTTTGTCATCCGCAACATCTGCACCCTCACCAACCTGTATCATCTCCAAACTATTTGAGTGAGGAAGACGAAGATACTGATTTGCAACAAAAATCACACTAATCTGCGTACGTTGCGCAACACGAAATAAAATCTCTTTAATACCTTTAGGGCACGCATCCCCATCAACCCATATCTTCATATACGTATCAACCACTTCTTAAACTCAAAAATAACAAACCATAAACGCCAAAGCACCTACACCATCAGATCGATTCAACGGCTCTCCAAAAATCGAATAATATGCTTGGCAATTTCAACCGGCTTTTCTTCAGCCGCAAAATGCCCTGCATCCAACAAATATAACTCGGCGTTCGGCACATCGCGTAGATAGGCCTGCGCCCCTGCTGCGATAAAAGCCGGGTCATTCTTCCCCCAAACAATAAGAGTGGGAGGCTGCTGATCCCGTAGGAACTTCTGCCACACAGGATAGGCATCAATATTATTCTGATAATCCTGAAATAATTGCACTTGTATTACGCGTTGTGGCTCAGTTCCAAGAAAATGTAAATCATGAGTCCAACTATCAGGGCTCATAATCTCTTTACGATCTTGGACATCACGTAAATATTGCTTATCCTGCACACCCTTCTGCCCCGTTATATCATATAATTGCTGCCACTTCTCAGGTGAACGGTCTTCATGTGCATTTTTAAAGAATGCCTGCCTGGGTAATGTAAGACCATCGATATAAGCATTCGCATTCTGTACAATCAACGCTTTAAGACGATCAGGCTGCTTCATCATCAAACGATATCCCACAGGCGCACCAAAATCCTGCATATAAACTGTATATTCTTTCAAATTAAGTGCTTCAGTGAAACCAGCCGTAATGTCCGCCAGTAAATCAAATGTGTAAACCATATTTTGTGGCTTATCACTATACCCTGACCCTAGATTATCCGGCGCAATAACATGAAAACGACTAGAAAGAAGCGGAATTAATTCACGATATGTATGCGAAGAAGATGGGTAGCCATGCAGTAACAAAATAGTTGGATTCTGACGGCTACCTGCCTCACGATAAAATACTGAATGACCATTAACCTCAACAGTTCTATAATACGTCTCTTCTGGCCACAGCGCCTCTTGCGCGAACACAACGCGCGTATAACCAAGGGACAAAAACAACAAAACTAAAGCTAGATAGTATTTCATGAAACACTTGCCTCTCTCATTAAACTTTATTCAAGAAAAACTAATAGCATAGTGACCCAAGGTTTACGAACCGCATATATAATAAAAATAAAAAGGCACGACTCGGATAAGCTCTAACTAGAGACAAAACAGATCAATAAATGCAGCAAAAAATGTAAAAATAAGAATGTATTTTGAGAAAAGTGGCTGGGGTACCTGGATTCGAACCAGGGGTGCCGATACCAAAAACCGGTGCCTTACCGCTTGGCTATACCCCAACACTGCAAAAAATTAAATGGTGCCGTAACACGGACTCGAACCGCGGACCTGATGATTACAAATCAACTGCTCTACCAACTGAGCTATTACGGCACACCAAAATTTAATGAAGGTCTTTCTATACGACTCCTTTTTCTTTGTCCAGTAAAAATGTACATAGTTTTTCGCATAATTTTTATATTAAAAAAATATTTAATCTTTTGGCTTATTTATGGCATGTTAACTATTGGTTTTTTATAGTCTTTTCTGATAGATTAACTTGGCAAAGACTTAATAAAGTACACTTTTGGTTGGGTATTAGATTGTGAATAGCGGACAACAAACACAAGGCGGACTATACGAAGGCGGAATCGGTTGGGCAATTATGCTCGTCATTTTTGCCGTTTTGATTTGGCTTTTCTGGATATTTTTTGATACAGAAGTACGAAATATGGTGCGCTGGATCAGATATAGTGAAATGCAAATCGTAAATATATTTGTCGATGATGAATACACAGTCGAGCATAATAATAACCAATTAAATTATAAACAGCACCTAAACGGCTATACTGCCACAGTAATACGTAAATCCCGTAGCGGCCAAACTTTCAGACGACCGGAACAACGTCCGGGTGTCGGTCAGATAGAGGCTGAAGAACTAGATTACCACGACCTATCAAGGTTCACATCAATGACCATGAGGCCCATGCGAAACCTATTTATTGGTTTGTTGGGCGCGGGCGCGCTTTATTGTATGTTCATGGGGCCGGGAACCAATTACAGACGTAGACTAGATATTGAAGGTCTGATTGGAACCCAATCAAAGGTCTTCCCTGTCATCACACCTTTTATAAAATTCAACCCTGCAACTCAACCACCACGACCACCAGGCGCTCCTGTCCCCGCAGAACTTCCTGCATTTGCAGAAGCGTTAGGCCCTGAAGAATGGCTTGCCTACAACAACATCCAAATTCCCGATGGAAAAATCGACCATGAAAGCGCCTCTGAGGCATTCATTGAGCAACTTGGAAAACCATGGCGTGGTGTTCGAGGGTTAGCTCCATATAAACAAATTTTACTTGCGGCTTTTTGTTTACGTGCTGCACGGAAAAGAAGTGGATCCGATGACCTTCTTGGTCGCATTGCAAAATGTTGGGATTTCAAAACCGGCCTAAATCTTAAAAAAGACGGTAAACTTCTCAAAGATGCACAAAAAATTCTACGAGATAAAAAGCTAGCTGGCGAAACATTAGCGCAAGCCAATCGCCATGCATTTGAAGCAACCGCCATGCTACGTGCCTTACAATATGCGCGTGAAGAAGGTGGCGTCATGGCCCCTGCACAATTCGTATGGCTTCGCGCACATGATCGTCACCTATGGTACCCGCTAAATAACATGGGACGCCAAGCCTACCATATGGAAGCATTAGGAGCGATGTCACATTTCAAAGCAGAGCGATTAACACAACGCCCGATCCCTGTACCGAAGGTCGAGCACGCACTCGAAACAATAGAAGAATATATGGCCTCGGCAAGAGCGCGCCCGGTTCCCCAACTAGATTATAGTCAGTCAAAGAAACGTGGCGTAAAGAAAGCCGTCTAATAAAATAATCACAAAACAGAAAAGCAGAAAAATTAATGTCAAAAAGCACCGCACAGAAAAAAACTGAAATGGCGTCTACTGTAAAAGTTGTTGATGGTAAACTTATTATGTCCCTTCCCAATGCACAAACTCCTGTTGTATGGCAAATGGGTCTGGATCAAGCTCAATCTGCTGCATTCACTGTAGAAGAAGACAAAAAGAAAAAAACATTCTCTCTTGTTTTAAAATTACAAGACGGAGAAACACAAAACATTGCACCATTCGAAGATAAACAAACTGCAATAGATATTCTAATGGAAACATCCAACGCATTACAAAATGCACATGGGAAAATCCAACCTGTCACAATTGCACAAGCAACAAACAACACTACTGCTTATGCTCCCCAACAAGATACCCAAAACAATAAACTAGGGGCGATCCTAGCCGTTTTGTTAATCATATTATTAGTGGGCGTCTGGCTTTTATCTGCCTCGAACAGCATACAGCTAAAAGATGAAAGATTATCAACATCCGTAACATCACCTGAAGATGCTAAATCTGCGGCTGGTGTACCTGTATCAGCAGACGATTTTTTGAGTAACCGTTAATCGGAGTTTTTCCATCTCATGGCATTAGATCAAAGAAAATACGAACATAAACATGAAGCCATATTACGGGATGTGCGACCACTCGGCACACGCTTGGCCGATGGCTTATCAAGCCCATCTTATTCAACTGCGATCTTTATTTGTACGGCTGTAGCACTTTATATCAATGATTGGGCACTTGCATTTGCCGATCTCATTATTGCCTTCTTGTTCATGTATTTTTTATGGCTAACCTCACGTGACAAAAGCCTCGCCTTTAAATTACCCGCATCATCAAAACACGGTGATTCCAACAATGGTCGTGATGGTAAAAAGGGTAAAGCAGAAGGCATCATGTACGCAGGTAATGTGAAAAAGACAAATGAAGAAGTCTGGTTCACAAACTCCGACATACGTACACACTTCCTCTACCTTGGTACAACAGGTGCCGGTAAAACAGAGGGACTAAAATCCCTTGCGACAAATGCTATGGCATGGGGCTCAGGATTTGTCTATGTCGATGGTAAAGCAGATACCGATCTATGGTCATCCTTATCCTCTTTAGTACGCCGTTTTGGTCGTGATGATGACTTGCTTGTATTGAACTACATGACAGGTAATGCCGACGTACAGGCACCATCCAATACAATGAACCCATTCTCATCCGGTTCCGCATCCTACCTAACAAACATGCTTGTTAGCTTGATGCCCGAAAGTGGCGGTGATAACGCCATGTGGAAAGAACGTGCGGTGTCTTTGGTCGGCGCGATGATGCCTGCTCTAACATGGAAACGTGACAACCAAGAAATCCCAATGTCCGTACGTACAATCAGGGATTATCTTTCGTTAAATAACGTCATCAAACTTTCTCGTGATGAAGCTGTTCCAAAAGAAATTCTGGCTGGTATGGTTGGTTACCTCGACACACTCCCCGGTTTTGTAGGAGATGCATATGATGACGAAGGTAAAGTCAAACCACCTGGCCCAGACTCACCACAAGTGAACACTGAAACAGCGTCCCAGCAACACGGTTATCTGGCAATGCAGTTCACACGTTCATTGCAGTCTTTAGGTGATGATTACGGATACATTTTTGATACACAAGCCGCAGATGTTGATATGGTCGACATTGTTCTAAACCGTCGTATTCTCGTCGTTCTTGTGCCTGCTCTTGAAAAATCAGGTGACGAGGTTGCAAACCTCGGTAAAATCGTAGCTGCATCCATCAAAGGTATGATGGGTTCAACGCTAGGGTCTACCGTTGAGGGATCATCAGAAAGCGTAATTGAAAACAAACCAACACACTCCACTACACCATTCCTCACAATTTTCGATGAGGTTGGTTATTACGTGGCCGAAGGTATGGCTGTTATGGCCGCACAGGCTCGTTCTCTTGGCTTCTCACTCGTTTTTGCTGGACAGGATTTACCTGCGATGAAAAAACGTGTGCGTGAAGAGGCACAATCCATCACTGCGAACTGTAACATCAAATTATTTGGTAAACTCGAAGACCCAACAGAAACAAAAGATTTTTTCGAGAAAACTGTTGGTAGCGCAATGGTGACTGAGGTTTCAGGATTCCAAATGTCCGGTGGTTCCGAGTTTGGTGCCTATCACGATACAAAACAAGCTGGCGTACAACTCCGACCACGTGCAAGCTATGATGAACTGCGCGGATTTAAAGAGGGTCAAGCCGTTATAACATTCGGAGATACTGTCGTTGATTGTGCAGTGTTCTACTCTAATCCCGGTTTTGCAAAAGCAATGCGCGTTACGCGTTACATGGCTCTACCACCTCCGGATGATAGTATTCTTAAGCACGCAAATTCCATCACAAAACTCCGCGACCTTATGGTCAATAAAACATGGACAGCTCTACGTGCAGATGTGGCAATTGAAACGTCAGATGAAATATCCGCATTAAATGATGGCTTCTTGAAGAATAACAAAGAGTCAGTAAATCCTGTAGATGCAGGTATCGCAGCATTAGTTACACTACATAGCCTGACAAGCGAAATTCCTCCTGCAAGCGGTAATGCAACAGCAGCAACAGGCGGAACATCATCAGGTGGTGCAACACCAACGGCAGCGACAGCGACACCACAAAAACCTGCAGCTCCTAAACCTGTAACACCGGCACAGCCCGCACAAGCAGCAGCATCACCATTAGCAGCACAAAAACCTGCTGACATTGTACAAGCAGCTGACAAAAAATCGGCTGCACCATCTGTATTCGGTGCGCCCCCCCCCAAAACACAACCAGCCGCACAGCCACAACAGCCAGCTGCGCCAACAACAACCGAAAACACAAAACCAAAACCTTCAGTATTTGGAGCTGCACCACAGACAAGCGAGGCAACACCCCAACCCGCTACACCAGTCACACCAACAGAAGCACCAAAAGCAGAAACGCCAAGTGCTAAACCATCTGTATTCGGCGGCGCACCTGCAACACCGACAGAAACACCACCGGCTGCACCACAACAACCAACGACAACACCGCCACAAGACGGTGATGCGATTAAACAAGCAGCACAAGACATCAAAGAAAACCTTTTTGGCACATACAAAAAAGACACGCCAGAAACACCACAACAACCAGCTGTTCCGGCAACGCCAGTCACACCGGCAGAAGCACCAAAAACGGAAACGCCAAGCGCTAAACCATCTGTATTTGGCGGCGCACCTGCAACACCGACAGAAACACCACCGGCTGCACCACAACAACCAACCGCTCCAACAGCACCAGTTGCACCAGCAGAAGCACCAAAAGCGGAAACGCCGAGTGCTAAACCATCTGTATTCGGCGGCGCACCTGCAACACCGACAGAAACACCACCAGCTGCTCCACAAGAGACAGCTACTCCAACAGCACCAGTTGCACCGGCAGAAGCACCAAAAGCGGAAACGCCAAGTACTAAACCATCTGTATTCGGCGGAGCACCTGCAACACCAACAGAAACACCACCGGCTGCACCACAAGAGACAGCTGCTCCAACAGCGCCAGTTGCACCTGTACAGCCCACAGAAACACCACAAAAACAAACACCTGAAAGTCCCGAGAAACAAAACCAAAAACCATCTATCTTTGGTGGTAGCACTTCGGAAAAAAGTTCAGATGATGGTGACAACCAAGATACATAAAAGAAAAAAATCCACACGCTACTCACAATCAGGTAGCGTGTTTTTTTATATATTCCTTGGCGTCGCATTATTTGGTGCATTGGCATACGCAATCACACGCGGTGTACGTACACAAACAACAAGTGCACTAACAACTCAACAATCCAGATTAGCGGCATCAGATATCTTAAACTATGCCCAATTGATCGAACGCGCTGTTCAAAAAATACGCTTAAAAGGCTGCTCCGAAAGCGATATAAGCTTCGCACATGATGACTGGCCACATACACAATACGAACACACCCCAACTGCCCCCGATAAATGCAAAATATTTCACCCTGATGGTGGCGGTATGAATTTTATAGATATGCAATCACAACACAGCGACTATATAAACACGTTAGACAGATTTATTTTCGTAGGGCGAAGCGCAATCAATAACGTCGGGACGACATGCGCGGCAGACCAATGTGTAGAGCTGTACTTATTTGTACGTATGTATCACGCCGAAAACATATGTACACACCTCAATAAAATTATAGGCATTAGTCAAAATTTACCTATATCCGGCGGAATATTTGGAGGCCCCCGTTTTAACGGAACATTTACATACGGCAACACCTTAACGACAGGGGCATTTGATGGGGAAAAAAGTGGCTGTTATCAGGATAATAGCGAAACCTATACAGATGGCACACCATATTACGATTTCTATCATGTCCTATTAGAACGCTAAACTTTATTTATACGCGCGCATACCATGTTGCACGTGCACGACCATGACGAACAAGATAACCACCCTCAACAAGTTCACCCAAACGTAATTTCAACGTTGACCTCTTGCCACGGGTTAAACGCTCAATCTCTTTCATACTCAAACGGTCATGCTTATCAAAAAGCTTAAGAACTTTTGTCGAAAGCGCAGGCATATTCACAATATCAGCACTACCCTTTTCAACGCGTTCTTGTAATTTATCTTTTTGTGCCTTTAACAACTCAAAGAAAAATTCCAACCATACATCCCAATCAATCGTCCCCTTTGCAAGGGTTGTCTGTGTATGTTTGAGCGCCTTATAATAATCATCTGCACGCTCCTGCATCAATTCATCAAGCGTACTGTACGGAGCATAACTATACCCCGCCTTAAACATCAGAAGAATTACAAGCATACGCGCTAACTTCTGATTACCGTCTTTAAACGGGCAAAACTGTAGGAAAATAGCCGTGAAAATAGCAACAACAAACAAAGGATGATACTCATCATCCTTAAATGCACCCTCCGTCCAACTCATCAAACGGGGCATAAGATTACGAACTTCCGCAGGCGTCGCAACACTTAACGAGCCGATTAATTCTTCACCCTTTAAAATATCTAAAGGCGCAGATTCTTCCTTATAAATACTCACTCTTTTGCGTGCCATAAAGGCCGCATGTAACCGACAAAGCAAATCAACGTCTAATGGCTGATCCTGCCAACTATGTGCAATCTCTTTAAAATTTCGGCCAAAACTGGATACATCGCCCAAAAGCTGAAGCGATGTCGTATGGTCTTCCATCGCGCCCCAAGCACCTTTAAACTCATCGATCTCCCCGACAAGCTGCATCATTTTCTGCGAAATTGTGACGTTCTGTAATCCTAACATGATAGCCGACTATAGCCACGAAACTTTCTAAGATCAATCAATGATCCCGTTTATTTTAAAAATTTTAAACAAAAAAAAAGAAATGCTTATCCTACATACGATCCGGCACAGAAATACCCAACAAACCCAAAATAAGAATCAGCTGCTTGTATGTTTGTGCGCATAAAGCTAAACGACTTAACTTTATCGCTTCATCCTCTTCCGATAAAATATGGCAATTCCCATAAAAAGAACTAAATTCTTGTGCCAACTTATACGCATAATCACATAAAATATGAGGCGTATAATGATTAAGCGTCCCACCAAAATAATCCGGTAATTCACTCAACAATAATGCAAGCGCACGATCCGCATCTTGAAGAATAAATTCTTCACAAATAACATCATTATCAACCCCTGCTTTTCGCAAAAGAGATTGAATACGTACAGCCTGATAAAGCAAATAAGGCCCCGTCTTCCCCTCAAACGAAGTCATGCGATCAATATCAAACACATAATCCGCACTACGGTTATTCTGAAGATCCGCAAATTTCACCGCAGCAATGGCAACTTTTTTCGCAATATCTGCACGCTCTGCCTCATCCATATCCTTGGCAAGTTCTGCCTCATCCAATCTCTTTTGCGCTTTTTCAATAGCCATAGAAATCAGATCTTCCAAACGCATCACGCCACCCGCACGGGTTTTAAACGGCTTACCATCCGTTCCGTTCATCGTACCAAAACCGGCATGCGTCAGCTCAACCTTACCTTCTGGGGCAATATCAGATTTGCGCGCGGCACGAAACACTTGTTCAAAATGCAAAGACTGACGTTGATCAACAACATATATAATCTTAACAGGGTTATGACTTTCTAATCTCTCAACAATTGTCGCCAAATCAGTCGTACCATAAAGAACAGCACCATCAGATTTAAAAAGAATAAGCGGGGGCATTTCCTTTTTATCTGTTTCCTGCGCAACCTCAAAAATAAGTGCTCCGTCACTCTCTTTTACAAAACCTGTGACTCTAAGATTATTAACCATTGGTGAAATTAAGTGATGAACAGTCGACTCTCCCTTCCATTCATCAAACTGAACACCAAGCGCATCAAAATTTTTCTTCATTCCGGTAATAGAGACATCAATAAATTTACGCCATGTACGTGTGTACGTCTCATCACCGTTTTGTAATTTAAGCGTTGCTTCGCGCGCTAATGCCATACGATTTTCATCTTCTTTACAAGCCGTAGACGCTTTTGGGTATATTTCGGCCAACATCTCCATCGTGATCTCACCATCAAATTTCATCAGTTCCAATTCTGATAAAATCATCCCCATCGGCGTACCCCAATCGCCCATATGTACGTCACCAATCGTCTTATATCCCGCATACTGGCAAATACGGCGCAACGAATCCCCAATAATAGAACTACGCAAATGCCCCACATGCATAGCCTTTGCAATATTCGGCCCACCATAATCAAGAACAATAGACTGCCCCTGCGCAACCTCCTCAATCCCCGCGCGCTTATCTTTCGCAACGTTCGCAAGATGCATGGCAATATATTCATCTTTCAAAGCAATATTAATAAAGCCCGGCCCACCAACAGATAACTCTGCAAATATAGATGATGAATCAGGAAGATCATTTTGAAGGTATTCAATAATGTTTTGAGCAATCTCACGCGGATTTTTGCGCGCATGTTTGGCACACGGCATCGCGCCATTACATTGAAATTGTGCATTTTCTGCCTGAGCTGAAACTTGCACACGCGCATATTCGATCGGCAAATCTAATGCCTCAAATGCTTGCGCCATAAGGGATGTCAATTTATCTGATAAGGCTGCCATTACTGTTTTCCTTGCATATTTTCACGCACGTATACTATATTCCGTAATCTTTGAACAGTATGAGTTTTTTTTATGAGAAATAAAAGAGCAATAGCATCTCCCAAAAGCCATATAACGTGCGAGGTATCACTGCATGATACTGTCAAAATTCCCTTTAACACCTTAAAGGAAAAATTCTCGCGTTTTGGCGATCAGAACAATCTCGATCTTACAAATGTTCAAATAACCGATACAGATATCCGCGGCAGCTTCACAAACAATGCCGGCGTTACACATGACATTCACTTTATGCAAGATGGACTAAAAACCTATCTGGATGGATCTATTTATAAAAATATGGAAGGCCTAACAGATCATGTGAACGTCCAATCAAGTGTAGAGAAGTTAATGCAGGCTCTCTTACGCGAAGAGCAAAGTCACACACCTTTTAAAAGATCCACCCTTAATGGAAATGTTCCGTCGTAACATTAAACTTAGCGACAATGTATTTAGTACAAAATAGCAATTAGCAACAAAACACTATATCAGCCATTGCCTGAATAAATCATCCGCAAAAACCATATTGTCATTTTTCACAGCGGATAAACCCTCAACAACACCCTCTGCCTGACGATACTCCTCCGCCATAAAATCATCGAGTATCCCAATACGCTCAACAACTTCTCGTTCTTCGCACTTTTTCTTACGATCAATTAAATTTAACAATAAATTTTGAACATCTTGAGGCACATCAGATTCAACCATAAGTTTTTGCAGGTTCATCGGAACATCAACACGCCCCTCATGACGTGCCATCCATCGCAATGCCATTGCAGGACGAATCATATAAAAATATTTTTTAATTTGAACATTTGGTGAGCTTCGCCACGTTTGATCAACTTGACGCACACCCAAATTTAAATAGTGATGCATCAAAGGTTTTTGACCAAAAGAGCTAATACAAAACTTTTCTAGTGCTGCTGTAAAGTTAGAATCTGTTTGATAAATTATCGGTGATTGAAGCCATTCCATAACAACAGCATTCGATTTCAATGCAAGATGAAGTGTCTTTTTCAAATCCCAACCACTGACATCATACACTTCATCAATTGGAAGCTCGATAACATCGCGCCCCGGATAAATACTTAAATACCAGTCTCGTTTATGAACATAAAAAAATCGAACATCATAATCACTATTTGGAGAATGGAACCCCCATGCCCGACTACCTGATTCGACGGCATGAAGAATCTTCACATCATGCTTCTTTTCAATCTGCGAAAGCGTCTCCATAATCCGAACTTCAATATCCGGATCTATTGCCTCATGCCGATTAAAATCAGTCATACTTATGCATCAATATTGGATTTTAGTGCGTTATCTTGGATAAATTCACGGCGCGGCTCAACAACATCGCCCATTAACGTCGAAAAGATTTCATCCGCCTTAATTGCATCAGCAACCTCAACCTGTAAAAGCGTACGCACATTCGGATCAAGCGTCGTCTCCCATAATTGCTCAGGATTCATTTCACCAAGACCTTTATAACGAGAGATTTGCAAACCCTTACGACCTGCATCTTGAATAAAATCATAAAATCCGGCCGGACCATTAACATCGGCAACATGATTACCATCACTGTTAATCACAACGGGCTTCATAAACACTTCTTGCAACCAATCCTTCGCACCATCTAAACGACGTGCATCAGGTGAACGCACCCGATCAATGCTTAATTTCACACGCTCAGTAATACCGCGCGTTGTTTTCCAGAATGTATAACCACGATCAACAGTAAATGTTGCCTCCCAGCCTTTTTCATTTTCCACTTCTAAAGCATCAAGACGCGCCGCAGTTTGCGTTGCACACTCTTGACCAACCTCTTCATCACGCACAACATTCTCATCAAAAGCACCCGCAATCGCCGCTTGTTCAACCACACGGCGATTTCCTGCACGGCTTGATAAAGCATTAACTGAATTGCGAAGACCACGTGACCTTACAAGAAGATCACGTAAATCATTACCAGTGCGCGCATCACCTTGCGCATCAACAATCGACACACTGCCAATCGCAAGCCCAATCAAATAATCTTCAAGCTCCCGGTCATCTTTCAAATAAATCTCGCTTGCCTTACCTTTTTTAACTTTATATAGCGGTGGCTGCGCAATATAGAGATATCCGCGCTCAATCACTTCGGGCATATGACGGAAAAAGAATGTCAAAAGCAATGTGCGAATATGCGCACCATCAACATCCGCATCAGTCATAATTACAATTTTATGATAACGCGCTTTTTCAATATTAAATTCTTCTGGCCCAATAGATGTACCAAGCGCCGTAATCAACGTACCGATCTGATCAGAACCAAGCATACGGTCAAAACGCGAACGCTCAACATTCAAAATTTTACCACGCAACGGCAAAATCGCCTGATTATGACGATCACGCGCCTGCTTCGCCGAACCACCCGCCGAGTCTCCCTCAACAATAAAGATTTCTGAGATAGCAGGATCTTTTGACTGACAATCTGCAAGTTTACCCGGCAAACTGGAAACATCCATAACACCTTTACGGCGCGTCAATTCACGCGCACGCCGCGCAGCTTCACGCGCACTTGCCGCTTCAACAATCTTATTAACAATCGTTTTTGCTTCTGCCGGATTTTCTTCTAACCAAGTACCCAAATGCTCGGTGATTGCCGCCTCAACAATTGGACGAACCTCTGATGAAACCAACTTATCTTTTGTCTGTGATGAAAACTTCGGATCAGGTATTTTCACAGAAAGGACACATGTCATCCCCTCGCGCATATCATCCCCGGTCAACTTAACTTTTTCCTTTTTAAGCAACCCCTTCTCATCCGCATATTTCCCAAGAATACGCGTTAACGCACCACGGAATCCGGCAAGGTGAGTACCACCATCACGCTGCGGAATATTATTTGTAAAACAAAGCATCGTTTCATGATAAGCATCCGTCCACTCAAGCGCAGCATCAACCGTCACGCCATTCGCCTCATCAAATGCATTCAAACTGATCGTCGTACTGATAATTGGCTTTTTCGTACGGTTAAGATATTCAACAAATTTTGTGATACCACCCTCAAAATGCAGATGCGAAACCAACCAATCTTCTTCATTTTCCGCACGTCTATCAGACAGATAAATATTCACACCTGAATTCAAAAACGCGAGCTCTCTTAAGCGATCTTCAAGCGTCTTAAAATCAAACTCTGTAATAGCAAATGTATCAGGAGAAGGTAAAAATGTGACTTGCGTTCCTGTACGTTCGCCCTCATCCATTTCACGAATAGATTCCAGGTCTTTGCCATTTTCCGCATCACCCATTCTAAAGCGCATATGCCATTCTTTGCCTTCGCGCTTAATATTCAAATCCAGATATTCAGACAGCGCATTAACAACAGACACACCAACACCGTGCAAACCACCAGACACCTTGTACGAGTTATCATCAAACTTACCACCAGCATGAAGCTGCGTCATAATCACTTGCGCCGCAGAAACTTTTTCCTCTGAGTGTTCACCCACAGGAATACCACGCCCGTTATCCTTCACAGTAACAGAGCCATCGGCATTCAAAATAATATCAATACGATCACAATAACCTGCCAACGACTCATCGATCGCATTATCAACGACCTCATAAACCATGTGATGCAGACCCGTACCATCATCTGTGTCGCCGATATACATCCCCGGGCGCTTACGTACCGCCTCAAGACCACGCAAGACCTTAATCGAATCTGCGCCATATTCATCGTTATCACCAACGGGCTTTGCACCTGCTTCACTCATCAAAATCGTCCTTAATATTCCATGTGAAATCCTATAATTTCTGCGGATTTTCACGATGTTAAACTCAATATTAATTTATAGCACAGCACCGCCCTAAAAAACAGGACAAACCCTATTTTAAACACTGTTTTTTCAACAGCTTAACACACTGAAAACAAATGCATTTATACCCCGAATACAATCCCGAAAATTCACACAAAAACCACATACGAAAAATACTTTGATTTTCAAAGGTTTTTCTGTCTTTATTCACCACTATGAGAGATGCAATTTTTAATTTGGTTAGAGAACATTACAAAACCTTACAGGGCTATAGCTCCGCAGGGATGGAATCAGGCAAAGACGAAAGTAAAATTTACCTGAACGCGAACGAAAATCCATATGCTTTACCAGGCTTAGAGGAATTAAACCGCTACCCCGAGCCACAACCCCTACCATTGCTCGAAGCATTTGCACAAACTTACGGCATCGATAATACGCAACTTGCAATTACGCGCGGCGCAGATGAAGCACTTGTCCTTTTAACAAAGATATTCTGCGAACCGCATAACGACCAGATTTTAATCAATACCCCAACTTTTGGTATGTATGCCGTTGACGCATACGAAGCGCCTTGTGGCGTAATCAACGTACCATTGGTAAAAGAGAACGGCACCTTTGAACTCAACAAAAATGAGATCATAAAGCAGGCAACAGATCCCGAGCAAAAAGTAAAACTCGTATTCTTATGCTCCCCCAACAACCCAAGCGGAAATAGCTTTGCACACGAAACCATAATTGATATTTGCGAGGCCGTAGAAGGCAGCGCCATGGTTATCTTAGATGAAACATATGCCGAGTTTTCACAAACAGGCAGTATGGTAGAAGACCTCGATAGTACATCAAACCTTATTATCTTACGCACCTTATCCAAAAGCTATGCCTTCGCAGGTATGCGCGTCGGATCAATTTTATGCGGGGACGAAGACTTCATTACTCTCGTCAAAACAAAAGCAATGGACGCCTACCCTCTACCACGTTTAAGTATAGAAGCTGCGTTCCACGTCCTCTCACCTGAAATCAAAGAAATAGCGCAGCAAAATATTTGCAAGATTTTAGAAGAACGTAAACGTATGGAACAAGAACTAAGCACATATAAATCCATCACACACATCTATCCGTCTGATGCAAACTTCTTGCTCATTGAGATGACAGATGCAAAAGGATTCTGTGACTTTGCCGCACAAAACAATGTCATTCTCCGTGATTTTTCATCTAAGGCAGGGACAGAAAATTGTTTGCGCCTATCAATCGGCACGCCTCAAGAAAACAACACCGTCCTAGATTTGTTAAAAAAATTTGAAACTTAAATTCTTGTGATCGCAGCATTATCAACATCAAAAAACTGCGCCGTATCTCTAATCGCCGAAAATAAATTTTGATCCGTACCTGTGAGCCAGGCTTGCGCCTCCAAATCACGCAACATTTCATAAAGCGCACAACGCCGATCTTCATCCAAATGTGCCGCAACTTCATCAAGCAATAAGATCGGAGCACTACCACGCTCCGCCTTAATCAAACGTGCATGCGCAAGGATAAGACCAATCAAAAGCGCCTTTTGCTCACCCGTAGAACACTGATCCGCAGGCATATTTTTCTTCGCATAAATCACCGCCAAATCCGATTTGTGCGGCCCACTTAACGCACCGCCGGTAATCGCATCCCGCGGCCTACTCTCAGCCAACTGATATCTAAAAGAATCTTCAACCTCCAACGCCGGAGCCTTCGCAAGTAGCTCTTCCACAACACCACTCACATAAAAATGAGCAAGAGGAAAATACGAATGATCCGCAACCTCACACGCCGCCCGCAAACGCGTCACAAAATCTATACGCGCCGCCGCAATAGCAATCCCGGTCTCTGCCATTTGCTGCTCCAAACCAGACAACCACGCACCATCCACAGAACCTTCACGCAACAATTTTGACCTCTGCGATAATGCGTTCTCATAACGCGTTACACGGCCCGAATGCCCCGGGTCAAACGCAAAAACCAAACGATCAAGAAACTTCCTACGCTCACGCGATGAATCCAAAAACAAACGGTCCATTTGCGGGGTTAGCCAAACACATGACAAATACTCCCCAAGCGCCCCCTGACTTTTTACAGAATTACCATTAATACGAACAGTACGCTTTTCCGCCCCCGCCCGACTATTCGGATCAAGCCCCGTCCCTAAACGAACCTCTTCATATTTTGTTTGAAAAACACCCGCTACAGCCCACGGTGAATCACTATCATTCTTCTGTATCTCCATAACCCGTGCACCGCGTAAACCACGCCCAGGTGAAAGAAGCGAAACTGCCTCAAGTATATTGGTCTTCCCCGCACCATTAGCACCGGAAAGTACAATCAAGCCAGAAGATAAACCCTTCATAACGACTTGCTCATAACATCTGAAATTATGTAATTTTATCGTGGTAAGCATTGCCATGCTTTTCTTTTCACTAATAGAACCAAACCAATATAACTCTTAAAAATAATACAGATAATATTAATTGGTTTTAGCCTCGGCAGGATTAAGGTACGGGCGATATTCCCTCACTTTTTTCCAAACTTTATCAAGAATAATTTTCCGCTTATACACCACACCCATATAATTACCGTCAACCTTTTCATGAATCTGAAGAGAAAGAGAACTTGTTTGATCATTGCGCTTCATAGATGACTTTGGACTAAAATAAATTGTAATTTTTTGCGTGTGCCGACCACGTTTTAAAGAATTTTTCTCATTATAATAATTCGCTCTATTTGGTGAAAGAGACATCCCATACCTAAACGTATCTTCAGCCCGTACATAATAATCAATTTCACAAACCAACTTATCATCGGTTTCATAAATCAAACGAACCTCGGTTGCTAACGGAAAACCAGAATCAATGTCCTGCTGCCTAACGGGGATTTTTGCGCGTTGACGATTAACCATCTTAACGCCAAAAGAATCAATATTCTGATCTTGCAAAGAACAATAACGCAAGCCACTCACAAACCCTACAAGAACAAGGCAAGTGAGAAGGAATGATGCAAGAAAATTACTCACCTACACCCCCCTCTTTCTTACACACGCAAAGGCATAAGAACATATAAAGCAGACGGGTCACTATTATCTTGAATAATAGTAGGGCTAGCCGAGTCAGCCAATGTCAGGCGGCACCCTTCTCCCTCAATTTGGGATGTAATATCAAGTAAGTATTTGGCATTGAATCCGATTTCCATATCAGAATCACCATTCACCTCCATCTCCTCAGTCGCACTACCCGACTCTGGAGAACTAGCAGAAAGCGTCATTTGTTTGCCATTTAATGCAATTTTCAACGCACGTGACTTACCATCTGAAATCGTAGAAACACGGTCGATAGCACGTGTAAAGACCTTAGGGTCAACCTCAACAATTTTATCATTCCCCTCAGGAATAACACGTTGATAATCAGGGAACGTTCCATCAATTAATTTCGATGTCAGAACGATATGATCAAATGCAAAACGAATTTTATTCTCAGATAAAGTGATCTGAATCAAATCAGCAGCATCTTCAATCAATTTACGCACTTCACCGACAGCTTTACGCGGAACAATAACGCCCGGCATACTTGACGCACCTTCCGGTAACGGCATTTCAAATCGCGCAAGACGGTGACCATCTGTTGATACAGCACGCAAAACTTTTACGCCGTCATTATCAGCTTCATGAACATATATACCGTTCAGATAGTAACGCGTCTCCTCTGTACTCATCGCGAATTTTGTACGATCAATCAGTGCACGCAAATCAGACGCCGGCAAAGAAAATCCATTTGGCAAATCACCAGTAGAAATTTCAGGGAAATCAGCAACCGGCAAACAGCTCAATTTAAATTGTGAACGCCCTGCACGCACAGTCATTTGCGTACCTTCTGCATTCAACTCAACTTCAACCTCTGACCCATCCGGAAGCTTACGCACGATATCATGAAACGTATGTGCAGGCGCAGTCGTCGCACCACCCAATGTCACGTTCGCCGCGACAGATTCATTGATTTCAAGATCCATATCTGTCGAAGAAAGAGATAAAACGCCATCATTGGCCTTCATAAGAACATTAGAAAGGATGGGAATCGTATTCCGTCGCTCAACAACACTTTGCACGTGGCTTAACGATCTTAAAAGAGCGGAACGATCAATACTCAGCTTCATGGCACATCCATCCATTTGTAAAAATTTCGATTAATACCCGCACTCTAGCACACGGATTTGCAAGGCAAAAGCCAAAAAACGCCCTGTTTCCAAGGTTATCAATATTTATAATGCTAAATCCACACGAGATGCTTTCGCCACCGCCCGTGTATCACGCCTAAACACCACATCATCCTCAGTTTGCGGCCGCCGAAAGCTATTAATAGCAGAATTAAACTTAGTCGACACAGTGTTCGCAGATTTATAATTCATCGCACCTGCAATTTCTGCATTAGAATACCCTGCCTCCGCAGCAACAAAAATAGCAACAAGCCGTGCATGACTGTGTTTTTGATCCGACATCTGGGGCGAGCACAGCTCCTCCGCCGGCATTTCAAAATGATCGGATGCCACATTAATAATTTCCGATAAGTCCAAAGGTCTCTTTGCCATTACTTTCCCCTAATTAACTTTGCCAAACATACCACAGCACCCGTTATGCCTGTCAAACATTTCAAACACACTGGTCTAACGCATGATGGATGGCATCATAAATCGCACCCAAATCTTTCTCCGTCACACAATATGGTGGCAAAACATAAATCGTATTACCCAGCGGACGTAACAAAACATTTTGCGATAAAAATGCATCATAAAGCTTTGGCTGAATTTCTGACAAATAACCAGCCCCCTCACCCACAACCACATCCATCGCCAAAATCGTACCTTTTTGCCGCACATTCACCACATCTTCGCGCGCAGAGAACTTCGCAGATACTGATGCATGGGACTTCGCAATCGTATCAATGCGATCTTGCACAGGCTCATCCCGCCAAATTTTCAACGAAGCATTCGCCGCCGCACATGCCAAAGCATTCCCTGTAAAAGATGAAGAATGAAAAAACATCTTGGATTTATCTTTGTGATAAAAAGCCTGATAAATATCCGCACTACATAATGTTGCTCCCATTGGCAGAAATCCGCCCGTAAGCCCCTTAGACAAACATAAAATATCCGGTGCAAAACCCGCTTGGCTACACGCAAACATCGTTCCCGTTCGGCCAAACCCTGTCATAACCTCATCTGCGATTAGCAAAACACCATGCGCACGACACATATCCGCCATAGCCTTCAAGGTCTCAGGCGTATAAATCTGCATGCCACCCGCACCCTGAATAAGCGGCTCAAAAATAAACGCGGCAACATCATCCTTATGCGCATTTAAAACACGTTCCAGCGCCTCTAGGCTCACACCTTCGCATCCCGCCACAGGAACAGGGACATGCTCAACCTCAAACAAAAAGAGTTCGTATACTTGATTATAAACACTACGCGCGCCCGTAGACATCGTACCAAACGTATCTCCATGATACCCATTTTCCAGCGCAATAATCTTACGTCTAGGATGACCTGTATGCTCCCAATATCCAATCGCTTGTTTCAACGCAACTTCAACAGCCGTCGATCCACTATCCGAATAAAACACATGAGACAAAGAGGAATCCGTGACTTCAATAAGATTCACCGCCAGCTCTTCTGCTGCATCATGCGTAAATCCTGCAAAAATCACCTGATCCAACTTACCGGCCTGCTCTTGCACCGCATGCATAATGTCAGGATGACAATGCCCATGCGTAATCACCCACCAACTGGAAATCGCGTCAATCACACATTTTTCATTCTTATGCGCATCACGCACAAACAAATACGCGCCTGCCGCACGATCTACATGTATAGCCTCAGGCGCAATTGCGTGCTGCGTAAAAGGATGCCATATCGGTGAATTATTACTCATCTTGCTCCTCCATAAAAACACGCGCATTAAAACTATTACCAAATGCCAATTGCAAAGAAGTATCGTCAATATAATCAATTTGCGGAAGATGCCCCAAAATTTTTACTTTCGAGAATTCCGAAATCGTACGAATATTATCCATATTTTCTTCACCAATAAAGACAAGCCCCTTAACCGGAATGTTACGCGACCACAATGCCTCCAATGATAAGAGCGTATGATTAATTGTACCAAGCCCCGTACGCGCACAAAGAACAACAGGAATATTCCATTTCTGCCAAAGGTTAATCAACAAATTTTCACGACTAAGCGGCACCATTAGACCACCCGCGCCCTCAATAATTAATGTCCCATCACATGCAGGAATGCACGCAGGATCACGTAATTCATCCATATCAATTGACGTACCATCTATCTCTGCCGCACGATGCGGAGATAAACTCTCTGTAAACAAATATCTCTCTGGCAAAAAACGCTCATTCGGTAAATTTGTATATTGCTGCACCGTGCGCGTATCCACACCATCGCTCACACCCGATTGTATCGGCTTCCAATAATGTGGCTTATGCCCCGCTGTCTCTAAACCCATCATCAGAGCTGCACTAAACACCGTTTTACCGATATCTGTATCTGTTCCTGTAATAATAAGTCGCTGTCCCATAAAGCTTACCCTTTCATCAACGGTTCTAACGCATCAGAAAAATTTTGTAAAATATTAGAATCAAGCTCCGAACTTAAAGATAAGCGAAGCCGCGCCGAACCTTCCGGCACGCTTGGCGGACGTATCGCACGTATATCATACCCCTGCTCCTGCAACGCCGTCGCAACACGTAACGCACGCACATCTTCACCCAATATAATCGGTACAATCTGCGAACCATGACCATCAAACAGAATCTCCGCCTGCATACATAAATTATGTAATTTCGCACGGCGTACATCACCATCAACACCCGCCAAAATCTCTAACGACTTTTGAACCAACAAAGCTTGTAACGGCATCGGCGCAGTTGAGAATATAAACGGACGCGCCCTATTCACCAAATAATCAATCACCTGCACAGATGCACAAACCAAACCACCTGCAACACCAATCGCTTTGCCGCATGTATGTACAGTAATCAGACGATCATACCCATATTCTTCAATCAACTCCCACGCACACCCGCGCCCACCTGTGCCATAAACACCGCTGCCATGCGCTTCATCAATCATGATATAGGCATCATATTTCTCCGCAAGCTCATAAATCCCTGCAAGTGGCGCAAGATCTCCATCCATCGAATAAACCGATTCAATGGCAACCCACAACGTCTTTGCCGTATCCCGATGCTTTTTCAGCACATCTTCAAGGGCATCCAAATCATTATGTGCAGACTTAAAGCTCTTTGCATGAGATGCCGCAATACCATCACGCATACTGGCATGGACAAGGGAATCATAAACCACAACATCACCCCGTACCGGTAAGCTTGTCAGCAACGCATAATTTGCCTGAAATCCACTAGAAAAATAAAGAGCCTTACCCGCGTTAAAATGCCGGGCAGAAAATTCTTCAAGTTGCGCATGCGCATCTGTATGACCACGCAAAAGACGTGATCCCGCCGCACCAATATCCAGACCGGCCTCCAACGCCTCAATTGCACAAATACGCAAATCAGGATGAACGGCCATTCCCAAATAATCATTAGACGTCAGATCGACTCCCATCGGCAATTGTAACTGACGATAGCGGTTTTGCGATTTCAACCCGTCTAAAATTGTGTTTAAATTCCGCATACGGATCAATTCCCTATTACAAGCGCTTCATCACACGTGTATTCTATAACGAGCAAACTATAAAACGCCACTTACGTAAAAGTACAGCAGAACCTAACCCCAAGGAGATAATCCATGCACGCCCTCATGCATCTCGCTATCATCTGGTGCAGTGTATACGCTGCAATTTTTCTCGCAAAGAAAACAAAATTGACGCCTGTTTTATATTACTTGGGAATGGGAACAATACTGGCTAACACAAACATCCTCCCCCATGAACCATCCGAATTTATCCGCGATTTTGCAGAATTCGGCATCATCCTGATTATGTTTGCATTAGGTTTCGAAGAAAGCACAACGAACTTTATAAAAAGCGTCAAACGTAGTTGGGGTATAGCTCTATTCGGTGCACTTGCCCCGTTTACATTTGCATATCTGGTCACAGATTACTTCTGGAATGATACAAATTTAGCCGTTATTTCAGGGCTAGCAATGACCGCCACGGCTGTATCCCTAACCATGGTGGTTTTACGCGGAGTTGGTCTACATAAAACAAAGGCCGCAACAGGCATCATGACCTCTGCGATTATTGATGATATTGCCTCTCTCGTTTTGGTTGCCATACTCATCCCCATCGCCACCAGCGGCGCAGAGCCATCCATCTCTGCCATCGGCATGATTACGGGTAAAGCAATCCTGTTTTTCATTGTTGTATCCTTTATTGGCATCGTCATATTCCCACACAGAATGCCTGAAAAGCTAAAGAAAGTGCCATTAATCAACCGCTTCGGTGCCAAACATATATTTGCATTTGGTGATGGCGAATATGCCGTCCTTGGCGTGATACTCATGGCCGTTTTAGGGGGGATATTGGCACACCACTTCGGCTTTCACCCCGCCGCCGGCGCTTATATGGCCGGCTTAATATTACAAGAAGAATATTTTCACTTTGGCACATCATTCGGACAAGAGCATTTTGAAAAAACAAAACGTATCATCGATAATGTTGCCTTTATCTGGATTGGCCCTGTCTTCTTTGTCGTGCTGGGAACACAAATCCCCTTCAACCTCGAAGTTTTGATATCTGTCATTCCACAAATCATCATCCTAAGCACAGGGTTATTCTTCGTGCAGATTTCCTCTGCCGCATTAGCCGCACGCTACACCGGAGGGTTCACATTTAATGAAAGTGTATTAATCGGGCTCGGCATGCTCGGTCGGGCTGAGCTCTGTTTTGTCGTTTTGGATATCGCATACATCCAAACACAAATCATAACAACAGAAGTTTTCTTCACCTTAATGGCAACTGCATTCTTCCTCAATATCGCCGTACCGGTAACAATATCGTTCTGGAAACCGTATTTCGAAGGAGAAAAACAACTCTCCATACATAAAAAAAACAGCTCCTCATAGAGAGCTGTTTCAATTTAAATATAACAGGAAAATTACACTTACATTTCCAATGCACCCGGATCATCCTCAATAGGAAGCTCATCCTGTAAACCAATATTTTCCGCACGCACAAGCGCATCATTATTCTGTACAATTGTCTCTATAGCAAGCGCTCCCGCTTTGCTAATATCTGCAATATCATCCGACTCAATCGTCTCAATAACATGCTCAATAGTATCAATCGCCACTTGACTACTTTGACGTGCCAAAGTTTCAAATATATAGATCGCTTTTTCAGGTAGCTCTACAGCCAGATCACCCAATAATTCTACCGCTAACTCACTACCATTCTCGCTCAATGCATCGACGGCTTCTGTAACATACATGCCGCCACCATTAACCATTTCCACAATTTCATTAAGGGATTTCTCACTGCCCTCTTTTGCCAATGTCGCAAAATGCTTGGGATAACCAGTAATGCCTGTATCAAATATCTTCTCAGATAAGCTCAGCTCATTACCCGCACCTGCGTCTACATCATTATTATCCATATTATAGCCCTGTCCTTACCATTTTCAAATCCAACAAAAACGCTAGCATTTCATAAGAACGCTTGTCAAAGAATTACGAAAAATGCTCAAACTCAAAACCAGACTTATGGAAGATCAGACACTTTAGAAAAATATTTCATATATTTTAAGCCCCATACTTCATCAGGATAAGCTAGCCAAAGTGCATTTTACCCCTCTCTTAAAAAGAAAAAAGCGACTATTAAGCCGCTTCTTCTTGTTCATTCTGCTCATCTTTAAAAGGCTCTCTTGGCTTAATCCCAAGTTCCCCAAGAAGTTCATAATCCGCATCCTTTTCAGGGTTTGGCGTGGTCAACAACTTCTCCCCGGTAAAGATCGCATTCGCACCTGCCATAAATGCCATCGCTTGCGCTTCTTTAGAAATCGTCAAACGTCCGGCAGAAAGACGTACCATCGCCTTAGGCATCAAAATACGTGCAACAGCAATACATCTGATCCACTCAAAAATATCCAACAGCTCATTTTCCGCCATTGGCGTACCCTCAACAGGGACAAGCATATTAATCGGAACACTTTCCGGCTGCGGATCAAGATTACAAAGGGTATGGAGCAAAGAAATACGATCTTCTTCTTTTTCTCCTAATCCCAAAATACCACCACAACACGCATTAATTCCTGCTTTAGCAACATTTTTAAGCGTATCAAGGCGGTCATCATAATTACGCGTTGTAATCACTTTATCGTAAAATTCACGCGAGGTGTCCAAATTATGGTTATACGCCGTAAGCCCCGCATCCGCGAGACGCTGCGCCTGATTTTCATTCAACATGCCCAATGTAACGCACGCCTCCATGCCCATATCAGAGACACCTTGAACCATGTCACAAACACGATCAAACGCACGCCCATCCAAAACTTTCGGCCATGCCGCACCCATACAAAAACGAGTAGAACCTGCTTCTTTCGCTTTTTGCGCTTGCTCCAAAACATCCGTCGTCTTCATCAACAGCTCTTTTTCAAGTTCTGCTTCATTATGCAAACTTTGCGAACAATACCCGCAATCTTCTGTACACCCACCTGTCTTAATAGACAGCAATGTACACATTTGCATTTCATTCGGTGTATGGTTTGCACGATGTACGCCAGCCGCCTCGTATACCAAATCTAGTAACGGGCGATTATAAAGCTCTGCGACCTCTTCAAGGCCATAACTTTTCTTATCTGATATATTACTCATAAAGCCTAAACTATTCCGCGTTTGCGTTAGGGTCAACAAGTTTCAAAGAAACAGAAGGGTTTTTTAATATTCTGCGTACTACAATATAGTGCGTCATTTTTAAAAAGATACGAAGGAGCTCTAGAAATGAAAAAATTACTCGCCACAGCCCTACTAACCAGCGCCCTAATGTTTACTTTACCAATCGGTGATAGCCATGCCAAAGACGGTAAACACGCAGCCAAGCACAAAGAACACCGAGAAGCCGTGAAAGAACATAAAGAAGAACATCGAGAGGCTGTAAAAGAGCGTAAAGAAGAACACCGAGAGGCTGTAAAAGAACGCAAAGAAGAACACCGGGAATCTATAAAAGAACGCAAAGAAGAACACCGAGATGCTGTAAAAGAGCGTAAAGAAGAACACCGAGATAAACACCACCACGAAGATTAAATGCACACAATAAAAAAGGGGAGCACGCTGTTGCCCCCCTTTTTAATAATTTTAATAAACTAAAGATCAGCCAGTTAACGCGCGGCGCACAACATCTACGTCCTGTGCGATTTGTGCATCATCACCCATCAACTCTTCAACTTTACGAATTGCATGCATCACTGTTGTATGATCACGACCACCAAATTTACGACCAATTTCCGGCAATGAACGCGCTGTCAAAATCTTAGACAAATACATTGCAACCTGACGCGGACGGGCAACCTGACGCGCACGACGAGCAGAATGCATATCTGTAAGCTTCAGATTATAATGTTCCGCCACTTTACGCTGAATTTCATCAATTGTAATACGACGATCATGTGCACGAAGTAAGTCTTGCAAAACATCCTGCGTTGATTCCAGTGTAATGATCTGCTTCGACACATCTGCATGCGCAACAATACGGTTCAATGCACCTTCAAGCTCACGAATATTCGATGTCACTTTCAAAGCAAGAAACTCAAGAACACTATCCGGAACATCTGCCCCTAATTTCTCGCGCTTGGACTGTAATATGCCAAGACGCAAATCATATGTACTTGGGTGAATATCCGCAACCAAACCCCATGCAAGACGAGAACGCAAACGCTCATCAAGACCTTGCAAATCACCCGGTGCTTTATCAGCAGAAATGATAATTTGCTTATTCTGGTCAACCAAAGCATTAAATGTGTGAAAGAACTCTTCCTGCGTTGATTCTTTACCTGCGATGAACTGAATATCGTCAATCATCAACACATCAACACTACGGAACATTTCCTTGAAATTCATTGTATCATTTGCACGCAATGCCTTAACGAACTGATACATAAATTTCTCCGCAGATAAATACATCACGGTCTTCTCGGGGAAGCTCTCTTCTACAGAATGAGCAATCGCATGCATCAAATGTGTTTTACCAAGGCCAACACCACCATAAAGGAACAGTGGATTAAACGGCACACTGGCACTCTCAACAACACGACGCGCAGCAGCATGTGCAAGTGCATTTGGCTTACCAACAATAAAGCTCTCAAACGTAAAACGCGCATCCAAAGGTGAAGAAATTTCTCCAACCGCTGTTTTAAGATCCGTAACACCGTCCACTTGATTAGCAACAGCCGCACTCGCAGGCTCAACTTCCGGCTTATCGTCTAATATAGCGTTCTGCACCACAACAATTTGCACGCGCTTAATATCAATATTGCGCTCTGTGCACATTGTGGAAATGCGTTCTGCGTAATGTGTTTGAATCCAGTCACGCATAAAACGTGTTGGGACTGATACTTCCATTGTGCCGTGATAATAGGCACGAAGTGTCAAAGGCTTTAACCAGCTACGAAAGATTGCTTCACCAAATTCTTGGCGCATTGCTGCATGAACCTCATTCCAAAGCGCCTGAATTTCAGGCGTAGGTTCTAGCGGAGTATTTTCCAGATCCAAACTATTCTTTTTAATTTGAACTGATGATTTTCCGACGATTTCCGACATTTTTTTCTCCACTTTTTATATATTTTTTAGTTACCAAAACATTTTAAATAAACTCAGTCCTGCTCTTCCCAAAAGGCATAAAACAGGGTTTGGAAAAAGAAAAAGCTCTTTCCAAGACGACCAAAAATCAGGCCGCAAAATGCTGTTTGAAAACACGCAAGCGCGCTATCAATTATGCATTTCCAAATCTGGTACTTTTTTTGAGACCGCCCTCTAAAACCGTTCACCCCTTGTAAAACCAAGGGGGGATTTCAGTGGTCATCCCCTACATTAAAGCCTAAAATACAGGCTTCCCTAAATATGGCGCTAATTCTACTCAAACATATAGAAAAAAATCCTATGCCCAAGCGCAAATTAAACCGCTATGACGTCCAACAAAAGTTCGTTGTCTTTATTCTCTTCTCGTGTTGGCGATGAACATACCCTACAACAAAAAATTACCAACAGGCAATAAGAACAAATCATGAAAATGAAAAAAAGAAATTTTAATTCAAAAATAATACAAAAGACACAAAAAGGCTCTGCAGAAAATAGCAGAGCCTTTAAAAAACTTTATATATCAGATGTTTATACAGAAGATTAAATCCGTATAAAGGCAGTCGCCTTATGATATCGCCTTAACGCGAGCACTCAGACGAGACAACTTACGGGCTGCTGTATTCTTGTGCCAAATACCCTTCGCAACACCACGTTGTAACTCTGGCTGAGCAGCCTTTAGAGCATCGGCAGCACCTTGTGCATTTCCTTCTGATAGTTCGCTCTCAACCTTCTTAATGAAGGTACGAATGCGACCACGACGTGCACCGTTAATATCTGCGCGACGATCATTACGACGAATACGTTTTTTCGAAGATGCGTGATTAGCCATTATTAAACCTTTTCAAACATTTAGTTAATTATTTTTACACATTTTTATACGCAACATATACCCAATCTTCTCCACAGGAAAATATTCTTCGGATTTATATTGTGTGCAGTTCTTACACAAAAACTGCAAAAATTCCTAAGCACTCTTTACAGAGTTCGAAGAGTAATACGCGCGACAGCATAGTTTTGTCAAGTGATTCGTGTATTTTTTGTGAATCAATTTCACTTCTACGAAATTAGCTATAGAGTCGGACGCACCATTACTTTTACAATTTCCTGCCCACCAATTTGCTCAAACGAAATTTCTAAGAATTCATTACGCCTGAAAAAAACACCTTGTGTCGTTTTACTCCATCCAAATTGCGGAAGCGCAACATCATAAAATGCAATCAATTCATCTTGAGATAACACACCCATTTGCGCCACCACCTCAACAATTTGCCCCTCCGGTTTATCAAAGCTAACCGCTCGATCCGGCAACTCCGACAACCCCGTCATTAAAGGTACATCCTTTAAAACAGAAAAAAACTGCGGAGCGAGCATGCCATCATCCACCTGCGCGCTCACATTCGAGGATAAACACCCCCCCACAATAAAAACCGACAGAGCCGCATAAATAAAAAAGCGCACAGACATAAAATTAATAACCTTCATAAACATAAAACTTCTTCCCTCACCTTAAATTAATCTACTCTTGGCACGTACCACAATAAAATGTCGAGCGCCCGGATTGCACCATACGCATAATCACCCCTTCGCACTCAGACACTGGGCATTTCTCACCTTCCTGATCATAGACAGCAAAACGGTGCTGAAAATAACCAAGTGAGCCATCCGTATGCTGATAATCTTTAAGCGTAGATCCACCTGCCTCAATCGCTTCACTCAATATGTCCTTTATATAAGGAACAAGCCTACGCGTTTCCTCTAATGAAAGAGAGTTAGCAGCGCGACCAGGATGAATGCCTGAACGATACAACGCTTCACACACATATATATTACCAAGACCACACACAACACGCTGATCTAACAAAGCCGTCTTAATAGGAGATTTCTTTTTACGTAAGGCCTCATGCAAGTCCTGCGCATTCCACGCACCTAATGGCTCTGGCCCCATTATCGAAAACGGACGTTCATCTTGCCATTGCTTTTGCGTACTTAAATAAAACATGCCAAAGCGCCGCGGATCTTCAAAGGCGAAACATGCCCCACCAGCCATATGAACAATAATATGATCGTGTTTACGCGCCTCATAAGATGTCACGTTGTCATAAATACGAATACGCCCTGACATACCCAGATGCAAAATTATACACAAATCTTGCCCAACATTCATAACAATGTATTTCCCACGACGCTCTAACGCACACAAAGCTTTACCTGACAGGCTTTGCCCCAAATCTTGCGGAACAGCTATGCGCAAATCATAACGATTAATCTGGACATTCTCTATGCGAAGACCTAACAAGGCCTGCTCCATCCCCCGGCGAACCGTTTCTACCTCCGGCAATTCAGGCATCATATATCCTTAAGAAAATTATTGAGCTTTTTTAGAAACAGGCGCAAAACGCAAAACCGGAGCACCGGCATAATCCGCAAATAAAAACATAGGATGCACAGCCTTAATCAAAACATCCTTTTCAGGAGCAACAAAATACACCGCGTCATCATCAGGTTTTTGATAAACATGAATATCAAATTGACGCATCGTTAAAATTTTATAATACACCCCATCTACAGCTTCCGGCTCCCCATATTCTTGTGACGGGGAAAGCGTTAACATACCCGTCTCATCATGATATTGATAAGCCCCTCTGGAATATTTCCGCACTCCCCGCTTGATATCTTGCGCCAAAATAACTTCATACAGCCCTCCCGCTATTGTAATTTTAGCTATACCCGCATCACCAAAATTCGTAACCCACGTCCCCTTCAACAAATCAGAAGGCGCAAAGACCATACTCTCCTTAGGAACAGGTAACTTTTCCTGCACCTTCTCCTGCGCTTGCTTTTTATAAGCAACAATATGACTCTGCACAGGAATAACGGTTTCACTATTCCGTACAGACGGAGAAAACTTCAAATAAATCACAACTCCAAGAGTAAGAAGCGCCGCAAAACCAATCGCCAGAAAGATGGCAACATTCCACTGCGCATCCGCCGGATGTTCTGAATTATTTTTTAATAAAGTTTTTCTCATTTTTCGGCTCACATTCGCAAAAGTCTATTATTTATGCATTAAAGTAACAATTTTATATATCTTGTAAGTTATTGATTTCATTAAATTTTAATCTATTCCCAATATACTAAATAACAAATCATACAAATAGAGCAAAGCATGACACCATATATCATAGCGCAATCAGTAGGACTCTTAGGATATCTTTTTTTCATCAGCGCAACACAGTTTAAAACGCGCAGAAAAATAATACAAATTGAAACACTCGCATATCTGATTTTATGCTTGCAGTGGTACTTACTCGGTCAAACCACTTTGATGAGTATAAACATACTATTTATAATCACATCATTCTGCGCGTTATACGCAAACAAGAACCCAAAAATACAAAATGCAATGCCCTTACTCTACCCTCTTTGTGGCTTGGCGTTATTAACAATATCACATTACACACTCATTGATATTTTAGCGATGGTCGCTCTGTTCTGCACAATCGCTTCAAAATCATCAAACACCATCACGACCTTTCGCAGCTACGCCATAATCACCGCTATAACATTCATAGTATGCGCCATCCTCACAATGTCAATTGTGCCCCTGATATTCAACGCAATCTTTGCACTCGGCCATAGTTACAGATTATGGACTATACACAAGCCTACACTTCACATCCCGAACATCCTCAAGCGCACATAAAAAAGTTGGCCGCCGAAGCAAGCCAACTAAAAACGTGTGTGGGGACACGCATAAGGCAATATGTAAAACATTGCACAACCACTATACACAAAGACAAGACATATTTTCAACACATTTATGCATTTTTAATGCATTTTCCATCTATATCTCACAAAACAAGCATGCTATATATAGACAAAATTGGGAATTAAACATATAACCCCAACATTAATAAAACAGATATATTTTTTGGATATAGAATCATGCCTACAACGGAACAAATTCGTGCCGCACGCGCCCTAATCGGATGGAGCCAGAGCGATCTGGCCAAACATGCAGATCTATCACAAACAGGAATCGCACGCATTGAAAATGGCACCAATCAACCAAATTCCCAAACACTCCAAAAAATTACAAATGCCTTCGATCAAGCCGATGTCGAATTCATCGGCAATTCAGGCGTAAAAAAACGCACCAGAGAGATCAGAGAGCTTAGAGGTACCGAAGGCTTCAGGGCATTAATGGATGATGTTTATCTAGCAGCCAACACAGTAGGCGGAAATATCAGAATCATAAACGGCACACCATCCATATTTTTAAAATGGATAGGTGAAGAATGGTACAAGAAACATGCCGAGCGCATGCGTGGAATAAAAGACAGTTTTGACTTCAAGATTGTAGCCTCACAAGACGGAACAAATGAAATAGCCACCGGATTTGCAGAATACCGCTGGATGGATGAAACTTGTTTTTATAACAATTGTGTTTACATATATTGTGATCGAGTTGCCTTCATTCGCTTTACTGAGGACGATGTAATTATAGAAGTAGCAAAACGCCCAAGTTTTGCCGCAACGTTTAATCTTATTTTTGATTACGTATGGCACAGCTTAAGTGAAAAGAACTAAGGACGCACATCAATGAGCTACACTAAACAACAAAATGCTGCTTTAGCCAAAGACAGCACAAAGAACAGTGATGAACTTGTTGAAGTAACGCACATGGTACTAAATGGCGAAGACTTCAAACCACGCACTCGATTCAAATTTGACTTGGATAGAGCTTCCGTAAGGGAAGTCAATCTGAAATCACATTCCTCAAACCATAACGCATCCATAGACCCCCGCGTTAAATTACTATCCAGCTGGATTAAAAAAGTTGGTGAAGATTCTGATTGGGATAAAAGAGCAGAACAGACCCCTCAAAACCTACTTAAAAGAATAGAAGAAACATCAGCACGCCTATGGGAATTACAACTGGACGGAAAAGCAATAGGGTTTGCCATATGCGCAGAAATAATTCCTAATGCACGCAGACACTTTGATCAGCACACACAACAAAAAGACACAGCCATAGACATGTATGAGCCCGACCTTCTTCCTGACGGCCCCGCAATACATTATTACAAATTTGGCCTAGATCAAAAAAACAGACTAAAAAATACAGGCATAGGAGCATACTTTGCAAGTTTAGTAACTGAAAAACTCCTAGATAACCACGAAACAGTCGTAATGAATACACGTCGTAAAAATGCAGTAGACTCAACAAGCTTCTGGAGTAAACTTGGCTTCAAAACTTTTATGGAAGAACGTGCAAAAAACGATGTAGAGCCACCATCTAATGACTAAAAAAAACCTCCGCGTGTGGGGTGCGGAGGGGAAGTGTTAGGCATCAGTGGGATGATGCCTAACATAATTTAGATATGCACGGCCACGCATAAGGTCGCCTACCATATCGGGAAGCTCAGAGCACTGATGCTTATCCTTATATTCATTCTCCATAATCTTCACGATCCTATGAATGTGACACCGCGCAAGAAATTCCAAACCACGCCTGATATCCCCATCAACAGATCGCACATTCACAAGCGCATTTAATTCCTCGCGAAAAATATCCTCTTGATCCTCCGTCGAGTCACATATTGCTTCACTCCCCATATCCACAAAACCTTCCTCAAAACAAAACACATCAAATTCACTTAATAAAATAACTATAAATTATTTTATCATTGAATTTCAATAATTTAATATTATATTGAATTCGTATAAAATCGAATTCAATTCGAAAGTTGATAAAAATGAGCACAATCACCCCCACCCAATGCCAATGCGCCCGTGTTTTATTGAAATGGGATCAAAACGATTTGGCCACACGCTGCGGCTTACACGTACAAACAATCTGCCTGTTCGAGACAGAGCAATCCACCCCCACACGCCGCACCCTCGATAAAATCACTACCGCCCTCGAAAATGCCGGCGTTGAATTTTTAGAAGGTGACGGAGTAAAGAAAAAAACAGGAGAAATTAAAACATTATACGGCGTAGACGGTTTCCGTGAATTTTTGGATCACGTTTATGACATCGCCTTAAACAAAGCAGGCAAAATTTTTGTACTGAACTCAAAACATACAAACTTTTACAAATGGTGCGGCGGTGAAGAATGGTACAAGAAACATGCAAAAAGAATGTCTGTCATCGCCAATCAAATTGATGCCCGCGTAATAGTCGAAGAAGAAGATAACCAATTTATAGGCAATACATTCGCGGAGTACAGATGGTTTCCCAAAAGTATGTGGAACGACCAAACAATATATTCATATGGTGAATACCTTGCATTCTTAAATTTTCAAGAAAATGACGTATGTATAATGATATTAAAACATGCGCAATTCACTGAAGGCTTTAGAGTCCTATATGACATAGCATGGAAACACGCAGCCCAACCCCCTCCCCAACCATCATAACAAAAAAAGCCCCGCTCAATAACGGGGCTTTTAAATTCTAATTCTAAGGCGACTATATCACACAGAACGTTTTTGTGAGGTTAGGAAGATAAAGCGAAGTTTACAGTCATAGTAAACGAGCCAAAATCTGACGCTCCCCTCACGGTAAACGTTCAACGTGATTACATCATGCCGGGCATTCCGCCCATGCCACCCATACCGCCCATTGCGGCTGCGCCTGCTGCATCACCACCTTCATCAGGTGAGTCTGTGATAACAGCTTCTGTTGTGATCAATAGACCTGCAACTGACGCTGCATCTTGCAATGCTGTACGAACAACTTTCGCAGGGTCAATGATACCGGCCTTAACAAGGTTAGTATATTCACCTTTTTGCGCATCAAAACCATGGTTAACATCATCTTGCTCAGAAAGCTTACCAACGATAACAGAACCTTCTTCACCGGCATTTGCACAGATCTGACGGATCGGAGCCTGCAATGCACGTGCGATGATTTCGATACCAACTGTCTGATCTTCGTTTTCACCTTTAAGATCTGCAAGTGCTTTACCTGCATAAAGAAGCGCAGTACCACCACCGGCAACAATACCTTCTTCAACAGCAGCACGTGTCGCATGAAGTGCATCATCAACGCGGTCTTTGCGCTCTTTCACTTCAACTTCTGTGATACCACCAACACGAAGAACAGCAACACCACCAGAAAGCTTCGCTAGACGCTCTTGCAATTTCTCTTTGTCATAATCAGAAGATGTCTCTTCAACTTGACGACGAATTTGCGTGCAACGTGCTTCGATTTCTTCTTTGTTACCTGAGCCATCAACAACAGTTGAATCGTCTTTTGTAATCGCAACTTTCTTTGCACTACCAAGCATATCAAGTGTTACATCTTCAAGCTTGATACCAAGATCTTCAGAAACAACCTGACCACCTGTTAGGATTGCCATATCTTCAAGCATCGCTTTACGACGATCACCAAAACCAGGCGCCTTAACAGCAGCAATTTTCAAACCACCACGAAGCTTGTTAACAACCAATGTTGCCAATGCTTCACCTTCAACATCTTCCGCAACGATCAATAACGGACGACCTGACTGAACAACAGCTTCCAAAATCGGAAGCATCGCTTGTAGGTTTGAAAGCTTTGCTTCATGCAAAAGGATGTATGGGTTTTCAAGATCACAAATCATTTTGTCTGCATCTGTGATGAAGTATGGTGAAAGATAACCACGGTCAAACTGCATACCTTCAACAACTTCCAATTCGTTGTTCAAAGATTTTGCTTCTTCAACTGTGATAACACCTTCATTACCGACTTTGTCCATTGCTTCTGCAAGCATTTCACCAATTTCAGTTTCACCATTTGCAGAGATTGTACCAACTTGTTTGATCTCTTCATTGCTTTTCACGTTTTTCGCACGCTCTGCAATGTTTTCAACAACTGCGATAACAGCTTTATCAATACCGCGCTTAAGGTCCATTGGATTACGACCTGCAGAAACCGCCTTAACACCTTCACGAACAATCGCTTGTGCAAGAACAGTTGCTGTTGTTGTACCGTCACCTGAGTGATCATTTGCTTTTGACGCAACTTCACGGATTAACTGAGCACCAATATTTTGCTGCTTATTCTTAAGTTCGATTTCTTTCGCAACAGAAACACCATCTTTTGTTGTGCGTGGCGCACCAAATGATTTCTCGATTACAACGTTACGGCCTTTTGGCCCCAATGTTACCTTCACTGCATTTGCAATAAGGTCAACACCTTTCAATAGCTCATCACGAGCTTCTTCTTGGAAGATTACTTCTTTAGCACCCATAATTTTTCTCCTTTAAGAAAAAATAAAAATTCAATATTCGTAGATCAAAGCGCATTTTGATGTGGTTAGGAAAACAAGGCGAAATATATAAACATATATAAGCCGAAGTTTGACACCGCCACAGTGAAATGCGGAAAGATCTTACGCAGCGATAATTCCGATAATGTCAGACTCTTTCATCACCATCAGGTCTTCACCTTCGATAGTCACTTCTGTACCTGCCCATTTAGAAAAAATAACTTTGTCACCTGATTTAACATCAAGTGCACGTACATCACCATTGTCATTCACGTAACCGTTACCAACTGCAACGATTTCACCTTCTGACGGCTTTTCTTCTGCTGTACCAGGGATAATGATTCCGCCTGCTGTTTTTGTTTCAGCTTCCGCGCGGCGAACAAGTACGCGATCATGTAAAGGACGAAATTTCATATTCGTATTTCCTTCTTCGTTTATGGTTAATAAGCAGGCCTCTTGCCTTCTCTACAACAGAGCAAGGATCAAGAAAACCCCTTCCACATCACGCATGACAAAGCATCGTAAAACGCTTCAGTCATTTATGAATGATCAATCTATACTGCTGCTACACAAAAGTTTCAAGATATTTTCACGTGTTTCTAAACTGGAAAGAAAGTTTCACTATCAAATACCCATCCTAAAACAAAAAATACCTTAGAGAACAATGGTGCTTACCGAATGATACAGCACTTAATTAAAAAGGGTAAAGACTAAGAAAAATAGATAATTACGGGGAGGTCATCTGTGGCTCTGACGGTGATGACATCGCACTAACTTGTGCCTGCTGCGCTATAAGCTGCTGTTGCAATTCAAGCTCACGATCTGCCTCAACCTGCGCAGCTATATCTGCCGTAATTTCATGTCCGATTTCACCCTTACGATCTTCCAGTTGTGGCACAACAAATTCTGCACTGCCTTGCACTTTCATATCTGTCATCACATCTTGCAAATGCATATCTGAGGATTGCACCTCCACCATCGCCTGAATTTCAGGCTGCATACCTTCTACAGGCTCTTTAGGTAAAATCTCACGCACATCGTTAAGCGGTGGCTCTTGCGCGTCATCACCCGCAAAATAGTCAATAACATTATCAATGGCCTTCTCCGCTTTATCAATCGCATCACTCGCCATCTCTTGAATTTCTTGGCTTGTCTCAGACGCCGCGTCAACAACATTATCAATGACTTTTCCAGCAGCCTCAACGCCAGATACAACCCCTTCCGCGACTTTAGAGCCAACATAACAACCACCGACAGCGCCCGCTGCCGTAGCAACAGGAACACCTAAAACCGTCGGCGAACTAATAGTTGCCCCCCCGGCCGCACCAATAGCACCACCAACATAGCATCCACCTGCAACCATAGTATCTTTCAATGCCGAATTCGTGACTTCTAGTGCAGAAGCATCGTTATTAACCGCCTCAACCGTTTTAGGCGCAACAACGGCGACCGCATCCTTCGCAAGACCAGTTGCCACCCCCTGCGCTGTACCATCAGAGTCCAACGTATTTTCCAAAATTGAATCACCTGCCGCCTCTGCCGCCTGCGCAGGTGTCGCACCTGAAACCAACGCAACAGTTCCAACTAAAATCGGGGCAACAACAACTTCTGCCAATCCCTTCAAGCCACTCATCAACTTTTGTGTATTCTTAACATTTAAGTCAATAGAACCCGCCTGTGCTCCATCCGGATCAAATTTCGTGACGGTAGACGTACCGTCTGGGTGCCCCTCAATCTGATAATTGCTCTTATCAGACCCCTCAATCAAGGCCGCATTATCCGCTTGAGAAGCTACAACATCCGTACCATCTGCATTCGCCACAGCGATCACTTCCTTACGCATATTAGCTTGCTGTTGATCATCGATAGATTTGGCGCGTTGCGCGTCACGATCAATCTCCTGTTGACGCTGTGCCTCTTGCTGTACCTCTACAACTTTTTCAACATTTTGATCTAAACTTTGAACATCTGCCTCAGACGGAACTATAAGCTCATTCGCCTGCGCCGTAGCCTCAAGCGCATTTGCCGACGCCTGGACATCGGAACTATTTAGGTTCTGAGTAGCTCTAGGGGTAAGCTCTACATTTTGTGAAAACCGATCCACCATCGCATTGGCTTCACCCAAATTACGAGCAACAACCATGTTATCACCCATCTGGGAAGTCATATTTGTAAATTTATTAGAGCTACTCACCGGATAGACCGAGCCCGGATCGTTATTGTTAGGGTTTAATGCAATTGCAATACCCTGCCCACTATTACCACCAATACTGTTATTAACAATAACAACCGTGCCTGTATCAAGGTCCATTGCCACCTTAGTAGCCGGATCATTGAGCGTTTTTTGCATAAGGTCTGCTACATCTTGCGGACCTTTCACATCAAAACCTGCCTCTCTAAATTCATGAAAATGCTTTCCATCCGCATGACCATGCGCTATAGCAGCTAAAATTTCATTAGAATTTGGCACACACTCTCTCCCGATTAAATTACATTACTTGTGGAGCTCCAAAAATACTTTTTGCATTATAATTTTGCATCTGCTCTTCAATGTTAGAAACCAGATCTTTATCCAAAGAGGGAATTTCTACTCTGGCATCCGTAAGGTTTTGACATACCGCCAATAAGGTCTGCACATCACTCTTACCTAAAACAGTAGGAGGAAATTCAACATTCTGAAGCTTATCAGATAAAGCCTCTATCTCTGATAAAGGCAAAGTTCTACCTGATGCACGTTCCAATTCCGAATTCTCATAGACCTCTGAATTAGCCGCAGCATTAAGAATACTTTTTATCCCATCCCATTCATCAGGTGAAGCTTGAAAACTGGCAAATATATTCGTCTTTTTCTGAAAATCGATCACGTATAAAACCTTTAACTACCTAAACAACCATAGAGCACATAATGCACACAAAATACTATCCTAAAGACTACAATATCTTAGCTTCATAAAGCAAATAAAATTACGGAAAACTGAGCAAGATCATGCCTGATTTGAGAAAACACTCAAATTTTGCTAAAATAGAAATAATATAACGTATTAACAGGAGGTTATACTATATGGCAGAACTGGGGAAACAACTGGATAATTATCGCCTGACAACGGCACAAATCATCTATCACATGCCTGATCACGAAAACGTGCTACAGGAATTTATATGGCAAGAATACGACATAGCCCCCAAATATCCTACCTTGCGAGGTTTTTTAGACTTCTGGGTAGAAGAAATAGAAGGCGCACTACATTCCGTATATGTTGCCCGCCAACAACTCATCACCCCCGGCGATTACCGTTTTGCAGACTGGCAAGGAACATTGCAATAAGAACTATATTTACGCATAATCTATACTGCTACTAACCATATAAACAGGCAGCCTTTATTATGTTTTCCTTCATCCCCATTATTGTCGGCAGTATCTTCTTCGCTATAGGCTTTAATTACATAGCGCATTTCCTAAAACTAAGGCGTATTGCAAAACAGGTAAAAGGCCGTATTATAGCAATTGAAAAATACATTTCAACAACACGCGGTGACAATAACACACCCACAAAAACGACATATTACCGCCCCGTCGTCGAATACCAATATAACAACGAAACACACCGTACATCAGGCGTAAGCGTCAACGAAATTCGCCATAAGCTAAATCAACACGTCCCCGTTTTACTAAACATTTCAGAAGACGGAAAGCAGATACAGGCAAGCCTCGACGACTCATTGAACATATTTATGGGCGTTATTTTTGCCCTCGCAGGTATCGGCGCACTTTGCATATACCCCCTCATTGAAAACGGCAGCTGGATTGCACCTCTTATCGCCGTATGCACAACAACAGGCGCTGGCCATATAATATCATCCATGATTTTGAATTTTAGTAGCTTAATAAAAAATGCCGATGGTGAACACACACCCAAAGAAGACTCCGTCCTGATCGAAACAAAATCTGAGTATATAAAAGAAGTTTCCGCCCACGGATTTTGGGGTGGATTAATTGCGGCCATATTTCTTTTAGGCAGTTTGGGAATCATGTACGCCGCCTACAACGACATTCCAACAACAACACAAAACCTCATATGGAATGATTTCACAACATTTTGGAACCACCTAACAAACGGAACCTTTAGAAGCTCAACTGAAAAGCCGCTTATGCTCTTTGGTATAGGCTTATTCTTCTTCCTCGCATCCCTACGCTCTGTCTATTATGTCCGCAAAAAATATGGCGCACTTTTACGTATGTAATATGACCAAAACTTACATGAATATGTAAAATTTATATTTAGTGTAACAGGGTTAAACGATCCCACGACGACAGTAAGAATTATCCCACATTCCGCGCCAATGTCACACGCAAACCATCAAGCGTTTCATCTAAAATGATCTGACATGATAAACGCGAATTATCCTCTAGGTTAAAGGCTTCATCCAACATGCTTTCTTCTTCATCACGCATTACGGGAATTTTAGAAAGCCACTGCGCATCTACATAAACATGACAGGTCGCACACGAACACGCGCCGCCGCACTCCGCTTTTATTGGTAGACCATATTCACGAATAATTTCCATCACACGCCAGCCTTCAACAGCCTCTAGCATGTGCTCTTTACCATCCAGATCTACAACGTAAATTCTCATGAATGCTTTGTTACACTATCCGACAACATCTTTTCAAGCCCATACGTCATATAGACATTCATAAGGCACAGGGAAACAACAAGAATCAAACTAACACCAACCGCGTCCACAATAATATATCCGGCACTACCTTCAACAAAAACACCACTAACGATACCAAGACAAGCAGCCATAAACATCATTGATGGTACAATGCATAAGATCAACCCAATAACAAGACGCATAGAGTTAAGCCAGCCACCCGTTGCCTGTAAAAACACCGGAAAAGAATACCCCAAAGCAAACGGTACATACGCAAAAAAGAAACGCGCTATCGCAATCAAAATAATACAAGCAATAGGAATAGACAGAACAGAGCCAAATGCATATGCAGGGTCTTGCAATTGCTCGGGCGTAGGTGGTGGCGGCCCATCACCACCGGAAAACGCGACAACATGATAAAATAATGAGATTAAAATATAAACAACGACACCACTTTTCATCGCCTGTCCCCGCGAATAACGACCACAAGATGCCGCACGAATTGGCTTAAACTCTTGAGATATCGGTACAGGATGCCCAAGTGATAAAATAGGCTCCCCATATGCAACCAATCTAATAAGGTAAACTGCAAAAATTGCTTCAACTATATAAGACGGCATAAGAAATAGCCCCTCACGCAAGATTTGACCATCTTGCACAAAAAGGAAAACAGCAAAAAGACACGCAATTTTCACAAATAAAACGGGTACAGCCATACGAAAAAGATAAATTCTCTCTCGCCAAACAAATTCATAAGCCTGCGCTCCAGCTCTAATAAAATCAAACCTTGCCATTCGTACCTTCTCAGTTTATCCCTAAGCACGCGTGAGCGTATCACATACAGCCTGAGGAATTAACCACCTTCGTGCAAGAAATTATTTAAGAAAAGCAATGACCAACATCCAAAATAAAAACACATTATTTGCATTATCTTATTGGCTGTTACTGTGTTGTGGCAGCGTATTCCTCATGATCATTATTGGCGCCATTACACGCCTAAGCGGGTCCGGCCTTTCCATCGTCGAATGGAAACCATTAATGGGCGCTATTCCTCCACTAAACGAACAAGAATGGCAACGTGTCTTTGAACTTTATCAGACCTCGCCTGAATATCAGAAAAAAAACTTCTGGATGGAGATCTCCGACTTTAAATCTATTTTCTTTTGGGAATGGTTTCACCGCCTTCTAGGCCGTCTAATCGGCATAATCTACGCCATACCTTTCTTGTTCTTTCTAATAAAAGGATGGATTCCAAAAGGTCACAAAACAAAACTCTTTGGCCTTTTCCTACTTGGCGGCGCACAGGGGTTTATGGGGTGGTACATGGTAAAAAGTGGTTTAGTTGATATTCCTGCCGTATCTCATTACCGCCTAACCGCGCACTTATCGCTTGCTCTGTTGATTTACGGCCTTATGTTTTGGCTCGCACTCACATACAGAAAAATCGCTAAGAACATAACACCAAGCCCAGACAACGCCCTATATACGCATAGCTGGGTCACATTGGGTTTCCTCGTTTTGACTATTTTCTGGGGTGCATATACTGCCGGCCTGGATGCAGGGCTTATCTATAATGATACTTTTCCAATGATGGGGAAAACATGGATACCCGAAGAAGTCTGGTTTCATAAACCTCTATGGATGAATTTTTTTGAAAATCATGCAGGCGTTCAATTTACACATAGATGGCTAGCCATAGCTACAGCTCTAGTCACGCTCAGCTTTGCCACACATGGCCTCATCAAAAAACGAACAGAGATATCATTTCCACTCATAGGAGCAATGGTGTTAATTCAAATTGGACTGGGAATTGCAACGTTATTTTCATCGGTACATTTACACACCGCAGTAACACACCAAGCCGGAGCGGTTTTATTACTCACACTCCTGATAACATGCATGCATAACGTATATTTTAAGCCGCCTGCGCCAAAGCATTAAACATTGTTTTATAAACACCTTTAACAGGCTTGGAATCTTCCTCCACAGCCTCCGCGCTCTGTGCGTCTTCTTCTGCTTCACTTGGTATCTCGGAAGGTGCGCTATTGACATCCTTTTCCGCCGCACCAAACACAGATGGAGCTGGATTAGATGCTTCTGTATCAACAGCATTTTCTTCACCTTTCTGCTCTTCCGCAGCAGGCTCAACTTTTACATCTCCACCTAAAAGAGACGCAGCAAGAGAAGCCGGGTCAGTATCCGAAGAAACCGTATTATCACCCGCCTCTGGCGCGATACTTGCGAGAATATCTGCCTTCTCCTCTACAATATTTTCTGTATCATCTTGCGCATCTTCTACCACTTCAGGAGAAGAATCAGAACTATCTTCTACCTCTTGGGCAGGAGCAGATGTATCAATCGGCATAACATCATCAAACATATCATCCGCAATTGGCGGCATACCCGGTATTTCCAATTTAGGCTTAGAAGGCTCCACTGAAGCCTCGGCTTCATCCTTCACCTCAGTCACATTACTAAGAATTGACTTTTCCTCTGCCACACGTTGACGTTCCAAATCCTCAACAGGCTCTTCGGCAGCCGAAGAAACGCTCTGGGTACTTTCTTTCGGAGAATTGTCAACAGCAACATCAGAAGAAGACATCGTGCGTACAGCATCATCTTTTTGATCCTGCTTATCCTGCTCTTTTTGCACAGCATTGTCTTTTTCATCTTGGGTCTTAACAAGCAACCCCGGGCGAACACGCTCAATTATATTTTCTGCATATAAAAACTTACTAACACAACTACCGAACTCATCAATGACTTTGCCAACATATTCCATGTCTAACATACCGGCATCAACACTTTTATTCACAATTTCCTTAAGGACAGACTTCAACAACAAACGTTTATCACACGCCGTTTCCTCAAGCTCCCGCCTATGGTCATGATCAACACCACCCTTATCATCATATTCAATCAGCTTTTCACCAAAAAGATACAACGCTATATCCGGCCATACACCACGAAACTTATTCCGCCCACTCGCATTCCGCGGGATATACAAAACATCTAACGCTTCGCCCAAATCTTCCATCTTATCACTAAATGCAGCCATAGAATTGGACTGAGGTGTATCAAGATTATCTTGTGTTTGGTTATCTGACATCAAAAACCCTTATTGCTCTTTATACTGCGCACTCGCACAAAATATTACATTGCATAATCATAATAAACCTTTCTGCCCTGACACAAAAGACAAAAACGCTTTCAAAATTTTATCTTTGATACTCGTAAGTAAAAACCCCGAATATCTAGTTCTAAGCACTGTAAATTAAAAACAAGTTAATACACTACAATTTCATCATATCAAAAGCGCATCAAACATTCTCTTTCACAAACTCCATGATCGAGGTGTAATCAGTTTTACCACTGCCAAGCACAAACATTTTATCTATATACAAAATCGTCTTTGGAACAGAAAGCTCTGAAATTCCGTTCTGCGATGCATATGATGACAGGTCAGATTTTTCTGCTTTTTGATTTGTACTTACAAGTATAAGCTGTTCACCTTTTCTTGCATCTGGTATAGCGACAACCGCATGTGCCTCATCGGGATAAACATGCGACACCATTGTTTCAACAGAGGTCAGCGAAACCATCTCTCCTGCAATCTTGGCAAAACGCTTCGCACGCCCCAAAATTTTTACATAACCATCATCATCAATAGAAACGATATCACCCGTATCATACCATCCACCTTGCGGTGGCTGTAGAGTTGCAGGCTTGTCTTCTTTATAGTATCCAAGCATAACATTAGGGCCTCGAACAAATAGCCTTCCGCCCTCATCAACACCCGGAACATTTTCCAAACGATATTCAATTCCGGATAATAAACGCCCTACCGTTCCATGTTTCATATGCATCGGAGAATTAAGTGTAAGCGCAGGAGAAGTTTCTGTTGCTCCATAACCTTCCAAAATACGAACACCAAAACGAGAGGAATACAACCTTTGAGTTTCCTCTTTCACCTTCTCTGCACCTGCAAAAATATAACGCATCCGATAGAAATCATACGGATCAGCCATGCGCGCATAGCCATTCAGGAACGTATCCGTACCAAACATAATTGTCGCATTTGATGAATAAACAAGCTCCGGCACAATACGATAATGCAACGGGCTAGGGTACAAGAATGTACGCACACCTGAAAGTACAGGCAATAACGTCCCCCCTGTCAAACCAAAGGAATGGAACATCGGCAAACAGTTAAACACAACATCCTGACGGTTAAAATCAACACGGCATGAAAGCTGGACAATATTTGACATGATGTTGGAATGACTAAGTACTACCCCCTTCGGAACACCTTCCGAACCGGACGTAAACAAAATCACAGCCGGATCACTTGGCTTTACACCTTGCTGACGGAAAATATAAGCCGCCGTTTTATGCGCATAAAACCCACGTAATTTATCAACTGGCGTAATTTCCTGCTTAATATCCTCTAGATAGATCAAATTAACAACCTTCGACAGCTCCTCCACCAAAGGCTCCAAACGTCCCATCTCAATAAAGCGACGTGATGTAATGACATGCTTCACTTGTGCAGACGTACAGGCCGAAAGGATAGATTTCGCGCCCGCCGAAAAGTTAAGCATCGCAGGCACACGACCAAAGGCCTGCAATCCGAAGAACGTCACCAACGCACCGCAAGAATTTGGCAACAACACACCAACATTCTCCGCCTTTGCAGTTTGTTTCGTAAGCTTACGCCCAAGCACAACAGAACCGCGCACTAAACGTTTAAACTTCATCGGGTTACGTTCAATATCTTCGGCAATAACCGCATCATCACCATTCACATGGCGCGCCTTCATCAAGGCCTCAAACAATGTCTGCTCACGATCATTCGTCATGAACATCATATTTTCCATGACATCATAAAGTTGACGCCCCGCAGCGGCACGACGCTTACGCCCCTTCATTTCCTCCGGCACATCAAAATCCCGTGGCGGTAAAATAGTCATCGTAATTTTCGGAAATGTTCGAAGAGGTACTTTGCCCTTCAACCTCGAAAACGGCGTATGCTGCACACCATCCAAACGGATTGGCAATATTTTCGCACCCGATTTATCGGCGATCATCCCCGGCCCGTCATAAATCTTCATCAACGCACCGGTTTCCGTCAAACGCCCCTCTGGGAAAATCACACAATGCTTGTCCTTTTCCACTTCCTTAATCAAAGATTTCAACGAAAACGGATTTGTCGGATCAAGGGGGAACGCATCGACCATCTTTAAAAACGGGCGAACCCAGAACCAATTAGCCACATGCGAATTCACCGCAAACATCGGACGCCCGGGAAGAAAAGCCGCAAGAACAGGCGCATCCAAAAACGAAACATGGTTACACACAATAACGGTGCGATCTCCCGCCTTTTCAAAATTCTCTAAGCCTCGTACCTCAACCTTATAAAAGGTCTTCAGCAACCCTTGCATAATTGTCTTCATCAAATAATCGGGCAAAAGCTGGCATATATAAAAAGCAACCACCATATTGGCGAGCGCAAAAATAATAAACAGCCCCGTAATACCAAAACCAACAGACAACAATACCGCAGAGAGAACAGAGGACATGACAACAAAAATAGAGTTTAAAATCGCGCTACCCGCCAGAATACGGGATCTGATATCTTCCGGCGTATCATGTTGAATAATCGCATTCAGCGGCACAACAAACAGCCCCGCAAACATCGCTATCAAAAAGATATCAAGCATAATGCGCCAACTCGCAAACATACCCAAAAACCCACCAAGGCCAAGTAAATCACCACCCTCAAGACCGGAAGAAAAACCATTCCCCGCAAAATATAAATCAATGGAGAAAATCGTAATCCCAAGCGCAGCCAACGGCACGTACACTGCCTCTACCCGCCCACGAAGTAAACGGTTATTCAGCAAACCACCAAAGGCCACCCCAATAGAAAACAACACCATAAACAGGGTAAACACATGGTTTGTCGCACCCAAAGCATCCTTGGTAAAATTCGGGAGCTGCGATAAGAACATCGCACCCAAAAACCAGAACCACGCCACACCCAATGAGGCCTCAATCACACTCCGTCTATGCGTGAAGAGATTATCTAAAATTCGATAAGTCTCACTGACGATATTATAATTAATCTTAAGCTCAGGCTCCCCCGCATGCGCAGATGGGATAGAGCGCGACGCAAAATAACCAAGCCCCGCCGTCACGAACAATAATGCAGAGACAATCCACACACCGCCGGACATTGCAACAAACACCGCACCCGCAATCGTACCAACCAAGATCGCCAAAAACGTTCCGGTCGAAAGCAACGCATTACCGCCAATCAGCTCGTTTTCCTCAAGATGCTGCGGTAAAATGGAATACTTGCTCGGCCCGAAAAAGGCAGACTGCGCGCCCAATGCAAATAACGTCGCAAATGATAAGACAACAGACCCCGATATCAACGACACCGCCCCCAAAGCAGCAACGGCAATCTCAACCAACTTCACAACACGGATCACTTTGTCTTTAGGATATTTATCCGCATACTGACCACCCAGCGCAGAAAACAAAATAAACGGCAGAATAAAAATCCCCGTTGCAAGCGTCACAAGAACTTTCGTATCCGTTCCCACCGCCTCGGCCTGCGTCGCCGCACCGTATAACAACAAAACAACCAATGCATTTTTAAACAAATTATCGTGAAACGCGCCCAAGAACTGCGTTATAAAAAGCGGAGCAAAACGTCTTTGCTTTAACAGGTCAAATTGATTGTGCTGCATATCTGTCCTCATACAATGATATAATCATCGCGAGCATAACAAAATAACAGCACAATTTCTTGAACTTTTTCGGAAGCGATTACTGAGCCGCGAAAACCTTCTTAAGGATATCCGTCGTGCGCTTCACAGGATCCTTACGAATGGCGGCTTCTTCTTGTGCGACATAATAGAATATCCCATCCATAGCCTTATCCGTGACATAGCCATTTAGGTTCGCCTTAACATCCGGCATAAACGGTATCTGCGCATATTGCCCCATTACGGAATCATAGGCCTTCACTGCGCCCGCACTTGCCATGGCATTTTTAATAATCGGCTGCATTTCCTTTTCCAGATCACCGCCCATCGTTTTGCGTAAATAGCTTGTCGCCGCATTATCAGGGCCGGTTAGAATATTTTTCGCATCCGTAATCGTCATCTCTTGGATAGCTTTTAGGAACAGCGCTTTCGCCTTCGGCGTTGCCACCTCCGCCGCGCGGTTTAAACGTAGCTCAAGATCATCGGTCAAACCGCCCATACCAACCGAAGACAATGCACGATCAACACGTCCCAACGCACCGGGCAAAGGAATATGCGCCTTCGGGTCAAGGTTAAACCCATCTCGCACACCTAGCTGCGCCACCACTTGCTGCGTCCCGATACGCAATGCATCCCGCAGGCCAGTACTAATTTCTGAACTACTCAAACCCGAAACAGAAGACGAAGAGGATGAGCCACTCGTCTCACTCTCAAGAACATCAACAACCTTATCAAACCAGTCAAACGCATACGCCTTTGGCGCAACCATACACGCACCCACCATAACGGCCATCAAAACACGATTTTTCATCTCATCACCTGCTTGTTCGAATTCTGCCTGAGCATAACAAAAATAAAATGAGATTTCTTGCCCTAATTGATTTATGTAACGGTTTTCTATAAACTAGGCTTTAACGTTTAAACGCGTTGCTTACTCGGTTTCCACTCCCGTCAGGGTGGCTTTTTTGTGCCTTAATACATTAGGGTGCAAAACTTTGCCTTTTTTTGGGTCGGGAGTGGATGGAATACAACACCCCTTTGGGGAAATACATCCACACGTGGTAAGCGTGCGTTTAAACTCCTGACATCAAATAGAAGAAAGGAATTTATGATGCCAAATCCGCAACCACAAACGATACAAGAGCTCCGCCAAACCATAGGTGAGAACATCCACCGCACACGAAAACGGCGGAAAGTCACACTGACGAAACTCTCTAAACAAACGAATATTCCGTATCAAAAACTCGATGGATATGAGATTGGAAAATACGAGTTATGCCTCGTGCACCTACTCCCCATTGCCAACGCACTAAGTGTCGATGTCAAAGCATTGCTACGCAAAGTAAACCCATAATAATCTCAAGCACAGCAGTGTGGGACTGTGCTATTCTATCGCTTCGCCCTGCGGTTCTACGCTCTCGGGATTTTCATCTACTTCATCATCAACAGGCAACTCGTCATAGATTGCAATGCCTTCGGAGTCTTCATAATCCAACAACTCCAAACCGGTTTTAGATGTCAGCATCCTGATAACAGGCTCATCCCCATTTTTCTCCGCCGATAAAACCAGACTAAGCGCATATTCATCATTGGCGCGATACACATCAATCATCGTATCCTCAAACATGCCATCGCCCTTAGACGATAAATACATTTTTGCAATATCGGAATACGCAACCGCACTGACAATCATTTCCTGCGTGTCAGCATTTTGAATATAGGAAACAATGCGCTCCTCAGTTAAAATAGTGCCACTCTCCAAAAGTGAAAATATGCCACTTGAATAGAAAAATACAATCGTTTCCTGCTCTTCTACAACACTATACTCGCGCAATAAATCGGTACGATCCTGCGATAGCTCTGTACCCGCAACAACATATGATGGTGGTGCAGAATTACCGATATACGCCCCTATAGCCATTAAACCTACAATCGGCGAACATAATAAAAATGCGAGAACATAAAACAACCACGAAGGCTTCTTTACCCCTTCTGTTTCAGTAGGCTCAATATCCACGCGGATATCCGCAATATGCTTACAAATACGCCAATAGAACAAAGCCATAATCAATGTGCCTACGGCTTCGAATATAATATCGCTCCCCAGCGCATCTGAAACTTCATACTGCGTGACAGCAAAAGCACCATTAATCACACCAGCCAACACAATAAGAGCAGTACCTAAAGGTATAAAACGAATGCCAACCACAAATGAAATACTGAAATACTTCCCTAAAAAATCACGCCCACAGGATCCGCCATTCGCTCGAAACGCACATATCATCCCAAGAACAGCGACAAGCATATCCACCACAACGATTATCCAACCGACATCTTCTGAATAATCAACCTCTGACGGAATACGAGACGAGATTTCCAAAATCGCGGTAAAAATCAGCGCCGAAATAAACATATAGACGAACTTCGCCTTTTCCCCCAGCGTATCGGCTTGCAGGTCTTGTTTCAGGGCTTTGATATTCCAGATATACATTATGCGCTTCACCTAAATATTAACGTTTATATTGTGTAACAAAAAAACAGCGATACCACAGATTGTACCGCCGTTACAAGAAGTTGAGATTGGAATATTACTCCGCAGGAACACGCAAAGTCGATTTGGGTGCCTTTGGTTTCGCCGTCCCGATCAATCTATATGATAACCCAACAATCACCAGAACACTGAAATAGAACACGAGTTCCATCCCCGACGGACGCGGTGTATACCCAAATAGAACCTTCATTGTTTCACCAACAAAACCACCACCATCAATCAACCATGATGTATCCCACACTTGCGGTGCAAGCATCGGCAACATATCCGCCTGTATCAAGAAATTCGCACCCTGCGCCGCCATACCTGCGGTTAAGATAATAAGCATCCAACTTGTCACCGTGAACAAATGACGCTTCACCGTTTTAAGCAAACCAAAGTAAAGCGCAAAGCCAACCAAACTACCACCAATCAAACCGATAATACCGCCACTAATAATAGAAAAGGCCGGTACACCAATTAAACTCTGACTATAGGTAAATAAAACAATTTCCGCGCCCTCGCGTAATGTTGCCAAAGCCACAACAAACACAATCACGTAAAGAGATTTGCGCCCCGCAACAACGTCCGCACCAACGGCATTTAAATGCTGTGCAAGTTCGCGCCCATGACGCTTCATCCAGATCACTGTCCAACTCAAAAAACCAACGGCAGTAAACATGATAATCGCGTTAAAAACCTCTTGCCCCATTCCCTCAATAGAGTCAGAAATTTGATCCGTAAACAAAAACACAATAACAGAGCCAAGAACACCAAGACCAAGCCCCGCAGACACAAGAACACCGCGTTTTGGCAAACCCTTCGTCGCCGCAAGAACAATACCTAAGACCAATGCTATCTCTATAACTTCACGAAAAACAACGACTGCAATTGCGGACATGATCCTGCTTACCTTCTACTATTTTGCAATAATATAACCATTGGCGGTTTTTAAATTAAATTCGCCAAAGAAATGATATTTACCCGGCTTCAATGGACCAACAAAAATTGTGGCCTTCTTATTCCCGCCAATAATTTTTTCACGATTCATATCATCGCTTTCAAACTCTTCAGGTGTTGGGTCTTGGTTATCAACGATCAACTTAATCTTCTCACCCGCAGGCACGATAATTTCTTCCGGTGTAAATTTATGATCCTTAATAATAATATTGTAAAAAGCCTGCTTCACAGGTTTCACATCATCCGGCGTAACCGTCTTAATGTCTACAACCGCGGCCTGTAGTTTCACAAACCACGTACGCACTTTTTCTTCTTCCTGATTTTCAGACGCATAATGCACGGCTTGTATGGCTTCATCCAGAGCATCAATTTTCCCCGTTTCCGCCGCATTATCCGCACGCACCTTATCCACGCCAGCCTCCAACGTGTATGTAATTTCATGAATAGCTTCAAGCTCAAGAAACTCAAGCTCGGTATCCTTCTTGAGAACATCCCCAATCGCAGCCGTCTTTTCATTTAGGATCACAAAAGCTTGCGCGCTTGTCTCAATTTCAATCGCCTTATAATGATCCGAATTTTCTTCGCCTTCATGCTCATGCTCGTCATGCGCATGTGGCTCCTCTGCCGTAACATATGTAAGCGGGCTAAACGCGATCGTTGACAGGCCTAAAATCATAAAAAATTTATTCATTGTTACGCACCTTTTGCAAATGAAAATGATTATCACCTTCATTGATACACAGCCTGCCTCGCAAAAGCAAGTGCCAGCCATTAGCGTGAAAAACAGCAAAAAAACTTGCAAAGAGAAATTCTGACCTTTATAAACGCAAACGGAAAGTCGGTGCGGGCAGAATGTCGCTTGTAGCCCGGTCAGGTCCGAGAGGAAGCAGCCACCAACGAATTTTTTTGGGTCGTATTCGGCTTTCCACTCTCACAAAATCTTGGATATATAGTTATTTGGCTTTGTTACATGACAAGGCATGAGCATCAAAATGTATAAAAATACGTGAATAACAATGCCACAAAATCAATGCAGATGACGAGATTAAGGCTTCACCCCTGTTGAAACAGCAGGTTGCCCACCATCTTGCGTTTGCACAGGTTCGGAAATATCAAGTGGCTGCGCCACAGCCTCAATTTGTTTTATAACTTCAGACGGCGTATTGACCGTTGTACTCAAAACACCCTCATCTAAAAAATAGACCAAATCCGCAGGATCTTCACCATACCGCTCATCAAACTTACGAAGTCGTGCAAGCGCACCTGCATAGTCCCCTTCATAATCTTCACGACTAACCGCAATATCAATTTTCAACGAGGAGCCTTTCAAATGTTCCTCAAAATCATTATGACGTGACCCATGCGCCCCACCAAAAAGAACAACGCTTTTTTCACCACTCGCAACACGATCAACAATATGCGCTAAACTTTCATCATCATGACGCGCTTCATAAAATTCTTGGTGCGCTTCATATGTTTCATTCCGCAACTCAGTATAGCGCCGATCTAATTTTTCTAAACGCCCCTGAACGCGCGGATCATTCACGTCTTGCTCACTTCTTACACGCTTGCGTTCATCGATCGTTTCAAAAAGACGGTTTTTTAAGTCTCCCGCAAGTTCTTTTTCAGACATACCTTTGCCCTGATCCAAAAGATGTACATCAACGCCAAGCTGTGCTGAACGCTCTAATAACGGCGCAACGTAATTTTGCAAATAATCCTGCGTTGCCTCTTCCGGGTTAAAATTCCAACGCTCAACATTCGCATCATAATTCACTTCATACTCAAAACGATCGGCAAAACGCCCCGCACTCGGCGATGCACCGGGGTCAGCAGCCCGCCTTTGAAATTGATCAACCAGATTTTGCCTATATTCGGGCAACTCCAAAAAGATATGTGCGCCCGTACTTTCTGCAATCGCGACTTGTACGTCTTTACTGCCTAAAGCACCTGTAATGTCTTTATAATGGTCATGCCCCGTATCACCCAATAAAACCGTATCAACTTGCGATAATCCAACACGCATTGTATCCGAGAGACCTATTTTATAGCTATCTCTCAGACCTAATTTTTCTACTGCATCTGCGTTAACGGGGATTGCCTTATCCTGCGCCACGTCTACCACCTTATTGTCAGAACATCGTTATTCGATCTTCTTTTATTACCTCGCATTATAAAGGAGAGTTGCAAATTTTACAAATTTTACTGAGGTAAAAAAATAAGCAATATCAACACCATACAATTTTTCTTGCAGCGCACAAAAATATACGTAATGGTGATCTTGGTTTAGAAACATTTAATATACGGAAATAGAACGGTTTATATCATGGAGAATATTTTTCTTCCGGCTCATGGCGAGCCGGTGAGCGTGTTTGTGTCCGACACACACCTCTTTCATAAACGAAACTCAGCCCTCGATATTCAAGGAAACATAATAGAACAAAGTAATGCAGACCGCATTTACTTACTCGGTGATATTATCGACTATGAATATTTACAAGACATGTTAGTTGAACACATGGAGAGCCAACATATCGGCCTCCATGATATCCCCAAAGATTTTGTAGATGTCCTCAACATGGTTGCATTCCCGGAAATGGAAAATCATTTACGCTTTTGGGATGTCGTGATGGCACAAATAGACGCCGGAGCAGAAGTGCACTACATCACAGGAAACCATGACAACAACCTCGATATATTACATGGAACGTCTGCCCACGGTATTCAATTCCATGACCACATAGTCGAAGAATTTGGCGGCATAAAAACTCACCTGGAACATGGTGATGAAAACGATCCTGCTTGCCTGATCAACTATAGTGGCCTTTATGCAAAGTGCAGTAAAGTACTGGATGCAAGCCTTGTCATAGATCACAAATTAAAAGGCGTATTCGAACAAATCTCATCAAAAGAGGATCGATATTCATTCCCAATTACAAACAGCATGAAAACAGTTGGAAAATTCTTCATCAATTCCTTTCGTGAAAATGCGGTCACCCGCGCGCAGGAAAGAGGCGCTGATGCAACAGTTCTGGGGCACATTCACAAAGAAGATATCGGCGTGATGAGAAACCTCCACTCCATTACAAACGATAACCCTCATAGCGCTCCTCTAACATTAGTAGAGAGTGATGGTTTTAAATACCGCAACACAGGTGATGGATTAACCCACGGAACAGCCCTTATCTATAATGGCCGACAAGATGGCTACAGTGATGATGGATGGCACGTATTAACACGTAACCATATAGAAAAAAATAAAACATTCGACACAACCAGCGAAAACCCCTACGCGCAATACCGCGAAAAAACAATGGCACTATTGCAAACCGGATGGGACGCATACTTACAAACGGCGGACCTAACACAAGAATGGGATCATACCGGATCACGTAAAGGAGAAACAGTTAAGAGACACGAACAGATCCCCAATATTACAGCCATTCCCGAATATGCGCTCTATCCGGAAAACGGGATATAAAATCACCACTTTTCCTTGCACCAATCGTGAATTCATTTTACAAATAAAGCATGGCTGAAAGTGAAAAACCCTACCGCGTTCTAGCGCGAAAATACCGTCCGCAAAACTTTGATGAGCTGATCGGGCAAGATGCCCTTGTCCGCACATTGAAAAATGCGATTACATCGGGACGCATCGCGCATGCATTTATGCTAACCGGTGTACGCGGTGTTGGTAAAACAACAACGGCGCGCATTATCGCAAAGGCCCTAAATTACAAAGGGCCGGACGGAACATCTGGCCCGACAACCGGAAATACAGAAGACTGCCCGCTTTGTCAGGCCATATCCGAAGATCGCCATCCTGATGTCATTGAAATGGATGCCGCAAGCCGTACAGGTGTCGATGATATACGTGAAATTCTGGATGGTGTTCGATACGCCCCAACAGAGGCACGCTATAAAATCTATGTCATTGACGAAGTGCATATGCTTTCTAAAAACGCATTTAATGCCCTTCTCAAAACATTGGAAGAGCCACCGGAACATGTAAAATTTATTTTCGCGACAACAGAAATTCGAAAAGTTCCAATCACTGTTCTATCGCGTTGCCAACGTTTCGATTTACAACGCGTTGGAGCAGATCTTTTATTCCCACACTTCAAATCCATATGCGAAAAAGAAGGTGTCGAATCCGAAGACGAATCCATAACAATGATCGCGCGCGCAGCAGACGGGTCAGTCCGCGATGGCCTTAGCCTACTGGATCAAGCCATTGCACTTTCCTCTGATAAAATAACTGCCGATCAGGTCAAAGACATGCTGGGACTTGCAGATCGCACCCAGAATTTAAGCCTTTTAGAAAAAGCCCTAACCGGAGACATGCCCGGCGCATTAGAAATTATGGACACAATCCATAAAAATGGCGGCGCACCATCTGCCGTTGCACAAGATTTGTTAGACCTGACGCACCTACTCACAAAATTACGTGCTGTCCCAAATTTAAGCGATGTGAACCAATCTCTCTCAGGAGATCAACTCACACGCGCAAAGGAACTCGCACAAAAAATCTCTATGCCTTCTTTAAGCAAAACATGGCAAATACTGCTTAAAGGACTGGGGGAGATTAACACCGCACCAAACCCGCAACATGCGGCAGAAATGGTTATAATTCGTCTGGCTTATGCGGCAAATCTACCTGATCCAGGTGATCTGATTAAAAAGCTCAAAAATCAACCGACAAACACAACAACAAATGCGCCAACAACAGGAATAAGTGCACCGGCAACATCCAATGTACATGCGCAAGATTTCACACCGCCACCCGCATCAATCAGTACACCAAATGCGCACGGGCAAGAAACAGCCCACGCAATACCACAGCTTTCTGTCGTTGCACAAAATGAACCGACCCCAACACTGAAGAATATGGAAGAGGTCATCGCTCTCCTTGAAAAACATCAAGAATACCTGCTCGGAAGTCAGCTATACCATTTCGCACATTTGGTAAAGCTAGAGCATAAGAACTATGGCGAAAGACCAACCGGCCATTTAGAATTCAGACCAGAAGCCGAGGCCCTGCCAAAACTGGCCCCCGATTTAATCACCGCCCTTAAGAACATAACAAACCAACATTGGATGGTGGTTATATCAAAAGAGCGCGGCGCAGCTACTCTGTCAGAAATTGATGAAGCCGCACGTCTACAAGAACTATCAGATGTTGCAAAACTGCCTGTAGTTGATAATATTTTGAAAATTTTCCCTGATGCGCGATTAGCAAAAATTTTGCATCAAACCCCGGACACTGACGAAACAGAAACAACTCAAGACAAGGATATCAAGTAATGTTCAATATGCAAAAAATGATGAAACAAGCACAAGAAATGCAATATAAATTGCAAGAAGTGCAAGAAAAACTAAAAGATATTGAAATCCAATCAGAGGCAGGCGGCGGCCTTGTAAAAGTAACAATGACATGCGCCAGCAAAGTCGTATCCATCGACATCGATGATAGCCTCTTAAACTCAGATAAAGAAACACTGGAAGACCTTCTTATCGCGGCAATGAACAATGCCAATGATGTAAAAGAAGAACGCATAAAATCAGAAACAAAATCAATGATGGAAGGCATGGGTTTACCTGCCGATATGGCCGGTAGCGGTCTGCCATTCTAATTTCTGAATAAAACAAACATAACTTTGAAAATCGTTTTGCATACTGTTTGCAAAACATAAACGATGTCTGAAGACAAAGAAAAGCGGTTATAAATGCGTCTTGCAACTTGGAACATAAATTCAGTACGCCTGCGGATGCCATTAATTTTGGATTTGGTAAAAGAATCCAACCCTGATGTTATTTGCCTTCAGGAAACAAAAACACCGGATGAGCACTTTCCCTTAGATGCCATCAAAGATGCCGGCTACAAACATGTCCATTTCAACGGTATGAAAAGCTATAACGGAGTGGCTATACTCTCACGTATTCCATTTGAAGATGCAAAAATCTATAACCGCGTTGAACGCAATGATTGCCGCCATATCTCTGTAAAGTTTAAAGAGTTTGAACTACACAACATCTATATCCCCGCGGGCGGTGATGAACCCGATCGTGAAATCAATGAAAAATTCGGACATAAATTGGATTTCATTGACGAAATGTCAGACTTTTTTAAACAGAACTATACCGCGACATCTTCCGCAATTGTTGTCGGTGATTTCAATATTGCACCAATGGAACACGATGTTTGGTCACACAAACAACTTTCAAAAGTCGTATCCCATACACCAATAGAAATTGCAAAATTGGATGGTATGCAAAAATCGTTAAACTGGGTGGACGCCTCGCGTCATTTCGTTGCAGAAGATGAAAAATGCTATAGTTGGTGGTCATACAGAAACCGTGATTGGAAAAAATCAAACCGCGGACGTAGACTGGATCATATCTGGGTAACACCTACCCTACAAAGTAACTTAAGCGCACATAACATTCCCACGCACATGCGCGATTGGGAAAAGCCTAGCGACCACGTTCCTGTTATTATTGACCTAGACTTTTAAAAATCTCTTCTGCACTACCTTGATAGCCAGGCTCACTATGCGGTAAAAAACGCAAATGTTCTCCGGGAGGTAAAATTTGTCCCGCCGCAAGAACAGCGCCATAATCTTGCCTATCATGTAAAACAACAGCATAACCAATATCATCATATGCAATATCATGCCCCGCAATCACGTCTGACAAATCGAAGGTCATATTCTGCGCTTCACCATTCCATACACCAACCGTATCGATAGAAATAATAGAACGAATAAACAAATCATCTTTTTCCGCAGAAATAGCAGGAGCAGCACTTTGAGGTAGACTCACACCACGATCTTCCAACACTTGAGTTGCGCTCTTCACCTCATAATGTAAACCCTCAGACTGCCTGTAAGTATATAAAACGACACGCCCCTTTTTCGACCCCTGAACAGATGGCACAGAAACGTTCAAAATTGCATTATCACGCTGAACAGATATTTCTTCTACTTTATCCGTTGCATATCCCATCTTAATAGCCCCAAGAACGTTCTTATTAATGGCATCCCAACGACCATTCACAACAACTAAAGGCAACTTACCCGGAACTCTAAACGAGTGCCCATATGTTATCGCACGCTCATTACAAAAATCATTCGTATATCGTGGACTTTCATTCTCACGACCAATATACATACGACAATTTACAAGAATCGCGTCCTGATACTCATGTAAAATATCAATCAACTGCTCCTGAATACCAAGGTCAGTAATACACGAATTAGCACCGTAATATTCAACAACCAATGGCCCTGATTTTGCAAATGCCCCCTGCGTCACAAAGCAAAGCGACAAAGCCACACCAAAACACTGTAAAAATTTAGGATAGTATTTCACCATTTTCCCTTTTCTTAGAAATCAGAACAACGCCCATTAACATCCCAATCACCATAACGTGTTGGCTCGGGCCTATTCTCAAACCCACCAACTTCTTTCTCCTGAAGCTTATCTTCAGAAGTTTTTGGCAAGTCTTTATTCTCAGGGCTTGGTTTTTCTACAGTCATACTCCATATTAGAATAAAATAGATTGGTCGAGCAAATGAATTTACCACAAAAACCAGAAGAACATGAAGAAAACGACCCACTTGAGGCGCGTAAGATAACCCTAGAGCTACTCAGCCAAGTACTAGATCGTAAAACTGCGCTTGATATTGTGCTAGAACGTTCGGACGAATTTGCAAACCTTCCCCCAAGAGATCGCGCCTTCACGCGAATGCTTTTAACAACAACCTTACGCCGTTTAGGGCAAATCGATGATTTAATCACCTTCGCGCAAGATCGCCCAAACTCATTAAAAACACCTGCCATACGCAATATTCTACGCATCGGAATAACACAATTATTCTTTATGGTCGTCCCTGATCATGCAAGCGTGGACACATCCGTTCAATTAACTGAACATATGGGCATGGAAGGACAAAAAGGATTCGTAAACGCAATCCTTAGAAAACTAAGTCGCGTAGGAGCAGAACGCATTGAGAAACAAGATGCATCACGCCTTAACACGCCTGACTGGCTTCTTAAAATATGGATACAAGATTACGGATTAACCGGCGCAGGCAATATCGCAGAAAGCCACCTCAACGAAGCTGCCCTCGACATAACCGTAAAAGATCCGCAAGACCGCGCCTATTTTGGTAATGCCTTACAAGCATCTGAACTTTCAACAGGAACACTACGCCGGTTACACGGCGGCAATATCCGTGAATTAGAAGGGTTTGAAGACGGAAAATGGTGGGTACAGGACGCTTCCGCCGCAATTCCCGCAACTTTACTTGGCGATATAAAAGGTCAAAGCGTCATTGATATGTGTGCCGCCCCTGGCGGTAAAACATTACAACTCGCCGCAATAGGTGCGCACGTCACCGCAATTGATCGCTCCGCCCAGCGCCTAAAACGCTTGGAAGAAAATTTGGAGCGTATGGGACTGGAAGAGCATGTGAAAATCGAAGCCGCAGACTCCGCCGCATGGAACCCTATAGATGCACCAAGCCTCATATTATTAGATGCACCCTGTTCTGCAACCGGTACAATGCGCCGCCACCCTGATACCGGATATCTAAAATCTGAAAAAGACATCACAGGACTATCATCTATCCAGACACGATTACTCACCCATGCAGCCGATATTTTGGCAATCGGCGGAACAATCATTTACTGCACTTGCTCTTTACAAAAAGATGAAGGAGAGCGACAAATTGAAAACTTCCTTGCACAAAACCCAAACTTCACACGCCGCCCTGTCGAAGCACATGAAATTGGCGATTATGATGAATTGATTAATGAGAATGGTGATTTACGTATATTGCCTCAACACCTTGCATCACAAGGTGGAATGGATGGGTTCTTCATCTCTCGTCTAACAAAAGTGAGCTAAAACCTTACGAAGCCATCCCCGGTAATTGATATTCAGAAGCATTGGCCGCAACAAGGTCAGCTTCTACAGCCTGTGTCATACGAATAGTCTCTAAAGAATCCGCGCCATTATGCTCATCCGCACGAATAAATGCAGTGCTTAATTCCGCACCAACATCCATTTTTCCTTCTTCAACAACATCATAGGATGAAGACGAAGATACAGAAGACACTTTATCATCCTGAGAAAGCACCGCTTCAGAATCGTTCATACCTCTTTCTGCCTGATACGACTGTGCTGCCACCACACTTGGGGTCGGAGGCAACGTTGGCAAAACATCGTTCAATTCGTCCTTATACTCTTGCTGACCCAACATATCCTGATACGGCTTCACAGCCACCTCTGAATTCTCCGCATAATAACGTGCCATCTCTTCAATATTCTCAAGACTACGTGGAATTTCCGCCGTAACATTCTGCAATTGTGCACCATCAAACCCTTGCGCCTTTAACGCATCCTGATAACGCATAATTTCCGGTGTCATGTGCTCCATATAATAAGAGACTTCTGCTAACTCCGTGGGTTCAAGCGGGATATTCGTAATAAATACCTCACGCTGCCCCTCACTAAGCGGTTCACTAAGTGCGTTAAAATAATTATCGCATGCATCAAGATAACGATCTGCCTGATCCGCAACAAACTCACGATCATGCGCCTGAAGATTCAATTCTTCTACAGTATCCGGTTGATTTTGTTGCAATTTTTCGATGAGTTCAGGCCGTTGCAAAGAATCAGCAAGGGCAACATTCGCACGCCCCCACCTCTCAACACTTTGATCATAAGCTTCCTGATCATAACCCATAAGATAAATCACACCCTTTAATTTTATTATATATGAAAAATTTTAACATAACGATGTGCAATTTGTAAAATGCAAATAAGGAAGACTAAACTCATCATCTAATTTTTGAAGCAAATCACACGCCTTCTCACACTCAAATAATGTTGTATTTAGATACCCGCTCATACTGTATTAAAATTTACTTCTTATATTTATTTGAAAAACAGATTGGTACGATAAAGGACGCAAGTTTACGTTACATCTCACCATTCTGTAAACAGGCACAAAATTAGCCTGTGGATATCTTGTTAAAAATCTGGTACATTTTCTATGTAATCTATAGATTACGCATCTGCCGATTCGGGTAGATTTCCAGTTTTAATTCCTGTCACCCCAGACACTGTATTTGAGTATAAACATGACCACACAAAATATCCGCATTGCCCCATCAATCCTATCCGCTGATTTTTCAAAATTGGGCGAGGAAGTTGCCGCGATTGATAAGGCTGGTGCCGAATATATTCACATCGATGTCATGGATGGACATTTCGTGCCGAACCTGACCTTCGGCGCCCCTGTGGTAAAGGCCATCCGCAAATCGACACAGAAAACATTTGATGTCCATCTCATGATCTCACCTGTTGATTATCTCATTGATGATTTCGTAGATGCCGGTTCAGATATTATAACTGCCCATGTTGAGGCAGGCCCTCACCTACATCGCACCTTACAACATATCAAAGCCAAAGGCGTGAAAGCAGGCGTATCCCTTAACCCGCACACCCCGATTGAATCTATTAAACATGTCATGGATATGGTTGACCTCATCCTAATCATGACTGTAAACCCCGGTTTTGGAGGACAAAGCTTCATCCCCGTATTAGATAAAATTTCCGAAACACGTCGCATGATTAACGAAACAGGTCGTGATATCGATTTGGAAGTTGATGGTGGCGTCAATCCACAAACAGCCAAACAAGTTATCGAAGCCGGGGCCAATGTTTTGGTCGCTGGAACTGCCGTTTTCAAAGACGGGCCTGAGAAATACGCCCAAAATATTCAGGCTCTTCGATCTTAAACATAACAATCGTCGCTTTCCTGCATAACACGGACAAAGCATAAGCGACATAACGTAGTCTCCTCTACGTCAGCAGCACTAACAGTCCGAAAGTAACTATTAGGAGGTCTCTATGCCTTTTCATTTGATAGATACATTAAAAGATAAAGCAGGCCAAATGGCCTATAACACTCTCTTCTATGACTGGAGCTTACGAGATGCTGTGCCCGATCGCCTTGTCGTTCGCCCTGTTGACCCATGGCCGGGAGATGCACAAAAAGCCAAAGACCTACTCCACGCCGCAGGGGTAGAAGAGCGCACAGGCCCAACATGGCACAATGAATGGTGGGCGCCTGAAAATGCAGACCAAATTTGGCAATCCCATATGCATAGCTTCGTCTGGCTACGTGACTTACGCGCCCTTGATGGTGCTATTGCCAGAGAACAAGGCCGCCTGATGATCGAAAGCTGGATCGAACATTATCCAAGTTGGAACGCCCAAAGCTGGCGCGCAGATCTAATCGCACAACGCCTATCCATGTGGATCTGTCATTATGAGTTTTTCTGTGCCCATGCAAATGAAGATTTCCAAGACAATTTACTTGCTTCAATAGTCAAACAAGCAAAACACCTAAGCAATACACTCGGCGCACCGACAGGGCTTAACAAACTCAATGCAATCAAAGGCCTGCTTTATTCCGGCATTGCCCTCGAAGGGCATGAAAGATGGATCGAACAAGCCCTCGAAGCGTTAGAAAACGCCACGCACAAACAAATTTTATCAGACGGCGGACATACATCACGCAGTCCTGAAACCATGCTTGACGCACTGGAAATCATGGTCGATATACGCTCTGCCCTAAAAGCCGGCGCATACCCTGTTCCTGATTTCCTGACTGACGCAATCGTCAATATGAGCAGTGCACTACGAACATTACGATACCGCGATCGAAAATTGGGTCTGTTTCATGGCACGCAAGAAGGCGACATTACTGCAATTGATTCTATTCTTGCACAGGCTGGTACACACACAAAAACAAAGAAAAGCTTACCGGACACAGGCTATGAACGCTTAGAACTAGGACGCAGCCTCCTGCTCATGGATACCGGCGCAGCCCCACACAACCCATATGATAAACGATCACATGCCTCTGCGCTTGCATTTGAATTTTGCTATGGTAAGGAACGCCTTTTTGTTTCATGCGGATCTCATCCGACATCAGCAGAATGGCAAGATGCCCTACGCTCTACTGCCGCACACAATACCGCATGCCTTGATATGAGAAATTCTTGCGAAATCAGAAAAGACGGGCATTTCGGACGAAAGGTTACAAACACAACAATACATCGCGAAGAAACAAAAGATGCCGCCCTTCTGATCGCGTCACATAATGGATATGTTCCCCTTAACGGTATCACGCACACACGCAAACTTTATATCTCTGATGAAGGCCACGATTTACGTGGCGAAGATGATTTCACATGCGCTTTCGAGCTTATCAAACCGGTTGAAACATCACTCCGTTTCCACTTACACCCAAATGTGCAAGCTTCTTTCATAAAAGAGGATGAAGAGATCTTATTACGGATGCCTGGTGGCATCGGGTGGCGTTTTAAACGCTCTGCCGGCGTTCTCGCCATCGAAGACAGCCTATATCTGGGTGAGGGGTATACACCACGTAAAACCAAGCAAATCGCCATTTACGGACAAATGAGTGAAGATGAAGCATGCGTGAAATGGTCACTCAAGCGCGAAGGGTAAATTAGAATTCACTAATTTTTCTGGCAAAATAATTCTGTATTCGATATTCTCGTAAAAAATAAACAAATGCGAGCACAGCATAATGGGGCAAACAACATTACAGGGTGAATATAACCATGCACAGCACGAGCTAAAGTGTAAAACGATAGACGCACGCCCGTCGACCTCGCATGATGACATACAAAACATAGACCACCTTCGTGCACTTGTAACAGATGCCTTCAAAAATGGTGCAATACAAGAACCCATATATGGCGAAGATAAAATTCTGGCTTATGAATCTTTGGCACGCCCAAAAGACAAAACAAAAGAATACTCAATCGGCGCGTTATCACAGGCATATTATGACATCGGCAGAGCAGTAGAATTTGACGTACTAACATGCTCCATCGGCCTAGACTATGCCAAAGAAAATAAAAAACTTCCTGTAACACTCAACACATCTGTAGAATCAGTGCTATCGCCTGTTTTTTGGAAAAAAATGGAAAAGCATTTCAAAGATAACGGTATAAGTCCCGGACAAGTTATTTTCGAAATTCTGGAACATGATGTCGATATAAATACAGATATATCTCATTTAAGAGATTTAAAAGAGCAGGGCTATCGCTTTGCTTTAGATGATTTCTCAATTGGGCAAGATCACGAAAATCGCTTGATCGTTTTTTGTGATCTTGTTGACTTCATCAAAATTGATGGCCCCCTTGTTCGTGCAGGTCTTGGTGAGACAGGTGAAGAGACCCATAATTTCACAGAAGAACAATTTCTCGAAACAATAAATACACTGCAAGAACGTGCACCTCATGCGCAATTGATCGCCGAACGCACAAGATCACCATACGAAGCAATTATATTATTCGAAATGGGTATTGATGGCGTACAAGGTCTGAAATTAGAAGCCGAAGACTTTTATTACACACCAGAAGCAAGAGAGCTTGAAAATACTAGCCGCATAGAACTATCATAGAGACATCTTCAATTCTGATAGTTTCGAGATAAAATGGCCAAAGCTCAAAAATCCTATATCTGCCAATCTTGTGGCGCAACATCAACACGATGGGCGGGTAAATGTGATACCTGCAATGAATGGAACACACTTCAAGAAGAAACAGCAGATGCCTCCGTACCAAAAGGGTTAAGCGGTAAACAAAAAGGACGCGTCATTGATTTTGTAGATTTACGCAATGACCAAAGCAAAACCTACCCACGCCACCAAACCAAAATAGAGGAATTCGACCGTGTCACAGGCGGTGGCCTTGTCCCTGGCGCCGCTATCTTAATCGGGGGTGATCCGGGAATCGGCAAATCAACGTTGCTCTTACAATCCGTATGCGCTCTTACAAATAACAAAGTAGGGTGCGTATATGTATCTGGCGAAGAATCAACAGACCAAATTCGAATGCGCGCCAACCGTTTAGGGCTTGGTGAAACTGCGGTGCGTTTGGCTGCCGCCACAAATGTGCGTGATATATTAGAATCCGTAAAAGCCGAAAAAGATATACAACTCCTTGTTATCGATTCAATCCAAACCATGTATGTCGATAATATCGACAGCGCACCGGGAACCGTCACGCAAGTACGAACATCCGCGCAGGAAATCATCCGTATGGCAAAAACCCGTGGTATTGCTGTAGTGTTCGTCGGCCACGTAACCAAAGATGGACAGATCGCAGGCCCACGTGTTTTAGAACATCTCGTTGATACTGTTTTATATTTCGAAGGCGACCGCAGCCACCAATTCCGTATCTTGCGCGCCGTTAAAAACCGTTTTGGCCCAACGGATGAAATAGGGGTCTTCGAAATGGCAGAGCAGGGACTAATCGAAGTTGCGAACCCTTCTGCGCTTTTCCTCTCTCAACGACATGAAGATGCCGCAGGTAGCGCCGTCCTCGCAGCATTAGAAGGCACACGTCCACTGCTCGTTGAGGTGCAAGCCCTCGTCGCGCCATCATCTCTGGCATCACCGCGCCGCTCTGTTTTAGGGTGGGACAATAACCGTCTTGCCATGATTGTGGCCGTTCTGGAAACGCGATGCGGTATATCACTCTCATCACATGATATCTTCCTGAACATCGCAGGTGGTATCCGCATTAACGAACCCGCCGCAGATTTAGCCGTTGCCGCCGCATTAATCAGTGCACTTAGTACAGTGCCACTACCCGCAGATACGGTATTCTTCGGTGAAATCGGCCTTGCCGGAGAAGTTCGCCAAGTTGCACAACCCGATGTCCGCCTCAAAGAGTCATCCAAACTCGGATTCGAACGCGCAACAATTCCAAAGTTAAACAAAAAAACTGCAAATAAAAATAATGCCATCCGTGTAAACGAAGTAACCCATGTCCGCCAACTCGGTAAAATTTTAGGAGTAGGCGGAGAAGAAGAGTAAATAAAAAGCCTGACACAAACGAATGCATCAGGCTTTTACAAAACACCATTATTTTAAAAGAACAATTTATTCCGCCGGAGCATCACAGCTTTTCGGCCCCCAAACTTTTGCATCCTCTGCCAAAACGGACTTAAGCTGCTCTATTTGTTCACACGGAATATCTCCCTTACCGCGAACACCAACCTTCTTCAATTTTATATTCTCCATCAAAGGCGTAACATCATGTACGGCATTGGAATAAACTTGAAACTCTCTTAATTTTGGTTTTCCTGCAAATGCACTGATATCCTTAATATTATTATAATTCAATGTCACATCCTCAAGATGCTCAAGAGACGTAAAAACATCAACATTTTCAATATCATTCATCATCAGACCAACAATTTTCAAATTACTCAAAGCCTCCACACCGGATAAATCCTGTATACCCGCTTTATTCGCCTGCAATTCCTCTAGGGAGATAAGTTTTTCAATCCCCTTTAACGATGTAAGGTTCTTATTATTCGCAACTGAAATAACACGTAATTTATCAAGCTCGGGAATAGTCTCAAGCGAGGCCAAGGCATTATCCTGTAAATACAACTCTTCCAAATTAACAAGATCCGCAAGAGTAGAAAGGTCATCAATTTTTGCACCCTGACAAATCAAATATTTGAGTTCTACACGTTCCCTCACACCCTTATCTGCCATACTTTCTTGCACACAAATATCGATCGCAGAAAGTGGAGCAGCCTCAACGTCCTCTACATTTTCTTCCACACCTACTTCAATTTCTTTTTCAATCACCGATACCGGTTGATTCAATGAGACAAGAAGAAACGCCCCACCAAAAGATAATATAAAGACAGCTATAACAACTTTAAATGACATAATTTTTACACTTTCCCACTTTGTAATTTTAACCTATCGGCTTTTACTAATCGCCAGAATAGCCTGTGAACATAACGTTTCAACGGGCATACCTGTTTGCTTACATTGACCCTCTAATTCTGTCAACTTAGACAGTATCTGATTAAGAGCAGAAATCGACCAACTATTCAACTGCCCTTTAAATTGTGGCGCTTGTTTAAAAAAAACAGGAGGTGACAATTTTTTCATCGCACTATCAATATCCATTCCATCTTGTATATAAGACTTCGTCATATGCAGCCGCCTGAAATGATTTTGTAGCGCACGCAATATCGCAACGAATGCTGTACCCTCTTCCATTAAGGTCGCATACGCCTTTAACGCCGCGGCACTATTACGTCCTGCGACATTGTGAACCAAATCATCAAAACCTTGAACACCTGCCGCACCACACGCGCTTTGCACATCTATCAATGAAATTATACTCTGCTCATCCCCTTTATAGGTAATAAGCTTATCAAGTTCTGAACGAACCTTGCGCCGATCTCCGGATATGTTGGCCGAAAGCCACATAACCGCATCTTGATCAATCCTCAAACTCTCCGCTTGCAATGTCTCACGAATAAAACGTGCAACATCACGCTCATCCTCCACATAGCATGGCACAGCCGCAGCATTCTTTGCACTCTCACACAATTTACGAAGAGAAGAACGCGGGCCCAACTCCCCCGCCTTCAGAAGAATAAGTGCACTTTGACTTGGGTTTTCCAAATAAGCCTTCACCATGACAGTGAGCTTATCACTCGCCCCATCAACTTTAATCAGACGATCCCCCCCCATCATAGATATCGCACCAGCCTCATCGGAAAGGCGCGCAGGATCATCAGTTAAAACATCAAGAGAAAGAGCCGCGACATTAAAGGGGTCATTCAAATCCTCAACCACGCTTTTACCAATTACATCACTACGCTCGCTCACCAAACCAATATCCGGCCCGTAAACAAGAATAACTCTAGCCACCTTGTCCGGTGACTTTACAAATGCTTCTAACTGGCGAAAAGGGATCTTCATAATCCCACACTAAAGAGATTAAACGCGCTGTGCAAGAGAGCAAATACCCGCTGTTTTCTTTTCGATTTCCTTCTCAAAAATCATCCGCGCGCATTTATTGGAATCATCAAAAATTCCATCATCATAGCTTTTCTGAAATGCCAAAACATCTTTTAACTCAGGGAATAAAAGACGGTTAACCTTACCATCCGTGCAACCGCTACGACAAATAACCGATATCGGTGCAAACTCAGCTTCCATATCCAAATCAACCGCAAGTGTCTCAATCAAATCGGCAAACTCCACAGAAAATTCAGACATTGTTCCATTACCATACGCAATATTGAAAAAGTCGCCATTATGCTCACGCGCCGCTGCATATGAGTTTAACGTTAAATCGTAACTATCGCGCAAATCACCGTCAATAAATCCATACCGCGCCAATAACGCATCAACACTCTGGGCAAAATCATCATGAAATGCTAACGCAGACGTTAGCAAATGTGCGGTTTTGTGCTGATGCACACCCACACCAAACATACGCGCCTCATAACGATGGCCTGTCACATTACCACCCTCATCTTTCAAGGCAGCAATCTTTACGTCCGGCCACATAACACTTTGCGCCAAATAATAATTACTCGCAATATTCAAACCGCGCTCTTTAAGGGTATTAAACGTAACACCCCAATCACCTGATGGAACCTTCACTAAGTTGCCTGCACGGTCATAATGCATAAATAACGGATTATTCATGACATGATCAATATGACTACGCACAAACTCCTCACCACTTTGTGCCGTAAAAACATAAGGCGGAATACCACCACGCCCCTCAGTTAACCCTTCATGACGAAGGTGCATACCGGCATGTCCTTTAAACGGTTTTCCTTCTGAAAAACCCGTACTGTTATCGGTTAGCAAAAACAAAAATGGCGCCAAAATATAAAGCCTGCGAATATTGGCAAGCATATGATCCATATTATATGGACTAACAGAAACTTGATTTGATTTACAAACCGCAAAATATTGTACGCATTTTTTCATATCCGCACGATAGGGCGCATACATCACCTTATAACGCTCAACATCAACAATACGGGAAAGTAAATCATCCGCCGTTTTATCTGGCAATTCCTGAAAATACGAACGTTTAAGCCCTAAGCCCAACGCCTTATTATTCAGTGTTTTTATCTTATTATCCGTATCATCCAAAACAGATTTAATATCTGAAAACGAAGACGCATGACTGGCAACTTCAAGAAGCTCACTTGTTGGCTCATTATGAATCCAATCAGATTCAGGCAACGCATCCATCGCACAGTTTTTTAAAACACGGTTTTGAGAAAGGCTCATAACTGATAAATCCGGATCATCCGGATTAAAAAAAGCAAGTTCAACCTCTAACCCTGATTTGGCCTGCTTGCCCGAACCACCGTAAAGTGCAAAGACATCATCAATGTTTTGGATCTCACTCAGATCATCTGCATTAACTTCGGACATGGGGTAACCCTTTACATGCTTGTATTATGAAAGCAGACTATATCCTGTAATTTTATTTTTTTCAAATAGACAAAATTACTAAATATTAAATTTTCAAAACTTAACCAATATCTGCATGATTTTGATCCGACACAAATTCAGCCAAATCCTGAGGATCATCCAAGATATGAAAAGAACTATTTTGTTCTAAAACAGCCTGCGCAGCATCAGAAAACTCACCGAACAATGGATCATCACGCCCAACATATAATGCGTGATTTTCGCTCATATAATTAGAAGAACGGGTTGGTTTCTGTGCTTCTGATTTCACAACCAGAGCCCCCCATTCACGGTGCACTTTTTCATCGGTATCATTCGTTTGAGAACGGTGCTCTTGCTCCCCCCCCATACGCGTCAATACATTATCAGGCGCAACAACCTCTTGCCCCTCCACTCTATGTTCCGTCCCCATAACATCATGCCACAAAAACACAAGATCGGCATTTTCACCTTTTTCAGAATGGTTATGCCAATGTGCAAAATGCGGACGATGCGCTTGTTGTGGCTCAATATCCGTACGTTGCACAACCAATGTCATTTCACTATTTTTAAAATACTCCGCGCCCCCCAACTGCAACACATTTTGCGCAGCTGCATGAATTTTGGGCAATGATGTTTCAAAAACATCAGGTAATGCCAAATGCATTGTTCCTGATCTTTTAATAATCATCCCCCCTGCCGTAATATCGGGCAAGTCATCCGTCGCATGTGTTGGAAAAGTTGCAATAACTTTAGTTTTTGCATCATCTTTACGGTGTTCCCGTACGTCTTGCGCATCAGGAGAAAAACTTGCTCCATTTTTCACACGCCAATCTTGCGCACTAACATACTCCGCACCCACATCTTGTGAGAGCGCAGACACATCATCTTGCAAATCAATAATAAAAGATTCTTCCTTTGGATGATTTGTAAAATACTGCGTATTCAATGTATTCGGCTTGATAAAACTCATTTCATTCCTCAAACAGCAATGCACAAACATTGCCAACTAAAGTTAACAATCCGGAATGAATATATGCTTAAAAGGAGAACATATTCCGCCGGGTTTCCAAATCGGATACCACAGGCGGTTTTGACGCTGTGGCGCTTTAGCATTGATAACGCGGTGCAAGCTGATCCTTCAAATGCCGCGATTGCCCCTAAGGCAATAAAAAACTTATATCGTCTTTACATATAATTCGTCAATAATAATTTAAACGTAAGCCTTATTGACGGCGCAAATATAATCCAATTTGCAACTCAATTTGTCGCGCAAGTTCATTAAGCGCATTTTCACGTGTATTCTTCTCAGACACGCGTGTTGCAAACTCACTACCCAAAACGTTGAAACTTGAAATAGCCGAAAGCTTACGTCCCAAAACAGACTCACCTGTTTGCGTATCAATCAAATTCATACTGGTCGTAACACGCAATTGACTACGCGTTGTATCAGATTCTTTTGTAATATCTAGATCAACAATACTCTCTGTAATTGAAGAGATTTTCAAACGATATAGAGGATCAGACGCACGGGCATCACGGTAAAAACGATCAATCAACGCATTGCGCAAAAACTGACCTTCACGATCCGGAATATTTTCAATATGTATCTGTGTAAGTTGCGAACGAACATACTGCTCTTGCCCTGATGCATCGGAATACCCTCCATACATTGGTTGAAAACCACAAGAGGCCAAAACAAAACACAAACCAGCAACAGATATTATCTTCTTCATAAAGCTATCCCACAACTACATTAACAATTCGACCCGGAACATAAATAAACTTACGCAATGTTTTACCATCCATGGCTCTTTGAACCTTTTCTTCCGCCAAAGCCACTTCCTGCGCTTTATCCTGATCGGCATTCGCAGGCAAAGTAATTGTTGCACGAACTTTACCATTTACCTGCACGCCGATGTTGATTGTATCAGAAACAAGCAACTTTTCATCATATTTCGGCCAGGATTGAACGGTAAGAGACTGCGCATCTCCTCCCACGACATGTTGCCACAATTCCTCTGCCAAATGAGGCATAATCGGGTTAATCATAACAACAAATGCCTGTACAGCCTCTTTTAATGCGAAGTGATCACCCGCATCAGAAGGCTTAAAGCTTGTAAAACCATTATAAAACTCACGAAGCAAAGCAACCGCCTTGTTCATTGCAAACGCCTCAATCGCATCACCGACTGCCTTAATCGTTTTATGAGTCTGACGGCGCAAATCCTTGGCTTTGTCACCACACGCACCTTCATCACCATCCTGCAAATCTAACGATGTAATCGCACCATGCACACGATTAATAAAACGCCACGCGCCCTCAATCCCGCTTTCTGTCCATTCCAAATCACGCTCTGGCGGGGAATCCGAAAGAATAAATAAACGCGCTGCATCCGCGCCATAAGTCTCCAGAATTTCCTCAGGATCGATAACGTTTTTCTTGGACTTAGACATCTTAATCGACGCACCAACCGCAACTGGCTGTCCTGTTTCAAAATGCGTCCATTCGCCATTATCGCCTTTTACCGCATCGGTCGGGAAAATCCATTTCCCATTCTCATCTTGATACGTTTCATGCGTCACCATACCTTGTGTGAACAAACCGCTAAATGGCTCCTTACAATCAACAAATCCGCAAGTGCGCATCGCCTTGGTAAAGAAACGCGCATAAAGAAGGTGAAGAACCGCATGCTCAACCCCACCAATATACTGATCCACGCCACCATTTTCCGGAAGCCAGTATGCCGCCTTATCTTTATCAGTCGGCAACAACGTATTCTTTGAATCGCAGTAACGGAACTGATACCAACTACTCTCGAAAAACGTATCAAACGTATCTGTTTCACGCGTTGCATCACTTCCACATTTCGGACAAGCACAATTTTTCCAACTCGGGTGATGGTCAAGTGGATTACCCGGCTTATCAAAGCTGACATCCTCCGGCAAGGTCACAGGCAATTGATCCTCCGGCACAGGAACCGCACCACAAGTGTCACAATAAATAATCGGAATAGGACATCCCCAATAACGTTGACGCGAGATACCCCAGTCACGCAAACGATATTGCGTCGTACCAAAACCTGTACCATTTTCCTCACACTTCGCAATGATAGAAGCTTTCGCCTCTTCAATACTCATACCATCAAGGAATTGTGAATTCGCAAGCTTACCTTCACCTGTATAGGCCTCTTTTTCTACTGAGAAGTTCTCTGCATCTTCAGACACAACAACAGGCAAAATCGGCAAATCATACTTATTTGCAAAATCATGGTCACGTTGGTCATGCGCAGGCACACCAAAGATCGCACCCGTTCCGTAATCCATCAGGATAAAATTCGCGATATAGATCGGCACTTCACGCCCCAATAATGGATGCGTCGCCGTATATCCTGTATCAAAACCAATCTTCTCGGCCTTTTCAATCGCCGCTTCGGATGTTCCCTGCGCCTGACAAGCCCTAAGGAATTCATCAAACCCATCTTTATTACCAGCCAACTTTTCAGTCAATGGGTGATCCGGCGCCAAACCGATAAAAGATGCCCCAAACAAAGTATCAGGGCGGGTTGTGAACACTTCAACCTTATCATCTTGACCGGTAATATCCCATTTAAACTGCAAACCGACAGACTTGCCGATCCAGTTCTCCTGCATAACACGTACCTTTTCAGGCCAACGATCAAGCGCCTTTAAATCTTCAAGCAACTCTTCCGCATAATCAGTAATTTTTAAAGACCATTGATTAAGTTTCCTACGCTCAACCGGTGCGCCTGTACGCCATCCGCAACCATCTATCACCTGCTCATTCGCAAGAACAGTATTATCAACCGGATCCCAGTTCACAATAGATTCCTTACGATATGCGATCCCTTTTTCAAGGAACTGAAGGAACATACGCTGCTCATGCGCATAATATTCCGGATCACATGTGGCAAATTCACGAGACCAATCAATAGAAAGCCCCATGGATTTCAGCTGCTCTTTCATCACCGCAATATTTTCATGCGTCCACTTCGCCGGATGTGCACCACGCTCAATCGCCGCGTTTTCCGCAGGCAAACCAAACGCATCCCACCCCATCGGGTGCAAAACGTTAAACCCCTGCGCACTACGATAACGCGCAACAACATCACCAAGCGTATAATTACGAACATGCCCAACATGAATACGCCCCGACGGATACGGAAACATTTCAAGCACATAATATTTCTGCTTATCCGAATCCTCGGATACGGCAAAGGCATCATTCGATGCCCATTGCTCACGCCACTTCTGTTCAACCTGCTTTATATTATAACGCTCGGACATGTTTTTTCTTTTCGTCTCTTATATATAAGTGTGTGTTATTTCTCATCCGCCAAATGCGCAATGCGAAGTTCACGCGCACGTGTTAAAATTGCATCTTCCAATTTACGTGCGGTCTCTTCTGCAACAGGTGCATCTTCCCACCCTCTGGATGTTTTCACCTGACGGAACGTACGAACACGAACACCATCTGATTTCAACTCACGTCCAAGAACAAAGGCATTAACCTTTAAACGCTCATTCGGGTTAGAGGGCGCAGTATGCCAATCTGTTAAAATAACGCCACCAAACGGGTCTGCACTTGCCAACGGCATAAAGGAGACTGTATCCAATGTCGCACGCCATAGGAAACTATTGACACCAATACCTGTTTCACCGGCATTATTCTTCCGGTTAATCGTGGACAAGCCACCAACACCAAAGACACCCGTTCTCTTTTCATAAATATCATTACCTGATGCGCTATCCCGATTATCACCTGTCGGATATTTTGCCTCTCCTTTAATGCCACTACATGCGGAAAGACTAAGAGCGCTTGCTCCCAAAAGAATTGTATAAGTGAAAATCTTACTATTGAGCTTCATCGGAACTACCATATTTTAATTAATGCATACATTCCTTTAGCACGCCCCCCGCCCCCCTACAAGCCCCACCTTAATAAGTATGAAGCATTTCAACAGGGGATATTTCGCACAAAACACCTGTTGCAAAAATGCAACGCACTGAGAAAATGTTGCAAAAACCCCACATAATTACATTGACCTAGATTCAAGAAAGTGGCGTAATGGCCTCGTTCTTCACATGTGGGGGGCACTCTACTTTAATAAAATCCATAATCGGATTAACTTTTAAACAATGGTCATACTTCTTAAAGAGTATGATTGGAGGAAACTAAAATGAAAAAATTACTATTAGCAAGCGTTGCGCTTTCAGGTTTGGCTTTTGCTGCTCCTGCACACGCTGAAATCGATCTAGAAGTCGGTGGTTACTTTAAAGGTTACGGCGTATTCGTAGACCAAGATGAAACTGCTGGTTCATCAGTTAATGATTTTGACTTTGTACGTGACACAGAAATTCACCTAGGTGGCGAAACAACATTGGACAATGGTCTAACTGTTGGTGCACACTTTGAATTTGATGTTGACGGTGCAGATGCAGATGCTGAAATCGATGAATCATATGTTTACTTCTCAGGTAACTGGGGTCGCGTAAACTTTGGTAACGAAGATGGTGCTGCTTACCTTCTACAGGTTGCTGCTCCTTCTGCTGACTCAAACATTGACGGTATCCGTCAGTACGTTCAGCCTGTTAACTATGCAACACTAGGCGCTGCTGCTCCTTCTACTGCAACTGTTACATCTGGCGGTATCGACTATGATATGGATCCATCAGGTAAATCAGACAAGTTGACATATTTGTCACCTATCTTCTCTGGTTTCCAAGTTGGTGCTTCATACTCACCTGACACAGATGCTGCTGGTGCTAAATCTGGTGTTGGTACTGATGATGTAGCTGGTACAATCGGTGCAACATACGAACTTGCTGGTCGTTATGAAGGTCAATTCCAAAATGTTGGCGTAATCGTTGGTGCTGGTTATTCACACGGCGATCTTGAAGAATCAACAGCAACTACTGATGATCGTCAGGCATGGAACGTTGGTCTAGACTTAGATATCGGTCCATTCGGTGTTGGTGTTATCTATCGTGAAGACAATGGTGGTGCTGATGGTGCTGCTGCTGATGATGAAGAGACATTTGTTATTGGTGTTGACTACACAACTGGTCCTTTCAAATTAGGCGCGTCTTACTATGACCAAACAAATACATTCGCTGTTGATGGTGACGATACTACTCGTTACTCAGGTGGTGTATCATACGAATATGGTCCAGGTATGTCTTTCCGTGGATCTATCGGTTATATTGAGCACGAAGATGCTTCTGCTGCGAACAGCGATGTTGACGCAACATATGTAACAATCGGTACACAAATCAACTTCTAATCTGAAGTTCATTTAAGAATTCGAAAGGGCGCTTAATTGCGCCCTTTCTTTTTGCCTAAATTTTGGCAATCCCTATATTTTCCCCTTGCACAATAAACACCTTCTTTTTAATCTGCGCTTTATGTCTGTTATTGAAAATTTAAAAAATATAAATGAAACAATCCATGAAACCGCAACCTCATGGAAACGCGAACCCGCCGATATAAACTTAATCGCGGTTAGTAAACGCCAATCACAAGACAGCATACAATCCGCCATAAATTCCGGTCATCGCCTATTTGGTGAAAACCGCGTACAAGAAGCACACGAACACTGGGCAGACATAAAACCGAGCTACCCGGACTTAAAATTACACCTGATAGGCCCGCTTCAAACCAATAAAATTAATGAAGCCATAAAACTCTTCGATGTCATACAGACAGTTGACCGTGAAAAACTCGCCCGAAAGCTCGGCACCGCACTACAAAATGAGGGCAAAAAAACACCCTGCTTCATTCAGGTCAATATTGGCGAAGAAGATCAAAAGTCAGGTATCCTGCCACAGGATCTGCCCGCATTTCTAGACTTTTGCAGACATGATTGTAATCTGAATATCCAAGGCCTGATGTGCATTCCACCTGTAGATGAACCAGCCGCTCTCTATTTTGCCTTACTTCAAAAAATGGCAAAAACACATAACTTAGAGCATTTAAGCATGGGAATGAGTGCAGATTACGAAAAGGCGATCCCCCTCGGCGCAACATATATACGCGTGGGAACCGCCATATTCGGTGAACGATAATGAGTAACACGCATCACATATCGTGATGTGCAGAATGATCGGCCTTAGTTTCAGGTGACGTAACACACATCCCAAGAACCTTTTCCTCTATCGCACGCATAACCTTATCCGCACCGTCCTGCGTATTCACAAGTCCGGCATATTCACCCTTTTCATCCAGAATATAAAGATAAGGAGAATGATGCCCCATACGATCCGCACGATAGTTTTCGGCCTTCTCCTGTAACAAGTCCTCATCCCCCGTCAAACCAATGATCCGATCATCAAAATAACCAAGCCACTCTTTCATACGTGCTGGTGTATCATTATCAGGATCGGTCGATACCATAACAATATCGGTATGCTTAAACATCTCTGCGGCATAATCCCCATACTTCTCATCCAATTGCCGTAAAGCAGAGGACAACGTCGCCATACCTGTTGGACAAACATGAGGGCAGTTCGTGAAGCCAAAGAAAATAAGCCGTTTCTTACCCTCAAAGTCCTTATCATCTACCTTGCGACCATTATAATCGATCAAACCTGCAAGAGATGAATCCTCAATAGGGCTCTTCTTCATAATATTCTGCCCACCATCCGAGGGCATCATCTGGTGATGATCATGCCCCTTAGCAGACATAGCCTCATGACCTTCATGTTCCTGCGCATTACTTGCCGTTACAAAGGCAGACAAACCAAGCACTGCCAAACTTTTTGATAAAGTATTCATATTCATTTCCTATAAATTTATAATGAGGGTGAGGAAAGAGGGACATGGTTATTCGCACACCAATCCGCAACATATTCATCAAACGGTATTCCAAAATCAATGGCATCTTGGCGCATCGTTATCTGCTCTACTTCAGGTAAGGTATTAAACCAATCCATCGGATTTGAGAAAATTTGCGCAGATGCTTCAACCACATTTTCGGTCACACCAGAAGACAATGATGCAGAAGCAATATCAGCTGGATTATTCGCCATTAAAGAACCATCAGACATCAAATGGAACCCTTCGGGCATTGTTGATATTGCAGAATCTGCAATCATCTCCTTTGCCCCTTCTGCAAGTCCGGCAGCCAATTCACTGGTAATCTCAAAATCATCCAAAAAATTCGCAGCAGCCAGCCCCATAGAACCAAGCCCACCTGTCATAATGTCAAACCCCATCACAGAATGCTGAAAAAAACCAACGGCAACATCCCAAATACCCGTATCCAGCTTATTTGCTTGATACGCCATTCCCGCACCCATCAAAAGCATACTGGGGAACATGATATATTTATGAAATCCGTGCCATAGCTTACGGCCGGTCTGTTGGACATTATTAAATGTATCACTCAACGATACACTGTCGGCGGCTGCAACTGCCATCTCTCTCTCCTCAAATAAAAAGACGCCATTAACATACATACGACCACCGTACGTTTGTCTGACATCTCAAATTATTTAGAGAAAAATTGGAGGAGCGCGTGCAATGTAAACATGATTACTGACCTTTTTCGGTTGGTCCGCCTCATACACATCACAAGAAAAATCAAAATTTAAAAGAGTAGATACGCTGTGCGCACCATCAAAAAAAGTCTTTGCCAAAGATTGATTAAAACAAAAATTACAATCTGATGCAGGTGCATACCCATGCTCTGTTCCGGTATCTTCATCAGACACAGAAAAATCAACAGAGATTGTACGTACACCCTCCGCCGTACAAATTTCAAGAAGGGAAGTACCTTTACCGGAAACAAATGCGCAAGCCGGCGAAATATTTGCAAAAATAAGAGCAAATATCACCAGAATACTAAGTCTATGTTCCATAACTTTACGTATCTTCATAAAGTGCTTATAGAAAATTATAATCCATAAATCAAATTATGAATTAAAAAATATTTTCGGCATATCCGATGAGGACTTTGTTTCTATTGGTGTTTCTGCCATAGACAATAAAGTAACAGGCAAATCATCATACGCCGCACGCTCTACCGCAATATCCTGATCGTGACGAACAACACGCATTGCATTACCCACAATATCTTTCCCCGTACCATCTTCAATAACGGCATTCATAAGTCCACTCGCCGCGCCAATAGGGCCACCATAAAGGCCGCCACCAACAATTTTGCCAATAGGCTTTATCTCATCTCCCGTAATCTCACGATACAAATAATTAACAATAGGAATATGTTGCAAGGGGTTCACCATATCTACAAAATCCCAAAAGCCGAATGCACTCTTATCCTCGGGCACATTCTCCACAGTTCCTATAGTTTCAGGCTCTACACCATCATACGCAGAAACAATCTGCGCAAAGTCACGCCCCGTACTCTTAGCATCATAAGACGGCACAAATCCCGCCATACGTTCATTACGAACATAAGAAACAGATTTACCCCGTTCTCCAACTTGCTCAGATGTATGAACATGCGATAGAATAGTGTTCTGTGTTACTGGCTCCATAAATTAAGACCCCTTTCATTCCTACAGAATAAAAGCAATTTCCATGCCAAAGCCTAAAATAAAAAGAGAAACCAAATAATATGATTGAAATTCACGCAGATGCCAAAAGCGCAGCCTTGATCCAAGCCTACCTAACAGATTTAGGCTTAAACGATCTGTGCAAAATTTCGGATCACAGCCAAACCTATACAAGCATATCTTACAATAACGAACAAAAAACATTCACAATGCCAATCAGGCTAGGCACTCTTCTGGATCAAATCCTGATTTATAATGAGCGCAGTGTTCAAACAAGCGTACAAACACAAATTCCTTTGTTAAATGGGATTCTAGATACAACACAGGGAATTTTTACAAATAAGGATAAACAAAGCATCATTCTCACGGAAAAAGAAACCGAAATACTGTCCTATCTCCACGCTCAAAAAGGTGAGACAGTATCAAGAAAAGACCTATTAAGTGCAATTTGGAACTATGCGGATGATGTAGAAACGCACACACTTGAAACACATATTTACAGATTACGGCAGAAAATAGAGGAAGACACCTCTGAACCAAAAATTTTGATAACAGATGGTGACGGATATTACATTACCTAAAATTAAGTCCTATTCACCGAGACTCTCTTTCACAGAAATTCGAATACCCTCTAAAAAGCCATATGCAGAAGAGATAGATAAATGCGTAATACCCCTAGCCTTTAAACTACGCAGGTCTTTAATTAAACCATAGACAGTTCGCAGAGATTCTTGATCATCAATTTTATTTGCTTTTGGTTGGTACTGCGAAGAACGTGCCGTCCGCGTATAAGCATTCGCCGCATCATCTGGAAGGGTATGCTCAGGCTGATTACTATTACTTGGCCTGTTCCTCATCCAAGGCGCAAGCACCGCATCATCAGATGTACCATCTTGAAAAGGCGCTTCACTCGCCAAACGTGTCTCAACGAAATCTTCTAAAAACAAGATCACAGCCTTCACAGACAAAATAGTATTTTCACCTGTCCGCCCTGCATCACCGTCTCCCTCAGAATGAGAAGAATTACGATTATCCCGCTCCTGAGCTCGTTTCTCTTGAAAACCATGAGAGACCTCCTGCACATTCGCAGGCTTTAACACAGAGGCTATATTTTGCACTAAATCAAACATAGCAAACACCAAATATTGAAAACATCCGCAGTTTATCAAAAATAATTAAGTTATGCAAATTAGAGAAATGCCATATTACTCTTTGAAAAGATCATATGGGTGAGGGTACTTCGCTTCATCCGGGATTTGCTTCCTTTGAAATTCTGCCTCATACCAAGGCGCCAAATAATCCCAAAGCAAATTATCATCATTATTTTCATAAAAAGAAGAAAACGTACATTTCAAATACGCAATATCACCAACCATAAGCCACTGGCGTTTCTTCTCCGGAGTCATAAGTGGTTTATCAAGATCTGCCCTTGCAACACGAACATGAATCTCTAACTTGGCATCAAAATCATCTTTAAGATAAGGCACTTTCTGTAAGAGAACTTCGCGCTGGTTATCTTTCAACTTTAAGTCTGAAAACACACTCAACCGATCAATAACCAAAGAAACGATATCATCGCCATAAGGGAAATTAAATGACGGTATTTCTGCACCAACGGCATTAAAAAAACGAAATGTAATGCGCGATGCTTCACCATCTTCACCAGGGATATACCTCGAAAAAATATCTGCTTTTATAATAAGAACATCACGCTCTTTATCATAAACACTATATCCACGCCCCAAGCGCATCATTTCACTTATGAAATATTTTTGCTGCTTATGCTCATCAAGTCTTCTATACTTGTAACTAGATTTAATCCAAAACTCATAGTCAGGCGCAACATTAGCAGCCCTGAAAAATGCAAAGATTGCTTTTTCTTCTGACGTAACGCCACGGTCATGGGCAGGTTGCCCATAGACAATCTTTGCTGAAAAACAGGAAAAAAGAACACAAAACAGAATAAATAAACGAATTGCATCCTTACTTTGATAAATTTTATCAGACATAATTCTCAAAGATAAAAACATAATACGGCTTATATCATGACGGATAAAAAAGAGAAAGACCAGAACAAAGATAAACAAAGGTTGCAAGACGCGCAGCTATGGCAGCACGCGACCAAAGATGTTTCTCCTATCAAAAAAGAACATGCATCTGTCAACATCACAAAACAAAAACACGAGAAAAAAGGGTCACCTTCACCCCAATCAGTTTGTCAAAGTGAGCAAAGACAGCCATACTCAAAAACCATATCCAAAACTCAAGAAACAGATTTTTCAAGCCGACAAATAGATACACGTACAGAACAACGATTAAAGAGAGGACAATTTAAAATTGAACTCAAAATCGATTTGCATGGGAAGTCACAAATACAAGCATACGATACTCTACAAGCATTAATTCCAAATGCATTTAACCAAGGTAAAAGATGTATTTTGGTTATTACAGGAAAAGGCGCGCATAAAACAGACATGTCATTATTAGAGCAGACAACGGGGATTTTAAAACAAAAAACACCTGAATGGCTCTCATCCGCACCCTTAAACCAATATGTTCTAAGATACGAAACCGCGCGACCAAAAGATGGCGGGCAGGGTGCTCTTTATGTTCTGTTGCGCAGAAGTAAATAAAACCTAACGCACATCAACAATAAAACTTTCTTCGCGTAAAACACCGTCAACACCTGTACGCTTTAGCGTTGAAACACCTTTATATACACCAGTTTTAAGCTGTACGTGCCCTATTTTACGTCCTGTATAATAATATTGTCGCGCTCTATTTTTCTGAACTATTTTTTGCTGACGAATAAATTCCTGCCCATCCGGATCCAGAATAACAAGATCAATCACATCATCTTTTTCTACATTATAAAACCCAACCCAAAAAACAAACGCCGCACTTTTTAATGATAACGTCGAGGGATTTCCTTCTCCGCGTTTAATTGCCTCAAAATCCGGAACAGTTGAACGAAAACCACCGTCAAAAATCGCTACAGGCTCATACTTCATCGGCAATCCAATGTGCCACATGCTCTCCTTCACCGCATTACACCCCGCGACATTAAGCGCACCAGTATACGGATCAACAATACCCCCCTCCCATATCACACCGAAATGTAAATGCGGGAACTCTGCCATGCCCGATTGCCCAACTTGTGCAATAGTTTCACCCGCGCTTACATGATCTCCAACCTCCGCGATTATAGAGCCTTTCTTTAAATGACAATAAATCGTCTGAAGGCCATCCCCATGATCAACCAAAATACCATTACCGCATTCCTTTTTACGCTCTTTCAAATCTTTCATTTCATCCGGTGTTTTTAGCGCATCATTCTCACCATCCCGAACCCGCAAAACTTTCCCCTGTGCAGCGGCAAAAACATCAACCCCCTCTTGCATCTGTATAATAGACCCAAGGGCAAAGTCAGTGCCCTTATGCCCATCATATGTTTTCTGATTACACTTAAAATCCTGACGACCGTCTTTTGGATCAACATCCACATAATTAACTGCCCAACAATCCTCTCCATACGTACACCCGACAGGAAATAAAAACTTTTTACTCTCCGCATATACAGGATTTGTCAGTATCAGAAGCACAAAACCAAACAATGCAAACCTATACTGTTTATTTGACATAGTATTTCTCTTTTGTTTATTGTGACCGTGGAGATAGTTTAGGGGTGAACATGCCAAAAAAACAAGCCGTATGTATTAAATCATTGGATTACGCTCTCGAGATTGATTGCCCAATCGTCATCATGATGCCAAAAGATGATAAATTTTCCCTCTCTAACATATTCGATGAAGAAATCGATACATCATCCGCCCCGATGAAAGAGCTCGGCAAGTGGGCAAAGCCACCAAGACAAGATGGTAAAAAATACGCAGGTATAGAAACAAAAGATTGGCGAGATTTTAGTACAAAAGTACAGCAAACATTGCAAAGTGCCGGTCCGTCAAAACTATTTATTGAGTATGAAGGCTACATCACAAATTTTTCAAATGCGTGCTCCAACCCTGAATTATATGACTCTTTGCAAAGAGATTTACAATCAGGCGGAGGCGGAAATGCACTGTACCACGATCATAAAAAGACCATAGGGTTCCCTCGCATGTTTAATGCCCAATCTGCAATGCAGGTGCAAATCCCCTATATAGACGACACTTCGAATGATTTACAATGGATGCGTATAGATGAAAAACCGACAATACAGCCCGATGATAATGATGAGCCATACCACGATAATTTCGCATTTGTAAACGAGACTTAAAATCCGTACTTACAAAATAAACTTGCTCAAGTCGGTACTCTTTACAAGCTCCTCAACATGCTCACGAACATAATCTGCCGTAACAACCACGGTTTCACCGCCACGATCACTTGCCGTAAAGCTTAGCTCTTCAAGTAATTTTTCCATCACAGTATGCAAACGACGTGCACCAATATTCTCGACTTGCTCATTAACTTCAAACGCAAGGCGCGCAATTTCATCAATTGCATCATCTTCAAAGGTAAGTGTCACGCCTTCTGTCCCAATCAACGCCTCATATTGCTTGATCAGACTGGCCTCTGTTTCCTTTAAAATACGTTTGAAATCATCGACCGTAAGGGCACGAAGCTCCACACGAATAGGCAAACGCCCCTGTAACTCGGCAAGTAAATCTGATGGCTTTGCATAATGGAATGCGCCGCTTGCGATAAACAACATATGATCGGTTTTAACCTGCCCATGTTTCGTTGTAACAGTTGTTCCCTCAATCAATGGCAACAAGTCACGCTGTACGCCTTCACGAGAAACATCCCCGCCCCGTACGTCTTGACGCGCCGCAATTTTATCAACCTCATCAATAAAAACAATTCCGTTTTGCTGTACGAGATCAAGTGCATCAGCCACAATTTTATCATCATCAAGAAGCTTATCTGATTCCTCGGCAATCAAGACATCATAACTATTCTCAACACTCATACGCTTACGTTTTTTACGCTCACCAAAACCCTTGCCAAGCATATCACCAATATTAACCATACCCATCGACGATCCCGGCATTCCCGGAATATCCATCATACCGCCCATCGGGTTTGAACTGTCTGTAACATCAATTTCAATTTCACGATTATTCAATTCACCTGCACGCAATTTCTTGCGAAAGTTATCGCGCGTACCTTCACCGGCGGTATCACCAACCAAGGCATCCAGAACACGTTCCTCTGCATAAATTTCCGCCTGCGCCTTCACCGTTTTACGCATAACATCCTGCGTCATACGAATGGCCGCTTCAGTTAAATCACGGATAATGGATTCAACATCTTTACCAACATAACCAACCTCGGTAAATTTCGTGGCTTCCACCTTTATAAAAGGTGCATTAGCAAGCTTTGCCAAACGACGGGCAATCTCCGTCTTACCAACACCTGTCGGCCCAATCATAAGGATATTCTTCGGATAAACTTCCTCCTGCAACTCAGGGTCAAGCTTCGAACGTCTCCAACGATTACGCAGTGCAATAGCAACCGCACGCTTGGCATCATTCTGCCCGATAATATGGCGATCCAACTCACTCACTGTCTCACGCGGGGAGAAGGAAGGAAGGCTGATAAGCTTGTCTTTTGCGGATTCACTCATGATTTGACCTTTTCGAAAGTTGGACTTTTATATTGTTTCTATGCTAACTGAAATAGGTTTTATAATCAGAAATGGCAAGTGCTATTTCCATTTAATCACAATGATTTCGATAAAAGGCATATAAAGAGCATGGTAACAGAGATAAAGAGCATGGTAACAGAGATAAAGAACAACACAGAACAAGGCGTTTTATCATCCGAACAATTTAACACCGCCGTATTACCAAAAGCCGGTCAACTCCAACTTCTTGTAGCCCGTCATGAGCTTGACCCCGAAAATCCGGATTTATCAAAAATTAAAAACGTAAAACAAGACACTATAATTCTGGAAGATAACTCAGAAGACAGTAACGTCACTTTTTCCTTCGAACAGCCCTGTTTGTTCCTTGCACGCCAAGAAAACGAAAACACAAAATACCTAAAAGCCGACGCTTTTAAAGGATTCCCAACAGGAGACGACTCCCAACAAATGCTCATCACTTTTCTAAACGGTGAAACTGAAAGATATGATGACATCAACCCATCAACCGATGAGTTTGTATTTATCAGCCCCAAAGACGGAACGCTAAACTCTGAATTCATCGAAATATATAATGATGAGCAAAGCAGCTTAGTCGGTAGCCAAGGAAACTTTGCACTTGTCAGGGGCACAGATTCAATTGCCGTCAATGCACAAGACCTATCCTTTACCGAACTATTTGCAACAGAACCACCACCACAATATGACGATGACGCGCCTGAACAAAACGCACCTGAAGCATAAACTAAATAAAACTAGCCCAAGAAAAACAATAAACAGACTTGATTGGTATGGTTTTATTAACACCTGCATGTTACATATCAAATAGATAAACGGATATTTTACGGCTTAACCAAGGAACATTCCATGGAAATGACAGATTGGGTAATTTTCTTTGCCCTTGTCCCTTTTCTTTTAGCGATCGACTTAAAGCTCTTTAACAAGGGCGGAGATAACGTCATCGGCTTTCGTAAAAGCCTGATCTTAAGCGGCTGGTACATCATCGCCGGTCTTGCCTTTGGTGTATTAATCTGGCTACATTTCGGATCAGAGCGCGCAATGCTCTATTACACAACATATGTAATCGAAAAAAGCTTATCACTCGATAATTTATTTGTAATGTCCGTCATATTCTCGGCATTTTCCATCCCAAGAGTGTACCAACATCGCGTCCTCGTTTGGGGAATCATCGGGGTTGTCATCTTACGCGGTATTATGATTGGCGCAGGCGCGGCTATTGTCCACCAGTTCGACTGGGTACTCTTCATCTTTGCTGCTATCCTAGTATATACAGGCATAAGAATGATGTTGGTCGACGACGATGATGATGTCGATGATTTCGAAGATAAGCCCTTGGTCATCTTCCTAAGGAAACGCTTTCCCCTGACCAAAGAAATCCACGGAAATCGCTTTATGATTAAGCGAGAACAACTCTCCGAAGATGAAAAAGGTGCAATAAAAGGCACTTCAAAATTTGTATTTACGCCACTATTCCTTGCCCTGATTATTATTGAGATTAGTGATGTCATATTTGCCGTAGATAGTATCCCCGCGGCCTTGGCCGTAACAACAGACCCCTTTATTGTCTTCACAAGTAACGTTTTCGCCGTATTAGGCTTACGCGCACTCTTTTTCGCCGTAGAAAACATCATCAACCGTTTCGATCTGATGAAATACGCGATATCTTTTGTGCTGGCTTTTATCGGATTTAAAGTCTTCTACAATGCTTTTTGCAACATGTACGAGCTCCACGACTATCACGTCACGCCAAGCATGTCGCTCATTGTAACAATCGGTGCATTAACCGCAGGGTTTATATTCTCTGCCATTAAAACCGGTGGCTTCACACATGATGTTGAAGAAGAAGATGAGAAAAACGCGGAGAACACACAATAAACATCCTCAGCAATCAAAACAACGTTACGAAAATTAGGGCTTAAAGCGTCTCGACAATCATGTTGGCATTTGTATAAACACAAATATCGGCCGCAATTTGAAGTGATTTCTTCGCGATATCTTCCGCACTTAAATCCTGATCATACAATGCACGCGCCGCAGCTAGTGCATAATTACCACCCGAACCGATACCAATCACGCCATCTTGCGGCTCAACCACATCACCATTCCCTGTCAGAATAAGTGAGGTTTCCTTATCCGCAACCGCCATAAGAGCTTCTAATTTACGCAAATACTTATCTGTACGCCAATCTTTGGCAAGCTCAACACATGCACGTGTTAATTGCCCCGGATGTGCCTCCAACTTTGCCTCAAGACGTTCAAATAACGTAAAAGCATCAGCAGTCGACCCGGCAAAACCCGCGATAATATTATCATCACGTCCCAAACGGCGCACTTTACGCGCATTCGCCTTTAAAACTGTGTGCCCCATAGAGACCTGACCGTCTCCAACAATAACAACATCATCTCCTTTACGCACAGAGATGATTGTCGTACCACGCCATTTACTGGCATCTGCATAATTTTGAATATCATAAGTCATGGATATCATATGATGGATAGGGAAGGGCCGTGTCAAGATCATCTCATAAAACAACACATATTATCTCACCATTTCCTATGGACAGATTACAAAACTTCATATAGCTTCAAATCAATTGCATTATGCAAGTAATATAATAAGGACCAAACGCATGAAAATTATCGGATCACTAACAAGCCCCTACGTACGCATTACACGTGCCTTAGCAGAGGAACTCTCTCTTTCATATGAGCTCGTACAAATCAGCACTATGCTAGCCCCAACACCAGAAGAAGCAGAGCTTGTCAAAAATAATAACCCACTTATTAGAGTGCCAGTTTTACAAGATAGCGATAATACAATATTCGACTCACGAATTATATGTAACTACCTGATTAACAAAGAAAATAACATATCGCCTTTTAACAAAGATCTAACAATTGAACAAGAAAACGCCATCACCGCTATTCTCGGCATCTGTGAATCTGCAATTGTAAGAATAATCTTTTCACACTCAACAGACCTAGACCTTGAAGAGGGGTATCTAAAACATTCCTTAGACCGTGTTGCAAATACTTTAAATTATCTCAATTCTTTAGAAGACCTCGGTAAAGAATTCGGTCTTCCTGAACTGGCTCTTATTTGTACGATTGAGTTTCTGGAAAAACGTAAAGTTATCGAATGGCGCACCTATAAAAACATCGAAACTATATATGAAACGTACAAAGATCGACCGTCACTAGTGAAAACATCTATCCCAACTGACACATAAATTACTCCGCGCTTAAGGTAATATCCATTGCCTTAAGTGCATTTTCAATCGGTATAAACAAGTTAAGAGAAGCATTCGCACCTCCTCCCAATGGCTGATATCCCGCAACACTTATCCCAATAATATTGCCGTACGCATCCATTAAAGGGCCACCACTATTCCCCCCATGAATTGAAACATCCCCTTGAATAAAATCCAATCGCGCTCCTTTGTCCCGCATATTTTTACGATGCGTACTCACAATCCCTTTTGTCAAAGTATCCATTAGTTTCGGGTGCAATGGCGCACCCAGCGCATAAATATCCGCACTCACCTCCGGCCAAACCGTTTGAATAGGGACAGTGACAATATCCAAATCCTTTGGCATGTCCTCAATCTTTATAAGTGCAACATCACGCACCGCATCACGCCGTAAAACCTCACCAATCAACACTTCTTCACGATCCGCTGTTACAATACGCACACGGGTTGCCTCACCCACAACATGCTGATTTGTTAGGATATGTCCTTGCTTCGTAATAAAAAACCCCGACCCGTGTGCACTGCCTCGCCTTATTAAAACAGCGACCTTACGACTGCGCTCAACATGTTCCGGTAATAAATTTTTGGAAAGAGGAGGGTTATTTATTTCCACCGCTTCATTACGATCATAAAGTCGCGGCGGCTCTTTATGCTTCTTCTTTTTCCAGTCCTGCGGCGGCTTCGTGCCATAAAAAACCAAATCATGAAAATGCACATCCGTACCCAAATTATGTGCCGCCATACCAAACGCATCATTAATCATTAAGGTAAGCCCCTCAAGATTGGCAACACGCCTATGCACATATCCATCTGTAACGGTTTTATAGACTGTCTTTCTCCGTAAAGAATCGTAAACCGCCCATTCAATTTTTAAATATAATTTTCCACGCTCACCCGATGGTGCAGAAGCAAGCCAGCTAAAAACTTGCACACTCCCCACCGTACTCAAATCAATATCTGCATCAATAATTTTTCCACTGATGACATACTGCGATCTCGACAGCTCCGCTTCATACTCTTCTTCAAACACAACATTCAATCTGCTCACCACGTCATAGCCCTGTAGCTCCAACGTCTCGGCAAACATATCACCAAGAGAAGCTTGATTAAGCCCTTGCAATAAATCCCGCCCGGCTTTGCTATAAACGAAAGAGTAACCTAATTTAAGCGTGCCAATCTCAGACCCAATAGGTAATGCACTACGTAAACTTCTGAAATGAATCGGCGTACTTTGTTCATCATCACTATAATCAACACTTTGCGCATATTCGGCCTTACGCACCTGCGTACAGGCACTTACACCGCCCAAAAGCATGAATAAACAAACAAAAGATACTATTTTTACGGCTGCACGTATAATCATGATGTGATAAGGTTTTGGTAATATTTACAAAGTAGGGTTACTTACGTAATAACACTACCTTAAAATGTAATAACAAACCATATGCGAAAAGAAGAAAGACAAAACGATGAGCAATCGTAACGCAGAGATAAGCCGTAAAACCAACGAAACATCTATTTCTGTTTCCGTTAATCTGGATGGTACAGGTAAATCCGATATAAATACCGGGATTGGCTTCTTCGATCACATGCTGGAACAACTGGCAAAGCATTCCCTAATTGACTTAAACATCAAAGCTGACGGTGATTTGCACATCGATGGTCACCACACTGCCGAGGATACAGGCATCACATTAGGCCAAGCATTAAAACAAGCGATCGGTAATAAAAAAGGTATTCGTCGTTACGGGCACTTCGACCTTGTTATGGACGAAGCCCGCAGCTCAGTCGCACTTGATTTCTCAAACCGCCCATTTCTGGTTTGGGATGTAAAATTCACTGTTGATCGCCTTGGTCAAATGGATACAGAACTATTTCAGGAATTCTTTCAAGCATTAGCAGGCGCAGCAGGCCTAACCCTGCACATCACACAACTTACCGGCACAAATAACCACCACATTATTGAAAGCGTGTTTAAAGCATTCGCAAAATCCGTACGCATGGCCGTTGAAACAGACCCAAGAGCAGCAGATCAACTACCAAGCACAAAGGGCGCTTTGTAAATCAAACTGGACTAAGCGGGTAGGCAATCTCAACAACTTCAATATCTTCAAGGCCACCATCCGTGCGCACACGCACAACATCGCCTTCCTCTGCTTTCATCAGCGCCTTACCAACAGGGGAGAGCCAGTTAATTTTATCCCGGCCTTCATTAGCATCAAAATCCGCTTCATCTACACCGACTAAATGAACGGTGACTTCAACCTCTTCACCATCCTCAAGGTAACGCACATAAGTCACACGCGCCCCAAAATAAACACGGCTGAGATTTTGCTGATCCTTCGGATCAATAACCTTCGCATCATCTAATTTCTTTTTGAGATAACGCAAACGGCGATCAATCTCGCGCAGACGTTTCTTATTATAGATATAGTCCCCGTTTTCAGAACGATCACCATTACCCGCCGCCCATGAAACAATCGAGCAAATCTTTGGACGTTCTTCATGAACCAACCAATTTTGCTCATCCACCAGAGTTTTATACCCAAACGGAGTCATATAATGAACAGACTCCTGCACGGGCTGCTTTGGACTGTTATTTAATTTTCTGCTCATAAATCATAGCCTTCATGGTCAGCCTCCACACAACCACTCACACCTGATACAAGCATACGCCCGATATCTCCCATCGCATTATCCAAACCACCATAAAGCTCAAAGAAAAACTCATCCGGCCCCTCTACAAGATCAGCCAATTTTTCTCTGAAAAACTCTATACTCCAATCTCTTTCATACTGTTCAAATACATAAGGATTTTGTTCAAACTGCTCTTTCAGTTCTTGTGGCGCATTATCAAGATACTCACCATAACCGGACAAATACTCATACGCGTTGACAGAAATATTTTCCTCACCAACACTAAAATTAATATCTGGATTCTGTTGAGGGCCACTCATAGAAACAAATAAAATCGCACTAGAACTTATACCAAGAGCCGTAGCCTTAAATTTATTATCCAATTTTAAGGCATTACTCTGACGATCAGGCTTACTCGCATCATCATAAAGCATGACATTAGTACCGTGAACATGGCTATGCTCTGTGTGAGGTGAAAACCGAAAAGATTTATTGTCATATTGAATTGTATTAATATTGTTTGGCATCACACTGAACCTTTCAGATATCTAATAATATCGGCCTAAACCTTACGACGTCTTAAAACCTCGCCATGCGCTGGGAAGCCTTCATAATCCGTCATTGTACAAACAGGATTTTTAAGAGCCTCAAACCCTTGCTTATCGCATCGGGAAATTGATGTGCGCTTTAAGAAATCCCAAACGCTTGTACATGAATATGTGTGTGCCCAACCACCTGTTGGCAAAACATGATTTACACCAATACCGTAATTCCCAAGAGAAGAGGGCGTATGCTCGCCAATCAAAATTTCTCCCGCATGCTTTAAATCATCAAGATATTTTTCACCATCCTGCACCTTCAAGTGCAAATGCTCCGGCGCATAATCATTAGCAAAGGCAATCGACTCTTCCAGACTATCAGTCAAGATAATACCGCCATAACTCTCATCCGTTCCACCCATCACATGCGTACAAATATCGCGATGTGGCTGCGGCAAACTATCAATGACCGCGGGCATATTTTCCTGTACATAAAGGGCAAGTGCCTCATCATGCGTCACAAGCAATGCACCACTATCTTTACCGTGCTCACCTTCATTCAAAATATCAAGGATCGTGTTATCCGGATCGGCGGACCTATCCGCCAGAACAATCGACTCTGACGGGCCTGCGGGCATACCCGGATCCATAATGTCAGACATAATACGTTTTGCCGCCGCAACATACGGACTACCCGGCCCCAAAACTTTCTTCACCCGTGGGACGCTTTGCGTTCCATAACCCAGCGCCGCAATACCTTGCGCACCACCACATTTATAAACATTTTCCACACCACATAACTTTGCAGTATAAAGCGTCGCATCATCAATCGACCCATTTGATGTCGGCGGCGTAACAATCGCAATATTCGGAACACCTGCAATCACCGCAGGGAGTGCAAGCATATAAAGCGCCGATGGAAATGCGCCCTTACCACGCGGCACATAAAGACCAACAGAATCAATCGCACTAACCTGTTCACCTGCCCAAACACCGGGCTCAATCTCCACCATCCAACGCTTCTCAACATGCTTCATCTGTTCCACGTGAAACTTTTCCACATTTTGTGCACAACGTCTGATCGCCGCTTTTAAATCCTCATCCAGATTGTTCTCCGCACGCTCAAATTCCTCTGGCTGCGCCTTAACCGCACCCACATCTGCACCCTCAAACTTGTTGGCATAACGACGAAGCGCATCATCACCATGATCGCGTACATCATCAATAATCGGTCTGACAATTTCGCAAACCGCATCAATATCCGCCTGCGCACGACGCATAATACGGTTTTTGGTTTTTTGGTCTGTTTCATTCCAACGATATAATGCAATCGTCATAATCTCATCCTTTAAGAAAATGCAGTTTTATTCAGGCACACAAATACACCCAAAAACGCGATCTGGCAAAGAAAAGCTATCGCAAAATGCTAAGAGGGCTCTTTGGAGTAAATAACAGCCCCCACCTGCCCATAATCAGAAATATGCGGTGAAGAAGAATGCGGGCAAACGCCTTTGCGCTCCTCTGGCGAATCCAGATCCTTACCAAGTGCGCCTTTCTTGAAAACAACATCACCAAGACGCGCACTACCAAACTCTACATGCGGCGTAGCCGAACAAGCATCCCTTCCAGCCGCCTGCGCGCACGCCTCTTCAGATAATGTCAAAAGCTCACGACGCTTAATCATTTCCCACGTTGCATCACTAATCACACCTTGAGGCATATAAAGTGGCGCTCCATCAAATGTAATATGCGCGGCCAAATCAACAGGATCAGCGTGCAAAAACGGACTACGCCCAACACCGCCCTTTGGCGTCATAAGTAACCTGCTGTGAAGAGATTCATCACGACGCTCACCTATATATTCACCTAAAACACGCTTATATAGGTCACGAATTTCATTTGTATGGTGCGTTATTATATTGAGAGATTCAAAATCAATAGCAATCGCAGCATCGGCAGATTCGCGTAAAACATCCTCACACTTAATCGCCCGCATATAAAGATTTTGACCTGTCTCTATACGCTTTTGAGACAGCTCAGTAGCGTGATACTGCATCGCAAGTGAATTATTCTCATGAAAGTTTATCCCCGTACGAACACGCTCCAAATCCTTTTGCAATTCTGTATTGCGATACATCACTGCGCGAACAGTATCACTCTTAAGAAGGTCAACAATTTCACCCTCCGAAGTCGCGACAGGATAAACTTCATCATTAAATACATATTTCATGGTTTTAGAACCTACAGAAAACTCAAAGATTATGTCAAGAAAAACCAAGGCAGACATTACACTCGACATTATAAAGAAAGACGTTATAAAAGACTCCATGACTAAAGAAAATATTATCATCATTGATTACGGATCAGGTAACTTACGTTCTGCCGCAAAATCCTTTGAATCTATTGCACAAAACGATGCGCGAAACATAGATGTAAAAATCAGCAATAATCCGGAAGATTTACGAAGCGCAGACCGCATCGTTCTACCCGGACAAGGTGCATTTCGTGATTGCATGAAAAACTTGCAATCTGTTGATGGCATGATCGACGCCCTCAATGAAACGGTACTGAAAAAAGGAACTCCATTTTTAGGGATATGCGTGGGTATGCAACTAATGGCATCACGCGGAATGGAGCATGGCGTAACTGCCGGGTTAAATTGGATCGAAGGTGAAGTTGTTCCTATACAACCTACTGATCCAACACTCAAAATTCCACATATGGGCTGGAACGAATTACGGTCATTCTCCGCAAACGACCAGCAAGATAACCGCCACTTTGTGCTACGCAATATAGATTCTTCTGAAAATTTCTATTTTGTTCATTCTTTTATGTTCCAATGTACATATAATCATAATTGTTTAGCGATGACAGATTACGGGGGATTTATCCCCGCGATTGTTGGACGAGACAATATGATTGGTGTGCAGTTTCATCCTGAAAAAAGCCATAATACAGGATTAAAATTACTCTCGAATTTCATGGACTGGAAACCATAGTTCATTTGTAACGAATATTACGATAGTTAAGTACGTTTTAAACAGGGGACATAAAACATGAGCGACAGCACAAATTTAAAACCTCTGGAACCTCTCCCAACAGTTGAGCGCTTGCAAAAATTCAACGCAGGCGATTTAAATGATTTATGTGATGCAACGGACGCAGCCATAGAAGGCGGTGGTGGTTTCGGGTGGGTTAAGCTTCCTGCGCGTGATATTTTGGAACGATACTGGCAAGGTGTTCTTGCTATGCCCGCGCGTGAGCTATTTGCCGCACGTCTTGATGGCGTTATTTGCGGCACATGCCAACTTCTAAAACCCCCCGGAAATAACGAAGCACAAAGCTTCGCCATCCAGTTAACAACAAACTTTGTTGCACCATGGGCACGCGGACACGGCCTTGCCAAAATGCTAATCGAAGCTGCCGAAGAACATGCACACGCCGACGGGTTTAAAGTCATAAATCTGGATATTCGCGAGACATTGGAAACGGCCATAACGCTCTACGAACATATGGGATATGAGCGTATCGGTACACATCCGCACTATGCCGAGGTTAATGGTAAAGTCCTAAAAGGCTATTATTATTGTAAGATTTTGAAAAAATAAACGATCAGTAATTAAAGCGCGACAGCAGATTGCACAAACTCATCAACAAACTCAACGTCTTCAACATTACGCGCAGTTTGTTCATCAGCTGTCGATGTATAAGACACGAATAACGTATTGTTAAAATGCCCTAACGTCACACCATTATAATTAAAATTATGCTGCAAAGAACGCATCGTTTCGACATCTTTATCCAAAGGATTACGCGGCTGTAATGCCTCCGGCGCATGCGGCCCCGTCAAACTATTCTGATAGTCCTGTGCAATATCAGACAAAACATCAACAGCATCATCAGCCATCGGATTAAAAAGGTAAGTCGCTACAGAATTCATACTTAAATACTCAATATTATTATTTATTTTCAACCGAAACGAAGATTTACAATAAGTATTATCAAAAATCAAATAAATTATAGTACTGCCCTATGAATGTTGCTTGTCAGTTCTCTATATTCTGCTATATCTCATAATATGATTATTTACCCAGCTATCGATTTAAAAAACGGTCAATGTGTACGCCTTTATAAAGGTGACATGAGCAAAGACACTATCTACAATGATGATCCCGCTGCACAAGGCTATGATTGGGCGCACGCTGGTTTTTCATGGGTACATGTCGTCGATCTGGATGGCGCAGTCAATGGCGCACCGGCAAACCATTCTGCCGTTCGAAAAATCATTAAATCTGTTGATATTCCCGTACAATTAGGCGGTGGAATTCGTACAATGGCACAAATCGAAAAGTGGCTGGAAGAAGGCGTAAGTCGTGTCATACTCGGTACAATTGCCGTACGTGATCCTGAATTAGTAAAAGAGGCCTGCAATAAATTCCCCGGTCAAGTCGCAGTTGGTATCGATGCACGTAACGGAAAAGTCGCGGTAGAGGGTTGGGTAAAAGAATCTGACCTTGAGGCAACCGAACTTGCAAAAATGTTTGAAGATGCCGGCGTATGTACAATCATCTACACAGATATTGATCGGGATGGTACAGGCGAAGGTATTAATGCCGTATCCACAATCGCTCTTGCACAAAGCACCTCTATCCCTGTCATTGCCTCTGGCGGTGTTGGCTCTTTAGATGATCTAAAACTGGTTCGTGATGCTGCTGAATATGGTGTAGAAGGCGTAGTCGTTGGTAAAGCTCTCTATGATGGCCGTATCAAACCCGCAGACGCCCTAAAAGTCGCAGCAGGCCAGATTTAATCTTAAAACCTGACATAATTTTGAAAGCATAAACAGACATGTTAAAAACTAGAATTATTCCCTGTCTGGATGTTGATAATGGTCGCGTGGTTAAGGGCGTCAATTTCGTTGATATCGTCGATGCAGGCGATCCGGTTGAACAGGCCAAAATCTACAATGATCAGGGCGCTGATGAACTATGCTTCCTTGATATCACTGCAACACATCAAGGGCGTGACACAATCATCCATATGGTTGAAAAAGTTGCCGACGAAGTCTTTATTCCCCTAACTGTCGGCGGTGGGATTAGCGATATTTCGCATATTCGTAATCTCCTAAATGCAGGAACAGATAAAGTCTCCATCAATTCCGCAGCGGTTAAAAATCCCGATTTTGTAAAAGAAGCCTCCGATAAATGCGGTAGTCAATGCATTGTCGTTGGCATCGATGCGAAAGCAAAAGAAGACGGATCAGATGGATGGGAAATCTTCACCCATGGCGGACGTAAAGGCACGGGAATAGACGCCGTTGAATGGGCCATCAAAATGGCAGAATACGGAGCAGGTGAAATCCTCCTCACTTCAATGGATCGTGATGGCACAAAACAAGGCTTTAACCTGCCCCTAACACGCGCCGTATCAGATGCAGTGAAAATCCCTGTCATCGCATCAGGGGGAGTGGGCAACTTACAACACCTCATTGATGGCGTAACAGAAGGACACGCAAGCGCAGTACTCGCCGCATCAATTTTCCATTTCGGTGAATACACAGTTGAACAAGCCAAAAACGAAATGAAAAAAGCAGGAATTCCGGTGCGCCTATAACCTAGTCAGGATCAAGCATAAACTCCCCTTTATCAAATGTCACAGGCTCTTGCTTCTCGCTCTCGAAAAACTCATCAGGCACTAAATCCATATTATTTTCATAGGAAGAAGAACCATGCGTAATACATGTAAAAGCAAGCCCTGCACGCCGTAAAACTTTTTCTTCAGCGACTTTCAAACCACCCTTGGAAACTAATTCTCTCGCACTATCGGCATAATTCAACAAAACATTATCTGTTATAATGCCATCCTCATTATACTTTCTGCGTCGTCCCATTTCTAATTGCTGATAATGCAGCCTTCTCGCAACATTCATAGGAACACTGTTACAATGATCAAATTTTTGGAAACTTATATTCCTGATCATATCCTCATCCAGTGCATTCACTGAACTTTCCGAAAGGTTATTAATATGATCCAGTGCCTCTGCCGTCGGGACACCATAATTATCTACCCCCTGCATACCTTCTGCATAAATTCCATCATAACGAAGCAAGCAATTAAAGACCTTCGCCATACGGTAATCCGCCATAGCCCGTAAAAAAGTTGTATCCTCAAATGCCTGACGACAAACCACCGCGGATATGGCATCGGATTGAGGCTCACCACCACCCGTACCATGCCCTATTTCATGCCATAACAGAAACATTTGCCACTGACTTGCAGCCCCCGGAAAAGAGCCTTCTTTATCCGCATACGTGTTCTCAAAGAGTAAAGCCCCGGATTCATCCATCGAAGGCGTATATACCAAATTAAATAAAGGCACCTTATAATTATCAGGCTCAGAGTCCGATGCATGTAAAGCGTCCTCTTTTATGTGCCTCACAGGATAAGCACATGGATCAGGTTTTTTTAGGCTAATACCAAAAAAAGTATTACCGCTACTCACAACCGCATTCTTGATATGGGGCATCATCTGACCACTATACTCATGCCCATAACGCAAACGTACCGCGCTCTCTAAAAACTGTTCCGAATGTTTACGCAAAGCCTTGCGCTTAAATAAACCAAAAAAGAGGAGGCATCATCAGGAATATCAGTATCACTGATAAACACTGTTGGCGTGCCCAATGGCTCTTGTAGCGCTATACTATGCTGAAAAAGCACCATACCATCTACATTATCAACCGCTTTTTTATTGATTTTTAACAAACTCATACTAATATTCAATCACAATTGAAATACGAATTACTTAATTTTAACGAAACCAATATTAAAAAACTAAAAATTATGCAAGAAAATACCCTCGATAAACTCTATAAAATTCTGCAAGAACGTAAAAACTCAGACGGAAAAAAATCATACGTTGCAAGTCTTTACGAGAAGGGTAGCCCTAAAATTGCGGAAAAAATATTGGAAGAAGCACAAGAAGTAATCGATGAAGCATTAGCACTAGATGAAAACCCTAATGCACCCGAATTACAAAAGAACATTCGTAGCGAAGCCGCAGATCTACTATTTCATTTAATGGTCATGCTCTCCCACCATGATGTTCCGCCTCAGGACGTATTTGATATCTTAAATAAGCGCTTTGGCACCTCTGGCCACGATGAAAAAGCCAGTCGAATTAAATAAAGATACCTTCACGAACCCTTCCGCAATATCTTATAATACGCATATAAGATAACTTTATGAATTGGTGCCGAAAAAACGTAAGAGACATTTAATCTACGTAAAATAAAGACAGCAAGTAATGGCGCGAATAATGCCACAGTCATGCCCACAGACAAATGCACCATATACGATTCAATACCCAAAAATGATTTCAAAATCACTCTCACGCCACTCCCTGCTAATATATGCATCAAATATATCGCCATTGACGATGCACCAATAAAGACAGCAAAAGAACACCGCACTTTACGATCAATTAAGACAGAGACAGACACCACAAAAAGAATAGAAATCAGGGCAAGGCATAAAGACAAAACACCCCTGTCACCGTAATTCAATTCCAATATGATATGATATACAAATTGCCCAATAAGAAAGAAACATAAAAACAACAATGCCAAAGGAAGGCGCGTAAAATTATCTGTCTTCAAATAAAAAGAAAAGAACACACCAAAAATAAAAAAGACAAAGTTCTGCGAAAAAGATTGCACAAGAAAAACATCCGGCAAAATAGAACAACAAGAATAAAGAATAACAGAAATTATTAGCAATGAAGCCGTAACAATATTCGCAGAAACCTTCGCTTTTAATAAAAACGCATATAAAACTGCACTAACGGCAAAGATAAAAAACAAACTATACAAAAACCAAAATTGCGCACGTGGTGACCATAAAAGAGAGGACACCTCACTATAAGAAACATTTCCATTTGTATATTGCGATAAAAATACCTCTATCGAGCCCTGCATAATCGACCAGATCAAGTAAGGGTAAACAACTGTATCAACCTTACTCAAAACAAATGAGCCACACCCTTTTTTTAAAAACGATCCATAAAAGAAAAGCCCTGACAAAAAGAAAAAAAGCGGCATATGAAAACTATAAACAACACTATCAAGTAAAGCATATATATTGTTCGAGATGACAAGGTCTGCACCATACAGACCTCTAGCGACGTGCCCATACACAACCAGTACAATTCCTATCGCTTTGGCATAATCGACCCAGTATTCTCTTTGCATCACTGCACCATTCTAATTTAAAGATTAATTTCTTCCGATGAACACGCTTATCTCGAGATAAGCTATATCAAATATTATAGGCGCAATTAATCAATTTTTTAATATATAACCCTATGCTAAATTACATAATCATTATGTAGGTTGACGGTTGTAGCTATTTTTTTATAAAACAATCGATCTATAAATTAAGTAATATAATAAAATCGGGTTTATTGAGTAATGCCAGTCGCTTCACCACAAGGAAATTATCTAGATCGGATGCGCAAAGTCGATCCGACTGTTATCTGCATTAACGAAGCAGCAAAACGTGCAGTTCGTGAACTTCATATTGGTATCGTTAATATGATGCCCGATGCCGCGCTAAAGAAAACAGAAACTCAATTTACACTTCCCCTTCATTACGCATCCAGTGGATTACAAATCATTCCGCACTTCATTGCACTAGACGGAATAGAACGCTCAGAAGAGCATCAAAAATACGTAGATGAAAATTATATTACATTCGATCAAGCCAAAGCAGAGGGCATGGATGGCTTAATCGTTACAGGCGCAAATGTCGCAGGATCTGACCTCTCACAGCAAAAATTTTACGATCCATTGAAAGAAGTGGTCGCATGGGCAGAAAGTGATGAAGGTCCAACGTCCACTCTATATTCCTGTCTGGCAAGTCACGCTTATATGTTAATGCAACATAACGAACAGCGCACCCCACTCAACGAAAAGCGCTGGGGGGTCTTTGAACATAAAGTTCGCAACGAACATCACCCACTTACACATGGTATGGATACTGCCTTTGACATTCCGCATTCACGTTGGAATGAAATTACAGAAGATCAATTTGCCCGCCACAACATGCCTGTTTTAGTCGCAAGTAAAGACGCAGGCGTTCATATGGCAACTAGCCCTGATGGACTACGGGCAATATTTTGGCAAGGACACCCTGAATATAATACCAATACTTTATTAGGTGAAATGCAACGTGACCTTGGCATCTGTGCAGATGTCAGAGCCACCGCAAAACCCGAACCTCTCACACCAATTCCACATAATTATTTACACGGTACAGCCCTTGATTTAGTTGAAAAATTCCGACAAAAAGTAGCAACTGGTGAATATCATGATCCACAAAATAAAGGTAATCTTCCTCCTGAGGACTACATAGAAGTTGTAGAAAACACTCAAAATCGATGGAGTTCCTCTAAACGTGCGTTATTATCCAACTGGATTGCTGCTATTTTGGATAAAACAAATGAAGAGCGCGGGAAACCATTTATGGATGGCGTTAATCAAGATGACGTTTTCGACTTACACCCTACTGATTATGCTGACTCCCCTGAACAAGAAAGCATGGAAATAACGTAAGTTACCCTAACTCAGGGATATGCTGTGATCGGATACCACCCGATGTCACATTAATATGCAGACCGTTAAGATCACCATCAAAAACATACGCGTCTTTATCTTGCTTTAATGTCTCAAGCGATTCATCGCTTAAAGAATCCGGATTAATAAAACGATATGTCTGCCCCTTATATGTGACATCATGCTCAGGCTTTGCAAAATTTTCAGAATCAATAGACTTCGTGATTAAATCACCAACATGCACATCAGCATCAGCAAAATGCCCAACCAAAGACGTTACTGGTTTTTCCTGATTTCTATTCCACATTCTTCCGGTTCCTTCTTAACCTAAAACATAACAAGCATACCCTTAAACAACACTCATCATATAAACAACTAAAAAATAGAGATTACTATTTCCTGCCCATACCCAGACTACTTCCGGTATCTGGTATAGATAAAGAGTTTTCAACCGAAGAGCTCATATCATCAGACGGATATGTCAGATCAACATTTGTTTTCTGCCCCAACGCATCCGTCCATGTCCCCTTAGACATATCAATCGTAACATCAGGAATTTATATCACGAAATACGTTAAAATTACAAGTTTTAGCCGTTCAGGCGACTACTCGGAAAATGCGCAAGGCGGTGTAAAAGCTCATCAAGCTGATCCAGTGATGTAAATTCAACTGCCAACTTTCCGCTTTTCCCATCTGCACTATCAATCGTCACACGCATACCAAGCGCATTACTAATATCATTCTCAAGCGCAATAGTATCCGTATCTTTCTCCGGCGCAGCGTCTTTCTTTGCCGCACGTTTCTTTTGCACCGTACCTTTTTTCTCCGCCGCAAATTTCTCTGTCTGACGAACACTCAACCCCTTTGCAATAACTTGCTTGGCAAGCGCGCTAGGGTCTTGAGCAGTGATAAGAGCACGCGCATGCCCCATGGATAAATCACCTGTACTCACATAATCTTGAACATCTTCCGGTAATGTCAAAAGACGCACAGTATTTGTGATGTGCGGACGACTTTTACCAACAGCTTTGGCAAGCTCTTCTTGTGTCTGATTATAATCATCCAAAAGTTTCTGATAGCCCAGCGCCTCATCAATAGGGTCAAGGTCTTCACGTTGAAGATTTTCAATCAACGCAATTTTAAAGGCTTCCAATTCATCAAGCTCAAGCAAGATAACCGGCACTTCATGCAATTGCGCTTTCTGCGAAGCACGCCAACGACGTTCTCCGGCAATAATTTCATAATGATCTGCCTGATCCGGATTTTCACGAACAAGGAGAGGCTGAAGCACGCCATGCTCTTTAATCGAATTTGCGAGCTCCTGAAGGCTTTCTTCTTTAAACTTCTTACGAGGTTGGAACTTACTTGGCGCAAGCTGCTCTACGCCCACCATATGGCGTGCACGAACAGACGGGCCTTCTTTTTGAACCTTCTCTTCAATTTGAGAAACAACCGAGCCAACTTCCTCATCATCAAACAGTGCATTAAGGCCACGGCCTAATCCCAGACCACCAGTTTCTTCTTCTTTACTTTCAATATCCATATCTACATCCATCATGATTATGCCACCTCGGTTTGGTTATAAACATCACGTTCACGGTTAATAATTTCTTTTGCAAGCTTGATATAGCCTCTTGCACCTGCACAGTTCATATCATAGATAAGCGCAGGAAGACCATAGGACGGTGCTTCTGATAAACGAACATTACGCGGAATTGTCGTTTTGTAAACCTTTTCACCAAAATATTTTCGTACATCATCCGCAATCAAACGCGTAAGGTCACTACTCTCATCATACATTGTCAGAACAATGCCATGCACATCCAGATACGGGTTAAAATGCTTTTGAATACGTGAAACTGTCTTCGTCAAATGACTAAGCCCTTCAAGAGCATAATACTCACACTGCATCGGTACAATAATCGAATGCGCCGCAACCAAGGAATTAAGCGTCAAAAGATTTAACGAAGGCGGGCAATCAATCAACACGTAATCATACGGCATCTTTGTATGCAGCGCTTCCTTCATACGGTATTCACGACGCTCTGCATTCACAAGCTCAACTTCTGCACCAGACAAATGAACAGAAGAGGCAACAACCGACAATCCCGGTACTTTTGTTTTTAATGCGGCTTCATAAATTTTCGCATTACCCTGTAACACATCATAAACCGAACGCTTTATATCAATACGGCGTATCCCCAGTCCGGTTGTCGCATTCCCTTGCGGGTCCATATCGACAAGCAACACACGCTTTCCTATTGCCGCCAATGCCGTTGCGACATTAACAACTGTAGTCGTCTTCCCAACGCCGCCCTTTTGATTAACAAAGGCGATAATACGTGGATTAACGGAATCAAATACTGACATTATAAAAACCTTTTAGGCGTTAAAAGCGCAAGAATCACATATGAAGTCACTGAATAAAATTATGATACGAATGAAAAACACCCCATTGCAACAAAATTCAACTTACCTTAAGCCTTATCGTGTTGAAACCATGGTCGCAGAACTTTTAAATGATTGTCTTCCATTAGATTTGGAACATGACCACAATTTTCAAAAACGATCTCATCTATCTTCTGCCCTTGATATCGCGCCTTCATTTGTGCCGATATTCCTTGCGGTAATAAAACAGATTGTCCACCGCGGATTAATAAAACAGGTTGTTTAATACTGTCCCACAAATCCCATAAATCAATCGTCTCATTCTCATCAGGCAACGCCGCGCCAATCGCCGGATCATAATGCATCCTATATCCGCCTGCATCATGCGGCGTAATATTATGCCGAATAAGGTGTGCCCATATATCATCACTCTGAATATTCCACACCGCGCACCGATCTTTCAAAAATAAAACCGCATCCTCACGCATATCAAAAACAGGGCTAACTTTCGCAAGTGCTCCAACGTCGTTTAACCCGTTCGCTGGGATCTCTGCCCCTACATCAACAATAATCAAACGCTCAATATTCACACCCTCAAAATTATGCAGGGACATACCAATAATTCCCCCCAAAGACACGCCAAAGAAATCAAACTCGCGTCCCTGTGTCACATGTGAAATTAATGCCAGACAATACGGAATATAAAACGGTGGCGCATAATGCGTTTTATCTTCAAACCAATCGCTCTTCCCCCGCCCGGGTAAATCCATAGAAATCACACGATAGCCAAGCCCCGCCATATACCGTGCAAAGAAATCATAATCCCGCCCGTTAGAAAGCAAACCATGCACACAAAATAAAACGCGCCCATCAGGCGCGCCGGTATCCGTATAGGAAATTTGAAAACCGCCAACATCCAAAACTTTCTCAACGGTCTCATTCATATTTGAAATTCCCTATTTTTTAATAACCTTATCTATCAGAAGAATTTTCGAATTCTCATCCGTAATACTATCATAACTCTGACATAAAAAATCATATCGTTTTTGTGCTTCCAAGATTTCCTCCTGCGCACGCATACCTTTCATAAAACAAAAACCAATATCCGGCTTCTGCTCTATCCAAGGAAAACAATAATCCATAAGTTTCTCTAACGATGCAAGCGCGCGTGCACTGACAAATTCAGGTGTGATGTCATCAATCGCGGCCTCTATACGCTTTGTATGTACCGTCACATTTTTAAGTTCCGTTTCACGCACAACACTCCGCATAAACTGACACTTACGTTCATCCGATTCCACCAAGTGTACATCCAAATCGGGACGCATCATCGCAACAAGCAAACCCGGAAATCCACCACCACATCCCAGATCAGCATAGGTTTTAATATGTTCCGGAATATATTGCGTCACTTGCGCAGAATCGATTAAATGACGATGCCATGCCTGATCCAATGTTTTCGGCGATACGATGTTAATCGCCTTGTTCCATTTCAACAATAACGCATGATAAGAAACGACCTTTTCAAAAGCCTCATCCGATATATCAATCACAGATTTGAAATCACTTTTTTGATAAATTTTGCCAAAACTCATTTTAATACTATGCCACGTTTGATTTTTTCGATGGTTTTTTTACATGACGTAATAACGCCACAACTGCCGCAGGTGTAACACCCGGTATACGCGCGGCCTCTCCCAATGTGGTTGGGTTAACTTGCTCTAACTTATGACGCACTTCATTTGAAAGACTACCAATCTGTTTATAATCCAAATCCTTTGGCAAGACTAAATTCTCATCCTTACGGAACGCCGCAATATCAGCATCATGACGTTCCATATATCCTGCATAAAGTGAATCAATTTCAATTTGCTCAATAATATCGGCAGAAACCTTCTGAAGCTCAGGCCAGATTTGCGCCAAACCATCCCATGTCACATTTGGATAAGGCAATAGATCTGCAACACTTCGGCGCACTCCATCCTTATTCACACGAATACCCTTAGCCTCTAACTCATTCGGCGTTGCCTGTAATTCCTTCACAAGCGCACGCGCCTGCGACAAAGCATTCGACTTTTCTGCCCAGACCACCTGACGTTCTTCACCGACACAGCCCGCCACGATACCCTTATCCGTCAATCTTTGGTCTGCATTATCCGCACGCAAACGCAAACGATACTCCGCACGTGATGTAAACATACGATATGGCTCAGGCGCACCGCGTGTTGTTAAATCATCAATCAGCACACCGATATAAGCATCTGCTCTATCAAGCAAAAATACGTCTGCCGTTTCACGTGAAACACCCTTATGCAGTGCATCAGATTGCTTTGCCGCATTTACACCGGCCATCAATCCTTGCGCTGCGGCCTCCTCATATCCTGTTGTGCCATTAATCTGCCCGGCAAGGAACAGCCCCGGCAATCTCTTGGACTCTAATGTCTTTTGCAAATCGCGTGGATCAACATAATCATATTCAACCGCATAACCCCATTCGATAACCTCAACATCTTCCAGTCCTTTAATCGAATGAATCATCTCATCTTGCACCTCGACCGGCAAAGACGTCGAAATACCATTTGGATATACCGTATGATCATCCAAGCCCTCAGGCTCTAAAAATATTTGATGGCGCGCCTTATCAGGGAAACGATGAACTTTATCTTCAACTGCCGGACAATAACGCGGGCCTGTAGATTTAATTTGCCCTGAATACATAGGAGATCGTGTCAAATTATCAGCAATTATACGATGCGTTTCTTCATTCGTATAAGTGATATAACACGGAATCTGCGGCACTGTAATTTCATCATTTAAATAAGAAAAAGGAACCGGCTCCGCATCACCATCTTGCCTATCAAGAATATCCCACTTAATTGTACGACCATCCAAACGTGCCGGTGTTCCTGTCTTCAAACGACCAAGTGGAAATTCCAAACGCTCCAACGTTTCTGCAAGCCCAATTGACGGCTCTTCACCCACACGCCCTGCGGGTTTAATATCTTCCCCGCGATAGATAAGACCACGCAAAAATGTTCCCGTTGTCAATACAACCGTCAAACAAGAATACTCGTCCCCTTCCAGAGTTTTCAAACCGGAAACTGCACCTTCCTCATCCAAAATAAGATCATCCGCAGAACCCTGCACAAGTGACAAGTTTGAATAATGTGAGAGCATGTCCTGCATCGCGTCGCGATATAATTTACGATCCGCCTGCGCACGTGGACCACGCACCGCAGGCCCCTTTGATGCATTCAACATACGAAACTGTATACCTGCGCGATCAATCACACGCGCCATAACACCGTCCAGCGCATCAATTTCACGTACCAGATGCCCTTTACCAAGACCGCCAATCGCAGGGTTACACGACATAACACCAACAGTATCTAACTTATGCGTTAATAAAGCAGTCTTCGCACCCGTACGCGCAGCAGCAGCAGCAGCCTCGCAACCTGCATGCCCTCCGCCTACAACAATCACATCAAAATCTTTTTTCATAATATATTCCGATTTGCATAAGTTATCCCGCGCCTTATACATTTTTCTTGCATATTTTTCCACAAAAGAATTATCATCCTCTACTGAATTATAAAAGCCAGAAAATAATGACCGACGATCCTGCAGAAAAACATCACGATAAAACTATACTAGGTTCCGCTATAAAAGCCGCATTTCAAATAGGCTCAGCGGCGGCAGATGCGTTTGAAACACAAAAAAAACTAACCACTGCATGGGCAGAAGCTCTAAACCCATTAAACATGTTTCTTAGGAAAGAAGAAAGAACGCCCTTAACACAAGATGACAGCGTCCTGGAAATACAAGAACAATTCTCTAAAAAATATGGCGCCGCAGGAATAACAATTGTTACTGACTTTGCAAAATGCCGCGCCCTAAACGGTGGTAAACAACATAAAGATGAAGAAGGTTACTTTGCCGGACAGGAATACTCTATTCCCGGCATGTTCTATCTCATGGATCGTGCATTAAGCGAACATAATTCAAGTACTTATCTAAAAGGCGCATACGATCAGTTTGAAGATGATGTCGAACGCATGTTTGACAAAAACTGGACGGAGGATACCCCTCTACCGTCACAAAAGCGTCTCCAAGATATAAGCCGCAGTTATTTAAAACAAATACGTGAATTACCGACCCTAAATGAAGAAATAGACAACGAAGACAAACAAGAAGCATCAATAGAGCTATAAACTCTATTTTCCGATACAAAAATCGCGAAAAACAACATCTAGCAAATCTTCAACATCCACTTTTCCTGTAATGCGTCCTAAATCACGAATGGCAAGACGTAAATCCTCTGCTGTTAATTCAGGAAGAGGGGCATTTAAACATCGCTCCAGTGACCCTCGACAATCTGTTAACGCATCACGGTGCCTCTGACGTGTTAACGCAGGCGCCTCTGCCCTCCCAATAAGTTGTTCAATCATTACTGTTAGACAGTCTAAAAACTCTGAAACACCATCATTGCTAGAAACAGAAATCTGTAACGGATTATCAGGGTGTTGCAGTTTCACACCTCTATCTGCTTTATTAATCAACGCAATCGTATTATCCTGCCCTTCCAATGCGTAACTATGCGGATCAATTGTATCTTGCGTGCCATCGTACAAAACAACACGAATATCTGCATCTTCTGCAATTCTGAGCGCCCGTTTAATCCCCTCAGACTCAATAGATTCATGACCTTCATTCCCGATTTGATCAGGACGCAAACCGGCTGTATCTGACAAAATGACAGGATATCCACCAATATCTAGATGCGCCTCAATCACATCACGCGTCGTACCTGCAATATCCGACACAATCGCTATATCCCGCTGTACTAATGCATTAACCAAACTCGACTTACCTGCATTTGGCGCGCCAATAATCGCAACATGAATACCATTACGTAAACGCTCCCCCCTACGGTTATCATTGAGGTGAAGGTCAATGCTATTACTTAACTCTAAAATTTTAGGGGTGATAGTCGGTAATAAATTATCCGGTAAATCTTCATCCGGGAATTCAAGTTCTGCCTCTACATAGGCAAGGATCTTTGTAAGCTCATCACGCCACCCATCGTAAATGCGTGTAAGCACACCATCCATCTGCGATAACGCTTGTGTTTTTTGCATCTGCGTTTCCGCATGAATTAAATCGGCAATCGCTTCAGCTTCTGTTAAATCCATTTTACCATTTTCAAAAGCACGGCGTGTAAATTCACCAGGTTCAGCCATACAGTGACCATCCTGCATTGCCAATACGCTTAATACGCCTTCAACAACTGCAATTCCGCCATGTAGGTGATATTCAACAACATCTTCCCCAGTATAGCTTTTGGGATTTTCAAACGCCAAAACAAGCGCATTATCCAATGTTTCACGTGAAACGGGGTGTTTCAATTTGCACAGAATTGCGCTACGCAGCGGAATCTTTTCACGACCACTCAACACGCGAAAACTTTCATGTGCACGCACACCTGACACACGCACAACTGCAACACCAGCTTGCCCACGCGCACTCGCAAGTGCGTAAATAGTATTCTTACTCATCACTATCCGCAGTCTCCGGCATTTTCACACCCATCTGCGCCCAAAATATCTTTTGCATCTCACCAATCCCCTGCATTGTCGCAGGCATCCATGTCTTCACCATTTCCTCAGGGCTTAAATTGCGGATATTCTCCTGCATTTTACCCTCCAGCTCCTTCATCAGGCGCTCTTGCATAGGTGCTATATTTGGTAAACCAATAAACGCACGCGCTTCTTCTGGTGTACATTCGATATCAAAATTGAATTTCATTGTATCTATTCCTTGAATTCGGTAACCTTACTGACATTCTTTATACATATTTTTGAGAAATAAGCCAGTGACAGAAACAACACAAGACACCCATATTCATAAACTCCTCATTGATGATGAGTATAAAGAACGCGCCCTTAGCCAAGTAAAAGAAATGGTGCAGGGGAATAAATATGACCCTGAAGACGTAAAGCTAGAAAGTTTTGACGGAGAAGTTCTACAATTTCAATGCGAAAATATGTTAACCATCTTGCGCAAAAATACGCAAAAGATAGTACCGGGTAAGATAGAAAGCGCTGTTAAAGTTGAAAATGAAAGCGCTGCTCACGATGCAATGAACAAAGCATATCTTACTTTATCAGAGGATAAAGATTTAGAACGAAAAATCAGAAGCGTTGTTTTAAATCGTAGTGATGAAGGGTTTGCCGCAAATAATATCATTATACCACTCCCTTTTTGGAAAAAAGACTTTGTCGTAATCGCCCCATGCGCAACGTGCAGAGCCACAGGAAGTGTCAAATGCCTACCTTGTGCAGGAAAAGGGCAAGAACAATGCCCTAAATGTAATGGGTCCGGCATGGGCCACTGTAGCCAGTGTCATGGCGCACAAATGGTACAAGGGCCAAATAATAATAAAATTCAATGCCCTGTTTGTCACGGCAACGGACGAACCTCCTGCACATCCTGCAATCAAAGCGGCATGATACAATGCTCTACTTGCCGCACAAAGGGCGTTACAACATGCCCCAACTGTCAAGGTCACGCCTGGGCAAGTACAATATATACAATGGAAATAGAAATCAAAACTGCCTTCGATTACCCACGTACAAAATTGCCTGAAAAAATTGTCGAAATGATGGATAGGCATGGCGTAAAAATTAAGAACCATGCGAAAATTACAGTCTCGCAAGCACTTGAAAGTTCTGTAAACACAGAAGACTTACAAAAAGCAAAAGAACAAGCGACATCAGACCTTAACAAAGATTATCGTATTCCTGTAATTTATGATGTCGTTCTACCCTATGGTCACGCAGAGTATAACATTGCAGACAAAAGCTATTACACATTCCTCTTTGGAACACAAAGCCAATTAACACACGTGTCCCCTTTCCTCGATGATCTCCTTAAGAATGGGATACGCAAACTACACGATGCCGCCGAACATCGGGGTGATATTGCCGATAATCTTAAACAGGCATCAGAGTACAGAACACTAAGAGAAGGCATATTATACACCGCCTCATACTCTTTAGGTAAGGCACGTAATTTGCTCAAAAAAACAAACAAGCTCGGCTTATCTGACAACGCAATTAAAGATATAATAATTCAAACTGATAGCGCCTTAAAACACGTAACAAAGAAACCACGCGAAAAAGGGCTGTTATTTGCCTCTTTAGGCCACTTAATATTATTAGGGCTATACTACCTAACACCGTTAAGATCCAAAATAATCGCACATATACCGAACCCCAATATGCATATTGCATTCGACGCACTAACCCTCATTGCATCAATATTCTTCGGTATAATCATCATTCAATCAACCGCGCAATCCGCCATGCAAAAGCTATTGCATCATATAATGCCAAATAACGTTAAAAAATCTACACCACCAAAGCTAGGCGATGTAGCATATTGGAATATAGGTATAGCCCTCATAATAGCCATGCTTATAATTGAATCATCTAGACAATTCGCATTAAACTCCCCTCTTTGGTACATAAATTTGTTTTAGCCTTTCGATACGATTCGACTTGTCTCGTCCTTAATTACGATTCGATTCAGTTGGTTACAAAAAGATATTAAACAAAATTAAAAGGTCGCTCCGAAAATAATCCGGAACGACCAGTGATGTAAGGGACATAACATCATTACAAAAAGTCTTTTGACTTTTATATACACTTAACTTATTTCAACGCAACCTGACCTAAAATACGATCTTTTTGACACTGACGGTACGCCACAATCGCAAGAGCAGAGCGATCATCGGATACCTTTTTGTCTTTGTGCCTATAATTTACGGATTTTATAGAGTTAACATCGAATTTTTCACCTTTAGGCTCATGAGCATAACGAGCACCTAAAAGCATACTAAGCGCAACTATTTTTCCAGCCGTGCGCTGGTTTCTACCTGTAGTCAAGTCGGAAGGGTTGTTGTGAGTGTGTGATTTGAGCAGGGGTATACAATCATCAACCACAGGAGAGGAGGGAACATAACTCAATGCTTCACGTGAAACATTACGAAGAGTTCTGGAATCTGCTTCATATATATCGTAAGACCATGCCGTCCCAAAAGAGAACGCAACTGTAAAGCAAATGCATGAAACAAATGACTTTGATAAAGGTGAAGCCTTATCAAAGCAAACGGTTCTACATTTTTTATATACAGTATTTAACATATATCTAACCAATATTATTTATGTGCTTTATGCTTTTTTGCATATTCCTATACTTTTATAACAGCACAGTTATTTAATTATGACAAATACTATCGTTTCGATTTTATACCATTTTTTCTTTATATATCAGATAAATAACTGCAAAATACATTAGAAATTTGATCTACATTTTAAATATCTGATAAAATTGTTGAGCAAAAACAAAGGATTACAAAAGTGACAAAAACAAAACTCATGACAACAACTTTGTTATCCTGCATTTCTGCCATACTCATCCCTATTTTTATGATGTTAAACGCAGTAAATTTTTTTACTCCCGCGCAGCACACTTTGGAAAAACGTCAACCTTCTATCTGGCCACCACAATTAAATAAGCCCTATCCCGATCTTGAATTAATCGACCAAGACGGTATGAAGTTCAAACTTTCTGATTTAAAGGGGCGTGTCATTATTATAGAGCCTACCGGTATGAATTGTCCGGCCTGTCAGGCATTCTCAGGCGCACATGAGTATGGAGCGTATCAGAATAACGCCGTGGAACAACACTCAAAATCTTTTCGAAAAATCTTCCCACAATACGCAAAAGGACTAAAATTACCGAGTAAAGATATCTTTTTTGTTCAATTACTACTCTATGACATGAAAATGGGGCCACCACGCCCCGAAGACGCCGCGAACTGGGCTAAACACTTTAATATTCGAAAAAAAGACTACCATATCGTCGCGGTTAGTCCCTATGACTTGCGTTCTCAGGCAAGTTATAATCTTGTCCCCGGATTTCAACTCATCGACCGTGACTTTAATCTACGTGCTGATTCATCAGGCCATCATCCAAAGCATAATCTCTATACTCAACTTATTCCACTTACGCCCAAACTTGTTTCACAAAAAACACGTTACTAAAGCACAATTATTCAATTTCAAAAACAACATGAACCTGCGCCGTAATATTAATTTGCCCTAAAGCAAGCGTTGGTCCTGAACCACTCGCCTCTGCACCACCAATATTTTGAACAGAATTCTGCATCATCATACGGGCTTGCCCATGACCGGAACGACCTAATTGATAAAAGCTATGATACTGATTAGCATTAATTGTAATCGGCTTACCGAGTTGCATTCCAAGCGTCTTACTAAGTGCATCACCCTTTTCTTCTGCTGCCTTCGCCGCCATATCACGGGCAGTATCACGATGCTCACGCAGTTTTGTAGTAATGAACTGCACATTATCTATACGCGTAATACCAATCTCTAACGCCTTGGAAATAAGCTTCTCATAATCTTCAACTTTATTAAGCTTAATTTGTAATCCTTTACGAACTGCATAATACGTAATTTCTAACGGGCTACAGCGTCCTTCTTGTTCATCCCTGTAATTACACTGACGATAAGAGGGCTGTACGTTTGTAAAATCTGTCTGAATATATTTTTCCTCTATATCCATTTTTTTGGATAGAAACTCAATAAAAGAACCAATAACTTCATCATTTTTACGTTGTGTCGCAACCAAACTTTGCCCGCGACCTTCCGCCGTCATAGAAATAATAACCTGATCGGGAACAACGCGCACTTCCGCTTCACCGGTTATAGTTATTGTTCTGCGTGTTTCTTGAGGTACAGCATTCTGCGCATAAGCCATTTGAGACATAAACACACAAAGAACTGTTAAAAGGTGAGAGAGAAAACATACACGCATAAGACAAATCCTTCTTAATAATCACATTCACGCAATCATAAAGAAGAACAGGCTATATCACAATATAGGAGTAAAAGAAGAATATAGGATTACTGATTCATAGAGTTGAAGAAATCTTCGTTACTCTTTGTCTGTCTCATCTTATCAAGTAAGAATTCAACTGCATCAACTGTACCCATCGGATTAAGAATACGGCGCAATACCCACATTTTTTGCAATGTGTCCTTATCAACAAGAAGCTCTTCCTTACGTGTACCGGATTTTTGAATATCAATCGCCGGGAAGACGCGTTTATCTGCAAGCTTACGATCAAGAACAAGTTCGGAGTTACCCGTACCTTTAAACTCTTCAAAGATAACTTCATCCATACGTGAACCTGTATCAATCAAAGCAGTCGCAATAATTGTCAAAGATCCACCCTGTTCCACATTACGCGCCGCACCAAAGAAACGCTTCGGACGTTGCAGGGCATTCGCATCAACACCACCTGTCAAAACCTTACCGGATGACGGAACGACTGTGTTATATGCACGTGCCAAACGTGTAATAGAGTCAAGCAAGATAACAACATCACGCTTATGCTCAACCAAACGCTTTGCTTTTTCCATCACCATTTCGGCGACCTGTACGTGTCTGGATGCAGGCTCATCAAACGTTGATGAAATAACTTCACCACGTACACTACGTGCCATATCTGTTACTTCTTCCGGACGTTCATCAATAAGAAGAACAATCAAATATGCATCAGGATGGTTTTCTGCAATCGAACTCGCGATATTTTGCATCATAACCGTCTTACCCGTACGTGGCGGCGCAACGATCAAAGCACGCTGACCAAAACCAAGCGGAGAGGTTAATTCGATAACGCGCTGTACTTGTGATTTCTTTGTTGGATCATCAAGTTCCAACTGAATTTTACGCTCTGGATATAACGGTGTAAGATTATCAAAGTTAATACGATGGCGAAGTTTATCCGGCACTTCGTTATTAATTGAACCTACACGGAGCAGGGCAAAATAGCGCTCTGAATCTTTTGGCGCTCTAATCTCGCCCTCAACAATATCACCTGTACGTAAACCAAAACGACGCACTTGAGAAGGAGATACATATATGTCATCAGGACCTGGAAGATAGTTTTCTTCAGGAGAGCGTAAGAAACCAAACCCATCCTGTAAAACTTCAAGAACACCGACACCTGATATAGGAACATTTTTCTCTGCCAGTTTCTTTAAAATCGCAAACATCATATCTTGTTTGCGCATTGTGCTACAATTTTCTACTTCAAGTTCCTCAGCAAATGCAAGAAGCTCTGCGGGGGAACGTGTTTTCAATTCCTGTAAATTCATGAAAGACTCATAATTTAGTTGATTTTATACGAAGGAAACTTCTGACCTCGTTGTTGTAAGTATAGAACGCGTCATGCAAGTTGCATGATAGTGATCACTCTTATACCTTTCGCCGACCATTCGGCACAAAACACCCAAAATTTCTATGGATTATTAGTAAGACAGGCTTTTTATATCTATACTCCCTTAAAGAGTCAAGAAATAATGTCGAATTTGATTCGTTATCGCAATGCCGACATGTAACTATCCACCATTCCTCATTAAAATTCTGTAAAGAAATATAAATTTTAAAATGGCTCTACAACCGCCATAATAATAATAGCAATCATCAAAACTGTTGGCACTTCATTTAAGATACGAAAATACTTTGTTGATTTTTCATTCCGATCATCACGAAATGCTTTGAAATATTTCAAATACACATGATGTACGCCTGTCATTAAAATAACAAAAAGAAGTTTGGCATGCATCCAACCTTCTGTCTTAAAAACTTCCCAATTTACATACAGCATCAAACAGCCAAATACCCAAGTCGCAATCATCGCCGGATTCATAATAATCCGTAACAAACGACGCTCCATCACTTTAAAGGTTTCAGATTGAACAGAACCAATTTCCGCATCAACATGATAAACAAACAAACGTGGCATATAGAGCATACCCGCCATCCACGACATCACCGCAATAAGGTGAAGCGCGCGTAACCACTCATAGTTCATCATCAAAAATTCATGCATACTATAATGCTCCTACACGCATACAACATCTACCAAAATTATCAGGGCAAATACATTGCCCGCCTTCTGCTGCTATTTCTGTCTTGTCCAAATGACTTTTCACCAAATCAGATAATCCATTAATAAAACCATCCTGCACACCAACTGTACGTGCACGATAATATCCCGGAATATTTTTTTCTTCTGCCATTTCTTTATACTCGATATCAAGTTCGACAAGAGTTTCAACATGCTCCTGCGTAAAGGCATGCGGATAAATAACAACGGCTTTTTTATCACTTTGCGCACTATCGAGTGCCTCATCCAAAGATGGACCAATCCATTTTAATCGCCCTACACGACTTTGATAGCATATTTGCCAATCAAGATTATCAATACCCAACTTCTCCGATAAACGCATCGCAATCGTTTTCGCAGTTTTTTCACATTGATATTGATAAGGGTCACCGGATTTAACAATTTTTTCCGGTAATCCATGCGCAGAAAATAAAACACGCGGATTTTCATGCCCGTCTTTTAATGCCTGCACATATGATTTTAAAATATTATCTGCCGATACCGAAATAAATCCATCATTGTCCGGATAACAACACACCATCGACATTTCAGGATTATAATTTTGTTTTGCTAACGTCTTTTTCCATACTTCCAAAGAAGACCAACTGGTTGTTGTTGAAAACTGCGGATAGAGCGGTAATAAAATAACTTTTTGTGCATCCCACTCCTGAACATCTTTAATAACTTCCGGTGCCATAGGATGCCAATACCGCATCGTTACAAAGGTTTTATATATATTACCATCAGAAGATTGATTTAAAACACTCTCAAGCGCATCTGCCTGCTCTTGCGTATTTTCAAGAAGCGGTGATTTATCACCAAGCTCTGCGTAAGATTCCCCTGCCTCACGTTTAGATCGCTTCTTACTTATCATTTTCGCAAGAACATAACGTACAGGCAAAGATGCAGTAATAATATTTTTATCCATAAAGAAATTCATCAAAAACGGCTCAATTGATTCTTTGGAATCCGGACCGCCAAGATTAAATAAAACGACTGCAATTTTCTTGCTCATGATTGATACTCTCGAATAATTTTGACAAGCAATTCAACATGTTCAATCGGTGTATCCTTATGAATACCATGCCCCAAATTAAATATGAAATTCCCATTGGATAAATCACCGATAATTTTTTCTGCCGCCAAAATAAGGGCATCACCACCCGTATGTAAACAAACCGGATCAAGATTTCCCTGAACCGGAACAAGCGTTTGTAAAGTCCGCGCAGCCCAGCGCGTATCAACCGATTGATCTAAACCAACGGCCGTCACACCCGTATCCTGAACATAGGATAAATAATTTTGTCCTGCACATCGTGGAAAACCAATAATCGGAACATCTGGGTATGTGTTACGAACCAAATCAACAATCTGTTTTGTTGGCTGAATAACCCATTTTCTAAAACTTTGCGCATCCAACGCCCCTGCCCAACTATCAAAAATTTGAACAGCTTCCGCACCCGCTTCAATCTGATTAATCAAATATTGCGCCGAAGATTCAACCAACAAATCAATCAAACCGGCAAAGCCAATCGGATCAGAATAACTTAAACCTCTCACATTCATAAAATCACGACTACCGCCACCTTCAACCATGTAACAAGCCACAGTCCATGGTGCTCCACAAAATCCAATTAACGCGGTATTGTGATGCCCCTCCTCCTGCAAAGCCGAAGAAGTTTTACGCAAAGCCTCATACACTGGCGATAATGTTTTTTCAAAGCCATTGAAGTTAAGCTTGGAAAAATCAGAACTCTCGCGCAAAGCATTAAGTTTTGGCCCCTCACCTTCAACAAATTTCAGATCCTGACCCAAAGCATGTGGAATTACCAAAATATCCGAAAAGATAATCGCTGCATCCATACCAAAACGCCTAATCGGCTGTAACGTTACTTCACACGCAAAATCAGGGTTATACGCAAGATCTAAAAAACTACCTGCCTTTGCCCGTAACTCACGATACTCAGGTAAATATCTACCAGCTTGGCGCATAAACCAAAATGGAAGACGGTTCGGTTTATGTCCTGCCAAAACGTCAAGAAAGCTTTTTTGTGTTGTTACCATTTCTTTTCCTGTCAATCGCTATGTCTTGCAAAGATATATTCTTAGCACATCGGAATATTTCATATCCATGACTCTAAACATAGCCAGAATATATAAAATAAAAAGTATTTTTAAAAAGGTTTTAGTAGATAGTAGGGCCTGTGAGTCATGGGGATTAAAAATACCCCCTATTTTGTTCACATTCTAAAAAGTTCAAAAACACTCCGTTTTCTGTCGAGTCGGTTTTTGTCTATAGAATTTTTTCCTCAGACCCTTTTTCTTTTTTACACAGGTGGAAGACTCACCTTAAACGCACATGAATAGATTCTGGGTAACTTAATCCCATGTTTTATACAAAAAGAAGTCTTGGATTCGCTCACAGAGTTTTCCCGATCAAGTATCTTGATTTTTATACATAAAACCCGCACTATGCTTGAAACAATCACATCACAACGAATCACCTTATTTATATCATGTTTGACGAAGCCTTCACAAAATTGGACATTAATGAAATCGCATCAATTTTGGATACTGTTAATCAAAATGTTGAGGGCAGTATATTTGACCCGCTTGAAACAACAGTAATGGCGATAGATGTTCCTTTTTATCCAAATTATCGTTTTTTAAATATTGCGGATCATGCAACAAATCCACCATTACAAAGATTTGTATTTCAAAAGAACGATACATTGGATTTCACGATTATAGATTGGATGCATAAGACAATTTATGAATTAAATTCTGAAGCACCCGTTCAATTGGACGATAATAACATTATTGAATATGTTCGATTTTTCTTTTCCTATGTTAAAGGTCGCCATGGCCGTTTCAATATCTGTGAAAGCGCGGATAATATTCAATGGAAAGAAGAGCCAAACGCAGAAGTGCGTAAAGCTTTAAATCAGACCCTCAAACCTTTAAATAAAACTGATAAGTCAAAAACCGGAATTTATACAATTGCCGGATTCATGATGTTAAAAGACACATTATTCAGTGTGAATATATATGTTGAGCCAAATGGAACAGTTAGCATGGCAGATCATGAGATTATTATTGAAGGTGTTCCTGTTCTTGATCCAACATTTGGTCAGTGAAAAACTCTTTAATACACATAATTTTTCATAATATATAAGAATCTTAATCCTTTATTTACGCTCTGTTAAGGCCTTGTTAGGGAACGGCGAATTTTTTTTCAAAAATACCGTTTTTTTCCTGTTTTGGTAGTAAAGCGTTAATAAATACCCCCCCATAATGAACCCGTACCGCAAATTGTGTGCGGGGGGATTTACATTATTAGAATTGGTTCGGGCTATGAGCGACAATTATGAAGAATTTTGCAATGCGCATTCAACACAAAACAGAGTTTGTGGCGTTGCCTATACATTAAATGATAAACAGCCGGTCATCTGTACACATATCGGTGACCAACCTCTTTATTATATGGATGATGAAGTAGTCGAAGAGGAAGAGCTTTTCGATGCTGCAGAACTTGGCCTGTTGGCACAAGAAATCCAAACACTAAAAGATGAAATTAATGCCTTGGATAATGGCCCGTCTTTTGATGCAATTGAAACACCAAAAACAATGGAAGATTTTTCCTTAAACGCAGATAGTTTGAACGCAGATTTCACATTAAGTGAAGATCAACAGGATCAACGTCTGAAAGAAATCAAAGATATCTTATCTGAAAGTAGAGTGGCAGCAGCTTACCTGAACACGACAGATAAATATAACGTAGAAATAAAAATGAGTAAGCAGGTTGAAAAAGCCTTTTATGATCGTCGCAGCGGGACAATTTTAGTAAATCCGGATATGGATTTGAACGACCAAATTTTATTGGTATCACGTGAGTTGCGTCGTCACTGGCAACATCGTCAGGGGGCATTAATTAACCCACTGATGTTCCAGCCTGAACACGCTATTATGATTAATCGTGCACAAGAAGCAGATTTGGCTGTTTCTGTTATTCGCACAGCCTGGGAATTACAATTAGCAGGTATTAGAGATGTGTGGGAGCGGGTTGAAAACTCTCCTATGGCAGATTTGGCACGCGCCTTTGCACGAGAAGCATTCTTAGACTTCCGTACTATTAATAATGGTGTCGCCGCAGCTGCAGTATTTGAAAGTTGGTTCTTATCCGAGCGTTGCCGCGGACAGGACAAAACACTTATTCAAACAATGCTTGCCGATTACAATGGATATGTGTTTGAGCACATTAATTCATCACAAAGTGTAACAGTGGAATTGATTTCCGCATTGGGTACTATGCCTTTCGGCAAAAATTACCTATCGGCACATGCCAACATCATCATGGATGATCCAATTTTCACCGAAGTAAGAGACCGCTCCAACGCGAATTTCCTATGGTTTATTAAATTTGAGCGCTCCTGTAAGGAAACGGAACAAGAGTTGCAAACTGATTCTGACTTATCCACACATGACATTCGTCACGAGTTGATAAATAACAATATGGGTCAGGATCAAAACGATGACAGTGAACACACCGCAGACATTATTCAGCTTTTTGAGTACCAAGAACAAAACACAGAAAAACGAAGAGGCGAGCGTCTCTTATCACACTCAAAAAACGAAGGTGGCGCAGACATCATCGACCTCCAACGATGGTCAGCAAAACACTAGAACTCGTTTCGAGTATCTGGGTGAAGGTGGAATAATGGAACTACGATCCAATCAAACACATAAACAATTGATCGATTGTGCATCATATGCGCAAAATACCGGCCCATGGTATTTCGCACAGTTAAAGCATAACGCAATAGAAGCAGATTATTTTGCACAAGGTGATGATGCAGAAATTCACAGTTACGAAGATGTTCTTGGTTGGTGCATTAACGTTTTAGAATGCAGTCCTTCAGCACGTTTAATGTTAAAAGAAGCATCTGAAAAAGACTGGAAAATTACTCTTGAAGACTTAAGAGGCGGTGAGTATTGCATTGATGTTGATCAGAAATTACTGATCCTTGATAACAATGCACTTATTCCATCTGCATTGGGTCGTTCTGATTATTTCCGCAATATTACACTTGTCACTTTGATTAAAGGTTTGCGTGATATCTGGCAGGAAAAAAGATATGGCGGTTTTGATGATCGTTACCTTCCGGAATATGTACTTTTAATGGAACGTGTACGTGCGGCGGATCTTGACGTATTATCTACTCTAATTGCTTGGGAATTACGTTCCGAAGATTATCCAGAAGTGTGGAGACATATGATTGGTTCTGAAATTGGTGATATGGCAATGGCATATTCCGGTTATCTGGAACGTGATCCGGCATCACAATTTAATGGCTTGGCTCTGGTTGCAACATTCAAACAATGGTTCCGTGATGAAAAGCGGATCAATAATTGTGATCATGATACGCTTGAATATATGGATGATGTTTTATCTGTTGCAACATCGGAAAATCCGTTTGGAAATAAAAAACCTACACGCATTAATATTGAGATGCTCTCTTGTTTGCCTGATCGTAAGGCATATTTACAAGGGCTAGGTGGTGAAATTTTGAACGATCCTGTTTATTCATGCGTTGATGATGAAATTAATCAAACACACCTATTTCATATTATGTATGATTTGGAGGCGGTCGTTGTTGAAAATGTACCTTTCCGTGATGCAGATTTAGCCAGTAAAATTTTCCCTATGGAAGAAGCGTGATTGATCGATATCAAGGCATTATGTGAAAATACCACATATATGTGCCTGTATGATTGATGAAAGAACACAATATTTAATCAAAAAATATGATCGCCCTGTACCGCGTTATACCAGTTTTCCAACCGCGGTTCAGTTCAGGGATGGATTCAATCAAAAAACCTATGCGCAAATCCTGAAAAACTTGCCTACGGACAAGCCAGTATCCCTGTATGTTCATATTCCATTCTGTCATAGCCTTTGTCACTATTGTGGCTGTAATACCAAAATTGTTGCAACATATCGACCAATTGAACGATATATTGATACCTTATTACGCGAAATTGAGCTAATAGGGGATATAATTCCGAAAAATATCAATATTTCACGTATCCATTTCGGCGGTGGATCACCAAATTACGCAAAATCGAAAGATATATCGCGCATTTTATATAAAATGTCGTGTTTTTTTGATATTTCTGATGAAACACAAATTGATATGGAATGCGATCCAAGGTTATTGGATAAACAAAAAATCATAGATTATGCTGCGCTGGGTATCTCACGGATATCATTAGGCATTCAGGATTTTAATACGGATGTGCAAAATGCCATAAATCGGGTACAGCCATTTGACATGGTGCAAAGCCTCATGAGTGATTTTCATGAAAACGGTATTGAGGATATCAATTTTGATCTGATAACAGGTTTGCCCGCCCAAACAATGCAAAGCGTGGAACAAACAATCGAACAGGCGATAGAGCTTTCCCCAAAACGTTTGGCAGTATTTGCGTATGCTCATGTACCATGGATGAAAAAACATCAAATCTTGCTTGAGAAATATGACCGCCCGGACACATCACTGCGCTATGCAATGAATGAGCGTGTGAATGAAAAGCTGATCGGGGCAGGGTATCATGAAATTGGTATTGATCATTATGACAAGAGTGATGATACGTTGTATAAACTACAACAAAGCAAAGAATTACGTCGTAATTTCCAAGGCTATACAGATGATACAGCTGATGTAATTATCGGGCTCGGCCTATCATCTATTTCCAATCTTAATCACGCTTATGTTCAAAATAATGTTGATGCCCCTGCTTATCATGCAGCAATTAAGGAAGGAAACTTTCCAATATCACGTGGATGTACGTTAAGTGCCGATGACAAAATCCGTCGAAAATTGATTGAGCGTTTGATGTGCGATTTTATGATTAACTTTGCAGACTACCCAGAAATTGAAATTCCATATGCGCGCCTAGAAACATTACAACAAGACGGCCTCATTGAAATGAATGAGGATGGCCTGCATGTAACACAGCAGGGAAAAATCTTTGTACGTGTGGTGGCGGCATGTTTTGATCCGTATCTAAAAACAGATACACAACATCACGCAAAAGCCATATAACTATCCGCGTCCACGGTAGGGTGGGATATTTTGTTCAGGAATCCAAACACCTTTTGGTGGCTCACCGGACTGATAGAAAACATCAATAGGAATACCACCACGTGGATACCAATAGCCACCAATACGAAGCCAAGTTGGTACAGTCGTTTTAATAATGCGGTGTGCAATTTCTAATGTGCAATCTTCATGAAATGATCCGTGATTGCGAAAGCTCCCTAAAAACAGCTTCAAAGATTTGCTCTCTACCAGAAATTTATTTGGCACATAATCAATTGTAATATGTGCAAAGTCAGGTGCGCCAGTTAACGGGCAAAGCGATGTAAATTCCGGCGCGGTAAAGCGTACACAATAGGGCATGTCCTGTTTTGGATTTTCTACACGCTCCAAAACAGCGTCCTCAGGATTATCGGGCAGGGCAGTTTTACTTCCCAACTGTGTTAGATCTTCATAAATAGTTTTATCACTCATATTAAACTCCCAATTTTAGATAATAGGATAGAAATTCATTTTTTTGCCAGCCAAAAGTCTCATAGCATTTTTGTGCAATGTGATTATCACCGGCAGTTTCTAACTGTAAATGTGCAATGTTGTTTTTCTCTGCTTCCTCTTTCACGGTCTGCATAATCTTATTCGCAATACCTTTTTGACGCATATCGTGTGACACGTACAGATCATTTAATGTCCAAACGGAACGCATGGAAACTGAGCTGAAGGTTGGATAAATATTCGCAAAACCGACCAAAGTATTTTCTGAGCTAACGCCAAAGACAATAACTTCGTTACGCTCCATACGTTTTTGAAGATAAGTCAAACACGCTGCTTTGTTCGCATCTTGACCGTAAAATTGTCTGTATGCATCAAATAAGCCCGCTAAATCATCAAGAGAGGACTGGTCTAATATAGAGATGTTAAAATTTTCTGCGCTCATATTAAACTCCTCGCTTATTGCCCCAAATCAGGACATGTAATTGTGGCAGGACACAGGCATCATGCCAAGCATCTTCGCAAACCTTATCAACCAACCAACGCATACGCTCCATAATACCATCAATGTCAATTTGAGCATCATCATCGTCCGCCGGTGGTGGGGTATGGTTTCCGGGTTGTAAATAAACAGGCAGAGCAGGGTATCTGGCCGCGGCCTCGCGTGCGTACGCGTAATCTGCATCATCCATAATAACAAATTTTAACGCGATGTCAGGTTTATTCCCTGCACATTTGATACACTCTTCAAAGGCATCCCAATCTGTATCCATGTCACTGCTTGGTGGTTTAGGAGAGAGCGTTAAAACATCCAAATCGGCAAACCAGTTCTTCGCGATTGACCCTTGTGTTTCTAAAGCAAAGTGATAATCCTTTGCATGTCCCATATCAATAAGCGACTGAAAATTCTGGATCGCAGGATTACCGCCTGAGAGTGAAACAGTAATCGGAACACTGCCTGAGAGCTTTTCTATTTCTGCAAAAATGTCAGAACTGCTCATTGGTTTCCAATCATGACGGTATTCATTGTCAACGGCGTGAAGAGTATCACACCAACTGCACCTGTAATCACAACCACCTGTACGCACAAAGACGGTTGGCTGCCCAATAAGAGCACCTTCCCCTTGAATAGTTGGGCCGAAAATCTCGGATATACGAATAATGTCTTTTGCCATTTTTACGGTCTATACTCTGCACAGCTCTTCGGTGTTTCACGCACACGTACGGCACTCACCTCATCCCAACGCGATTTACTCCAATCGTAAAGGAACTTTGCCAGATTTTCTGCCGTAACATTATCATCGCCAAGCACATCATTCAGGTGCCTGTGATCCAAAGTATCATCGATATAGCGTTTTAAATCATCCAGCTCACGATAATCACGGACAAAGCCGTACGTGTTTAACGTTTCAGATTTAAGTTCCACCTCAACCACGTAATTATGACCATGTAAACGGTGACAGGGGTGATCTTCCGGTAGTTGCGGTAATTGATGAGAGGCCGAGAAATGATATTCCTTGTAAATCGTATACATATTATACAACTCCCTTTTCTTTGGCATTGATCACTGCTTTTTCCCAAAAGTCGGGATCTTCATAAAGTGTTGGATCTTCTACTTCTGCAAGATCAAAAGCTTCGCGACGTTCAACACATGTACCACATCGCCCGCAATGATGCTCGGTTCCCTTATAACATGACCATGTATCAATAAACGGAACATTTAAACGCGCACCTTCGGTGGCAATATCAGCCTTCGAAATTTCAATAAATGGCGTGTAAAGCTTGATTTGCGAAAGACCATCAAGCGCATGATCCTGCATCACCTGAAAGGCATTGGCAAATTCGGGGCGGCAATCAGGATAAATGAAATGATCGCCACCATGAACGGCAGTGGCCACGGCCTCTGCCCCGCGTGAAGATGCAATACCATATGCAATCGTCAGCATAATGGCATTCCGATTTGGCACAACGGTGGCCTTCATCGTGTCTTCTGCATAATGTCCATCAGGTACATCAACATCATCGGTTAACGCGGAACCGGTTAGTAATTTTCCGATATTTGAGATATCAATAATATCATGACGTACATCCAGTGCGTTTGCACATTTGTCCGCATAGGAAAGCTCTTTCTTATGACGTTGACCATAGTCAAAAGAAATAAGGCCAAGTAGCTCATGCTCTTTCGCGATTTTATAGGCAAGAGTAACAGAATCCAGTCCGCCAGAGCAGATAACAATCGTTTTCATATCTTTAAGTCCTTGTTTTATTAAACGTCAAAACGTTTGATCGGGTAGGCTGCGACCGATCTCCCATACTTATGCACAGGCAGGATGTGTATAACAAAGTTTATACGGAAAGGGAAGAATTTTAGGACAAAGGCATCAACGGGGTTTAAGTTCTTATTTTATTCCAAATTGGATCTTTGATCTTGGATAAAAGCTCTTTATGTGCGGTGAGTTCTTCTTCATTTGCGCTAAAGGAACGTGGTTCACGGAATTTGCGCTCTACCTTTATAGATGCCCGTATATTGTTGTCGCCCGTTGGTTTCGCATCTGCGCCAAGCTCTAATCCACGTTGGCGACCACCCAGTAATTCCAGATACACTTCTGCCAGAAGCTCGGAATCGAGTAATGCGCCGTGATATGTACGTGATGTATTATCAATATCAAAACGACGACATAACGCATCAAGGTTGGCGGGTGAGCCCGGAAATTTTTTACGTGCCATCATCAACGTATCGACAACACGGTTCCATGCAATTGGTTTGTGCCCGATATGTTCAAGCTCCCAATTCAGGAATTTCATATCAAACTCTGCATTATGAATAACCAGTGTTGAATCCTCGGCAATAAAATCCATAAATTCGGTATAGCATTCAACAAAGGTGGGCTTATCTTTTACAAACTCATTTGTAATACCGTGAACGGCAGTGGCTTCTGCCGGAATATCACGCTCCGGATTTATATAAATCTGGCATGTACGGCCTGTAGGCATAAGGTTAACAAGCTCTACCGCGCCAATTTCAATGATGCGATCCCCTGCGAAGGGATCCATGCCTGTTGTTTCGGTATCAAGTACAATTTCGCGTGTCATTAATAATGCCATTTTTAATGTATTTTATATCTGAAATACCATTATCGTAATGCCCACATATATTGCAAGTAAAACCATTCTTGACAGCCTGTGGAAAACCTGTCATGTTCTGCGCGCAGTTTGGCATGATGCTTACTTTTTAATACAGAGCCGTTGATACTAAATATCTTTAAGATATTGTCGAAAAAGGTGGGAATAGTATTCTCATTTACTATCTCTGAATAATGTTAATAAGCACTCTATACGAACTCAAGAGTGTGCGTACGTAAAAATACGCAATTTTGATAGCTGTTTTAGTAGAAGGAAAAGACAATGGAAAAGACAGGTACAGTAAAGTGGTTTAACGATCAAAAAGGTTATGGTTTTATTGAGCCAGACGACAAAAGCGGTGACGTGTTTGTACACATCAGTGCGGTAAGTAAAGCAGGTATGCGTACTTTGCAAGAAGGCCAAAAAATCTCATTTGAAGTACAGTCAGATCCGAAAAGCGGAAAAAGCAGTGCTGCAAATATCCAAGATGCATAATTAAAATACGCATCTAAATAAAATCAGGAACGTAAGTTCGATCCGAGGAACATAATGAATAATTTTAATGAACTTGGATTGAGTTCCGTTCTTGAGCTCTCGCTAGAGCAAATGAAATACGATAAGCCTACGCCTATTCAGGCGCAGGCTATCCCTTTGGCCTTAAAAGGCCGAGATATCTTGGGTTCTGCCCAAACAGGAACAGGGAAAACCGCGGCGTTTTCCATTCCGATGATTGAACATCTTCTTAAAAATGAAAAAAGTTGCGGACTTGTCATGACGCCAACGCGTGAGCTTGGTAAACAGGTCATGGACACAATGCGTCAACTTTTAGGCCCTAAATCTTCGATCAAGACAGCATTCTTGATTGGTGGAGAGCCGATTAACAAACAGATCGCACAACTTCAACGTCGTCCACGTCTGATCGTTGGAACGCCTGGACGTATAACCGATCATATGAAACGCGGTACATTACATGTAGATCGCACAGATTTTCTCGTTTTGGATGAAACAGACCGTATGCTTGATATGGGTTTCAGTATCCAGATCGATGTCATCGTTAAAGACATTCCAAAGAAACGTCAGACATTACTATTCTCGGCCACAATGCCTAAGAATATTTTGTCTATGGCGGATAAGTATCAGAATAACCCTGAACGTATCGCCGTTGGAAATAGCTTTAACCCGGCAAAGAATATTCAACAGGATATTATCCGTGTTGATAGCTCTAAGAAAAAATATAAAGAGCTGACGCGTGAACTAGATGATCGCAGAGGTTCAATTATCGTTTTTGTAAAAACAAAGCGAAATGCCGATGAGATGGCAAAAAAATTACAGCGCGATGGTTATAAAGCAGACGCGATTCATGGCGATCTAAGACAAAGCCGCAGAGATCGTGTTATTAGAGATTATCGTCAGGAAAAATTCTTAATTCTTGTAGCAACAGATGTTGTAGCACGCGGCCTTGATGTACCGCATGTGGAACATGTGATTAATTACGATTTACCGCAAATGCCTGAAGATTATATTCACCGCATCGGACGGACAGCCCGCGCAGGACGTAGTGGCCGCGCCCTCTGTATTATTTCGCCAGTAGATGGCCGTAAATGGAGTGATATTGAGCGATTAATGTATCCTGATCAATATAAAGATCAAGAACGACCATCGGGTGGAGAGCGTAAAAGACGCCCATCAAAAAATCCTTATGATAAAAGCCGTGCCAAAGGTGCAGGTCAGAAATTTAAAGCAAAAAAGGGCGGGAAGCCGTTCAAAGAACGTGAAGAGCGCGAAGATCGTCCATCCAGAGGCGCGCCTAAGAAACGTCGTGATGAGCGTGATGAACGCCCATCAAGAGATGCTCCGAAGAAAAGACGTGAAGGCAGTTGGGAAGACCGTCCTTCACGAAGTGCGCCAAAGCGCAGAAACGAAGAGCAACAAGGCGAAAAACCGTCAAGAAGTCAGGCATGGAAAGAGAAAAACCGTGCGGAAAGATCAGATGATCGTCCATCCAGAGGCGCACCTAAGAAACGCCATGATGAGCGTGACGATCGCCCATCTCGATCTTCTGAGCGTAGAGATAGTGCAAAGCCAAAAGCAAGTTTTGTAAAAGGTAAAAATCCAAAAAGAAAACCGTCAGATTTTGACGGGGATGCACCTATTAAACGTAAAAAGCCAAAATCCGCACGTGTGAATAAGGATAAAGGCAAACCAAAGCGTAAAGATAAAAAAGTCTCAACGTCTTAATCTGATACCAACACCATATCTATCCACGCATTCAGAAATTTTTCTGTCTGCGCTTTGTAGGTCGCAACATGCGTGTGCGTATCTTTTCTAATCTGATGAATATCTGCAATAGTATTTTCACCAGAGAGCTTACTGACCTGTAATATTAGGATTTCTTCTATTAAACTTGTTTCGACTTCCGGATGAAATTGCGTCGCCATGATGTTGTTGCCGTATGTAAAGGCCTGATGCGGATACATATCGGTTGAGGCAAGAAGCGTTGCACCCTCAGGCATATCAAATGTATCCCCGTGTGAGAAAAAGCACTGTGTTTCACTTTCCTCAAAATATTTTATAGGTGTTTTCTGCCCGCGTTCATTAACATCAAGGGGTACCCAGCCGAGCTCTACGCCTTGCTTACCGGGGTAAACATTCGCACCTAGTGCCGCCGCAATCATTTGGCAACCTAAACAAATACCAAGAGTTGGCCTATCTGCATCAATACGCGCTTTTATAAATTCAATTTCATCTTTTAAAAACGGATATTCGTTTTGATTATATACGCCACACGTGCCACCCAATACAATAACGACATCATATGCCAGCGGATCATATGTTTTAATGTCTTGTTTGAACGTATCAACATATTCATACGTTATCTCATGCAATTCCAAAACACCTGCCAGAGATCCAAGGTCAATTGCAGATAAATGTCTAAGAACCAGTGCTGTTTTCTTCATGTTTTTCTTCTTCTATATCGTCATTATGGTTTTCACGGATATCGATAATCACCTTTTTTAATTCTTTCATAGAATGCGCCAAACTAAGCCCTGTTTTAATCACATAGTCTGAGCGTTTGCATTTTTCTACATCCGGCATCTGGCGTTCTAAAATTGCATCTAATTTTTCTTCTGTCATATTGGGGCGGGCAAGGGCGCGTTCACGTTGCACAAACGGTGGTGCACTTACTGTGATGATATAATCAACGCGTTTTTCCGCACCTGTTTCAAAGAGGAGCGGAATATCCAAACATACAATATCGCACCCCTTTAATGCGCCTTCCCGAATAAACTCATTTTGTTTTTTACGAACAAGCGGGTGAAGAATAAATTCTAGAACACTTCTGTTATTATCATCATTAAAAATCAGATCACCAAATTCCTTGCGATTAAATTCACCGGTTTTGCGATTGTAAATTTTGGGATAGTCAAAATATGGAAACGCGGAAGCTATCGCAGGGCGGGCTTCACTATCAGGCTTTAAAAGGTCATGTACGGCCTGATCGGATTCATGAACAGGAATTTTCATGTCTCGCATCATCTCCCCAATGGTAGATTTTCCCATGGCAATTGAACCCGTTAACCCGATGACGATCATAAAATATACTTCCTTTTTTCTTCTCAAAATTTACACGGCTTATGCCTGATTAACAAGTCTTAGCCATGAGATATAAAAGCTGTAACAGTTCTTTGTAAGAAATTCGTGAAAATTGCATGGGTATGTTATATTTTTAATATGAATATCATGGGGTTAAGGAATGACAATTGATAAATTTGGATGGGCTATCCGCAAAGGGTTCAATGAGTTAAGTCAGGTTAGAAGCGTAAATGTAAATACAGGCGGCGCTATGGTCGCTTTTGTACCGTATTTTAAATTTGAACAAAACTCGGATAAAAGCATCAATGTTGGTGAGACATTTGGCTTTCGTGGTATTGCTGAATCAGAAATTGATGAGCATCGTGCGGTATATCAAAAAATTGGTGATGCATCTTATTTAGCAATGTTGGATCAAGCAGAACAAGCATTTGAGCTTGTACGTGTGCATGGTGCTGATAAAGCTAATGAAATGTTGAAAGAGCAAACAGAAGATTTCTATCAAACATATATTGCTGATGAGACCATAACACAGGAATTTAGACCTCTACAGATGGGAATTGATTATCGGGATAATATGCAGGTTGAGCCTGAAGATGAGTTTATGCATAAGCGGAGTATGCAGCGTTTAAAAGAACAAATAGGTCAAACTAAAGAAATCCCGCATGACCATATTCGCCACATGTGGGATTTAGAGTGAGTTTAACTTAAGATGAGGTTTTCTATTGTTTTGTTAACCTCCGGCATGACACCATTCCACATCTCAAAACCTGGACGTGCTTGATGAAGCAGCATCCCAATGCCTGTAATAATTTGCATTTCGTGATTCTGCGCTTGTTGCAGAAGATCAGTATAAAGCGGTGCATAAACGATGTCTGTGACCAATGTTGTACGTGTTGCCAAAGACAGGTCTATATCAAGGGGTGGCTTACCACACATTCCAAGTGCCGTACTATTCACGATCAAATTTGTATTCTTACACGCGGCGTTACACTCTTCCCAATCAACGACAGTGATTTTCTCAGGAGAGAGGCTTTTCAGAGTGTCTGCTTTTTCACGTGTACGGTTGGTTAGAATAATTTCAGGAACACCTTCTTCAATTAAGGCGTAAATAATAGCATTCGCCGCGCCGCCCGCGCCAAGAACAAGCGCGCGCCCATTGTTAAAATGCCATTCTTTTTGAATATTTTCTTTGATATTCTGAATGAAGCCGTACGCGTCTGTGTTCGTACCATAAAGTTTTCCATTCTGAATAGTAACAGTATTCACTGCCCCTATTTTCTGTGCAATATCACTAAGTTCATCACATAAATCCATGATCGCAACTTTATGCGGAACTGTCACGTTAAAGCCTGTATACCCATCATCAATTAATGCCTGTATGCCTGCCTTTAAATTATCCGGTGCGATATCAATGGCTTTATATTCACCGTGTAATCCGTAATGTGAAATCCAGTGATTATGAAGAAGGGGCGATTTACTATGTGCAATTGGATGCCCTATTACGGCTGTTTTTATGAAATCCGTAGTCATGGTTTAAATCCATATTCTGTTCTAAGGAACTCCAATAAAGGTAGGAGAGGCATGCCCATAATCGTAAAAACATCACCCTGTATAGAAGAAAATAGCCACGCTCCTGCACCCTCTATTTTATACGCACCAACACATGATGTAAGCGCGTCGGGATCGTGCTTCATATAATCATCTAAAAATGCATCACTAAAATTATGCATTGTAAGGTTTGCCTGCGCCGTATGCGTAAAGAGAATTTCATCACCCTTGGCGACACAGACGGAAGAAAAAAGCGTGTGCGCGTTGCCACGTAAACGCATAAGCTTGGCACGTGCATCATTTTGGCTCTTCGCTTTTGACAAGATTTCTTCATCAAATGAAAGTGTTTGATCCGAACCAATAACAAGGGCGCTTGAGTGTTGTTTTGATATGTGTAGGGCTTTACGGCGTGCTAGTTCCTCTGTAATAAATGCGACAGTTTGTGTTTCTGCGCGCTGTTCTAAAATGGCATGTTCGTCAATATCTGCCGGAATTTTGTCAAAGGAAACACCAGCATTTAAAAGCATAGATGATCGCGCGGCACTTCCCGAAGCAAGAATAAGGGAGGGAGGCGTAATCATTTCTTTGCTTCTTTCTCGCGCTTGTTTTGCAGGAGTGCCATAATTTCTGCGGCTGTCTCTTCAATAGAACGTTTCGTCACATCAATTACAGGCCATCCATGATCTGTGAATAAACGGCGTGCTTTACGCACTTCGTCTTCAATTTGTTCTTCATCCAGATAGGTATTTTCTGCAAAGGCTGCTGCTTCGTTTTTATCCGCGCGCAGGCGTGTATGACGCAATTGCTGTAAACGATTAGGCGCGGCGGTTAAACCGATATAGAGCGGCTTTTCGCTTGTAAAATAATTATCCGGAACGTCTACACCGGGGACAAGCGGTATATTTGCGGCCTTAATACCACGACGCGCAAGAAAAATACTGGTTGGTGTTTTAGATGTTCGAGACACGCCGACCAAAACAACATCTGCCTCTTTTACACCATCTATAGAACGCCCGTCATCAAAGCGCATTGCAAAATCAACGGCAGATACACGTTTGAAATAGGCATCATCCATGGTGTGTTGTAATCCCGGAACGCCTTTTGCGTGCATTCCGAGGTAGGATGATAAGCTATGAATAATCGGATCAAGAACGGCAACACATGGTACGCCAAGCTCATCACAATGTTCACGTAAACGGGCACGCATTTTTTCATTCACAAATGTAAAAATAACAGGACCCGGATTATCAGAAATACGTTTGATAACACGTTCTAACTGACGTTCTGTACGGACAAGAGGCCAGAATTTTTGATTGGGGTCAACGTCTTCAAATTGTGCAAGTACTGCGCGTGATAACCCCAACAGAGTCGTTCCGGTTGCATCAGAAACAAGATGGATAAAGAATTTTCTCTTTTTCTTTCTCATAGAATACCCAATCCAACCGGATGAAATTAGTTCGTCTGACCTGCCGCCGCTGCTGCTTCGGCTTCTTCTTCCGCTTTGTGCGCTTCTTTCATCTCCGCTTTAAAACGTTCCATATACAATGCTTGGAAGTCAACGGGGTTTAGCAACAATGGAGGATATCCACCTTGTGATGTTAGAGTCGCCAAAATTTGACGTGCGAACGGGAATGAATATTTAGGAATTTCAATCAAAAGCAATGGGTGGTGCTGATCTTCCGGTACAACATCGCCGATAGAAACAGTAACACCATAAATAATCTCACCAATGAAAACAGACTTTCCATCACGTTCTGCAGTTGCAGAAATAGTCAATGCAACTTCATATAAATTTTTCATCTTATCATCTTCAATAAGACGGGCATCCATGCCGATATTTACATTCATTTCAGGCATTGTCTGTCCTGCACGTAAAGAGGCAGGTGCCTGCGGATTTTCAAAAGAAAGATCACGAATATATTGTGCGTGTATTGTCACTGGGAGGTCTAACGCCTGCAAAATTTCACTTGTTTGTTCTTCTACTTCTTTTCGTTCGTCACTCATCGGTTAACCTTTTCTGTGTGTACATTTTTCACATGCCTACTGCTTAGCATGAAAGGGGTGCTGGCTCAAGGCTTCTCGCTATCCTCAAGCGTTTCATATTCTGCCTCGATCACATTGGGATCATGTGGTTTCTGATATTGTCTATTATCATGAAAGTCTGTGTATTCGTTACGAAATCCGGCGCCTTGAAAATGTGTATGAGCAGAGAGTTTTTGCCGTAAATAATTTCGTATTGCCGGGACAAGTAATGCAAAGCCGATAGCATCAGTAATGAAGCCTGGTGTAATCAGGGTCGCACCTGCCGCTACAATACATAATCCATCAAACAATTCCTTAGATGGTATCGCACCTTTATCCAGACTGGTGCGTGCAGATAGCATTGTATGAATACCTTGATGCTTCACGAGTATACCGCCTAATATCGCGGTAAATAGTGCCATTAAGAGAGCAGTGCCAAGGCCGATTTTATCACTGACACTCATGAAAACCATAATCTCTGACAACGGGATTAGGATAAAAAGAATAAAAAATGGCATATAAACGCTCCTTCATATAGGCGAACACTATATCTATCACATCAAAAACTATGGTAAAATCTGTTTATTGCCTGTATGAATAAAAGTCAAAAATAAGGAAGGCCTTTCAGTGACTGCAGAACTAATGTTATACGCTTTGATCGCCGCCGGATTAATTTTCTGGTTACGCAACATCCTTGGGACTCGTGACGAAAGCGAGGGTGAAGGAAATGTACTTCATTTGGAATTAAATGCAGACGGGAAGATTGTCGGTGTTGGTGATGAAAGCGCGGATGGTGTATCCGATAAATCGACTTTGATCGAAGAGCTTGCCCAAAACTCAAAGGGCAGTATGTCCATCGCTGACAAAACGGCCGAGAATAATTTGCTTGAGATCGTCGGTAAGGATAAAGATTTTGATATCTACATTTTCCTTCAAGCTGCGCAAGACGCATTTGTCTATATTGTTGAATCCTTTGCCGAGGGTGATCGTGAAACATTGGAGGACTTGTTAAGTCCTGAGGTGTTCAATGCTTTCGATGGTGCAATCACTGCACGTGAAAAAGCAGGAGAAACAATGATCACAGAAATTCACTCTATTAAAAGGTCCGAAGTTGTCGAGGCGCGTCTTGATGGTAAAACGGCGCTTGTTACTGTGCGCTTTTGGGCAGATGAAACATCTGTGACAAAAGACGCAGAAGAAAACATCCTGCACGGACATCCTGAGAAAACGACACAAATGCGCGATGTATGGACATTTGCGCGCGATTTGAAGTCACGCGATCCACGTTGGTTGGTTGTTGAGACACGCGAAGATGGTGAAGGGGATAACGAGGTTATTCCAAATACCCATTAAGCTTACAGATCAAGAGACTCTATATCTGTTTTGATATACGGGTTCTCAGGGTCGAGAGAAATTTCCTTATAATCCGTACATGTGTTAAGGGCATATAACAAAAAATCAACGCAGGAGTGACGCAAATCATTTGTCGCTCCTGATAAGCCCTCCTTCACGTTTTCTGCAAAATCTTCCATTCCCTCAGCAACGCCACCATGTTTTCTAAGCATATCTTGTGACAAGTATCCTGCGCCCCATAATGTGCTGCCTGCTATGATATAGGGATCAGTGCTCGTCGCTGCGCTTGTCCATAACGTTGCACACATAAGCATTTCAGGCTGTCTAAGTGCGTAATTGGCATTCTCTCTGACGGATCGGTCGACTGCCAATAAAGTCGAGGCCGCATACCCCGCGACCAAAAGTTCGGGCGCTTCGGGATTGGAAAAGCTATAGACCAGTGCAGGCACGCCAATCCCTGTAACATCGAGACATTTATGAAGCGTGCTGTCGGGGCGCGTACTGAAAGAAAACCCGCGTGAGAAATTCGCGATACTTGTCCCAACCATAGCACCAAAATTAAAAAAAGTTTCCGGCCGCGCAAAATCGATAATCCGCGCCGCATCCGCCGCCGCACACATCTTAATGCCACTTGCAGTGATTTGTGATCCGCCCTTACTCTCAAAAATAAGATCTAAAGAGCGGGGCGTAGGAACGGTTACATTCTGTTTTTTAATCTCGTTTACCGCACGTACAGAAGCACAGAGTATAGACGTAGAAAAATTAATGCTGGCCGCGATAGGGCTTTGCTCTGCCACAACAATAGACCCTCCCGTGCTTAATAAAACTGCGGGGTCCGTGATCGTGTTCACAGCCACTTTTGAAAATGAGTGTAATTTGGTAGAGGCCAACGTCCAACTCCTCAAAACTCTGTTAGAGTTATGTGTATCATGCAAAGTTATTATGTCAAAATTCCGAAATAAAACCAAATTCCGAAATTTAACGTCATTGCATTATGTGATACAGCTCCCTAAAATCAGAATTCATAAATGTTGGATATGCAGAAATCATGCGCTTTTTTCTTCTCTTCTTATTACTGATTGTCACGGCTTGCGACGAAGCAGAGCAGCCCGCGCCACCTCCCGAAATCGAACAAGTAGAGGTTATTGAAAAAGATAAGCCACCAGAAACAGAAGAAGAGGTGAAGGAAAAACCACCCGAACTTATTCTGAGTAAGGTTAGCTTTTCTGACCTGCCTGACTGGGAAAAAGATGATTTAAAAACATTTGCCTTGGCGTTTGATCGCTCCTGTTCCCGCATCGTAAAACGGCGCTCAGATTCACCTTTCGGGGTTTTAAAAGAGTCCGGTACGTACAGTAAATGGCAGTCTGCGTGTAAAGCGTACATGGCAATAGATACACGTACATCCGAAACGCTTCGTATGTTCATAGAATCGCATTTTACACCTCATCAAGTGCGTGCGGATGAAGAACCCGTTGGTTTATTCACCGGGTATTACGAAGCCTCCCTCAAAGGATCGCGAAAAAGAAAAGCACCATATCTCTATCCCTTGCATAAACGCCCCGACGATTTGGTGATGGTACAGCTTGGTGATTTTAGGAAAGATTTAAAAGGCACACGTATCGCCGGGCGCGTGAAAAACGGTCGCTTAAAACCCTATGAAAAGCGCGAAGATATCGTTGCAGGAAAATGGCCGCACAATGATGAAGTACTGATCTGGGTAGATAGTGCCGTGGATGCTTTCTTTGTCCAGATACAGGGCTCTGGCCTTGTTCAGATGGATGATGGCTCAACAATGCGTATTGGGTATGCAGGACAAAACGGTCATCCATATTATGCGATCGGGCGTGAGCTTATAAAAATCGGTGCGCTGACAAAACAAAATGTATCCATGCAAAGCATCCGCGCTTGGTTAGAGAATAACCCATCCCGCGCGGATGAGATCATGAACACGAATAAGTCCTATGTTTTCTTTCGTGAGATTAAGGGTGATGGCCCGCTGGGTGCGGAAGGGGTAGCATTGATAGGTGGTCGCTCTCTCGCGGTGGATCGTACGCTCATCTCATATGGCGTACCAATTTGGGTAGATATCGAAAAGCCGGTGGAAGAAGCAAATGCCATCCGTCGCCTGATGATCGCACAGGATACAGGCGGCGCAATCCGCGGGCCCGTACGTGGCGATGTGTTCTGGGGCTATGGCGATATAGCCGAGGAAATGGCAGGGAAAATGAAATCCAAAGGGCGTTATTGGGTTTTACTGCCAAAAGTCGCAAATTAACGATTTTGACAAATCTCCTTGATATACTGTAAGCTACGGAAAAAGCATAAAAACGAGCTTATTAGATGGGTGATAACGGAATAGATATTCCAACCACAGATGCATACGAGATCAACCTTGATGTTGATATCCATAATCCCCTCTTGGCGGAGAGCTTCAACGATGCCGTTTTCGGAACGATGGACAATGATACAGTAGAGCAGATGATTAAGGTGCTCGTGTCGCGCGATGGTCTGGAGGTAAGCTTTTCAGAAGATGAGAGAAGCTTCTCAAATAGCATGACAAACGAGATTAATATTGGCCTTTATGGTGATATTGCAAGGTTTCTGGCCGTTACGCCTGATAATTTACCGCCTAGTATGCCTGAAAGTTTTACAAACGAGCTGTACTTACATTTGGTTGCTCTACATGAAGCGGAGCATATGAGTCAACACTCGTACGATCTCCACCCCGAAAGTGGAGAAATCAATGTCAGCACAATAAAAAGTAATCTTGTTCTAAATGAAACTGAGATGAGTACAGTGGGGCGTGAACTACTGGAAGAAGCAGACTCCGATAATGCTGTTTTAGAGCATTTGGATGATATGGGACAGGAAGATGCATCACAGTTCTGGTTGGATATGCGCATGGCCGCGTCATTCACACATAGGTTCGCCGGAAATACATATAAGATATATGAACATGACACATCATCAATCTTAAGCCATTACAGAGAAACCGGTGATATTATTGACGTTGATCAGTTTGTTGAGCAAAAAGGTGAGCTCATGGCAAAAATTCAACGCGAAGTACTCGGCGCGGATATGAAGGAGCTTATGGCAGTCATGGCGGAATATCCGCAATTATCGACGGCTGAACTGCGTAAACTTAGTGACGTTGCCACGAGTGGGCAGGAGCAAATCAATCTGACACCACAACGCTTGATGCATACGGTGAAGGGTCTGTTGGAAAGCGGAGAGCTCGACGGTTTACAAAAATGGGAAGCACAAAATTATTTGAAGGCAGTAGAACGCCTTGGTTATGAAGCTGATGCCAGCCCTGCGGCTAATTTTTCAATGGTTGATAAGGTTCGTGACATCATGGAAAATGATATGGGTAAAACCCCACTAAACGCTACACCCGCAACAAATGATCCTGCCTCAGAAATTATAACACCCGCCCCTGTAGATGTAGAGACGTTCAAGTTATAAGGCGTTCGTAACACTTAGTACTTAATTAAGCCAAAAGGTAATGGGAAAATCACCACACTTCATGGGTTGATTTTTCACACCGTATATCATAAAATAACAACCAAGGCGTTTAACAGCGTTGCTACAACCGGATACCACTCCCGTCAGGGTGGCTTTTTTATGCGATACTTGTATATTGCATAAGCCTTTTTTCTGTCGGGAGTGGGTGAATACAACACCCCTCTGGGGGAATAAACCTAACACGTGTTGTAGCGTGCTGTTAAACTCCCGACACCAAAGGAAAAAAGGAGAAAACCATAATGGCATGCCCACATGTTAAACAGCTTCGGCAAATTCGCCGCACAATCGGAAATAACATCCATACGATACGTACAACACGGAAAATGAGTCTTAAGCGCTTATCCGCAGAAACAAAGATGTCTACACATACACTCGACCTGTTCGAAATAGGACGTGGAGAAATCACACTCGAAAGCATGAATATTATTGCTCGTGCCCTAAAAACGGACACGCAAAACCTGATACGGGTATAAGATAGAGTGAGTGAAGGGCAGTGTGGGATATGCCCCTCATCCTCTTAATTATGATGCTTTTTTAACATCCGCTTCAAATACTGTGCGGAATGCATTTTCAAGATCTGCAATCAAATCTTCGGGATGTTCCAAGCCAATAGAAAGACGTATAAGTCCGTCCTTAACACCTGTTGCTTCGCGTACATCTTTCGCCACACCTGAATGTGTTGTTGATGACGGGTGACAGACAAGAGATTCCGTACCACCCAAGCTCACCGCCGATTTAAACAAAGATAACGCGTTAATCAAACGGAAGATTGTCTCCTTTGACTCGTTCATAACGAAAGAGAAGGTAGAGCCACTGCCGCTACACTGGCGTTTATAAACCGCTTGGTACGTTTCATCTTTGATAAATTCAGGGTGGTAAACTTCCACCGCGTGATATGGATTATCAGAGAGCCACTGCGCGATTTTTACGCTGCTGTCACTTGCGCGGCTCATACGAATTGCCAAAGTCTCAAGAGAGCGAGAAATCATCCAACTTGTATGCGGATCAAGGTTAAGACCCATCGCACCACGCATAGAACGTACAGTACGAAGAAGTTTCTTACGCCCACAAACCGCACCGGCCACAAGGTCACTATGCCCACCAATATATTTTGTAAGAGAGTATACTGCCAGATCAATACCATGCGGGCATGCTTGCTGACAAATCGGGCCCATCAATGTGTTGTCACATACGGAAATCGGACGTACATCTGTTTCTTTCTCAACTTCATCGGCAATTTTCTTGATTAATTCAAAATCAACTAACGCATTCGTTGGGTTTGCAGGTGTTTCACAGAATATCATCGCAAGACGGCCAAGGGATTGTGCCTTTTTCGCTGCTTCACGCATGGATTCTTCATTTAAACCATCGTTAAAGCTCACTGATTTAATACCAAACTGCGCAAGCGCACCGCGGATTAATGTTTCTGTACCGCCATAAAGAGGGGCACTGTGGAGCACAACATCGCCGGGGCGTAAGAAACCGAATAACACCGCACTAATCGCACCCATACCACTGGACAGTACTGCCGCGCTCTCTGAATTTTCTAATAGCGCAAGGCGATCTTCGATGATCTCGGCGTTCGGGTGGTTAAAACGGCTATAGATCAAACCGCCATTATCGCCGTCCGGCGCTTCCTTACGTCCTGCCATAATGTGAAAGAATTCTTCACCTTCCTCAGGTGTGGCATACGCAAATGTCGATGTTAGGAAAACTGGCGGCTTAACAGAGCCTTCAGACAATGTAGGATCATACCCATATGACATCATAAGGGATTCAGGACGAAGCTCATGATCGCCGATTTTTGTCTTTTTGTAATTATTCTTATCCGCCATTGCCTTATATCCTTATTCTGACTTTTGTCTGCTTGCAGATTATGTATAGTAAATTACTATGAAAAGCAATCATGAGAAACAAAGCAAAAGTATTATAAAGACAAGCACCTATTACAATATTATAGGGCATGGTTGCCTGTCATTCGCCTGTTTCCTTATGGTTGATATAATATCTGTATTTGCGAACGGAAGTGAGGGTGGGGCTTATAGCATAACATCTGATTTTATCGCGGCAAAAGACATTGCAGAATATATATCTTCTGGTTTTGCATACTGTATTTTTCTTTTTTTTGCGGCGCATTTATGCTTTGTCACAAAACAAAACGCATTGAAGCAAAAACACTCTGAAAGCCAGAGCGTAATTTATGAAGAAAACCATGACACTTTTCCCAAGAAACCGCCTTCAAATGAAATGTGGCGATTCAAATTTCTACTGGTCTATTTCGTTCTAGTAATTCTTGTAACGATATATGCTCTTGTCTTCTAACTGGGCGCGACATCATCATTGCGGTATGTCCGGTTGATGAATTGTGAAAGCGCATTATGCGTACCGCTAATAACAATAGAGGCACTGTCATAATCCATCATGCGCAGTGTATCATCCCCCGATGGTGAGGTGATAAGCAAGTCATGCTCTTTCATTCGAACCTGATAGTTTGCTTCTTTAAACGCTCTGACAAGCTTCCGTCCGTTTAGATCGGCGCAACTGCCGCGCGCGATCTGTTGTAAGATATTGTTTCTGTTTAAGCTCATGCCCATTCAACGTGTTTTTGAAAAATGCCAACCAATAAAGAGCAGGACCATAATCGTGACGGATATAATTTGCAAGAAAACTATTGGCTCTTTTGTACCGTTCACGCAATAGAGCAATATTGGCGCGAGACCAATTAGAATAACAAGAAAGAGAAATGGCCATGCTCGCGGATGTGCAAAATTCACCGTCCACCCCGTCCATTTTACGCGCTTTGGCACGCATACTCGCGGGTCTTCCTTACAGGAATAAATAGAGTGCCATTTCCAATTATCAGGATCACTCCAAAGAGCTTCAATCTCCTGATGGGATAGGTTTTTACCGTTTATGCTATAGAGTATATATCTTTTTATAATAACTGACAAAAAGATATAAAAGCGATTAATACACCATAGGAAACTGTCGGAAGACGGCTTCAATATCCGCAACACAGTCATCCGATAACGTGACATCAATAGAAGAAATATTGGTTTTCAACTGTTCCATAGAAGTCGCACCAATAATATTTGAAGTGACAAAGGGGCGTTGATTCACAAAGGCAAGTGCCATCTGACAGACATCTAAATCATATTTATCTGCAACTGCTATGTAAGATTTTACAGCCGCGTTGGCTTCTTGTGTGTCGCGTTGTAAAAAGCGATCATCAATATCCCAACGTGTGCCCTTCGGACGTGCACCATCAAGATATTTACCACTGAGCATACCGCCGCCAAGTGGCGACCATGCAAGGAGGCCACAATCATCTGCCAATGCAGTTTCACTTAAATCTGTATCAAACATACGGTTCAGAAGGTTATATTCATTTTGAATAGAAGCCATACGGGGTAACCCCTTTTCCTCTGACAAACGAAGCCATTTCATCGTACCCCAAGGTGTTTCATTGGAAAGGCCGACATGCCTAATTTTCCCTGCTTTAATAAGCTCAGCCGCTGTTTCAAGGACTTCGATAAAGTTCTCTTCAATCTCAGATGGGTTAAATTGAGGATCGTAACCCCAACGTTGTCCGAAATGATAAGAGCCGCGGTTTGGCCAGTGAAGTTGGTACAGGTCAATATAATCAGTCTGCAGGCGTTGTAATGATGCTTCAATTGCTTGGGTGATATTTTTACGATCAATTTTATTATTGCCATCACGTACCCACGGCAAACCCGGACCGGCAACTTTTGAAGCCAAAATAACCTTGTCACGGTTACCTGTTTCTTTGAACCATGTCCCGATAATTTCCTCGGTCTTGCCGTACGTATCAGGAGTAGGGGGAACAGCGTACATTTCTGCCGTGTCAAAAAAATTGATACCCTGATCCAGGGCATAATCCATTTGCTCATGCCCCTCTTTTTCCGTATTTTGTCGACCCCATGTCATTGTACCAAGGCAGATTAAACTGACATCAAGGTCTGTACGACCAAGCTTACGATATTGCATAGAAAGCATGTCCTTATAGGAGAATTATTTTTTTGTTATGTTAAGTTGTATTGTTCTGAACAGATCGGTTTCAAAGTGAAGGTCAGATAAATTATTCGGAAGTGGAACGGGCCAATTCATGATAAGAGGGTTTTCTTCGAAATAAATTAAGGCATTATTCAGGCTCGCAATCTGCGTTGCATCCATATTTATTTTTCTAAACTTAATTTCAGTTAATTTTACTTTACCAGGTTTCTCAGGGTCAGGCTGCAGATAGCATGTAAAGTTTTCTCCTCGATATTCACCAAAGGCGTCAATATAGGAATACCACAACCTCATACCACCATCTCGTAATATCTTAATTTCACCAACATTGAGTGTATGTGGGTAGGGAATGCTAAGTTCAAGAAATGTTCTGCATATGCCGTATTCGGCACTAGATTTAAAGGGTTTTAAACCCCACCATACAATATATATAACAAGCAGTCCAAGAACACTAAGAGCAGTTCTCTTGATTGTTTTTTTCTTTTTAAGTTTCTTTTGTTCTTTCAGTTTATCAGCTAGGGAAGGACTCGCAGGTTCAAGCTTTTCATCCTCAATAATAGATTGTTTGAGGATCTCTTGTGCTTCTTGCTGATCAATATTTTCGAGTCTTTTTTTCATGTTTTATATCAAAATCAGGTTAGCTGTAATTTAATACGTTTAGAATCTTCAGCGCCTTGTGTTTCTTTGCTTTCCTCAACAATTTCGGTGACGATAGATTCGATAACCGCACTAATCATCGCTTGTCTAGAGTCTCCTCCAGATTCACTATTTACAAGAACACGGCGCCTGATTTCATTTCGTGCGCTTCCTCCAGGGAATGTAAGGGAAAGCATTTGACGTCCTCTGGCCGCACCAAGAATGGAATAGAGGCGATTACGGATAGAAACATCCTCTGCAGATGTTGAATATGCCCATAATTCAATCGGACCAAGTGTGTTATAAATATGCTGCTCATAACGACCGGATGTCGAACCAATAACAATCAAAGCTGGCGCTCCAATTGATTTAGGGCCGGTTAGTTTATAGCGCATAATGTGCTTCGCTGTATTGGATAGACCAAATCGATCAACAACAGCTTGGACAGCTTTATCCGAAATAGCCGTTCCCAAAACCCAGATACCTGTCGCCAAATCGACCATGTCTTTATCAAAGTCATCAATAAGCTGAGACGTAAGAACAATTTGTACACCGCGCTTACGACCTTCACGTACATCACGAATAACCTGTGCACGTACGGCTCTTGAATTACTTGTTCTGTGGAATTCATCAAAGTTCAAACGCTTTGGAGTTTCGGATAAATCCTGAAGACGCATAGCGTGATATTCTTGAAACTTCTCAGGAATATTTTGCAGACTATCTGCACTTGTCCACCATGCTCTAACCAGTGCATGACGTGCAAGCATATACATAATAGATGTTTGCCTATCTGCTGCTTCATCCCCTTGTGGTGCAACATCCATAAGGTCAAGAGAACAAAGTCGTGCACCTGCAATATCAAATTGCGTAACAGAGGACAGGATAGGGTATTCTCTAATCGCGGATGTAATCATACGTTCAAACGCTGCCACAACGTTCTCTGCACTAACACCAACAGATGTTTCTTCAAGCAAAGAGCGAATTTGTGGCCTACGTGATGCTGTAATCGCATCGTTTAACGTAGGAACAGCGTGACGTTGCGCAATATTGGCAAGGTGATATTGGCCGAGCTCATGCATTTTATCAACGATATCCCACCAGAATGGGTCTGAGGGGAGGTGGATATTGAACTTCTGGATTGCAGCATCGATTTCCATCTCTAAACGCGGTAGATACGGTCTAGCTTCCGCATTCGCAGCGGCATCATCACGCCAACGGAACATCTCATCGACAACAAGGCCACAAAGCTGTTGCATACCATCATAAGGTTTATCATAGCCCGGAGGAGTCGTTAAAAGCGTTAGAAGCTCAACCAAAAAGCTGCGCTCATCAGGTAAGGGAGCACGACAACCAAGCTGTGTATCAAATGGGTTAATCGCATATTGGTGTGCCATTTGTAAGCGATAATAAGCAGCTTCATGTTGACGGCTTAAAGGCAGGGCCTCTTTGATCAAGGACACCAACCCGGAGGAAGAGGGGCCAATATCAATAACAGCAACATAAGGCAGTTGGCTTAAGCCCGGGGTCATACATGTACCGAAATTCAATGTATTAAGTAGAACGGATTTACCACCACCAGGTTGTGCGAATATAAGGTCAAACCAAGTTGTGGTTAAATTTGTTCCCGTTTGATAAGGCCAAATTTTTCCATCAGGTGTTCGGAAAATTAATGCACCCGTCTCAAACGGACTTGATGGTCGTTGCCATGGTAGTAATTTTAAAATTTCCTGCATAGGCGCAATACCGGATGGTGCAGTTCCCGCGCAATGAATACCCATTGCAGAGGACATAACACAATCCAAAGGATCGCCAGAATATTCATTGACCTGACTATAACCCCAACTTTCAAAGGACTGAAGTAGTACAGAAAGCCTATCGAGTATTTTGTCTTTTTCTTCAATTTTACACCATGTCGCAAAAGAAACACGAACTTTCACAACAGGCTCTTTCCTTGCGAGTGCCGTAACACTTTCAAGGGAATATTTAATTGGTTTGTTTCCTGCATTGGTCGGATTCATAATCGTCGCGGCAAATGTCCGGAATGCAACAGCAGATGCACCACCACCTTCAATCAAAAATGAAATTCTAAATGGTATATCGGCTTCAACAAGGCGGTTGAGTAAAATAGGAAACGGAGTTGAGTCCATTGGCCCAAGAGACATATCGGCACCTGCCCAAAGCAGGTTACCGATACGAACAACGGTTTTCCCAAGAATTTTGGCTTCTGCAGCGGTAATCTGATTCGGAAGACTTGGCCATAGAACGTCAGACATATCTACGGTACTTTGTGGTGCGCGCGTTGGTATTGGATCACCAGGCAAGCATGCACGCCATTGATCATTTGCTCTATCGGGGAATAGATTGCTACGAACTGCGTTAAGGGCTTCGTGGCTATCCATAAGGTGGCACTCGATACTAAGCTCATCAAACGCAGTCATCATTGCAGAGATAAAACTCTTGTGACGTGTTCTTAGCGGTTCTAGAACACCATAAGGGTATTGAGAGTTCGCAGCAGGGAGCCAGTTTTTCCCTTCTTCCTTTGCCTTTTCTCCTTCTCGCTTAACTTCATTTTTTGTTAGGCAAGACGGGCGTGTCCATAAAACAAAATATTGCTCTTCATGCGTAAGAAAACGTTCCAGATGGTTAATGCGTTCTTGAAAAACATCATCAAGATCCAAACCAATATTCTTGGCAGTAGTTCTGCTAGGGCTTACTTGGTCCTTAAGTGCTTGGCGTATGCGGTCAGGATCGCGAACAAAATAAACCTGCATAGCATGACCAATGCGGTCAAAACGTGCACCAATTTTAATATTGGCGGCATTTACAATTGTTTCATATTCTTCATCGCCGATAATCTGCTTACTACCCTCAACTTTTACATAGGAAATAAGAGAGCCATCGGCAGAAACTAGAGTTGTTTCATTCTCACATGTTTCCAATCGAATAAAAGAAGACACCGACTGTCGGAGTGCTTTTTGTAAAGGGGCAAGTAATTTATCTGTAAACTTCATCAGAGATACGTCAATGTTCTGTTAATGTAAAAAAATAGTTCCGTAGAATCTTACAGCATAATAGATAAAAATAATATACCGAATTCCTATAGTCTACTATAGAAACTGAACATAAATTTTTCGTTTATATATTATGAAAAAAGTTAGGCGGCATTTTGGATGCTATGATAGATATCAAACCATTTTTGAGGGGTTTTTCCACCAAAAGGCCCGTCTTTAGAGCGCCAAAAAGCTAAGATTTGTGGGAATTGGTTAAATTCCAGATCAGCCTCTTTGATGATTCGCCTATCAAGCGGGAAAAGTCGAACACCGTCGATTTTTTTATTACGTGCAGCATAATGCGCATCAGTAAGATAATCTTTTAAAACCGTTGCTAGAATATATGGATCATCTGTCCCAATGCGTGCACGAACTGCTTCTCTACGTTGCATTAAAGAATCGAGTGATTTTCTAGCAGCGTCCGCAATAGGCCCTTGTGAAATCCTCGCCACATAAACGGCGCGTGCAATATGATGCAAATCACTTTGCTTAATTTCAGGGAGCCATAATAAAACGCCAGAGCGCATAGAGCTAACTTTATTCATATTGAAGCATTGATTGCAGAAAATACACGTTGTTGTCATGTTGCTGTCAGAAAAATCTGATGCATCGCCATTCAAAAATAAAATTTCCTGATACTTTTTAGATTGAAAGCCACAGCATTGACAGGTGTCATTGTCACGCATAAATATTTTTTGTTTCATCTCTTTTGTAAGAGCAGAATCTTTCATAGAAGAAGCGGAGCCAGATGAACTGGCTCCGCCTTTTTCGCCACTCACTTTTACTTTTCTTGAAAGGCCAAGTGATATAGGGCGATAATCCATATTGGTAAATCCGAATATTAGTTTGTTGTAAACTGAACAGATTTTAGGATTGCAGATGTTGCTGCAGAACCTGAACCGATTGTGTTAGTCATCGCTTCTGTAACGATCGGAATAGCGAACAATGCGCCACCAGCTGCCAGACGGATAGCACCATCTTTTAGTGGAGTCTGTGTTGGGTTTTCAACATGGTCTTTAATTTTCATGATACCCAAAACAGCCAATAGAACACCAAATAGGTATGAAAGCGCTGAGATCAAACCAGGAAGCTCAGCAATACCTGCTGCGATGTTGTTACTGATGTTACCGAAGTTGTTAGCCGCGTGTGCAGAACCTGATCCTGCAACGATACCAACTGTCATAGATGCACCCAGTGCATAATAAGAACGTTTTGCTTTATTGAACATAATTGTTTCTCCTCTTATCAAAGCTAATTACTTATTTACTTACTTTATATTCTTAATGTATCAAAGTTGCCACAAAATTGCCACATTTATTTTTATTTATTTTTCAAAGGCTTATGAGAATGTTACACCGAATGCTGTAATGCCTAGTGTAGATTGGATTGCGTTCATGAGTGGCCCCAGATTAACGGCCAACGCGCCGCCAATAATATGAGTCATACCTGCCATGACAGATGCTTGCTGACTACCTTCGGCTACATCACGCATAATAAATATCCCACGAACAAAACTGATTAACCCTATAATGATCATAAATTTCAATACGGCTGCAATCACATTATATGCAGCGTCAGTTTCTGCCGCACTCATTGTACCAGTATAGGTTAGGGATGCTAAAGTTTCTGTTCTTGCTGATGCAAAAAATGTATCAGATAAAGCGCGCAAAAGTGTCGTTGCAGAAAGAAGTATACCACCAGTGGCAAAAGTGGAAACTGTACCTAAACCACCTGGCCCACGTGCGCCTTCCTGCGATGTTTTTATTAATCTGGAAATACCAATCATAATAAAAATCAAACCGGAGCAAAAACAAAAGAAGTTGAGCAAAACGTGCATAGGACCCATTGTATTAGCCATAAAACAGCCCATAGCCTCATCCAAAGAGTTGGTCGTTGTACACGATAAATTTTCAACAAACCCTGTATTCGTCCCTGTTACTGTCCCTGTCAGTAATATAACGGGTGTCATTGTCGCATTAATGGCCATTGCAAGGCTTGGTAGTGAAAAGAATGCACCACCAGCTATTAGTCGGGTAACACCTTCTGATAAAGCGGTCTGCCCTGGGTTTGTGGCATGGTCTTTAATTTTAATAAGTGCCCAAACACCGAAGATTAGTCCAAGAACATAAGACACCGCCGTCAAGAATGCCGGAAGTGCGGAGGATAGTAATACAGTTTGACAAAGTGAAGAACCTAACGATCCTGGAGATAATAAGATGCTTGCACAATCTATGTTAAATATACCTGTTTCTGTAGATGAGAAGAAGTTGGCACCCATAATTATAGATGTAAATGTACCAAATCCACCAAGTCCACCATCACTGATGGTGTTATACATTGCTTCAAATACAGTGGGTAGAGCGAAAAGTGCGCCGGCAGTTAGGAAACGTATAACAGCATCCTTTAACGGCGCTCTATCCGGATCTTCAACATGGTCTCTTGTTTTGTATAGTGCAGATACACTGAGTAATAGGGCTAATAGATAACCAACTGCAGCAATAAGAGCCGGAATCTCACTTGTCGTAGTAATGATGTTTTGTAAAACGGCGTTAACATTCCCGTTAACCACAAAGCCGGTAATTGTACCAAGCAGGCCACTAATGTCATTTGCCAACTCATCTGCAGGAGAGAAAGCTGTAAGGCTACCTCCGTTGATTGTTGTTGATACGGCTTCAGTAATAATTGGTAAGGAAAACAATGCGCCACCGATTAAAAATCGTATAGCAGGAATGCGAATGGCTGTTTGTGCAGGGTTGTTAACATGCTCAATAGTTTTAAAAATAGCACTTACAGCAATTAAAACTCCGGATAAATAAGCAACCGCAGCAAGAAGTCCGGGTAAAATTTCTGCAGATTCAGTTATATTTTCGGCAATTACGTTGACATCATCCCCCGCTGCAAAAGCAGAGCCTGAAAAAATAATTGTAAATAACAGCCCTAAAAATAACGAAAAATATTGTTTTTTAACCAATTTCCTGCTCCTCACCTACTAGACTACCATTACACCACATTTTACTAATAAGCTGCAAACTTTTATCGCCTATATCTTACGGAAATTTATCATAGGAAGATTAACATTTTTATAAATTATTGGTTAATTATTCCATTTTTACCAGTTATCCGCCATTTTCCATTAATATTTTTAATAGATTGTACACGTCCTATACCTGCAACAGTATCGCCGATTTCTATGGCTTTTGTTTCTCTGGCTCTTTTATCATAAAGAATTGCCCTGCCAGGTTGTGCACCTTTTATTATCCATAGTGGGGCAGGTTTCGCAATAGGCGCCTTTTTGACTGAAGTGGTGTCTTTTCGTGTTTCGGGTGGGCGTACTTTTGATGCTAGTTCCTCAATAGGTATTTTGGGGGTATCAGAAGCCGATTCTATCTCGTTCAGGTCAGTCATTGGGTTATCTTTTATTTCCAATGGGTCGATTACGCTGTTCACTTCTGGCTCAGAGTTTTCAACAGTCTTGCCGTGTGGTTCGACAGAATCTTTTTGAGTGCTTTGTGATAGAGTGTCTGGCACCTTAAGAGCTTCACGATAATCTTCAGACTCTGATTTAAAGTTTATATCAGTTTTTGATAAAAATTCTTCCTCAGTCAAAGCTTCGGTCGTAAGGTTATCCTGATTTGTATTTGCATGGTGATTTGTAACAGTAGGCGAGGGCGAGCTCTCTAATATAGGAAGGGGAGCTGCGTCAAGTGTGGATATCTCAGGTAAGGGTGTAAGTACAGATATATCCTGTGTAGGTTCCCCCATGCCATTACTAATTTGTGGTTCAATTACACTTTTGTTCGATAAGCCTTGTGCTGTGGCCTTGCTTGCGGAAATTGGCGCAATACTCTCTTCGCTAGTTACTTTAATGTCAGGCTGATCGATCGTTACAATAGGTATATGATCAATATGCTGCTGTGCACTATCATAGTGCATCGTGGTTGATAGAAAATAAGCCCCCCCTGATAGGGCAAAAGTAACGATTATTACAGATAAAGCCTTACGGTTCTTTCGATTAGGCGCAGGTTGCGCAGAGGAAAATATATCATCAGGGGTAACTGAGCCAAAATCAGAAAGCTCACTTAAAGCACCCTCGTCATATTCATCATCGATAAGCTCATCCCAAGACTCTGAAAAATCATCATCTATGTCTATGCTATCGATATCCTGCGGCTGCTCATGAGACATATCTTGATAGTCCTAAATATCATCTTCACCATCTTGATCGATAACATTTTCTGTGAAGAATATGCCCATAGGTGTTCCGGCTTCAATTATGATGCGAACTGGGACGTCAGACAAATCATCTAGTATCTCTGAAACCTCAGTTGCTGCTTCGGTTACACCACTCGCAACTTCTTGATCGTTTGATGCTTCTTCTTCTTCCTCTACAACAGTATCACCTTCAACAGTGACGCTCGTTCTTCCTGTTTCAGCGATAGCCTCAGAAAAACCTTCAATAAATGCAGCTGCAGCAGGCAAAACAATACGCCTAAAATATCTGTGATCCACATCTGTTCTAAGAGCTGGTAATGTCGTTTCTGGATTAAGCATGACAGCAGAAACGGTAAGTTGCTTACCCTCATCATTTACAGCGAGATTAAATTCGATAGCAAGCATTTCAATGTTGTCTAAAACACTGAACTCTCCCAATAATTTCCATCCTTTTAAAGGACCACTCAAAACTTGAGCCAAAACAGTGGAAGGTACATCAGAGTTCGCTTCCAGCAGTAATTGACCATAAAATATTTTACCAGCAGGAACAACGATAGTGTCCATAGTATCTTCTTCGAATGATCCGCCACCAGCATCTGGCCCGCCACCAGCAGAACCTGATCCTGCCCCGGCATTGACACCATTTTCATTATCATACGATATAAGCGTTCTGGTAGTAATAGTTGCTAACGCACTTGTATTAGCCAAAACAGCTTGCATTTGTTCTGCCATAGAATCAGAAAGTTTTTGAATGGCTTCATTTTGTTGCTCTGCATCTAAAACGGTAACAGGCTCTTCTTCTATTTGCTTGCTTTTCATTTCACGCTGTATGCGTTCTTCTTGAAGAGCTCTCCACCTGTGAAGCGGATCTTCCGTTTGTTCCTGAACTTCAGGGATTTCAAGGCGCGTATCGCGCGTTTCTATAGGAACCGGAATTGCACTACTTCCATCTCGAATCGCACGTTCCAGATCTTCCTCATTTTGTTGCTCAATAGCGTCAACATATGCTGGTGCTATTTCTTCTTCACTACCTGGTGCGGCAGTAACGGTAGAGCCACCGGAGATTACAGATGCCTGCTCCTCTATGGGGTCACCACTAAACATAACAAAGACACCCGCAACAACGGCAAGTGCGACAACAACCATCCCCACCTTAACAAGTGGATTTGTTCTTACAGCATCACCCAAACTAGATTTTTGGGCGAATTCATCAAACCCTTCATCTGTACCGATGATCTCTTCATCTAAATCGTCATTCATCCAAAACTTCCTCGCGAACATTTAGGTACGCACGTACCATGCGCCCTTTATCAGACAATAAAACTACAGGCGTCTCTTCCAGAGCATAAATCTTAGTTCCGTCAGCTGATGTGACTGAGCTATCCCATGCAGGAGAGAGTAATGTGTGCGGAGTTCTGACATACGTCAAACCATTATATATATACGCAGAAGTTCTGCCATCAACACCAGAGACATTTAAAATATCAGCATCATGAGGGACAACACCACCCAATGCCACGGACATATCAGGATCTCCGGACGTTAAAGTTACACCTGGATCAATAAGAGGCGTTCTTGCTCCAGGCCCTCTTTTAGGGATAACCGCATCAAAACGATAATGAACAAGATCTCGGTTGGTTTCGAGAGTCATAATGACGGGCGCTTTTAAGCCTGCCAAGCGCATAGAAATATTACCATGCGCAAACTTGCTCTCTGGTGTAATTCTTAAAAAGTGCGTGTGTTCTTGAGCAGATTGCTCGTGAATTAAAAAGTCACCAACCCAACTAATATCTTCAATTGGCCAAGGCTCACCCGATGAGTCAAGAATACTCAACGTTGTAACATAGCCATGGGCAGTTTTGATAGATAAGGGGATAACTCCCGGATCAAGAGACACATTTTGAACAATGAGCTCAGGCCTTGGATATGGATGAACAGGAACCTGCGTTGACTCCTCCGTCCGATCATAATGCTCCAATAATGTCCTAATCTCGTTTGGACTAAGAGGCAGCAATTGTCGTAAGGCTTGTTGAAACGCCTCATTCCTAAAACTATCCTCCAACTCTTCTGCGGATTGCTCAAAATCTGCACCATCGTCAAATTCAAAAGCCTCCTCCAAAGGAGTTTCATCAGGCAACGCAGCCGGATCGTTGTTTTGTGAAAAAGCCGAACCACTTAAAAATGTAGAACAAGCGAATACGAAGGAAAAGCCTAAAACCGGAAGACTGAATTTAGCTGCGGCTTTACTAGGAAGGTTTCTTTTTTGCATAAATTTCATTTGACCCAAGATACTCCAAAATCAAGTAAACGATACTATGGATTTTTATAAATGTCACGTATTATCAACACAATAATTGATTTTTTTTAATTTGCTACGGCAATCCATTGCTCAATACCAATTCCGTTCGGGCTTTCAAGGCGCGGTACGCGCACTACAACAACGGTAACGAGCATTTGCTGGTTGTGTGTTCTGGGGCCTGACATATAAGTGAGGATAAGTGGAATTTCGACAACCCACTGGTATCGTCCTGCAACCAATCCCTCTGATCTTAGGATGGGCGCACCCTTTGGTGCGGCGGTGATGATTTGTTGGTGCGCCTCTACTTTTTCGATGATACGAGACCTTTGAAGTGCTTGGGTGAAGCTCTCCCACCCGCGCTTTGTGAAGCCGCGTGAAGATTCTTGTAGTCTTCTTCTGTAGTCATTGAAGCCGAAAGTCATGACGCCGGTTGTTGATTGTGCGACCCACGACATAAGTGCGGGTGCGCTTAAGTTGGGCTGGCTAAGTGGAACCATTGGTACAAGGCGCCCGTCTTCTGTTGTGGCGAAATAATAATGCTGCGGCTGGTTAACTTTTATGACGTAGTACATTGCGCCGATTAGCCCGACTATGATAACGCTTTGAATGAGGGTCATCTTCAGCAGGCTGCGATAACCATCCCTGTAGAACTCATTTCTGACGATAACCGTGCCAAGCCCTGATGTCGTGTTTTTATCTGCCGCATTGTCTTGTTGCGCATTATCTTTTGGTGCGGAACTTTCGGTATCTTTTTTCTTAAGCATGTATCTATGACCTTAAAATTGTATCTGAATACTACGAACTTGCATTGTGTAACAAAAAACAGCAATGCACAATATCTGAATATAGAGAAAATTCTAATTTTTCGTAAATTATTCTGTGCTTTTACTATTGTATTTGTGTTATTGTGTACTGATAGTAGCGGGTGATTTGCTGTGTGCCTTCAAAGTCATTGCAAAAGCTCGGGAAATGAGGCAGCATATGCCCAAGATAAAGTAATATGAGTCAGTAGGCGTTTGGTAATATGGCATTTTATGTAGAAAGAAAGCATAGGCCGTTTTTGAGTGGTGCGAGTGCATTTTTGCGCAAGGGACTGCTATCCTTTCTGCTTGTATCTTCGGTATCAGTTGTGCTTCCGATAAAAGAAGCTATGGCATGTTTTTGTTTTGTGGAGTGTGCGTCCGGCTCTTGTAGTGCTGGAGAGCAAAATATTGAGCAGCAACATGAAGATATCCGTGATAATACAAAAGATGAATTTGATGATGATTTGGGCGCATATGAAGATTGGTTAGTCGAGGTATTCCTTGCTGGTCAGGTTGTTCCTGCTATGGCGGATATGGCGACGCAAATGGGCGCTGTTGCTATGCAATATACTCAAATTATAGGATCTTTCTTGGATGCGCAAATTCAAATGGATACGCAACGTTTATTCCGTAAGCTTCAATATGATGCACATAAAGATTATCGCCCAAGCGAAGATTTCTGTTGGTTCGGTACGAATGTTGCGAGTCTGTCCGCAACGGATGTAAAGTCTAAGTATAACGCGCTTGCTTTGTCTCAAATTTCAATGGCGCGACAATTAGGGTCTGTAAGTACTGCAGGTGCTAACTATTCTGATTTAGATTATGACGCAAGGTGGAGACAGTTTGTTAAGACACATTGTGATCGCCGCGACAATAATCGTCAGCCTGATGGTGCGGGTGCTGTGTCTCCTGCCACTACGGGATTGGAGTTGGCATGTGACCATAGTGGAAGTGGTGGTTCGATTACTGTCGGAGCGGAAACATATAATCGAATTAACAGGGATATTGATTATACGCGCTTGATTGAAGAGCCGAGAGCGCTTGACGTTGATTTTACAAATGCAACATTGAATACGGCTCATCCTATAATCACGGCGTCTGCAGGTGTGTATGATCAGCCGGGTGATGAAGAAGATGTCATTGCGATGTCTAAAAACCTATATGGTAGTAATGTTCTTTCACGTAAATTATCCCGTGCGGATTTAAAAAAGCCTGATGCGCAGAAACTTTATCTCGCCTTGCGTTCGGTTGCTGCGAAACGTTCGGTCGCTCAATCAAGTTACAATGCTATTGTGGGACTGAAGTCTGTTGGATCATCATATGAATTATCAAATACAGGTCTTGGTCTTCACCCTTCTGGTGATCCGGTTGTGATGTTGCAACAAAAGACATTACGTTTTATGGCTTCAATTGTAGATCAGTTATTACCGGCTGACCCTGCAGGGATCGGAAATAATATTTTTGATATAATTGGATATAGTCCAAGTTATTATTCGCAGCTTGAGGTTTTGGCTAAAAGGATTTATCAAAACCCTGATTTCTACGCTAACCTTTACGATACGCCTGCTAATGTAAGTCGAAAGAAGGTAGCGATGCGTGCTGTTGAGCTTATGGTTGATCGAGAGATATATGAAAGTCAGTTGCGTAAAGAGATGAGCGTATCGGTATTGCTTGCAACTAAATTGAAGCAAATGCATAGAAATGCAAATAAGCAGTTGGCAGCAGGAATTGGTAAATAAAAATTGAAGGGTTGTGCACAAATGAAAGGGGATATAAAGCAAAAGCGTTTTTTCAAACGATGGGTTCATCTATGCTTATCTTTCTTGCTTGTTGTCGCGATAGCTACATCTGTTTTGGTTTTTCAAAATAAAAACGCAGAAGCAATTTGTCCGTGTTGTCCTACATTTGGCTGTAATATTGTCGATACGATTATTTCCCCGATAATCTGGACGGTATTTGAGGATGGTATTTGGGATGGTATTATTGAAGATAATATTGAAGACCACCTGAATGAAGAAGAAAACTGGATTGTTGAAGAATTTTTTGAAGATTTTTGGTTGCCGGGTCTGGCTGAATTAACTGAATTTCTCGGCGCATTCGGTATGTATCAAGTGGAAATGGTCGGTACTTTTTTTGACGCGAAAAATCAATTGGAGACAGAACGGCTTTTCTTCCAACTTCAAGCTGAAGCACATAAAGATTACCACCCTAGTGATGATTTCTGCTGGTTTGGTACGGGGTCCCGTAGTCTTGCTGCGACTGAAAGTCGCGCTAATCTGAACGCACTAGCCTTATCAGAAAAAGGTCTGCAAAGACAATTAGGTTATGCAATGTCTACAAGTGCGACTAATCTGGTAAAAGATCAAGAGAGCCGTTGGAACCAATTTGTTGAAACATATTGTGATCCTAAAGATAATGGATGGACCGAAACGGGTACAGGGCTGGATTTTGCTTGTGATCGCGATGGTCTCGGTCCTAGTGCAGCGACAGGTGCTACAAATAGAAGGCGCGTGAACAAGGATATTGATTACACGCGTCTTATTGATGAACCCCGGACGCTAGATATTAACTTCTCTGATTTTTTCTCACCTGCGCCAGGGCTTGGTATTACGTCTGATGATGAAGAAGATGTTATGGCGATGTCATCTCGTCTTTATGGCACAACCCTTCCTTCACGTTCTCTGTCGAATAAAGCTCTCTTATCTGACGCGGGTCAAAGGTTATATATGGATTTGAGAAGTGTAGTCGCGAAACGGAGTGTTGCACAACATAGTTTTAATTCAATCGTAGCTATGAAATCAGCAGGCACAAATGGTACGGTATCAACACCAGCAAATACTGGCACTTACTTGGCCGCGGTATTAAAGGACTTGATGCCAGCAGGAACACCGGATAGTGAAATATATGAAGTTCTGGGAGAAAATCCGAGTTACTATGCGCAGTTGGAGGTTCTGGGAAAGAAAATTTATCAAAATCCTGACTTTTTTGCTAATCTGTATGATAAGCCTGCAAACGTAAAACGTAAAAGTGTGGCCATGAAGGCGATTAATTTGATGTTAGATAGAGCTCTGTATGAAAGTGAACTTCGTCAGGAAATGCTTCTTTCCGTAATGCTTGCAAGTAAAATGAAACCAAGTTTCAGAAATATAAATAAAACACTGAAAATAGTAGAATAAAGTTAAAATAGGTTGTCGTTAAATGAAAATATGGCAAATAAAAAATATAGGTCGTATGACGCGTAAAAGGTTATTGCCTTTATGTGCGGGACTAACTTTATTGAGTGCGGGTGCGACGATTCCACGTTCTTCATATGCCTGTGCAGATTGTTCGTCTCTTGTAAGTGCCATGGTTTCTAGCACGTGGGATGAAGCCGAAGAGCAGTTTGATGATAAGTTGGATGAAGAGTTCCAAAGGGTAGAACGCTTTATACTCAATGAGATGTGGCAACAAAGCATTCTGCCGGTAATGATGCGCGCTGCGGAGCAATTTACAGCAGTGGCGATCCAACAAGCCATGACAATTGGTATGTTTATAGATGCTGAAAGTCAATTAGAGGCACAAAGATTGTTGCAAGAGCTTAGGGCACAGACACATAAAGATTATCATCCGAGTGTTGGTATGTGCGAGTTCGGTTCTGTCATGAAAAGTATAGCTGCAACAGAACGTCGCGGAGAAGTGACGGCTGTTATTCTCAGTCAAAGGTCACAAGACAGACAATTAGGGCACGTTGATTCTGTCGGTGCTTTTGGTAATGATCTGGATCACGCCGCACGCATTATACAATTCAAAAAAACATATTGTAATGTCAAGGAGCGTGGCGGCTCTACGATGATAACCATTTGTGATACAGATTGGATAACAGGCGCGCAAACAGCTGCCGCTACGTTTAATGCTGAAGAGCGTGAACGTGTGAATAAGGATATCGATTATTTTACGTTGGTTGATTCTCCTTGGAATTTGACGCTTGATTTTACAAATGAAGAGATCACAGATACGACATCTACGCCGGCAATTCATAATGAAAATGAACAAGATATAATGGCAATGGCCTCGAACTTGTTTTCTCATAGTACATTCCCGCGTATCCCGGCAAAGCTTCTGGATAATGTGCCGAACGAACCGGCATCTAATATGCAAAAAACCTACCTACAGTTACGTTCTTTGGTTGCCAAGCGAAGCGTCGCGGAAAATAGTTTTTATGCAATCTCGTCTATGAAAGCTGAAGGTCAGCAAATTGATCCGACAAGTAGTGGTACAGATCAGCCGATGAGCTCAAGGGTTTACATGGAACATATACTCGAAGAGCTAGGTGTTCCAACAGCTGAAATCTTAGGGGTATTGGGAGATAATCCGAGTTATTACGCACAAATGGAAGTCTTAACAAAAAAGCTATATCAAAACCCGGACTTTTATACGAACTTGTATGATAAGCCTGCTAATGTTGAAAGAAAGACAGTGGCATTACAAGCAATAAAACTTATGCAAAAATTTGACATGCTAAAAAGCTTTGTGCGAAACGAAGCTTCTGTATCGATCTTGTTAGAGTTGGCCGTTATGGAACTTCAAAATGAAATCGAAGACACAATCTATATAGTTGGAGCAGTAGAATAAAAGATGATAAAGGTTCTTTTAAATTATTCTCGTTTTAAAAAACTAGTGCTTAGAGTATTGGTGATTGCTGTATGCGCGACATCTGTTTTTACCGTGGCACCAAAACCTGCTTATGCTTGCTGTGGGTGTTGTAGTGGTTGTGAATGTTATTCTGAAACGTGGCAAACAGACCTTCAAAACTGGATTCAAGATTGGATCGAAATCAATTTGCATATATGGCTAAATATGTTCTTACACAGGTTAATGTGGTTTGATTGGACATATTGGCAAGGATATATGTTACCAGCATTCCAACAAATGGGCGTACAGTTAGCCGCCGTTGGTACTCAACAAGTAATGGCAATCGGTATGTTTATCGATGCAAAAGAGCAACTTGAAACGCAACGTTTGCTCCAACAGCTTCACGCTAAGGCAAATAAAGATTATACGCCAAGCCACGGTATGTGTGAATTTGGAACACGTATTAAAAGCCTCGCGGCAGCGGAACGCAAAGGGGAAGTCAATGCTTTGATATTGAGCGAACGATCTCTTGATCGTATGCTAGGTAATACAGCAACAGGGGCTGCAGGAGGTATTGGTGATGATGTCACAATACGTTTAGGAAAGTTCAGAGAAGAATTCTGCGATGGTTTTGATAATAATGCAGGTTTAGATCTTGTTTGTCCTGACTTGGCACCGGGTACTTATCCTTCGGATGCAGAGAAAAGTCGTTTTAATAAAGACATTGATTTTCAAAAAACTGTTTTACACCCTATGACAATTAACTTTGATTTGACGGGGGGAGGAGTAGCCTCAGAAGGGGATGAGGAAGTCATCGCACTTGCAAATAATCTATATGGTTTCGACACATTCAGTCGTGTAGATCCAGTATCGTTACAAAACCATGGTAGTCATTCCCCGCGTGAAATACAAAATGCGTATATGGATATGAGGTCTGTCGTCGCAAAAAATAACGTTGCCGAAAATAGCTTTAATGCCTTAATGGCTTTAAAAGGTGAGGGGACAGTAGGGTCACGTCAGTTTTTAGAATCCTATTTGGAAGAGCTTGGTATCCCGCAAACAGAAGTGCAAAATTATCTTGGGACAAATCCAAGTTATCATGCGCAGATGGAAATTCTGACAAAGAAAGCGTATCAGAGCCCTCTTTTCTATACGAATTTGTATGATAAACCAACGAACGTTGAGCGTAAGAATGTTGCGATGCAAGCAATTAGTTTAATACAAAAGTTTGATTTGTTGAAGAGTTATTTAAGAACAGAAGCCTCTTTGTCTGTGTTGTTAGAGTTGTCAGTTGATCAACTGCAAAGGGATGTTAACGATGCTATTCAAGCTCTGAATATTCAAGAGTGATAGGTTAGGACAGTGCATATGAGTATGAAGCGTCATAAAAAACTAATTTTGTTAGGTTCTTGTCTTTCTATTACTGCAATTGCTTTTACAAGTGCAGTAAGTAATAAGGGCATTTTCGGTGGAATTTTCTCTGTAGAACGTAATGCTGAAGTTAATCTAAAGAACTTTTCGGCGGGAACAGAAGTTAGTTATAAAATACTTATAGATGACCAGCTTGTTAAAACTGGTGAAGAAATAATTCGTGAAGATGGTCAGGCTTATCTCCCGACGCCTACGGATGTGGTGGATAAAGAAGAAGCCAATGTGACTTATCAATTACGTATGGTAAATCCTGATACAACAGGCGAGCCATTGGATTTGTCCCTGAATTTTGATGCCGGTAAAGGTGGGTTATCTGTTAAAGGGGACGGCGTTAATGAATTTTCGGACATTACTCTAAAACGTGAAAATGGCGAGGAAGAGAAAGTCAGTGCCGACTGGTCCGGGATGTTTATTTCTGAGGCACGCAGATCTGGAATAGATGAAAAAGATGTCGATAACAAAACGATTGAGTTGGCTTTCCAAAATGCAGATATCTTTAAAAGTGATTTAGGCCAATATTCGCCAGGAAAAGTTGAAGTGTTCTTTGGTGACGGCAGTGGATCAAATACAAGTCGTGTACAATCGAGGTACAGTTGGGCTCTTGCGCGCATGACCGAAGAGCTATCCGCTGTTATGGTTTTGCAAACAGAAGCGATCGGTATGTTTTTTGATGCATCCATTCAACTCAGAACGCAAAGAAAAGTGCAAGAGCTTCAAGCGCGCGCACATAAAGATTATCACCCAAGTGAACAAATGTGCCGTATCGGAACATTTATGCGCAGTGTTGCTCATACAGAAAGTAAGGCTGAACTCAATAAGCATGCCCTGAACCGGGTTTTGATGAATCAATATTTGGCAGTACAAAACAGTAGTGCGGACGGTGGGCCGATCACGTATGAACGATCTGAGGTATATGAATATATTCAAAATTTTTGTGATCGCAGAGACAATGATGGTGCAGTAATTGCTATATGTTCAGATACTACACCGCCATCACGCACTAAAATGGAGCGTATGAACAAAGACATTGATTACACCAGAACATTGGCAACTCAATTAACATTAGATATTAATTTTTCTGATTTTTTTACACCTGCGCCAGGGATCGGTATTTTATCTAATGATGAAGAAGATATTATTGCTTTGGCAAAAAACCTCTATTTCCCAAATAGTTTTGAGGTACCTAATGACGAAGAGTTATCTACAGATATTAGGGCACATTACAATTCACGAAGTTATGCTGCAAAAATGAATGTTGCACATAATACATTTTTGAATATTGTCGGTATGAAAACCAGTGCTCCTGAAGGACGGCAGACAACGGCAACGGCGATATCTCCTGTTCCACCACCGCAAATGCAATTTCCAAGAACGACTACTCCCCCTGTTTTAACTGAAGATGCAGGATGGGCATATATGAAGGCTCTGCTTTTGCGTGAATTTGACATTGCTGACTCTAATAATAACGCCAGTGTTCTGGATGAAATTGATGAAATTTTAGGAGAGCGCCCAAGCTATTATGCGCAAATGGAAGTTCTGACTAAAAAAATCTATCAACATCCGAATTTCTATACAAACCTGTATGATAAGCCTGTCAATGTCGACCGAATTGGTGCGTCTATTGATGCAATAACAATTATGCATCAACGAGATCGTTTTGATTCTATGTTAAGGACAGAAATGTTAACTGCCTTATTGGTTGAAAATGGTCTTCGTCCACATGTAGAAGAAGTGAACACGTTGATTTACGAAGGTATGCAAAATATACAGAAGCGTTAATAAGCAATCTCCCTCACCGCCCTAAGTTGGCATTATCCTTGCATATATCATAATCGACCCACAATTTGGGTGGGTCATAATTTTTTGATTATGATATAAAGCGAGAAAAAATATGGGGATTTCCAGTCTTGCAACCGCATTGTCGGGCCTGAAGATAAACCAACAGCAGATAGATGTTATATCTAATAACATTGCCAATGTAGGCACAGAAGGCTATACACGGAAAATTTTGCCCCAAAGCACGCAAGTTGTGAATGGCCGTTCCATTGGTGTTGTCGGGGAAACCATTGTACGTAATGTTGATTTGCGTTTGGAACGTGACTTATGGACGCAAGTAAGTGCTTCGAGCTTTTACAGTGTTCAGGAAACTTACCTTGGTCGTGTGGATCAATTTCATGGCGCGCCGGATGCAAATGTATCCGTTGCTGCAGAAGTTGGTAAATTACAGGACACATTCTCTGCCCTTGCAAACTCACCGGGGGATCAGTTCCTTCAGGCTGATGTCGTCGATCAGGCGCAAGATACAGCGCAAAAAATTAATGACCTATCTGATTATTACACAACACTGCGCAATGATGCTCAGAACGAGGCTGTCGTCGTCGTTGAAAGTATAAATAGTCTGCTTGAACAAATTTCCGAATTGAACGCACAAATTCGTTTTTCTACCCTTGGGGGCAATGCTGTTGCCAGTACAGAGGATGCGCGCGATCAGGCTATAAATGAATTGGCAGAGTTAATTGATATCAGTACTTTTAAACGTGGTGATGGCATTTTGGTTGTTCAGACACTCGAAGGAGTTGAGCTTGCCAGTGAAGATGCAGCAACCCTGACATTCCGTGCAACGCCTCTTTCCCCTGCGACAGGATACCCGGAGACAGCCGCCGGTATTTTTGTAGGAGATCCATTAACTGACCCGACTGCAATTGATATTACAGAGCGCAAGCTGGGAGGACATCTGGGTGGTTTGGTAGAGCTAAGAGACTCTACATTTCCAAAATTATCCGCGCAGCTAGATGAGCTTGCACATAAACTGGCTCTTCGCTTTGAGGCACAAGGCCTACGTTTATTCACCGGGCCATCCGGAACAATTCCCGCTGATACACCACCTGATCCGACAACAGATCCCCCCACTCCGGTTGAATATGTTGGTTTTGCATCTTTGATGCAGGTGAATACTCAGGTGGTCGATGATCAGACATTGGTGCAACAAGGAACATACGGCGCAACAATACAAAGCAGCTCAAATGAGGTGATTCGCCGTGTTATAGAATATACGTTTAGTGGTATTGATTACCAATTGATGGCCAATACAGACGCCGCAACATCAGTTGACATCAGAGCCGGCGCAACCGGTGGAACAACATTGCAGGACTGGCTTGGTCTTGCTCCTACAAATCAAATTACGAGTGGGATAAGCTTAGGAAATTATAATAGTATCGCCGACATTATAACAGCAGGAGGAACAGATGTATTTGGAACTGTTGCTCCGCCGGCGGAAACTGACACGTTTAATATTGTCTTTGATGACCCCGATACAGGCACAGGGCCACATGTAATCGAAATTGATTTACGTACCGTTGCAACAACAGGGAATGGCGCTGCGGCAGACCTTGTTGCTCACATCATAGCTGATCCTGATTTTGCCAATGCTGTGACGGATTTTGGTGCAGCTGTTTCTGTTGGGACAGATGGTGAGTTGGTTATTGAAAGTGGTGGCGATATAGAAATTGCCAATGGTGCGACAGACCCTTTAAGTACAGGCGGTTTCAATTTTTTGGGTTTAGCACCGGAAACCAGTACAGCGCAAGACCCCTATTTTGATATCTCCGTTGGGAATAAAGATCCTGTTCGTATTGTGATAGAGCCGGGTGATACTGAAGTAGAGCTGCTTGCAAAATTAAATGCCATAGAAGGTGTCGTGGCACAGATTGATGCAGATGGGTTTTTATCTGTGCGTCCGGGCGAAGGTGTAAGTAATCCGGAATATGGCGGAGATATTAATATTATAGGTGGGCCTTTCTCTACAGGTGGAGCATCGCTTGCAGGAACAGCAGCAGGGCGTACATCCATTGACGATGGTGTGAATATCGCACAGGCACTTTTTGGTACTTATGAAGTTAATGCTGGCGTTGTCACAGAAACTTCCCCGATTACAAATGTTCAATATCAATCAGAAACGCAAAATGGGAGTGGAACATTTGTTGCTTTTCGTACTGAGTTTTTGGGGCCGGGGGCAAGTGTAAGCGCAGAAATAGCAGCAACCCTGACGTTAGAAGATTATTCACAAAAGGTTATTAATCAGAATGCTCAAGAGCTCGCGCTTGTAAAGGAACGTGGACAAGACGAAGAGGCTCTAAGGAGTATGTTACAGCAACAGTTGGCCGATCAATCAGGTGTAAATGTCGATGAAGAATTGGCGAATCTAATCGTTGTGCAAAACGCATATGCAGCCTCTGCGCGCGTTGTAACGGCGGTTGATGAGATATTTCAGGAACTTTTAAATATTCTATAGGAGACATAATAAATGGCAGGTATATCAACATTAGGACAAGTTCTGAGGCAGATTGAAAATCTGACGACACAACAACAACAAATTGCCGATTTATCAACGCAGCTTGCAACAGGTAAAAAAACGCAAACTTATGCTGGTTTAGGAACGGATGCGCTGACCTCCGTGCGCTCGCGTGTTTCTATTAGCTCGATTGATATATATATCAACAATATTCAACGTGCTGAAACAACGATTGGTCTGGAATTAACAGCATTGGAAGAGTTTCAGGCACAATCGCAACAATTCTCTGGTACGTTAACTGGTTTTTTACAAGAAGGGTCTCATCAGCTAGGAGAACAGGTTCTTTATGATGATCCGGCTACACCGGAAATAGAAGAGATCGTTGTTGGTAATACTTCTGCTGAGCTTGATGCGGATTTTGAAGCTGTTATTGCACATGCGGGTAATTTATCTGATTTCATGACTGATCTTCTTAATACAAAAGAAGGAGATAGGTTTGTCTTCGCCGGAGCAGATAGCCAACAGCAACCAATCGATGACACAGGAACATTGGACGCAGCAGTCAGTACATTATTAACGGACTGGAAAAACGGTACGATTACAACAGATGAGCTCATCGCCGATCTGCAGGATGGGACGGCTTTAGATGGCAACCCGAATGCGATTACGGATTCGACCATTGGGTACTCACCATCGTTAAGCAGTGACAACGCAGGTGGTGTGTTTGTACGTGCTTCTGATAACTCAGAACTTGAATACACAGCATTGGCAAACGAAGATAACCTTCGTAATATAGTGGTGGCACTTGCGGTTATTAAAAACGAAAATTTTACACCAATTGTAGATGTATATGAGGATGGTACTTATCCGGGTACGCCGGATGTGCAGGGTGCCCCAGGCACGACAGCTTCAGAACAGCAGGAAAATTTTTATGAACTCTATAATGCTCTTGCAAAAATGGTTGTTGATGGTGTCGATGGCATCGATAGCACGCGTTTTGGAATTGAAAGTACGCGGGCGCAGATGGAAGAGACAAAGCAATCTCATATAAGCCAGCAACAGCTCTTAATAAATACTGTCTCGGATGTTGAGAATGTGGATGTGAATGAGGTTGCAGTTAAATTATCTGCCCTTCAGGTTCAGCTTCAAACGTCATATCAGGTAACTGCCGCAACCCAGAATCTAACGTTGGCGAATTTCCTTTAGTGGAATGATAAGGTACCAATAAAAAAGCGACCATACTGCTTATCAGTTGGTCGCTTTTTCAATGTCTGGCTGTCTAGTTATTAACTAATCCGTTACGCGGAGGGTATATGTCCCATCTGTCGTAATCGTATAATTTGGTGGGGTGTCAACGCCCTTTGATAGCAGAACTTCGACAGCATTCTCAAATGTACCATTGATGAATAACGTTGTATTGACGTCATAATCTTGTGCGGTTTCCCACATGATTTGTACGTTTTCATCTTGTGCCCATTTTTGTAAAATACTTTGCAAACTTGCACCGCTTTTTACATCCCAGACTTTTACTTCATTAGAGGGTGTCGCTCTATAAGATGAATAAGCCGGAGCTTCTGGCGCTGTAGAGGGAACAATCTGCTCAAGCGTTTCCGCAGGCAATGTATCGTCATCCTGCGTAACTGTTTCAGAAATAGATGCAACCGGGTCAACCGAAGACAGCTCAATCACCTTTTCTTCGGTTGCCTCTTGTAAGGCCGCTAGTTCATTTTTTTTTTCGTCCAAAAGCTCAGGGGCTTTCGGGCTCTGTTGTGCCTCGGGCTGTTGTCCTTCTATTTGCCCGGGATCAAGAATAGCTTTTCTTTGAATAGCAGCCTCTTCCGCCGGACTTTCTAAAGGCTCTGAAAGAGCTTTATAATCGGGAGCAGGAATTGCTTCGGCGGTCTCTTCAAGGATTTCAACAGGTTTCAGCCCTGTATCATCCCCAATGATCTCAATCGCTTGTTCTTGTGTCTCTTCTGCTATAAGTGTTGGTGCAGGAGCAGAAACACTTTCTTCTTGCTGGTGGACTGTTTCCAGAGCAATATCTGTCGGTTCTACGATTTCGATAACCGCATTCTCCACTACAGCATCCTTAACATCTTCTGCAGGAGTTGTTGTCTCCGTTTCCGCCTGAATAACATCATCTATAACACTATCAAGGGATGTTTCTTGTTGCTCTGTGATGGTTTCTTCTGCTTCTGCTGTATCCTCGATAGGAGTTGCAGTTTCACTTTCCGCTTTCATAGGAATGCGACGCAGTAGAAGTTTGCTGTTTTGAACATCGAAACTCACACCTAATGGCGCTAAAGCATCTTTTAAAACTTCATTCCATGGCTTGCCACCATTCCATGAGATCTTTGTACCCGGGTTGATACCTTCACCAAAAGAAAAGGCATAGGATGGCGGTACAATCTGGCGCAAAGCTAATGCAAGGGGCATATCCGCACCAAATCCTTCGATGACATCATAGTTTTCAGGTGCATTCCAATAGATTGTTTCTTTTGGTGCTTCTGCTTCTATAACGGCTTCTTCTGGTTCTTCGGTCTCAGAATTTTCAAGAGGATAGGGGTTAATGTCGAGGCTGTTACTACTTTCTGTTTCAACGTCTACCTCAACGTCAGAAACAGGCTCTTCAATGCTCTCTTCTATTTCTTCGACTGTAACAGTAATTTCTTGTACCGGCTCTTCTTGTACTTCTATTTCAATCGCAACTTCTTCTGCTGTCTCGTCTATTTCAATAATATCTTCAACAACCAGCTCTTCTTGTGTCTCAGGTTGTTGTGTGAGCTCAACTGGAGCGTCCGGCTCAGGCAGAACATCAACAGGCGCTACTTCTTGTTCTATTTCTATAACCGGCATTTCTTCTACCGGCATTGTGATAACTTCGGCCTCTTCTTGTGGCATTGTCGAGGGAGCGACATCATCAAGAACTTTAATCTCAATAGCGGGTTCTTGTGTCTCTGTAAGATCTTGTGGAATGACGTCATTCAGGGGCTCAGATATAACATCTTCTGGGACCACTGCATCTTTCGTTTCAATGGGAGGCAGGGGAGCGGGTTCAACTTGTGGCGGAGGCGTCCACTCAAAACCTGCATGTACAATCGGAGCGTTACAAAGTGTAAACGCAAATACAGGCAAACAGGTTGATAATAGAAAACGACTATACTGTGAGGGTGTTCTTTTCATTACAGACTCTCATTCAAGGATTACATAGACATAAGAAGACGCATCCTATTGGACACAACTATATATGAGAGGATATCCCCGAAAAAGCGAGAATTCAAGCTTTAAGTAAAGGCCTCACTCTGGAAGTAAACAGAAAATATGTGTAATTTAGCCGTAGTCTTTAAATTTGTGTTGGTTATGTGCACCCACAACGCCTGGTCTTTCCCGTCCAATAAGCCACCCTCGAAAGGAGCGCATAGCAGCAGGAAAGGTTAGGCCACGATTTTCGAAAAACTTAAACATATAGAAAACAAGAAAAGAAAGAATAATGGTCGACCACCGAAGATAAACAAGCCATATAGGTATTAAAAAGGCAACTCGTGCATCAAAACTTAAGAATCGAACTGTGCGCATGGTATCGCGCCAATGCCAGTTCATCTTGGCTTCAATATTCTCTAACTCTTTTACCATACCATTCCCTTCGTATGAATAGTGCCAAACAAACGCCTAAATATTATAAATATAAGAGGTTTAATTTAAAATTAATTCTCTACAAAGTTCAAGGAATTATTTACGAACCGGTGCTTGATGACAGAAGTAAGTAGCTCCGTCTATCAATTGTACCTTGTTCAAATTCAATTTCGGCAGAGCGTTGCATAGTTTGTCCGAATGCATCAACCATTCGCCCAATCTCGTTTTGCCACTTTGTGAAATGCATATCCATAAGCTTCTCACGAACCTCATCTGGAAATGTCATCCATTCACGAACACCGCAACGCCCTCCGCCAACACGTGGGACAAGTGCCTGCGTAACAATTAGACGTAATGTTTCCATTAACGCAACCGCACGCTCTTCACGCTCTTCCATCTCATAGGTGGAAAGCATCCTTTGTACTGTATTGGCAACGCCTAATGTGTGCGTTGTTGTATATACGGCGTGTCCGGTCTGTGCGGCCTCGATTGCAGCATTAATTGTTTCACGGTCACGTGCTTCACCAACCAGAATAATTTCAGGTTTACGTCGTAATGCATTACGAACACCATGCGCGAAATCAGGCAGGTGACGTGGAATTTCCGTTTGTGAGACAAGGGAGCGTGGGCTGCTAATGCTGTCATAAACATATTCGATCGGCGCTTCATACGTGATCATTTTTCCGCACCCGCGTGGGCGCTCTAAAATCATTCTGTTACCCGCGGCAAGTAATGTACTCTTACCTGATCCCGTGGGGCCCGTAACAATAACCATACCTTGACGTGGAGACCAATTATCTCGGATGGCCTGCTCAATGCTTAGATCATCCATGGTTGGTGGTTCACTCGGTAGCGTACGCATTGTAATCTGTGCGCCGTCACGTCCCTTTGAAAGGATCGCGGTAATGTTAACACGAAAGCGAATGCGCGTATAACGATCAGGGCGGATCTCATATGAGACATCCAGATCCCGCGCAGAAGCCAAACGTGCTTGCGCTTCCGGTCCATAAAGCTTTTCTAGGAATATCGCAACATCAGCCGCATCCAAATCACGAATGGTGCCCGGATAGAGTTCTCCGCCAATATCGTTATAAACAGCGCGGTCACTTTGAATTGTAATATCAGATGAGTTTTGCTTCACACACCACAAAAGAAAGATATCAACATCATCTCTTGTGAATCTCTGAGGCTCTTCAGGCCACGTTTTTGCGTGATCGTCTTCAGCCTTGACAAGGCTTACTGGCTTGCGGGCTTCCATTGCTCTGCTCCGGTAACAAGTTCAGGTACACCTGTAATTTGAACAGCGCGATCTCCAACACGCATCTCATCGCCACCGCCGGTAATACCGCGATCAACTTGAAGTGCATATGGGGGGGAAATCATACCCTGAGCAAGCAACATACGATATCTGATCATACCATGAAAATCAGAATCTAAACGAGCAAGGTCACTTTGAAAAATTTCATCTGCTTGCGCATAGCCAGCATTCCACCCTTTGCGAACATGAACATCCCAAATGTCACGTTCTTCATCATTTTCGGGTGTTAAAATATCAGGTGGAGGGAGAACTTCGCCCCATTCACGCTCAAGATATATACGCCATGTACGCGGTGCAGAAACAATACGCGCATTGCGAATAATGTTATAAATCTTATCCGATACGGCCGCCGTTTGCCCATCGATATCAATCAACATAGAGTTCATTGCCTCTGAAACAACGGGTGGCTCAATCAAAAATCCGGATGGTGCAGCAACAAGAAGTTGGCTGAAGTTAAAAATTTTATCGAGATAGCGTGTACGTAGGTCAAGTTCACCGCGAATTTCAAACGTTCTTTTCGCCAGTCCACCGCGCGCTCCAAAAGAGATCGCCGCTTCTTTTAGGGCATCTCTACGAATATCAATAGGCAGGTTATGATCTGCTGTTACATCATCCACCGGCTCATAGTTAACAAGATCTTTTAGCTCAACAGGCTCTTCTTCCGCAGTTGAAATTGGCACATCATTATCGGTAGGCAATTTTGCATGAGCCTGCTGATAAGTAAGGGATATTCCGGATACCCCCATTAGCGCACATAGGCTAGTCGTTAAAAGAAAACGCATTAGTTTACAAACCCCTTATTAGCCACCAATACCGGCATTTGGTACGTAATAGATCTCAACCATACGTGCCTGAGCGTCAACTTTGACATCCCCGCGCATACCAAGTTGAAGACCAATATCACGCAAAACATCAATCACGCGTGTATTTTCAGCATCAATTGAAACCACAACTGGGATAGTCGGTTCATTACCGAGGACAAGGAAGCCATATCCTGCACGATCTGCCAATGTTTTGGCAATCGGCTCAATCGGCCCGACCCAGTTAACCGTGATAGTGCGTCGCAACTCCTGCGGGACATCGGCAATGGGTGACATTGCTGTCGCAGGTGTGCGTGCTCTTTCAACAGAGGCGAGAGTTTGCAGAGCCATTGACGCTCGATCCGCTGAGTCGGCGAGTAACGCCGAGACCGAATCGGGAGAGGCAACAATCTGCGGACTACCGCCGCTGAATTTTGAACTTGATACAGAATTAGATGTTGTACAACCAGAAGTGAAAGTGAGGCCTAACAACAAAGGAAGAATCAGAAAATTACGAGACATACTATTTTATTACCCTAAAACAAAGACAACTTCGTCTATCCTGAATACTAGACAAATTATTCAATCAAATCAAGAATAAGTATCAAGAATAATTCAAGAAAATGCGTACTTTATAGTTTTTGAGAGAATATATACGACCTGTTTTGTTATATTAATCGTGTCGTAAATAAGTTCCACCTTGCGCTTGCGCTTTTATCGCTCTGTTTTTAACAGGCCATTTTTTTTCATTAAATTAATGACACGTTTTTTATATTTATTGCCATATTTTGGTGTTTTGGAATGATAATGTGCAATTGCTTGCGATAAACTTTTCGTTTCTGTGATGTGTTTTCGAAGAATCCAAGCTGCCACATCGACATTTGTGCAGGCATCATCACGCACCCATTTATGTGCAATATCTTTTTCAACTCCCCATTGTTTTGCCAGTTCGGGTAGCCAAATTGTATTGATTTGCATTGGCCCAAGGTCATAAGAGCCATTCGTATTTTTAACTTCTTGGCCAACTTTCCCGCCCTCAGCCTTATATATGCCAACCAATAACGCAGGTGGCACGGTGTGTGTTTGTGAGGCGAGCATGATACATGCAGCAAGAATTTTTGAAGCAGCCAACGCAATATACCTTAAAGTGTTACGATCATATATTCATAGGGCAATTTTGCCATATTTCCTATGATTCGTCACTTTCTTTTCGGTAGAAGGTGAGTGGGGAGGGTTTTTGCTCTTCTATTGGTTCAAAACTATGTGCCTCGAAATCCATATCAGAAAAATCGTCAACGTCTTCTTCCTCGTTGGGAGGCAGAACGTTATCAAGGAGTGTGAAAAGGATAGTGATGCGCTGTTCGAATAATGTCCATATATTACCAACCTGCTGTTCACTGCTTTCAGTATTACGTGTTTCGGGAGGTAAAGCGAGGATGCGTTGTGTCTCTTGTTCATGGCAGGACACATATATACTAATGAGAGCTTTCAAAATTGAAAGTTCAGTTTCGCGTTTTTCAGAGACGGGCGAAAGTGGACTTACTATATGTGTCGTAATTTCATTCGCTCTTTCTCGTAATTTTGTGGACACGTCTTGCATCATTTTGGTGTGTGTGTGACCAAAGGCAAAAGAACCAATGGCATTTACAAGGGGTGTAAAGCTTTCCAAATATGAAACTGTATGTATCATTTGTGATGTTGGGTTTTTGTTATCCTGATTTTCAGGGTAGAGCTGCGTGAGACTTGCAGGAGGGAGGTATTCGTCTGAGAATGCTTGCAAAACCGACACTGAAGATACGGAGCGTTTTAATTCGTTATGCGTAGGTGTACTCTGACTTTCCCGATAATGGATTGATATGATTTGACTGGCAAAAGAAAGTAGGTGCGTCCGTAATTGCAGATCATCGACTTCTTCTTCTGAAATGTCCAGATGGTCTCTAACTGCTTCACTGCTTTCAATTGTCATGCTCAAGAGCAATGTGAGTTGTGCTTCGGCATCGATATCTTTTTTATGTGTAGAAACATGAATGATTGATCCAATTAAAGGCAGGCCAACACCATGTAAAATACCGGATAAAAGTTCATTACGGGTCATATTATGTTTTTGTCCCAATCAATATAAAGAATAGAGAAATAAAATATTAAAAACGGCGGCATAATAATTCATAGCCGCCGTCTAACTCAATAGTTTAGATATATGTTTTGCATATATCGTTAGCTCCGTGCACCTAAATCTGCAATGAGGCTTTTCAGGTCTTTCGGAGATCCACGAAGGATCTTAACCTTTTGATCCTTCCCTCTATAAACAACAAGAGGTGTCACATCCAATTTCCACGATTGCATGACGGAGAGGTTTCTTTGTACGCCTTGTTGGTTAATCTCTTTTTTGGCTGGTAAAGCAGAGCGATCACCGTCCATATGGCGCCACCATGTTTCCGCCGGTGATGGCGTTGCAAGAAGGTAAGCAGCTTGCGCGCGTGTCTCTTCTTTGTATCCAACTGGGATAATACGAACCTGAAGGCGGCCTGCCTCAATTTCCGGTCTCATCTCTGTTAGCATTTTATGACAGAATTTACATTGAGGATCGACAAAACTGTACAATACGGGTGTGCCTGCTTGTCCAAGTGGCAGCCAGTTGCTTTGCTCAATATCCCAAAATAATTGTTCCGCAGGTGTTTTAAATTCGTACTTCTTTGTATCCTTCGCCTCTTTAACAGAGCGCGGAGTATCATCTGTTGCGAGACTATCAAGAACATTGCCACCAGATTGAGAGCGTAAACGACTAACCTGTGAAACGGTAACAGCCTGTCCTTTATCATCAAACAAAATACCGGATACAAAACCACCGCCTGGCAGAACATAGAAATATTGCTCTTGTCCGTTTTTAATAGCGATCCATCCTTGAACACCAAAGTCACGGCCTAAAAACCTGATTTGTGCACCTTCCCCAGCAAGGTTTTGCAAAGGTTCCGGTAGTTCCGGTAAGATTGTATCTTCTTGCGCAAATGCAGGGGCAGATAATGCAAGAGCACATGCACCGGCAAATGTTAAAAGAGCACGTCTAGAAAGAAAATTCTTGATCATTAATATATCCCACTATTAATACGGTTCTGTTTGTGTGAATTCGCAGGATAACGGGATTTGGATACAAGTACAAATCTTTTCTGAGTGGCTATGTTATACGCTTAAAAGAACAGTGTCAGAATTCCGGTAAAGCCATAAAGTTGCGCATTATTGATCTCGCCGCCTGCATAAAAACCAGTCATAGGTATAGGGCCTATAATTTCACGGATAAGGTCAATCTCGTTCTTTTCATCAGGGAAGCTAGGTCCCATACCACGCGCCACGCAGGATATATAAAGCGCGGCTTTAGGCGAAAATTCACCTTTTTCGCTTTGTATACGTTTACGTAACGCCACAAGAGAGCGCGAAAGATCAGTGACAAGGCTATTCTCGTTACGCTCAACAAATAAAATACGATCACCAACAGATATAGGTTCTGAAATAGAGATAGAGCCTTCATCCGCATTAAGCCGATTAATATTACGCACCATATAATCTTTTTGATCGGAATGTAAAAGAGGTCGCGCAATATGTACTTGTGCGTGAAAAAGATTTTGAAATTCGGCCGGAATTTTGTCGCTGAACTCTATTGCTTTTAAATCCGTTGTGAATTGGGTGGTGTCTACGTTTTGTTTCTTGGCTTCCGTACGGCGTAAATCATCCTGAAACACATCAATGGCAAGTCTGTCATTCAACTCTAAAATAGTGGCTTCATCGGCCTTGGTTACGGTATGAAAATCGCTGATCGGCTCACACCCTTGGGATAAGGTTGTCGCAACATTAACGGCATCGGAAAACAGAGCACCGCTTAACATATTCTCACGTACTGTATCGGCGATTTGATAGTGCGCGTTTCTAGAGGAGGCCATGCCTCCGATAATAAAACTATTAGTCTCTTTCTCAAGGTCACTCAGATCAGCCAGCAGGTCATGCTCACTCAAAGGATCACCATGTGTAATTGTCAGCAGAGGCATATTGCGCCGTGTCCACTCATATATTGAATCGTGAGCTGTGGCGTGGCTGCTGTCTTCGTCCTCATGCTCATCAAATTCATCATCTGGTGGAAAGATGCAAAAGCTATCCTCCGGTAAACGGCAAATCATGGCGGATATTGCCGGTGTATCAATCATGCTTTGTGTGCCACCAACAATGCCCATGCCAACAGAACCCACCCAATGATCTACATTTAATACGGATTTAAAGAGGTTTAGGATACTTGAGGTATCATCAGCCAAATGATCGGATATATAAAGGAATCCAAAATTAAAATAGCCCTTATCTGTTTGGGTATCATTGAGCTGTTCCAGAACATTTTTGGCTGCTTCGCGCCAATCCGTCCCGCCTGCACAGGCGCTTGCAAAATGTGATGATGTAATAAGGGACATTATGTGTCCTGTGCGTGATAAAAAAATATAAAGACAAAAACCAATTACACCGATAAAATACCCCAGCAATGATAAGAGTGAAAGGGCTAAATTAATGGATATGTGGATTGTCTTGGGGGTTGTCGGTGTTATCGCCGTCCTACTAATAGTTTTATACAACAGATTGGTCGCACTGCGCCAAACACGTGAGAATGCATTCTCAGATATTGATGTGCAGTTAAAACAACGTTTTAATCTGGTACCACAATTGGTCGAAACGGTGAAGGGTTATGCCGCACACGAAAAAGAAACATTCGAGAATGTTACAAATGCAAGAGCACAAGTCGGCGCGGCAAAAGGTGCAACAGGTGAACGTGTAAATGCAGAAAATGTTTTAGGCGGTGCGTTGATGGGGTTATTGGCCGTGGCCGAGAATTATCCTGACCTGAAGGCAGATCAAAATTTCCAAAAATTGATGAGCGAGCTATCAGATATTGAAAATAAAATTGCGGCGGCACGTCGTTTCTTCAACAATGCTACGGCAGAATATAATACAGCAACACAGCAATTCCCTGCTGTATTGATTGCAAATATGTTTGGGTTCAGTCAGGAAGATTTCTTTGAGCTGGATGAAGCAGAAGCCGCAGCCGTTCACAAAGCCCCAGAAGTAAAATTCTAAAATATATAGCTCAATAATATAAAGATATAATAATGGCCAGTAGCACAATCGGCTTAAGCACACATATATGGAACAATAATTTACGCTGTATCTTGTTGTTGGTGTTTTATCCGGTGTTGATACTGGCCGTTTTTTGGGCGATGTGCTTTGCAATTGGCGCATCGCTTTTTCGTGAGGGTGCAACGAATATCTATCGTGCATATGGTACTTCGACGCAGGAATTGATGGAGAATGGCGGTGCGCCTCCGGCTATGGATTGGTCATATTCGATTTCATTTGCAAATAATATTGCATATGAATATTGGCCACTCATTCTAACGGGTGTTGTAATCTGGTTTCTTGTTTCGTGGTTTTTTCACACAAGCATGATCCGCTCACTTTCACGCTCACACCCTGTATCAAGGCAAGATGAGCCTGAGCTCTATAACTTGCTTGAAAATCTATGTATTGGGCAAGGCATAGCAATGCCGCATCTGGAGATAATCGAAACGCATGCACGTAACGCCTTTGCCAGTGGTGTCCATAAGGGCAGCTATGCCGTAACAGTAACGCGTGGTCTCATGAATAGTCTGTCAAAAGATGAGCTAGAGGCAGTTTTGGGGCATGAGCTAACCCATATTCAAAACCGGGATGTACGCTTGTTAATTGTAACTGTGATTTTTACCGGCCTGTTCGGGTTCTTGGCACAAATCGTTTGGAGCAACTTGCGTTATAGCATGTTTTACAGCTCTGGCAGGCGGGGGAATAAAGGGGGGGTGGTTATTGCTATGTTGGCTATTGCCGCGGTTTTATGGCTTGGATATATGGCAAGCCTGGTGATGCGCTTTGCTCTTTCACGTCGGCGTGAATATATGGCCGATGCGGGCGCAATTGAAATGACGAAAAACCCCGAAGCAATGATGAGTGCCCTAATGCGTATTGCAGGACGTGATCGCATTCCTGAGGTGACGGACGATATCGCTATGATGTGTATTGAAAATCATAAATCATTCCTTGGCATATTTGCAACACACCCACCAATCGAAAAACGTATCCGCGCAATATCCGAGGTTACTGGAACTCCTATCCCCGATCAGGCATCTTTGCCACCTATTGAACGTGAGAGTAGTTTCTCTGAACGTACACGTGATAAGTCCAAACGAGAAAATCCGTGGCTTATTAGGCAAAGACGGGATTAGTATCTTCCTGATCCGAATGTTGATGCGCATAATGCGTCCGAGCCGTTCTTTCCTGTTGAGAGATATTTTGTAGCTCGACTGCAAGGCTTTCCGCTTCATCATATTGTAATGGAGTTAATAGGTTCGCTTTATGCAACGCGGCAACAATAACCATAGGTTCAACATTAGTAGATGAAACCCGTAAATCACAAGTGTTGAACGGAAGCGCTTGGATATCTTGCGTGTCGGGCAATAAGTTTGTAAGCGCTTCTACATAGCGTTCTTTTCTTTCTTTACTCTCTTCGCTTGTCGTAAAGTCATTAAATATAACACTTGTGGAGTAGTGGCCTTCACTCTCTTCTGTTTCTTGGATGTATGATGCATTGAAATTAAAAAGGGATTCTGCCTTTGTTTCTGCGGAGCCTGGGCGAGAAAACTCAATACTTGCAGAATATGCAGAATCCTCCAATGTGTTTGATCCTGTAACATGTGCTTTGCCTGTAAAATAAGGTGCACAATCTTTCGTATAACGCTCTTTAAAGTCTTTTAAAGCAGAAACCATGATTAAACCCCAATCCCAATATATTCTTATTATTATGAATTAAATGTTATAATCCTATGTAAAATATCAATGCAATACATTTTTGCGCAATTTAATTTCTTTTAAATCCAATTAAATGAACTATTCGTTTTAAAAACGTATAAAGCAAAACCTTACCAATTCTCTTTGATATCTGTTAAGATAAAGGGTATATAGAAGCATAATACTTAATTATTTTGGAGAAAAATAAAATGCAAACAGATCGTTTTTCGCAAGTAGGTCAAAGCGACAAAGTCTTTGATGCTGGCCTGCAAAAGCATTTTCAACGGGTCTATAACATCATGGCCTTGGGTCTGGCTGTGACAGGTGTAACTGCCTATGCGGTGTCGCAAATTCCTGGAATTGAACAGGCTTATATGATGATGCGTAGTAATATGTTTATTGGTCTGGCTGTAATGGCTGCACCTATGATGTTGATGATGACATTGTTTGCACCGGGGCGTATGCAACGTGCATCTTTTCAGTCGCTAGTCATTGGATTTGTTGGGTTTTCCGCATTCTTTGGTGCTATACTTGGCTCAGTCTTTCTGATTTATTCGACGGCAAGTATCGTCAAAACATTCTTTATTACGTCTGCAACATTTTCGGCGACATCAATTTGGGGGTATTCCACAAAACGTGATTTGTCTAGAATGGGGTCATTGCTTGGAATGGCGGCAATTGGTTTATTTATAGCTATTATTGTCAATGTGTTTATGCAATCACCAATTATGCATTTTGTTATCTCTGGTGCTGGGGTTGTGATATACACAGGCCTGACTGCGTGGGATACACAAAACATTAAACGCATGTATAATTATTCAAATGGCGAATCATTGAATTCAAAGTTATCAATAATGGGCGCATTGAGCCTGTATATGAATTTCATTATGCTATTTCAATTCTTACTCCAATTTATGGGTAACAGAGAATAGTATAAAACGTATAATTCTGAAAAGCCCTGCATTGAGCGGGGCTTTTTTTATTGTCTCTTTACTCTTGAAAATGTGAGCATAAACCAGTATCTATATCCTCACCTTGTGATAAGGGCCCTTAGCTCAGCTGGGAGAGCGCATCGCTGGCAGCGATGAGGTCAGCGGTTCGATCCCGCTAGGGTCCACCATAACATCCGTACACCCCTGCAAATCGTCCAAAAGCCTTAGTGGTAGATATGTGTCAAAGTAATGACGTTTTCTCTTTATTCCGTATTGTTTTTATATGTGAAAATATATCAAACAATATAGCTCTGCTATGCGGAAAAATTAGTATAGATGGAAGGATACTAAGGCCTCCCACCATGATGAATAGGATTTTGAAGGAAATACTATAATCTATAATAACCTGTCCAACGCCCCATTGTACAAAAACAAAGATGAACAAGGGCGGAACGTGAACAAGCACAAGGTTATATAGATTCTTTATACTGACAGGGCCACTTCTTCCAATAATATAGAACAACAAAGGAATTCTTAAATACTCGACAATTACGTAAGCTGCGGCAACGCCGACAATTCCATAGGGGAGCCCAATTATGAAAGAGGCGATGGTTGTAACCGATGTAAAAATCGACCAATAGAGGATCTCTTTCGAGCGTGCCTGAGAAATTAAAAGCCAACCAGTTGTGTTTGTAATTCCCTGTATAAGTAACAAGCTTGCAAGCCAACGTAGTGGCTCTGCTGCCATAAACCATTCTGCTCCAAAAATAATATAAACGAGTGTGTCGGCATGCATGATGAAAACAACACCAATTGGCCATAACGCTAAAATTAGAATATGTGCAACACGTGTATAATTTCTTCTATAACGTTCCGCATCATCTTGCAGTTGGCTAAGCACAGGAATCATAATTTGAGCAACAGGCTCACTTAATCTTCTAAGGGGTAGCAACAAAATTTGATAGCTAAGCTTGTAATGCCCAAGTCCTGCATTACCAATAAACTTACCAATAAGGATGTCGTCCGTATTACGTGACAGATAGTACATCAAATTTGATGCCGTCAGGTTTAGGCCAATTGTAAGGGAGGGTATAAACGCATTATCCCATTTAACCCAACGAGGTATCCATTGTGTGAAGCTCCAAATCATAATCATTCTGACAAAAGCTTCTATAATTTGTCTCCATACCAAAGCCCATATACCAAAGCCTGTGAGAGCCATTATGATGGCGCCACCAGTGGCGAAAAAAACGGCAACTGTGGTTGCTAAAGATGATTTTCCGTGTTGAAGCTTCCGATTTAAAAGGGCGGCATGTTGGTTGGCTGCACCTCGACATATAAAGGCGAGAGAGAGAACTTGGGCGAGTTCATATAATTGCGGTTGCTCGAAAAAATTTGCAATATATGGGGCGCTAAAAAACATAAGAACGCTCATAATCGAAGCGACTCCTAAATTTGCCCAGAATAAAAAATTGAGTTCATCGCTGGATAAATATTTTTTCTGTACTGTCGCAAAATATAATCCAAAATTTTCAAAAACGGTAAGTAAAGCAATAGCGGTTGCTAGCATAGCCATAAGGCCAAATTCTTCCGGTCCCAAAAGTCGGGCGAGAATAATACTGCCACCTAATCCTATAATATTTGCTATAACTTGTGTAACGGCGACAGATGCAAACGCCTTTGCTGCGTTTTTACCTAAATTTTTTGAGAGATGTGACGTATCTGTATCCGGATTACTGTATTTTTTAAAAAAACTCATATAATAAAATCCTAAATCAGCTGTCACCTATGTGTAAGATTATACTCTTACCTATAGAAATTTCTGTTCCTAATGCCGCGTTTTATAACATATTTATGAATGGCTCAGGTTTTTTTATTGGGAGGTATTAATCCAATTATATAATCACTATATTGTCCCAATATTTTCTTTACCAGAAGTGCCGCCATGATACTGGTAAGAAAAATAATACCGAATATAAACGGGTAATAAGTTAATCCAAATGGAATATCTATATAGTCACGTGCGCTACGAAACCCGACCAGAATATAAGGGTGTATGAAAAAAACAGCAAAACTTGTTCTCGCTATAATATCTACTATACGGCTTTGTACATGTTCAAATCTGTGAAGAAACACTAAGATTAAAACACAAAATATCAACTTTTGGAAAAGTATAATATCAACCCCCGCATACATAAACATAGCCTTGTGAGACGTTCCCTGCTGCTCTATGAAGAAGGTCTGCCCGATGAGCAATATTGTGAATGTACTCAACAAAATCCATTCTTTATTTTGGAATTTGTCATATATAGATGCTTTATAAATAGAGCAATATACCCCGAATAAATACACCGGAATATAATAGATGATAGATTGTGGTGTGAAGATATTTCCCACCGGTCTATGCATAAAAGCCGATACAGCGAGCAAAAATATAATAATTACACTTTGGTATAAGTGAGGAGCTTTAATGAAACGTACCCAAAGCGGCGACATTGCCGATATAGTGAGGCTAACCATTACAAACCAGTATGCGGTTAAATGGCGTCCGGTTAGCATATAAAGAATATAGGGTTTTATATATTCATTATAGAAGCCCTTCCCCGCAGGCAAAAATAATCCCTCATAATGATCGTTATGTGTCGTAATCATCCATATTATAATGGGTAAAGACATGATGACATAAGGAATGAATATAAATTTAATTTTCTTGGTGATGAAGGATTTAAAATTAAAGGATGCTTTTCTGGCATATGAAACGTGATGGAAGAGAAACCCTGATATAAAGTAAAAAAGTATGGTTCCCGCTGCTATAAAATTACCGATTAAGTTTTTAAAAGGGGTGTCTAATACAACACCGGCGGCACCAAAGCTGTGTATTGCGACGACAAGTATGATTGCAAGTGCTCTGAATTGATTAAGTGAGTTTAAAAACATAATTCTGTGCCGTATTATTTTGACGAAGGCCAACCAAACTGATTAATCATAGCCTGTATTCTGTCGTCATTTTTATTATTCAATAGATTTTCATGATACAGCGCAACATCTTGAGAGCGTAACCAGCTGATAAGAGGCATCTTGTATGATGACTTAGATGTATATGACCCTTGTAAACGCGCCATCCAAAATAACCAAATATCGTCGGCATTTGGACATATATCCATAAATATATCTTGCTCAATAATACGTTGATCAAAGGCATTAGGGGGGTAGAGCACTCCGCCGCAGCCTGTTGCAAAATTGAAATATTTATCTTGGTTTTTTGATATATCAAAATCCCATTCTGCATACGGGCATGGTGTTGTTTCATCGTGCATATGAATTTGATGGACTCTGTGTCCAATAATATTTTGATAATCGCTATCCCAGTTTTTCGTCAGGCCTTCGAGCCATGTGTGAGGATAATATAAGTCATCATCCGCCGTGACGATAAAAGCATCTGGGAATAATTTTAGTGTTGGAATTATTTTTTTATAAGATCCAATATCATCATAAATACGAATTTCAAAACTGTTATGGTCTAAGAGTGCAGTAACAGAATCGGGTAATAACTCCATATCTTTTTCGGCGATCCATAAGATGACATTGTCCGGCTGTATACTTTGTTTCAATAAGCATTTAAGAGTTAGAGCGAGCGTTGGAAATCGCGGCGGGTATGATGTAAGAGAGATAATTAAAGTGCTGGGCAGGTCATGCTTCTTGCTGTTTATTTTGCATGAAAATAATAAACGCGTCTTTATTTCATAAAAAATGGCACAGAAACTATGTTTTAAATAAGGAAGCTGCCTATTTTTGAACCGTGCATAACGCCATAATACAGCATGTTTTATTCGTTTTATCATTGCTCTCTCATTTAGATGCTGCTTTAAAATCCAAGAGTAGACTTATTGCTAATAGTCTCTTTATATCTTTTCTCGATAGAGTATCAAGGCGAAACTATAAGATTCTATAATTAAAGTTATTCTTCAAAATTCAAATTATAATAATTGGCCTTTCGTGTATGTATCGTGCAACTGGTTTATGTATCTTGCTATCGGTGCTATGCTATTCATACGATGATGAAGTAAAGGGAGAAGGCATGCTTATTTTACCTGGAAAAATCAGATGGTCTTTTATCCTCCTGGCTCTGTTTCTGATGATAATATCAGCTATGGTTTCCACCCTTATGATCCAAAAACTGGATAGCGGCATTACCGAGATGCGCAAGCAAGCATCAGAGGATGGTTTACTCATTCAATCACTCTGGCAAAATATTTTACAAGATGAAAATAAGTCCCATTTGATGGTTATGTATGCGTTACTTGCCGAAGGGGATAGCCGCCCTGATGCAAATGCATTACGCGCTGCTTATATTGATTTTCTTAAATTGGGTGCAGAGCAGGAACTATCTTTAAAAACCTTGCCGGATGTTCTGCAAAAACGCGAAACGCAAATCTTTCAAAAGATTGAACGTATTGATGAAACATATTTGCAAAAACAAGACAATGAACGTGCGATTGAAGTTCTATCACAACGGAAAAGCTTTATTATGAATATCGCGTTGTTTTTTCAACTTTTCAGTCTCGCTGTCATTACAATTGTACGTGATTTGAAGTAGTCCGCTTTGCATAAAAATCCTTATTTCACTTCTGATTCTATGCGTATGTGCTATGTATGCCTTGAATATTAAATCTATAGGGCGGTTTGCGCACTATGAACGAGGTGCGCTTTTATATGTTTAAACTATATCAAATGAATTCATTATCCATTGTTGAAGTCGGAGATGAGGGCGTATATGCCGAGAATATTTCGGATAGTGAAGATGACGCGCCGATGCCGGTTTATCAAGCACCTGATTACGTAGAAGTGGGCGATGCGGTAGATGCTTTCCTTTATCGTGATTCCTCTGGCAGGCTTGTTGCAACAATGCAAAGCGCATATGTCGAAGTAGGACAATGTGCCAACCTTGAGGTTGTTTCATCCTCACAGCATGGTGTGTTTCTGAATTGGGGTATGCCCAAAGATTTGTTCCTCCCGGACTCAGAGCAAGCCTACTACGTGGATGATGGAGATTTTTGTGTTGTCTATGTCTATATGGATAAAGAGGGGCGTCCTGTCGCAAGCTCAAAGCTTTATCGTCATCTCAGTGAAAAGCAAGATGACCTTGTGATCGGTCAGGCGGTTGACTTGTTAATTTCTGATGAGACAGATCTTGGATATAAGGCCGTGATTAACCATACGCAATTAGGGTTGATTTACCACAATGAATTATCGCAACCTCTACAATTGGGAGTGAGGATGCGTGGCTGGGTAAAAGAAATTCGTGAAGATGGTAAGATTAATCTGAATATTAATGCACTCGACAGTGAAACCCGTGATGAGTTAGAGCAGAAAATATTATTTGAGTTAGAGCAGGCGGGTGGGCGCTTAGATATGTCTGATAAAAGTGCCCCTGAGGAAATTTATCGTATGTTTAAGGTCAGTAAAAAGAATTTTAAACGTGCGCTGGGAAGTCTATATAAACAACGCCTGATTACTATTTCTGCCGAATATATAGAACGCGTTTCTCCGTCCGAATAATCAATTTACAGGTATGATTTTTACTGTTATCCACAGTACGGATGACCGAAACTGTGTAAAAACTTCTTTATCTTTCCAAATCACTATGTTAAAGCGTTGCGGATGAATGTTACAGGAGGTATTATGCTTTCTACATTCGCTATAGGTTTACGAATACGTTTTAAAAAGATAAGGATTTATTATGAGTGATATCGCCAATCGCGTGAAAAATATCGTTGTTGAACATTTGGGCGTCGAAGAAGACAAAGTTGTAGAAGGCGCAAGTTTCATTGATGATCTTGGTGCAGACTCACTTGATACAGTTGAACTTGTTATGGCATTTGAAGAGGAATTCAGCATTGAAATCCCTGATGACGCAGCAAAAGACATTCAAACTGTTGCAGATGCTGTGAATTTCATCAAAGCAAATTCAGGTGAATAATTTAAGCATGTGATGCTTGGGTTATCCGAATAAATACATATTTCAGCCCGCTTGCGGGCTGTGATGCTATCTAAAGGGATACTTTCCCGCTTTAAAAAGGAATATCAGATGAGTGAATTGAGACGTGTTGTAATTACAGGTATGGGAATGGTTTCTCCGCTTGGTATGGGCGTAGAGCATAACTGGAATGCCATTACAAATGGTCAAAGTGGGATCAAAAAAATTGAAGATTTTGATGTCTCCGATATTACATCTCAAATCGCAGGGATTATTCCAAAGACCAAAGATGAGAATCCACAAAATGGTGAATTTAACGCTGATCTTTATCTACATCCAAAGGAACAACGTAAAGTCGATGTGTTCATCACATACGGTATGGCTGCGGCGCAAGAAGCGATTGAAGATGCAGGTTGGACGCCAAGTGAAGAACACGACCTTAACCGTACAGGTGTTTTGATTGGATCGGGTATTGGTGGTCTTGATGAAATTTATAAAACATCAACATTGATGAATGAACGCGGCCCTCGCCGTATATCTCCGTTTTTCGTTCCTGCGGCTTTGATTAACCTGACATCCGGTCATGTATCAATTAAATATGGCTTCCGCGGGCCAAACCACTCTGTTGTAACGGCATGTGCGACAGGCACACACGCGATTGGTGACGCGGCGCGTCTAATCGCATTGGATGATGCCGATGTGATGATCGCAGGTGGAGCAGAAGGCGCAGTTTGTCGCCTTGGTGTTGCCGGTTTCGCGGCGGCGCGTGCCTTGACAACGGGCTATAATGATCGTCCGGCTGAGGCTTCTCGTCCATGGGATGAGGGGCGTGATGGTTTCGTAATCGGTGAAGGTGCAGGTATTGTTGTGCTTGAGGAATATGAGCACGCAAAAGCGCGCGGTGCAAAAATCTATGGTGAGATTATTGGCTATGGCCTATCAGGTGACGCACACCATATTACAAGTCCTGCTGAGGATGGTAACGGTGGGTACCGCGCAATGGAAGCGGCTCTAAAACGTGCGAAAATTAACCCTGAAGAAGTTGACTACATTAATGCACACGGAACATCTACACCGGTTGGTGATGGTATTGAGTTCGGCGCAGTAAAACGTATGTTCGGGAATGCACTGGACAGTGTGTCTATGTCATCAACGAAATCTGCAATCGGGCATTTACTTGGTGCTGCAGGTGCAGTAGAGGCGATTTATAGTGCCAAGGCAATGCAAACAGGCATTTTACCTCCGACATTGAATTTGGAAAATCCTTCTGACAATTGTCAGGGGATGGATCTTGTTCCAAAAGTGGCAAAGGAAAAAGCAGTGAATACAGTACTCTCTAACTCCTTTGGTTTCGGTGGTACAAACGCATCTTTGGTTATGCGTAAGGTGTAATGAAGCTATTTTTCAAAATACTACTTGGTGGCTTTGTCCTTTGCACAACTCTTCTGTTGATTGGTGCGTGTGCAGGCGCATGGTGGGCGCAGCAGCAATTTATTAAAGCTGGCTCCTTTGATACGGCAGTTGAGTTCATGGTGGAGCGCGGTACGAATGTTGACGCGCTATCTGAACGCCTTTTATATGAAGGTGTTTTAGAAGGCACTGTCGATATGCAGATTTTTCGTATTGGCGCACGTATAACTGAGCAAGCAAGCAAGATCAAAGCAGGAGAATATGAAATTCCCGCGCATGCCTCTATGCAAGAGCTTTTGGATTTATTTGAATCGGGTAAGGTGATCCAACGCCAAATTACACTCCGTGAAGGTCTTACAAGCTATGAAGTTCTAAACTTGCTATCTGCACATGAGGGCCTTCAGCCATCCCGTATAGAGCCTTTGAGCGAGGGGTCTGTTTTGCCGGAAACCTATAGTTATCAAAAAGGGGATAGCGTTGCCGACATCGTACGTCGTATGGAAGTGGCAATGACAAAAGCCATAGATGAGCTATGGGAAAAAAGAAGCACCGACTTGCCTTTTGATACAAAGGAAGAAGCACTTATTCTGGCCTCTATCATTGAAAAGGAAACCGCCGTCGCGGCAGAGCGTAAAAAAGTGGCAGGCGTGTTTATAAACCGCCTACGTAAAGGGATGCTATTACAAACCGACCCGACCGTGATCTATGCGCTGAATATGGGTAAGAACGAAGATAATGGTAAAGGTCCATTAGGCCGCCGTCTTTTGAAAAAAGATTTGAAAGTCGATTCTCCGTACAACACGTATTTATATGCTGGTCTTCCACCAGGGCCAATTGCAAATCCCGGATACGCATCTATTGAAGCAGCGCTTAACCCTGAGAAGCATAATTATCTTTATTTTGTAGCAGACGGAAGTGGTGGGCATGCATTCGGGAAGTCCTTGGCAGAGCATAACCGTAATGTGGCCAAATGGCGTAAAATTCGAAAAAGCCAATAAGCTCCACCTGAATAAGGCAGAGCTTATTGTATGAAATATTATGCAGCTTCCATAATATTACGGATATTCTGAAATTCGTTGTCTAACTCTTTTTGCATTTCTGCATATTCCTCCTCGCTTTGATCAGGCGCCTGAAAACATGTCACGGAATATAAACTGCCGCCCATATTGTCAGATGTCACACGCGTAGGCCATGTGAGCATTTCTTCCTTGGTCGGGCCGCAATTCATATCAATCACGCCTGTATCCGAGTCTGTATAAAATCTCTGATACATTTCACCCTTTGGGGTAACAACCTTGTAATCACTTCCTTCTTTCTTGAGTTCCAGAGCATAGCTCGTCGCCCATTCAGGTAGGTTTTCGATATTACTAAGATAGGTATATAGCTTTTCCGGTGTAACGTTAAAGCGCTCTGTTTTTGTGTTAATTTTCATTGTTCTCTCCAGTTGAAAAATAATATTAATCGCAAGATAAACAAACACTCCTGACAGCGTGTTGTCAGGAGTGTGTCAGTATTATAGGTTAACAACATGAAGAGAACAGGAATGCGCAGAGCGGATCGTTTATTCCGTATTGTAGAGTATTTAAAGGCGCGCCGATCAGTGGTGCGCGCCGATGATATCGCGTGTGAGTTAGAGGTCAGCACCCGCACTATTTATCGCGATATCGCCGATCTATGTGCATCAGGTGTCCCAATCATTGGAGAGGCTGGGGTTGGCTATGTCTTGGACAAAGATTATGTCGTTCGTCCCTTAATGTTTGATGTGGAAGAACTCGAAGCATTAATGCTGGGTGCGCAAATGGTACGGAGCTGGAGTGATGATGCATTCGGGAAGTCTGCCAAAAGCGCAATGGATAAACTCGGCGCGGCATTACCTGATGCACTGCGTAAGGAGTTAGTGGAAACGTCTTTGTTCTCATATAGCTCCTCTGCCAGAAAACCTATGAGCATTGACTTCTCTTCTCTACGTCGTGCGATTAGAAGCAAGAACTACGTATATTTTGAGTATGTGCGTGAAGATGGTGTAGCATCCTCACGTCAAGCGCGACCGCTGGCTCTTGTGTTTTTTGCACCTGTCTGGCTGCTAACCGCATGGTGTGAGAAGCGTCAGGATTTCCGTAATTTTCGTTTAGATCGCATGGAAAACCTTGAGGTTCTGCCCGAAAAATTCCGTGATGAAAAAGGAAAACGGCTTAGCGATTATGACCCGTGTGGGTCATAACTTAAGAGAAATTATTATTTAAATAAAATAAATTAGCCGATTTTAGGTGCACTTGCTTCGACCGTAGCGCGTGCTTGTGCTTCCAAATCTTGCGCTGCGCCTGCTGTATCACCAGAATCCTGAACTGCGGCCATAACCTTCATTTCCTGTTTGGTTGCTTCGTTCGTGCGGTCTGCCTCTTCGCTAACGGCAAAGCCTATTCTTTGGCTCTCTTCCATGACAGACATTTGAATAACAGATGCACGCTCTAATGCGTTGCTTTCTGCGGCTGTACTGTCGGATATCGCAGACGCGCTAGTGCCTTGTACATGGTGGTCTTGTGCAATAACGGAGTGCTTCTCCGCGCTACCTGCATGTGCGTGATATGTATCTTCGTTTGCTGCAATTTCTGCACCTGCGAAGTTGGTCATGGCTTCTGTTTCATTGAGTGTTTGTTGCGCCATATGTTCACCTGCACGGCTTGCATTGACAATGCTTTCGGCTTGTAGGTTATTCGCTGCACCTATTGTGCTTGCAATTTCGACATCATGTGCGACTTGAACAATGTCATGCTCAATGATGGTCTGTTGAACAAGAGTCATCGGGTTTTCAGGAAGTTTTTCTGCTACGGATTCTTCAAGCTGTGGTGCGTTATTCATATTACCCTCTTTATCACTTTTAAATTCTGATCTTACGCCATGCGACATGTAAAACGGACATACTCGCTCGCGATCAGTTTATTATTCTTTATATAACCTATAGCACAGAATAGTTGATTTTGAATGTTTTTGCAAAGTTCTTCGTTTACAGTGCAGTTAAGCTCGTATTCTTCGTAGTCGGGCTTAAAAATAAAGGTAATCAAACCTGTCTGTGCGTCAACGATCACTTCTTCGAACTCTTTTTCAAACTCACCATGGCAGGTAAAGACAAGCTGTCCACGCTTGGAAACAAAGAGTTCAATATTCATATCCATTTGATTGCATCTTTCTAATGTTTTGATAGAGATATTTTATACATCACAATCTGTCAATTTTTTCATGCATGTTGGAGTTCACCCTTTCGAAGTTTAGGAATATGGTCTATCAATAAAACGAATAAAACAGACCGAAAGATCGGTAGATAACCAGATATGTGTGGACTAGCAGGCCTTTACAGTTTTGAACATTATCCTGACCGTGTGCAAATGCACGGCATGGTTCGGGATATGACAGATGCGCTACATCACCGTGGCCCTGATAGCGCGGATGTATGGCAAGATCCTGACGTACCCTTTGCCTTTGGTCATCGCCGTCTGTCTATTCTGGATTTATCTGCGAGTGGTCACCAACCAATGGAATCACAAAGCGGACGGTATATGATCGCCTATAATGGTGAGATATATAATTTTAAAGAGTTACGCAGTGAACTGGTCAATACGCACAAAACAGAATTCAAAGGGACAAGCGATACAGAAGTTCTTCTTGCTGCAATAGAGAATTGGGGCTTGAAGGATACTCTGGAAAAAATAAACGGTATGTTCGCGTTCGCTCTTTGGGATCGAAAAAGCCGGGCATTGTTTTTGGCGCGTGATCGTTTTGGGAAAAAGCCTCTTTATGTTGGGTGGTCGGGTTCGACGCTTGTCTTTGGTTCGGAATTAAAATCACTCTGTAAGCACGTTGATTTTTGCCCGGATGTTGATCGCGGTGCGTTGACATCTTACATGCGTTTTGGGTATGTCCCTGCACCTATGACGATTTATAATCAAGTGTGGCAATTACCGCCGGCCTCTATGATGGCCGTTGATATGCGAATGCTCCGTGGTGGTCAGGATCTACAGCCCTTAATGGAATATTATTGGAGTGCAAAAGATGCATTGATAGAGGCACAGGAAAAGCCCCTTGAATCCGAAAGTGACTGTATTGCCGAATTTGAAAATATTTTATCTGATTGTGTTTCTGATCGCATGATATCGGATGTACCATTGGGCGCATTTCTCTCCGGTGGTATAGACAGCTCAACCATCGTCGCATTAATGCAACAGCAAAGCACATCTGCCATTAACACATATTCAATTGGGTTTGATGAACACGGATATAACGAAGCGCACCACGCAAAAGAAATAGCGCAACATTTGGGAACCAATCATCATGAGCTTTACGTGAAGGCGGAAAATGTGCTGGATGTTGTCTCGCATTTGCCGGAAATATATGATGAACCTTTTGCTGACACCTCTGCTATTCCGACATATTTGGTTTCAAAGTTTGCGCGCGAAAGTGTAACCGTTGCATTGTCAGGGGATGGCGGTGATGAAATGTTAGGTGGCTATAATCGTCATATTACCGGCCCAAAGGCATGGAATATAACGCAAAACCATATTCCGCCTAATCTGCGTAATCCATTTTCAAAAATGATACAATCCGTTTCACCAAAGACATGGGATCGTTTGCGCCCGAACCGCCCGCAATTCGGATCGCATATGCATAAATTTGCCAATATCTTAAGCAAAAAATGTGAGGGGGATGTCTATCTTTCACTGGTCAGTAATTGGCAAAAGCCAAAAGACATCGTACGAAACGGGCGTGAGGGTACGATCCCGCTTGTCGATGAAAACCTACAAATAGAGGGCTTGGGCTTTACTGAAAGTATGATGTATTGGGACGTGATTTCGTATCTCAATGGAGATATTTTGACAAAGGTAGATCGTGCCTCTATGGCGGTAAGTCTTGAGGCGCGCGCGCCGCTGCTTGATCGGCGAATTTATGATTATGTTTGGCGTTTACCATTAGACATGAAAATCAAAAATGGGCAAGGTAAATGGCTGTTGCGGCAGGTTTTGAAAAACCATATTCCTGATGAGCTGTTTAACCGTCCGAAACAGGGCTTTAGTGTCCCAATAGCGGAATGGTTGCGTGGTGATCTGAAGGATTGGGCAGAGGATCTTCTGGATGAATATGAGCTACGCGCGGCAGGTCTTCTTGATTATGTAGAAATCAGAAGAATATGGGATGAGCATCAAAAAGGGCGCGGCAATTATGCAGCGCGCCTTTGGACGGTCTTGATGTTTCAGGCATGGTATAGAAAATGGGTACACGGATCATGAGCAAAAAAATTCTTTATCTCTTTGATGCAGCGGATTGGCAAAGCCGTATGGCAGTGGCACATGGTGCACGTGATAAAGGGATGGAAGTTGTCATTGGCTTGATTAATGGTGATGAAAGCGACGGTGAAAAAGCACCGGAATTTAAAATCATCCCGTTGAAAAAATCTGGCAATAACATTGGTGTTTTATCTTCCTTGCAAATGGTGAAGCATATTAATGCGCTGATTAAGCAGGAATGCCCTGATATTATCCATGCTGTAACACTTAAATACGGGTTTATGTCCGGAATTGCCGCGTGGCGATTTAAGAACATGCGCAAAATTCATACATTAGCGGGGCTTGGCTATTTATTTCGCAGTGATGAGCCAAAATCACGTATTCTGCGTGCTGCGTTACGTCCTTTTTTGACATGCATCTTGCGCCGAAAAAATACCCTTTTGATTTTTCAAAACCCCGATGATCTGGATTTGATGATCCGTGGACATTATGCCAGAGCAGAGAGCTCCGTTCTGATCCGTGGATCTGGCGTGTATCTTGATAAGTTTACTCTGAACCCTGAACGCGATAACGGTGACATTCCTGTGGTGCTAATGCCGACACGTCTTGTGCATGAAAAAGGGGTCGCTATTTTCATTGAAGCTGCACGTATATTGGCGCAGCGCGGTGTGAAGGCCCGTTTTGAGATTGCTGGCGGAGAAACCAAGCATAACCCAAAGGCAATATCCCGCGCGGAAATGGAAGATATGGTCAAGGATGGCATTGTGACATGGCTTGGTCGCGTAAATGATTTGCCCGATCGTATGGCAAAGGCAGACCTTATTGTCTATCCATCTTATTATGGAGAGGGTATCCCGCGCGTTCTGTTGGAATCATGTGCCGCCGGATGTGCTATTGTAACCACAGATCATCCTGGCTGCCGCGAAGCGGTTACACATGGCGTGAATGGTTTGCTTGTCCCTGTAAGGGATGTAGAGGAAACCGCGAATGCTATGCATGATCTTTTATCACATCCGGGTAAGCGTACACACATGGCGACACAAAGCCGAGTAAAAGCAGAAAAAGAATTTGATATTCATTCAATCGTTGAACAAACAGTGTCACTTTACGAGGCATAATCTTACAAATTTGATTCCTATTTCTGTTTCATGCAAGTATAATGACCTTATACACTTTTAGGAGAGACCCCGTGGCATCGGATGACCGAACGTCCTATATGACTGGAAAATTGTTACTGGCTATGCCCAGTATCGGCGATCAACGTTTTGATCGGGCGGTTATATTTGTCTGCGCGCATGATGAAGAGGGCGCTATGGGGCTTGTCATTAATGACACAATGCAAGGCATCGATTTTTCTGAGCTTGTTGGTCAATTAAAATTTGAATCGGATATTAAGGTGAAGTTCGAGGACATGGATATGCCTGTAATGTCAGGCGGCCCTGTCGAAACGGCGCGTGGGTTCTTATTACACTCTTCGGATTTTGCGCGCGATGATACAATGAAGGTTGATGGAACGTATGGTGTGACAGGCACGGTTGATGCATTGAAAGATGTCGCACGCGGTGACGGGCCAAAAGACCTGCTCTTTATTTTGGGCTATTCAGGATGGGATGCGGGGCAATTGGACGCAGAATTACAACAAAATGCATGGTTGGTTGTTGAGCCTGATCCCGAACTTATTTTCGAAGGCGATCCACAAGAAAAGTGGAAACGTGCGATTAACAAACTCGGCATTGATCCTGCAATGCTCTCTTCGGCAGCTGGCCGGGCATAATGAGATAAATGTGTAATGGCTGGCGATCAAAAAATTTATATCCATAATTCTGATAAGGATGCGCTAGAGGAGTGTAATTTCGCTCTTTCTATGTATGCTGATGAAAATGGGTATGACTTAAATCGTACAAATCTCACTTTGCATCGTATTGACGAGCAAGGCGAATACAAACCTGAAACAGTTACATTTGATATGTCACCGGATGATTTCTCACGGATGTATGTGTTGGAGTATAAACAGGCACTTGTTCTCGATGAGGGTGAAGCGGACTTCACGATTAACGAAGAAAAAAGCGCAGATCTAGCGCATAAAATGAATACCGTTGTGGCGTTTCAATCACCGATCCATGAGTAATAACGATGCTTTTAAAGTTCATACTGATTATTTTTGTAAAATACTAAGACTAAAAATTCATCGTCTTGTGGTATGAAAACGACATTACCAGATTGATTGAACTCCGTAATGATTAAATCACATATAAAGAATTCCTCAGGCAATTTGTAATTAAAAACTAAATGAATTTCTTCAATAATTTTCCAACAAATATGATGCCCATTATTGACGTGCTGTCCAAATGTTGAATGTGTCCATTTTTCTAACCATTTTAAACATTGTTTTTCCTTGCGGAAGTTTACAAAACGGTCTTGAATATCGTTCTCACCTTTAAAGTCTAAATAAGAACCTAGAATGTTTCCTTTGTCTAACTGACAATAAAAGGCTGCACCACTGTAGTCATAAGGAGAACTTCCTAAGGACATGCTTAGGAAGCTAATTGCACCACTGAGGTAACGAATTTGAATTTCATCTAACATGTAAATATAAGCACTACACAGTGCTATAAAAAGAGGAGCTTTAACTCATGACTCTACAAACAAAATATTTCAGTGTCAATAATACGCAGGTTTAACCCTTCAAACGATCTTTTATTTTATCAAAACTTTCCAATTGTCCTAACGGCCCTAATGCCGCAAGTGTTGGATCAGTGGCAAAGATTTTTTGGCTGACTTTTTCCACTGCATTTGTGTCTACGCTGTTTATGCTTTGAATAATTTCATCAGGTGTTCTGACCCGTCCACGTAATAACATCGCCTTTGCATTTTGATCGGCGCGGTTCATCATTGATTCGCGTGCCATTAAAGTAGAAGAGCGTAGCTGTGCTTTTGCGCGTTTTAACTCGTCTGCTGTAATCGTTGTGCCGATCTTTTGAATCTCTTCGCAAACAACAGGGATAAGCTCAGGCAGTTTATCGGGGCCTGTACCTGCGTAAATACCAAATTGTCCATCATCGGAATATGCAGAATGAAATGCATAGACGGAATAAACAAGTCCACGCTTTTCACGAACTTCTTGAAACAGGCGTGATGACATACCTCCGCCAAGGATAGTCGCCAAAATACGACCTGCGTAATAATCTTCATCCAATCGAGATGGAGCCTTAAAGCCAAGGACAACATGGCTTTGCTCTAAATCTCTGGCTTCTCTGTATTCTCCGCCTTGATAATCCGCAGAAGGAATATTTTTTTCCTGATCCGTCGGCAGGTTACCGAATTTTTCTTCAACGCGTTTTACAAAAGCATCATGATCCAAATTACCACATGCACAGATGACCATGTTTTTAGGCGTGTAAAGCTGTGTCACGAAATCCATAAGGGTTTTGCGTTTCATATCGCCAATGATTGCGTTCGTTCCCAATATCGGCGCGCCCAAAGCTTGTTTCGGGTAGGCTGCTTCGAAATAATGGTCAAACACAATATCATCCGGCGTATCATGGCACATGCCAATTTCTTGCAGGATAACACCACGCTCACGCTCTACCTCTTCATCAGGCATTGTGGAATTTTGAACAATGTCTGAAAGGACATCTAGCGCAAGTGGTAAATCATCTTTCAGCAAATGAATGTGATAGCTTGTAAGCTCACGACTGGTATAGGCATTCATATGCCCACCGACATTTTCGATCACTTCGGCAATCTCAAGCGCATCACGGGCTTGTGTGCCCTTAAACAACATATGTTCAACCATATGTGCCGTACCGTTAAATTGTAAATCTTCATTACGCGTACCAACGCCGATCCATACACCGACAGCGACACTTTCAACAGACGCAACGCTATCTGTTACCACACGTAAACCATTTGGGAGGGTTGTAATATTTAAAGAACTCATAACAAAGGGATAAACATTATTGATTTATGATGCAACGCAATTTTTACGCTCATGCGTAATAAGCCATTCTTTACGCGCTAACCCACCCGCATATCCGGTGAGAGAGCCATCACTTCCAATCACACGGTGGCAGGGGATTATTAATGCAAGCTGGTTTGATCCGTTCGCACGGGCAACGGCGCGAAAAGCGGAGGGTTTATCAATTGCACGTGCTAAATCGGCATAAGAGCATGTTTCCCCATATGGAATTTCACGCAAATGATCCCAGACATTTTGTTGGAAATCAGACCCTATATAGGCAACAGGCGTTTTAAAGGACGGCAAGGTGCCTTTGAAATACTGTGTTAGCTCTTCTTCAATTTGCTTTAGGATAGGTGTGGAGCCGGGAATAATCGCCGCCTTCATTTTTTTGCGCATGCGTTCAATTTCAAGCTCTAAACCTCTGCGCATGGTGAACTCCAGAAGGTAAAGTGCTGTATCATCTGCAATCGCCACCATAGGGCCAAGCTTCGTGTCGATCCATAATGCTTTCAGGATGATGTGGTCTTTTGCGCTGGGCGGTGCACCCATGATCCGTGAAAATGCATCACGAAAGCCACTATCTGATTCATAGCCTTGATCAATTTGCGCATTTATCACAGATTTACCACTTCGAATATGTGAAAGTGCCAAACCCATGCGTCGTGCGCGCGCATATTCAACAAAGGTCATGCCATAACGTTTTTTGAAATGGCGCCGTACGGTTGATTGATCAACACCAATCGCCCGAAAGTCTGCATCCTTCCACCGTTTTTCGGGGGTATCCTCAACGGCTTTAATAAGGGTTTTAATAAGAGATGATGCCTCATCGGGCAATGCCATAGGGTGACATCGTTTACAAGAACGGTATCCCGCAAGCAAAGCATCCTGTGCAGTTGCAAAAAATTCACAGTTTTCGAATTTTGGTTTCCTAGCCGGACAAGTGGGGCGACAAAATATCCCGGTTGTTTTAATACCGGCAAAGAACACACCCTCATATTCCGCGTCTTTACGGATAAGGGCATCATAATAATCCTGCTGTTTTTCTTTGTACAACATTAGGTGTCTCCATTATCTCACTAGCAGATAGTATAGACACACTCCGCAAAACATGCCGCCGAAAATCAGGCGTTGAATTATAAGGGGGTTAATAAATTTGCTTTATGATGAAGTACTATTATATAAGAGCCTAAAGTAAAAATATATAAAACGAATATGTGATATGGGTAAATTTTCAAATATAGCGGGATCGTTGGTCGTAGCGTTTAGCTTGTCTGCGCATGGTGCAGAAACGCAGGAGCCGGATGTATCTAAACAGCAGACATCAAAATATTCCGGTTTCATTACAACGATGAAATCTTTATGTCAGACACATGATCATATCCTGATTGGCGATACGAACCACTTTGCTCCTGAGATTAACGAACTTATGTCAGACAAAGATTTTTTGCAGACCATTAAGGATTGTAATCGTCCTTTAGTTCTGGAAAGGCCTGTTGAAGAGAACGAAGGCTACAGACAGCTTGAACGATTTTTAACACCGGAAGCAGAACAAGAACTGGTCAGTGTGATCCAAGAAGAGTTGGGCATGCGGGCGGATGGACAATGGTCATACGATGTACAGCAAACGTTGCAGGATTTCATCGCGGAAAAACAGCAGGAGCTTGGCTGGAAAGAAGACGAGCTCGGAATATTTTCGATTGCCTTTGCAAACGAACTGAGTCGTGTAGATCCGTCACAAAATAAACTGTTACTAGCAGCATCACACCTGAAGGAAACGTCATTTAAGCTTGATTATGTCACATTGAGTATGAAGTATGATGACATACAAAAAGGATATAGGGGCGCTGTAAAATTTGATCCTGCGGCTTTTGGAGGAGATGAGAATATGTATCGCAGGGTTCAGGCGGGCGAAGACCAAATATTCCATGCCGCTAAAATGGATTTGCCATTAGTCTACATCGATTCAAGAGCGCAGGATATGCGTGATGATCCTGAGTTATGGAATTTTATTTTGACTTATACATCTCAGATACAGATTCAGACAAAAGACGAGATGATAACGCAGTCTATAAAAGATATGGCAGAATATAATCGAAGTCTGGAGAATAGAGCAGTATCCGCAAGGCTGAAAGAGTTTCTGGACAAAAGCCTGTCGACCAGTAATAGGGATATTATTGATAATCTGGAGCGCCTTTTACCCGGACAGAAAACAGTTGTGATGTACGGATCCGGGCACATGATGGCGGCACAAGACATGAATGAGATGCTGGGCACAGAGAAAACAGCCGTCATATATTTAAAACCGCGACCTGATACGATCTCCTCAATCTATAATCCTGCAATGCCGGAGGATAATAGTGATGTACCGGAATATCTATATGATATTGCCAGCGATACGATGACAAAAATTGAGGAAGGTACGCCAAGCGAGCAGGCTTATAAAAGTTTGGTTGACTATGTTATAATGCCTGAGGAGTATCAACAGGCAACACAGGCACTATCAGAAGAGCTAAAGCCCTATGCACTACCATATACGGAGTTTGATGCCGATTTAGAAAACAACATCATGACAGATGAGTGGGCGTATAACGGGCTGCAATATAAAGATGGAAAAGTCATTAAAGGATCCGTCATAGAGCCGCGTGTAGAAAAATACGCGCCGGACGATTCAGTTACCGAAACTCTTGATCTAAACTAATCTATATATGATTTAAACACGCGTATGAGAGCGCACAAATGCTTGAACAATTTCTAAGTCATTGGGCTGCTCTGTCATAATTTCTGCGCGTTCAAAAAGGTCAGATAGATGCGCCGGAAGCTCAGGGCGTACACCAATGGCCTTTTCAACTGCATCAGGGAATTTTGCCGGATGCGCAGTGGATAGTAAAACAACCGCACCGTCAGTTTCGCCAGAGATTTTCTTTGCGCCTGCCATACCAACGGCGGTATGCGGGTCAAGAATATACCCTGTTTGATCGTAACATTCCTTAACCAACGCCAATGTTTCATCATCATCGGCGCGTGCTGCCGTAAACTGTGTGCGTGCGTTTTCTAAATCATCGGTACTAACGGAAATATGCCCATCTTCCTTGAATGTGTCCATAAGATCTGCAAGGCGTGCGCTATCGCGCCCACATAAATCAAATAAATAACGTTCAAAATTACTGGAAATTTGGATATCCATAGACGGGCTTAATGTTGCATGCGCGCCATCAATTTTCATCTCACCTGTTTCAAAGAAACGTGTCAGAATATCATTTTTGTTGGTTGAAATCCCGAGGGTTTTAATAGGAAGACCCATATTACGTGCGCAATATGCAGCGAAGACATTGCCAAAATTCCCCGTTGGCACAATAAAGGAGACATCCTTTTCCGGTGCACCTAATTTTAGGCTACAGGCAAAGTAATAAACGATCTGCGCCATAATGCGCGCCCAGTTAATAGAATTGACCGCAGAGAGGTTCACACCATTTCTAAACTCTTTATCATTAAACATGGCCTTAACCATATTTTGACAATCATCAAATGTGCCTTCTAATGCAATATTGTGAACATTTGGGGCATTTACACTGGTCATTTGTTTGCGTTGAACATCGGAAACGCGCCCCTTTGGGTGCAGGATAAAGATATCGATATTATCGCATGTCTTACATCCTTCAATTGCCGCTGATCCTGTGTCACCGCTTGTTGCGCCTACAATTGTGACGCGTTCATTACGTTTTTTCAACACGTGGTCGAACAAACGACCAAGCAGTTGAAGGGCAACATCCTTAAACGCAATTGTCGGGCCGTGGAATTGCTCCATAATATGGATATTACCACCTGCATAATTCGGCAAATGATGCAGTGGTACAACATCCGCATCACGGAAAACTTCAGGCCCGTATGTTTCATTGATAATCGCACGTAGATCCTCGCGTGAGATAGACCCCTCAACAAACGGGTACATCACAATTTCTGCAATTTCCGTATAGGATTTTCCACTGAGAGCGTTCAGGTCAATTTGTGGCCAGCTTTCAGGCACATAAAGACCACCGTCAGGAGCAAGTCCGGCAAGTAAAACATCTTCAAAAGTCTGGGGGCCTTCAGGTGAGTGAGAGCCACCGCGTGTAGAAATATAGCGTATCATAAGGCTAGTCTTATGAAGTTTCCGAGCTTAAGTCAACATTGTATTCTTATGTAGCTTTGGATGATAGGTAATAGAATAACACATGCCTCAGATGGGAGGCGGGCGTTATTTAGCAAAGCGCTAAGAATGATACTTATTGCCATAATAATTCTTTTAGGGTGGGATTATATGGTGTAGTGTAACTATTATTAATCTAAAGGGTGATATGCGCGGTATTCTAAAAATCTTTGCTTTGGCTAGTTCAACGGTTCTCGCCGGTGAAGCGGAACAAAAAATGCCTGTGTTACCGGATCTCCCTAATCATGCTTCTGGTGTTTTATGCACCGCGAATGATGGAATTGATCGAACGAATAAAGACTTTATGCGTGAAAAAGTTGAAGCGATTATTGAGACCGGAAAGATATACGAAGATGGTTGGGTCTTAACGTCTCGTGCATATGGAATATATGGGGTGGCAGGCCATAATAATCTTGAGATTTGGGGGCCTGATGGAAAATTTGCTGCTCTTGAAACACAACAGATCAGAAGAGATACAGGCGAAGTTGCGGGGTATGTCCCAACAGGGGGTTACGCCGCACCGGTGATTGATGACTGTGTTCTGGGGGATACTGTTGCAATTGAAGAAAACCTGAAAGGTGAAACAATTATTTTTTCAGGGCAAGGCACAGAGGCGTTATTAAAGTTCGCGAGAGCGGCTGAGCAGGCCGTTCGAAATGTTCATCATGATTATGATTACCGTTTAACACCGGATGCGGGTGAAGGAGAGGCTAACTCGAATAGCTTTGCTCGTTCTTTTGCAAAGGCTCTGGGGCATGATATCTATCCATCTGTTAATGAATATGCTGATTTTATTCTGGGGAATCCCGGAATAGATGTCGATTTACTGGGAAGTGAACCTCTGCCAAGTTTTTATGATAAGATTGAGAGCTCTACAGATATCATTCATAAGCCAAACATGTATGAGAACTTCCTGTCTGACTTGAAAGAATTACATCCGGTAACGCAACAGGAAAGAGCATTAGGGAATTCTCTATCACTGGATGTTCTGAATGTCTCGGAAAATGACGGTCTGCTTATACCAAGTCAATAAACAGCTTATGCATTGGTGAAGGATGCTGCAACGTTAGTTCGGGGTGGAAGCTACTGGCAACCATATTTCCCTTTTTTAACCAAACGGGTGCACCTTCATGCTCGGCCAGAATCTCGACAGTGTCATCAACCTCTGTGAAGACAGGGGCGCGGATAAAAGATACCTCAAACCCGTCAATTATAGCATGGTGACTATTTAACTGACGACCATAGCCATTTCTCTCAACTGTCATAGGTAATACGCCAAATGATTTTTGCGTTGGATTGGTCACATGCTGTGCCATTAAAATAGAGCCCGCACAAATACCCCAAACAGGTTTACGAGAAAATTGTTCAACCAGAGCATCCCATAGACCAAATCGGTTAATGAGTTTGAGCATTGTTGTGCTTTCACCACCTGGAAGGATAAACGCATCCACAACTTCAAACTCTGCTGCGGTTTTAACAGGCATGAACTCTGCACCGCACGCTTCGACATGTGGCTTGTGTAAATCAACAGCGCCCTGTAGGGCAAGAACACCAATTTTTTTCTTTATCTTAGACATAGGCTTAACTACTGATTTTCACCCAAAGAGTCAATCCTTGAATGCGTTATGACGTTAAGATTGTTAAAATATATTTCTCTAATAAACAGCGGAAACAAAGGGGTGTGGGCGAGTAGCCAATGTCATTTTAAGAAAGTCTTAATATATTAGCATTTACCATAATAATACGCACTATGCGTTCATTACACATTCCGAAAATTCTTGAGCGCACAATCAAAAAATAAAAATAAGGAAATAAAAAAATGGCATATTTGCACATTACACAAGCGTGGGATCTTTCTGTCCACTCTAATATTTTTTCTGATAATAACGGGGCACTTGATCTGTTCGAGCAGAGCTTTAACGTTGTGCCGGTTATGAAACCCGAAGATATGGAGGATGTTTATAAACTTCGTTATCAGGTCTATTGCATTGAACGAAACTTTGAAGATCCCGCACATTTTAAAGCGCAACAAGAAATTGATCCCTTTGATAAACGCTCTGTTTATACATTGCTACAGGATAAGAAAAGCGGAGAATATATAGGAACAGCACGTCTGGTATTAGCGGATCGTAATAATATTCACACACCGGGTTATAAACATTTCCCCGTTCAGACAATGGCATCAGAGGATTTTTTAAGCGATGACTACTTTGATTTGGCAAAGACCGCAGAAATATCGCGTATATGTTTTTCACAATATAAAGCACAGAATTTAGGGCTGAATAGTGAGCAAAAGCGCTTAATTCTACCCGGATTGCTCCGCGGCATTTATTTGCTGCGTGATTTGCATGATATCGATAATTTTACGGCTCTGTTAGAGGATAGGCTTATCAAAAGAGCAGAACAGCTTGGTTTCTCTCCGCACGAGGTCGGATCGCCAGTGAGCCATAAAGGAACGCGTTATCCTGCGCATTATGATTGCTATCAAACGATGGAAAATATTAAACACCAGAATAAAACCATATGGGATATCGTAACCGCAAAGGGAAGATATTGCCCGAACGGTGTGCCGATGACTGTTGAAGATATGACGCCACAATGGGGGGTAAATGGCGAGGCTCATGCTTGATTATCTATAAATTACAGATCAAGCCCTTCACCCTCACGAATTTGTTCTAGTGTATCTTTTGCACCTTGATACGTAAAAGTCTCTGTTTCTAAAAACTGCGATTGTCCTTGATATGCTTTTTGCAACGCAGACATAGAATTATCCAGTTGTTTTTCAAGTGTATCAATCGCAGCTGGAATATCATTTGGTAACATGTAGGGCTGATCTGAATCTCGGTTTCGTAAATTCATTGCTAAATCAAAAATAGCAAAATGCGCTTGACCGAATTGATCGCGAAGCGTAGCTGCTTCTGTCGTTGGTTCAGCTTCTATTTGAGGGGTGGGGGAATCAAACTTACGTAAGATTGGTAATGCTTGGCCTTGTAAATCTTCATATTGCTCACGCCAATGCGTGCAATAGAAGGGGGTTGTGATTAATGTTCTGTTCAAATCTTTGTGACGTTCTGTAAGCAGGCTTTCCGTATCTTTGATCTGACGAATGAATTGGGGGTTAGACATTTTGTCATCACGTCCCGGTTGATTGAGAAGGGTTTCAAGCACATCTGCCGTATTTTTAAACTCCTGCTCTTTCGCATGTAAAAGATCATGAGGCGCCCATCGTGCTTGAAGTTCATCATAACGTGTTTGACAGGTGGACACATCCATATTGACCCGTCCATAAGAGGCCTTCAACATCGTATATGTTGCCTCCAGAGCCATTGCATTTTTATCAAGTATGTCATGCTGCGCTTGCGTTAGAGATACACTTTCATGACGTATGGTGTCCGCTTCGTCCAACGCATGTTGAAATCCTGCGCAGATACGATCAAAGGCCACATCTGCGGCCTTTGGAAATAAAATTGGGGTATTTTTAGGCGTACGAGCCATTTTTACCAACCGCGATTGGCCATAAGCATTGGCTCATCAATTTCACTAATCTCTGTACCGCGCATTGCAACACCGCCAAGCTCTTTCGATGCTTCAAGAACAACCGCAGGATCATTATAGTGTGCTGTTGCTTTCACGATTGCTTTTGCAAATTTCTCAGGGTTATCAGATTTGAAAATACCTGAACCGACAAAAACACTTTCTGCACCAAGCTGCATACAAATCGCCGCATCCGCAGGTGTTGCAATACCGCCTGCCGCAAAGTTAGGAACAGGAAGTTTGCCTTCTTTACGTACGATTTTTAAAAGCTCAAACGGAGCGCCAAGATCACGCGCTGCTGTCATAAGCTCGCTTTCATCCATGTTGGATACCCATTTAATTTCTGCATTGATCTGACGCATGTGGCGAACGGCTTCAACAATATTACCTGTGCCGGGCTCACCCTTTGTACGCATAAGTGCCGCGCCTTCACCAATACGGCGTAACGCTTCACCAAGGTTCTTTGCACCACAAACAAATGGAACATCGAAATCATGCTTGTTGATATGGTATTCTTCATCCGCAGGCGTAAGAACTTCTGACTCATCAATATAATCAACACCAATTTGTTGAAGGAGCTGTGCTTCTGCAAAGTGACCAATACGGCATTTTGCCATAACTGGAATAGAGGACACTTTCATAATTTCTTCGATCAACTCAGGTGGGCTCATACGTGCAACACCGCCTGCTTTACGAATATCGGATGGAACGCGTTCCAATGCCATGACGGCAACTGCGCCCGCGTCTTCTGCGACTTTGGCCTGTTCGGCAGTTACAACATCCATAATCACGCCGCCTTTAAGCATTTCGGCAAGACCTGTTTTGATGTTAATGACGTTTTCTGAGGATGAATTTCCGCTCATATCTCTGGTTCCTTGATCAAATTGTCCTGTAAGCGGGGTATTTATACATATAAAAACGGGAAATGCAAAGGAAAGGATCGCTTTTATAGTAGCGTAGCCTGAATTTTTGCCATACATGCTATGATATGCTAAATTCTTCCGATGAAAATATCATTTTGTACAACATGCATGGGGCGTGCCCATCATTTAAAAGAAACTCTACCGCAAAATATTCGCGATAATCAGGTTGAAGAGGGCCTGGATATTGAGTTTGTTGTATTAAATTACAATTCCCAAGATGATCTGCATGAATGGATGACAACTGATCCAAAAATGTCTGAACATATTCGTTCAGGCCTTGTACGTTATGGTCATACGGCTGATCCGGATCATTTTCATATGTCTCATGCAAAAAATATGGCACATCGTATGGCAACAGGAGACGTGTTGTGTAATCTGGACGCAGATAATTTTACAGGATTAGATTTTGCCCGCTTTTTAAAGGCTAATTTTGAGCAGGACATGGATATCGTAATGAACCCCTCTAACCGCGTCAGTAAATTATACGAGCCGGATGAGCGTGGTTTTTTCGGGCGTGTTGTTATTTCTCGTGAAAACTTTGAAACACTGCATGGCTATGATGAGAATTTTTCAGGTTGGGGTGGTGAAGATACTGACTTCATGCAACGAGCAAAGGGTTTAGGTGCGCGCCATGTGCGTATAGATACCTCCCAGTATCTTTCTATCATCCCGCATACAAACGAAGAGCGCGTGCATAATATGTTCGATGGAGAAAAGCGGGACCAAGAGCTTGCAAAAGTTGAGGATATGAAACATGGGCATCAAACAAAATTTGTAACGCTCTTCAATAAAATGAAGGTTTTGGCAAAGCCTATACAGGCAAACCCGGATGGGCGTTATGGTATGGGTAATGTGACGATGGCAAATAACGAGCCATTGATTTTAGGAGCAGACGGGACGAATGCAATGTCTCCGTTTAATACATGTGCACTTGGCCTGCCGGAGTTATTACGGGGGCGTATTTCTCCACGTATTGCACAAAACCGTGAGAAAGATTACAAATGGGATGACCATAAACTTTCTCACTAAATCACGATCGTAGGCTTCACTTGAAAAAATTTGATATTATCATTATAGGCGCTGGCGCAGCCGGTATGATGTGTGGGTGGCAGGCTGCTATGCGCGGGCGTAGTGTTTGCATTATTGAGCATACGCGCAAAATTGGTGAAAAAATCCGTATATCGGGTGGTGGACGTTCAAATTTTACAAACCTGTATTGTAGTCCTAAGAACTTCCTATCTCAAAATTCACATTTTTGTAAATCGGCTCTGGCGCGGTTTGACCAGCATGATTTCATTGCTCTGATGGATGCACATAACATTCCGTATCATGAAAAACCTCACGAAGAGAAAGAGGGCAACGAAAATGCGCGTGGTCAGCTCTTCTGTGATAATAGCGCACAAGATTTGATTGATATGCTGCAAAATGGCGTAAAAAATGCAGGCGGGGTGTTCCAATTAGAGACCAAAGTGAAGGCTGTACAAAAAAGCGACAATCTTTATATGTTGAGCACAGATAAAGGCGCGTTCACATGTGAGAACTTGGTCATTGCCAGTGGCGGTCTATCCATTCCAAAAATAGGCGCAAGCAACTTTGCCTATGAGTTGGCAAAGCAGTTTGGTCTAAATATTATCCCCCCACGTGCGGCTCTTGTCCCCTTAACATTTGATGCGCAAGTTTTGGGAAAAACGAAAGAGCTATCAGGTGTATCTTTGGACGCATCCGTCTCTTGTAGCGATGGCGCGTTCCGCGAAGGGTTACTCTTCACGCACCGCGGTTTGTCCGGGCCGTCGATTCTGCAAATTTCGTCTTACTGGCGCGAAGAGCAGGATGTGAAAATCAATATGATGCCCGACCTTGATATGTATGATTATTTAAGAGATGCACGTAAAAGCAGGGCAAAACAAATGCTCCGCACTGTTCTGTCGGAGCTTTTACCGACACGGGTAATGACTCTTATCGAGGATATTGTTAACCCTGAAACACGTATGGCAGATTTGTCAGATAAAAAAATACGCAGCGTATCAGATGCCATAAATTTATGGGCAGTAAACCCAAGTGGAAGCGAGGGTTACCGTACGGCAGAGGTTACTTTGGGTGGTGTTGATACAAATGAGATATCTTCTAAAACATTCGAATCCAAGAAGGCGCAAGGCTTGTATTTTATAGGCGAAGCACTCGACGTTACAGGGCATCTTGGTGGTCATAATTTTCAATGGGCATGGTCATCCGGCTGGTGCGCAGGGCAAGTCGTCTAAAAATCCTTATTTTTCAAATGTTTATATTTTGTTCTAATTTCACTTGAAAAATGAAAGTGGTTTGCTATACTAAAAATACAACGAGGTGATTCGCCAAGCAGATGCCCATATGGGGTCTTTTGGGAAACATCTCATCACATAAGTTGTGTTTGGTCTTGCTTAACAAAGGAGATTAGAATGACAAACGTACTTACAATGACTACACCACTATTACGTCAAACTGTTGGCTTCGATCAGTTTAATGATTTGTTTGAATCATTGCTGAATGATGCGCCGGAAAATTCGGATGGAAAACATCCGGACAAGTTTGATAAATATCCACCCTATAACATTGAGAAATATGGCGATGATAGTTACCGCATCGTTATGGCCGTTGCCGGATTTTCAATGGATGACTTGGAAATTATTCTGGAAGATGGTGTCCTGAATGTTTCCGGTTCTATCAAGGGGCAGGAAAAGCAAAGCGACGTTCAGTTCCTGCATAAGGGAATAGGAACGCGCGCATTCCGTCAGAACTTCCGTTTGGCTGATTATATTGAGGTCAAGGGAGCGGAAATGAAAGATGGCATGCTTGGCATTGAATTGGCGCGCATTGTTCCCGAAGAGAAAAAGCCGCGTATGATCCCGATTGCGGGTGAGGCGAAAACTCTGGCAGGGAAAGGGACGCGCCGCGATAAAATCCTCAAAAATAAATAAGCGCTAAGCGCACAAACTTCTGCCCGGTTTTCCCCCTTTCCGGGCAGTTTTTTGTGTGGGGCGATAAGGGAATAATTTCCCTCTTGCATGATTTTTAAAGAGAACATAAAAAAAGAGTGTGAACTTTTAAGTAGCGATTACATAAAATCTACCGAATTATGAAGGCAAGGAAGAGGATATAAATGAGCGTTGCAGAGAAAAAACAAACGATTTCGTCAAGTAAAGAACATCAAAAATTAGCTGATTTAGCGGATGCTTTGTCCGAGCGTGTTATCGGGCAAAAGAACCTTATTCAAAACATGATGATTTGCTTGTTATGTGAAGGCCATATGCTGATTGAGGGAATGCCTGGTCTTGCAAAAACCACGGCGGCAAAAACATTGGCTGAGGCAATTGAAGGAGATTTTCAACGCATTCAGTTCACTCCTGATTTGTTACCCTCCGATTTGATTGGTACCGATATCTTTTTGCAGGAAAAAGGCGTATTTGAATTTCGTAAAGGGCCACTCTTTCATAACATAATTCTGGCTGATGAGATAAACCGCGCCCCCGCGAAGGTGCAATCTGCGCTGTTGGAGGCCATGGAAGAAAGGCAAATCTCGGTTGGTATGAAGACCTATGAATTGCCGCCGCTATATATGGTATTGGCAACGCAAAACCCAATTGAACAAGAAGGGACATATAGCCTGCCAGAAGCGCAACTTGACCGCTTTCTTATGCATACAATTGTCGATTATCCGAACCACGACGATGAATATGAAATTTTGAATATCAATGAGGGGCTTGTGCAAACACAAAGAAATGCGCCAGAGCATATTATTTCACAACAAGATATTTTTACCGCCCGTAAACAGGTCAAGGATATCTATATTGATGAAAAGCTAAAGCATTACGTTGTATCTCTCGTCAGTGCCACACGTAAGGCAGATGAATATAACGAAGAGTTGGCGAGTTGGTTATTTTATGGCGCATCTCCGCGTGCGACACTTGGTATTGTGAATGCGGCTAAGGCATATGCATGGTTACAGAGTGATGCGTATGTTTCACCACATCATATTCAATCCGTGGCTGCGGACATTTTGCGTCACCGTATTGCGCCAACGTTTGAAGCAGAGGCAGATGGTATCTCACGTGGTGATATTATTCAAAAGCTGATTGAAGTCGTAGCAGTGCCATAAATCTCACAAGAGGTGTAAACCGTGCTTTATCCTGAGAAAAAAGAATTGATAGAGCTCTCCCGTTTTTCTACCGGGCTTGATCTGAATACCCGTGCGAAATCTTCTTCGATAGTCGCCGGTGGTGCACGCTCTCCTTTTCGTGGGCGTGGACTTGAGTTTGAAGAGGTGCGTGAATATGTGCAAGGCGATGATGTCCGCAATATTGATTGGCGCGTAACGGCGCGAACCGGTAAAGCGCATTTAAAGCTGTTCTCCGAGGAAAGAGAGCGCAGTGTATTGTTATGTGTGGATTGTAATCATGCCATGCGTTTTGGCACACGTACGACTTTTAAATCCGTGCAAGCAGCCAGAATCGCGGTCATGTTGGGCTGGGCAAATCATCGGGCACATAATGCAATTGGTGCTTCTCTTTTTGGAGATGTAAAAAACGGGATGAGCTATATTAAGCCCCTACGCGCGCGCTCATCAGTTCTCAACATTATCAATCGACTGTGTGATGTTGAAACCTATAATGACGAGCAGGTCCTTCTTTCCGAACATTTACGCCATGTTAGAAAAGCTGCACCATCAGGATCGCTGGTCTTTGTAATAAGCGATTTCCTTCAAGCAGATGAAAATCTTAAGCGTAGCCTGTCCAATCTGCGCAGGCATAGTGATGTTGTTCTGATTGCGGTTAATGATATGGCGGAATGTGCCCTACCAAAGATGCGCGCATTGCAGTTTGGAAATAATACGGGCCTGCCCTTAATTGTGAATGGTGCGGATAAGGCGAAATCTAAGGCATATGAACAATATTGGAATAAAAATCGAGACGACTTGTTGCAAATATCGATGGCTCTGAATATTGCTTTAATACAAACATTTACGCATGAGGATGTTATAAAAACATTGCCGATTAAAATACGCAAAGTAGGTTACAAAGGAAGAAGGGCTTATGAATAATCAAGTTAATCCCCTTCTTACGCAGATCAAAGACATCAAGGGGCTAAATGAGGTCGGTATTGGTTGGGTTCTGCCTGCGTGGTCTATCTTAGTGTTGTGTCTTGTCATTGCTTTTGCGTATTGGATATCACGGAAAAGTAAGGCATCGAAAAATACGCAGAATATTGAAAGAGGACTTACGCGTCTCATCGAAATGCAAAATGAAAATACAGAGAACATAAAAAGTCAGTTATCCGAAATATCTGAAATTTTGCGCCTCTGCGCTCTCGAATATTACGGACGGAAAGAGTGCGCCGCTTTGCAAGGGGAAGAATGGCTATCTTTCCTAAAGGCAAGGGATGCCAACAATTTTGATTGGATACGGGACGCATCGGTATTGGCTGACTTTCCGTACATGCCAAGTGAGGGTGTAAGAGAGCGTGAAATATCACACATAATAAAAGCATCAGAAAAATGGGTGCGTAACCATGTTTAGCTTTCAATGGCCATGGATGGTTATTCTTTTAATAGTACCGTTAATCGTGCGTTATGCATGCGCTGCATCAGTGAAAAATCAGGAGCGTAATATATTCCGTTTTTCCCATGTTGAGATCTTACAACAGACCTTTGGATCATCATCCGCCGTAGATCGTAAGGGTGGTTTATGGTTTCGTCTTCTGATATGGGGGATTTGGATATGTCTTGTCTGTGCGATTATGCGTCCGCAGATTGTTGACCAAAATACAAAAATTGAAGTGAATGGTTATGACATTATGCTGGCAGTCGATTTATCAGGATCGATGCGTGCGCTTGATTTTGCGACTAGAGATAATATGGTTAATCGTCTTGATGTTGCGAAAAAGGTCGTCAGCCGTTTCGTTGATGGGCGCAGCCATGATCGTGTCGGCCTAACTCTTTTTGGAGATTCTGCATATCAATACGCACCTTTAACAACGGATATGAAATCCGTTAGTGAAATGTTACGCCAAAGTGCCATTTCTATGGCGGGAGATGGGACAGCAATCGGGGATGCTATAGGCCTGTCTGTGAAAGCTCTACGGGATCGCCCGAAAAGCTCACGGATGATTATTCTTTTGACGGACGGTGAAGATACGGCAAGCTCTGTCCCACCGGAGGAGGCAGCCAATCTCGCTGCGCAATATGGTATTAAAATATATACGATTGGCATCGGTTCAAACGGCCTTGTTCCCTATCAGGATCAATATGGTCGGATTAGCAGGGTACATATGCGTTATGATATTGACCTTCTGAAGGATATTGCCGAAACAACCGGTGGAAATTTTTATCACGCAAGTGACACCCAGACACTTGATCAAATATATCAGGCTATTAGTGAACAGGAAAAAACAATCATTGATTCACAAAGCTTTCTAATCCGAACGCCACTCTTCCGTTACCCTCTGGGGCTTGGGCTATTATTCTTGTTTGTTCTGGCATGTATACCGATATTGACAAGCGCGCTTTATGTAAGAAAGGGGCAGGTGTGAGATGAACGATAATTCAATTTCGTTAATGTCCTTTACAAATACGCTATGGTTATGGGCATTATTTCTTATTCCTCTTATCTGGCTGCTTTACTTTCTCTTTTTCAAAAAAGGGGAAGCCGGTTCGCAAGCCAGAAAATTCGCAGATGCGCACCTCTTGCCACATTTATTGTTAGAAGGTGAAAGCCGCAAGGAAGAGAAAAGGGCGTTTTTACCATCACTCATATTATGGAGCATGATTTGGGCGTGTGGTATTTTGGCCATGGCTGGCCCGCGTTGGGGGTATACTGAGATACAGGCATTTCGTCCGGCGGGTTCACTGGTTGTTCTGTTGGATATGTCACGCTCTATGCATGCGCAGGATATTTCGCCCTCTCGTTTTGAACGTGCCAAGCAGGAGATTGTGGATTTATCAGAAGAGCTTGATGGCACCAATATAGCTCTTATTGTTTATGCAGCGATTCCGCATGTCATGACGCCGTTAAGTGACGATCCGCAAACAATGCGCGGGTTTTTACCATCCCTAAACCCTGATCTGATCTATACGCAAGGGGGCAACCTTACTCTTGCTTTAAAGCGTGCAGGGGAAATGTTTGAAAATGTACAGGGCAATGAAAAGCATATTGTTCTTATGAGTGACGGGGAGTTCGATAATGCGGAAAAAGATGTTCTATCTGCTGTACGTACTCTTAAGAAAAAAGGGGTCATTTTACACGGCCTGGGTATCGGTACACGCGAAGGTGCTCCTGTCCCCAATGGTGATCAAGGGTATATTAAGAGTAATGATAAAATGATTGTCTCACGTCTTGATGAACCAAAATTTAAGAAAATTATTGCCGAAGGAAATGGGCGTTATGTACGGGCAAATTATTTAAATCACGATACATCACTGCTCCGCCGGCAGGTGAATAACATGGGCGATAGTGATGATGCACAAGAAACACAAAAAACAAAATATTGGGAAGAGCGTTTCTATGTCTTTCTGATCATACCTCTCTTCTGTGTGCTACCGTTTTTTCGCCGCGGTGCTGTTTTCCCTGTTCTTATTGCTCTTGGAATATTGATGAATGCACAGCCTGCTGCCGCATTTGATTGGAGGGACTGGTTTACCAGTGGGGATCAAAGGGGACAAAAGGCATATGAACAAGGGGATTTTGAAAAAGCAGCACAAGATTTCAGTGATCCGTATAATCGCGGTGTTGCCGAATATAAAGCCGGGCAATATGAACAAGCTGCCCGCTCTTTTACGCAAAGTACCCACGCGGATACTGCGCAGAATGTCCCCTATAATTTAGGAAATGCGCAATTGATGGGCGGGAAAATTGATGATGCGATTCAAACCTATGAACAGCTACTTAACAATTACCCCGATCATAAAGATGCCACGCATAATCTGGAAATTGCCAGAAAGCTGAAAGAGCAACAACAAAATCAGGATCAACAAAACCAACAAGATCAAAATAATCAGGATAAATCATCACAAAATGATGAAACGCAGGATCAAGAGCAAGATAACAAAGGGCAGGACAATAAAGACCCGCAACAGGATGAAAATTCAGATCAGCAAAATAATGCAGAAAATAACAATGAGGGAGACGATCTAAACGAAGATCAGTCCCGTGAAGATGAAACACAAGATAACGATCCATCAAAAGATCTGGAAGAGCAAGCCCCTGATAATGATAAGCAGCCTGAACAGCAACAAGCTTCTAAAAATCAGGCACGCTCACAAGAAGATATAGATGCGGACCAATGGTTAAACCGAATTGAAAATAACCAAGAAGAGTTCCTTAGGAATAAATTTTATATTGAGTCTATGCGCGCAAAGGCAAAAGAGGGAAGTACACCATGGTAAAGATATCTATTACACATCTGTTATTGGCCTGTTTTGCACTGTTCTTGGTAACGCAATCCGTCGCGGCTCAATCCTTTACGGCAAGTACGGATCAAACGCAAATCGTAATCGGGCAGAGTGTCACCCTGCAATTGTCCCTGAAAGATGTTGCCCCAAGTGATTATCTTGATTATAGCGCGGTTGAGAAAGATTTCACAATTCATGGGCAAAACCAATCAACACGTACGGAAACGGTAAATGGTAGCCTTTCATCATCAATAGATTGGTATCTGGCATTATTACCCAAAGCGCAAGGAGAGTTCACTATTCCTGCCTTCACAGTAAAAACGGATGCAGGAAGCCTCTCAACGCAGCCCATTAAAATAACGGTATCAAAACAAAAAATGGCATCAAATGGTGAACCGTTTAAAGAAAGAGCAATAAAAGTAGAAACAGCCGTTAATAACTTAACCCCTTATCAGAATGAGCCAATTGTGTTTACCGCGCGTTTAATCGCCACTAAGACTGTGACGGATGTTTCATTGGCACCGTTCAAAATCGAAGGTACAATTATTGAACCATACGAAAAACCCACTGTTAAAGAAGAAGCTATAAATGGTAAGCGTACAGCAATTGTAGAGGCGAAATACCTGATTACACCATTAGTGTCGGGGAAGTTACGTATTCCGTCTTTTACTTATAAGGGGCAAATTGAATCGCAACGTCATAAGGGCCGTAAAAACCCATTCGGAAATTTGGGGATTTTCGGTGCGTTCGAGGTTTATGAGCCTTTTATCATTGGTGGAAACCCGATTACATTGGATGTGAAAGCACCTGCGATACAAATGGATCCATGGCTTCCCCTACAGTCATTTGAAATTTCTGATGAACTAGACGTGGAAGACAATACAGAGGTCGGACAACCTATTACACGTAAAATAACATTAACAGGGGTGGGGGCATCAGGCTCATCTTTGCCGAATTTAGAAGGTTATATATCGGCAGGCAAAGCGTTTAAAGTTTATGCGGATAAGCCGGAATTTGGGCAGGATATTGATAATGATGATCAGACTCTAAAAGGATGGCGTCAGGAAAATTATACCTTGATACCTGTTAAGGCAGGCGAGGTTACCTTCCCTGAGATTAAAGTGCCGTGGTGGAATGTAAAGGCACGTAAAGTGGAGTATGCCACAATCCCTGAAAAAAGCGTCACAGTGGTACAAGGCGATGTAATCCCACCTAAACCTATTGAGCGTGCCCCTCTCTTTGAAGACGATGTAGTTATTGTCGAAAATGAGACGCGCCCTGCGGCCTTAGGGGGTAATGCACATAGTTCAGATCACTCTACATTATATCTGGTTATTACTGCGCTGGGTGGCGTTATCTGTGTGCTTATGGTCATGAATATTTATCTGCTGTCACGTTTGTCTGGGACGAAAAATTCATCAAAAACCTCTGACAGTAAACCTCGTGTGAAAAATAAAGTGCGTATGTCGGCGCTTTCGAAAATATCATCTGTGCAGGAATTGAGAGACTTTGTACAAAACTACGCGCAAATTCACCTTGGAATGCAAAAAGGTGCATCATTACGCTCTATTGCTAATTCTATAACGCAAGATGTTCCGTTCTTTAAGACTCTGGAAGATGCACTTTATCAGGGTGGCGATCACGATATTGAAGAATTAAAAGTACAGGCGAAAGAGGCACTGAATATCATAGCTACGAACCAACCATCTAAAAAAGAGGAAGATACTCTCTCCCCTTTAAACCCAAGTTAATTGAGGTCATTCAAATCGGAGTATTACTGTATAGTAGTTTACCTACTTACGCTCTACAGTTCCGGCATAATCAACGACCAATCCGTATTGAGGGTCTTCAATCATATTGACCTCAACCATATCGCGCGCCTTGTTCAGGAGAAGCTGGCAATCAGGACTTAAATGTACAAGGTGTAGCTTTTTACCCGCTTCCTGATATTTCGTTGCCAACGCATCTATGGCCTCTAACGCGGAATGATCCCAGACACGCGCATTACGAAAATCAATAACGATGTCGTCTTCTGTATCGTTCTTTGGGCTGAACATATCTTTAAACCCGGAAATAGAACCAAAGAATAATGGCCCATTTAAGTGGTAAACTTTATGCCCGTCTTCTTCCGACTTTCCTTCAACAACCCAAATATGGTGCGCGGACTTCCATGCGTAAACAAGTGCAGAAACAATAACCCCGATAATCACAGCCATGGCAAGGTCGTGCGCCACTGTAACGGCCGTAACAAGGATAATGACAAATGCATCTTCTTTTGGAATTTTATGCATGATACGTACAGATGCCCATGCAAATGTTCCAATGACAACCATCATCATAAGGCCGGTTAACGCGGCCAACGGGATCATCTCAATCCATTGTGATGTAAACAGGATAAAAGCAAGTAATGCTAGCGCAGCGGTAATCCCCGATAATCGTCCGCGTCCACCTGATTTTATATTAATCATGGATTGCCCGATCATGGCACACCCACCCATTGCACCAAAAAATCCGCACGTGACGTTGGCTGCACCCTGTCCGATACATTCTTGTGATGTGCGTCCGCGTGTTTCGGTAAGTTCATCAATAAGAGTGAGGGTCAAAAGGCTCTCGATCAGGCCAATAGCTGCCAGTGTAAAGGAGATAGGCAGGATGATGAATAATGTCTCAAGTGTGAAGGGCACCATTGGAATATGAAATTCAGGTAAACCGCCTGCGACACTTGCCAAATCACCAACAGTGCGCGTATCTAAATTAAATCCAATAACAAGTCCGGATACAATGAGAATAGAGGCAAGAGGTGCAGGAATTAGCTTACCAATTTTTGGTAATTTCGGCCATAGCCATATTAAACCCATTGTTAGAATGGTCAGGCCGACCATGAGGTACATTTCCATGCCCTGCATCCATCCACCATTAAAGATAACGTCAATGGCGCTATGTGATGCCTGAGTATCACCATGTTGTGATGCTTCTTCTACGGCTTTAGGTGCTTTAAACTGTCCAAGCTGCGCGAGGAAAATGACAATCGCTAATCCGTTAACAAACCCAAGCATCACAGGATGGGGGACTAGCCGGATAAATTTACCTAAATGGAAGACACCGGCCAATACCTGAATAATCCCTGTGAGCACAACTGCGGCGAATAAATATTCAACACCGTAAAAAGTGACAAGTCCGACCATAGCCACCGCCATTGCGCCTGTCGCACCGGAAATCATACCGCTACGTCCACCAAAGATCGATGTTATAATACCGACAAAGAATGCCGCATATAACCCAACCAATGGATCAACCTTTGCTACAAACGCAAATGCAATTGCTTCCGGGACAAGGGCAAGAGCAACAGTCAATCCTGATAAAATATCAGTTTTTGGGTCTTGGGTAAGGTGAAATTTGCGGACAAGGCGGATCATGGTTATTCCCGTTATAATGAAGGTTTCGGCGGAATATCTTCTTCAAATACATAAAACCGCCCTTAAAGGACGGTTCTTTATACATATTATCGCCCATAATTCAAGGGGCGGGCATAATTATCTATAATATGGAGGAGGGCGTTTTAACAACAACCGCACCCACCTGATGGATTTGTGTGGTCTTCTTCACACTCTTCTTCGGTGTCATGTTGGTGGTGTTCATGCGCATCACTATGATCGTGATCACAACAAGAACCATCCGCATTATGTTCATGGTGATGGTGTCCTTGCGCGGAACCCATCATCCATTGCGCCGATCCGCCACCCGTACCTAAAGGCATGGTCGTGGACATGGATAGACGTTTTTTTATGTTATTAAAATTGCTCATACCGCGCTTCTACATGATTTTTAGTTGCTACGCACGCATTTTTTTTGCTGGAATAAGCCAATGAGGCGTTGTTTTTCACGCTGCGCGTCATATCCTTGTTGACGTTCTATTTGTGTTTGGTTTGACGCACTGCTCCATGAGTTTGTAAGGCCCGGTATTGCACTTAAATATGGTGCTTTGCCATATAGGCCTGAATGTGCGAGGCCGGTATTGATCGCGTTTGTTGTGCCGTATGAATTGCCTGTACTCTGGCTGCCGGTTTCGACAATGATTTGATCCATTGTATTGATACTATGAGCAATCTGATTACAATTCGCTGCTTCTGTTACCATGGCTGCGTTTGTGATTGAGCTTTGTCGTTGTTGTGGATTACCCGTTGTTACGCACGCACTAAGCATCAGTAACGCGGCAGTTGGAATACAAAGCGCAGCAATCTTTCTCATGGTATTTTCCTTTATTGAGTGACGGGTGAACATAAATTCAGATTATATGATTTTGAAAGGATGTAAAGGTACCACTTTCGCTTGTTTAGTTGATTATTTTTGTGCGTTTTTATGTTCACGCCACAGGACGAATAAATTGGATGCTACAATAATAAATGCGCCAGTCATCATCATGACATTAGGTACTTTTTGCCAAAACATATAATCCAACATAAGAGCCCATATTAAATTTAGGTAGATAAGCGGCGAAATAACGCTTGCAGGTGCAAATTTATAGGCATATGTCATGCAAAATTGCGTAATAAAGGCAAAAAACCCCGCACTAAGCATTAAAGTAAGGCTATAAATGCTCGGTATGCTCGCATAAAAGGGAATGGCAGGTAAAATTAATGCAACAGAGACGATTGAGAAGTAAAATACGGTGATTTCGGGACTTTCTGTTTTTCCCATCAATCGTAAACAAAGCATGACGAAGGTATAGCAAATTGTAACGCCTATCCCTACCATCGCGCCTGTCATTGATGCAATTGCACCGGGTTGTAAAACAATCAATGCGCCGCATAACCCGATAAAAACTGCGCTCATACGATAAATACCTACCTTTTCCTTAAGGAGTGGATAGGATAACAGCACCACAAGTAAGGGTGATAAAAAGAAGAAAATCTGTGCTTGTGCCAATGGTAGAAGGCTATAAGAAGTAAAGGCGAGTAGCATACAAACCGCGCCGATGGTTGCGCGTATAATCTGTAATTTATGATTGGTTTTACGGATGTTTTTTAACTGTCCTGTAGCAACTACTGCGCCGAGGCTTAAGGCCAGAACTGTGATGCTGCGATAAAAGAATATATCAACCGGATTGTGGTAATCGCTCGCCATTTTAACAAGCGCCGCGATTAAAACTAAGGTTATAGAATTTCCAATACCACATAAAATCCCAAGCCCAACTGTATTGGAAATGGGTGTGTTGTGTGTTGTTGGGGTGTTCGTATCCATACGCGCTCTATATCAGGAAATAATCTGTGCGACCAGAGTGTATTAATATAAATAAGAGAAACGTGATGCTATATTGTCAATTGAATCCTGATCTGTATATATAGGGGAATGAATGATAAAAATTAAGGGCAAGCAAGGCTATGAGCACATCAGGTATAGAGCAGGCAATTGAAGCCGTATATGAATCAATGAACAACGATAATCAGGATATTGATTTAAAGATCAAGGAGTTGAAGTCTGCATTAACTGATGAAGGTCAAAAAGAAGCAAAATTTGACCCTGCGCGTCTTGTTCAAAATAACCGTGAAGGGCGTAAACGTATGCAGGCTTATTTTAAAAAGCGCGGTGTTAAGGTCATTTTTGAAGCATAGAATACTCATTTCTGTGGATAAGTCTGCGTTTGGGATGTGCGTTTGACATATGTCAAGCGTGGTCATAGGCAGGTATGTTGTGTATTAAAGTGGGGTGCTTCTTCCTCCACACACACATCGATTAAGCACCCCAAACTTTTCCTAAAACTCCATTCCGAACTTCCGCAAAATCCAGATCATTGCAAAATAGAGAATGACCGTCATAACGCATGATAATGCCAGTGCGACATAAAACTGCAATCCATTGCGCAAGAGCATCGGAAAAACTAAAAACATCGGCAGAGATGGCAAAACAAACCAGAAAGTCGCCTCTGAGTGATCGGCAATGCGCTTAGTATCGCCTGTTTCATGCCACAACCAAACCATCGCCAGAATAGAGACAATTGGCAAAGAAGCCACCAGCGCGCCAAAGGCCGGGCTGCGCTTCGTTACTTCGGAGATAACCGCAACAATAATTCCGGATATCAGTGCCTTAATCGCCGCGAATAGCATAAGCGCTATACCTCCTGATTACGGAGAAAAACATAATTATATGCATCGGATTTACCATCCTGATACACATACCCATCCGTATCAAAGGATTTAAGGTCTTCCGGCTGCTCAACACGGTTTTGGATCATGTAACGCGCCATAGAGCCACGCGCACGCTTGGCAAATAGGCCAATAACCTTCGCCGCTCCATTCTTCACATCCTTAAAATGGCAGGTAATGAAATCACCTTCTAAACCCTTTGGCTGCACCGCTTTAATATACTCGTTAGAGGCCAGACAAATCACAGCGCGGTTTTTATGCCCCTGTGTCGCGTCATTACACGCCCTTGTCAAAATATCACCCCAAAAATCATACAAATCCTCACCACGAGCATTTGATAACTTCGTCCCCATCTCCAACCGATAAGGCTGCATCAAATCAAGCGGGCGCAACATACCGTAGAGCCCTGAAAGCATACGGAAATGCTCTTGCGCAAATCCTAAATCATCATCGGACAAACTATCCGCATCCAACCCCACATACGTATCGCCGCGAAATGTATAGACCGCAGGCTTTGCATTATCAGGCGCAAAAGGGGTAGAGAATTGCTGATACCGCGCATAATTCAACGCCCCCAATTTATCAGACAACTTCATTAAGCTCTGTATCTCGGCCTGCGTGAGAGCCTTCGCCACATCGACAAGCTCTTGCGTATGATCTAAAAAATCGGACTGCGTTAGGGTCGGAGCATTCCATTCACTCTCAAAATCAAGCTTCTTCGCAGGGGAGACTAACGCTAACATATTTCTTCATCCTTAAATCTATTATTCCCAAACCATTCGCATATCGCACGGCGAGGGTTACGCCCCTACACTAGGGATAAGCGCACAGACCTTCAAGACGATTTTATCAATAGGGCGTAGTGATAATTCCGAATGTCATCACAAAAACATTGCCCCGCATTACGGAAAAAAACTATAATAGCGTCATGAGCATTCAGGCAGGATATTGGTATAGGAAACATGCGGACGATTCATGGCGTTGTAACTTCACAGATACAGAGCTATTGGATACGGCCTCCCCCGATACGTTTAGTTTAACCGAAGCAAAAATCGCGCAAATCGCCCTACGTGGTGATGATCCGGAAATGAAGGCTGCTGCAAAAAATGCACTGGATAGCCGTTATCAGGTCGACCCCGGATTGGCCATCGCCGCGCGGCAAGCGTTGGAAAAAACGCCAAAAGAAAACCCGATCAGAACCGAACCCGCCACGGTCAGTGATATTTTCACCAAGGAACGTTTGAACATCGGAACGCAAAATCCGCCTGATATTAAAGCGACAGAGCAGAGCGACGATAACGACCATGCTCCATTACCTGAATAGCCTATGACTTAATAATATCATCCACCCCGACCTTCAAGGCGCGTGAAATTTTGATGATTGTCATCACAGATGGATTCTTATGCCCGTTCTCAATTTCTGATATATAGGATCGGTCAATCTCCGCCAAGCGTGATAAATCCTCTTGCGAAAGCTTTTGGCTTTTACGCAGTTGAGAAATGTTCCGTCCTATATCCTCAAGGTTTTCCATTTCTCCATTGTGTGCAATAGAATGCAACATAACCATAGGCGATAGCCCACAATACACAATTTTTTTCTGTCGTCTATCGCCTATGGTGTTATGGGATGTGTTTTGTCATATTATCCGCGGGCATCTCCGCACTCCACACACACGATTGACGGGGGTGCCTGATTACTCTTTTTCTACAACCAGATCAAGGAACGTGACATTCAGACATTCGGCAATACCAACCAAGGTTTTGACAGAAACATTCGCTCGGCCATTTTCAAGGTTAGAGATAAAGCCACGATCAATTTCCGCCATACCTGATAGGTCTTCCTGCGTTAATTGTTGCTCCGCCCTTAGTCTGGATATATTTTTACCGATAATCTCTAATTCTTTCATACAATAATTATGTGGGGTATATTCTACAAATGCCGTAGAGTATAATCTACATTGGTAAATAAACGCGTTAACAAACTAATGTTAAACGGACACCCCCACTTTCCCACATGCTAGTTGGGGGTGTCTAGTTTTCTAACAATCTAGCAACAGCTTCTCTACTAGCTGCCGATCTGTATAAATGGATCAAGCCATTCTGGAATAAATCCAATTTGTTTTGAGAGTCTTGAGGGGGCATTACTTAGAATGTTTTGTATTTTATCACGATCCCATATTGGGTAAGCAGTATTTCTTTGGGATCGTTTAATGAAAGAGCTTATAAGCTCTCTTTTTTCGTAAAGGCTTAAAGGGTCTCTTTTTTCTGGAGGCTGAGATAGAAGATTCTGATCTTCAAGATCGTAGCCATGTAATTTGAAAACGCCACATTGAGGACAATCGATTTTGTGATTTAGCTTACAATCACTACTGTCTATGTCATTGGGAGTATTAGTGCAAATGGGACAATTGTGAAGCAAGTGGTTCTCCGATCTGAAAGTAACCTCATCATACAACCTTTGATCGCTTCGTCCAGCCATAAAAAACGCCGATGAAATCGACGCTCTTTGGCGGGTCAATCAGGTGAGCGAGATGATATTTTATATTGCTGTTCTAAATAAGCTTCAATTTTTTCGGAAATTTCGTGATCAATATTAAGCAACCCTAATTGGGGTAGGTTGGCATTTTCAACGCTGAAATCATCACAGCCAAAGCAAACAGAAAGAGTGATGTTCTGATCAGGCGTTGTGAATTCAAGGCGATAGGTTTCATTGAAAATACAAAACTTCACACTCCTAAGAACAGCTCCGTTTTTAAGAACAATTTCTTCTCGTGTGGCTCTGTTATTACGAGAAATTCGATCCTCTATCTGAAAGAGCTCCGCAATATCACGAGCTTCGTCTTGACCAAGAGTAATTGTAGTATGACCGGCATGTTCAGTCCTGCGGCTAATCACCTTTACACCTGTAACATGATCTAAATAGGGTAAGGTTCTGTCATCTTCATTAAGGGTATGACGATCGGCGCTATCTTTTGACGTATTTATCGTCTGATTTTGATTGGCGTAGAGTGCCAGCAATAGAAAAGCAACAAGTACAGTAAAATAGCTAATTGCTTGTCTCATGCCTAATTATTCCCACTCAATCGTGCCGGGGGGTTTGGATGTGATGTCGTAAACCACGCGGTTGATGCCGTGCACTTCGTTAATAATGCGGGTCATCACACGCCCCAAAAACTCATGTTCAAACGGGTAATAATCCGCGGTCATACCATCTGTCGATGTTACGGCGCGCAGGGCACAAACATAATCATATGTCCGTGCATCACCCATCACACCAACGGTCTTCACGGGTAACAGAACCGCAAATGCTTGCCAAATCTCATCATATAAACCGGCTTTGCGAATTTCATCCAGATACACGGTATCGGCCTTACGCAGGATATCAATCTTGTCTTGCGTAATCTCACCCGGCAGGCGGATCGCAAGACCCGGACCCGGGAAGGGGTGACGTGCGATAAAGTCGTTCGGCATGCCAAGCTCTCGCCCAAGCGCGCGCACTTCGTCCTTAAACAATTCACGCATTGGCTCAACCAATTCCATATCCATATCATCAGGAAGGCCACCAACATTATGGTGTGATTTGATGGTCACAGACGGCCCACCGGTAAAGCTCACACTTTCAATCACATCAGGATATAGCGTCCCTTGCGCAAGGAACTTCGCCCCGCCAACACGCGCGGAACATTCATCAAACACATCAATGAACAACCCGCCAATAACCTTACGTTTGATCTCAGGGTCTGAAATACCCTCTAACCCGCCAAGGAACTTATCACTCGCATCTTCATGGATGAGGGGGATGTTGTAATGATTGCGGAACAGATCAACAACCTGCTCGCTCTCGCCTGCGCGCATCAATCCTGTATCCACATAAATACAGGTAAGCTGATCGCCAATCGCTTCATGGATAAGTACCGCGGTGACTGAACTATCCACCCCGCCGGAAAGACCGCAAACAACTTTACCATCGCCGACTTGTGCGCGGATTTGCGCGATCTTTTCTTCACGGAAAGAGGCCATCGTCCAATCGCCCTTACACCCGCAAATATCATGCGTAAATGTACGATATAGCTCCGCCCCGTGTGGCGTGTGAACAACTTCAGGGTGGAATTGTACGCCATAAAATCTGCGTTCTTCATTGGCGATAATGGCGAATGGTGCGCCTTCGGATTTACCGATAACGCTGAAATTCTCGGGAAGCTCGGCAACATGATCGCCGTGGCTCATCCAGACTTGCTCATTCGCGCCCTTGTGCCATGCACCGTTAAAGAGGGGTGAGTCCGCCGTAATGTCTACTTGTGCGCGTCCAAATTCACGGGATTTTTCGGCCTCTACTTTGCCGCCGAGTTGTTTAACCATGGTTTGCTGACCATAACAAATCCCAAGGATCGGCACACCCATTTCAAACACAATGTCCGGTGCGCTTGGCGCGTCGTCATCTAAAACACTGCACGGGCCACCGGCCAGAATAATACCCTTTGGGTTATAGGCCTTAATACGCTCATCAGGTGCTTGGTTAAATGGCCAGATTTCGCAGTAAACGCCACTTTCACGAAGGCGACGGGCGATGAGCTGAGTAACCTGTGATCCGAAATCCAGAATAAGGATATGTTCGTGATCTGTCTTTTGCGCTGGTGCGACTTTTTCTTGTGCGTGTGTCATGTCGTCTTTCTAATTCCAATACCTGCAGCGTTATTTTGTTACACCCATATTCATATCGATATGTCTTTCATGCCTAAGTAGGCATTGAAACTCGTGTGATGCATTGCTTTTTTACCCGCGAATGCGCCGCAGTGCAAAGGTTTTTTGCGACTAAATAGAAGGGGAGGATAAAACCTTAGTCGAGGACAAGGCCATCCTCTTCCGCCGTCTTAATTTTACGATCCAGATGCTGTTGTTGGCTTTCTTTTATGACAGGGTCCATATGCGCAAGGCTGATATCACCGCCAAGCCAAAGTGAGCCTGCAAGAACTCCACCCAGATCGCCTGCCGTTGCCGATGCAAAAACAAACGCAACGCGCGTTGGCCCCTTCACCATTAATTGACGGGTGAGAGGACGTTTCCACGCATCTGTTGCGGGTTCTATTTTGGCCGCTATTGTAGGGAAACGCTTCTGCGCTGTTTGCTCTATCTTTTCAACGGCATGTGTGGGTAGGTCGATAAAATCTGTGGCAAGCTTAAAGGCTTTCATGCCTTTATGATCCCATCCGCCAGCCTGTCTTGTGCCTTCTGTAATTTGATTTTCCAGATCAAAATAACCGCCACGCGCCGCGTCCAATGATGCCCATGCAACGGCAATACCAACGCCTGTCGCACCGCTAGCCGCCAAAGCCGTACCGCCAAGCGCCATAAGCGTCATACCCGTTGTGAAATAGCCCGGGTGTTTTTCCTTGAACTTGGCAAAGGTTGATCCGGCAACAAACGAGATCGCAGAAATATCCTCTAGGAGAGACTCAGGCCTCAGTTCTTTAAATAATCCGCCAATATCGCCGTCTTTTAAAGCAACTGCAAGATTACCGGATTCAAATGTATAGAATTGTGCATCGGCAGGGCGCTCAATGAAATAGCGATGAAGTGCAATGTCAGCTTTGCGAAAGCTATGTTTAAGATTAAAGTTTTTGAGAGATTCACCAACTTGTGCGCATCCGGATGTCAGATTATCAAGCGTCAGGCTTTGCTTAAGCGTATCGACTTTTTGAGGGAAGCCATCTTTAATTTTATTGATGAGGTTTTTCATCAACCCATAACCTTGTTCAGCCATTTTGAAAACCATATAACATACATAAATATGGAAAGTGAAACTTTATCTTACACAGGGCGAGAAAATTTAATGAGTAGAAGACCGGAGAGCGTAATAACGCCTCCTCCAATGAATGTCCATTGATCGGGCATTTCTGAAAAAAGAAAGGCAGAGAGCAATGTACCCCATAAAATTTGTATATAATGCACGGGTGCGATCACTTGCGTTGGGGCAATGGAGAATGCTTTTGCGACTAAAATTGACCCTGATATTGCCGCCGCACTGATGATAAATAATGCGCTATATTCATAAAGTGAAAATCCTATCTGCATGCCTTGATAAGCGGTATATGCAGGATATGCAGTTGCAAGTGTCACAAATAGATATTGGAATATTGCCATGGAAAGAAGTGTTTGGTTTTCATCCTTGATATAGCGTGACATGACATAGCCGAGTGCAAATAAAAATGCGAGAATAAGCGCAGATATAGCACCGAGGTTAATGGGGATCATTCCCGGCCTTATAACGATCAGAACGCCAATAAAGCCAAGGGAAGTAATCGCCCATGATCGCGGGCGAATATTCTCACCTGTGATAAAAACGGACAGTACTTTTGCCAAAAGGGGGGCAGCGAAAATTATTGCATAGGCCGTAGCCATATCCAAATTTGCAAACACGTAAAATGAACATACACCTGACCCTGCCAGTAATATTCCCCGAAATAGCCGAAGCTTTAATTGTGGGCGGGTTAGTGTTTCACGAAACCCTCCGAGGAAAGGGGATATCATGCATAACAAAACAACACTTAAAAATGATCCTAAAAATGCAATCAAGAGAGTGGGATAATCCTTTAAATATCGCACTGCTGCATCGCTGATTGTCCAAAGACTAAACCCTGCAAGAGCCATTAACATTTCAGTTGTGTAGGATGGTTTATTATTCATAAGGTTTCTTTATCTTGCTCACCGTATTTTGAAAAGCTTTTTCATGAAAAGATAACATTTCGAGAGCACAATAATACTACAAACAATTTGTGTGTCTTGTGTCTTGTGCAAAAGGGTGATGTAATACGCGGTTCGTAAAAACAGGGTGTAATATAAGGATCAATAACCGTGAGTAAACCAACAATTTCATTTGAATTTTTCCCGCCAAAAACTGAAAAAGCAGCAGACATTTTATGGACTGCGGTGCCCGAGCTTGTAGAGCTGAACCCGAAATTTATGACGGTGACATATGGTGCAGGCGGCACGACCAAGGATGGCACAATTGATACAATCCAGAAAAAAATGGATATGACAAGCGTACCGATTGGTTCTCACCTAACGTTCTTGAATACCACGAAAACAGAATTGTATGAGTATGTTGATGGTCTGTGGGAGAAAGGGATTAAGCATATCGTTGCATTGCGTGGTGATATGCCCGGTGATCTTCAATGGCCACTCGATGATGATGGCGATTATTTCCAATATACGTCTGATTTTGTGGAAGGTCTGCTGGCACGTCATCCATTTGAAATTTCTGTCGGCGCGTATCCGGAAAAGCACCCTGACTCAAATTCACTTGCGGATGATATCCGTGCATTGAAATTAAAATGTGATGCAGGGGCACATCGTGCGCTTACACAGTTCTTCTTTGATAATGATGTGTATTATCGCTTTGTAGAAGAGTGTCAAAAAATGGACATTAAAACACAGCTGTGTCCTGGATTATTACCAGTTCACGACTTTAAATCCATGTGCAATTTTGCCAAGCGATGCGAAGCAAATGTACCGGATTGGATGCATGATAAATTCGCAGGGCTAGAGGATAAACCTGAAGAAGCAAGAAAAATTGCGATTGACCTTCTTGTTGAGCAGAGCGAAGACCTTGCAAAAAATGGTGTTGAGCATATTCATTATTATACATTGAATAAATCAGACATCACGAAACAGGCTGTCGAAGCGATTAGCTAAGGAATGCATGATAAAAGATAAAAAAATGCAAGAGTGCGAGGCGAACATTAAAGGAAGAGAAAACGTAAAAGAATCAGTTTTCCTCTTTCTTGTATTTGGTGTTGTTCTTGCGTCTCTTGTGCCGTGGGCCTTCATGTATCTAGGTATGGCCATAGGTGTTGATGTCGCGTACTTGTCCAGATCTGCTGAGTTCTTTTTGGATGGTAAGCGGATGAGTGAGTTTTACTATGATACGAATCCACCACTCAGTATTCTGATCTACGTTCCCAACATAATGTTGGGAAAGTTTTTTGGTATTCCGTTATATGTTGCGACGGTGCTTTATACGTCTCTAATCTTGTTATTTTCACTCATATCATCATTCTTTTTGTTAAAGAAATATGATGATGTTCGTAATGATGAAATACTGGTTCTATTATCCGCGTTCTTGGTGTCGTCAACGGTTATGACGCAATATGATTTTGGACAAAAAGACCACTTTCTAAGCATGGCATTATTGCCGTTGGTACTTTTGCAATATGCGTTAACGCAAAAAATTCAAATAAATGTCTTCGCCAAGATTGTAATTCTAATAGCCTGTAGCATTCTGATATTGTTAAAGCCGCATTTTGGCCTTGTGCCGGCAGCATTATTCATACACCGAGCTATTAAACAAAGGCGTATGAGTGTGTGTTTGGATACTGACTTTGTTTTTCTTGCAAGTGCTGCAGTGTCATACTTGGCCATTACTTTTCTGTACTTTGAGGATTTTATTTCGGTCGTTCTGGAAGATGCCGTCTTGTATTATACCGCTTATACAAACCCTGATATTATGGTGCTGTCATTAAAAATGATGATTGCTCCGGCGTTCGTGATTTTAGCGCAACGGTTTGTTTTTAAGGATGTGAGCAAGGTGATAAGTGTTCTGGCGTGGGCATCAATCATTTGCATCATACCATATTTTATGCAGGGCAAAGGGTGGAGCTATCACAGCTTTCCTTATTTGGTACTATTCTTCTCTACTGCCATGGTTATGTCTTATCATGCGCTTGGCTTGATCGTTGGATTATTTGAACTTAAAAAGGGTCAGAAACTCTTTCAAATGATGGGCTTATACCTTTTTTTGTTATTATGGATTTCAACGTCTTCGGAAAAAATTAAAGAGTTTCCGACGCATGCTTTTTATAAAAATTCTGAAATTGTACAACAGCTTGCGCTTTGTGAAGAGGGGTGTAGCTTTTTTCTATTTCATGACCTCATTAATATAAGCCACGAAGCCTCAGTCTATTCAGGGCAAAAACATGCATCGAGATTCCCTGTTCTATGGTTTGTGCCATACTTGGAATATGCGCAATCATTATTAGATAGAGGGTTGCCACCTATTCTATCGCAAGACAAAATAGATGCAGCGTGGAATAAGTACATCCCATTAATTTTGGAAGATTTTGAACATTATAATCCTGACACTTTGTTCATTGGTCATGTGGATTATACATTGGAAAGTGATGTTGAATACCGCAATGATTTTGATTTTGTAGAGTCTGTGGTGGGCCGTGATGAAAATCTGCGGGCGTTGTGGGACGAGTATGAAATCGTTGATATTCTGTATATTGATAGGCGTAAATATATTCCACGTATGCCCGGGGATGAGAAATTGATGCGCTTTGATGTGTATCGTAAGATTGCGGATTAGTGATTCAAGACGTTATTCGTCATCTTGATTATTCTTCCATACCTCAAATACTGCTTGAGTGAATATGCGGTGATCCAGATCAAACCCAACTGATAATTTAAAGATGGTTTCCAGTCGTGGTGTGCACTTTCCGGCTTCTAAATCTTGGATGGTACGTACAGGTACATCAGATCGGAAAGAAAGTTCTTCTTGTGTCAGGCTTCTTTCTTTTCTGTAACCCTTGAGCAGCTTGGCTGTATCTTGGTTGAGCACGGTACGATTCTCCCACTAGAATCTGATTTAGAATTTGCATTTCCAACAATGTGCGTATATTGTGAGTTTGAAAACACGTAACACCGTGAGTTGGTATTTTACGATGTTGTGTTTTCTTCCCACTGACGACAAGGCCCCCCACATACGGCCTTGTCGTCTTCTCTTATGACGCCATAATGTAAAAATAGTCTTTATGTTGTAGAAAAAAGATGGGATGGGAGAGCGAAAAATCATTATTTTTTATGAGAATTTATCTTGCCAACCACAGATTTTTTATGTGTTTTACATAGCGTTGAAACCCTTGATATGCGCCGTGTTTATGCTTTTATGTCTTTTTATTCTATTACGCATAATTCCTATGTGTTTTTGCTTGCCTTTTATTCCGAACTGCTCTACCCCAAATGGGTAAGTGAATTTTTAATCTATATGGAGGGACGAGATGGTTCTCGCAACAAATTTAGGTTTTCCACGTATCGGTGACATGCGCCAATTGAAAAAGGCAGTGGAAAGCTACTGGAAGGGTAAAAGCTCCCAGGAAGATCTTTTGCAAATAGGCAAAGAGCTTCGTACACATAACTGGAAATTACAGAAGGAAGCAGGGCTGGATCAAATCCCGTCAAACGACTTCTCTTTCTACGATCAGGTCTTAGACATGATTACAACACTCGGTTTGGTGCCAAAGCGCTATAACTGGGATGGATCATCAATTGATCTGGATACATATTTTGCGATGGCACGTGGTCGCCAGCAAGGTGGTGTGGACGTTGTTGCAATGGAAATGACCAAGTGGTACGACACAAACTATCACTATATCGTTCCTGAATTCGAAGAAGGCTTTGAGCCGAAACTTTCAAACACAAAAGTTTTCGATCAGTATCAAGAAGCAAAAGATCAGGGCATCGAAACACGCCCCGTACTTGTCGGTCCGGCAAGCTTTGTATTCCTTGGTAAGGCACAATATGAAGGTTTCACACATGAAGAAGCAGTGAAAAAACTTCTTCCTGTCTACAATGAAATCCTCGCAAAATTGGCAGAACAAGGTGCACAGTGGGTTCAAATTGATGAGCCTGTATTTGCACTTGATCTTTGCCCTATTGGTCAAGGCGTTGTTAAGGCGGCGTATGAAGGTTTGAAAAAACCTGAAGGTCTTAAAGTTCTGGTTGCATCTTACTTCGACACAGTGCGCGGTAATGCAGATCAGTTCTATAATCTTCCTGTAGATGCGCTTCACATTGATCTCTGTCGTGGTCCTAATCAGGCAAATACGGCGGCAAACGATGCACAAACGGCATTGGATGAGGCATTGGCAAAAATCGGCGATAAGAAATTATCTGTTGGTATTGTTGATGGTCGTAACATCTGGAAAAATGACGTTGCGAAATCTCTTGGCTTTGTTGAGCAAGCTGTTGCGAAACTTGGCGCGGATAACGTATTCGTTTCCGGTTCATCTTCATTGTTGCACACACCTGTTGATCTCCGTAATGAGACACAGCTTGATGATAAAATCAAAAGCTGGATGGCTTATGCAACACAGAAGCTTGATGAGATTGCTGTTATCACGAAGGGTGCAAACGAAGGCCGCGATGCGATTGCTTCTGAAATTGCTGCAAGTGATGCAGTTCAGGAAGATCGTCGTACGTCCAAGCGTATCCATGATGATGCAGTTAAGGCACGTGTCGGTAACATCACATCGGAAATTACAAATCGTAAATCTCCGTTTGAGGCACGTCAAAAAGTACAACACGATGCGTTGAACTTGCCATTATATCCGACAACAACAATTGGATCCTTCCCTCAAACTCCTGAAATTCGTAAGGCACGTTCTGCTTTCAAAAAAGGCACGATCAGCGAAGCGGAATATCAGGATGCAATGAAGGCGGAAATCCGCACAGTTGTTGATTACCAACACAAAGCCGATATTGATGTTCTTGTTCATGGTGAGCCAGAGCGTAATGATATGGTTGAGTATTTTGGTGAGCAGTTGGCAGGATTTGCATTCTCTAAATTCGGTTGGGTTCAATCTTACGGTTCACGTTGCGTGAAGCCACCGATTATTTATGGTGATGTTTCTCGTCCGACACCAATGACTGTTGAATGGTCAAAATATGCGCAAGAGCAAACTGATAAGATTATGAAAGGGATGCTAACAGGCCCGATCACAATTCTTCAGTGGTCTTTCGTACGTGATGACCAACCACGCAGCCAAACTTCTAAGCAAATCGCATTTGCGATCCGTGATGAAGTTGCCGATCTTGAAAGCGCAGGTATCAAGATGATTCAGATTGATGAAGCAGCATTCCGTGAAGGTCTGCCACTTCGTAAATCAGATTGGAAAGCATATCTTGATAATGCGGTAGAAGATTTCCGCATCTCATCATGTTGTGTCGAAGACGAAACGCAGATTCATACACATATGTGTTATTCTGAGTTCAATGACGTGATTGATTCAATCGGTGCAATGGACGCAGACGTAATCTCGATTGAGTGTTCACGTTCTCAAATGGAATTGCTTGAGGCATTTGTTGACTACAAGTATCCGAACGAGATTGGGCCGGGTGTTTATGACATTCACTCACCACGTGTTCCTGCAACATCGGAAATGGTGACTTTGCTTGAAAAGGCAAAAATCAACCTGGATGAGCGTCAAGTTTGGGTGAATCCTGACTGTGGTCTGAAAACACGCGGTTGGCCGGAAGTTGAGACATCATTGAAAAACATGGTGGAAGCAGCAAAAATTATGCGCGATAAATCAAGCGCAAGTGCTGCGGCTTAAAAACCGACCTTTATATAAATAATAAAATAACCCTCTCTTTAAATACAAAGAGGGGGTTATTTTATTGGGGCACTGACCTCATTATATTTTTACTATTGCCATAAAAAACATAAAATCTTTAGTGCTTCATATGTGTAGAGCTTTTATAAATAAAGCCCACCTCAACGAGGCAGGCTTTTTCTAAATCTAATTTTTAAAGAGTGCGTTGTTACTAGGTACTCAAATCCGCGATATGCTCACCTTCCGGCTGATAGCCGCTATCTAGTGTCGCCATAATATCCGGGCTGTTTTGCTCATGGAATACGATGCCTTCGTGATAGCCACGTGCTTGTAGGCTTTGTGCGGCCTCTTGCAATGGGTCTGCTGCGCCACTGAAATCACCATCAACATCAATTAAAGTAAAACCATTCTCTGCACCATGTTCAGGAACGCGTGCTTTATATGACATATATTTTCTCCGTAATAATATTCTAAAATCCGAACGACGAATGAAACACTATTTTAGTAGGGCAGTGCAAGGATTTAAGGTGCTGCATTGCAAACAAGAGTATATTTGTATTTTCGTAATTTATTTAGTATAGAGTTATCAAAATAATTGGTGAGATGAAAAATAAGTGGATCAAAGACCAGACACTCTGATTGAGCAACGCTTAGGGTTAATAAAGGAGTTTGAGCAACAGGCAAGCATTCTGCCTGCGTCCTTTGATGCGGTTTTACTCATAGATGTGCAAAAAGAATTCTGTGATAAAAACGGTATTCGTGGCAATGATAACACGGAGTATATGAGCGCACATATAGCACAACGGATACCTGAGTTTCGTTCGGAGGGGGTAACAATATATGCAATCGGCGTTGATAATGAGTATATTCCGCCTGATCAGAAAGAGTTCCACAACTATGTGCCTGCACAAGGTGATGTGAAAATAAGCAAACCTTTTACCTCAGCATTTCATGAAGATGCTGATGATCTGGAAACAATTTTGAAAGATGCCAATCATCAAAATCTCTTAGTGATGGGGTTTAATACAAATTCATGTGTGAAGCTGACTGCAATGGATGCGCAAAGACGGGGGTTTAATACATGGTTGGTTGTTGATTGTACCGGAAATGACACGGTATCAGGTGAAGGCAATACCAAACATCATGTTTCCAAGATGTTGGAAAGTGGCACGAATTTGGTGTCATCCGAGCAGGCTCTGGTTCACATCAGGCAAAGTACTTCATGCTCTTCTTTAACGGCAGATTAGTCAGGTTTTCGTTGCATAACGGCTGCAAAGAAGCCGTCTGTTTTATGCTTATACGGACTAAGGCGCATATAAGGTGATCCAAGGCCAAGCGTCTCATCAATTGGAATAAGTTCGAAATTCGGATTACTTGCGAGAAATTTCTCAACTTGATCTTCGTTTTCTTCGCGCATAAGTGAGCATGTCGCATAAACAAGCTTACCATTTGGTTTCACAGCTTTTGATACCTTGTCCAGAATTTCAGTTTGAATTTCAAGAAGCTCTTCAACAGAGGGGCCATATGTGCGCCATCTCATATCCGGGTTACGTCGCCATGTCCCTGTACCACTGCATGGGACATCAGTGAGGACAACGTCAAACGTTCCCTTTTGTCGTTTAAACCATTTTCTGTGGCGTTCTTCTGAAAGGGCACGAATTTCAACAATATCTGCGATACCGGCTTTTTTATAACGCCTGCGTCCTTTTTCAAGACGACGACCATCCATATCTGCGGCGACAATACGTCCCTTTTTTTGCATAGCAGCAGCAAGAGCCAGTGTTTTACCACCACCGCCGGCACAGTAATCTAGAATTTGCATGCCTTCCTTTGCACCGCAAAGCCATGCGATGAGCTGCGACCCTTCATCTTGTATCTCAACCCAGCCTTTTGAAAAGGCTTTTGTGCGTGAAAGATACGCCTTATCCGTACAGCGAAGTGCCCAAGGGCAAAAATCAGTTTCTTCGACGGTAACGCCATCTTTCGCCAATGAGCCAGTGACTTTTTGCTTATCTGCCGTGAATGTATTGACCCGCAAATCAAGCGTAGCGGGGTAGAGCATTGCTCGCATTTCATCGGCAAAATCATCACCAAATACATCTCTAAGTTTTTCTTCATGCTCTTGCGGGCATTCAACAACGACGGATTCCGGCATGTCCTTATGATTAAGGGGCTGCCCAACAACTTTACCAACAAGTGTCATTTCATCATCTGAAAGAATTTCAGGCGCGTATTTCGATCCGTCGAATAAATCCTTAAAGCGTGCCTTATCGATATTCTCACCTACGGCTAACCAAACAATAATACGATTACGCGGTGTGTCATCAATCTCTGCGTGCTGTATCCACCAAGAGACGCGCGCGATACTCCGCGCCATGGCATAAATACGCTCTGCAACTTCGCTGCGGTCTTTAGAGCCGATATAGCGGCGCGTGCGCATATAATCGCCGACGCATTTGTCCAATGGAACACGCGCATTTTGCGAATTTTCCAAAATTTCTATTGTTGCTTTGATACGTGATGCTGGCTTCATGAAGATACTCTTATAGTAAAAACTATGTCTGTACAATATCTTAGGTAAGTATTTTTGTCGCGTCTTTTCACGCGGCAATGACAAGAACACCCACGCCAAAGAGTAGAATTGCAGAAACACGGTTGAGGTAAGTTAAAATAACGTCATCTTTGAATAATGTGCGCACGCGGTGCGCTGTTAAAGCGTAGACACTTAATGTGAAGAAGAAGGTTATCATGATGACGAATGATGCCAGCACTATATCTATGAAATTGCTATTTTCTAAATCCATAAAGGCAGGCAAGAATCCTATGAAAAATAGCAAATCCTTGGGGTTGGATGCGGTGAGTAAAAAGCCGCTACTGAATAATGTCCAACCTGCCTCTGTATATTCTGTGTCTTGCTTTTTTACTTTGGCATGTTGCCAGTTCTTGAAAGCAAGGAATATTAAATATCCTCCTCCAATAATTTTGAGCAGAAAAAAGATAATAGAATAATGGCTGGCAAGTGCTGCTAACCCTAACATCGCAAGCAGGGCAAAGACCAAATCGCCTATAATTATGCCTGTAATAAAAATGTAAGTAGCCGCCAACCCTTGCGTTAAAGCCCGTCCGATTGTTGCGAATACCGCCGGGCCCGGTGATAATCCTAGAAGGGCGGTTGCAAGCGCAAGCGCAATAAGGGAAGACATAAAAACCTCTATTATCTCATATAATAATTTTAAAAATCAGGAGGAAAGCAGATAAGCCCAGCAGGCATTCAACGGCAATAAAAAACTTCTCCTGACTAATGCGATCATGTAATTTCTGCCCTAAAAGTAAGGCGCATAAAAATCCAGGAAAGGCATAAAGTCCGTTTATGAGAATCTCATTTGTAAACATGCCTGTTCCGACGACACCAATTGCTCTTGGAATATTGGAGAGCATAAGCATGGCGATAATGCTGGCGCGGAATTCAGATGAGTTTGGTATTTTTTCTTTCAGATACAGAATAAAAGCAGGGCCTCCACCACCAATCATGGCATTTAATGTACCGCCCAGAAGCCCGGCTAAATGCGCATCTCCCCACTTAATTAACTTGCCCATAGGGTCAAATTTCGTGTGTTTGCGTGCAAGATGAAGAATGATATAGCCAGCAAGGAGCGCGCGCATGACATCGCCCTCAAGGTATTTCAGTAAAGCCACCCCTATAATGACACCGCACAACATTGCAGGCACCATTTTAAAAAGGTAAGCCCACTGCGTTTGTTTGTAGGTTTTTATAATTAACAGCCCCATAGAGAACTGATAAATCATCACCATAGAAACGGCATTCTGTACAGGCATAAAAAGGCTGAGAATAGGGATGCAGATCAAACCACCGCCAAAACCCAAAAGGCTTTGTGCGAAAAATGAGAAAGAAACAGCGAGAATAGTGAGTATTATGATCATACCCGACCTTAACAAAAAACCCGGCTAACATATAGCCGAGTTTTCGGTAAAAGAGAATAATCTCTTTATATCTTAGTGGTCATGACCATGATCTTCTTCAGCTGCTTTTTCTTCAGCAGGAGCTTCTTCTTCAGTAGCTTCCTCAGCGCCTTCTTCAGCAGGAGCTTCTTCAGACTTCTCTTCACCAGCTTCTGTTTCTGTCGCGTTTGCATCTTCAGCTTGTACTTCTGTCGCAGATGCTTCCGCTTCTACAGCCGCAGCCGGAGCAGCTTCTTCAGCCTGTGCAGTTGAAACATATGAAGATGTCGCTGCGATCAAGAATGCAGCAAGAGTTAGGATATATTTAGTCATTACTTTTTCCTCAATATTTAAAAAAAATCACCCGATTAGGTAATCGAGTGATCTGTCATCATGCTCGCTTTTTTATAAAATGCAAGCCTTGATTTTTTTGAAGTAAACTATGACTCAGTTCTATAATTCGGAGCTTCACGCGTAATGGTTACATCATGAACGTGAGATTCTTTAAATCCGGCACCTGTCATACGAATAAATTCGGCCTTTTCGCGCATTTCCTGAACAGTTGCTGCACCTGTATATCCCATTGATGCACGTAATCCACCAACCATTTGGTGTAAGACGTTGGCAATTGGCCCTTTATAAGGTACGCGCCCTTCGATACCCTCGGGTACGAGTTTGTTTGTCTGGTTGACGTTGCCTTGGAAATAGCGATCTGCGGAGCCTTTAACCATCGCGCCAACTGAACCCATACCGCGGTATGATTTGTAGGAACGTCCCTGAAAGAGGATCACTTCGCCCGGTGCTTCGTCTGTACCGGCAAAAACACCGCCCATCATCGCTGCGCTTGCGCCTGCTGCGATTGCTTTTGCAAAATCACCGGAATATTTGATGCCGCCATCGGCGATAACTGGAACACCCTTTTTTTCACAAACCGAAAAAACATCCATAATGGCTGTTAATTGTGGAACACCAACGCCTGCAACAACACGGGTGGTACAAATTGAGCCTGGGCCAATCCCAACTTTTACCGCATTTGCGCCTGCTTTTATAAGAGCAAGAGCAGCATCAGCCGTCGCAACGTTCCCTGCCATAATCTGTAAGTCTTTGTTCTCTGCGCGAATGCGTGAAACTGTATCTAAAACGGCGTGAGAGTGTCCGTGCGCCGTATCAACAACAACAAGGTCAAGTCCCGCTTCTGCCAACGCGCCTGCACGTTCAACACCATTAATGTCACCGGTTCCAACTGCTGCTGCTGCGCGTAATCGTCCCTTACTGTCTTTGGTCGCGGCAGGGAACAAGTTTGATTTTTCAATATCTTTGACCGTCATTAAACCGATACATGTATCTTTATCATCGACGATCAATAGTTTTTCAATACGATGTTGGTGAAGTAGTTTCTTCGCTTCTTCTTTTGTAATCTCCGCTGTAACCTTCACAAGGTTCTCATGAGTCATGAGTTCTTTAATTGGCTGATCCGGGTTATCGGCAAAGCGCACATCACGGTTTGTCAAAATACCAACCAGATGACCGTTTTCCTCTGTTACTGGGATACCAGAGATACTGTTGATACGCATCAGTTCTAAAGCATCGGCAAGCGTCGCATCTGGACGAATGGTAATTGGCTCCATAACCATGCCTGATTCAAAACGTTTTACTTTACGCACCAACGCGGCTTGTTCATGGATTTCCATGTTGCGATGTATAACGCCAATCCCACCATTTTGCGCCATGGCAATTGCCATTTCCGCACCTGTGACCGTGTCCATCGCGGCAGATAGAACAGGAACATTCAAGGATATCGATTGGGTTACTTGCGTTGAGGTGTCAACTTGATTGGGTTGAACTTCTGATTCACCGGGAACAAGAAGAACATCATCGAAGGTCAATGCTTCGCGAATTTTAGTGGAATCTTTAATACGTGCCATCTGCAAATCTCCAGCGCTTAATCATGGGCGAAATTTGCAAGTGAGTTATAGCGTATTTTTCGCAGATGTAAAGTTCGAAAATAAGGGAAAGGATAAATTCACTTAAAATTGTTATGAAAAATAAGAATTTATTATACTTTTTCCCCTACAATCAGAGTCATAAGCACAAATAAAAAATAAACAGATTAGGTCGGTTATGATTCCAAGCAATTCTCTCGCACAAATGTATATCAAAATAGTTGGTGAAAATTCATTATTGGGTATGGCGCAAAATAATTTGTTGAGCCATCTGGAAAGAACTGCAAAAACGAGAACGCACACATATTTTGCAAATAATGGTCAAACAGAATTCGGGATTAGCCGTAACTTCGGCGCGCAACGATATTATAGTTGGGCAGATACAGTTATTGATTGCCGTAATTGCCCCAATCTTGTGGGAAGCGAAATGCTTGCAGAAATTCCTGAAAGCATGACTGAGAATAAACGGTTCTCTACATTCCATAGCGACATCACACAGCGTATGGGTGGTGTTATAGAGATGACACCGTTCTTCAGTATTCTAAAAGGTAAGGATAATATGCGCTATAATATCAGGTGCGAAACAAAGTATGAGGACTTTGATATTATTCGTATAGGCATAAAATTATCTGCGCCTGATAATGGTATGTTCAAAGAAGGGCTGGCAAACCTTCAGCAATCGGAAAATCCATTTGCGATTAAGCAGCGTATTCATCAAATGCCACTTAATGCGTAAATAAGCGCATAAATTTGTAATTTGTTAAAAATAATAGAATATGGTAAACAAGCCTGTATCAAAAGATATGGGCTTGAATTATATGGGTGTTATCAAGCTAAAAAATAGGGTGGTAAATATGATTCCGGACGGATCAATAGCAAAAATGTTTTGTAAAATAGGCGGAGATGAGAAGCTGTTCTCTCTGGCTAAGGATAACCTGCTCAATCATTTAAATGATATCGGAACATCACGCGCACATACCTATTTACAATGTAACGGCGTATCATACGCGGGAAATACGACAAGTGGTGCGAGCCGTCTATATACATTTGCAAATACAAAAATTGACGGTAAGTACTTGTCTTCATCATCTGATGTTGAAACAATTGCTCAAGAAATAGAAGCAAGCCCTGATTTTCAGGATTTTAAAGCCTTTGTAGAAAATGCAAGTACACCATCGCTTGATTCCAGCGCGGAAATAACCGAAGAAGCCAGAATAGAAAATGCAAAAGCAATTTTAAAAGATTTCAAAGAATTGGTACAAAAATCAGGTGTCCCTGTTGCACGTGACCCGCAAGACGGACAGGCAAATGACGTTGAACCATTGCTAACAGTTGTTCCATATGTGTCTGAACTGGATGTGGGGTATATCCCCGGTAAGAAAGAAAATGACCCTAATATTGAGGTTGTTGCCCCTGTAAGTGTAGGCATTCACGTCACAGCGAAGGACGCAGATAGTTTTAAGCAAGGGCTTCAAAACATGGAGAACTGGACATTAGAGAATAATCAGTCGGATTATAGTGATCTGGTTATAAAGGACGATGCAAAAATTCCGTTCTCATTCCTGACGCATAAATCAACGGACACATTGGAATTTTAATTTCCCTTAAAGCCTGTCGCGACAACATACTGTTCCGCGCTTTCCTTGCGGCTGGCTGGTGGTTTTATGTGCTTAACCACGGCAAAAGATTTTTTCATTTCTTTTAATAGGCCGTCCTGTGTTCCACCTTGCAACACTTTGGCAATAAAAACGCCATCAGGCTTTAAGATTTCACGCGCAAAATAATATGCGGCTTCTACAACAGACATAATGCGTAAATGATCCGTCTGCTTGTGCCCCGTGGTATTCGGCGCCATATCACTTAATACAACATCCGCAAGCCCTTCATCATTATATTTCTGAAGCTCGGTTTTTAGGAAATCCGGAGCATCATCCTCCATAAAATCCAGTTGAAATGCTGCGACATCCGGCATTTCATCCATTTCCAACAAATCAATCGCAAGAACCTGACATCCCTTTTCTGTGGCGATCTGGCACCATCCACCCGGCGCAGCACCAAGATCCACAACAGTCATGCCGGGTTTCAGGCAATCAAGTTTTTCGTTCATTTCTTTAAGTTTAAAGGCCGCTCGCCCGCGGTAACCATACTTTTGTGCTTCTGCAACATAAGGGTCATTCAATTGTCGTTGTAACCAGCGCGTTGATGAATTTTTACGCCCGCGTGCACTACGTACTTTGGTTTTTGGCTTGTTGCGTGACATATAAATTCTACCTTGTTTCTACGTTTGTCTTCGGTTTCATACCACCATTATAGCAGCATGATCAAAGAGCCTGTTACAAAAATCATAAAGAAGAAGGAAAGGCAAGCCGCCATAAAGACAACACCCATTGTTTGACGTGAAAAATGGGCAAGAAGTAGGAAAAGTATATAAAAAACGCTTGATACTGCCACACCTCTTGTGTGGACATTCGATGTCATAAGTCCCATAATGCCGTTCTCATATCCAATATAGACCATTATTTCGGTTTGGAGACGGATAAGGGTCATACTGGCAATACCAAAACTAAGAGCCCACCATCGGTGTTTTTTATGGACACCCCAAAATAAGATTGGCAACCAAATAATATCAATCCACGAATAAAGCATATGAAACATACAAGGCAGTTTATGTGATGCCCAAAATAAAAAACAGTTTTAAAATTATTTTTCTTTCATTTGTCATGATGATGGTCATGTATCCCAATATGATACAGGCACAATCAAGGTCTTTAAGCCTTATTCGTGATACGGAGATTGAACAAACACTTCATAATTGGGGTGAGCCGATCTTTAATGCCGCCGGACTTGATCCAAAAGCCGTGAATATTATTCTGGTACAAAGTGACAGCATCAACGCATTTGTCGCGGGCGGCTCAAATATATTTTTCTACACCGGTTTAATTACAAAGACTGAAAACCCTGGTGAGCTTGTCGGGGTGTTGGCACATGAAACAGGGCATATTACGGGCGGTCACCTCATCCGTACACGTGAAGCTCTGGAAAGAGCGTCATATGAAAGTATCATTGGAACAATTTTAGGGGTTGGTGCCGCAATCGCGAGTGGTGATGCATCTGTTGCTCCTGCACTTGCATTAGGTGGGTCATCAGTTGCACAACGCCGATTTCTGGCACATAGCCGCATTCAGGAATCAAGCGCCGATCAAGCCGCCCTAACATTCTTGGAGCACGCAAAGATCAACCCAAGCGGTATGCAAAGCTTTATGGATAAGCTAAAAGCAGACAACTATGTCCCGGAAAGCCAACAAAGTGAATATGTGCGTACGCACCCTCTTGTCGATAATCGTGTTGAGGCATTAAAGACACGGGTACGTGAATCGAAATATGTGAACGCATCATATCCGAAAGACTGGGTTGAACAGCACGCAAGGATGAAGGCAAAGCTGGTTGGCTTTATTCATCCCGGGCAAATTCCATGGATATATGATGACCGTGATAAATCTGTGCCTGCACAATATGCACGTGCGATTGCGGCTTATCGCTCACAGGATATTAACGGTGCTATTAAACGTATCGATGGCTTGCTTGGAAGAGAGCCTCATAACCCATATTTTTTAGAGCTAAAAGGTCAGGTTCTTGTCGATTTTGGTAAAGTAAAAGAAGGCATTCCTTATTACCGTAAAGCAATTATACAAATGCCTGATGCCCCATTATTCAGGATAGCACTGGCACATGCATTAATAGAGGCATCCGAGGAAGAGGATAAGGCGCTGTTAAATGAAGCAATCGAACAGCTTTCCCGTGCATTGCAAGATGAAGAGCGATCCACACGCGTTCACCGTCTTCTTGCTACTGCATATGGGCGTTTGGGACAGGAAAATAAATCTAAACTACATCTGGCAGAAGAAGCAGTGCTTCAGCGTCGTTATGAGTATGCGCGTCACTATGCCAAAACAGTTCTGGAGAGCGAGAAAGAAAACTCTGCAATTTGGATAAAGGCGCAAGATATAATTTCTTTTATAAAAACGACGAAAAAAGGGTGACTTTTTTCCAAACAACACGAATAATATAAGAATACCTCAAGAGTTTAAGGAGTCGAGTTTTGAAGACGACAATAAAGAATATAAAATTTAAGATGCTGACACTTGCAACATGCGCCGCTGCTTTATGCGCGCCGGTTGGCGCAAATGCCGAAGAGAAATCTTCGTTCACACCGGAACAGAAAACAGAATTGGAAGTTCTATTTAAAGAGTTTCTTGCTAATAATCCGGAAGCAATTTTAAAATCTGTTGAAAATCATCAGATTGCACAAGAACAAAAAGAGCGCCAATCCGCAGAAGATAGCTTAAAAGAATATAGGGAATATTTCGCACAACCAACTTTACCTGCCGCAGGTAATCCTGATGGTGATGTGACGGTTGTTGAGTTTTTTGATTATAACTGTGGTTATTGTCGTAAGGCATATGAAGATCTAATAAAATTGATTGGAGAAGATAAAAACCTCCGCGTTGTGTTCCAAGATATGCCAATTTTAAGCCCAACATCCAAAACGATGGCAAGCTTGTCTATGGCAGCACACCAACAAGGCAAATATTTTGAAATGCATCAGGCTTTAATGGCGCATCGTGGTCCACAAAGTGATGAGGCATTCTTTAAAGTTTCAAGTGATCTTGGCTTGGATATGGATAAGCTAAAAGAAGATGCACTTTCTGACAGAACATCTAAAACGATCCTGAATATGATTGATATCGGTCGTAAAATGGGAATTCGTGGTACACCTGGATTTATCATTGGTGATAAAATTTATCCAGGCTACATTGGCTTAAAAGGGTTACGTGATGCAATCGCTGAAGCGCGTGCAGCTGCAAAAGCCAAAGCAGAATAAAGAATATTCCTATATTTAAGGTAAGTGGTCAGTTATGAAATATGTTTATGCAAGCATTGCGGCATTTTTGGTTCTGGCCATTTGCTATATGGGGTATGGCTTTATACAGATGCGTGCGGAGGCTTTTAAGGTCTATGACGTGGACCCTAAATTCACATATGGTGCAGAAAATGCAGATATCAGTGTCATATATTTCACGAATTATGAGTGTGATGCCTGCCGTGAATTTCATTCGGTACTCCTGAAATCTATAAAAAAGGATGGAAAAGTACGCTATATCCCTCGTCTGGTAACGAAGGGCTATATCTGGTCAGAGACACTGGCTGCCGCGACATATGCCGCAGGAGAGCAAGGTAAGTTCTTTGAAATGCACCATGCCATCTATAAGGGGTGGCCGGTTAAAGATAAGAAAAAGCTATTTGCATATGCGCGTGCACTGGAATTGGATGTTGAGCAATTTAGCCGCGATATCACTAAACCTGAAATTATTGATCGAGTACGTGAAGATCAGACATATTTCGATATGTGGCAATTGCCAATGATCCCTAGTATGATTATTGGAGAAGCGGGCATTTTTTATCCAATGAGAGATAATAATTTGCCGAGTGTCGTTGATGTGCTTGATAAATTTGATAAGGCACGCTGACCATAATAAATGGGGTACATAATGAAACAAATCCTTATCCTGAATGGCCCGAATTTGAATATGCTTGGAATGCGTGAGCCTGAGATTTATGGGCATCAAACGCTACAGGATATTAAGGCATCATGCGTTGAGGCGGCACGAAAATGTGATATTGAGGTTACATTCCGTCAATCCAATCATGAGGGGCAACTTGTTGATTGGATACAAGAGGCAAGAGAAAACTATCAGGGCTTAATAATTAATGCCGCGGCCTATACCCACACCTCTGTTGCGATTCATGATGCATTAAAATTATTGGATTATCCGATTATAGAGGTGCATTTATCCGACCCCAAGAAACGTGAGGACTTTCGTCATAAATCTTACGTAGAAGCCGTCGCAACTGCCGTTTTTGCAGGCCATGGGGCGGACGGATATAGAATGGCAATTGAAAAATTAGCAGAAGTTTTTAAGTAAAACGAGTCAATGCTTTGACATTCTGCTTTAATTTTTGTATTGAAATGCCTAACATTAGAATTTCGTAAGCAATAACAATAAGACTTAAATCTATGAAAATTGATTCCGACGCGATCAGAGAGTTAGCTGATCTTTTAAATGATACTGGATTAACAGAAATCGAAGTTGTTGACGGGGAACAAGCAATCCGCGTTAACAAAGGTGGAACCGTGATGGCGGCAGGTGCTCCTGTTGCTGCGGCCATGCCGTCTGACCCGACTGTGCCACAAAAGGCGAGTTTGGATGCTCCGGCAGATGTTGCATCATCTCACCCCGGCGCTGTGAAGTCACCGATGGTGGGAACGATTTATTTACAATCAGAGCCGGATGCCCCGCATTATGCGAAAAAGGGTGATACGGTAAATGCAGGTGATACACTTGTTATTATCGAGGCAATGAAAGTTATGAACCCGATTAAAGCTGAAAAAGCCGGGACGGTAACACAAGTGCTTGTCGAAAATGGTCAGCCGGTTGAATTCGGTGATGTCTTGATGGTGATCGAATAGGTCGGTAAAAAACCATGTTTAAAAAAGTCCTTATAGCCAATCGTGGTGAAATTGCCCTTCGTATTATTCGCGCATGTCGTGAGATGGGAATTGAAACCGTTGTTGTTCACTCTACTGCTGATGCAAGCTCTATGGCGGTGCGTCTGGCGGATGAATCTGTTTGTATTGGCCCACCAGCCGGTAAAGACAGCTATCTGAATATTCCTGCTATCCTCACTGCTGCGGCTGTGACGGGGGCGGATGCAATCCACCCGGGTTATGGTTTTCTATCAGAGAACGCGCAATTTGCCCGTATGGTGGAAGAGCATGGATTTACATTTATTGGCCCATCTGCCGAATTGATTGAGCGCATGGGTGATAAAGTTTCAGCCAAGCAAACAGTACAAAGCCTTGGCCTTCCGGTTGTTCCGGGATCTGAGGGCGGTGTCGAAAGCGCAGAAGAAGGTCGCCAAACATCGATTGACATGGGTTTCCCTGTTTTGATCAAAGCCGCAAGTGGCGGTGGTGGTAAAGGGATGCAGGTTGTTCGCTGCGCTGAGGACTTTGTTGAGGCCTATAACACGGCACGTAGCGAAGCCAAGGCCAATTTCGGTGATGATACTGTCTACATTGAAAAATACCTTGAGAGGCCCCGCCATATTGAAATTCAGGTTTTTGGTGATTCTCACGGAAATGCAATTCATTTGGGTGAGCGTGATTGTTCAATTCAACGCCGTCACCAGAAATTAGTTGAAGAGGGGCCGTCTCCTATTCTATCGCACGAACAACGTGAAGAAATTGGAACACTTGCTGCGGATACAGTGCGTGGTCTTGGATATCTTGGTGCTGGTACCATTGAGTTTCTGTATGAAGATGGTAAATTCTACTTCATGGAAATGAATACACGTATTCAGGTTGAACACCCTGTAACAGAGATGATTACAGGCATCGACCTCATTGCGGAGCAGATAAAAGTCGCGGCGGGTGAGCCGCTTACAATCTGTAAAAATGGTTTCCGTTTCCGTGGTCATGCGATTGAAATCCGTATTAATGCAGAAGATCCGGATACGTTCGTTCCTTCTCCGGGTACAATTACGCAATTCCATGCGCCTGGTGGTTTGGGTGTGCGATTTGATAGTGCCGTTTACGGTGGTTATTCTATCCCGCCTTATTATGATTCAATGATTGGTAAGCTGATCGTGCATGGCCGTAACCGTGATGAGTGTATTCGCAGGCTCTTGCGTGCCATCCGTGAAACAGTTATCGAAGGCGTCAAGACGACTTTGCCATTACATGAATGGATTCTAAATCAGCCTGAATTTGTTTCTGGTGATTATACCATTCAGTGGTTGGAAAATAAGCTTGCGGAAAAAAACGGGGATGAGTAGGCAATGAAATCTGTCATTGTTTCAGGGTCACACCGTAAGAATTCACAATCCTATAAAGTATCAGAATGGCTATCTCAGGCGTTATCGCATAAGACAGGCGATCATAGCGCAGAAATAATTGATCTGGCGCATGATGTGTTTCCGTTATGGGAAGAGTCTGCATGGAAAAAAGAATCTGATTTAGCACGTAGCGTAGCCCCGCATTTGGAATGTGTAGAACATGCTGATTCTATCATTTTGGTCGCGCCCGAATGGGGCGGTATGGTTACTGCTGCACTGAAAAATTTCTTGCTCTATATATCTTCACAACATACCGCACATAAGCCATGCCTGATTGTTGGGGTATCATCCGGACGGGGCGGAAGCTATCCGGTGTCTGAACTACGTATGAGTGGCTTTAAAAACAATCGTATGGTCTTTATTCCTGATCACCTTATCATTCAGGATGTGCAAGATGTCATGAATGATCATGATGCTGTAAAGGGTGAAAAAGATGATCTTTATATTAAGGATCGCGCGAATTACACGCTTGATGTTCTGATTGCATATAGTGATTCACTAAAGGCCATGCGTGATAATAACAATCTTCGTAATAAACTCTATCCGTTTGGAATGTAGAAACTTTTCTCCCAATACGGCATAATCAAACGATGCAAATTATCTTAACCCCCGAACTTTTATTAAGTGCATACAGCCAAGGTATTTTTCCTATGGCGGAAAATGCGGAGACGCAATATGTGCATTGGGTTTGTCCTGAAATGCGAGGGCAGCTCTCAGTGCAAGATATGCATGTGCCTAAGCGCCTGAAAAGAACAGTTCGCCAGATGAAAATATCAGGCGTTCCCTATGAAATACGTATTAATGCAGGGTTTGAAGATGTAATCCGTGCCTGTGCACAGGAAACTGATGGCAGGCAGGAAACATGGATTAATGACAATATAGTAGAGGCTTATTGCGCGTTACATGAACAGGGGCACGCGCATTCGGTTGAATGCTGGCAAGAGGGCGAGTTATGCGGTGGGTTATATGGGATTACGATTGGTGGTGCATTCTTTGGAGAGAGTATGTTCTCGCGGAAAAGGGACGCAAGCAAAGTAAGCCTTGTACATCTTGCAGCGCGCTTGCATCATGCAGGGTATGAGGTTCTTGATACGCAATTTACCAATGAACATCTGGAGCAATTTGGTGTTTATGAAATTGAACATACCGATTATCTGTCGCGTTTAGAGCCGGTATTAGAAAAGAACTGTGTGTTTGATCCAATAGATAAAACGGAAAAACAATTAATCACAGATTATTTTTCGTGAAGCTAACTTGACCTTTTATTCTAGCATGTCGCCTTGGTCATTATCTGCTTCTGGAGGCGGAACATCGCTTTCGTCTGTTTCCTGATTATCCTGCGCTGTTTCTTCTTCTTGTGCATCATAATCTAAGCAATCAATAACCCATACATCATAAATCGCATGATTCATTGGGGAGAGCGCAGGGGATGATGCAAACATCCATCCACTAAAAACCCAATGCGCTTCTTTATGGGTATCTACCTCCCATACTTGTAAAAAGGCTGCTGATTCTGGCCGGTCAATCGGGGATGATTTTTGGCACGTTAAAACCTTTATATAAAGCGGTCCAAATTTGAGCGTACTGCCAACTCTCGCCTCAAAGGTCATAGTGCGCGCCGTGGCTTTGTCCAAAGATTGTAATTTTACACGCGGATATTCGGTCATTTCACGCGCATCTGCACTGTACGGGCTAAATCCGATGAGGGTGCATAATGCAAACGCAAAAGCGCATAAATTATTTATCGTCTTTGTCATTTTGCATGCTGAATATGAATTGGCCGAGCAATTGCTCGAGATTTTGTGGAGCCTGTGTGTATTGGATGTTGCCGCCCGGCTCGATCATTTCTTCATCTGCCCCCGGTTCAAGCGCAAGATACTGTCCACCTAAAAGGCTCTCGCTGCTAATTAATGCGGCGGTATCTGTTGGTAATTCGTAACCGTTACGGATATTCAAATGAACACGCGCAAGGTATGTATCTGTTAATAATTCTACATCTGCAACAGAGCCAACCTTAACACCGCTTATCTGTACAGTATCACCGGCCTTCAGGCCACCAACGCTTGCAAAGTCAGCAGTGATGTTATAGCCCTCAACGGCACCGACATCGGCAGTCTCTATGCTATATACCAAAAATAAACCGGCAATGGCGACAACCACTGCCCCTAAAATCGTTTCTGCAATACTACGCTTCATATCTTATCCGTTTGAACTTTCTATATTATCAAGGGGTAACATGACTTTTCAGTGTGGTAAAGACCATACACTCACCCCGTCCATACTTATCTATGGTTTCCTATGAATTGGGGCGCCATGCCTCATAATCACCTGTTGCTTTTTCTCGCTCACCCTCGGCAAGTAAATGACCGGGAGGGCGATAGGCCTGATTTGTGCCTGTCATATTTGGCTTATGTGGTTCCTGCCAAGATTGACGGAACGATTCATCTTCGCTATCCGGTACGGTATTTGTCTGGTGATGGATCCATCCATGCCATTCAGGATGGATAAGGCTAGCATCCGGTCTGCCTTTATACATCACCCACCGACGCGGGCGTTTGTACCCCTTAATGGGTGCGGCTTCATAATAGGTATTACCCATCTGGTCTTTACCAACCTTTTTCCCGCGAGACGTCAGTGTGAATAAAGAGATATGTGCGGGTGATAAAACACCTAAAAATTTGAACAGTCCCATAATTTGGGTCTTCCTTATTTGTCTTTATAGATTTATATTTCCAAGGCCGATTATGGCAGAGTAGACACGTTTCTGAAAGGGGAAAACGCATGGATATTCATACAAAATTGAATGAATTAGGGTTGGAATTACCAAAAGTCGCTGCACCTGCGGCGAATTATGTGCCATACGTCGTCAGTGGTAATATGATTTATGTCTCCGGGCAAATACCGTTTTTAAATGGTGAGAAAATGCATATGGGTCGTGTGGGCGATGATTTGGATACGCCAGCAGGAGAGAAGGCTGCACAAGCATGCGCGTTGAACATATTGGCACAAGTAAACGAAGCCGTTGGCGGAGATTGGTCAAAGGTCAAAAGATGTATAAAATTAGGCGGTTTTGTAAATTGTACGCCGGACTTCACGGATCAGCCAATTGTAATTAATGGTGCATCTAATTTGATCGGTGAAGTTATGGGGGAAGCAGGTAAGCACGCGCGCTTTGCCGTCGGTGCGCCGTCATTGCCCTTGGGTGTCGCCGTGGAAATAGATGCTGTTTTTGAATTGGTTTCGTAAATTTAGTATTGATAGTACCTTGTATCACGCCTCGTACAGGATTAACGTAGAGGCGTGACTTTCTTCTTTTGGAAATAAAGGTGTGATATGAAAAAATTAATCTGCCCGTTAACGGGTGTAAATATTATGAGATTTCTGGCAATTATTTTTGCAGGGTTTGTGTTTGTATTTGCTTTTGATTTTGGCTATCACGCAATTTTGTTAGAGGGGCAATATATGGCCACTGCACATTTGTGGCGCCCACAAGAAACAATGGAGGAATTCTTCCTGTTTGCTATGCTGTGTCAGCTTGCGTACATAATTGCGCTTGCTTTTGTCTTTACGCGTCATTACGAGGGCAAAGGGATAGGTGAAGGTGTACGTTTTGGTTTGGCTATAGGCGGGTTGCTTGGTGTTGCTCAATTTGGCATATACCCATATCTGCCGATACCATTCACACTTGCAGCTTTATGGGCCATTGGAACTGTTGTGCAAATAACAGGTCTGGGTATAATTTTTGCGCTTGTATATCGAAAATAAGGCTGGACAAACTTAACGTTTGTAACGCTTTAAAACATGCTCAACGGCATTTTTAAGAAGTTCAGGCTCAACGGGCTTTTGTAAAACGCGTGCAACACCCAAATCATTTGCGCGCATCAGAATATCGCTTGAATTATCCGAAGTGATGATAATAACGGGTATCTTGATTTCACATAGTACAAGGTGTTTTACAAATTCGAAACCGCCTTTGGGCTCCATATTTAAATCAACCAATGCAATGTCAATATCATGATTATTCAATGTTTGAATTGCCGCACTACCATCTGATGCGCCGATTATTTCATGTCCGACAGATTGTAAAATTCCGGACATTAAGTCCCGACTTAATTCGTTGTCTTCGGCGATAAGAATTTTTACAGGCATGTTGTCTTGATCCATGGCAATTGCCGTTAGCTTTGTGAAACTGTATTTAGAATACTATACTCTCATGTTACAGTACGGGGGTAAAGAAAATCTAAGGGTGCATTGTGAAAAGGCAAAAAACGAGTACGAACGAGCAGGGTAGTATTATTGTTTATATATTGCTAGGCGTTGCATTATTTGCGGCATTAGGGTTCGCCGTATCCAATATGATGCGCAGCACGACAAGCGTTGGTTCTGAAACGGCAGGTGTTCATGCCTCCGAGATTATTTCATATGCGCATACATTGCGCCAAGCCTTACATGTGTTACGTATTTCAAATGAATGTGCAGATGATGAGATAAGTTTTGAGCGCGCATCCTTCGATGGATCAGACCCTATCTATGTGAATACAAGCGCTCCATCCGACTTTTCTTGTCATATTTTTCATCCTAACGGCGGTGGTGTTTCGTATCAGAAGATTGATGATACTTGGCTAGACTTATCGCGTTCAAGCCAGTCGCTTTATGGAGAATATTTGTTTTCCGGTGGACATGGGATTCCAACGATTGGGACGCATGGTGATAATACGGATACATCAATGAAAGAACTGATAGTTATTTTGCCATGGATTGATGCGGGGCTGTGTCGTAAAATGAACGAACAGTTGGGGCACATTGAAACCGGCCAACCAATCCCACAAGAAACAGGTAATATTGATATGACACCATTCACCGGGGCATATGGTACATGGGCACTGGTTTCTGAAGGCTCATCTATAGAAGGTAAAACAGCCGGATGTTTCGCAGGCTCAACAGGAATATGGGACGGTAGCTATTACTTCTACCATCTCTTAATAGCACGCTAAGTCTATCCCTTATTTTGCTGCTTGTTTCCGTTTCTTATTCTGTCTGCGCTTCTTCGGGACATCTTCTTCATAAGAAAATGTAAGTTCTCCACCTTCAAAGTCAATGATTGCCAAACCACCTTTTTCAAGCTTCCCGAATAGGATTTCTTCGGCTAAAGGCCGTTTTATCTTTTCTTGGATAATGCGCCCTAATGGACGTGCGCCCATTGTGACATCATACCCTTTTTCGGCCAGATATTTACGTGCCTTGGTACTAAGTTCGATCGTAACATTTTTGTCGGATAGTTGCGCCTCAAGCTGCATAACGAATTTATCGACAACTTTCTCAACGGTTCCCGCTTTAAGGTTTTGGAACGGTACAATCGAATCCAGACGGTTTCTGAATTCCGGTGTAAATGTCTTTGTAACTGTTTCATTTTCGGAATAGTCAGTATCACCGACCTCGCGTCCAAATCCAATCGGGGTTTTCGCCATGTCAGATGCCCCTGCATTAGATGTCATGATTAATATGACATTACGAAAATCAATTGTCTTACCGTTATTATCGGTAAGCTTACCGTAATCCATAACTTGTAGCAGGATATTGAAGAGGTCAGGATGCGCTTTTTCAATTTCATCAAGCAACAGCACACAATGCGGATGCTGATCGACTTGATCGGTCATAAGGCCGCCCTGTTCGAACCCGACATAGCCCGGTGGCGTACCGATAAGACGGGAAACGGAATGGCGTTCCATATATTCCGACATATCAAAGCGGATAAGCTCAATCCCCAAAGATTTTGAAAGTTGGCGTGCCACTTCAGTTTTACCAACACCAGTTGGGCCGACAAAGAGGTAAGAGCCAATAGGCTTTTCAGGGTCACGTAGGCCTGCGCGCGCCATTTTGACGGAATCGCACAATGTATCAATGGCCTTATCCTGATCGTAAACAAGGGTCTTTAAATCTCTTTCAAGATTTTGTAGTGCTTCTTTATCGTTTTTATTGAGTGTTGTAGAGGGGATACGCGCAATGGCCGCAATAACACCTTCTATATCTTTTAGACCGATAGTTTTCTTACGTTTATCTTCTGTGACAAGCATCTGCGCCGCGCCAACTTCATCGATAATATCAATGGCTTTGTCAGGCAGTTTGCGATCACCAATATATTTGGCGGAGAGCTCTACTGCTGCGCGTAAAGCGCTTTTTGTATATTTGATCTTATGGTGCTTCTCATAATAAGGTTGAAGCCCCTCAAGAATTTTAACCGTGTCATCAATGCTTGGCTCTGGTACATCAATTTTCTGAAAACGGCGTACAAGGGCACGGTCTTTTTCAAAATGATTGCGATATTCTTTGTATGTTGTAGAGCCAACGCAACGTAGCGTTCCATTTGATAATGCCGGCTTTAAAAGGTTTGAAGCATCCATCGCCCCGCCGCTTGTCGCGCCCGCACCAATAATTGTATGAATTTCATCAATGAACAGGACGGCTTCGGGAATGTTCTCAAGCTCATGCAATACGGCTTTTAATCGTTCCTCAAAGTCCCCACGATAACGTGTGCCGGCCAAGAGTGCGCCCATGTCGAGCGAGAAAATAACCGCGTTTTGCAAAACTTCAGGCACTTGGTTTTCATTGATACGTCTGGCGAGGCCTTCTGCAATTGCAGTTTTACCAACGCCGGGATCACCAACATAAAGGGGATTGTTCTTTGATCGTCGACATAGAATCTGGATTGTACGTTCAACTTCTTGCTCTCGTCCGATAAGCGGGTCAATCCCGCCTTCCTCGGCTTTTTTATTCAGATCAACGCAATAGGCATCAAGCGCATCTTTGCCACTTTTAATTTCTTTTTCTTCTTCGACACCTTGCGGGGCTTTTTCTGTGTCACCCTGTACTGCGACTTTGGCAATACCGTGTGAGATATAATTCACGGCATCAAAGCGTGTCATATCACGTTCTTGTAAGAGGAAAACTGCATGGCTTTCACGCTCAGAGAACAGCGCGACCAAGACATTCGCGCCTGTAACTTCTTCGCGACCCGAGGATTGTACATGTATGGCTGCACGCTGCAAAACACGTTGGAATGCGTTTGTCGGGCGTGATTCCTCAATCTCATGGTTGGTTAAGCTGTTTAGATCATTTTCAATATAGTGTAAAAGAGCGGAAGACAGCTCATCCAAATCAATCCCGCACGAACGTAATACTGCCATCGCATCTTGATCGCTGGTAAGGGCCAGTAATAAATGCTCAAGCGTGGCATATTCATGATGTTTTTCGTTGGCGATAGCTAGTGCGCGATGAAGAGTCTGTTCAAGATTACGTGATAACATAAGAACCTGTTTATAATTAAAAAGCCTGCGCTACGATCGTAGCATAGTCCTTTATAGAGTTCTATGATTGATAAAAGGTTAAAACGTTATTCACGTTCCATTGTGCATTGTAGTGGCTGTTCATTGGCGCGGGCATAGTCCATAACTTGCGCAACCTTTGTTTCGGCAACTTCATATGTATATATCCCGCAAATACCGACGCCCCTGCGATGGACATGTAGCATAATGTCTGTGGCTTCTTGACGGTTTTTCTTAAAGATTGATTCTAAAACATGAACAACAAACTCCATAGGAGTATAGTCGTCATTCAATAACAGAACTTTGTACATCGAAGGCTTTTGCGTTTGTGAACGCGTTTTTAGCATCAGGCCGTTTTCGTCCTGCTCTTCATTCTCATTGCCTGTATCGTCATTTTCGGACATGGCTTTAACCCGAGTTTTTACGTTATGTATATTCATTTTACAGGTAACTTTTGAACCTTAATTATATTCCGCTTTCTTATATAACATGAAATATACTGTATGATAGCAACTGTCCAGAGTTTCCCACAACTTGTAGTCACTGGCATTTGACATAATTATTAATTATGTGTTAACAATAGTACAAATATAACGTATAATGAAACGAACTTGGGGACGATAATGAAACAAATTTTATCCGTATTTCTAATTGCTTTTGCACTGATTAACATGACTTCCGGTTCTGTTATGGCGGATGATTTTGGTGATCGTTTCTATAATCAGGCTCCGGCAGGGTTGGGTGATTTCACCGCCGAGACCCATGAAATCCCCGATATTGCAATGGATGATGTTGCGAAAGATCTTCAAGAAATAATGCCTGCTGCGGGTGAGGATGTTGAAGCGAAAGCTTCTGATAATCATACTGCACAATAGGGGCGGTTTATAAATTTCCAATTTTTATGGAATCTTCTTTTAAAATTAGAATTTTCTCATTAAAGTATCCGCAAGAATAAAATCTCTTTCGGGTATTAGGGTGATGGACGCAATTTCACAGGATGAGCGTTGGAAGGCATTGATGCGTGGGCAAGTGATGTCCGCGACTATTAATAAATTCATGACAATTATTCGTCTTTTGGATCAAAAGGCGCAGGTGATGATTTTCTTAAATTCTATTCTGGTGCCGATGTGTTTGAATGCGCTTGAGCATGGAACATTTCGCAATGCTGCCATGGTCTCAATCGTGACCGCTCTGGTTAGTATTCTGGCCGCAATGATCTGTATCTATCCGAAAAGGCGCTATCGCCAATCTGGGGATAGAGAATTTAATCTCCTCCATTTCAATGATATCGGCCATGTAAGCAAGGATGAGTATATGGAGGCTTTTATGCCGATTTTAAATGACCCTGAAAAGCTGGCGGAAACAGTCGTGCATGATTTATATGACACATCGCGTCATTCGATCATGCCTAAATATACATGGCTAAAAATCTCGTACGCGGTCTTTTCTATTGGAAACATATTGGCCATATGCCTTGTGTTCATAGAGGTATAGAAAATGCATATTCTGTTTTGTCATGATACAAGTTATTCAAAACGACGAGACGGAACGGTATATAGCTACGGCGGATTTCCTTACGAAGTTTGGCAAGAACAGTTTTTACAACATTTTGATAGCATGACAATTATCGGGCGTAAGAAAAAATTGCGACCTGATGAAACCGGTGTCCTTGATGTATCTTCCGGCAAGGGTGTAGATCACATTTTGTTACCCAACATTCATTCCCCGGTAAAAAGACTGACAAAATATACGCGTATGTATCATAAAATCGCAGATCAAGTATCGCGCGCGGATGCCGTCGTTGTGCGCGGGCCCGTAGAGTTTGGTGTTATGGCGGCAAAAGCAGCGCGTGAGCAGGGCAAGCCATACGCCGTAGAGATGTGTGGCTGTGCGTATGATAAAACATATTATCAGGGTGATTTATTTAATCGTATATATGCCCCTGTAAAATTTCGCCGCGTACAAAATATGGTGCGTCATGCCAATGCCGTTATGTATGTAACAGAGCAATTCTTGCAATCGCGTTATCCAACACAAGGGAAGAAAGAATGCGCATCCCATGTAGAGATTGAAATGCCTCCTAAAGATATTTTGAATAAACGTCTGCACCGTATAGAGCATGAGAACAAAAACCTTAATATTGGTTTGGTCGGTAGTTTTGTTGATGGGATGAAGGGGGTCGACGTTGCAATAGAGGCATTGGCAATTGCCCAAGCCTATCGTCAGGAGCATCCGGAAGAAGATATTCCTGAAATGAATTTAAAAATACTGGGACAAGGTGTGGCTGCGCAATGGCAGGGCTTGATTAATCAGCATAACCTTCAAAGCCATGTAGAGTTTTGCGGTAAAATTGCCCGTGGAGATGGTGTGTATGAATGGTTGGATAATATAGATGTCTATATTCAACCAAGCTTTCACGAGGGGCTGCCACGTTCATTGATTGAAGCAATGAGCAGAGGGTGCCCAGCATTGGCATCAGATGCAGGAGGTACACGCGAGGTGCTATCGTCTGAATTTATCCATGATCGTGGAAATGCACAAAAACTGGCAGATCATATTTTATCATTTGTAACGATGCGTGCGCGTGTCGATGCGGCGCGGCATAACTTTGAAAAGTCCAAGAACTATACGCGTGAAATTCTCGTACCTAAAAAGCAGGCATTTTGGTCAGATTTTGTAGAAACTGTACAAAAAAGCAATGTTTCGAACAAAAACTAATATGTTTGATAATAGGTTATGACGCGCGGAACATGCGAATGGATGCTCGTTCTTCGAATCCAAATTCCATAATCGCCTGTATTCTTTTGTCCCACGTGTATTTATCACGCAGGCTTTCATATGCATTATGGGCAAGCTCATTTTTGAAATCAGAATGGTCATGTAAAATATCAATCGCCTCAGCCCATTTTTCTTCGTCTCCCGCAGGTAGAAGAAGTGCTGTTTTCTCATGCTCCAGAATCTCATGAATAACTTCGAGATCAGAACATAAGATCGGTTTTTTTGCCGCCATATATTCAAAAATCTTCATCGGAGAAATCCAACGCGACATATTACGTCCCGTTTTAATCAGTGCACGGTGCTGGTATGGCGCAATTGCTATATCAAAGACATTTAGGTATTTCGCGACATCCGCATGGTCTCTGTGACCGTAATAATGGATGTTTGGTAATCTATTATGCGTTTGATAGTTTTGTACTTGTTTACGTGTGCCGCCAAGTACATGAAAATCATATTCAGGGCGTAATTTCGCAATGCGAGAGATCATCGCCATACCCTTGCCAGGGTTAAGAGAGCCGGCATAACCAACTTTGAATGCATCCTTACGCCCTTTTAAAAGGGCCTCTCCAGTGGCGTTTGATGTGATATGATCAATAAGGTCTGCCCCGTCATGGGCAACAAAGATATCTTCTGGCTCAAGTTCTGGGAATGCCTTAAGGATATCGCGTTTCAAGACATCGGAAACTGCTATAATTGCTTTGCAATTAGGTTGTTTAATCAATTTTGAGAACGCCCAACGATGCGCAGATAATGCGGGCATTTGATGGACTTCAAAAATAATTGGTGTGTTTTCAGGGCTAAAGAGAAATAATTCAATTGGATCGTGCCCGTATGTCAAATCAGGTTGCGGCAATTGTGCAATTTTGTTCTTAAACCCGATCAGGCGTTTTGCACTTGATAATAATGGAATTCCGAGCTGTGATGATAAATAAAGTTTAAACCCTATTTCTGTATCGTAAATTTTGAAAATATCCTCAGACGCGGCACCGTTAACCCCCTTGGCAAATAACGTGACATCGTGTCCCGCCTTGCTAAAGGCTTGTCCCATCTTCATAACATGAACAGATTCTGATTTTTGTGATGGTAACTTGGTACCGGAGAAATAAAATATTTTCATAATAAACGCACGCCTTATCTAGGCGCTATTATGCTACTTTTCGTTTCGAAGTTCCAGAAATTTTTCTACAGATTTTAACACCAAGCAGGGATGTCACGCCCGATGAGATTGGATATATAGGTTTTATCAACAGAGAACGTGTCCTCTAATTGTTCACGTGTTGCATCAGATAGGGTCGGATATTTACGTGGCTTTTTGCCCGGTAGGTAAAGGTGGCCTTCTTGCGGAATATGATTTGTTGCATGTTCCAAAGATAGCGATGAATTCTCAAGCCCTAAAAACTGTTCAAGCGAACGTAAGGAGCTATGAGAAGGGTCAATCCATTCTTCATAGATTAAAAGAAGAATTTTGTCCTTCGGGTAAAAAGATAACCAATGGTCAAGATGTGTCTGATATTGGTTTTTATAAATCCAACATCGTCCGGTTGTATCAGGGGAACGTAGCCCCGCAAGTTCCGCTTCCATTGCGCGTTCGAAGGTCTTTACGGTTTCTTTTCTCTCTGCCAATGCATATTGAAATTGTATATAGGCGCGCTCTACAGGATTACGGAGTGTAAAGATAATCTTTGCATTTGGACAACCTGTGTGGGCGCGTTCCGGGTTATGTTCTTGTTCGCAATGTAGCGTACGATCCTTTGGAAGCTTTGTCCTTTGTTCATGATTAACGGCATCTTCAAAATGCTGCTTACAACTTTCTAAGGCGGGTTTGTGAAGGCTATCTTGATGAAAAAATTGATGTTCCTTGCGCTCAGGCAAAAAGATCTGCGGATGATTACTCAAAATCTGCATAAGGGCGCGGCTACCACTTCGTGTTGAGCCGCCAATAAGAAAGTCAGGTTGTTTCAAAAATATATACCTTACGCAGTTTTCATATTGTCGCAGTATATTTTTTATTGTGCCTAATATGCTACAGGAAAATATTCCTTTACTTATTGCGGGGAATATGTATGATAGGTTGCATCAAACACCAGAATTTTATCTTTTCCCCGCCACAGATTTGGCGGGTTTTTATTTTTTTAAGGAGTATTTTATGCTGTATCGCATCGGGCGTGGTTTTAGCCGTAATAAATCTAATGCTGATAATAATCTATTATATCAACTTCCTGCTGCCCCTTCAGGCGGAAGGGAGGTTGATGGTGTCGCTGTTCATGATTTTGACGGTGATGACTTTATAGACCTTGGTCTTGAAAGCTTTGCAGACGGAACATCGCTTTTTGCAGAGGCGGGACAGAGTTGGACTGTTAGCACATCAGGCGTATTTGATGAAAATGGCTACTTTATTGCAAAAGCCGGTTTGGATCCGGCGCAGCGTAGTTTCGGGATTTTCCGTGCAGGTGATGATGTTAAATTATATGCGCGTGGTCATTCTACATATTTGCTAAGTGGTTACACCCCAAGTGAAAAAATCAATATTACCGTTACATGGAATGGCAGTGTAATGCGTGCTTACTTGAATAATGATGCGCCAGTAGGCGTAACAGTGGGAGCAGCGGCAGAAGAAGTCGGGCAGCGTATAATCATTGGTGCACGTAGTAATGGAACAGGGTATTTCCTCGATGGTGCACTTCAGAATGTCATGATTTATAATCGTGCTTTAAATGCAACAGAAGTCGCACAACATCACACGATGTTTGGGTGAGTGTATTAAACGAGACACTAGATAACAAAACACACACGAAAGTGACTTTCCGTGTGTGTTAAACTTTATTCAATACGGCATAAGTCCTAGAACTTATGCGTCATGCTGACATAATAGCGTGGATCACGATCATTTGTCGTATCAATACGACGTGTGAGCGGGAATGCAACGCTAAATGCTGCTTGTGTGTGTTCAGTAAGGTCGGCGCGAATACCAATTCCTGTTGAGCTGATAGACTCGCGTTTTCCTGCGGATGTTGTTGCGTCCTGATTCCATACGCGTCCTGCGTCAAAGAAGCTATATAGTTGATAATCATCAACATACTTAATTGCGTGTGGCTCATTCCATTGAAGTTCAACTTTACCGGCGATACCGTCTTCACCAACAATCTCGGATGAATCGTAACCACGTCCGATGTCTGTACCACCAACGCCGAATTCTTCGGAACTTAAAAGAGCGGATGAGGCCCATTGTCCTTGACCGGCTACAAGCAAGTTCAACTGCGATGTCAGGCGTTGTAATCTCTGAAGCTGCAATTCTGCTTTGGTGTAATTCGGATCACCTGCTGCGCGTGTTAGGGATGTTGCGCCATTCTGGCTTGACCCGAATATGTCGACACCTTGTGAAACTTCAAAATCGATGGCATTTACACCGACACCCATAAAGGTATCGATAAATTGCGCTGTTGCCCCGACACGTACAGAACGAATGCGATCTTTACGAGTTGGTTCTAAATCATTCTTACTGTCAACACGACGTAAGTCAAAGCTTGCGCGGCCAAATATATTGGTTGTGCGTGAGCGTATAAACGGATGGGTAACCGTAGCACTTAAAAAGTGTGATTGACCTTCTACATCAAACTGGTCCAACGTGAAGCCCGGTTCGGTTGATGTGATACTGCCAAGAAAACGTACTTTTGTACCATATTGGTTAATCGGTTGTTCATAGAGTAAAGAGCCAAATAAAAGCTCATCTGTTCTATTTTTATCGCCACTAATAACGAACTGTGCAGATATACGTTCATTAAATCCCAAAACAGAGTTTAGTGAATTGCTAAAAGATGCCTGATATGGCCCTAAAAAACGGCTGCCGTGATTATCAAGGGAAACTTCTGCTTCGTATTTATCCCGTTCAACAATAATAGTAAGGTCCGATGCGCCGGTCTTTGTTGCAGATGGGCTTAAGACACTGCGTGCGCTTACACCTGGAAGATCATTGATAAGCAACAGGTAACGCTCAAGCTTTTGTGCGTTTAGAATGTTATTCTCTTTTAAGTTGCTTGCATATCTTCTGATGATATCTGTCGCAGAACCTTCTTCTCCTTCAATGATGATTTGATCAACATGCCCTTCAATAACGCGCAGTTGAACAGTGCCGTTCTCAATTGTCTGAGGTGGTACAATAACTTGTGTTAGAATATACCCGTCATTTCTGTATTTTTGAGTAAGCGTGTTTGCTAAGCCATATATATCTGCAAGGGACACAACGTCGCCGAGCATATCTGCATAAAACGGGTTTAGGTTTTCTGCGCCATACGCACTTACACCGTCAATTTCAAGGTTATCCAATGCAAATGTAATATTTTCTGCGCCTTCCGGTGCATTCTGCAAAACGGTTTTCTCAATCTTTACTTCCGCTGAGAGTTCGGGCAACTCGTCAATATTAAGGAGCTCCTGCCCAATTCGCGCTGGGTCTGCAATACCGGTTGCTTGTTCTACTTGAGCGTATGTGTGGGATGGTGTCATAATAACTGACATGGCGACACCGCTAAATAGTGCGATTTTAAATACAGGCTTAATCTTGGGCATAAACATAGTTCTATAACCTTAAAGGGATAATGTTTTAAATCTTTGAGAAATAGATATTCAGGGTGAGAATTACGCAGTTTCACTACCTTACAATAATATCTATTTTCTATAAAGTTTCAAGCCGTTTTACTTGGTTTTAGCTATAAAAGAAAGTAAAAAATACATATGAGCATGTTCATTTATGCATTGTTTTAATTAGATTTTTCTAAAGTGGCGCGGGTAATATGGCTTTGAATTTAGTTTTGTAAGTCTCTAAGAGCGCCTTAAAATTTTTTTGATAAATAGGCGGAACTTCATATAAAATTCATCAAATGCGGACATTTGGCCTTGATATGAGGCGATAAGCGGTCTCATTTCATTGTAAATGCCCGATTTATGGCTGCATAAAAGCCCTTCTTCAAAAATGCTGTTACAAAACCGTTTTAAGTGCGGGTTAACCTTCAAGAGACAAATTGCAGTATTAATGAATATGCGTGCTTTAAGTGCGGTTGTAGATTTTTGTCCGGTGTAAAAGTTATTATCATGAATAATTTGGCACCCGAGTTTTGTATCCAAATGCATTCCTGCGGCTTTGGACAGGCTATAAAATTTGATATAATGATCGCTTATACTAACAGAAGCCGCAATCGGTAACGGGAAAAGTGGTGCAATAAATTCACGGCGGAATGATAGACCTGAGGTCGCTGGTGAATCGTAGCTAATTTTACCATTCAGAATTTTTGCGCGCTGATCAATTATAAGGTGCTCTTGGTTGTCGTGATGAACTGCTTCGTCTTTGTACGTGCAGGCTTCTTGGGCGCTGACATGTTGAAGCATATGAAATATCCATGCGACATCTTCGTTGGTTTGATACAGAGCTTTAATCGTTTCAACTTTGTTGGGTGCAAACAAGTCATCAGCATCTAAAAAGAAAATAATATCGCCGGTAGAGCGTTCAAACCCTGTGTTAAAAGCACTGGCTTGCCCTTGGTTTTCCTGAAATATCGAAATGATTTTATCGCCGTAACGTGCCAAAACCTCTTTCGAATGGTCAGCTGACCCGTCATCAACAACAATGATCTCATCAATTGAATCGCTTTGCGCCAGCGCGCTATCAATTGCAAAGGGCAGGAACTCCGCGTAATTATAATTCGGAATAATAACAGATGTTCTCATGAGGTGTCGGATGCTTTCTTTGAGGCGCGCATTATCTTGAAGATATTGATGAAAAAATACACTATGTCAATTGTATATCGTTTCCCCAATCGCATTGGCTCTTTTATCAATCTGTGACACCATTCTATATTGGCTTTGCGCATCCATTCAGGAGCGCGTTTTTTTGCACCGGAATAAAAATCAGCCCAACCTCCCCCGCAAATCACAAGGTCACAATATGGTTTTAAATCATGTGATAATAATTCTTGTTTTGGCATTCCCATACATAAAATAACCAGATCAGGGGTATGGTTTTTGCAATCCTTGACATAGGTGTCGGCATCGTAAAACCCGTGTAACATCGAAATAATGTTATTGTACCCTTCGGCTTGCAGTTTGTTTTTTAAAATGCTGAGCGTCTCATCCGAAGAGCCATAAATAGCAATTTTTTTATCCTGATAATATTGGGCGATTTTCGGAATTAGGTCGGTACCATTTAAATTCTCTGTTTCTTTTAACCCTAACCACTTAAATGCAATTTGAATACCTACTCCATCGCGTAACAAATAGGAACCAGACAGTAATGTTTCCGTGAATGCGCAATTACGGGCGCACATATTAACACCGTGCGCATTTAAGAAGTAAAGTACGCTTCCCCGCTCTTTATTTTCGATAAAGTCTGATAAGTTCCAATGTAGAGAGTCATCTTGTGACTTGTATAAAACATCGTAAATTTTGGTGTATTTTTCAGGGGGGATAGGCATGGCATATCTCTCTAAATCTAAAAGTGCCTATGTGCGAAACTTTGCTTGCTTAATGATAGTCAATACCGTAATTTTCCACAGACTTTAGAGGCATTTTTCGCAGTGATCAAGTTTTTTGTATATGCTTGATAATGAACGGGTTAAGCCGAAATAAAAATGGAAAAGAAAATGATTCAGGACGCACAAGATAGATCATATGTTTTGATTTCCCCATGTAAAGATGAGGGGGAATATATAGAGCAAACATTGCGTTCGGTCTCTGAACAGACAATCCAACCGTCTTTATGGGTGATAGTCGATGATGGCTCTACTGATAACAGTGTTGATATTATCCAAAAATATATGGAGAAAATGCCCTGTATTAAATTGGTGCACAGACCAAAAACGACAGGGCGTAATGTTGGTGCAGGGGTTATTCACGCTTTTAACGATGGGCTTGCACATGTCGATTTGGAGGAGTTTTCTTATGTTTGTAAGTTCGACGTTGATCTGGATCTACCTCCTAAATATTTCGAAACTTTAATTGAACGTATGGAACAAGACATCCACCTTGGGACATGTAGCGGTAAGGCCTATTACATCCATCCTGAAACCGGCGAAGAAAAAAGCGAGCTATGCGGTGATGAGGCATCCGTCGGAATGACAAAATTCTATCGTACAGAATGCTTTAAACAAATTGATGGATTTGAAGCCGAGGTTGGCTGGGATGGATATGATTGTCATCGCGCACGTTGGTTTGGTTGGCGCGCACTGAGTTGGGATGGTGATAATTTAAAATTTATTCACCTACGTCCAATGGGCTCAAGCCAAAAAAGCATTTATCGCGGTCGTATTAGACATGGTAAGGGCCAGTTTCATATTGGCACACACCCAATTTTCTTTTTGGTAAGTTCTGTATATCGTTCATTGCGTCAACGCCCTTATATTATTGGCACATTGTACTCTATGTATGGCTTTGTAAAAGCGTATGCTGTGAAAGAGCGCCGTTTCGGCGATACAGATATGATTAAATTTGTACGTTCCTATCAAATGCGTGCATTAATTCATGGGAAGGGAAATGCCGCGGAGTGGGCATTCAAACAACGTGATGATATTCTGCGCCCTAAAGATGGTTCTGGTACAAAAGAAGGGGAATAAATGATGCGCTCTGTTGCCATTTTTTTGAACCAATCTATGCCACTGAGTGAGGTTTTCGTTTATCATCAAGCAAGTGCTTTGATGCGTTATAAACCGAAATTTCTTGCCTGTAAGACGGTGCCCAAATCTGTTGAGCATGACATTCCTGTTCATGCGATAAATAATCAGAATGGCGTTAAGGGAAAGTTGGCAGAACTCATTTTCAAGGTGACCGGGTTTAATCCGCAGTTGCGTCGTGAAGTCCGAGACAGCGATGTTGTGCACGCACATTTCGGGCCGACAGGGTGGTTCGCCAGTCATATAACATGCCAAGAAGATAAGCCCTTAATTGTAACGCTACATGGTTTTGATATCCTAAAAAATGAAATAACTGTTGCGCGTGATGGGCGTTTACAAATGGCATTTTCCCAAAACCGTCATAAACTGGCGCAGCGTGCGGATATGTTTATTTGTGTTTCTGAATTTATCAAGGATAGGGCCATAAAGTTTGGTTTCCCAGAAGATAAATGTCATGTGCATTATATGGGAGTTTCTCTACAGGGTCATAAGCATGCCAAACGGAAACGCAAGGACAGTGAGGCAATACGGATTTTATCTGTCGGACGTTTAGTGCCTGTTAAAGCTCATACCAAGCTGATTGAAGCAGTTTCAATGTTGGAGCGTGATGGCCTGAATATACATTTAGATATTATCGGAGACGGGCACCTACGCGAAAGCCTTGAGCAACAAGCGAAAGATAGTCTAAAAAGCTATACATTCCACGGCGCTAAACCACATACGGAAGTTCTACGCATGATGCGTGAAAGTGATCTGTTCTGTCATACGAGCATGACACAGGAAAACGGACAAACCGAAGCTTTCGGTCTTGTCGTTTGTGAAGCGCAATGGGCTGGCCTCCCTGTCGTTGCGTTTGCATCGGGCGGCGTGCCAGAGGCATTAGATAATGGTAAGACCGGCCTTCTATCTGAAGAAGGGAATATTGAGAGCCTCTATCAAAATATGAAAGAAATCATTGAGAATCCGGAACAAATGCAGGCAATGTCAAATGCAGGTCCGGTTTTTGTGAAAGAAAATTTTTGCGGCAAAACTCAAACGGCGAAGCTGGAAGAAATCTACGATATGGTGATTGAAAATCATAAATCATAAGGCTTTTGTCTCTTTATTTTTCTGTCGCCCGAAAAACCCTATGCGCCACGCATGTAAGTCCTTCCGGTAGAAGGTTATGCTTGTAATAAAATAAAGAATGACACCCAATATAACCTGAACAAGTAAATTATTTCCTATAGAGTCATTGGGCAGGGTTTCTTGTAACACCATTAAGATACAAGCCATGGATAACCCCGGAATGCAGTATTTTGCAATAGGAAGTAATTGTTGATCGGCACTTAATCCTATGAGGTCTTTAATAATGGGCACACTGCCGATAAGTAAAAAGAAAATATAGACAATAAAGGCTGCGCCAAATACCCAAATGCCATAACTTCCCGCAAATAACATGATTAAAAGTGCGGCTAAAGTTGTGAGTAGGTTGAGCGTAAGCATACGTTGTGGCTGACCACTGGCTGTGATTGTGATTGGAACGGTTGCGCGATATCCACCAAGTAGTGCGGAAATACAAAAGAGTTGGATCAATGGAATAGTATCATTCCATTTGGGCTCAAAGATCGTAGTGACAATCAGAGGCGCAGTAACAAGTATCCCTAAAAATAAGGGGGTCATGGTAAATGATAGTAAAGAAGTAACTGATATAAATTCCTTAGCCATATTGTCGCGTGAATCTTGCATGCGTGAAAAATGTGGTAATAGATAGCTTGTGACACCTGTAATAATAGAATTGCGAAACAGCTCAACCATGCGCCATGCGAAGGCAACGTGCCCCGCTGCGGTCGTGCCCAAAGTTAACCCTGCAATCATTGGAGACATGCGAACAAGAAGATCCCAACTCAGCCTCTTTAACGCGAGAGAAGAGCCAAATACACAAAAATACTTTAAATAAGGCATATAAATTTGCGTAGTTGGAAAAGTGCGAACCGAAAAGACGAGAATGAATGTCTGTAGTGCGGTGCCTGTAACACTCTGCACCAAAATAGACCATGGTCCAAATGCACTTAAGGCGGCAATAATACCGCAGATTGATCCACCAATACGTCCGCAAAGTACACGGAATGCAAGAAGTCGAAAACGTCCGTCGCGCCGTAGCTTGGCAACATAAATGACGCCTATATTCGTTAATAAAATTTCCGTACTAGCAAACATAACAAGCGCAAGTGTGTCTTTGTCATCGGCGTGATAGTCTACAAGGTGAAATCCCGTAATCATAAAAACCATGGCAATGACAGAGGCGAGAATACTGCCCCAAAATGCCGTATCAATATACCGGTCATTAATGTCTTTGAGTTGAACTAATGTATCTTCAAAGAAGATGCTAATAAGGATCGCCAGAAATTGAGCAGCAGAAAGAATAACAACGGCAGTTCCAAATTCGGCAGGGGTCAGCGCATACGCATAGATAAAGAATGCGCCTATCGAAATGAGCGCACAACCAAACTTTTCAGAGAAAACCCAAACCAGATTAAAATGCATAGCGTAATACGTATGTAATGAGTGCTTTCTTATTAAGAAAGGCGAAAACGTACACTTTGTTTAGCATTGCATAGGGGAGGATACAGCATAAAAAATAAATTTTTTATGTTTTACCTGTAGGTGAGTCATTGTCTTTATGTGAGGAGGGTTGCGCCAAGCATAGGAGGGCGGATAAAAAACTGATCCATACAAAAGAGCGCCCAAGTAAGATAAAGCTGGATGTAAAACTAACCAAAAATAAAGAGAGCAATATACTCATAAAGAGTGCTTTATTCCTGAGAATGGTGAGGTTATCAATGTGACAAATAAGGTTTGTGAATATCACTTTCAAAACTAAAATCAGAAATAAAATAGCCCCCGGATACCCTATACCTAAAATGAGATCAATATAGGAGTTGTGCGTGCTTTTGGGTTTAAAATCGATAAATTTATGTATACGTTTCAGAAATTTTGGGCGCTGCGCAATGCCAAGGCCATACCCATATAGCGGGCGTTCATAACTAAGATCCATTAAAGGCGCCCATATTTCTGTTCTTCCGCTAAGCGTTGCGTCCTTACCTGTTGTGCTATGAATGATGTCATTAAACTTCCCTGCGCCGAAAAATATACTTAGAATAAGTAGGGAAAACAAAGCAAGGAATAGGCCAAGCCTCTCTGCTGCATTTTTAAACCTGTACATAATTTGCATTCCAAAATACAACGCTCCTGCCATAATGAACGTGATGATAGCAGTTGATGATTTTGAAAAAACGACAAACAAAATACATATAACCATACCCAGCATAAGCGAAATGATATGTTTTTTCTTTAGGCTTTGCAGGCGGTTGAGCAGGAAATAAAATCCTAATGCGAAAAAAGGACCTGAATTATTCTTGTGATCAAAAAGTCCTCGCCACGCACCATCATGCTTACCCGACATCATGCCATATTGGGGCATGATAATAACGTAAAGTAACGATGCGATAGATAGCAGGATGATAAAACGGCTAATTTCATCAAGAAGGTTATCAGACCCGTATCTGTAGATATAAAAAATTATTGGGAAAGATATCGCAATCAGGGCAATGGCATGCTTTAAAGATTGTACCTTTTCGTCTGAAAAGATAATGGAAATCAGGCAAATAGATATAAATATGAGAATAGGCGGCTTCAAAGCTTTATCAAGCAGGACACGATAATTGTTAGCAGTGAAAAGATAGCCAATGATTCCAACGAGTAACGCATAATTCATATATTTGATAAGCGTATAATCAATAGAATTGAGTTGTAACTCGCTCGACGGATAGAACAAGCCGATACTTGTTCCCCTTATAAGTGACAGATAAAAGCAACATATGAGTATAATACTGTGAATCGGTATGGTGTTCTTCGCGCCCATATTCATCTCATCCTTACGGCGTCTGTGATCAGTAATAGTGGGTCAATTGTTTTATCTTTGATGGCTTCACAAGTGTCACCACTGTTCCTAAAAGTGAAAAACCCAACTCCTCAAGGACATGTTGCGCAAACATAATTTGTTTCGCAGGGGTTTTTTTCCAACAGACACATAAAATATTTTGTGTACCTTGTGCCAGAATACTCATATCTGAAATATGTTGGGCGGCAGGTCCATTTAAAAGTATAACGTCATAACGTGTGCCCATCTCGGCTTTTATATTTTGCCAGATATGCGCGCCTTTATTAATGACATTCACATCTGTAATACTACCGATGCCAATGATATCAATATCGCTTTCTTTATCTTTGTATATGACGCTATCAATTTTTACGCTTTTATTAAGGACATCACTCAGGCCTTGTTTTGATTTAAGGTCGAACGCTTCGCCTAAGGCAGGGTTGCGTAAATCGCAGTCAATCACCAGAACTGATTTGCCTTCTAATGTTAGTTGACGCGCGGCTGCTGCGACAATGGCAGACTTGCCTTCTTGGCTATAAACGGAAGTGAAGTTGAAAATTGTAGCACTATCCGTATTTATTTTATTGCGTAAATATGCGCTCAAAGATCGTAATGATTCCGTATAGGCCGAGAGAGGCGCATTGGAAAGCGTTTTGACAGATTTCTTAATATGCGCTGATTTTTTCCCTCCGACATTCGGGATCAAAGCGATATTTGGCAAGGCGGTGTGTTGTTGCAATTGTTTGCCGTTATAAATACCTGTTTGCAGATAGTCCATTATAATCGCGAATGCAAGACCTAGCCCTAACCCGCCAATAAGCGCGACAATAATAACCAATTTTGGTTTTGGGCTTGTTGGTTCTGTCGGTTGGACTGCACGTGAAAGAATGCGTGCATAAGGTTCTTTTATCTGCTTGTCTTCCTGCACTTCTATTTCGCGCCAACGCAAATCCAACTTCGCAAGGAGGGTTTTGCTGTTTTCTGCTTCGCGTTCCATTTCTTGCAAGCGGATGTTTTGAACTTTTAAATCGTTGTATTGGGTTTTGAGAGTATCAAGTTGCAACTCAATTTCTTCGGCGCTTGATTTTGCGATATTATATTCACGTTTGAGTGATACTGCGATCTTATTAATTTCCAGATCTATCTTGGCATTGATCTCGTTCAGTGTACTTGATGCAGCGATCATTTCCGGATGTTCAGATCCGTATATTTTCCTTAGGTCGGCGACCCTGCTTTTTATATCTGACTGACGCTCAATGAGTTTTTGAATAATAGAAGATGCCAGAACCTGTGGGGCAGTGTCTCGTGATTGGGGAGAGTTGATCTCATCCCATTTTACTTGCGCGCGGGATAATGTGGTTTGCGCATCAATCATGTTTCTACTAATTTGCGCAATCTCATTTTCTATCAGGGCGATCCCGTTACTATCAACAAATCCGTATTGTTTGCGGTGTTCAACAATTCGTGTATCGGCTCGTGTAACATTTTTTCGTAATTCTTGTACGCGCTGTTTTAACCATTTATTTGTATTGGAAACCGTTGATTGATCGTCGGATAAGCTGTCCTTGATATAAAGCTCAACCAAGGTATTAACCAACGTTGCTGCTAAATCACGGTTATAGGATGTAAATGTAACTTCAATCGCATTTGATTTTTCAATCTGGGTGATTTTTAAATTCCGTATGGCAAAGGCAATCAGTTTATTCTCTGAAGTTGACTTTCTCTCTGCTGTTGATTGGGAAGGCTTCTTTTTTTTGCTTGGAGTTTTCTTGCCGATTTTTGCACTAAGTGCTCTGACCGGACTTTTGGGCGGCCAAAGGAGGTTTGCATTATTAAATAGGTCAAGTTGCGTCAAAACATCACGCATCAGCTCACGAGAAAGCAAGATTTGTATTTCCGAAGACACATAGGCAGAGTCAGTTCCGCGCTCGCCTAATAAATTCTCAATTTGCAGGTTTTTTTGTTGGTTATCTAATAAGACAACGGCCTGAGCATTATATTTTTTATGTGCAGTCTTTAAATAAGAACATGCAACCAACACGGCCAAAAGACACATAAGTAAAATGGTAACTTTGCGCCGAACAATAAGATTCCATAAGTCTGCGAGGCTTATGGGCTGAAATTCTTCATTATATGCTTGTGTCATGGCTCAATTATCTTTCGCATTTTAAAACCATTTTCGTTTAACAATAATTGTGTCGCCAGGCAGAATAGTTTCTTTGCTGTCGACATCTTGTGTTGTGATTTGGCCGTTCGTCTGGCGTGTAAGCTCTGCACTATTTTGTTGTGCACGGTATGTATATCCACCGGCAATGGCGGCGGCTTTTTGTATGGTTAAATCAGGGATGTAAGAGTATTTTCCAGGCGTTCTGACCTCTCCTAAGATATAAATATCACGATATTGCAGAACTTCTATACTCACCTTGGGATCTAAAAGATATTGGGGTGATAATTTCTCTGTGATTGTTTGTTCAAGCTCTTCTACCGTGTGACCCTTAACGTTGGTATCGAGTATGAGCGGAAAAGAAATTGTTCCGCTTGAGCCAACCATAAACTCGCCGGATAAATCTTCGTGTCCGAAAACAATAAGGCGAATTTGATCCCCTGTACCTAATGTGTATTCCGCGGCTTGCACAGGGTGCGTGCCCTGTGTAGGGATTGTGGTGACGCAACCTGCTATGAAGAGAAGCGGGAGAATGAAAATCAGATATATAAAACGCGGTAGTTTTGACATTATGTTCGTGTCCTATAGCTGCAATTTTACGCTGAGATTATAAATGTTGCGGTCAAAGTCGTTAACCTCGACGCTGTTTTGATGCTCTGTTTGTTTTATATACTCATATTGCCCTGAAACCCAGAGATTTCTATTGAGTTTATAAAGAAGTTCCATTTCCGCGCCCATGCGTTTCAAATCTCTATCCGCATTACCTTTATAATCCCGCAAGAGATATGATGCAGAAGGCTCTATAAATATATTAGGGGCAAACTCATAAACAGCAGATGCGCTAATTTTAGTATCGATACTTGATGAAATGTTATTCAACGTTGATTCCTCAATACTGCGTTCAGCGTTTAAAGTAAGAGCCATAAGAGTTGAGGGCTCCCATGTAAGGTTAAGAGCATATAGAAAATCATTGATACTATCGAAACGATTATCATCTAAATTACGCCTTACATAAGCAGCGCGTACCGTAGATCGTAACAAGCTAGAGGATGGTGTAAGATTTAAGCCAAGCCCTGTAATAAAGCTTTGTGATGATCTTTCGAATCCATTATCATCAATTTTCTGATCGTATCGTATCTTTTGAAAGCCGGTATATAAAAATGGAGATAAAGGCAACTCGCGTGAGAGTCCGATGGTTGCCGAAGTTCCAAATTGGTTTCTGTTTCTGTCATTGTTATTGACGAAGGCTGTTTCAGTTCTGTTGTCTTCAAATGTATTGCGTTTAAAAGAGTTGCTTAAGGATGCGTCAATGGTTGCCCCTTTATAATCTAGTCCTGCCCCAATATTGAGTTCGTTGTTCTTTGTGGGCTCAACTACGCCACGATCATCGGGGCTGGATCGGCGGGAATGGCCTCTGTTATAACTCACTGAAAGTGGAGCCGTTATGTCTCGTGATATATCAACTCTTCCGTTTATACTTGCGGAATAGTCAAAGTAATTTTCATCTTCTATATCGACATACCGCCCGTTCTCAGCAGTCAGGGATGCAGAAAAAAAGTGTCTTGAGAAATCAGAGCGCACCTCTATTGCGGGTCTTACGATGTGTAATGTATCTGCGATTTCATCGGATTGGGTGGAGTATAAATTATCCGTATGCTCAATGACATTATCCAGATCGGCATGAAAGATAAATCCGGCAAAGCGTGTGCCGGCGGGGTCATAATCCGGATTACGCCTTGTGAGAACAGAGAGCTCTTGCTCACGCTCGGCCAAGCTCGCCGTTTGCGCGGATATGGTGCAAACAGGGAGGCTGAGCGCTGTAAACGCGCAAATGGAAAAAAGACGATATTTCATATCGTTTCGGTGCTTGTGTGAATTGAAAAACATTTAGATAGAATCGGGCGAAAACCCATGTCTATAATTTTATTACTTTTCTTGTGAAATGTCCACAGTTCTGTACGTGATACAGGAAAGAATATGCTTCCCGTGCCAACCATTTGGCTTGTATATCCCGAATTTTAGATAAGGAGCTTTGTGGTCGTTATAGCTATTCGCGCCTTCATATGTGTGTGTAGGGCCATCGGCAATAGTGGTTTTTAAAACACCATTATCCTGATGGGTGAGGTTGGCTATAATCTGTATAGGGATCCACTGATTTTGTTCATAGGAATAGTTTTGAAAAATTTCCCGAGATTGAATGCTGCTATTTTCTTCGGCGCAATGATATCCACTCGTCTTCGATATGGCGGTCTTATCCCATCTGTTAAACATGCGTAAATTGCCCTTATATGCCTCTAAGGATACCGGAGGGCATCTCCAATTCTCTGATGTGTCAGGGGGGGAGTGAATTTGAAAAATACTCATCCATCTATCTGCTTTGTTGACGTTATGGCTGATTTTCATGTCGTAAGAAATTTGTGCCACAAAAGGACGTTTTTGAAAGGGTTTTATAACAATTTCACATCTTTTTTGATTTGATGCCTTGTGAAGGCAGACGGAAAGCTCCGCTGAATGAGGGGCATCTATGACTTGGAAACTCTGTTGTGGGCATTCAATTTGTATCTGGCTGGCCGGTATACCAAAAAAACGAGCGAGATTCTGGATATCTGCGGCATTGGTAGAAGCGAGAGAGTTGGGAATATATAAAACGCTATTCAAACAAAGCGCAAAAAGAAATATTCTAAAAAACATGGATGACCCTTACATGAGAAGGAATGATTGAATATAGTGGCAGGCAATAGATAAAACATCAATATATTGTGCTTAAATCTTTCGGGAAATATAACAAGGTATTGATATATAATGAAAATATATATTTTGTTGATTTATTGTAAAGATTCGCATTATTATTTTTCATAACTTTTTGTGTGTTTAAATTTAGGGGAAAACGATATGACTACAACTAATGTTGAAGGTACGCCTACCTTCATATCTGAAAATATTATTAATCCATATACAGGCGAGATATTACCGCTATTGGGAACGTATTACATTAACGATACGCATGTGGATGGCGGTGCGGGTACAAGCGATGTACTTTCGGGCTCACCACTTAATCAATATTATCGTTTGGTCGATGCTGCTGGTGATTTATTGATAGAGAATATTGAATTCATTTTCCCTGGCTCCGGTAATGATATTGTCAATATTGCCAGCACGACACATGTTCTGGGTGATATGATTATTGCGACGGCTGGCGGTGACGACATCGTTTGGTCGAATTCCGGTAATGACATTATAGACGGTAGCCTTGGCAATGATATTCTGCACGGCGGTCCGGGGCATGACACGATTACCGGTGGTGATGATAATGATATTATTACCGGTGGTCAGGGTGATGATAATATTAATGGCGGCTCCGGAGTAGATGTTGCCATATATACTGGTGCGTTTGCTAATTATACGATTGCAGATAATGCGGGCACACTTACTGTAACGGATAATGTTGGTACAGACGGTGTGGATACGGTCAACGCAGTTGAAACGCTGGTCTTTGTCGATGGTCTGTATCAGGGAGGCGTGTTCGTTCCCAATGTACCAGCCACGAATGACAAACCTGTCCTTGGAAAGGATAGCACGACTGTTGATGAGGACGGTTCTGTTATCATCAATGTCTTGGCAAATGATAGTGATCCTGATGGGGATGCGTTAAGTGTCACATCTGTAGGCGGAGTAAATCATGGTGTCGCTGTAATTAATACGGATGGTACAATTACATATACGCCAAATGCAGATTTTTTCGGTGAGGAGAGTTTTTATTATACTGTCACGGATGCGCGTGGTGAAACTGCAACGCAGCGCGTAAATGTTACAATTGATCCGGTGGCAGATGATCCGGAACCAAATGTAGGACCTGTCTTGCGTAAAGATAATGTCACTGTTGATGAAAATGATTCTGTTGTGATTGATGTTCTCGCCAATGATAGTGATCAAAACGGCGATACTCTTGAAATTGTACAAGCCTGGGGCGCTAACAACGGTAGCATTGTTGTGAATGCGGATAACACAATTACATATACACCGAACGCGGGCTATAATGGATCGGAGAGTTTTTATTATCAGGCATCTGATGGAAATGGCGGTTTATCAACGCAGATTGTGAATGTGAGTATAGCCGCAGTTATTACTGCGCCGGATGCAGACCTTGTATCTCTTGATCTCGGAGCGGCATCTTTGTCATCTTATTCTAATCAAGATAATACGCCAACCGGTGCGGGAGCATCAGAAGCACAATTATCTTTGGCAGGAAACAGTTGGAAGGTGGTTGATCTTCCATCCGGATATACAACAACAGAATATAGTGTTTTACGTTTTGATTTCAGCTCTAACACGCAAGGCGAAATCCACGGTATAGGATTGGACACAGATAATGACCACACGACCGGTGATCGGTTGGTACAGGTATACGGAACGCAAAATTGGGGGCAAGATGGTCCTGATTACGCTGGTGATGGTTCTGTGCAGGGGTTTGATATCTTGTTGAGTGATTATTACAATGTTGGTGAAACCTATACGCAGCTTGTCTTTGTGAATGATGATGATGCGAATAGTAACGCAGATAGCTTGTTTGAAAATGTTTCTTTTTATGAGCTGGGTGATGATGCATCGCAAACCATGGTAAGTGGTGATGGAAGTCAACAAATATTCGGTCTGGGTGGGGATGATATCCTTTATGCAGGCGATGATAATGATATCCTTTATGGCGGTGAAGGCGCCGATGTTCTGCACGGTGAAGGCGGTGCCGATATGTTTGTGTTTGAATTTGATAGTTTCTTTGCCGTTGATGAAATCGCAGATTTTAATACCTCAGAGGACGACAGCATCAATATTTCTTATCTGTTAGAGGGCTATGATCCTGTTACGGATGCAATTGCAGATTTTGTCCAAATTACGGATAATGGCGTTGATTCGGTATTGTCGGTTGATGTGGATGGTGGTGCAGATAATTTTGTTCAGATTGCTACAATAACAGGCGCAACTGGCCTGAGTGATGAGGATGCTCTGGAAGCTGCAGGGAATTTGATTACCGTGATCTAGGTCAAAAGAATAAGAGAGAGGCCGGGCATTATGTCCGGCTTTTTTTATTTTAAGGTGACAAAAATTATACGCTAGGCTATATCCCTACACTTTATAAATATAGGAAAGGGGACGGTATCATGACAATAAAACGTAAAATCACAATAGGTGTTGTCGCGTTTTTTATATATCTGCTCAGTACAATTCCTGTTGGCTTGTTCCTGTATTCATTAAAAACAGAATCTGGTTTAAATGTTTTCTCAAAAACAGGATTTCACAGTTATGTCTACTGCTTACAAGAGCAGGTTGAGGCAATCGGAAGTCAAAAGTAAACTGTGCTTTTAAAAAGTTTAGTATTTCCTATAGATTTTTTCCTTTTCATACACTAGTACTTCTTGCCGCGTGAATACGTATAAACGGGAAGGTTTGAAACATGATAAAGGTAAGTCAAAATATTAGCACGGTATTTGGTTTATTCGCTGCTGTCGCAGTAACAACAACAGCGAATGCAAATGAGAGGCCGGTTCTCGGCAAAGACAGCGCACGTGTTGATGAAGATCAATCCGTCGAAATTAACGTCCTTTCCAATGATAATGATCCTGATGGCGATGCCTTAAGAATTACATCTGTAGAAGGGCTAACCAATGGGGTTGCCACCATTAACGCGCTGGAAAATCGTATCACATATACGCCCAATCCCGATTATAATGGTACGGAGAGCTTTTTATATCGTGTGACCGATGATAACGGTGGCAATGCAGTACAACGGGTTAACGTTACAATTGACGCAGTTGAAGATGAGGTTGAGCCAAATTTAAGGCCGACACTGGGAAAAGATAATGTCTCTTTGATAGAAGGGGAGACACGTCAGATTAATGTTCTATCCAATGATTCTGATCCGAATGGTGATGCACTTAGCGTAACCCAAGCATGGTCCGCGACGCATGGTACGACTACGGTGAATGCGGATAATACAATTACATATACGCCTGATGCGGGCTATTTTGGTGCTGACTCTTTTTATTATCAGGCGAGCGATAATAGAGGCGGTCTGGCAACACAGGTTGTGAACGTCTCCATTGAGGAAGTCGCGAACCGACGCCCGAAGTTGGGTAAAGATAGTGCACTATTAAGTGAAAACACAACGGTAAGGTTGAATGTCCTGTCCAATGATTCTGACCCTGATGGTGATGCGCTTAGCGTAACCCAAGCATGGTCTGCGACGCATGGTACGACTACGGTAAATGCGGATAATACGATTACATATACGCCAGATGAAGATTATTTTGGTAATGACGCTTTTTATTATCAGGTAAGTGATGATAATGGTGGTTTGGCAACGCAGGTCGTGAGTGTATCAATTGCAGAAGTTGATGATGGGCCGGATCCAAACAATCTTCCTCCCGTTGCTGTCAGGGATGATTTTACGGTTGATGAGGATACAGTGACGGAACTGGATGTTTTGTTAAATGATAGTGATCCGAATAATGATTATCTAACTGTTGTCTCATTCACTGCGCCATCACATGGCGACCTTGAAATGGAGATTAAAGAAAATAATACGATCTGGTATCGGCCAAACGCAGAATATAATGGTCGGGATAGCTTTACTTACACGGTCAGTGACGGGCAGGGAGCAGAAACAACGCAGACTGTTACTCTACATGTGCAACCGGATGTATCGGAAAACGCAAAGCATATATACTTCGCTATGCAGGCTTGTAATACAGGTGGTTGTTCGGTGAAATCAAATGAAGTGACAAAATATATGGATGGCCCGAAAATAACGCTTGGCTGGGATCAGCCAACGCGCCTTGAGAACGGGCAATGTATAGATGAAAATACGCAAGTGACCAGTTATGTATTGAATATGGGTGTAGAGCAAGGTGTGCATGGTGCAACTGATTTATGGTCTTTAGAATCTGTGCATGTGGATTGTGAGCCGACTGGTCGTCGTGATGAGCAGTGCGATGTTGATATCATGAGATGCACAGAAGAAGATTATTATGTCGAAGGATTCATTACGGATTTTGAATAGTATTCTTGCCTATTTTATATAGTGTTGAGTTAGGATTCTATGTTTGATTCCTGACTCTTGTGCATTTTTTTTAAAATGATTTTAGAATTAGAATTCTCTAAATCAAAAGGGCTACACTCTGTTTCCCGATACACTTGCATTTCCGCATCATAAAAAGGTTACATTTTCCTTAATATTTTGTTGTTTTTTCGAAGAGAAAGGGCGTATATTCCATCCTTATTACTAGAATGCGACACAGAATATATCTGGTGCGCTGCACAAGTTAGGGACAACTTGGCATCGTGCGGGGGCATTACTCGTAACAGATAATTAAGAATTTGAGCGTAAAGAGCAAGGATAAGACGATGGGTAAATATGTAGCAACACGCAATAAAGTACAATGTACACGAGCGGCAAACATAACAAAAGGTCTTTCTAAGGCATTAATGTCGACAACAGCCTTTATGGCAGCGGCTCTTTTAATGCCGATGAACGCGGATGCACAAGATGCAACGCCGACACATTCTTGGGATTATGATACGGTTCTGGACGGTAATGTGAGTAAGGATCTAACAATTCCGAACGTAACCGATATTACAGTTACAAACGGTAATGGTTATGTTGAAGGTAATGCAGATATTTACAATGGTCATACAGTGAACGTTACTGGTGATAGCGGCAGCACATTTGCATACCGTGATAATCGCGCAGATATTCAATCTACATTGGATGGTGATCTGAATTCTAATATGCAGATTGTTATTATCGATAAGGATGGTTTGTTTTTCACTGAGAATTCCAGTGTTGATGTGCAAAGCTTAATCGCCACTTCAGGAAAGATTAGTGTCTCTGATATTATGGATAACGGAGATTTAACGATCAAAAATATCGCGAATGGCGGTGAAATTGTTCTGGATGGAACGATTACGGTTGCTGAAGCTGGTCTTGCGGCATTTGTATCCCCATTTGTAACCAACAGTGGCGTTATTAATGCAAAGCTTGGTAATGTTGTCATGGCGTCTGGTAAGAAGGTGACGCTTGACATGTATGGTGACGGCCTTGTTGAGGTTACTGTTAAGGGTGAACTGAATGACGCTCTTTTAAGTAATGAAGGTTCAATTAATGCAGAAGGCGGTACAGTACAGATTACTGCGAAGGCCGCAAAAGATACAATTGATAACGTTATCAATAACACGGGTATTATCACGGCATCTTCTGCAACAGTTTCAGGCGGTAAAATTATTCTGTCCGGTGGTAAAAACGGAACAGTCAATAACAGCGGCTCAATTGAAACATCTGCGGGTGGTTCGGTTGATATATCAGGTGAGCGTTTCGTACAAGAGGGTGCACCTCCTGTACCTTCGTCAAAGCCGGCATTAAGCCCATCTATTAATACGGGTGGTGGTAATGTGAATATCGCGACAAGCGGAAATGTTGAAATCTACGCAGGCGAAATTAATGCCGAAGGCGGAAATATTGACATCGATAATGGCGGTGTTTTCACTTCTGTCGCAAATACTTTAAAAACAAATGGTACAGGCACAATTGACCTGAATCAGAATCAAGATGATACACCTGTCCCAACTGCACAAATTCTTGCATTGATTGAGCCGGCTGCTCAGGGAATCCAAGGCGCAATTGATGCGATTGATAACACAGGTACAGGCGAAAATACAATTAATGTAGGCGCGGGCACATTCAATGAATCTGTTAGTGTGGATCATGCAAATATCGTTCTAAATGGCGCAAATGCAGGTACAGCAGGCTATTCTAATGCGCGTGGTGATGAAACAATCATTAATCCGAATTCTCCGGGATTCCATGTAACTGCGGATAATGTGACAGTTGATGGGTTTACCGTTACTGGTGGTGATCCTGGCATTCATGTAGATCACGCACAAAATGCATCAATTTTGAACAATGTAGTAACCGGAAGTACAACACACGGTATCCATTTCAATCGTGCTCATAATAGTACTGCACAGGGTAACAGCATAGATTCTGTTACTGAATCAGGTATCTTTGTAGAAAGAAGTAATAATACTGATATTGGTGGTCTTGCATCGGGTGAAGGTAATGAAATTGATGGTGCATGGACAGGTATTCGCACCAGTGATAGTAACGACATATCCATTATCGGAAACGATATAAGTAATATCACAGGAACAGACCGTTTCGCTGACGGTATCCATGTGTTTGGTGGTGCTAGTGTAGATGTCTCTAATAACCGTATTGATACGACGAACGATGAAGGTGTTTATGCAAGCTTTACCCGTGGAAACCTAACAATTACGGACAACGTTATAACAAATGTTGGTCTTGCAACACCTGACATTGGTAATGGGGTTGAGCTGATCTACACGAAAGGTAATGCGAATGTGTCAGGTAATAAGATTACGGGCACAGAACATGCAGGTGTTTTAATTAAAGAGACGAATACTTCTGGTGGCTCTTTTGTTGTTGATGATAATAGAATTAAGAACACTGGTGCGTCCGGTATTGATATCGATAAGAAAGCTGCGAGCGTTTCAGGTAATACAATATCCAATGCTGGCAAACACGGTATTGATGTAGATGCATCATCTAATGTTGTCATCGCGGGTAATGATCTGTCTGACATTACCGAAATCGGTATTTTTCTAGACGATAGTGATAATGCTGTTATCGGTGGTACGACTGCTGCTGATGCAAATAAAATTAATCGTGCATGGACAGGTATCCGTGTAAATGACGCTAACGAAGCAGATATCATAGGCAACAATATTAAAAACATCACAGGAACAGACCGTTTCGCTGATGGTATCCATGTGAATGGCGGTGCTAATGTTGAGATTTCTCATAACAAGATTAAGAATACGAATGACGAAGGTGTATATGTAAGTTTTGCACGCGGTCACATTGTTATTGATGACAACACAATCACGAATGCTGGTCTTGCGACTGCCGATATCGGTAATGGGGTTGAGCTAATTGCGATGAAAGGCTCAGCAGAAATTACAAACAATGATATTAATGGCGCTGAGTTTGCCGGTATCTTGCAAAAAGGTTGGAGAGGAAGTGGCTCTCTTCTTGTTGCAGGGAATGATGTAGAGAACGCACAATTTGGTGTTCGTATTGATGAAGGTATCGATGGTCGTCGTGTTGATATTCTGGACAATGATTTAAAAGCGGATGATGTTGGCGTTCTTGTAACTGGTGGCATCACAAATGGTGCACATTTGCAGATAGGCCAACTGTTCGACGGCAACACTATCAAATCTAAGGGAGATGGTGTCCGCATTGAAGGTGGCGTAGACGATTCTGACGTATTTATCGTGGCAAACAAAATTACCGGCCGTGCTGACGGTATCCATGTGGATGGCGATGTTACAGATTCCATATTCGGCATTGGTCTGAATAGTATCAAGGGTATCAATGATGACGGTATCGACTTTGAGGGTAATGTAGAAGATAGCCTGGTCGCGATTGTTTTGAATAAAAGCATAGAAGGCGGTCATGATGGTATTGAGTTTGAAAACACAATCCGTGGTGAGGATACAGTTGTTGCGATTGCCTTGAATAAAGAAATCAAAGGTGGTTCTCGCGGTATTCGTTTCGGTGATAGTGCCGATGACGCAGCCGTAGAAGATGGCGCGACAGTCGCCATAGCATATAACGGTAAGATCAAAGGAAAGAATAACGACGCAATTCAATTTGATGCGGAAGTTAACGACTCAACAGTTACAATAACCAATAATAAGAACATTATCGGTGGCGATGATGGTATTGAGTTTGATGAGAAGGTAACAAATTCAACAATCACAATCGCGTCAAATGATATTGAGGCAGATGATGATGGTATCGATTTCGACTCCGGTGTATCTGGTGGCTCTGTTGAAATTACCGATAATACAATTGACGCTGGGGACGCAGGTATCGAGTTTGATGCAGGTAGCCCGGCAATCTTTGGCGCGTCTGTTTTGATCTCCGAAAATGATATTTACTCTGAAGATGGTCATGGTATTGCTGTAAATGGTGACATCACAGATTCATTGGTACGTATCATTGACAATATTTCAATTGATGGCGCAGAAGACGGTATTCATGTCGCGGGTGAAATCGAAGATGAATCAAATGTGATTATTGCACGTAATGATGAAATCTATGCAGAGTATGGTCATGCAATTGCCCTGAATGATGGTGTTGATGATTCAACTGTACGCATTATTGATAACGGCACGATTGACGGTGGCGATAATGGTATTAACATTGAGGGAGGCCTTGATGAAGCGACCGTTGTTATTGCCCGTAATGCAGATATTTTTGCCGAAGATGGTCATGGTATCGCAGTACATAGTGACGTGTCTGATACAGACCTGCGTATCATTGATAACACATCGATTGATGGTGGCACAGACGGTGTTCATGTCCATGGCGCACTGAGAAGTGGATCAACAATCACGATTGCACGTAATAGTAATGTTACAGGTCTTGATGATGATGGTATTGAGGTCGTAAATACAGGATTTGGTAAAAATGCAGATGTTCGCATCGCACGTAACCATGTCCATCACACAGGTGATGATGGTATCATAGTGCGTAATGTCAAGGGCGTAGATGTTGTTCATAACACTGTTCATGACACAGACGGTAATGGTATTAAGGTTTCTCGTAGTGCATACGCAGACATCATTAATAATGATGTAACGCGCGCTGGTGATGACGGTATCGATGTAGAATATAGCTATAACGTTGATATTCTCCTCAACACAGTGAAGCGTTCCGGCGATGACGGTATAGATGTTGAAAACAGCACAAGCGCCGATATCCGCGGTAATGATGTTTCTAAATCACGTGGTGATGGTATTGAGGTAACAAATAGTGCCTATACAGATATCATTAACAACCGCGTTCGTTTCTCTGGTGATGACGGTATCGATGTAGATCGTAGTTTCGCAGTAGACATCAAACGTAATTCTGTTTTCGTAACAGGTGGTAACGGTATTGAAGTTACCAATAGCCGTTATGCAGATATTATCCGTAACAACGTTGCCTTTGCGGGTGATGACGGCATCGATGTTGGTTATTCATCTTTCGCAGATGTAAACGGTAATAATGTTTATCGTGCACGTGGCGATGGTATTGAGATCACAGGCGGCTACGGCGTAGATGTTAAAGGTAACGACATCTATAGTTCCGGCGATGATGGTATTGATATTGAGCACAGTAACGGTGCAGAGATTGCCTATAACTATGTGACAGGATCACGCGTTAACGGTATCGAAGTATCAGATAGTAACGGCGTTGATATTACAGATAACGGTATATTCTTCTCAGGTAATAATGGGATTGATGTTCGTTATGGTGGCGATATAAATGTTCGTCGTAACTTTATCCGCTTCTCACGCAATGATGGTATTCATGCAGAAGGCATTTATGGATATGGCGCATCGTTTACACGTTCTAACGGCGGTAATGGCGGAATTGATATTGTAAACAACAATATTCGTTTCTCTGGTGATGATGGCATTGATGTTGAAGGCAGCAATGATGTAAATATTCGTCGTAATCTTATCCGCGATTCACGTGATGACGGTATTGACGTATCATACAGCTATGATGTCGATATTATAAATAATCGTATTATCCGTTCTGGTGATAATGGCATCGAAGTGCGCGGTGGTGGTGACATCAATATCCGTCGTAACTTTATCCGTCGTTCCGGCAGTGATGGTATCCATGCCGAAAATGTATATGGCGGTGGAATACCCACGATCTCTATGAGTAGAGACGGGACCGAAGGTGGCTTATATATCGTGAATAACGATGTTCGTTTCTCTGGTGATGATGGTATAGAAGTGCAAAATAGCAGTTCTGCAAAAATCAAACGCAACACAATTAGCGATTCTGAAGATGATGGTATCTCATCACGTTATAATGGCAGTGTTGTGATTGCGCGCAACGAAGTGGATGAATCAGGCGATGATGGTATCTATGTTGTTGGCGGTGGATTTAAAGGGCCGCAAATCTTTGCATTGTCTGATGAGCTGCAAGAGCAACCAAAAGTTCGTTTTTACGGTTCTTCTGCGGTCATCCGTGGGAACACAGTAACAAACTCTGGTGGTGACGGTGTTCACACAAACAATATTGATAATCTGAGAATTGTTAACAATAATGTGAGTGATAGCTTTGAGCATGGTGTTTACGTATCCGGTGCATATAACGGATATGTGAAATTTCAGGGCAATACATTAACTGATAACGGACATTTGAGCGATTCTGCCGCGGCACGTTTTGAAAGTGGCGATATCGATATGAGCAATCTGGATAACCCAAATACATTTATCAATACATCAGGCTTGCCTGCTGTTGCGATGCAGTTTGATGATATTTCAGGCGGTGTATTCCCATCAGACGCAATCCTTTTGAATGACGGGCCGTCTTTCATGGGTGGTAATGGTCTTCGTATCGTTGGTGAAACTCTAGGCTCAACCATCTTTGATGGTTACACACCGGAAGATAGCTTCTATGTTCGCTTCGAAGATGGCTCTATACTTGACCCATTAACAGGCGCGCCAATTGTGATTGATGCAATGGATGTATCATTTGATGGTCTTGTGCCAAACACGTTTGCAGGTGGTGTATTACCGGCTCCTGTCTTTGATTTCATCGAAGAGCGTCTTTTTGATGCAGATGATGAAACGCAAGATGGACGCGGTCAGATATTTATCGGAACACGTGCTCAAAACACGCAAGGACCGGCAAATTTCCAAGATTTCCTTCCTGAGAGTGAAGCGGCAAGCAGAACAAGTAATGGTGCGAGCCTTGTGATTACAGGCCTGCCATCTGTTAATGGCTTTGGCGCAGATGCTCTGAATAATATTGCACCAAATGCAGGTGGAGAAGGAAATGAGAACCCTGAGGATCTTGCTAATATTGATCCGGCAGCCGGTGGTGAAGAGCAGTCTCCATCACAAGTAACATGTATGGGTGACGCTGTAGGCGCGCTTGAAAGCGGCTCTGTATCATATAGTTTTGGTGGTTCATTTGAGGATAGCATCGCAGGAACCTCTTCCTGTGCAAGCGCAGATTTATAAAATTAAGCCCTCGTTAAACTTTTTCAGTTATTGATATGAATGAAGCTCTGATCATTAGGTTGGAGCTTTATTCTGTTATTACGTATAGTTTTCGTATATAAAAAACTTGCGTCATAATAGTATAATGCGTCTATGATAAGAAAATTTTTAAATAACAGGGGGTTGCACTCACGTTATTTTCTGTCAGAATAAGGCGTTGGTGTTGGTAATAGAGTTTAAGGTATAGAATATGTATCACGACGATAATTGGAACGAAGTCCACGGGGATGAGCTAGCAGGGTTTTTGGATAAAATTAATCCAATAGACGGTAAATACCGTACATCACCCAACAGCACACAAGTTGCGTGGCGTACATTGCCATTTTATGAGAGTGTGGCATTGATCCGGGTTAAAGATCCGAATTGGGTTAATAAAAGAATGACAATCTACTATTTAACGGATCAGGGAAATCTCTTCCGTTTGAATGGAACATCTCCTCCGATTCATGAGGTGAATAGTAAAGCACCAATCAAAATTAACGAAGATAACGTTATCGAATATCTGAAGTTTTTCTGTTTCTTCGTTCGTGGAGATGAAGGGCCGTTTTATATTTCTGAAGATATGTCTGATCCGAACTTGCCAACAGATATGGATGCGACAACGCGTTCTGTGATTGAAGGTACAATTCGTCCATCAAGCTTTGAAGGTATGAATGAGCAGGGGCATTTCTTATGTGATGCAGTTGTTTATTATTCAAATGCACTATTTATTGCGAATTTTGCAGTACAGCAAAGTGGTATGATTGAGATGCTGAATGATGAACCAATCGCAGGCGATTTAGGATCAAAGGTAGAAACACCAATTGCATAGAGTTTAGGTGTGTTCTGATAAAAGAAAGAGGCCGTCTGAACGGCCTTTTTTGTTGTCTGTATTTTGCCGCCGGTATAGGGAGTGCGATTATAATGCGTCTTTACCCGTTTCGCCCGTACGAATGCGCACGGCTTTTTCAAGTTCATAGACAAAAATTTTGCCATCGCCGATGCGTCCTGTTTCTGCGGCACTTTGGATTACCTGCACAACTTTTTCTTCCAATTCGTCCGCAATCGCGACCTCAATTTTGACTTTCGGTAGAAAGCTTACGGAAAAATCAGCGGTATGATAATTTTGCGTTTGTCCTTTTTGACGGCCAAAGCCTTTTACTTCTGTTGCCGTTAAACCTTCGATCCCTAAATCCATTAAGGCTTCGCGGACATCATCAAGTTTAAAAGGCTTTATCACGGCCATGATCATTTTCATAAGGTACTATCCCTTCACCCTAAATTTGGTTTCACTTTATTATGTGGCTGACGTATAAAGTTATACGAATTGCATTTATTTTCAAGGAAACATTTTTAGTAAGGAATGGTTATGGCAGATGCAAAAAAATATGACGTTGTGATTGTGGGTGGTGGGTTGTCCGGCTTATCACTTTCTTGTCTGTTAGGCAGTGTAAAAGGCCTGAAAGTCGCGTGTATCGACCGTGAACCGTTTGAACGCCACTTAACAAATGATGAGCGAACGACGGCTATTTCCTATGGTTCTGCGCAAATCTTGAAACGTGCATCTGTATGGGATGATATCGTAAGCGCGGGCTGCCCGATTGAAAATATTGAAATTCTGGACGGACATAGCCCGATGCTTCTACAGTTTTTGAGCGAGGAAGTGCAGGGAAAAGCGTTCGGGTGGATCCTATCAAATACACATATCCGTAAATGCTTGATGAAAAGAATAGAAGAGCTTGAGAATGTTGATCATATGGCACCGGCCAAGGTTGATGATTTCGAAGTATCGGACGCTTATGTCGATGTGATGTTAGAGGGCGGAGAAGTATTGCGCGCCTCTCTTGTTATCGGCGCGGATGGGCGCGGCTCATCTGTACGAGATTTCATGGATGTAGATATACGCTCATGGAACTATAATCAAACGGCTGTTGTATGCTATATCGCACATGAAAACCCACATGATAATAAGGCGGTGGAACATTTTTGGCCGGAGGGGCCGTTTGCAATTCTGCCGATGAAACCTCGCGAAGGGAATGTTAATTGTTCTTCTTTGGTTTTCACAGAGCACGGACGTAAACGTGATTCTTTAATGAAATTAAGTGATGATGAGTTCCTTGAACAAGTGCGCGCCCGTTTCCCTGAGAGCTATGGACAAATAGAGATCATCAACAATAAGCGTATGGCTTTTCCTTTATCCTTGGTGCATGCGGCGGAATATATCGCTCCACGGATGGTCTTGGTCGCAGATGCTGCGCATGGGATACATCCGATTGCCGGACAGGGGCTGAACCTTGGTTTTCGCGATTTGGGAGTGCTTGCAGAGTTGGTTGAGCGCGCCGTACACGAAAATATGGATGTTGGCTCGTCTGCTCTATTACAAGCATATCAGACAAAGCGCAGGCCTGATAATATGGCAATGGTTGCGGTGACAGACGGGCTTGTACGGTTATTTTCGAATAATGTGCCACCTGTTAAATTCATGCGTAGAATGGGACTGAAAACAGTTGCACGTTTGGCTCCGGCAAAGCGTTTCTTTATGCGTCGCGCAATGGGGGAGTAATTTTTACGATAAAATCTGAGTCTTTAATTTGACATCAGGTGGATAACTAGTTATAAACTCCCATTCTTAGGTAAGAATAAAGATTATAAAAGTGCCCTATCGCTTTATGTTGTTTATAAGGTACTGACAATAAGAAGGTAGAAATCAATGAAACGTACATTCCAACCAAGTCGTATTGTTCGCGCGCGTCGTCACGGTTTCCGTTCACGCATGGCAACTAAAAATGGCCGTCAGGTTCTTGCACGTCGTCGTGCAAAAGGCCGTAAAGCCTTAAGTGCATAAGACCAATGCATGCAAGTAAGCAGCAGCTGGCGGCTTTAACAATGCTGACAGCGCGTTCTGACTTTCTGGCAATACAAAAACATGGAAAAAGATGGACTTCACGCGGGCTTGTATTACAGGTCCGCGAAAATGATGTTGGGATCATTCGTGTCGGCTATACAGTGACAAAAAGGGTTGATAAGCGCGCGGTAGTACGTAACCGTATTAAAAGGCGTTTACGCTCGATCGCGGCAGATATACTGCCACTTAAGGCGAAAGTAGGGTATGACTATATCCTAGTTGGCCGTGCCTCTACTAATACGTATCCGTATAAACAGCTTATGGCAGATCTGAAATGGTGCCTAAAGAGAACGGAATGTTATAATATTCCGCCAGATACACAAGAGCCTGCATCACAGGGCGTGAGCGATGGTTAAAATATTACAATTTTTTATCCGCATTTACAGTTTTTTGGTTTCCCCTTGGCTTGGACGAAATTGCAGGTTTTCTCCAACATGCTCATGCTATGCTCAACAAGCACTTGATAAACATGGATTTTTTAAAGGTGTTTTTTTAGCGATACGGCGTATTTTAAGTTGCCAGCCATGGAGCAAAAAAAAATGGGATGATCCTGTGCCCGAACGGTTTGCGTGGAGCGATATCTTAGGGTATAAACGCTAGCGGTAGCTTAAAATGCGGTAGATAAACTAAAGAATAACAGAAAATAAAGAGTTCAAAGATATGAAGAATGACAATAAAGAACAGATGCACCCCGAAGATACGCGCAATCTGATTATTTTTATGCTGCTTTCCGTGGCATTGTGGTTCTTGTATGACACCTATGTTATTACGCCCCAAACACAAGCAATGAAACAAGCGGAGCAGGCACGCGCCGAATTGATTGAAAAAGAGCCGGAGTTGCTACAGGTAAAGCCTGTTGCACGCACTGATGCGATTGCAAGTACTGAGCGTATTACACTCGAGAATGATGAAATATTTGGCAGTATTTCTCTACAAGGCGGACGCATTGATGATGTTAGTCTGTCTTCTTATTACCTAACATTGGAAAAAGAAGAGCACATTGCATTATTAAGCCCAAAAAATTCCAAACAATCCAAATATGTCGATTATGGCTGGGTATCTACCGATAAAGCCTTACGTTTACCGGGAGAGAATACACAATGGGAAATTGCAGGTAATAAAAACTTACGCCCGAATGCGCCGGTCATTCTGTTTTGGGACAACGGTCAGGGGCTACGGTTTGAACGAACAATATCTCTGGATGAGGAATATCTCTTTACTATTAAGCAGGCCGTTTATAATAAGTCCGGAAAAGATGTAACATTATATCCATATGCCCTTGTATCACAAACTGGTATCCCCGGGGATTACGTGAATTCTTGGCTCGCACATGAGGGGCCTATGGGCTTCATTGCGGGGGAATTGCAGGAAGTTGATTATTCGGCAATGCAAAAAGAGCCGACCCAAACGATTGAGTCAACACGCGGATGGATTGGGGTATCTGAAAAATATTGGCTGACTGCTCTCATACCGACACAAGATAACATGGCAAAATACCGCTTTAAGTATAATCATGATCTTATTAATAAAAAGCGTAGTAAGTTCCAAACGGATTATACAGGTTCGGCAATTGTGATTGCAAACGGCGCTCAGGCAGAAAATAGTTATTCCTTATATGTTGGAACGAAAAAAGTTTTGACGTTGGAGGCTTATACCAAAAAGCTAGGGGTCGATAATTTTGATCTGGCTGTCGATTTTGGTTGGTTCTGGTTCTTCACATACCCATTCTTTTTGGCTCTGCATTATTTAGGGCTTGCAGTTGGTAATATGGGGGTTGCGATTATTATCCTGACGGCAATTTTAAGAACTGCAGTGTTCCCGTTGACAAACATTTCTTACAAGTCTTTTGCGAAAATGAAAGTTGTGACACCGCAAGTCGCAGAGCTACGTGACCATCATGGAGATGATAAGGCGGCATTACAAACAGCGATTATGGAACTCTATCAAAAAGAGGGCGTAAATCCATTATCAGGGTGCTTGCCTATTTTGATACAAATTCCAATTTTCTTTGCATTTTATAAGATCTTATTTTCAACAATTGAAATTAGACACGCACCGTTCTTTGGGTGGATAGAAGATTTATCCGCACGCGATCCGACATCAATATTTAACTTGTTTGGTGCGTTGCCTTATGAAGTGCCAAGCTTCCTTATGATTGGTGTGTGGCCGTGTTTAATGTTGATTGCGATGTTGTTGCAAAAAAAGCTAAACCCACCACCACAAGATAAATTACAGCGCGATATGATGAATATATTCCCGTTCTTTATCACTGCTGTTATGGCTAGCTTTGCATCAGGTCTTGTAATCTACTGGACGTTCAGTGCCGCGCTATCTGTGATACAACAAGCAATCATTATGCGTTCTATGGGCGTGCCGATTTATATCTTCAATAAAGATAAGTTTGAACAGGTTGTCGAAGAGCAAGTAGAAAGTGGTCCGGATGTTCATCCACTTGTCGATATGGCAGAGGATGAAGCAGAAAAGGCGCTCTTTGGCGATGAGCAGCAAAGCGTTGTTCCGGCTGCGGATGAGGAAGTCACGCAAGTGAAACCACCAAAGCCTAAAAAGAAAAAGAAGAAGTAGTAACGATGTCTGATGATGAATTCACACCAGCCGAAATAGAAAGCGCGCGTAAGCTGTTCGCAGGAACGTGTGAATTTATGTTGGGTGTAGCTGCACTAAAGCAGCTACCTGATGCACAAATGCCGGAGATTGCATTTGCTGGACGTTCTAATGTTGGTAAATCGTCTTTATTGAACGCGCTGACCGGACATAATGCGCTGGCGCGTACCTCTAATACGCCGGGGCGTACGCAAGAGCTCAATTATTTTAATCTTGGTAATCAACTTTATATGGTTGATATGCCGGGCTACGGATATGCAAAAGTATCGAAAGAAAAAGTAGCTGCTTGGACAAGGTTGATCTTTTCGTATCTACGCGGTCGTCCAACGCTACGATGCGTTTTTATTTTAATTGATGCGCGACATGGCTTGAAACCCTCGGATATTGAGCTTATGAAAATGTTAGACGAAGCAGCGGTATCCTATCGTGTTATCCTGACCAAAACGGATAAGGTTAAGGATCAGGATCTTGAGAAGCAAAGCACAAAGATAATCGATACGCTAAAGACACATGCGGCGGCCTATCCGGAAATTATGTATACCAGTAGTGTAAAAGGGTACGGTATCCCTGAGTTACGCGCATTCTTGGCATCATATGGCGTTAACGGCTCTCGATAATCGTGTAAAAGCTGTAAGATGTTTGCACGTCATTGCTAACACATAGGGATACATATCCTTCGCACGCTGCGCAGTTCGCAATATTCAGGTCGGAATTAGTGCCACTATCAACCAGAAAAGTGCTCATGCTTCCTGAAAGTGCGGGGATAGATGTATTTCCTGTGATCCTTTGATTAATAGTTTCGCATAGTGGGCGTGAAATTTGATAGGCGCTTAAGATAACATCCTGTGCATTTGTCGGTGTCCATTCCACATTGTTAAATCGCCCTAAATACCATCCGGCAGGTGGTGTAGCGGCAACTTGTAGTACGGTATCCGCCGGTAAAGTCTGCGGGTTTAACCCTCCACCTTGCGGATGAAAAACTTTGTGAATGTGAGGCGCGCTACTATATCCGCTCTCTGCGGGTTGCACAAAGATAAGGTCGTCTGCATCACTTCCCGAAAATCTCATCTGCTCAATTGATGATGTTGCCTGCGCGCTATAGGTGATGAGTTGTAGGGCATAGAGGTCAATTTCTGCTCTATCAATTTCACGTGTGCCTGTGTTTTGTACCTGTCGGGTCAGGGTAAAGCCAAGCGCAGCAAATAACACAATCGCAATAAGAACGTAAATGAGTGCATTACCATTTTGAGAGAGATTTACGCGCATAAGATGTTCTCTTTTTGTTTTCATCAAGGTGGAATTGATTTATGCTATGATTCTATCAAAATAATTGATTCTTTGTAAGAGGATCTGAAAGTTAAGGAAATCTGTGATGGAAATCATTTCTGCTGTTGTTGCATTTATCACTGGCGGAGCAATTGGTGCTTTGGTGAGCGCATTTGTTTTAAAAAACAAGCAACTGGAAAATGAAAAAGGCTTCACCCAAAAACAACAGGAAATAATTGCCGAAAATGCCACTTTGGAGGCACGCTCCACGCAATATAAAGACATGGCAGATGAGTTAGAGATAGAGAATAAAGCCTTGAGCGAAGATCTCCAAAAAGTGAGAGAGCAAAATGTACGTCAAAAAGCAGAAAATGAATCCTTTGAAAGGGAGCTTGAGAAAAACAAACAAGACCTTCAAAAAATGGAAGAAGTTCTCATTGGTAAATTTGAGAACCTCTCTAATAAAATTTTTGACGAGAAGAACGAGACATTTAAAAAGCAATCCCAAGATAGTTTAGGCGCTTTATTAACGCCATTGCGTGAAAAGCTGCATGAGTTTGAAAACAAAGTGAATGAATCCTTTGGTAATCAGGCCAAAGAGCAGTTTTCTTTAAAAGAGCAAATCAAGAATATCGTAGAAACAAGTGAGACAATGAGATTGGAAACCAAAAATCTTACAAACGCCTTGAAAGGAGATAATAAAGCGCAAGGTGATTGGGGTGAGGTGATACTTGAAAAAATCTTGGAAGACTCTGGCCTGCGTAAGGGCGATGATTATTCTGTGCAGGGCGGTGGTATGAATTTGCGTGATGAAGACGGTATATTACAAAAGCCGGATGTGATCGTGAACTTACCAGAAAACAAACATGTTATTATCGATTCAAAAGTATCTCTTACACATTATGAGCGTTTCTTCTCAGAAGAGAGTGAAGAGGCGCGCCCGTTGCACTTAAAACAATTCCTATCATCGGTACGTAAACATATTGGTGATCTGGAACAGCGCCGCTATCAGGATACAGAAAAACTCGGTACACCTGACTTTGTGTTGATGTTTATCCCTATTGAGCCCGCATATATGCTTGCTGTACAAGAAGATAAAGACCTTCAAAACTATGCGTGGAATAAAAAAGTGATTCTGGTTTGCCCAACCACCCTGTTTGCAACACTGCGCACAGTCGCATCTGTATGGCGCTTGGAGTTGCAAAACAAAAATTCACAGGAAATCGCAAAGCAAGGTGGGCAGCTCTATGATAAAATAGAGGGGTTTGTAAAGGATATGCAGGCCATGGGGAAGCAACTTGATACTGTTGGTAAAACATATGGCGCAGCCATGAATAAACTGTCCGATGGAAAAGGAAATATTCTAGGTCGTACAGAGAAGTTAAAAGAGCTCGGTGCAAAAGCATCTAAGGCTTTACCGCAGGAATTATTGGATACCGGAAGTACCGTTGTGGAAAATCGCGATCAGGATGAAGATCAGGCTGCTTGAGACATTATTAAAAGAAGGCCGCCGCTGACTTGACCGCAAATCCAAAACCCAGTATCACTACCGCCATGACAGATTATAAAATTATTACAGTACCGCATGCGACATTAAAAGAGACAGCTCAACCAGTTGATCGGGTTGATGATGTAATTCGCAAGCAAATGGATGGAATGCTGAGCGCTATGTATGATGCGCCGGGCATTGGTTTGGCTGCCAATCAGGTTGATTTACTCAATCGAGTGTTGGTTATGGATCTTTCTAAACGTGATGAAGAGGAAGAGGCCAATCCAATCTGTATGGCCAATCCCGAAATCATCTATGAATCCGAAGAAATGAGCGCGATGGAAGAGGGGTGTTTATCAATCCCGAAACAATACGCGGAAGTAGAACGTCCGGCAATCGTGCGGGTGAAATATCTGGATTATAATGGTAAAGAGGCCGAACTGAAAGCCGAGGGCTTACTGTCGCATTGCGTACAACATGAAATAGATCATTTAAATGGTGTGTTGTTTATTGATTACCTCTCCAGTTTAAAACGCAAAATGATTTTGAAAAAAGTACAAAAACTCCAAAAGCAGAATTTATTATAGAGAGGCTCTATGGGCACGCCGCTTCGCATTGTATTTATGGGTACGCCGGACTTCGCTGCTGTGGCGTTAAAGGCACTGATGAGTGCACCATACGAAATTGTATGTGCCTACTCACAACCTCCACGTCCAAAGGGGCGCGGTCATAAGGTACAAAAATCTCCCGTGCATGAATTGGCCGAGGCGAATGGCATTCCAGTTTACACACCGAATAGTTTAAAAGATAAAGATGCACAAGAGCAGTTTACCGCGCATAAGGCGGACATTGCAATTGTTGCTGCTTATGGTTTGCTGTTGCCTCAGGATATATTGGATGCGCCCAAACATGGGTGTTTGAATATTCATGGCTCTTTATTACCACGTTGGCGCGGGGCATCCCCAATACAGCGCGCGATCTGGTCCGGCGATGAAAAATCAGGCATTACAATCATGCAAATGGATAAAGGGCTTGATACAGGGGATATGATTGCAAAGTCGGAAATCACTCTGAGCGCGGATATGACCTCTACGAAATTGCATGATGCTCTTGCAGATATGGGCGCGCAATTAACAGTGCAGGTGCTTAATGATTTGTGCACGAACGGCCAGTTAAATGCAGAAAAACAAGATAATGACTTGGCGACTTATGCGCACCTTCTGAAAAAGTCAGATGGACAGGTGGATTGGCAGTCACCTGCATTGGAAATTGATCGTCAAATTCGGGCGTTAAACCCATGGCCGGGTGTCTGGGCGGAAATTCAAGGGAAACGTTTTAAGATACATGAAGCATCTTTGGCGGATGTTGAATATCCGAACTATGCCGGTGCATTATGTGATGAAGGGCTAAAGCCGGGCGCTGTTCTGAATAAAAATGGCTTGATGTTGTGCGGTGTAAAAACTGTTTTAAAATTGCACAAAATTCAGCCGGAAGGCAAGAAGCCAATGGATTTCACATCCGCAGTAAATGGCGGGTATATTGATGAGCAGAAGATCTTTTAATTCTATGCTGCGCTTGGGCTTGTAACTCGTTTCAATATATTGCGCAGCATGGTGCCATTATGGGCAAAAATGATGATAAAAAAATATAAATTAACAATAGAATATATGGGAAACGGTTTCCATGGTTGGCAACGTCAACCGGACGTTCCGTCGATTCAGCAATCTATCGAAGAGGCAATTTTTAAATTCTGCGCGCAAGACGTTGATGTTGTGGTCGCAGGGCGTACAGATGCAGGTGTGCACGCGCGTGGACAAGTTGCACATGTCGATTTTATGCCGTTTAAGAATCCGATGGACGAGTTTGCAATTATGAAGGCTATAAACGCACATCTCAGACCCAGATCAATTAGTATATTACAGGTAGAGCACGTAGAAGAGGATTTTCATGCGCGTTTCTCTGCCACTAATAAGTTATATCAATATCGCGTGATTAACCGTCATTCTTTTTTAACCGTTGAGCGTGAACGCGTTTGGCATATTCAAAAAAAGCTTAATATTGATGCTATGCGTGAGGGTGCAAAATACTTGCTTGGCAAACATGATTTTACGACTTTCCGCGATTCTGAATGTCAGGCAAATTCACCTATACGAACGCTTGATAGGTTGGATATCATGGTGAGAAATTATGACGCATGTGGCGGTCTGGATCTGACCTTTGAAACAGAAGGGAAGTCTTTCCTTCATCATCAGGTGCGCAATATGGTTGGGACATTATCTCTGGTCGGATTAGGAAAGTGGCAGCCACAGGATATAAAAACGGCGTTGGAGCAGACAGATAGAACAAAGGGTGGGCCAACTGCACCTCCTGATGGGTTATATTTGGTGCGGGTAGATTATTGATGGAATTGATTGGGTGTTATCGCATATCCGTTTATGTTCCCGCTGATGTGTTGAAGAGCTTCATTGCAAAGGTTAGTCCGCAAATTCCGTCCTTTTTAGGGAATTATGATCATGTGTGTTGGTGGAGCGATCAGGGGAGCGAACAATATCGCCATAAGCACGGCGAAAAGATAGAGTGTAACCCTTCGCACCGTGTTGAAATAATCGTGCCGCAAAATGATGAAGAACTACAAAAATTTATTGAAGACGTAATTCATCCATGGGAAGAACCCGTAATAACGTTCAGCACGCAAAAGATTGTAGGGTAATTGAGTTAAGAGAGCTAATCTCTTTACATATCGAGTGTATCAGGAACGTTCCAAGATACATCATTTTGATTATGTTCGGGCTTAGGCGCGACTGTTGTATCAGATGTTTGTGCAAACAGTCCGCCAAAGAACGCCTGCGTATCTGTATCGATATTCGCAGAAGATGTTCCGAATAAACTTGTTTTCTTTGCTGCTTGCATTTTAAAGCGCCTTTTTTACATTACTCATTGGCAAATACCAAATATATGTACTGTATGTCAATAAATTTACCATATATGTCGCATTTTTACAAAAATACGTGGTTTTCAACGCGTTTAATCAAAATAAATCTCTAACATCCGTGTGAATATTTTTGTGAGATCTTCGAGATCTTGAACCGATGCATTCTCATTGATTTGGTGGATCGTCGCGTTAATACCGCCAAATTCTACAACCGGACAATAACGTGATACAAACCGCGCATCTGATGTACCGCCATTTGTTGTAAATTCCGGTGTCTTTCCGGTGATATCCTGTACTGCTTTGCGCGCAACCTCTGACCAGTCCCCCGGTTTTGTAAGGAAGCTTTCCGCGCCACAAACCAGATTAAGCGTATACTCATAACCGCAGCTATTAATAATTTCATGAATTTTGGTGGATAGCGTATCGCTGCGCCAATGATCGTTAAATCGGATATTGAATTTTGCACTGCCACTATCAGGGATAACATTATCAGCCGTATTTCCGACATCAATTGTTGTAATTTCAAGGTTCGTGGGTGGAAAAAACTCGCTCCCTGTATCAAGTGTCGTATTGGTTAAAGCATCTAAAATTTTGACCAAACGCGGCATCGGATTGTCTGCCAAATGTTGGTAGGCAACATGCCCTTGTTTCCCTGAAACATTTAAACGACCGGTAAGAGAGCCGCGTCGCCCGATTTTAATTTCTTGTCCTAAATGATCGGGATTTGTCGGCTCACCAATTAATGCCACATCGGGAATATGACCGTTGGCCTCCATCCATTCTAAAACCTTGATTGTTCCGTTAATCGCAGGGCCTTCTTCATCGCCTGTAATCAGAAGACTGATTGAGCCCTTAGGTTTATGCTCAGAAAGGTAATGTGAAACTGCGGCTGTAAATGCGGCAACAGACCCCTTCATATCACTTGCACCCCGACCATATAAAACGCCATCTTCAATATGCGGATTAAACGGGCCGTATGTCCATGCGTCTTCTGGCCCCGGCGGGACAACATCTGTATGCCCGGCATAGCAAATATGTGGCGCGCCCGTGCCTAAACGTGCAAAAAGATTTGGAACATGATCGTCCCCTTCGCCAAAATCAAGGCGGTGGCATTCAAAACCGAGCGCACTAAGCTGCTCTGCCAGATAAACAAGTGCGCCTTCGTCCTTGGGTGTTACCGAAGGGCAGGCGATTAATTTTTGGGTGAGTTCAATTACGTCATATGTCATGTTGCCAGAGTGTATTCATCAAAATCGGAATTGTCACTACCCAATCCGCGTTCATGATATTTTTCAGGTAAGTCATTTGTGACTTTAAGCTCAGGATGGCGATCCCATACACGTCTGGCTGCAACGATATAAGGGTCAAGGCCAAGCGGTAATTTCAGTCCCTTGGCTGTCAGGTCTTTATTTTCAATGGTAAGAGGCTTACCAAGATCTTCGGCATGTTTGTCATGACGGTTAATATTGGTGACTTTCCCTATCGCTTTTTCCAAAGTTTTATAAACTTCCCTTTGGGATGGGTAATTTTCAGAGAGGTTTGCTATATAGTCACTAAGCTGAATTTGAATTTTAACATTGTAATCAACAGCTCTTTGATCGGATAAACCACCAATAATAGTGGCGGCATTTTGTAGATTATCAAATAATTTAGCTAAGCCTGCATTCTGTGTTTGTCGGAGGGCAACAGAGTATGTGTGTTTATTCGGATATTCGGGTTTTGGCTCTCCGCCATAATGCATGGATATTTTGTCAAACTCATGAAGTAAGCGTTTCATACCATCATCAGGTTGGTGTCCATGGATAAAGAGACGGTCATTAAGTTGTTGTGGATTTACGTTATAATCTTCACCAAGGTCATGACTGAAAATTACCCCAAGAACACCTGCCGGATCATCAATGTGAAGGCCATCTTCTGCGCAACTAATCATATAAACAGCTTGGGAAATTTCATGCAGGGCAGATGGGGTTGTTCCGTCTTTTCGGAATTTACCATCTTTCTTTTCTAGTAAAAAATCAAGGATAGCATCTTCTCTATGAAATCCTTGCTCATTTAGCCACGTCTTAAGGTATGCGACAAGATAATCAAAATTCTGATTAACATCTTCTTCTGTGTCAAACATCCCTGCTTCGCATAAGCGCTCATGCAAGGGTCTGTCCAGATGGGTTATCTGGCTCAGTGCGGAGTCCTTATTTTGAGAAAACATATCTTTAATCATAGTCTTCGGCTAATCCATGCTTGCATTTACCACGCGTTTTATAGCAGTGGTATAAAAAGATCAAGAAATATGTAAACTATTAGGGTGTGCTAATGTATGTATATCTTAATCACGAAGCAATTCATTAACGCCTGTTTTGCTGCGTGTTCGTTCATCAACACGTTTCACGATAACTGCACAAGCAAGGTTCGGCCCCGGTGTACCATCAGGCAATGGCTTACCCGGCAATGTGCCCGGAACAACAACAGAATATGCAGGAACACGCCCTTGGAATATTTCGCCTGTTGTGCGGTCAATAATTTTGGTTGATGCACCAAGGAAAACACCCATAGAGATAACAGCGCCCGTTTCAATAACCATACCTTCGGCAACTTCTGAACGTGCGCCAACGAAAACATTATCTTCAATAATCACCGGTTCTGCCTGAAGAGGTTCAAGTACACCGCCAATACCAACACCGCCGGAAATGTGACAATTTGCACCAACTTGTGCGCATGATCCAACTGTTGACCATGTGTCAATCATTGTGCCTTCGCCAACATATGCACCAACATTCAAGAAACATGGCATAAGAACCGCGTTTGGAGCAACATAGGAAGAGTGACGAACGATAGAGTCAGGAACTGCGCGGAAGCCTGCCTTTTTAAATTCTTTTTCGCCCCATCCGACAAACTTGCTATCAACTTTGTCATACCAGTTTGCCATACCCGGGCCACCGGAAATAATCTGGTTTTCATTTAAACGGAAAGAAAGAAGAACGGCTTTTTTAAGCCACTGATGCACAACCCAACCATTATCAGACGGGCTGGCAACACGTAATGTCCCGTTATCAAGAAGAGCAAGAGCTTGTGTAACCGCGTCGCGTTGTTCGCCTTGCGTATCTGTACTTATAGAATCACGACCATCCCATGCAGCGTCGATTGTTTTTTGTAGATGTGCGTAAGTATCAGCCATGATCTCTCTCTTCTTTTTATGCATAAATAAAACAAACTCGTTGCAATTCAACATGAAGAGCGTTCAAAATCAAGCGATGATGAAACAAAAGTCCGTAAAAAATCAATCGCGCTGTACAATCGAGTGGAGCACCGCACCGCAAAGTCAATGGCTTGCGGGCATTGAACGTGTGAAAAATGCGAATTTATTACAATCATTTGATTACGGGGTAACTCTGGCGCGCTTGAATAATCAGCGATTGCGTTATGGCGTAATTTCTATTGAGGGAACATCTGTGGGTTTGGTTCAAATTCTGGAAATCGGGATTTTAAAAAACACAATCCATGCTGTGATTTTGGATCGTGGGCCTATTTGGTTTGAGGGGCATGGCTCTTTAGATGACTTCAAACAATTTTTGGAATGTCTCTCTCGGGAGTTCCCTAAGCGAATTGGACGGCGTATTCGCTTTATTCCTGAAGTTGAAAGCACGCAAAGCGTTAAAACACTCCTACAGGAATATGGTTATAAGCCTGCATCACAAAAGGGTTATCAGACAATTTGGCTAGATCTGCGATCATCGTTGGAAGAGCTGCGCACAAATCTGAAGTCTAAATGGCGTAATATGTTGCGCAAGGCGGAAAAGCAAGGGCTGGAAGTTGTCTGGAGTGATGAGGGGAAAAACTTTTCATGGCTCATGACAAATTACGAACGAGATAAAAGGGATAAGGGCTATGATGGTGCGTCCCTTAAAACACTGGTGGCTATGGCGGGGCAATTCTCCCGTGGGAAAAACATGCTGATTGGAACTGCGTTATTGGATAATGAACCAATCGCCGCTATTATGCTGCTAAATCATGGCAAAGCTTCGACGTATCAGATTGGCTATACATCCGAGACAGGACGTCAAAAATGCGCGCATCATTTGTTGTTATGGAGTGCGCTTCAGGAATTAAAGGAAAGAGGTATCAATGATTTCGATTTGGGGGGCGTCAATGGCGAAAGCGCAAAAGGCGTCAAAACCTTCAAAGAAGGCATGGGAGGCAGGCTCTATGAAACGCCCGGGCTCTATCATTAAATCTCTTTATATCGGTGCATTTATGGGCGCATTACTCTTTTCTGTGCCTGTTTCTGCAGAAGAAGAGCAAAAAAAGGCAGATAAAAACGCATTTCACTATCAAAAAATGAATTTTGACGTATATGCGGGTGGTGTTCACGCCGTAAATGCGAATATGGAGATGGATTTTCGTGAAAAAGGACGATATTCCATGATTTTTGGTGCAAAAACGCGTGGGCTTCTTGGCTCTCTTGCACCGTGGGAAGGAACATTTGAGTCTGAAGGTTGGGCATTTAAGGATGGTCGCCGTGTACCAGAACTTCATGAATCCGTTGCAATGTGGCGCGATGAGCGCGAAGTGAAGAGCTATAATTATTCCAAAGATGGTGGGTTTCAGGATTTAACTGTCTTGTATAAACACAAAAAACCTAAGAAAAAAATCCCTGATGAAGAACTGACAAAAGGCACAACAGATGCACTAACGGCCACGATATTGGTGATGGAACATGTCTCCGATGGTGGGAAATGTGAGGGCGAGAATGAGGTTTATGATGGTAAGCGTCGTTATAAACTTATCTTCCGTCATACACAGTTCGTAATGCTTAAGAAGAATAGGTACAGTGCCTATAGTGGTCCTGCTGCCGAATGTACGGTAGAGGTAGAGCCTGTTGCGGGAGCATGGCATAAAAAGCCACGTGGTTGGCTTTCCATTCAGGAGCAGGGGCGTGATCGTGGTATGATGCCAACTGTCTGGCTTGCACAAGTTGTCGAAAATGCAGTTGTCGTGCCAGTCCGTGTGCGTGTAAAAACGGCATACGGCACGTTATTTATGCATATGAACCGTTATGAAAGCGGCGATACGATCCTAAAATCTGAAAAATAAGCAGTTCCGTAATACCCTCTTACAAAAACTTATTGCCTTTGCTAAGCTAGGGGAATAAATACACATTTGTGCAAATAAAAAGAAACGAAGTAATTCATGACAAAGAGTAATCCATTAGCCGTTATTATCCTCGCTGCCGGTAAAGGTACGCGTATGAAATCGGATAAACCGAAAGTCATGCATGAGGTTCTTGGCTTGCCGATGGTAAACTGGATTTTAAAATCGGTTGAGAAGCTTTCTCCCGATGAAGTGTGTGTGGTTGTCGGAAAAGATATGGATGATTTGGTTGAGGCCGTAGAACCACATCAAACAGTTGTGCAGGAAAAGCAAACCGGAACAGGCAGTGCGCTGCAATGTGCTCTTGAACAGCTAAAAGATTTTTCAGGCGATATATTGGTTTTACTTGGTGATACACCATTAATTTCTGTTGAAACAATGCAAGGGTTAATCGCCGCGCGTCATACCGATGATAAAACAGCTATTTCTGTGTTAGGGGTGGAGCTTGAGAACCCAACAGGCTATGGGCGTTTGTTATTAAGTCAAGATGGAAGCCTAAAAGGAATCCGTGAGGAAAAAGACGCCAGTGATGAAGAGCGTAAAATTCGTATCGTAAATACCGGCGCATTTTGCTTGGACGCAGATGGTGCGAAAAGTTGGGTGAATGAGCTGGGTAATACAAACGCACAAGGCGAATATTATATTACTGATCTTCCTGAAATTGCGCAGAAGAAAGATGGTTTGAAAACATCTGTAGCCGTTACATATAATCCGGCCGAGGTACAAGGGTGCAATACTCGTCTTGATCTCGCAGAAATCGAAGCAAATGCGCAAAAGAAGCTACGTGAGGAATCTATTCTAAGCGGTGTGATTATGCAGGATCCACAGACCGTATATTTACACCATGATACGGTGATTGGTGAGGGCACGTTGATTGAACCGAATGTGTATTTCGGTAAGAGTGTTACAATAGGTGAAAACGTGCATATTAAAGCCTTCTGTCATTTCGAAGGTGCAGTGATAAAGAATAACGCCATTGTCGGGCCATTTGCACGACTGCGCCCCGGTACAAATATCGGGCAGGATGTGCGTATCGGTAATTTTGTTGAAATTAAAAAATCACAAATTGGCGACCGCAGCAAAATATCTCACCTTGGTTATGTAGGTGATACGATCATGGGTGATGATGTTAATTTCAGCTGTGGTGCGATTACTGTTAATTATGATGGTTTCCAAAAACACCAAACGGTGATTGGCAAAGGTGTGATGGTTGGCAGTAATGTAAATCTTGTCGCGCCTGTAACATTGGATGATGGCGCATTTATTGCGGCCGGATCAACAATTACCACAGATGTACCGGCTGATGCTCTGTCAGTAGAGCGCGGTAAGGCTGAAGTACGTGCAGGGTGGGCGGTTGAATACCGCAAGCGTAAAGCAGACAAATAATACGTTCTGTCAATCAGGTCTTCCTTATTTCTCTTGACAATCAAGGCGCGAAACTGAATATATTGCCATAATATTTTTTTAGGGTGGTAACGCCCTGTATGCTTTACTTTATGATGGAGATTTTTGTGGATTTGAATATAGAACTGATTGTTGTTGGCTTTATTGGGTTAATTATCCTTACGGTTTTTCTCGCGTTTCTTTTGCGCCGCGTTGTGCCAACGAATGAAGTGCATATTGTTCAATCCAGAAAAGCGACCAGATCTTACGGTAAGGATACGAAAAACGGAAATACATATTATGAATGGCCAACATGGATACCTATTTTTGGTATTACAAAGATCGGTATGCCGATGTCTGTCTTCGATGTGCAGCTTGAAGCATATGAAGCCTATGATGTCGGTCGCGTTCCTTTTGTTGTTGATATCGTTGCATTCTTCCGTATCGCAGACAGTAACCTTGCGGCGCAACGTGTAGAAAGTTTTCAGGATTTAGAGAGTCAGCTCCGTTCAATCGTTCAGGGTGCTGTGCGTACTATCCTCGCATCTCATGATATTGATAAAATTATGCTAGAGCGTAGCGTTTATGGTGAACAATTTACCGAGGCTGTGAGCAACCAGTTAACCAGCTGGGGTGTTGTGCCGGTTAAGAACATTGAGTTGATGGATATCCGTGATGCTTTTGACAATCGTGTCATTCATAACATCATGGAAAAGAAAAAGTCCCTGATTGAAATGCAAAGTCGTGTCGAAGTCGCAGATAATATTAAGAACGCTGAGGTCGCGGAGATCGAAGCACGTCGTGAACGCGATGTTAAAGATCAACAAGCCTTACAAATTGTTGGAGAACGTACTGCGGAAAAGGATCAGGCCGTCGGTATCGCAAATGAAAGAGCCGCTCAGGATATTACAGAGCAACAACGCGTCACAAAAGAAAAAGAGATGGCCGTCGTGCAAGTAAATGATGTTCAGCGCGCAGAAATTACGCGTGAGATGAACATCGTTAAGGCAGATGAAGACAAGCAAGCAATGGTTTTACGTGCACAAGGTGATCTGGAAGCGAAAAAGCGCGAAGCAGAAGGTATCGCGGTTGAAGGTAACGCACGCGCAGATGCAGAGCGCGCAATGCAGTTGGCCCCTGTAGAAGCGCAAATTGTTCTGGCAAAAGAAATCGGTAGCAATGCAGGATATCAGGATTACTTGGTTACAATTCGCGCCGTTGAAGCGAACGAAATTGTAGGCGTTGAACAGGCGCAAGCACTGACGGCGGCAGATTTGAAGGTTATCACAAATGCAGGCGATCCTGTGGGCGGCGTATCCAAGATGATGGATTTATTCTCTGCCAAGGGTGGTACAGAAGTGGCCGCAATGTTCGAAGCTCTCGGTCAGTCTGAACAAGGTCAGGCTCTGTTTGATAAATTCGGTATTAAGCGCGAGAAAGATTAAAGTGCGAAACGCCAAGCTGGAGAATTAGGCCTCGTTTGAGGCCTTTTTTTATAGATACTTGTAGATATCTGTCATTTTGAAACATTCCGTAAAACTTCGTGATTTGAGTTTTCCTGATTTTGAATTAGGATGCACCGCATCGTGTTTAGGAGAAATATTATATGTGCGGAATTTTTGGAATTATCGGTGAACAACAAGTTGCCCCTTTATTGCTTGAGGGGTTAAAGCGTCTTGAGTATCGTGGATATGACTCTTCTGGCATTGCATCTCTTTCTAATGGTCATATTGAACGCCGCCGCGCCGAGGGAAAGTTAGTTAACCTTGTGAAGAAGGTGGACGAAACACCGCTTGCCGGGACAGTTGGTATCGGGCACACACGCTGGGCGACACATGGTTTACCGAATGAGCGTAACGCTCATCCGCATGCAACAGATAAAGTTGCTGTTGTTCATAATGGTATCATCGAAAATTATGCTGCATTAAAATCTGAGCTGGAGCAATCGGGCGTATGTTTTGAAACTGAAACAGATACAGAAGTTATCGTGCATTTGGTCACACGCCTTTTAGGTGAGGGGCATGAGCCTGTTGCCGCCGCGAATGCGGCTATGGATCAATTAGAAGGCGCATTTGCGCTTGTCATGATCTTTGCCGGGCATCATGATTTAATGGTTGGTTGTCGCCAAGGTACCCCGCTTGCGGTTGGCTATGGTGAGGGTGAAATGTTCGTCGCCTCGGACTCATACTCCCTTGCACCACTCACAAAGAAGATATGCTTTTTAGAAGATGGTGACCGTATCACTGTGTCACGTGATACAGTAGAAATTTACGATAAGGATAAGCATCCGCAAAAACGTGATGTGCGTATAACTGAGCAATCCGGCGCCGCCACTGGCAAGGGCGAATATAAGCACTTTATGCTCAAAGAAATATATGAGCAGCCTGCCGTTATCGGTGAAACGTTGAACTCTTATGTGAATGCTTCAACAGGAAAAATAACAATTCCGGATGACATTTTAAACACACTTATTGCCGCGCCGCGCCTGACATTGGTGGCATGCGGTACGGCATATTATGCGTGTATGGTCGCAAAATACTGGTTCGAGCAGATTGCACGAATCCCATGTGAAATAGATGTGGCGAGTGAGTTTAGATACCGCGAAGCACCTATGCCTGAGGGCGGCGTTGCTGTCTTCATATCTCAATCGGGTGAAACGCTCGATACATTGGAAGCCCTGCGTTATTGTAAACGTGAAGGTCAACAAATCCTCTCTATTGTTAATACGATCGAAAGTACGATTGAGCGGGAATCAGATTTTGTACTGCATACTTTGGCGGGGCCGGAGATTGGTGTTGCATCCACTAAAGCCTTCACAACACAGATCACAACATTAGCCTGTATTGCGTTGGCATCTGCACGTAAAAAAGGGTCTATAACGAAAGAAGTAGAGCAAGAAATGGCCGAAGCTCTGCGCCATGTTCCAACAATTGCTGCGGATATATTGCAACATGATGAGGCAATCCGTACAATCGCTAAAGATGTTGCGGAAGCACGTGATGTCTTATATTTGGGGCGCGGTAGCCTATATCCGATCGCTCTAGAAGGTGCGCTCAAGCTCAAAGAGATATCCTACATCCATGCCGAGGGTTATGCATCCGGTGAAATGAAACATGGGCCGATTGCATTAATTGATGACTCTGTTCCTGTTGTTGTGATCGCACCGGAAAATGATCCTATGTTTGAAAAAAATGTTTCGAACATTCAGGAAACTGTTGCACGTGGTGGTAAGGTATTCTTGATCTCAGATGAAAAAGGTGCGCTCGCATTGAAAGATCAATCAACATGGAGCGTGGCAACAGGTGCAGTGCATCCGTTTGTTGCGCCGATCTTGTATTCTATACCGGTGCAGCTTCTCTCATATCACGTTGCAGTGTTAAAAGGGACTGATGTCGATCAGCCAAGAAATCTCGCGAAATCTGTGACAGTAGAATAATATTTTGTAGTCAAAACATACTCACGTGCACAAAAATACAGGTGTTAACCCGATTTCTATCTGGTTTTCATATGTTTATGTGGTAATGTTTACACTGAATTATTTTCGTGTGTGTGAGGTTAAAATGAAAAAATTGCTGCAAGCTTCGGTTATTGGTCTTCTGTCTTTATCTGTTTCAACGGCACTTTACGCCAAGAGTGATGATGCACCCGCAAAAGATCATGGATCAGATCATAAACAAGAAAAAGCATCTGATACGCATGCAGGTCATGGTGAAATCCATTGGGAATATGATGGCATTGGCGGCCCGAAAAACTGGGGAAAGATTAAAGGGGAATACCGCGCATGTCGTTTGGGTAAATTCCAATCTCCTGTTGACCTGAAAGAAACAATTGATGCAGACCTCCCAACACTTGCAATTGATTACAAACCTGTCCCGCTTACGATTTTAAATAACGGCCATACCGTGCAGGTGAATTACAAACCCGGCAGCACTATGATGGTCGATGGTCAGGTTTTTAATTTGCTGCAATTTCATTTCCATACACCAAGTGAACATACGATAAATGGTAAATCATTTGATATGGAATTGCATTTTGTCCATGCAACGAAGGATGGTCGTCTGGGGGTTCTTGGTGTGATGATCGAAGAAGGTGCATATAACCCGGCAGCACAAAGAATATGGAATCATATGCCAATGCATAAGGCAGATGCAGTGACGCATAAGGGGGTATCACTCGACGTTTCGGGCTTGTTGCCAGAGAAAAGGGAATATTTCCGCCTTATGGGATCCTTAACTACTCCACCCTGTAGTGAGGGGGTGAATTGGCATGTTCTTGCAAAGCCTATTGAATTTTCTGCAAAACAGATTAAAAAGTTCCAACAGGCATTTTCCATGAATGCTCGTCCCGTTCAACCCATCAATTCACGTTTAATCGTGAAAGATGACTAACCACATAATAATATGCTAATATGATGCTTACTGTGTAGGTATCAACATCTTACATTAGGAGAAACAGAATGTTTCGTAACATTACCATCAAACAAAAAGTGATATTTCAATCGGTATCCGGCATAGCTGTCGCGATTCTTCTCGCCGCATTGGGGCTTTATGCCTTAAGTGCCATAGGGGAAAAAATGAAGGGTGTTGTTAATGAAGATATCCCTTTAACCAACGCGGTTATGAACATCACACTGCATCAGCTTGAACAGGAAATACATTATGAACGCGCGGCGCATTACGCCGAACTACGCCATGATGTAGATAAAAAAGTCGCTGCAAAAGCTCAGAAATATTATGAGGAAGAAAAAGCTGCATTCTTAAAATTAACAACTCAGGTTGATAATGAGATTCATGAGGCTGAAATATTAACGCAAGAAATTCTCGATCATAATGTTGGTAATGAAAAGATTATCAAAGAATTTACGCATGTTTTAGATGTTCTGGTTGGGATTGAGCATGAACATAAAGAATTTGATGAACACGTAATTGAAATCTTCACCGCATTTGAAAACGGGAACATCCTGACAGTTGAAAAACTATCTGAAAAAATTAAACAAGAAGAGCATGATCTTGAAGAACATTTGACAGGATTGTTGAAAGAGCTTGAAATTTTCACAGAAACTGCGGCGCATGAGGCAGAGAAATTGGAAATGGGTATGTTCCAGTTGCTTGTTACCGTTACTATTATTGCTGCGGCAAGTGCGGCCGTTCTTGCTTACTTACTTGTCCGCTCCATTATCGGGCCGTTGGCCTCTATACAAAATTCAATGGTTTCTATGTCCGAAGGTGATTTGGAGACAGAAGTGCCGCAGGCAAAGAATGAAGATGAGATCGCCGCAATGGCGCGTGCGCTTGAGGTCTTCCGTGAGCAGTCTTTGAAAGCCAGAACTCTGGAAGAGGAGCGTATTAAGTCGGAAGAGCGTGCAGAAGAAGAAAAGCGTCTTGCGATGATTGAGCTTGCAGAAAGCTTTGATACACAAGTTGGTAGTTTGATTGGCTCTCTGTCCGCTGCTTCGACTGAGCTAGAAGCTACTGCCGAGGGTATGAAGCAAGTCGCAGATGAAACTAATATGTCTGGGCAAACTGTTGCTTCATCATCAGAGCAGGCAAGCATGAACGTGAATACTGTTGCTGCGGCGATGGAGGAAATGTCTGCAAGTGCTGCTGAAATTGCACAGCAAGTAACCTTGGCAAAAGGGAAGTCGAACGATACTGCAACGAATGCAAATAGCGCAAACGATACAGTAAGTAACCTGAATACACTGGTTGAGAATATTGGAGAGGTCGTTGGCTCTATTCAAGATATCGCCGAACAGACCAACCTTCTTGCCTTGAATGCAACAATCGAGGCTGCGCGCGCAGGTGAAGCGGGTAAAGGCTTTGCCGTTGTTGCGGATGAGGTTAAATCTCTGGCAACAGAAACCAGTAAAAAGACCGAAGAGATCAATACTCAGATTGCAGATATTCAGGTCGCGACACGCGAATCTGTTTCTGCGATGGAGCGTATTATTGGTAATATTTCGGAAATTGATGAATCGGTTACAACCGTGTCTGCCGCAGTGGAAGAGCAAAATGCAACAACGAGTGAAATCACCCGTAGCGTTGCAGAAGCTTCACAAGGATCTCAACAGGTATCCCAGATTATTGTTGATGTGCAACGTGGCGCACAGCAAACGGGTGACTCTGCAGATACTGTCCTAACCGCAGCCAGAGAAGTAGCGCAGCTTTCAGAAACTCTGAAAGGCTCGGTCGATGGCTTCTTGGATAATATCCGAAATGGCAACAATTGATTTGATGGCCTAGAGAGCCATAAGTAAATAATTCTAAAGCCTGGCGGTTGTCAGGCTTTTTTATGTCCGATGTTATATCTGGTAAAAGGGAAGGAGAGTGGTGCGGTTATTATCAAGCACGCAAAATAAAAGCCCCTGAACAGGAGCTTGTAATTTTTTATCTTTAAAAGAAAACGTGGAGCGAGTGAAGAGATTCGAACTCTCGGCCCCAACCTTGGCAAGGTTGTGCTCTACCCCTGAGCTACACTCGCGCTACACGGTGAAAGGGAATATATATAATTCAGAATGAAATGCAAGTATAAAAAGGAACTTTTTTTAAAATAGATTTCCGACCTGAACAAGCGGAACTTTATATCCGATTGGCTCATGATCGGGGAATAATGAATAGATCATAATATTCGGTGTGCTTTCGACCGGTTGAGTCATATTCTCCGGAATTTCGAAATGCATTAACTCATCGCTTGGCTCTTCTTCGTTATTGTAAACAAGCATGAACAGACGCTGATCGCGATAATACTCGACCCGACAAATAATATCGGGAAGCGGCGTATCACTAACAAGCATCACACCTCCATCATGTAGAAGGCCAAGTTCAATATTCATGTTAAGTTAAGCCCAAAGAGTTGTCGTAATTCGTTTCAGGTGAAGCCACTTCAAGGGTTTCTTCCACCACCTGCGCATCCGGCATAGAATCTGTAAATTCTCCTGCGATAACACTTTCCGACCCCGGCATATTGCCAAACACTGATAATGTCTCATATCCGCCGGCCAGAGAGTCCATAACGGCTTGATTGTCTAGCAACGCTACACCGTTATCTTCTAAATTTTTAATAAGTTCACTTGCTTCCACTATTTTGCCCCACAAAAAATAAACGCAATAACATTCTGACATATAAATATTAACAATTCCTTATATAAAACACTTTTAATAAAAAAGCAAATTTTTTGCCATAATACCTGTACGAAAGGATGTATTCGCCTAATCTTTTGTATAGTTAACTCTGGTTATTACTGCGGTAATCAAGTAATTTGCGTGTATGAGTGAGAATATAGACCTACCAACCACCCAAAAGGATCTCCTGAAAATTTTAGAGAAACAGGGGGTTGCTTATAAACTTTACGAGCACGAACCGATCTTTACAGTAGAGCAGGGCCAGCCCTTAAAAAAATCTATACCGGGTGTGCATTGTCGTAACCTGTTTTTACGGGATAAAAAGAAGCGCATGTTTTTGATTACGGCTGCGAATGAAACCAAAATAGATTTGAAAAAACTTTCATCTGTTTTGGATTGCGGGCGTTTGTCTTTTGGGTCTGCGGAACGCTTGTGGGATAATCTGGGTATTAGACAGGGATCGGTTAATCCGTTTTGTATTATGAATGATAAACAGGGGCAGGTGCGCATTATCCTCGATAAATATATGATGGAACAGGAAATCATGAATGTTCATCCAATGGATAATGCTTTCACCGTTGGTTTAAGCCCCCTAGACCTGACCCGTTTTATCGAGAGTACAGATCATAAGGCAGAAATTTTTGATTTATCTATGGCCGCGCCTGACGCGTAATTCTTTTGCTTTTCCATGTACTTTGTTTTAGTCTGCGCGACATATAGAAATAGTGCATAGAACACGGAGACACTTATGCTTATAGGTAGCCAGCCGCCATCAGGCGGACAACCGCAATCTGCGACACAGAATGCAGATATTATCTTTGATGTGACCGCACAAGATTTTGAACAACGCGTTATGATGGCCTCTATGCAGATGCCTGTCATCGTTGATTTTTGGGCACCATGGTGCGGCCCGTGTAAGCAGCTCATGCCTGTTCTTGAAAAAGTTGTGAACGCGGCAGGCGGGCAAGTGTTATTGGCCAAGGTTAATTTGGATGAGAATCCCGAACTCGCACAGGCTTTGCGTGTGCAATCTGTGCCTGCTGTTTTCGGGTTTTTCCAAGGACAGCCCGTAGATGCATTTATGGGCGTGCAGCCTGAAAGTAAGATTAACGAGTTCGTTCAAAAGCTTCTATCAATGTCAAAAGGTGCACATCCTGATGCTATTGATATTCCCGAAGCGTTAAAAGGTGCGGCACAAACATTTGATGAAGGTGATGTTCAAACAGCCCACGCAATCTATGCCCAAATATTACAGCAAGATACTTTAAACGCGGATGCTTTTGCAGGGATGATTAAATGCTTTATCGCAGTGGAGCAGTTTGAACAGGCAGAGGCACTTGTTCAAAACGTACCTGATGAAATTGCAAAGACACCTGCCTTTGCGCAAGTGCGTAGTGCGCTTGAACTGGCACAGGTTAAACCCGCAGGACCGGTTGATGAATTACAGGCAAAGATTGATGCCGATGAAAACGACCATCAGGCACGCATTGATCTGGCGCAGGCACTATTCTCTGCTGGTCAAAGGGAAGAGGCTACACAAGCTTTATTGGATTCTATTACCCTCGATCAGGAATGGAATGAAGGCGCCGCGCGTCAGGAGTTGTTGAAATTATTTGAAGCAATGGGGCATGCCGATCCTGTGACATTAAAGGCAAGACGCAAACTTTCCTCTCTTCTTTTTTCTTAAAAAGGGTGCAATTAAGTAATGGTTGAAGACAATAATATACAAGAAGATGGCCTGACAAAAATATGGTTGGCCGATGCAGATGCGAACGTGACCCAAGAATGTGAACGCGGTGTGACAACACAATGTATTATGGCAGAGGTGCGGGGAACACGGCTACATGAAGATGCGGTCATTGATGCCCCCTCAAATGGTGCAGAAGGCGACGTTGGTATCTACCGTGTTATGTTAGATGAGAATACATTATAAGAGTACTCTCGCGATTTTGTTTTGAAATGAAGATTAGTGTAGGATGAATTATGGTTGTTGAAATAGATCCAAAATTATTGGAAATCCTTGTATGCCCTGTAACAAAGTCACCGTTGACGTATGATAAAAAGGCGCAAGAGTTAATTTCAGAACAAGCAAAGCTAGCATATCCGATCCGTGATGGTATTCCGATCATGTTGGTTGATGAAGCGCGTAAATTGGAACAAGCGTAAAGGACGTAAAAGATGAGCGTTAAAGACGTAGGACTTGGCGGTACAGTATGGATAAGGGCAGCGCAGGAAAAAAAGCCTGCTGTTCCTAAGCCTGCTAAAACTGAGGCTGGCAATAAAAAGCCGGGTTCAGATGATCCTTCGCGTGAGACGAGCGACTATTCTGAAGAAAAACAAGCCGAAGCACACACATATCGTTTTGATAAAGATGGTGCGCAGCCTGATGAGCCTGAGAATATAGGCTCAAACATTGACTTAGACATATAAAATACGTTAGAAAGATTTTATGAACACGAAGCCAATGAACACATTACTGCTTCTAAACATTCTCCTTATACACCCCTGAGCGGTGTATGAGGCATTTTATATGCCTGCGCTACAGGGGTTTCATAATTATCCAAACATTGAAAAATATAGTCGCATAAGTTAGAAAATCTGTGCGCTTAAGCGAATAAATAAGGAATTTTGGCCATGAGTAGAGCCTACGATATTGTAAAGAACGATCCAAACCGCGTTATCATTTTTGATACGACCCTAAGAGATGGGGAGCAGTCCCCCGGTTGCGCCATGAATTTGGAACAAAAGCTTAAAATGGCGAGTATTCTGGATGAGCTTGGTGTTGATGTGATTGAGGCTGGCTTTCCTGTGGCATCCCCCGGCGATTTTGAGGCGGTAAACGAAATTGCAAAGCTTGTTAAGAACGCGACTGTTTGTGGTTTGTCGCGTGCGAAAAAGGGTGACATTGAGGCATCTGGTGAGGCAATAAAGCCGGCAGAGTCAAAACGTATCCATACCTTTATCTCAACCTCTCCATTACATATGAAGTATAAGCTTCAAATGTCTCCTGAAGATGTCCTTGAATCAGTTAAGGAAAGCGTCACATTTGCCCGTAATTTCACTGATGATGTGGAATGGAGTGCAGAGGACGGATCGCGTACAGAGGATGATTTTTTGTGCTTGTGTGTAGAAGCTGCGATTAATGCAGGCGCACGCACGATCAATTTCCCTGATACGGTTGGTTATGCTTTACCTGATGAATTTGCGGCAAAAATCGCAATGATGATGGAACGTGTACCGAATATCGATCAGGCGATCATCTCAACCCACTGCCATAATGATCTCGGCGTTGCGGTTGCGAACTCTTTGGCAGGCGTCACGGCAGGGGCACGTCAGATTGAATGTACGGTTAACGGTATTGGTGAGCGTGCAGGAAATGCGGCGCTTGAAGAGGTGATTATGGCCTTGCGTACACGCGCAGACTTGATGCCCTACACAAATAATATTGAAACAACCAATATTACCAAGGCGTCCCGTACCTTGTCTGGTATTACAGGGTTTTCTGTTCAGCCAAACAAAGCCATTGTCGGTGCGAATGCGTTTGCTCATGCAAGTGGTATTCATCAGGATGGTATGCTTAAAAATGCGAACACGTATGAGATCATGACTCCCGAAAGTGTAGGCTTGAGCGAAAGTAAATTGGTGATGAGCAAGCACTCAGGCCGTCATGCTTTTCGTGAGAAGTTGAAGGAGTTGGGCTTTGAACTGGGTGATAACGCTCTTAACGATGCATTTGCACGTTTTAAAAACTTGGCTGATCGTAAAAAAGAAGTCTATGAAGACGATTTAATCGCGCTTGTCGAGGATGAAATCGTGAGTGAAAATGATAGTATCCAATTTGTATCCTTACAGGTACAAGCAGGAACATCAGGTCCACAAACCGCAGATCTGTGTTTAAGTATTGATGGTGAAGAAAAATGCGCAAAGGTCGAAGGAAACGGCCCTGTCGATGCGATATTTAAGGCAATCCGTGAAATTCAAGCACATCCGGACGCGTCTTTGCAGCTCTATCAGGTGCATGCCGTCACAGGCGGAACAGACGCGCAAGCCGAGGTAACAGTACGTTTAGAGGAAAATGGCAAGACCATTAACGGATCAGGGGCGGACGCAGATACGTTGGTCGCGAGTGCACGTGCTTATGTTCATGCGTTGAATAAGCTGCTAGCCAAGCGCGATACCTTTAATCCGCAAACAGGCGATATCGCGGTGTAAAGGAGAAAAAATGTTCCAGATTGGAGACAAGGTAATTGTTTCTAAAGACGGTGGTTGGAAAAATGATTGTTCAGGTGTTATTTGTAGTGCACCTGAGCCAATAGACACGTTGAAAGGGCCTGAGAATTTTTACTGGGTTAGGTTTGATCAACCAGAGCAAGATGTAAATGGGGATGATGAATATATAAAGGCACAAGTTTTAAGTTGCTATATTTATGTATATAATTGAATACTCTCAAACACATCCTCAAACATTTCCGTCGTTAAGCGCCCTGTATTGGTGTTATAGCGAGAGCAGTGATAGCTATCTATCAGGATAAGGCCATCGCCCAAATCGTGGCGTGCATTATGCGCAAATTTAAAGGCAGATTGTTTGTGTCCTGTGGCTTTTAGAACGGCATTGTGGGAAACAAGGCCGAGGCTTAACAGGATTTTGAGGTTCGGCATAGTTGCCATCTCGGTTTTTAGAAATTGTAAGCAGGTATTAATCTCATCTCCGGTAACTTTATTCTGTGGCGGAACACATTTAACCGCATTTGTGATACGCGCATTGATAAGCTCTAATCCATCATCTTTATGTGCTTTATATTCACCTGTGGCATACCCGAATTTAAGCAATGTACCGTAAAGTAAATCACCGGCATAATCGCCGGTAAATGGTCGGCCTGAGAAATTCGCCCCTTTCAATCCGGGGGCAAGTCCGACAACAAGTAATGCTGCATCTTGCGGGCCAAAGGATGGCACGGGCGCATTATATTTATCAGGAAACTTTACGCGGTTCTCATCGATAAAGGATTTGAGCCGTGGGCACAAAGAGCAGTCAAGTTCTGGAAGTAATTCAAACATGGTGTGATGATGGCAAAAACTGTCTGTTCGTCAAGCGATTTTAGCTTGCCTTACGATTTTCCACCATATCTTCATCCTCGATCTCGTCATCAAAGTCATCTTGCTCATCTTCTGCAAAATAGGCATCACGCTGAATATGTGGTGCAAGTTCGTTTAAATCTAGGAAGTGATCTGCTTGACGACGTAAATCATCGGATACCATAGGAGGGGTGGACTTTAATGTACTGACAACAGTAACGCGAACACCTTTGCGCTGTACTGCTTCTAATAAACGGCGGAAATCTCCGTCTCCTGAAAATAATATAATATGGTCAACATTATCGGCCATTTCCATCATATCAATGGCAAGCTCGATATCCATATTGCCTTTTATACGTTTACGTCCTTGCCCGTCTGTAAATTCTTTGGTCGGCTTTGTGACCATGGAATAGCCATTGTAATCCAACCAATCAACAAGCGGGCGGATCGGAGAGTATTCCTGATCTTCAATCAGTGCGGTATAATAAAAAGCGCGCACGAGACGTCCGTGTCTGGCGATACACTCAAGTAAGAGTTTATAATCAATATCAAAATCAAGTGCACGAGCTGCCGAGTATAGGTTAGAGCCGTCAATAAAGATGGCAACTTTTTCTTCTGTGTAAAACGGGGTACTTTTGATCATGTTGAGTGCGTCGCGCGGCATGGTGTAATCCTAGGTATACTTGAGTATGTTTCGGGAGTAATATATCGATTATTTGATCTATGTAAAATATAATATTAGATTTATTTGATATATACGCATGATAACCTCGGAAAGCAACATGAGTTTTATTATGCAAGCGATTTTTTTATGATGCAGCGCCCAATTCCATTATGTCCTTGCATTTCTTATTCTTTGGCACTATAAACGCAAATATTCAGAAATTGTATCATTTGAAAATAAAGGCATTAATATGGCACGCGTTACAGTAGAAGATTGTATTGATAAAGTTCAAAACCGTTTCGAACTTGTGATGGTAGCAGCGCAACGCGCACGCAAAATTGGCTCCGGTGCGGCAATCACCGTTGAGCGTGATAATGATAAAAAGACAGTTATTTCTTTACGTGAAATCGCAGGTGAAACTGTTGAAGTGCCTGTACTGAAAGAAGAAATGATCAATAGTTACCAACGTTTCCTTCCTCATGATGCAGAAGATGATGCAATTGATCTTATGGATGGTGAAAAGGAATGGGGCGAAATTTCCGAAGGTGCACCGGCAGAGGGTATCTATGCAGAGGAAGAAGCTGGTTCTTCTTCTGATGAGAAATCAACGAGTTCTACTGAAGAGCCTTCTTTAGGCGATATCGCAGGCGTTTAAGACCTGTAGAATTATCATTAAAAAATACGTTTTGAAAATGCCGGGAATTTTTCCGGCTTTTTTTATGGGCGAATCTTATCTGGCTTGCATTTCACTTCTAAATGGGAGAGTGCGCTAAAAATGTCTTTGACAAATTATATATTTCCATTATTCTAGAAATATAGACACATTAAAATTAAATGAGGTAAGGTATGGATATTCAAAATGCGCTTATAGCATTTGATGCGCTATCGCAGGAAACGCGATTGAGGGCATTTAGTACATTGGTAACGGCTGGATCAGCAGGATTACCTGCGGGTGCATTGAGTGAGGCATTGGGTACACCGCATAATACGATGTCTTTTCACCTTAATCATTTGTCAAATGCGGGCATAGTGACCTCACGGCGTGAGGGGCGTTCCATTATTTATACGGCTAATTTTGAAATGATGCGTGATCTTATTGGTTTTATGGTCAAGGATTGTTGCAATGTTGAATTTGCAAGTATCCGTAAAGATGAAGAAAGATGTTGCTCTATCATTGAATTGAAAGAGGGCGAGGCTACATAATGTTGAATATTATATCAAATTTCGTATCAAGTCCTGAGACGCAAATTATGCTATGGAATAGTGCGCAAATGTTCGTGCACCTCTTTCTCGAATTAACCATCCTCTTTCTTGTGATCAGCTATATCGTAGCGCTAATAAATCAAAAACTACCCAAGGATCAAATTCAAAAATTGTTAGGGGCACGTAAAGGACGCGGTTATTTCATGGCTGCCGGTCTGGGGGCAATTACACCATTTTGCAGTTGTTCGACAATTCCTATGTTAGTTGGTCTGTTAAAGGCGCGTGCAGGGTTTGGCCCGACTATGACGTTTTTATTTACGTCTCCGCTTTTAAATCCAATTGTGATAGCGCTTTTTATACCCGTCTTGGGAGCACAGGTGACGTTATGGTATGCAGTCCTCGCACTTGTAACATCTATTGTCGCGGGTGCTACATTAGAGTATTTGGGTTTTGATCGTTTTATTAAGAAAGAATTGTTGGGAGAAAAGCCGTCGACATGTCAGAGTTCTTGTGGCACTGAAACAGAAACGGCCTGTAGCAGCCAAGAAAAAAACGAGGTATCAATATGGCGTAAAGCATGGCAAGAAAGCTGGTCATTGTTTCTACCTATGTTGCCTTATATGACTATTGCAATGTTGATTGGTGCTTTTGTGCATGGGTTTGTACCGGCAGATTTTTTCACAGATATCGCGAGTTCTGATAACCCACTTGCCGTACCTGCTGCGGCGTTGGTTGGAATTCCCCTTTATATACGTGTAACTGCTTTATTACCTCTTGTGAGCTCATTCATGGCCAAAGGTGTAAGTATCGGCGCGATTATAGCATTGATTATCGGGAGTGGTGGTGCAAGCATACCTGAAGTTATCTTATTGAGACGTTTATTCTACTGGCCTTTGTTAGCGTCCTTCCTTGGTGTTATCTTCAGTATGGCTATCCTCGGTGGCTTTGCGTTTAACCACTTTTTTTCTTGAGAGGGACACGTCCGAAAAAAGACTGATTGTTGTTAATTAAAAATCAATTGGTTACCCCGGATAAACATGTTAGCTTTAAAGAAAATGATGCAATGCAACGGGTGAATGACAGGCGCATATGGGGCAGTTAGAAACACTTCTTGAAACAATTGAAAGTTATCAGCCGGACTTTGAACCCGATATAGTGGTGAAGGCTTATAACTTTGCAAAAGAAAAACATGAGGGGCAGTTTCGCTCTTCTGGTGAACCATATTACACGCACCCTGTAGAGGTCTCGCAAATTCTCGCCGATATGAGTATGGATGTAACAACGATTGTTACGGCCATTCTTCACGATACGGTTGAAGATACTGACGCCACATTAGAGGATTTGGAAGAACAATTTGGTAAAGTTGTTGCTGACCTTGTAAACGGGGTGAGTAAACTTACACGGATTGAAAGTCAAACAGTAGAAGGTAAGCAAGCGGAAAATTTCCGTAAACTGCTCCTTGCTATGTCCGAGGATATCCGTGTTCTTTTGGTGAAATTGGCTGATCGCCTTCATAATATGAGCACGCTTAACGGTATTAAAAAACCGGAAAAGCGCCGTAGAATATCATTGGAAACTTTGGAAATATACGCGCCACTGGCGGAACGTATCGGCGTACATAGAATTAAAGAACAACTCGAAGATTTATGTTTTGAGCAAATTAATCCTGAGGCGCGAGAAAGTATTTCTAATCGTCTGGATTATTTACGCAAAGAAGGCGGCGCAGTTGTAGAGGCAATTATCAGTGAGTTAAAAGCCCTGATTGATGATGCTAGCATTGAATTAGATATCGCCGGACGTGAAAAAACGCGTTATTCCATTTGGAAAAAGATGCAGCGTAAAAATGTCGCATTTGAACAATTATCTGATATTATGGCCTTCCGAATAATGGTGGACTCATTAGAGGAATGTTATATCGTCCTTGGTATTATTCATGGCAAATACCATAGTGTCCCCGGGCGTTTTAAAGACTACATTTCGACACCGAAGCCCAACGGTTATAAATCGATCCACACAACGGTCATGGGTCCTCGCCGTCAACGTATTGAAATACAAATTAGAACGCATGATATGCATAGCGAAGCCGAACTGGGTGTCGCTGCACATTGGGCGTATAAAGGCGGCGCACAGCCGACAGAGCGCGATGTCACGAAATATCGTTGGCTGCGTGAGCTTCTGGACATATTGGAACAAGAACAAAAGCCGGAAGATTTTTGGGAAAATACAAAATTAGAGCTTTTTCAAGATCAGGCTTATGTCTTTACACCAAAGGGCGATTTGATTGAGCTACCAAATGGAGCAACACCCGTAGACTTTGCTTATGCCATTCATTCTGATATTGGCGATAAGTGTGTCGGTGCAAAAATAAACGGACGAATTGCACCATTGAACTCGCGTCTTGTTAATGGCGATCAGGTGGATGTCATTACCGCAAAAACGCAAAACCCTTCACCAACATGGGAACGTTTTGTTGTCACGGGTAAGGCCAGATCACACATCCGAAAATTTATCCGTAATCAACAGCGCGATGAATTTGTGCTGCTCGGTAAAGCCATGCTTCAAAAGGTTTTCCGTCAAGAGGGCTATGATTTTTCTGAAAAAGCAATCGCCAGTGTAAAGGATAATTTCCGCGCAGAAGATAGTGATGATATATACGCAAATATTGGCTCAGGTGTTTTGGTTGCGCGTGATGTGTTTAAGGTCATTTTCCCAAGTCACCAAAGCCAGATTGTAAAGCGTCCGTCCGAGGATATGGATCAGGCAGTGATGGTGCGCCGCCCCGATGAAGCAGATCGGCCTGTCCCGATTAAGGGGCTTATCCCCGGTATGGCGATGCATTTTGCCAGATGTTGTCACCCTTTACCCGGAGATCGCATTGTCGGGATTGTCATAACAGGAAAAGGCGTTACGATCCATACAATTGATTGTGAGACCTTGGAAACATTCGCGGACACACCAGAGCGTTGGCTTGATGTTGCATGGGGTGATAAAATTGGCGAAAATGCAGAGTCTCACGTTGGTCGTTTATCTGTGACAATTGAAAATGCCGCCGGAGCCCTTGGAACGCTTTCAACTGTGATAGGCCGAAATGGTGGGAATATTACAAATCTGAAAATTACCAGCCGTTCACTCGATTTTTGGGAAATGATGTTGGATGTTTATGTATCGGATACAAAACATTTGAATAATATTATGGCCGCTTTGCGCGCTACACCAACTATCATTTCTGTTGAGCGTGCCCGCGGATAAATTAAAACAGGCTCTATATATCAAGCCTGCTTTCTTATTTTTAAATATGGTTTTGGTTTTTATGCTGCGTTTGAGAATGGATCAAGGGGCGCTTGTAACAGGGCCGTAAAATCAAAATCCAGTTTTTCACGCCCACCGAGCTCATGTAATTCTATGATACAGGTCGATAGCACAATTTCACCGCCGGCCTTTCGGATCAAATCCCCTGTAGCTTTCATCGTGCCGCCTGTAGCAAGAAGGTCGTCCATAATGGCAACGCGCGTACCCGCACTGATAAGGCATTCTTGGATTTCTACCGTGTCCGTTCCGTATTCTAACTCATAACTTTGCCCAAGTACTTTCCCAGGAAGTTTGCCCTTCTTACGTACCATACCAAACGGAAGACCAAGGTTTTGCGCAACAGGAACACCTGTTAGAAACCCACGGGACTCAATGCCAACAACCAAGTCAACGTTATTGTCTTTAACCAGTTGTGTCAGATCGTCGATTAATCCCTGCCATACATTAGGCTTTTTCAAAAGGGATTGTACATCATAAAAATTAATCCCTTCTTTGGGAAAGTTTGGAACAATATCAATATGTTGAAGTAAGCTCATAAACGCGTCCTCGGTTTTTTGTAGTTTTTCTTTTACACATCATGGCAACACGTATAATGTGAAGCGGAATTGAAGTGAAAAGCAGTGTATCGGTAATGTTCAAAAGGCGCAAACCTTTAACTCTCTGGCAGACATCTTGTGAACTATTCTGGCCATCTATGGGGTGGAAACGGGGGTTCCACTATGTGAAACACCGCTTGATCCGTTTGTCCGATTCTACACATAATATTGCACTCGGCCTTGCCATTGGTATGGGCGTTTCATTTACACCAATATTAGGGACGCACTTTATACAGGCAGGTATTATTGCGCTTGCCCTGCGCGGCAATGTTTTCTCGGCCATGATCGGAACATTTGTTGGTAATCCATGGACATTTCCGTTCTTTTGGTGGGGTGGGTTCTCATTGGGTGCCTTTATGTTTGAACTGTTCGGTATTACAGGTGCAGGTGTTTTGCCGGATGACCTGACATTTCCAATTGTATGGGAAATGATTAAAACTGAGCCGATGACGCTATTTTTACCCTGGATGATGGGTGGATATTTTCTGGCGTTCGCCACAATACCTTTTAGTTACCCTGTATATTTCTGTGTTGTAAAGGCGGCAAAAGTGGCGCGCATGAAGGCTGCTTCTGTCAGAAAGAAAAATACGCCGGAATAGGAAACCGAAATATGATTATTGGCATTGGAAATGATCTGGTTGATATCCGCCGAATTGAAAAAACACTCAAAACACATAAAGAACGTTTTATAACGCGCTGCTTTTCAAAAAGTGAGCAAGAGCAGCTTGCACAGCGTAAAGAAGATCAACGCGCAAGCTTTCTGGCGAAACGTTTTGCTGCGAAAGAGGCTTGTGTAAAGGCGTTAGGAAGCGGGTTTGTCGGTGATATTTACTTAAAAGATATTTCGGTAGAGCGTGATGATTTAGGAAAGCCTTCCCTAGTTTTGACAGGCGGTGCGTTAGAACGGCTCATTGAATTATCGCCAAATAATTTAAAACCTCATTTACATTTAAGTTTGAGTGATGAGCCCCCATACGCGTCTGCATTTGTCATTTTAGAAGCCAGATGACTATGAGTTGTTTGTAAAGGCAGGCGACGCGGCATTCTTTGCTGGATTTTATGACTTTTTTAGGATAAACCCATTCACTATGACAGAAAATAAAGAAAATATTGACGGTGATTCACAAGAGCAGGAGCAAGAAGAGCAACCTGTTTTACTTGAAAAAGGGGAAGTCAGTGAGTTTGTAAAAACTGCACTTTTGGCTATTGCGTTGGCATTGGTTATTCGCTCGGTCTTTATTGAGCCCTTTAACATTCCTTCAGGTTCGATGAAGCCGACTTTGCAAGTCGGTGATTATCTGTTTGTAAACAAACCTGCATATGGCTATAGCAGACATTCATTCCCCTTTGGCCTTGCCCCGATTGAAGGGCGTCTTTGGGAAGGTGAGCCACAGCGCGGTGACGTGATTGTCTTTTTTGTACCCAAAGAGAACCGTGATTATATTAAACGTGTAATCGGCTTGCCTGGTGATACAATTAAAATGCATCGTGGACGTTTATTCATTAATGATACGATTGTTCCGCGTGAGTTATTGGGCCCTGTTGAGATGTTATCGGATGATCGTCAAACGCACCGCCCTGTGACGGAATATATTGAAACGCTTCCTGGTGGTATAAAGCATAGTATTTATGAAGAGAGCGACCACGAGCGGAAAGACACGACAGAATTATTTACTGTTCCTGATGGTCATTACTTTGTTATGGGTGACAATCGTGACAATTCTCAAGATAGTCGTTATACGGATCGTGTCGGTCCTGTTGCTGCCGAAAATATTATTGGTCGGGCAGATTTCTTGTTCTTTTCTACAAATGGTTATGCGCATTTGTTCGAATTTTGGAAATGGCCGTGGAGTATACGGTATGAGCGCTTATTCATGGATATTGATCCGACGCGTGATGCGGTAGAAGACAGCGCAGATTGATTTACTGAAAGGGGCTTTTTATGGTAAAGCCGTTAGAAAATCTAGAAAAACAAATTGGATATAGTTTTAAAAATCGGGATCTCCTCCGAGTCGCTTTAACACATTCTAGCACTGGCGAGAGTGAGAATTATGAGCGCCTTGAGTTTTTGGGTGATCGTGTTTTGGGGCTTGTTATTGCCTCTGTTTTATTTGAAAAATTCCCAGATGAAAAAGAAGGTGATATGGCAAAACGTCTCGCCGCTTTGGTACAGGGGCAAACACTCGCGGAATTATCTGCACGCATATCATTGGGTGATTACATTAATTTTTCTGATGCTGAAAGAGATTCCGGCGGCGCGGAAAATGAACATATCTTGGCTGATGTGTATGAGTCTGTAATTGGCGCGATTTATCTGGATGGTGGGTTTGAGCCGTGTAGCAGGTTAATAAAAACACAATGGCAAGAGGCTCTTTACACAATGAAGAAGCCGCCGCAACATCCCAAAACTGCTATTCAAGAATGGGCACAGGGACAAGGTTTACCACTCCCTATTTATGATATTGTTGCTCAACATGGCCCTGACCATGCCCCCATATTCGAAGTGCGTTTGAGTGTAAAAGGGCATAAACCTGTACATGGGTCAGGAAAATCAAGAGCAGAAGCAGAAAAACTGGCCGCTGAAGGCTTTATGGAACACGTTAAGAAGAAATAATTCAAAAAGAGTATGAGAATGGATAATACAGAAATTCAGGCAGAAACACGGTGTGGATTTACCAGTGTCATTGGACTGCCAAATGCCGGAAAATCAACACTTATTAACCGTTTGGTTGGTTCGAAAGTTTCAATTGTATCGCGTAAAATACAAACAACACGAACACGTGTCTTGGGTATTGCACTGCATAAAGATACGCAGATTGTCTTAATTGACACACCGGGAATTTTTAAGCCTAAGAAAACTTTAGAAAAGGCAATGGTTACCGCTGCTCTTTCAAGTTTTGAGGAGGCTGATTATATTGTGCATCTGGTCGATGTCGCGATGAGAGATCCGGTTGAACAAAATAAAATGATATTGAAATCATTAGAGGGGCAAAAGAAAGTAATTCTTGCTCTTAATAAGATCGATAGAATTGAAAAAGAAAAACTATTAGATATCGCGCAGAGCTTTAACGAAGCATTCCCTTATTGTGCGACATTTATGATTAGTGCATTAAGTGGAAAGGGAACAGAAGGTCTTGCCGATTATTTGGCTGATGAAATGCCGGAAGGGATATGGATGTATCCCGAAGACCAAATCACAGATATGCCAATGCGATTGATGGCGGCGGAGATTACCCGCGAAAAAATATATGACCAATTGCATCAGGAAATTCCATACTCTGTTTTTGTCGCGACTGAAAGTTGGGAAAACTTTGATAATGGTAGTGTCAAAATTTCACAAGTTGTTTACGTGCAAAAGGAAAGCCAAAAGGGAATTGTCCTCGGTAAAAGAGGCGCAAAGATTAAAAAGATCGGACAAGATGCCCGCGAAGAGCTGGAAGATATTATGGAGCGCCGTGTGCACTTAAAGCTTTTTGTTAAAGTTCAAGAGGATTGGGCTGAGCGCGTAGAAAATTACGAAATGTTTGGTTTGGATTTACCGAAAAATGTGTAAAGCCTAAAAACAAAAATCTCTATAAAAATTTTGCTTTGTGGATAAAGGTTTTTTTTTATACTTATCCAATGGCGAAAAAAAATGCTTCCTGTTAGATTAAGATCATCAAGTGACATTAGGAAAAACGCATTTAAAATCAGTTATTTAGACTGATCGGGTTTTCTCGTGGTATTTGCGATCTGGACGAGGAGGAATAAATGAGTTGGACTGATGAACGCGTATCTTTATTAAAAAAGCTGTGGGGTGAAGGCCATACAGCGGCAGAAATTGCCAAGCAATTAGGCGGGGTTACACGTAACGCTGTGATTGGTAAGGCGCACCGTATGAAATTATCGGGGCGTGTTTCTCCTATTCAGCAGAATAAAAAACCGGCTAATAAAAACGTTGAACGTAAGCCGGTATCTGAAAAGTTGAAAGTGGCCTCTACGTCTGAAAAGACAGTGCCTACTAAATCAAAAGAAGCTGCACCTGCGCCTGTTAAATCAGACAAACTGTATTCTTTGATGGATCTAAAACCACGTATGTGCCGTTGGCCATGTGGTGATCCAAAGGAAGAAGAGTTTGGTTTCTGTGGTGATAATTCTATGGCAGGTCTTCCATATTGTGAAGAACATGCAAAGATGGCCTATCAGGCGGCAACACGTAATCGTATCTTTAGTGGTAATGAGCGCGTAAAAGCAGAGCCACAGAAAAAAGCAGTAAACTCTTAAATTAAGAGTATTGCTTTATAGAAAAAGAAAAGAGCCACGTGTATAGGCTCTTTTTTTGTGTCTTAATTTTCTTATGATTATGGCGGTATCTGACAATTTGTTCCGTCTGCATCACAACACCTAATGCGCCCTAAATTTGAAAACCCGTTCATGAATTGCCCTGCAGGACAGCTTGTTCCTTGCACAGGTGTCCAGTCAACATCACGGCATAAAAGAGTATTTTCGTGAATTGCATAGGCAACTTGTGTTGGGTTTGCACATCTCATGGCTGAAATGTCACCTGCCAATGCATCAGGATTGAGGCAGTCAACCGTCCCATCACTGCCATTTATACAATATTGTGTTCCTAATGTTGCGCCTTCTACACGTAAATTACCGGCAATATGAAGTTGATGGGTAGGAGCATCTGTGCCAACGCCTACATTCTCCAAGTTTGTGTTGTATAGCCATGTATCTGTACCTGCGGCTAAAGACTGTCTCCAAATTGGGACAAGGCCAGTGGATGCGTAGAACAGCATATCATCATAAAAATTTGCATTATCTGCCATAGAGCGAAGTCCTTTAATATAAATGGCATCATTCGCATCGCAATTTTCAATTTCAAGCTGTATCCCTGCACCATTGACCCCGGGTGCCGGTAGGCTCGGAGGGGCGGGAGGGGGCAATACGCTCACTAAACAATTATCAACTTGCTCGCCTTGTTGGGTGTATCCGCCTCGTCCATTATCGCCATGGGATAAAAGGATATAATGAGCAGAGTCAGCTGGTGTCGTAAGGTTAATACGATTTTCATCCAGCACGCTAACAGCTCCGGTCCTGGGGTTGAACGGGTGATCTGTGTTGTGGATGTTGCTATCTGTCATATGTTCGGTAACGGCATAGGTAAAGAGTTGTCCATATCCATCTTTTTTATGTACTTCTCTATATGGTGTCGAAACAACAGTGTCATACAGTGTTCTGAAAGGAATAACACCTTGTGTGACAACATCAATGACCCCATTCCCATCTCCGTCGCGGCTGAAACTGGGTGAGTTCTCATCAAAGCATGAGATGTTGAGTGGAACATTCGTGCAATGATCCGGGTCAAATCCACCTGCCGCAAAGGCACGGCAACGTTCTAAACCGTAATTAGCATTATTTGGCGAAAGCGTAGGATCGGCAGGACATGGATAACGTCCTTCAAGTACCCGAAACTCTCTTAAAGCAGCCTGTGTCATTTCGGCATTTTCAACAGTGGTGTCATGTTTCACTGTAATACCATAAAGCTTTACAAATTGCGCAGCTGCGACCATAAAAACCCCGGAAATAACAAGGACTACAGCTATTTCCAACAGTGTAAATCCATTATCTGGTGAAGATATACGATCTATTTTATTTCTAAGTTTTAACATAGTAATATCTCCTGCTATGGAATTTGCGGGCTACAAGAGCAATTTGTCCATACATCAAAGTCACCGCTATCTCCGTAGTTCCAGCAATATTTTGTGGCTGAACTACCGCATGTACATTTGTGACCAACGCGCTTATTCGCGCCTCCTAGGGCGGAGCTTTCTGTTTGTGGTGCTCCGCTTGGGGCTTGCCACGCACATGGGTAACATTGTACTGATGTCTCTTCCCAATCAGCCTCCAATTCCCATGCTCCAGTTGCGCAATCCCATTCTTTTTCATAGAACACGCCCGGCCCGGCTAAGTTTTGCCCGGGGAACACATCATCACAATCTTTGTGTTCGGGTTCTGGTGGTGTGCTAGCATCACAAGAGCAAGATGGGATAGGAGCATATGGTACAGGCGGAGCGTAATATCCCGGATCGGGCAGGCCGCCACTTTGTGTTGCTGGGCAGACCCAATCTTGCGTACTTAATGTTTGTACGCCAACCTCTGTTCCGCCCGGCCATGACCAATTATTCGTTTCGCCAAACGGACAAGATGATCTATTTACAATTTGTGCGTTTGCGTCACATTGGCAGGCAGAGGCATCTACACTGTTTGGAATATTCCCTTGTTGCGGAACACCACCTACACAAGTAACGGGGTACACAAAATGAACAGTCCCAGATAGGCCAGATGTTCCTGAAGTACCATTAACCTGATCATAATAGTCATTACATGTCATAGTATCGGGTGCCGTCGTTGGAACACAACCACAGTTGGTTTCATCAACATACACATCACGCCAGTTATGACGGGTTTGCGGGCAATTATGTCTTTGGATGACAAAGGCATCACCACTTTGGCCGCTTGGGCAATTTCTTCTGTAAACACGGTAATCTTCACGACACCAGCAATCATGGTAATGATTATTATTGGATGCATCAGAGCCGGAATAGCTTGTTTCTGCACGCCAGTGGCCGCCATTGTTGGTCAGGTTTGATGTAAAGTTATTGTAATCATAGCCTTTTTCATGAACGCGATAACTGCTCCAGTTCCCGGCGTTGCATCGATAGACATCACGAACGGTAGAACATGCTTGCACTGTGCGTGTTTCACTATTCATTGTATCGACAAACCCTTGGAACTCAGTGAGTGTTGTCATACCAACAGTATTGGATACGTAATAGCCATTATTATGATGCGTAATCGTGCGGCATTCACCAGAGAATGCGGTCTCTAATGTTCCACTTGGCGCATTATCCGTCAGTGTGTGATCGCTGCCGCCACATGTTCTTGCTAAATCTGTTGTTGCACACGGGGAGGGCGGCTCACCTGCGCAATCAATACGACCGCTTGAATCAATGGATTTAATAGATTGACCATTCGGGCACGAGATAAATATTTCGTCTGTGCATCGGGCAGTTTTATTCTGAACGCCAGCTAAGAAATTATCTTGCCCGAGTCCACTATCATAGCAACTGATGCCATGATTTGCTGTTGCGACTTGCTGTCTACCATTAGCCTCTACAGGCCCTAAGCTACCGGCAATAAGGGTCGGTTCAAAACAATCTGTAGCCGCAGTACCGCTACCGTTATCTTCGCAAAGATTATCAACGAAAAAATTATCTTCCGCTTTTACAAAACCGGTATCGGTTGAGGTCGGGGTAACTTTTAAAACAGATAGGGTTTCTTCTGTCGCAAGGTCGGTTGTTACACCGGCGCCAAGCGCAACACTATTTGTATTTTTCAGGTGAATATCTTCTGTTGGATTATTCGCTGCATCGGCAATAAATTGCCATTCAGATGGCTGTACAGCACTATAGAAGAAAGTGCGGTCATCGTAATTATCTGCGATTTCTGCCGAAGTGTAGACGGTGTCTGTGTCACAATTTTCTTGCTCTTGTGTCGAGCCGTTTGTGCAGGCAAGGCCGACTACACCTGCTCTGCTCACGCCTCCTATTTTATTTGGCCCATGAGAGATAACAATAAAGTGAGCTGTGTCATCAACACCCAGAATAGAATCATTATTTAGATCGACAACTCCAATGCCACCTTGCGACATATTGAACGTGGTGGTATCCGTGAGCTCTCGTGTGACAGCATAATCAAAGCGCGATAGATAACGGTCAAAGACATCATTTTCTTGCAAATTTAGAGTTTTAAATGGGATGTTACCGCTTAATACTTCTTTAGGTGCAATATTGCTGGCGTAGCGGCATATACCATTTGCACATGTGCCAAGTACAGGGTTGGTTGCGCAATCTTCGTGTCCGTATTCTACATCACCAGGGGCAGCAGAACTGGGAGATGGGCAGGGGTAACGACCATAAATAGAACGATATCCACCGATAGCATCTAAAACAAGGTCGATCCGCTCTTCTGTATCTTCCCAATCTTTTTCAACTCTATATTGATGGTAGAGGGATGCAGCTGGCGCAATAACTAGCCCTATTAAAACCAGTGAAATTGCTATTTCAATAAGGGTAAATCCTGAAATATTCTTTTGTGTTTTTAAGGCACGGCGCATATTAAATCTCCGTTTGCTTGAATTCCGGTGACGCGTTGGCCATCGCCACAGTCAAATGTATGAATTTCGGTGGTGTCCACACGTAATTGAACATTGCCACTTATATTTTCGGGATGGCTACATTCAACACCACTGTTACGTAAGCGCATAACTGCGCGGTCTGTACCGTTTATCTGTGCACATTCCATAGAGGGCTCTGTTCCCGTTATTATTTCGGGGTCAAAGCAATCATTGGCATCAATGTCACATATCGTATCTGAAAGAACCCGCCCGTTCGTACCGGATGTGTTTTCCGTGCGGATATCTCCGTTGACGTGAATATCGAAATCCGGCTCTGTCATGTCTGGCCCTATCCCGATACGGTTTGCAAGTGTCATTACAAAGTCCTTGGATACGTATGCCGGGTTATCAGGGTGTTGAAACCATGTGTTTTCCGGAAGGGAGAGTTGCCCTAATGTAATATCATCAAAGAAAGTCGCGCCTGTCGCTTCTGAATAGGCGGAAGCTGCGGTGTTTCCTTGATCTTCATGAAGGAAAAATAAGTTATCAAAATCGCAATTCTCGTGGTCATATCCTGTTGATATACCGCCACAAGGGGCTGTCTGTGTACCGTTCTTTGTATAACCACCCAAAGCGCTTCGGCCTGTGGTGAAGATAAAGAAGTCGAAATTTGTACTACTGAGGTCGGGGACGCCGTCTTCTACTCCCAATGCTACTAAGGCGGGGTCATCGGGGGATAATACCCTTACTTTTCCGGGGTCAGATGTGAATAGTGCGCTATCTGTTTGTTGGTGGGTTACCGCATAGATGAGCTTGTTACCCCAAAAATCTAAGGCTTCCTCTTGTGTGATATTAAGCTCAGCAAATGGAATTCCGCCAATAATAACGGCGCTGCTGTTATTCGAAGTTTTACATATCCCGCCTGCTGCTCGCCATCCGGGGTCGGAACAGAGGAGGATGCTGGCAAAATTGGCGCAATCGCCCGTATCGCCGAAATCTATATCGCCTGGTTTCTCTGTAAGATCTGTTGGGCAAGGGTAGGCGGCATTACCGCTCGCATAATATTGATTGATTGCTTCTCTTAAATTAACAAGAGAACCTTCATTCGACCGGTATGTCGTGGTTGCAATATCAAGTTTATATGACTGAATAAGAGGAACAGTGATGAGGCCGAGTAATATTAGGCCTATAGCGACCTCAATCAAAGACAGACCCTTTTCCTCTTTTCGGAGAAGGGAGAATTTCGACTTTATATATAACGCAGTGTTTTTAAACATAATAATCCAAAATACAAAATATACCAGTTTGATATGTTAGCAGGGTTTTAGTTAAAATTTTATGAAAATTAAATACGGAGAACTTGGTAGCAATAGAAAGAGAGTTAGCCAATAACCTGCAAATCAACGGCTTCACGTCCTTTATCGACGAATTTTAACGTAACACGAACGCGCTGGCCTGCTTCTAATTCGTCTAGTTCAAGCTTGTCTAAAAGAGTTTTGTGAATGAAAACGTCTTTCATGCCATCATCAGGGATAATAAACCCAAACCCTTTTTCCGGCTTATACCATTTTACAAGGCCACCCATTGTTGCCATACCGGTTTCTTCGTTTATTTCCGGAGCAGTGCTTAGCGCACCCTTGTCCAAAACTTCAAGGACTTCTTGAACCTGACGACCTTTATCACCATTACTGACTGTACATAATAATATTGCACCTTCGCCAATAGAGTGCAGCCCTGATTGCTGCAAGGTTGTAACATGTAGGAATGCATCATAACTTTCATCTTCGGGAACAACAAAGCCAAAGCCTTTAGTGCCATTGAACCATTTAAGGTGCATTTTAACGGGAACGAGCTCATTTTGAGGAGAGGAATTTTGAACGGAATTTTGCAACATTGGAACGCCTATTCAGTAGAATTACTTAAATTTTATTGCCCAAGAGGGCGGATGGAAAGATACGCAGAACTTACGTGAGGAGTACACACTTGTGGATATGTTGCACTATTTCTGTGGAAAAGTCTATGGGCTTTTTATGTATAAGTATTTTACATGCGTGGTTATGCGCTAAACCTATTGATGTTTATGCAGCATACTGTTTCCTGAATTGTGAATGAATGTGATATACTGGCTCCTTGATAGAGTGTGATGAGGAACTATGAACGATCAAGATTATCCGTGGCTAAAAGATTATCCGTCAGAAATTGAATGGGACGAGACCATTGAAACAAAGCCGGTTTTTGAGATGCTGCAAAATACGGCGCAACAATTCCCTTCACATCCTGCTTTTGATTTTCTTGGTAAGAAATATTCTTGGCAAGAAATACATGACCAAACATGTAAGCTTGCAAAAGGGCTTCAGGATCATGGCGTGACAAAAGGAATGAAGGTTGGAATATTTTTACCGAACTGTCCGTATTATCTGACCTCTTATTATGCAATTTTGATGACAGGTGCAGTTGTTGTAAATTTAAACCCTCTCTATGCAGAAGAAGAACTCGTCCACCTAATAGAGGATAGTGAACTGGATTTGGTTATCACGCTCGATCTGAAAATGCTATTCGAGAAGATGGAGAAAATGTTGCAGGCAACTAGGCTGCGTCATTTGATTATTTGTCCGTTTGTTGATGTGTTGCCGTTTCCGAAAAATATGTTATTTCCTCTGGTGAAAAGGAAAGAGATTGCGAAAATTACAGGCAATAAACGGATATTATGGTTTAAAGACCTTATTGATAATAATGGTGATGTTGCACTGGCCGATATAAACCCGAAAGAAGACTTAGCTGTTTTGCAATATACGGGTGGTACAACAGGTGTGCCAAAGGGTGCAATGTTGACGCATCAAAACATCTACGCCAATACGTTACAGGCGCAAAAATGGTTTCATGTTGGTCTTGGGCAACATAAAATGCTTGGCGTTCTGCCATTTTTCCACGTATTTGCCATGACTGCTGTTATGAATTTTAGTGTGATAAACGCGCTAGAGTTGATCGCATTACCGCGTTTTGACCTACATGATGCCTTAAAGCTCATCCATAAGAAAAAACCTCATTTCTTTCCTGCTGTCCCCGCGATTTATAGTGCAATTAATAATTCTCCGCTGCGGGATAAATATGATTTGTCATCATTAGAATATTGTTTATCCGGTGGAGCACCTTTGCCGGTGGAGGTGAAAAAGAAATTTGAAGAAAAAACAGGGTGTGTTGTGATTGAAGGGTACGGCTTAACGGAAAGCTCACCTGTGGCATGCGCAAATCCTATTGATGGAGAAAACAGGGCTGGCACAATTGGTTTTCCATTCCCCGGAACGATTATTGAGATTATTGACCCTGAAGATAAAGAAACACATATGCCAATTGGTGAGCGCGGCGAGCTTTGTATTCGTGGGCCTCAAGTTATGAAGGGGTATTGGAATAAACCGGATGCAACGGCCGACTGCTTGCGCACAACGGGAGAGGGCGATTTCCGCCTGCATACCGGAGATATCGCCATTATGGCACAGGACGGGTATGTCGCAATTGTTGATCGTTTAAAAGATATGATAATCACCAATGGCTATAATGTTTATCCGCGCAATGTCGAGGAGGCAATTTATAAGCATCCAAGTGTAGAGGAATGTATTGTTGCCGGTTTACCGGATGAGCATCGCGGTGAAATTGTAAAAGCGTGGATCAAGGTACGCGATGGACGTGAACTAACAGTCGAAGATTTAAAAGAATTCCTAAAGGATAAAATTTCTCCGATGGAAATTCCAAAGCGCATAGAGTTCCGTACAGAACCCTTACCCAAAACTATGATCGGTAAGCTCAGCCGTAAAGATATTTTGGCGGAAGAACAGGAGTAAGGGACGTTAAGCTCTGAGTGTTTCAAGGCACATTTCATAGATGTATTCCTGTGCGCATGTACCGTCAGGCCAGGTCGTACTGTTTGTGCCAATAAACGAAAATCCGTTCCTTAATATTGCGCGCTTTGATGGTTCGTTTCCTTCGCGATGTGCGATATGGAGCGTTTTCCATGGCGTATGTGATATGGAAAATTTTATGCGTTCTTCGTAAAATAAATCGGAATATTTGTTTCCTCTATATTCCGGCTCAATAAAGCTCATCGCCATAAGTCCTGTGTCGCCCTCTTGGCGTTCTCGCCAAGTGAAAACGGCGGTGATGCCGATTAGGTTTCCTTCGTGAAAGAGTCCGAGAACTCTTTTCCCATGGTTATCCAGCGTGCTCTGCCAATGTGCGCGAGGTTGCGCCATTGAATCATCCACCGTTTGTGAAAAATATTGTGGGTGTAAGGTGAGCGCCCTAATACGTACTTCTCTGAATATTTCCCAATCTTCGGGAATGAGTGTGCGGATTGTAACGTTACCCACGTAAAACGCCGCCGCATTTATTGGCAATGACATCAATCACATTATTCATGATTTCTTCAATTTTTTCATCCGTCAATGTCGTTTCAGTCGGTTGAATAGTAATATTCAGCGCAAGTGATTTATGACCGTCTTCTATGCCTTTACCGGCATAAACATCAAAAATTTCTGCATGCGTAATTAATTTCTTATCGGCGGATTTCGCCGCGCGTATGAGCGTAGCTGATTGAACATCCTCTTTAACAATAAATGCAAAATCCTTGGAAACGGCCTGCAAGCTTGCAAGTTTTAAGAGTGATCGTGCTGTCCCTTTTTTGCGTGGAGCAGGGATGTTTTCAAGGAAGACCTCAAAGCCTACAACGCTTGTTTTGATGTTCATTTCTTCTAAAATGGCGGGATGAATCTCACCAAATTGCGCGATGATGTTTTTACCAAGGCGTAAAACACCAGAGCGTCCCGGGTGATAGTAATTCGGAGCATCATTGGAAATCTGCGCATTTGCGGCAGGCGCACCACATGCCTCTAAAACGGCTAAAACATCGGCTTTTGCGTCATATGCATCGACGGTGCGTTCACCTTCTGTCCAATGGCGTGTAGTTTTTTGACCTGCCCGAATACCTGCGGCCATATAATCTTGCCCGTTGGCTTTTGATGTACGGAAAATTGGCCCCACTTCGCATAAGGCAACATCGGGAAATCCGCGACTCTCATTACGTCCTGCTGCTTCGATTAAATTTGGCAAAATAGACGGGCGCATCTGATCCAATTCGGAACTGATCGGGTTGCTAAGTGTAAGGGCGGCGTTGTCATTTGACCCAAAGTGCTGCGCTAGTGGCTTTGGCATGAATGACCATGTAACACATTCATTCATACCTGCTGCTGCCATGGCCGCACGTGCTCTACGAGACCTGTTAAGATTCAATGTTTCCGCAGGTGCTGTGACGGCTTTATCCCCGCGTACAGAAACGGGCTCAATCTTGTCATATCCATAGATGCGCGTGATTTCTTCGGTGAGGTCTGCTTTACCCTCAACATCACCACGCCAAGAAGGGGGGGTAACCTTATAAGGGGCAGTGTCACCAGAAACGATAAATCCTAATTTTTGTAAAACGGAAACTTGCTCGTTTTCTGCGACGTCAATACCGCAAAGTTTCTTTGTGTAGGCAGGATCAAAGTCAATTTCACGCTTCCACTGTGGCTCATCACCTGCTTTTACGACGTGGCTCACTTCTGTTTGTTCATCGCCGCACAGATCAAGTATTAAGCGCGTTGCAAGCTCAATACCTGTTTTTGTGAATTCAGGATCAACACCGCGGTCAAAACGGTATCGGGCATCACTTTGTACGCCCATATCACGTCCTGCGCGTGCAATGCGCATCGGTTCAAAATAGGCACATTCAACAAAAACATTGGTGGTGTTCTCATCGCAGCATGTTGATGTGCCACCAACAATACCACCAAGTCCGATAAGGCCGCTTTCATCGGTAATACCGATCGCGCCTTCAACTGTATTATATGATTTATCGTTGAGTGCATCTAGTTCTTCGTCTTTGCGCGTTGCACGCACGATAATATCGCCCTTCAATTTGTCAGCATCAAAAACATGAAGCGGACGGCATTGGTCGAGGGTTAAAAGGTTCGTAATATCAACAAGCGTAGAAATAGGGCGCAATCCCACGGCTTTTAACATATTCTGCAACCAATCGGGCGATGGGCTGTTTTTTACATTTTTGATTAAACGGCCATAAAATAATTTACACCCATCATCTTCGATTTTTACATTGATAGGGGAATCGAACGTACCTGTGTGCGCGCTTTCGTCCTGATCCTTTAATGTCCCCAAACCGGCGGCGGCCAAATCACGCGCAATACCGCGTACACCGGCACAATCTGCGCGGTTCGGTGTTAGGCCAATCTCAATTAACTTTTCATCTAAACCAAAAATATCGGAAATAGGCGTGCCAATGTCATGTTTGGCATCCACATCGATGATGCCGTTATGTTCATCTGATAGGCACATTTCCTTTTCGGAAACCATCATACCATTTGACTCAACGCCACGAATTTTTGTCTTTTTTAACGTAACATCAAGCCCCGGAATATATGTCCCTGATGGCGCGAATATAACTTTCATGCCTGCTTGTGCATTTGGCGCACCACAAACAACCTGTGTAGTTCCGTCTTGCGTACGAACTTTACATACTTTCAGCTTATCCGCATCAGGGTGCTTTTCTGCTTCTTCCACATAGGCAACCTTAAACGGCGCGTATGCTGCGCCTTTATCTTCAAACTCTTCCAATTCCAAACCGATATTGGTGAGTGTTTCACAGATCACTTCATCGCTAGCATCTGTTTCAAGGTGATTTTTAAGCCAATTAATTGTGAATTTCATGATTTTATAACTATATATTTGTTTTTATTTCTTAAGCCTGACATCTAAGCTGAAAATCACTTATTTTCCAAGGGTTTTCTTACATTTTTCTGTATGTATTTTGGCTGAGGATAAATTTGCAAATTATACCAAGGTTGTGTTACAGTTTACGAAATAAAGAAAAAATGAAATAAGGGTTGTAAAATGGTTGCTTCAAGCGGACCTCAAACACAAATCACAGAACAAAATCCGGTAGATCAGAACCTTGATCAAATTGCCGAAAACTTGGCAAAAGTTGAGGCGGATCCAGATAATATAACGGGCAATCAGGTGTTGCTCGATCAAAATGAGACGCTCTTGGCGCAGAATGATCGCCTTCAATTGGAAGAGCAATTCAAATTTATGTTTGAAGAAGGCGTTAGTGAGGCCGGAAGCTATGAAGCCTTCGTAGATCAAATGCAGCAGAAAGCCGCAGGTGATTTGGAAAAAGGTATTCTGACACAGGCGGCATATGATACGCGCCTTGACGTTATTGAGAAGGCTGGTAATGATCCTGACGCGTTCGCAACATTAGCGGCTGATTCAAATGATTTTATGCTCGCCGAGCAGCAGAAACTCCAAAAAGATCAAAATACGCTATTGCGAGGGTTTGATACGCAAAATTTCATGAATGATATGGAAAACGGAAATATGATGCAGGCTATTATGGGCTTGCTCTCTGCATTTATGTCCGGTGAAGGTTTGGATGACCTGTTTAAACAATTACAACAAGGGCTGAAAGATCAAGCACCGCAAAACGATCAAAATGATCCGCCAGTACAAACCGCAGATAATAAAGCACCGGCGCAAGACGCGGCTGCATCTGAACCCGCAGTCGAAGTAACGGTAAAAGCGGATGAACCGACAGTTGATACTGGTGTCGGCGGTGTAAACGGCAATGCGGTGAACTATGTCATGCTTGACGGGCCTCCGCCTGCGGGTGAACCAACTGTTGATTTTGACGGCGGGCAGAGCACGACATTGAACAGCTTATTCGGCTCTATGGCCACACTTGATGGCGCATCTTATATGCAGACTGATGCGAAAGTTGAGCCGGAAATTCAAGTGCCGTTTAGAGCACCTGAAGATGCCCCCGCATTGGCACAAAATGATGATGTTCAAGTCGCACAACAAATGACACTTTAAGCCTGACGCAAGCATGAAGAATAGAGTAATTGGTTGATATGGTTGATCCTTATACAGAACAAAGAACGCAGGAAGTCTTCGATCGCCTTATAAATGGTGAGAGCGTGGATGTCTTGCGGTCTGGCATTGATAGGGATTTGTTAAGAGAAAGATTATCTGAAGCTGGTATCAATAATGTCTTCGTCTATGGTGATGAAGAAGGATTTACTATCCGGTTAACCGAAGACCCAGAATTCTGGGATAAAGATGCGCAAGGGATGTCTCTGGACGAGATGCAGCAGAGAATAGCCGAAATTATGCAAGAGCATGGCGGTAAAGGCACTGCATATGTCGATGATGATATCGAACGTTGGTCTAATTCTCAATTTCCTGAATATGGAGAAGTTGTCGATCGGGCGTTTGCCTTAACTGATCTGCACATTGAAGTTATTCAAAAAGGTCTGGACGATCCTAGCGGTGCTCTACTTGATTATAAATATAATTTGGAAGCAGAGCTAGGTCGTGAAGTTTCACGCGAAGAGCTACAGGAGCATTTAAAAGATGCCTCTGATAAAGCGGATATTCACATGAATATGCTAACTGAGGATGGTCTCAGTGAAGAAGGGCAAGCGTTAACGGATCAGCATGTCGAAGTGTTTAATACCCTGACATATGAGCAGCAAGATTCGTTTATGCAACGCTATGTGAATGACAATCGCGAAGTTCTGGAACTGGCAAATAAAAGTAGAGATGATATTTCTGCATCATTTGACGATCGTTTGAATGATCCAAACCGCACTCAGTCGAGAATAGAAATATTAAAAGAAAAAAGTGATGCTTTAAGAGAGCATTCGAAAGCGGTCTCAATTAAAGAGCGCATAGAAGAAATTTCGCCAAATAGTCTAAATGGTCTGCAATCTGCTCAAGCGCAGCCGGCATCTTCTGATTTAGGCGGTGTGAATGGTAATGCTGTGACATACGCCGTAGCCTCAAATGTTGTTGCTGATGTATCGCCGACAGTTGATTTAGACGAAGGTTCGCTAACAGTTGATGGGCAAAGTGCAATGGATCGTTTTAATAACGATCTCGTTAATCCTGAGCCTGATAAAATTACGGCTGTTGATGCAAAGGTTGAGCAAGACGTTCCTGAAATGGCACGAATTGATACGCCTGCGAATGATACGGTTTTTACATTATCGGCTTAGCTGATTGGTAAGACGTAAAATGTAAAGTCGAGCTTAATCCCGAAATTCTCATACATCGCTTTGGCTTCCGCATTGCCCACTTGGGTAAGCCAATACATCCGCGCCCATTTCTCTTTTTTCCCGATTTTTGTGACTTCATTGACAAGGCGCTTACCAATGCCTTTGCGACGGTGGTCTGGGCTTACAAATACATCTTGCATGTAGCATACGGGATTGATGTGCCCGGTCGTTGGATGAAGGATATAATGAACAATCCCCATCATTTCGCCATTCATTTCCGCGCATAGGCCATTAACCAGCGTATTCTTTGGGTCACAAAGGCGAGCCCACGTTTCCGCAGTGACGGCTTCGTCGCGTTGACCAAGGTTATTGCCATCCCATAGGGGAAGCCAATGGGCAAAATCATTAAATTGCAAGGGGCGTATTACAACACGGTTCATAAGTTATGCTTTTACGCCGGTGGCATTATTCGGGCGATCCAGCGGATCAAATCCATAATGCTCTAACCATCGTACATCGCTTTCATAAAATGTCCGTAAATCAGGAATACCGTATTTTAACATTGCCATACGCTCAATCCCCATACCAAAGGCAAATCCTTGATATTCATCTGGATCAAGGCCACAATTTTTCAAGACATTGGCATGTACCATACCGCACCCTAGAATTTCCATCCATCCATCAACGGAGCCATCTTTGTTACCGCCGATTTTTAAACCACCATCTTTGCGTGAGCATGCGATATCCATCTCCGCACCCGGTTCAACAAACGGGAAGAAGCTTGGGCGGAACTGAACGCGCAAATCATCAATCTCAAAAAATGTGCGTACAAAATCCTGTAAACACCCTTTTAAATGTCCCATGTGGGTTTTCTTATCAATCAGCAACCCCTCCATCTGGTGGAACATTGGTGTGTGCGTCATATCATAGTCAGAACGATAAGTGCGCCCGAAACAGATGATTTTATGGGGTGGTTTATTATCCTGCATATGGCGGATTTGTACACTTGATGTATGTGTGCGCAGCAGCTTTTTGATATGCTCGCCTTGTTCTTCCGGATCGTCAGGAAGGAAAAACGTATCTTGCATTTCGCGCGCCGGATGCCCGGGCGGGAAGTTCAGTGCGGTAAAGTTATAATAATCATCCTCAATGTCCGGCCCTTCTGCAACAGAAAAACCCATATCTGCAAAAACAGCCGTTAATTCCTCAATAGTTTGAGAGATCGGGTGAATGTGCCCTTTTTCCTGCTGTCGTGGAGATAGCGTGATGTCAATGCTTTCAGATGCAAGACGTGCATCCATCTCTTGTTTTTTGAGCGCTTTTTCTTGACGCTTAATAAGCTCGGCAATTTCGTCCTTTAAGACATTCAGGGCTTGCCCCTTTGTTTTGCGCTCTTCCGGGTCCATTTTACCCAGTGTTTTCATGAGTGCAGTAATGCGTCCTTTTTTACCTAAAACAGTCACACGTACATTATCAAGAGCTTGAAGGTCGTTTGCCGCTTCAATCTCACCGGAAATCTCGGTTTTTAAATCTTGTATATCATTCATCATAGGCGCGATTTAACACGAGATTGCCCTAAAAATAAAGCACAAATAAAGAGGTTTCTTACTTAAGAGTGTGATAGCGTCTAATAAAGTCGATATACGGGGGATTTAAATGATTGATGCATGGCATATGTTTCCGGCAACAATGGGCGAAGATCAAGCTTGGATAGCCTTTAATAATGGTTATGCAGAAGTCGCGAAATCTGATACGCGGAACTATATTTTTCGGGTGAATACCACGTTCAAAGATGCCGATGAAAATGGTATGCCCACCAAGGAAGAATTCCCAAGCATAACTGCACTAGATGAAATGCTGGATGCAAATATCACGAAGGTGAATGGTGTCTATGTCGGGCGTGTTACTGTGCGAGGTCACCGTTATTTCTATTATTATCTGGATATCACGGAAGAAGAGTTAAAGCCAATTATCGCGCAAGCCGAAAAAGAAACGGGCTACCAAATAGAATATAAATATCAAGAAGATGTGAGTAAACAATTCTATTGGAATGAGCTATATCCAACCAATGATGATTGGCAGGTAATCAGCGATATACAGGTTCTGGATCAATTGGCAGAGCATGGCGATAATCCAGAAACCAAACGAGAGATTATGCATTGGGCTTATTTCGGTGCGCAAAACGCCTCTGTTGATTTTGCAAATTGGGCAAAAGAGGAGGGTTATGCCATCACGTACCAAGGTGACGTCAAGGAAGGCGAAGGGTATATGGTTCAATTCTCACACATAGGCGCGGCGCATTTATGGGATTTGTCGCAATACACAATTGCCATTAACCGTAAGGCAGAAGAGCTGAGCGGCAATTACGATGGTTGGGAAGCGCGTGTTGAAAAAGATTGATAATAGTTGTACTCAGATACATCTAATCAATTTATAACTGGGCTCTATTCCAAATGAAAAAACTCGCCTTTATCGGTATATATATTTTGCTCCTTGTGATCACAGGGCTTCTTTTCCAAATCGCATATAATCAATATGTTGAGAATGGGGGGCATGATGTCCTTGGGATTTCCAATCTGAAAAAGGAAGAGGAAGCGTATATTAAACGTATGATGACTCCTCTCCGATCGGGTGAGGTCATAGGCTTAGGACGCTATAAAATTGAAAATTTAACGCTCGCCAATCGAGATGTCAGTGAGTTTTTCAAAAAGGATATCCCCTTTGATAAACCGAATATGCCCGAGACTTATATGCTGACTTGGGCAACGTTAGCGGTCATCGATACGATGACTTTTAGCTTTAACGATAATAAAAAGCGTCTGAGTATGGCATCACGCTATTTTACAGATGATGGTTGGAAGAGTTTTACCGCAGGGCTAAAACGGTCCAGAGCTGTAGAAAAAATTGAGGTGCAGGAAATGATGATAACGGCTGCACCTAAGGGCGCTCCTGTTATAAACTCACGCGGCGTAAAAAATGGTCGTTTTCAGATGGTTATAGAGTTACCATTGGTTTTAAACTATCTGTCAGGGGCAAAGTCTATAAGCCAGAATATGTTGGTGAGCGTAGTGATTGTGCGTTCCGATGAAGAAAAACATCCTTATGGGATCGCAATTAAGCAGTGGATTGCTGTAACGAATTAAATTTCGAAATCAAAGGTGAGGTGTGGGCATTCAAGAGACTTAAAATTCTAAGTTATGATGCTTAAGTAAAATAAAGTTGCTCAAATTTCGTTTTTATGTCAATTTTCCTGCTTATATAAAAATAATAAAGGGCAGGTGGGATGGATAATTCTTCAAATACAAACGTTCTTGATACGGAAAAGCAGCATGTCTCAGATATTGTAGACGCATTGAGTGAATTCCGTAATGAACTGATATCTTCCGGCTTAGAGAAAAGCGAAACAATCGCGCGCTTGGACGAAATTGTTGACCCGATGAGCCAATATAATGATCTGTTGCAAGAGCAGACAGAAATTGACCCTGCCGCTGTGCGTACAACACAAAATAAATTATCTGAATTTTTAATGCGGATGAAGCTACAGCTATTTTCCGATGTGTCTTCTTTTGAAGGGGCAAAAAAAATCGCCGATGAAAGTACATCAACAGAGCTTGCAAATAGTAATGCCTCAGAAGATGTGTTTGATTCACTTGTCGGTATGGTAAAACCCGGAAATGCCGCTGTGTGGGAACAAGAAGCGCTTTTTTCAAAATTGGATGATATTATATATAAGCAATCTGATTACACCGCGACCTTATCGGCAAATGCTTTGACAAGCAGTTTCACAGGCCTGATAGAGGGGCAGAAAAAAACTGCAGAAACAGTAGGGAACTTGATTCAATCGACAGGAGAGTTTGCTGCCTCCATTATGCCTGCTTTACAACATTTGCAAAATCAAGCCGAGAATTCCCAAAATTTGCTTGAAAATAATCAGGAGAAAATTGAGCAGGCGCAAGCCGGAATCGGTCAAATCGAAGAAAAGCAAACAGAGACTGCTGCTAAATTGATGCGAACTCAAATTGGGGTAAATAAAACGCGCCGTGAGATGGGTATGGGTGATGAGTTTGATACTTCATTGCGTGTGGCAGGTGATGCTCAAGGTGATAGTTTGCAAGGTGCGGCCAATGATGATTTAGCGGATGATGAACCACAGCCATAAGCTTAATATAATGGATCGATTATAAGAGAGGTTATTTAGATAGAGGCATCAAAGCTGGCATTTATGATATGCATGGCATAAAGTACAACTATACTGAGAATGTTTGAGGAGGAGGGGAGTATAGAATGGATACAATGAATGATAGATTTAAGAAAAAATCTTCAAAAGTAGCGTCTTCCCGCACAGAGGAAGAGCGTAAACGCGCTGGACAAGAGGCCGTTGACACATTTGAACGTATAGGGCGGCAGGCCCGCGAGGCCGGTCTAACCGAAGAAATAATAGAAGAAGAGCTACGGGCGATGGATGCGGAAAAGAAAGCTGCACGCGAGCGTGATAATAAGGGTGCTTCATGACAAAAAGGGTGATTCTTGATACAAATGTGCATGTAAGTGCGATGTTCGCAAAGCCAAGCTCAACCACTTTTCGTGTGTTAAAAGCAGCCTATCAAAGCCATGAGGTATTCCAAACTCCTGAAACAATCGCGGAAATTGAAGCAACTTTGTCAAAACCACGTATTGTAAAAAGGCTTGCAGAAGGTGCGAAAGAAGAACTAATAGAGGCTGTGCGCAAAGGTTCTGAAATTGTAATGCCTGATTTCGAAGTTGATGTATCCCCCGACCCTGATGATAATAAATTTTTTGCCTTGGCGGAGTATGTTGGTGCAGACTTCATTATTTCGCGTGATAAAGATGACGTCTTATTTATGGGGGAGTATAAGGGAACAAGAACGGTTTCACCGTATCAATTTGTATCTGAATATCCGTTATTATTTGACCATGCGGCATCACCTGTGCGTCAGGATAGTGGTTATTTTGTAGAGACTGAAAAGCTTGAAGTTTAAAGTTTCCATTTGTTCTTCAAGATATCAATAGCCTGCGGTAGTGCTGTGATAACATGGTCTGGCTTTGCCGCGCGTAAGCGTGGCCCGCTGATACATCCGCCCGTAATACCAATTGATGTAATATTTAGATGTCGCCCTATATCAGGTTCTTCCTTGCTGTCTCCGATGATGAAGGCATTACCGGCATGATAGCCTCGCTCCACCATAAATGTGCTAAGTCGTTCAAGCTTGCTGGTTGAACTTAATATGCTTGTCCCATCGCAGTTATTTGCAGAAATAGCCGAGAAATAATGGTGGATATTCAGGCGCTCAAGATGCTCTTCAATTTTCGGTACAAGATAGTTACTTAGGATTATGCAAGTAACATCCTGAGCGTGCAGCCATTCAAGGAGTTGTCGTGTCCCGCGCCGTGTTCGCGCATTGGCCGCAAGCCTGTCATAATTGCTTTGAAAAATTTCATTGGATTCTGATTTTGTTTCTAAAAGACGATCAATGCATACGCCGTTGCGCTTAAAATAATGAATGATCGGAAAATCAAATGTATCAAGTTGTGTTTGAAAACTAATTGGTTCTACATCGTAGAATTTCAAACATTCATTTGAGGCAATCCACGCTTGACGTGTATCGGCGATTAACGTGCCGTTCCAATCAAATATAGCAAGTTTACGATCCACGCATAGCCTTTCCTTAAATTCTATGTTTTATAGCATAATCGGAATATGAAGACAGGGCTATATCGCTTTTGTATTAAAGGCTGTGCTCTACCAGATTTTCTGCATTTGCTTTTCTGGCAGCATTTCTTATGTGGTTTACGACACCGTCCAGATGCGTTGTATAATCTTTGAGCTTATATGGCTCATCGGCGCTATTCACATGATGGGGGAGGTCGGCACGTAATGCACGGCCTGTTGATGGTGTTTGTACTGTCGCATTATAGAATGGAGCTTGAACATCCTTGACGGTAATATCACTGATTTCATCACCCATCCATGTACCGTTCTTAAAAAGCTCATCTGCATCAACAACACCTAAATTATGCGCATCACTGACAATATCACGGACTTCCATATGTCTAACGCGGATTGAATCTGCAAAGGATTCCTTATCACTACGAACCATATTGTGATCGGCATTTTGCAGATAGTCGGAGCAATCCTTGTAAAGGTCTGAAAGGGATGTTCTGGTTTCTGGTATATTCATTATTTTTCTTTTTACGTAATAATTTTATAAGCTGTTTAAAGCATGGGCGGATGTTTTGTGTCAATAAAAAACAGCCACCTAAATTAGATGGCTGTTCCTAAAATTCTATATTCTATGCAAAAGCAATTAAGCTGCTTTTTTTGCTTTTTCCAAAGCTGCTGCTGCAGTCTTTGCAATCGCTGCAAACTGCTCAGGCTCACGAATTGCGATGTCTGAAAGAACCTTACGATCCAATTCAATACCGCTAAGCTTTAAGCCGTGAGTGAATGTTGCATATGTCAAACCATTCAGGCGCGCTGCTGCGTTGATACGCTGTATCCACAGACGGCGGAAATCACGTTTCTTTGCGCGGCGGTCACGATATGCGTATTGACCTGCTTTCTCAACCGCTTGGACAGCAGTACGGAAACAGTTCTTACGACGACCGTAATAACCTTTAGCTTGTTTGATAATTTTTTTATGTCTTGCGTGTGCGCGTGCACCACCTTTAACTCGTGCCATGACTTACTTCTCCCCTTCAGTTTTCTTCACATAAGGCTTGCTTCTGCGCTTACGGCTATATGGTAGAAGGTTACGAAGAACAATACGCTCATCCGCTTCGCACAATGTGCTAAGACCGCGTGCTTTACGCTTCATTGATTTTGGCTTGCTCATCATCATGTGGCTTGTGAAAGCACTTTTAGACTTCACTTTGCCCTTCGCAGTTACTTTGAACCGCTTTTTCGCACTTGAGTGCGTTTTCATCTTCGACATTTCTTTTTCCTTTTCATTTTAAAGGTTGAACCTTTTCTCTGTAATCGAGGCAGTCGATATTCGCCAGATCACAGCTACTCGCAACTTATGCAAGTAGAACAGCTTATACACATTCTCCGGAATAAAAGTCAAGCAGACTCTTGCCTCTTTTCTTCTTCGTTTTCTTCAGGATCGGGAAGGTACTTTGTATGCCTACGGGAAAAGTCCTGAATCAGGTGTAGGCAGGCCTTACGATGGTTGGATTTGATAAGGCCGTGTTCACCATCATCAAAGGTCGTAATGTCGACGCGTGGCGCCATTAAATGTTCACGCACAATATCTAAATGCTCGGACGTTATGACTGTATCTTTTTCTCCCTGTAGGATCAGGGTAGGGGCGTGTGCTTTATGTAGGTCACTTATAAGATCGTAATCTTTCAGTTCATCAAGAATGTCCCGACCTATCTTTAGGCCATTATAGGTTAAGAACCCATCTGTCTCGGTTTGTGTGGCGTGCTGCTCTGCTTGGAATTGTTCATCGCGCAGGCGTGGTAGGTCAAGTGCCGGCCAACATAAGACACAAAAACGTGCCAGTTTAGGTAAATTGGCAAAGAGGATCGCACTGCCTAATCCCTCGGCAATAAATGCTAAGTGTTTATATCCTTCTTGTTCGGCCCAGCTTATCACTGTTTGCATGTCTTGTGCAGCAGAGGAGAGTGAGAAGCTTTGCGTCTCGGCGTTATTACCTTCGCAACCGATAAAATCGAATTGTAAGGTTGAAAAACCGATATCTGCATAGGTTTCTGCAAGAAGGCCATAAAAGTTATTGCCTGCCTTCTGGTTTTTGGGAAAGCCATGCAACATAATAATAAGAACAGGGGTGCTGTTCTCATCTGTCTTGGGTTTGCGGTGATGCGCATTAATGATTTCACCATCGGTGCGTTCAATCAGGATAGGGGTATTGGAGTTATTATCAGGCATCGCACACACTCATCGGTAATCATAAAATTAAACACTATAATATAACGCTATATTCAATTAAAAAACTCTCAATGTTTGATAATTTTTTGCGATATAGTAAATTCATAGGATAAATTTAGGTCTATTCAGATATGCATTTTGTTTTATACATCATATATAGTGCCATTATATTGCTGACATTGTGTGGCAGTTCAACTGCTGCTGTAGCGGAAAAACTGGATTTGCCGCCATCTGTTCCGGTGCCATCGGTACAGGGGGAGGCGCTGTCCCTTCCGGCACCTGATATAGAGCAAAAGAAAAAACCTGCGCCGCCGTCAATAATTCCCATCGTCGGGGATTCCGAAGGGGTTGTTGTTCTCGAACTTTTCTCAACGCCAGCCTGCCCGTTTTGTCCAAAAGCCGATGCATTGATGAAAGAGTTCGCAGGTAAAAAAGGCATCATCGCGCTTTCCTGTCATGTTGATTACTTTGATGTGAAGGCGGGGTCCTTATCACTGCCTATTTGCTCGTCACGACAAAGTATGTATGAGCGTAGCCTCGATAGAGGCCCGAAATACACGCCGCAAATGGTTCTAAATGGCCGTGAGGATGCAATTGGATACCTAATGCCTGAAATTAATGAGGCATTGGCGCGTGTGTCGAAGCATAAGGCGCTCGAGCTTAATATCATTAATACCGGGCGAGGAATATTCCTGATAAATTTACCTGCATATGAAGAAGGGGAGTATGCCGTATGGCTCTTCCCATATTACGCAATGAAAAGCATAGAGATCACCGATGGTGCAAATAGTGGTAAAACGATTGAATATTATAATTTAGTGGCAAGCGCCGGATTTTTAGGAAACTGGGATGGCAGGATAAAAATTTTGAAGTTTGATCCTAAGCTAACTGAAGATGTGCAAAGTTTCGCCTTGATCGTGCAGGATAAAACCACATCACATATCATCGTCGCCGCACAATTTGAACAGTGACGCGGTATTATAGAGGATAAGGTAGGCTGTTTTAGGGATTACGTTCCTAGAAAATTTACATGGTTTTATGTATATCTTGTAATTGCTTAATTTTATCGGCGAGCATCTCTTTTAATGCGTAACGAATATACGGTTCGAAATCTCTGTCTGCTTCACCTGTGTTAGATATAATTTGATCATAAACAGACTTGGTCTCTGTTTCGACAGAGAAAATGACGGTGTGATCGCTTAGGCGGTCATCAATTAAATCCCTAATGTAACCACTAATATTGACATCCATATCATGAAGTTTGTTGTGTTGATCCTTCCGGATCATAAGGCTTACACGAACGAGATCTTTTGACATTATCTATCCTTCTTTGAACATCGCTCAAGTATACATGAGTGTATAATAAATAACTATACATAATAAACTTGCGTATTGTTATATAACATTATATAATTATGCATATAATGACGTATCGCATGACATAATCCTATTGTTCTAAAGGGAATTTATGCTAGGTTGGCGATACTTATAATTGATTATAGAACCTAAGGAGATAGACATGGTTTCGGGCAGCGCATCAGGACAACAAAAGAAAAAATCAGACATTGATGAGCTTATGGAACAAGCCAAGGCGACATCCAGAAGACAAGGTACATCATCTAGAAGCAATGAGAAGAAATCAGAAGCCCCATTTTCGGCAAAATTTGCAAAAATGGATGAAAATGTCTTTTACAAAGTCATGTTTAATAATGAAACTGGCCCCGAAGAAAAAATGGCGCAGGTAACCAAGTCATTAACATTTTCAGACAACAAAGAAGACGCCAAAGCCAAGCTTGAAGAATTCACGCAATTTAAAGAATATTTGCAATATGAACGCAAACGCATGGCGCAGCAAATTATTGACTTAACGGATACTGAAGCATTCTCTGAGTTAAAAGCGGTCTATGACCAGTTAAACACCGCTTTGATTGATTTTGAGGATAAAATAAACCCTCTCACAGATACGGTTGATGCGGTTTATGAATTGCGCATGAATGGCGTAACCTTTGATGCGTTTAGAGAAATCACAAATGATAAAGAGGAAGAAGAAAGAATTGCAGCTCTTCGCGCAGAGCAAGAAGAACAACTTTCTAAACTAGAAGATGACATTCGTATCCTCAATGACAGTATTGCTGTCTGGGGAGAGGATAAAGCATTCTTCGGCTTAGGAGGCGTAAAACAATATGCCCGTGAGAACATTGCAAAGGCACAAATACAGTTAGAAGAACGTGATGCTGATCTTAATGAGCTTATTACGAAGATGGAGGATGAATCCCAATACGCATTACCGGAATCCCAACTGGATCAAAAATTCATTAACTCAAAGAAAAAGCTCAGAGAGTTACTGGATATTAGCTCAGACGATCACAAACAACGCCAATCTGATTTGGTAAAAGCTGCACAGCATTTCGTTAATACAACAGAAGCACGTGTATCCGGAATATCCTCTCACTTCGAGGGCATGGACAAACAAATCGAAAACCTCATGGATGCCAATTATTCTATGCGCGAAATTTACGCGATTTTGAATGACTCAACTAAGGCAGCCCATAAAGATAATGAAAGTTTTCGTGATACGTTGCAGCCGGCGGCAAATGAAGAAAGTGAAATTCAAAAGATGAGCCGTGAGCGTGAAAAACGCGATTTGGAAAACTATATATCATCCCTTAATTCCTCATCAGTGGACACAACAACCGTCTTTGCCGAACTCACAAATGCAGGCCACAGGATCAAATCTATGAAAGATGGAAATGATCAACAAATCACAAAAACCCGCCAGATCCATAGCTCAGGTGTTGCAGGCGTTGCCGATCAGTTAAGTACCGTTTTACAGGCTGTATCCGCTGCGGCTCTTGGTGAATCTTCCGAAATGGCGCGTATGTCCCTCGAACGCATGAACGAAAAGACAACCGACTTGTCACAGAAAGAAGTCATCCGTATTGCGTTAGGTACACATGAACAAAATAGTGAACTAAGTAAAGCGCTTGAAGGATTAGAGCAATATGGTGAAGTTATCAGAACCGCAACAAGCATAACCCGTGAGGGCCTTGAAGAAACAAAAGAGCTACTTGGTAATCTTGAAGAAACAGCGAAAGAAGTGCATGAGGACGTGAAAGACTCCATCTCTATCGCAGCTGAAGTCGTCGCTGGTGAGAGTATATCTCAAGGCGAAGAAGGCCGAGCAGACAACAGCAGCGATAGTGACACACCAAACCCGTTTAATATTGGGAAGGGCTAAATTTAATGGATAGCAATACCCCTCAGAGTTTCCTTATCCGTGGAAATGATTATATTGCGCGCCACCCAAATTTCAAATTGGTTGGCCGCGATGAAGAGCTTAAAAGACTCTCCCGGATTTTAATGCGTAACCAAGCCAACAGCATTCTTCTTGTTGGTGCAGGCGGCGTTGGGTGTACTGCTCTTTGCCTTGGTTTAGAGGCTAGTAAACAAGACCCGAATACGCCTTTTGACATTATCAACAAACGTTTATTCTGGCTGGATACAGATGGCTTGTTCTCTTCTGGTGATACCACCATTATGAATGAGAACTTTCAAAAAATGCTAAAACGTTTATCACGTTACCCTGATACGCTTCTTATTATTGAAGACATGCGGGATTTCATCGAAGCGACACGTAACAATGGGTGCACCAACTTTATCAATGCACTTATGCGCGCAATAGATCATAAAAAATTCCAAGCAATTTTGGAATGTCGTGATGAAGATTTAGAAGTTATTTTAAAATGCCATTCAAATTTTGGCGAATTCTATACCATGCTCGATTTACAAGAGCCTGATCCAGACTCTCTGGGATCCATTGTACGAGAATCCGTTAATGCCCTGAAGACCCACCACCATATTGATATCTCAGACGAAGCTATTGAAACAGCGATACAATTAACCAGCAAATATCGCGTTCGTGAGATGAGTTTGAGCCGTGCCCAACCGGAGCGTACACTAAACCTTCTTGATCGTGCCTTTACATCTTATCGTCAGCAAGCACACGCATGCCCACCAAAATTACGTGAGAAAGAGGAGCTGCTCGCACAAACTTCAGATGAAAACTTACGCGCTACCCTGATTGCAGAAATAGCAGATATAAAATCCAAATGGGTAGAGACGCAAAACCAATTACGTACCCTTCATAAAAACCAAAGCGACGGTGAAGAAGCTTTGCGGAAACTAGAAGATGATTTAGAAGGTCAACGCCGTAAAGATCAAGATAGCCTGACAGAGCGAAAAAAAGATCATGAAGCGGCAGCCGAAGAAGAACAGAGCCGTAGTTTTCAACCCTTTAATATGCGCACAGCCGCAGCAGGTTATGAAACCCGCGAGGTTAATGATTTAAAAGCGGAGATTAAGCAAATACAAGGTGCGATTAAAAAGAATAAAGAAGCGTTCCTAACCCTGACACAGGAAATCAATAAAGGTTTAGAGCTAAACGCTTCGCATGTATTAGCTGAGTTTAGTCAACTGTCCGGTATCCCCGCAAACAAACTTAATCAAGATGAAAAAGTTAAGCTGCTTGCACTTGATAAAACATTGTCAGAGCGTGTCTTCGGACAAGACCATGCCGTCAAAAAACTATCAAATGCCGTTCGTGTTGCACGCGTTGGTCTTAAAGACCCGAACAAACCACAGGCGTCTTTCATGTTCCTTGGGCCATCCGGCGTTGGTAAAACAGAAATAGCAAAAGCCCTTACAGCAGCTCTTCACGATGATGAACGCGCACTCTTGCGTTTTGATATGTCGGAATATATGGAAAAACACGCTGTTGCCAAACTTATCGGCGCTCCTCCAGGCTATGAAGGGTATGAAGCCGGTGGTATCCTAACCAATGCAGTACGCCGCAACCCTTATGCCGTTATCTTATTCGATGAAATTGAAAAAGCGCACCCGGATGTGTTTAATGTTTTTTTACAAGTTCTGGATGATGGGCGTTTAACTGATAACCGCGGATTAACTGTTTCGTTCAGTGAGGCCGTGATCATTATGACCACCAATATCGGACAAGCTCAATTTTTGGACGAAACCCTTACCTTCGAAGAAGCAGAAGAAATAACGTTAAAAGAACTTGATGATGTTTATCGCCCTGAATTTTTAAATCGTTTTAATGGTCGCCAGAATATTGTTTGTTTTGATGCCCTTGACCTTCCTGTTATTGAAAAAATAGCCTTACGTGAAATTGAAAAACTGAATGCACAAATAAAGGCACAAGGTAAAGAATTGAGTATAGAAATATCCTCAAGCTCACTTGCCGCAATTTGTAAGGATCATTATACGCCTGCCAACGGTGCACGTGGTATCGGAGGTTACTTTGCCACCAAAATACATCCCGTTGTTGCCAATACGATTTTACAAGCCGAGAATGCAAAAGGCATCATGGAGGTCACCTATAACAGTGATACTAAAGAACTTCATATCGTTCATCCCAAAATGGCCGAGATCGAAGGTGATCGTAATTATGCTTAAAGGAGTATGAGCATGAGTAAATCGCAAGACGATCTCCTTCGCAAAGCCAAAAGGATAAAAGAGCGCACAAAATCAGTACGTCAATCCACTAAGGAAAAACAACACGACACTGGTTTTCATGAAGCGCAAAAGCATATCTCTGATATCCATAAAACGTATACGCAAGTAACGGGCACTATTGGTTGGATTTATAATAACGTTATTTATCCTGTTATCACGCATCCTTGGGCAGGAAAACCATTTCAATGGTATCGTGCACTTTGGAATATAGTCGTTTATGTTCCAACAAATGATAATGACACCATATTTTCTAAACAGCGTGCAGGATTACTTGTTTTAGGAACGTTGACGTTCTTATGGATGTTACCCGCTATTTTCAATGGCACGGTCGAATTTGTGTGGGATACCTCGCGTATGGCTACAACGTATAAAAGTAAAGAAGTGTGGTATTTGGGAAAATCACAGGAGATCGACCCCGCAGGCAATATATTTTCGGCGCAAGGGTGTGAATCTGTGGAATGTTCCGATCAAACCAGTATTTATTTCCGAATTAAACCCTCCCTCGCACATCATTTATGGAGCATGTATCATAACGGAAATGTCTTCTTCCCCGATTACGTAGCAGCAGGAATCCAAAACGATATAAATAAATGCGAAGTTACAGGTTACGGCGTCCGATGGAAATTCCTTGTGCGGAATTGGGATGTATATCCGCAAATTCTCGCCGTCAATTGCACACCACTAACCGAAGACGATATTAAGGGCGCTCAAGGCGCATTGCAAAAATAATGGCTTTTAAAAATAAGGTAGAAACATTAAAGCGCAATGATCTCTTAACTTTTCTCGCAATGCTAACGCTCGCCTTCACAGTATCTCTTATCCCTGTTTTGCATATACCATTCTCATGGATGAATACATTCTTTCATGAAATAAGCCACGGGCTAGCAACTCTTTTAACAGGTGGGTCTATTAAAACAATAGAGCTGAACATCAATGGGTCGGGAATATGTTGGTCGAATGGAGGAATCCGCTTTTTTACAGCTTTTTCAGGTTACGCAGGTGCCGTAATATGGGGTGCAGTGATTTATGTTATGGCAGATAATTCATCGCCTAAAAGTGCAGACCGTATTGCGATATTTATAATCAGCCTACTATCCATTACCCTTGTGCTCTGGGCACGTGACTTAACGACTTCTTTTATTCTCATTCTCATGATTATACCTTTTGCGGTAATTCTAAAGACCAAGGAATTAGCAGTAGAGAAATATTTTATGCAATTTTCTGGCCTGTATATAGTATTGGACGCACTCAAAACACCAACTTATCTATTGGATGGAGGAAAGCGAGGCGATGGCGCAACGCTTCAGGAGTTAACATGGCTGCCTGAGATCGTCTGGATCTTAATATGGTTGTGCTTAGGAGTGCTTACCTTATTATTTCTCTTCCGCAGGCACATTAAATACGAGCATGAAAAGTCAAAAACTCCACGACCTAAAAAACTAAAACGTAAACGGTCGCCAAAACGATCTGCATAATGGCAAACGGTAAAGCCTTCACAACAAAACTTGCAAACGACATTGATACTTTATGTTTATGCATAATCGTTACAGCAACCAACGTCGAAGCGCTACCGATCGGGGTTAAGTTACCACCTAGATTTGCCCCAAAAACAACAGACCACCAAAGTGAAGAATCCGTAGCTGTACCAAGCGACGCCAAGATTTTGGCAAGCATCGCCGCCAACGGAATATTATCCGTTACTGAACTGAAAAATGCAGAGGACACAAGAAGAACACCAGTACCAAAGGATGTCTCCCCCTCCCCAATCATAAACTGGACACCTTTGCCAATCGCGTCCAAAACATGGGCATGCTCCATGACATTAATGACAATAAAGAGTGCCATGAAAAACCCAATTAAGTCCCAATCAATTGCTTTATAGAACTTATCCGCCTCTGCCTTGTAACGGATCAACATCAACGTCGCAAAGGCAAGTGCCACAAACCCCATGCCGAGGTCTTTTACGACAGGTAGAATTGATGTAGTCGCTATGGTTAGAATAAACGCGATTAACACAACAACTGAGAACCAGAAAAATCCTTTACTCTCTATCCCGTCATTTTCATTAAAGCCTTGAATAAGCTGGGCCGCTTCTTTCTTTTCCTCGTCTGTTTTTAAAGAGGTGATTTTGAATATTTTGGCGCCCATAAATATTGTCGCCGCCGTCGCGACCACGACATATGGAGCAGCCTTTAAGAAAAAGCTTAAAAAACTAATCCCTGCGGTTCCACCAATAATAATATTCGGTACAGAGGAAATGAGGGTCAACAAACCGCCAATGTTAGTGAGTAACCCTTCAATCAATAAAAAAGCCAATAGCATTCCTGTTTTATTGAGCTTCCCTAAAGACACAACGGTCAAGGATCCCACAATAATCATTGCCGTAACATTATTGAGGACAGCCGAGAACACCACAGTCATAACCCCATATGACCAAAGGAGTTTAAGTGGATCACCCTTTGATGCTTTAGTCAGCATAATCGCAATCCAAGAAAACAGACCTGATTTGGACGTAACATCAACAAAAACACTAGACCCGACAATGATTGATATCACCTTCCAATCAATACCCGGGATATAGACCGGCATTTCAATATGATGACCACCAGCAACAATAACGTCACCGAATGGTATGATGCCGAGGAGAGCCCCCAACAACAAACTCACCATTGCGAAAACACCGACTATGACAGATTTCTTCGCATGAAGTTTTTCTTCCGCGGCAAGACATGCAATCATCATCACCAGAATTAAACCGAATATAGCGGTAATTGACGGTGTAACAGTGCTCAATGTGTGCTCTACATGCTCCATAAAAGCCTCATAGCATTAAAAGGGGAATTTGCCGCAGTTCAATAGCCAACGGATAGGCTATACCATGCATGGCAAGCTGATCGTTGTCTTTTGCGTTCATAATAAGAAGGTCAACTTTTTGACTGAGTATAAGCTTTTTATACTCTACGACACGATTACCAAAGCTCACAATATCTTTGACAGTAACAGGCAGGTTATTTTCCTGCAAAACCGCCTTACAAGATTCAATATAATTCCGCGGCTCTTTTAAAAGCTGTTCTTTAATACCTTCAATCGCATCATCTGTATCAATTGCCGGAACTTTTGAAATCACATCCATATAGCGATCAAAGACGTTCTGATCTTCCATATGCGTAAGGAAAACAGCCCCCTCAACTTGCGTAAAGCGTACTGCATAATTTATAAGGCGATGGTCATTTGATAAATGATCCGTGATCGCCATTACGCGATCTGTATTCTCCATCGCATGATCATGTGCATAATCTGCATTCGGATGCGGTAATATCAAAACTGGAGCAGTGGCTTGCTGTATCAACACATCAAGATAAGAACCCAAGCTGTACTTATAAACCCAATCTTCACTTTTTAAATTACGGTAGGAACAAATAATATCCGGCTGAACTTGCTCCACCTTCTCCAACAGATCTTGCGTTGTTGTAAAGTCACCTTTACTTAAGACATTCCAAGTCACAGACGTCCCTAAAACACCAAGGAACCGTTGAACATCCTGCAAATATGGTTTTATATCGTCGGCATTCTTATCCGTAATAAGAAGAACAGAATTTATCTCAAGCAAACTATACTCGTAAATATCAACGAGTGCAGAACGGAATATGGATTCGAATTGATCAACTTGCGCCATGGTATTGAAATGATAACAGGATGGAACAATATGAGAAAGCAGGAATTTTATATGATGTGACAGCAGGGCTTCTGTGTATCGCATCCTGCATCGCTATACCCTTATCAAAGCCTCATTATAAGTGTAATTTAGACGCTCTATAATAAGTTAAAGTAGTGACGAGGCATTAGATATATTTTCGTTGAAAATTATTTGCGTATAAGAGTGATAATATCGATGTGGCGGATACGAGGCCCGGAAGGGTTTTCCATGTCCCATATTTTCGCGCTATATTTATTTCCGTCTACTAATACTTGAAACCCTTCGTTTCGATTTGCATTAGTGCGAGGGTTTGGGGGGAGGCACCCAACTCGATCATCTTTTCCATTGTTTTCTATCGCACATAGGTCTTCTAAAGCCTCTATGACTACAGCATCAGCAACAGGGTTAGAGCCATCACACCTATATTTCAGCATGCTTGTGCTCATCATATGACCAATCTCAACGTAGCATACACCCTTTATGAATCGTGTACTTCTTGGACTGGAAAACTTCTCCTCATATCCCTTTGCTATAAGTGTGGATCGAGCTTCTTCTACGCTTGTGGATACGTTGATGCCTTCAATTTCTATGGCTTTGATGGTATCTATAATTTGTTGACTTGCATAGGATGGGGCAAGTGGTATCGTACAAAAAAACATAACCAGTAATAAATGTCGCATTAAGAACCCTCTGCGCGTCTGAGTTGAGTGGAATAGTCTAACACTACGCATTGTTACGTTCAATGCTCGTTAGCTATTTTGCATGAAACTTAATGATTTTGCCATTTACTTGTATACGAATAATATTTTTCACTATCATAATCTACAAGCCAAAAATCAATAAGGCTTATGCCCCTATTTAAGCGCTTCTGTATGGAATAGGGTGACACGTAGGCCTCCATGTTGAACCGGTGCGCTTATGGGTAAAAAGGGTAAACCAGTTACTTGAGCTAAGGCAACATCAGTCGTGATTATACCAACACGCCAACCTGAAAAACGGGTGCGCAATACATCGCCAAGCGCTTGATAGAGAGGTATAAGGTTTTTTGTATCACCAATGCGCCCACCATAAGGCGGGTTTAGGATAACAAGACCCGGCATACTGGTCGGCGGGGTAATGTCACTGATCGTTTGTTGCTTAAATACAGTAAGTTCATCAACACCTGCTCGTGTGGAGTTTTCAGTGCTCATTTTCACTGCACCGCCATCTCTGTCGCTACCATAAAAATGAATATCCGTGGTGGATTGCCGCCTAACGCTTCGCATTTTCTCCCACGCTTGCGGCTCAAAAGTGACAAGTTTTTCAAAGGCAAAATGCCTTGTTCGTCCTGGATTTAAGCGTGCCGCTATCTCGGCGGCTTCAATCACGAAAGTCCCGGAACCGCACATAGGATCAAAAACGGGTTCTGAGCCGTTATAACCGCATTGCTGTAGAAAAAGAGCCGCCATATTTTCACGCATTGGTGCTTTGTTTACCGAAGCTTTATAGCCACGTTTGTGCAACAATGCACCTGAGGTATCTATACTAATTGTGCAGATATCACGATCAATACGTGCCATGACAGTAATTTCAGCGTCTGATGAATGCGGGGCGTTTAAAGTTTTGCTTATTGCTCTCTCTATCCGCTCAGCCGCAGCAACTGAGTGGTATATACGTGATTTCGAACAAACAGCTTCAACACGAAAAGGCAGGTCAGGATCAAGAACATCACCCCAATCTACTTCTCGAGCAAGCTTGTCCAGTTGAGCAAGGTGCGAGACCCGAAATGAAGCTATGCGTGCCAAAACACGCGAAGCACCACGAACCCATAGGTTTGCACGCCAGACTTCCGGCCACCCCCCCTTGATAGTAACGCCGCCTTTAATGGCTTTAGCTTGCTTAAACCCTTTGCTACGAACTTCGTCATACAGCAAGTTTTCCAAACCCGGCGCAGTGGCAAGAAAAATTTCAAAGGTCTTTATATTTTTGTTCATTTATTCTTCCAATACCCACTTTGGATCGGTTATAGCACACTTATAGTTATCGCCCTACGGCCAATAGAGGGCATTATTTAGTGCTTGGATAACACAAATGACAAAGCCTATAAAGACAAGCAACACCTCTCTAGCGAATAGCTTATTTTCACCGATACCGTGCCTCCTTTAAAAGTAAATAAAAATTCTAATAAGACAGTATAATTTGAAAATACAATTGTACTGAATGTAATACCTTTTAACGAAACATAATAAATCTGTTAGTTTAGGCGTGTGTACTTCGCTTTTTCATCACAAGCCGCACCAATATTAGTGTCATTAGGAAAATGATATGAAACTTTCTACTGTTACCAACATCACAATGCTGTTTTGCTTTTTATTGGGGCTAGCTTCTTTTATTCTGTTAGCATTGATGTTTAAAAGCATCAACGCAGAACGTGATTATGTCAGCCGCCAAATGGAATTCTATATACTAGGCAACCAATTAGGGGGTGCCAGTGACCTCCTCACAAGAGAGGCGCGCAGATACACTATTTTCGGAGATAAAAAGCATTCCGATGCATTCTGGACAGAAGTTGACCAAACTAAAACGCGTGACGCTGTAATTGCACGCCTAAAGGAACTAAACGCTCCTGAAAATGAACTCGCACTTATCGAAAAAGCAAACTCCGATGCTCTTATTGCAATAGAAAATGCTGCTATGGAGGCCGTAAAAAAAGGGGATTTAAGAGCGGCACAAATATTAATGTTTGGTGATGAATATGATCGTAACAAATATATCGTTATGCAGCCGATTGAAGACTTTCAACACATTATGAATAAACGCGCAAAAAGTGAGGCTGATGCAGCGAGAGAGAAGGCGATCGCGCTTTTAAAAATTACAAATTATGTAATTGGCGCCTTTATTCTTAGTATTCTTTTGGTACTTTATTTTATATTTAAAACCAAAATGATCATCCCCATTGTCTCCATTACTGATGCAATGAATAAAATTATTGATGGTGGTGAGGAAGAAATCGACCTTGCGAATAACCAATTTTCCGAAATCAACGACTTAACCGAAGCGACTAATCTCTTTCAAAATAGTCTGGAAAAAAACCGTACACTTGCACGAGCTCTATCAGAGCATAAAGAAAGTTTAGAAGAAACAATCTTTGAACGTACACAAGAACTGGCAGAAGAAAAAGAAAAGGCAGAAGAAGCAACGCGCCTTAAATCTGAATTTTTGGCAAATATGAGTCACGAAATCCGCACGCCTATGAATGGAGTAATTGGTATGACGAACTTGCTTTTAGAAACTGAACTTAACGCAACGCAAAATACGTATGCTCGTACAAGCCTTAGCTCTGCTGAAAACTTGTTACAACTTGTAAACGATATTCTTGATGTTTCCAAAATCGAAGCAGGTAAATTAGAATTCGAAATCATCCCCTTTGATTTGCAATCTCTTATCGAAGAAGTCGCGGATCTTATTGCCGTCAAAGCACAAGAGAAATCTATTGAAGTACTATTGAGATTTGCCCCGGACATCCCTCGTTACGTAATGGGAGACCCCGGTAGAGTACGCCAAATCTTCTTAAACCTCGCAAGCAACGCCTTAAAATTTACAGAAGAAGGATATATCCTCATCGGTATTGACTTCAAACATAACGATAATGGCAATATCGAGTTTCACGCCATTATCGAAGATACAGGAATAGGTGTTCCAGAAGATAAACAGGAATATATTTTCAATAAATTCAATCAGGCTGACGGGTCAACCACTCGTAAGTTTGGTGGTACAGGATTAGGACTGGCCATATGTAGGGAACTGACGCACATTATGGATGGGGATATTGGTGTAGAAAGCACCCCGGGTGTCGGTTCAACATTCTGGATTACGTTTCAACTTGCCTCCAATGAAACGGCACAAGCACGTAAAAAGCTAAACTTCTTTTCTGACTTAGATGACATTAAAGCCATTATTGTAGATGATAACAAAGTTGCACAAGATATCGCAGCTGAGCAGATGCGTATAAAAAACATTGATGTCACAGTCGCCTCTTCAGGCAGTGAAGGCCTAAAACTCATCAAAGAAGCAGTGAAGCAAGGTACTCCCTTTGAAATTGGGATCCTTGATTACATGATGCCCGATTTAGATGGTATCGCACTTGCAAAGGCAATTAAAAAAGATAAGACTTTAAGAGATATATCCCTGCTAATGCTTTCCTCTGCACCTAGTCGAGGAGATAATGAGCGCATGATTGATGCAGGCTTTGACGGTTATTTGACAAAGCCCTCAGGCAATAATGATCTCATAATGGCGATGAGTGCAATCTGCTCTATGCGAGAAGGAAAAACAGAAAAAAGCCTTATAACACGCCATACCTTACGAGAGGCATATCTCAATAAGCAGCATGTTGATGAGGATATAAGTTTTAACGGCGCACAAATATTACTGGCCGAAGATAATCCAACAAATCAAATCGTTGCCACAACTATGTTAGAGAAAATGGACTGCCTCGTAACACCAGCTGCGAATGGATTAGAAGCTGTGAAGCTTATTAAACAAAGGCATTTTGACCTTGTGTTTATGGATTGTAATATGCCGGAAATGGATGGGTTTGAAGCAACCCGTATGATCCGAGCATTAGAAGATAGAGAGCAGTTCAAAAAAACCCCCATCGTCGCCTTTACTGCATATGCGATGAAGGGAGATGATGAAAAATGTTATGCTGTAGGAATGGATGACTACATCACTAAGCCGGTCAAAAAACAAGAAGTCATTCACGTTCTTAAAAAATGGCTTTCCCTTACATAAGACTATCTTCGGGGTATCGCTATACAATCAGCTGGGTTTAACAACTCAACAGATACAGTAGAATGCATGCTATCATCGATGATTTGCACGAAATCCGATTTTATTCGTCATATAAGATTTTCATCACTTAGTTTGCGTCCATGACGCAGCTTTCAAAATATTCTATATAAAGCTACATTATCGTCTCTGAATATAAATGCCTGAAACTTTAATGTTTTTTTAAACGAATAGTGTATTATGTACGGAATGAAAAAATACGCACTTGGATTATTGATGTTGATGATGTTCATGCCTTCTTTGGTGTGTGCGATGTCATCTTGTCCAATGCAAAAAGCTAAATCAGCCGAAATGTTATGCCACCAGTCCGGTGAAGAATCTGCAAAAACACCTATGCTTTTACTAGACTGTATGGGTGTAGATTTATTTCAACAAAATGCCAGTAATGATTTTCAGTTAGACCAGACACTAGAAAAAATGGACTATGTGTGGGCTGATATATTTGGTCATAGTAGCTTTGATCTAAGTGCAACACATGATATACGCGGCCCGCCTGATAGGCTAAATCTACCGCGATTTGAACCTTCCATTATTCTTACAACACAACGCTTGCGCATATAAGACCGCTCTTTTTCTTCAATGGTTAAACCAAAAGATTAAGGAGCGATTATGCGCGTATTCATATTTTTATTATTATTTGTTTTTATTCCCCCAGCATTTGCCGCTGAACAGGCCTATATCTGTCCTATGCACCCACATATAAGTGGTCAAGACGGTGATTCCTGCCCGATTTGTGGCATGTCACTTGTACCAAAGATAGAAGAAAATATAAAAACGCAAGGCGGCGGAATTCACACTTCTGAAATGCCAGAAGGTGCTTTTAAAATTGATCCATCTTTTGTGCATGTTTTGGGTGTAAAAACGGACGAAGTTACACATCATACATTTGGAAAAACAGTTCGTGCCTATGGTGAAATATCATCTAGTACAAGATTAGAGTATAAGGTTGATGTACGGGCCAAAGGATGGATTGTTAATCTTGCAAAAGATGCGGTTGGGGATGTGGTCAAAAAAGGTGATTTATTATTCACCTATTACAGTCCCGAATTAATGGAAGCACAGTCAGATTTTTTAATAGGAAGAAATGTTGGTGGAGGCGATCAACGTTTACGTCTTTATGGCATGGGTGCTAAGGCCATTAAGGAATTAAGACAAAAAGGTAAGTTTTTAGAAGAAACGCCGTTCTATGCATTTTCTGACGGTACCGTCACAATGTTAAGCGTACGAAAGGGAGCGCACGTACAAGAAGGCGGAAATGTGATGACAATACAGGACTTTTCAAAAGTCTGGGTGAATGTCGATGTTCCGTTGCGTGATGCTCAATTCTTATCATTAGGAACGAAAGCTACAGTACTGGTTCCTGAAACGGGAGAAGAGTACGAAACGATTATTGATTTCATTCACCCTGTAAACGATCCCAAAACTCGTACCGTGATGGTTAGGCTTATTCTTGATAACCCTGATGGTACGTTAAAACCTGAAACTTATGTAGATGCTGTTTTCGAAGCTAATCCTGCAAGTCGATTAGCTGTTCCTTTAGAGGCCGTTCTATATAGTTCCGCGGGCGCATATGTGATGGAAAACGTTAAAGACGGCTACTTTCGTCCGGTGATGGTAGAAATAGGTATTACATCAAACGGTCTTACAGAAATTAAAAGCGGGTTATCACACGGACAGCGTATTGTGACGTCCGGTCAATTTATGCTTGATGCCGAAACTAACCTGAGAGGCGGCATGGCGGCAATGGGGCATGATCACGGTGGTATAGCAACAGAAAATGCAGCACCTGAAATGAAAGGAATGGATCATGGACAACACTAATCATATTCACGATCCATCAGATAGCTTTGCAGCCAAAATTATAGATTGGTCGGTCGACAACCGTTTTTTTGTGATGTTAGGCGCGTTGGCACTACTTGTCACAGGTATCGTATCCGTAAGAAATATTCCGCTTGATGCGATCCCTGATCTTTCAGATACACAAGTCATCATACGCACAGACTGGCCGGGGCAAGCTCCACAGGTGATAGAAGATCAAGTCACTTTCCCACTATCAACGCAAATGCTAGGTTTGCCAAAAACAAAAGTTGTGCGTGGGTTTTCAATGTTTGGCACAAGTTTTGTTTATATTGTCTTTGAAGATAAAACAGATATGTACTGGGCGCGTAGTCGCGTTTTGGAATCCTTATCGCAAGTCACTGGTAAATTACCGGAAGGTGCCACACCGGAATTGGGGCCCGATGCCACAGGTGTGGGTTGGGTCTTTCAATATGCTGTTTTTGATCGTACAGGTCAGCATGATCTAGCCGAATTACGGAGCTTACAAGATTGGTTTATCCGATATGAATTGGCTACGATTGATGGTGTGGCAGAAGTTGCCAGTGTTGGAGGCTTTGTAAAAGAATATCAGGTTCTAGTTGATCCCAATAAATTGCGTGCCTTTGATATATCACTGCCTATGGTGATCGAATCCGTACGCGGTGCCAATCAGGAAACAGGCGGGCGTACGTTAGAAATGGCTGAAAGCGAATACTTAATTCGATCATTTGGGTATGTTACTAAGCCAGAAGATTTGATGAGCGCCGTCCTTAAAACCAAGAACGGAACGCCCATTACAATCGGTGATGTTGCCCGTGTCGTTGAAGGACCTGCCATTCGTCGTGGTGTGACCGAGTTAAACGGGATTGGTGAAGCTGTCGGCGGGATTATTGTTATGCGCCCCGGTGCTAATGCTTTGGATGTCATTCACAATGTAAAAGAGCATTTGGAAAGCATTAGGCAGGGTTTGCCTGATGGCGTTGAGGTAAGAGCAGTTTATGATCGTAGTACACTTATAGAAGGCTCCGTTGATTATCTTAAAGATAAGTTGATTGAAGAGAGCCTTATGGTCGCGCTTGTAACTTTCCTCTTTCTTATGCATCTACGAAGTGCACTGGTTGCTATTATTACCATTCCATTAGGTATACTTGCGGCTTTTATGATTATGTCTGCGCAAGGTATCACAGCTAATATAATGTCTTTAGGAGGTATTGCTATTGCAATTGGGGCAATGGTGGATGCTTCAATTGTAATGGTTGAGAATGCACATCGAAAACTGGCCAATATGGAGCCAGAGGCTAGTAAGCAGGAAAAACAAAAAGCAGTTATTCAGGCCGCTAAAGAAGTGGGGCCGGGGCTGTTCTTTTCGCTCCTTATTATTACGGTGTCCTTTTTCCCCGTCTTTGCCTTGACGGGCCAATCAGAAAAACTTTTTACACCATTGGCCTATACAAAGACATACGCAATGGCGGCAGCAGCATTTTTATCGGTGACCATCGTGCCCGTTTTGATGGTCTGGCTAATCAAAGGAAAGATAAAACGAGAAGATGAAAACCCAATTAATCGCTTTTTCATTTCGCTGTATCGCCCGTTTTTAGATGCTGCACTCAACGCGCGTAAGGCAACCATTATCATTGCGTTTACTGTTCTTTTAAGCACAGCCTTACCAGCATCAAAATTAGGTAGTGAATTTATGCCTCCATTATACGAGGGAGGATTACTTTATATGCCTATGACATTACCGGGGGTTTCCATTACCAAAGCACGAGAGATTTTGCAGGTTACAAATCGCCAAATAATGACTGTGCCAGAAGTTGAACAGGCGTTTGGTAAAGCTGGACGGGCTGATACAGCCACTGACCCGGCACCTTTAGCTATGATCGAAACATGGATAGAGTTAAAGCCACGCTCTGAATGGCGCAAAGGCATGACACCGGAAAAACTGGTTGCCGATATGAACAAGCGTGTTCGTTTGCCCGGTATGATGAATAGTTGGGGTTTTCCTATCAAAATTCGTTTGGATATGCTCACCACAGGTATCCGCACTCCTGTGGGGATCAAGATTGCAGGGCCTGATCTTATGATGATTGATAAAATTTCAAAAGATGTTGAAGTTCAAGCGCGTAGTGTATCCGGTACAAGAAGCGCAATTGCGGATCGTGTTGTCGGCGGCAAATATATAGAGATTGAACCAAATCGACGTGAAATTGCGCGCTATGGTATTTCTCTGCGCACTGTACAGCGTGTAATTCAAACAGCTTTGGGTGGCATGCAGCTTGATGAAGTGATTGAGGGGCGTGAACGCTATCCTGTGATGCTCCGTTATGATCGACCATTCAAAGAGCATATTTCTGATCTTGATAATATCCTTGTTCCTTCGTCAGAAGGTTCACATATTCCTCTTGCGGATTTGGCCGATATTCGTATTGCTGATGGCCCCGCCATGATCCGTTCGGAAGATGCCCGTCTTAATGGATGGGTCTTCGTGGATATTGAAGGTCGTGATATAGGTTCTTATATTGCTGATTTACAGAGCGCATTAAAAACGCTTGATTTACCACAAGGCTATACACTCAAGCTCTCTGGCCAATTTGAGCAAATGCAAGAAGCCAATGAGCGGTTAAAGCTCGCCATCCCAGCGACGTTGTTGATTATTATAACACTGCTCTATCTGCATTTCGGTCAATGGGATCGCACTTTGCTTATCATGTTGTCTGTGCCTTTTGGTGTTATAGGCGGTGTGTGGTGGGTTTGGCTTGCCGGGTACAACCTTTCCGTTGCAGTTGCAGTTGGGTTTATTGCACTGGCAGGAATCGCAGTGGAAACAGCAATCGTTATGCTGATTTATATTGATCATGAAATGCGTGAGCATTGGCCAAAAACATTTGAAGAGCTGTTAGAAAATGTTCGTCATGGCGCAATCCAAAGATTACGTCCTAAACTGATGACGGTTAGTACCGTTATTCTTGGTTTAGTACCAATTTTCTTAACCACTGGCCCCGGATCAGATGTGATGCGTCGCATCGCTTTGCCCATGGTTGGTGGCATGATCAGCACCATGATTTTAACGCTGATCCTAATACCTGTTTTATATGCTGTATATATGCAATGGAAACTCAAACTCCCGAATGAAAGGAATAAGCCATGACCACCAAGAAAACCAAAATTTTAACCACTACTGGTATTATAGCCGCTGCACTAATGGCAGTACAAAATGCAGAAGCGCATAAAGAACCGCGCAAAGGTGATGGCATGGAAAAATGCTATGGCGTCGTAAAGGCCGGAAAAAATGATTGTGCAAGTAAAGCAAATAAACATTCCTGTTCAGGACAATCAAAAATAGATGGTGATCCGAATGAGTGGATTAAAATCCCGCAAGGTTTGTGTGAAAAGCTTGTCAATGGATCAACAGAACCCAAGGATCAATAAATGCCAAAAACTGCAATGCTATATCGTATGGTCATGGACGCACATGTTTGTCCATATGGCATTAAGTCAAAAGATTTACTCTAACGTGAAGGATATGAAGTCGAAGACCACCGCCTTAAAAATCGTGAAGAAACGGATGCGTTTAAAGAAAAGCATAATGTAAACACAGGCCAGTAGATAGCCATAGACAGCAATAGAAATAAAGCCCTTTGTAGTAGTAGGGGTCTTTAGTGATATACATGGAGCTCTGAGAATGTCGGTAAAGAGAAAAATGGTGGGGGCATCCTTCATATTTAACTTCTAATCATCTGATTTGAATACAAACCCGGCAATATGAACCTTGCACATACCCCAAAATGTACCCCGAATATGATTTTTTTTCGTATCTAATATAAAAATAAAGGAGCTATTTAAGCCCCTTCATACGAAAAAAAATATAAACACTCTATGCGGTGGCTTTGTTGATTTTATTTGAAGAAAACTCTTTTTTGTCAGAAAGGTGACGTTCTACTAATTTTATTTGCCAATCTTTAAGAACTTTATTTACATCTTCAGCTTGATTAACTTGGCGCTTCAATGTTGCTCTATTTGTCATACCATTCCCCCTTTTCTTATAGAATCGTACCATATATTAAATTAATCGCCTAAATGATTTTTAAGTTTTTGTAATGCTATCCTTTCAGATAAACTTGCATAAGGGTTCCAATTTTCAAGTAGGGGATCATTCAATATATACTCTTCCGTTTTGGCTAGCCCTGTATTCTTGCCTTTTCTTTCTATCCCCTTACTTTCCATGGAAAATAAATAAGAAAACCTTTTTGGAGAAATTCCAATAAATGGCTCGAAAAGAATAGCACCCTCATAAGCATCTTTATCTCCATCTATTTTCATTAAGCCTTTATACAAATCAGCGGCCATGCTTTTTGCGTATGGTTCAATAAAAATAACTTTTTTAATCCCACTTGCAAGAATATGCCTAGCGCACATGTGACATGGAAAAGTTGTGCAGTAGAGAATTTTACCATCAATTGATAACCCCCTTCTTGCAGCATCAGTGATAGCAGACATTTCTGCATGAACTATTCTTCCAAATTCAATAATGTTAGCAACTCGGGAGTTTTTTAATATGCCTTCTGTTTTAAGAATTTCGCCACTTTCTTCTTTTTCTTCACCATATAAAGAATATGTACATAGATCTTCTGCTGTTTTATTTAGATATTGATCGTTTAACCATCCGCCGTTCTTTAATTCTTGCATGACTTCTGTAATCATATAGTGCTTCATTCGGGCGGATGCATCGTCACCTACTTTATAATCTCTGGTATCCTGTCTCTTGGAATTTTCTCCTTCCCAGAATGGCGATCCTCCAGTACTCGGTACTTCATTGCATCCTGCTGAAATTATTTCGCCATTATCTGTTAAAATAACAGCGCCAACTTGCCTAGACAAATCAGCAGACTTTAATGCAACTGAATGTGCCAAAGAAATACCATATTCATCAGTAGTAGGGGTAATAAAAGGTGCTCCAAATAGTAAATTAAAAAAGCGGTCTATTTGTTTTGAAATGTCCAATCCACTTTTTTTCTCGTAAATAGAAGATACAAATAAATCAGCTTGATGAAATACCTTCCGAACAGACTGACCAAATTTGTTATTCTCGTCTTCATCTTTATTCATGAGCTGTTCGGCTCTTTCATTTAAAGCATCTTTTTGTTCTTTAGTTAAAACCGTACTGATTCCATGTTTACTTTTTTCAAAACGTTTTATGAGTTGTTTCTGTCTAATGTCTTTAGGTTCATATACAGATATTAAAATAAATGCATCGCCGTACATCCTCTTAAAAAATTTTACCTCATCGGGATGTTTTATAGAATCCACAATATACGCAGTTTTAGGAATGGGTTTATGATTTTTTTCATCAGGCTGGATAGAGTCATCCTTTTCCCAATGTTTTTGTCGGATATTTACAAATTCGCTTATTGCTAAATGAGAAATTCCTTCACCATCGCTATCAGGCCAACTCTGTCGAAAATTATTTCCTGCATCCATAAGCTTTTCAATTCTTAGGTCTTCATCTAGCTTATCAACGTCATCTAAAGCCTCCTCTATCGCAAAGGCTGACATGAGTTTGCTTAATTTTATATGATGACAAGAATAATGCATTCTATGTAGGCTTTGATTTATATGACCAATAACAGATTTTAAATCCGTTCCCAATGCACCAGATAATCCAATTACCAATTCAGGAAATTGTACATCTTCTGTTTGTTTTTCTTCCTGCTTAATTTCTGACATTTTTACTTCACGCGGCTTTCTCTTTCTTGTCTTCCTGAATATCCAATTTTGGTAAGGCATTAACGATTTTCATTGTTTCCAAACTGACCGTTATTACGCGTTGGAAGAGTTTTAGGGGATAAGCCGCATCGCCAACGGTTTCAGTGGCATATAAATTCGCATCATTGACAATGCCGCTCTTCTTATCGGTTTTGATGCATTGACGCTCCATCACCCATTCAAGGGCGGGCTTGCCGTTTACCACGTAATCATAGGCCGCGAGGGGGATGTCCGTCATGGTGATTTTGGGGTTATAGATAACGGTGGTTTTATCCTTATTCTTTGCCTTACCCGCAAATTTCATTTTCTCCACACGGTAATCTTCGGATTTTAGATCATCCATAAACAGCGCGCCTTCTTTATAGGTCACGGGGTATGGATCGACGGTTTCATAGTTCACATGCAATTCCGCCAAAGCGCGCCCAGCGTTTGAGAACGCCCAAAAATCAACGGCAGTTTTTACGCAGGGAATACGGGGCAGTTGTTTCGATAGGTTATCGGCGTAGCGCGCGCGGTAATCCTCGGAATGCAGCAAGCCATAGATATAATAGAATAAATCCTCTTTCCCGATTATCTCATTCGGATAAGCCGCCATAAAATGCGCAAGCCCCACATCGGATATACCATCCTTAACGCGGTATCCGTTTTCGGATGGTTGGTTCGCAAATAAACCATCCTCCGCCTCATCCGTCTTTTCATAGAGCTTGAGGGGGAAGCATTGGCCTGTGTCAATAGTATGAAGGTTAGGCAAGGAATCGGTAATCAGCACACAAAACCCTGTCCTTGCTCCAATCCCAGAGACTAAAATTACTCTGTTTTCTGATTTATCATGGGGGAAAATTTGTGGTATTTGATAAACGCGCTCATTTAAGTCTCGTGAAAAATAAGTCCATTGCCGAGTAAATGGCCTGTACATACACATTAGTAAATTTTTATCGTTATAATTTAGACGTTTTTTAAGTTCTAAATATTTTTTTAAATTTGCTGCCCATTTAATTTTTGTAGCATCATTATCAACAAAATTATCGACACTGACGTTTTCATCTCTATGGAGACTATAACGCTCGACCTCCTCATTATAGAAAGAAATCGTACTCTGAATTTTTTCTCCAAGTTCTAACTTTGAAAAGTTAAAACACCAAGTATCTCTACCAGTGTTTAAGCCAAGAGAATAATTTTCAAAAATTGTAATCGAGTTTTTATTCTTCTTATCGCCCATATCAATAAAAGTATCAAAACTCTCATCCCTTTGATTGATCCAGTCATTATATTGGTCGGGTACAATATCTTGCCATCCCTTTTTCGTGGTGATTCCGTCAATACTTTTGAAATTTTGAATGATTTTCAGTTTTTCTTTGCCACCCAAATCATCGCCAATATCGTGGTAATAGATTTTTCCATGTTCCGTCGCATCGGGATTTTTAACAAACAAGGTAATAGCAATACCTGTCATGCTGCCAGATTCAAAGATATTCCCACCCTCTTTGGCACGGCCTTTGCTCAACATATTTTTGCGAATATCGCCCCGCAAATTCAGAACGTGTATGTTTGTATATTCTTCCGCCAAACTTTTGCGAAGGCCATCTGCAAAGCCGCGTTCAATCCATGCCCCTCCCGATACATAGGCCATCACGCCGCTTTCTCCGATGCGATCACTGCCCCAACGAATGGCGCGGATATAGGAATCATATAAATTTTGCTTATTCGTTACTTTCGAGTGTTTTGCGTATGTTTGTCGTATTGTCTCATCCAAATGCAGATATTCTATATTTTTAGCATTATCATTCTCGCTCTTTTGCCCTGCCGAATAAGGCGGGTTACCAATGATGACTTTAATATCTTTTAGTTCTTTTTGGCGGATGCGGCGTTGGGAATTATCCGCCAGTAGCTTTTGGATCATGTCTTCCTTTTCATAGAGCTGGAAGGTGTCGGTTAAGCATATCCCCTTAAACGGGCTATATTCGCCATCGGGTTCATTCATTGCATCGTGAAAAACTTGCTCAATATTAATCGTGGCAATGTAATAGGCCAGCAAGACAATCTCGTTCGCGTGAATTTCGTTTTCATACTTGTGCTTTAATTCTTCTGGGGCGATTAAACCGCTTTGCAACAGGCGTGTGATGAATGTTCCCGTGCCTGTGAATGGGTCAAGGATATGCACGCCCTCACTGCCCAATGTTTGACCAAATTCCGATTTCAACACGTCATTGACGGAATGAATGATAAAATCCACGACCTCCACAGGGGTATAGACAATGCCCAGTTTCTCGGTCAAGCGGGGGAAGGCGTTGCGGAAAAATTTATCATAAAGCTGCACAATGATTTGTTGCTTGGCATGGGCGGTTTCAACCTCGCTCGCGCGTCTGCTCACGCTGTCATAGAATTTTTGCAGGGATTCGGATTCCTTTTCCAGCGTGTGTTCATCCAGCACATCCAACACCTTTTGCATGGCAAGGGATACGGGGTTGTTTTTGGTAAAGCTGTAATCAGCAAACAGGGCATCAAAGACGGGCTTTGTGATTAAATGTTGCGCCAGCATTTCAATCGCGTCATCTTCGGATATGCTGTTATTCAGATCGTCTCGGATTTCTGCCAAGAATGCGTCAAAGGCGGTGCGCTCTTTTCCATCTTTAGACAAGATGCCCTTGATACGGGATATATGATTTTGCGCGATGTCGGCAATGTCATTTGCCCAATCTTCCCAATAATCACGCGTGCCGCATTTTTTAACGATTTTGGCAAGAATAGCTTTTGAAAATTCATCAAAAGCGAATGAATCCTGCTTTGGCATGTTTGGTTGCGCCGCGCCATCCCCATCCGAACGTTCGTCATCATCCGCACTTGCGCCGCCCTGACCGATGTTTGATCCTTGCTCTGCCTTATCGGCGCGCTGGGGTAATGCATTAGCTACGGCTACGATTTCAATACGGGAATTATCTTCACCCAAATCCATGCGGTTAATCCCAGCGTCAAAGCGATCATCATGCGAACGCAAAGCATTCAGGATTTGCCAAACGACTTTGTATTTCTCATTATTGTTTAGAGCTTCTTCGGGCGGAATTCCTGCGGGCACGCCAACGGGCAATATCACATATCCCAAATTTTTACCTTCCGCGCGGCGCATCACACGCCCAACCGATTGCACAACATCAATTTGCGATTTACGGGGGTGCATAAACATAATGGCATCAAGGGCGGGTACGTCCACCCCTTCGGATAAACATCTTGCATTACTTAGAATATGGCAAGTATTGGCATCCTCAACGTCATTCAGCCAGTCAATCAGAGTTTCCCGTTCCTTGGCTTTAAATGTGCCATCCACATGATCAGCAACACAACGAAGCGCATTATCTTCATCCGCGCCCATTTCATCCAGATATTCCTCCACCACGGGGGCAAACTCATCAACAATCAATTTAGAGCTTTTAATATCACGGCAAAATGCCACGGCGCGGCGCATCGGGTTTTTATCCGCGCGCAAATCATCTTGTAAATCAAGCTTTGTAAGGGCGCGGTAACATCCTATAATCTTTGTCGCATCATCAAGAGCGAGTTCAGAATCCTCATTTAATAGACGTTTTTGTACGCTCGCGCTTACTGTTTCCTCATCCACTGCCAAAACGATCACTTTGTAATCGGTCAAAAGCTGTTTTTGTACCGCTTCGGAAAAGGTAATCTCATGCAAGGTTTCACCAAATAGCTCTACATCATCCATAGAGCAAAGAACTGCATCCACTTCCTTGGCTTTTGTCTTTACGGTGTCATGGTATATGCGCGGCGTGGCGGTCATGTATATGCGCTTCTTCGCCTTGATATAGTCCTGATAATGCACTTTCACGAAACTGGAATAATCAGAATCACTTGATAATTTAGCTCCCGTTGTGCGGTGCGATTCATCGCAGATAATCAAATCAAATTCGGACATATCATATTTGTTTTGAGCATCGGAGATCACTTGAATAGATTGGTATGTAGAAAAAACCACCGTCATTTTTTCTTCATCATTGCCGATCAATCCACCCTCAATCTTTTGCGCCAGCTTTAAAGCATCAGTTGTGGCAGGGAATGCTAAATCATGGGCATTTATATCGGACAAATCATCCTTGGCTTTACGCTTGCCCACCTGCACATCAGAACACACAGCAAAAGAATGCAACGGTGTTTCGGTATCATTTGACCATTCTCGAATAGTTTGAGACATCAATGCCAGTGACGGTACAAGATATAATACTCGCCTGCCTACACCCGCCAATGTTTCGGCGATTTTCAAACTGGTGAATGTCTTACCCGTTCCACACGCCATAATGAGCTTGCCACGATCTGCATCCGCTAAACCACTTTGCACATCCTTCAGTGCTTTTTCTTGGTGCTCACGTAAGGTTTTCTTTTCATGTAAAATAACTTTTTGATCTTTTGCATATTCACTCCAATCAATCGGACTTTGCTCTAAGTCACGCAAGCCAATACGATTGGTCGGAGTCATCTGCCCATCTAAGGCATCTTCGGCATGCTCGCTCCAATCCACGCGCGTTGTATCAACAATCAAACGGCGGGTGAATGGGGCTTTCCCCGATGCGGTAAAAAAGGAATCAATATCCTTTTTAGACATACGGTGATTCTCATCGTAGAATTTACATTGAATAGCGCAGTATCCACTCTCATCAGCAAGTTTTGCAACTAAATCAATTCCCGTATCACGTCCATCGATGCCTTGCTCTTTTGCCCATTCCGAATATGTCCAAACATCGTTATATTGTGGTGCATACACTGGATCATTCTTTAAGAAATCCTTTGTCAAAAGCTCGAAATAATCGCCTTTTTCACGCTCCGTTTTAGAGGCTTCACGATATTTTCTAAGAAGGGTTTGTAAATCTTGATTCATCATGCCCACGCTAAAATCTTTAAATCACACAATTTAACGTAAAGACAATATGAATTATCTTCAATCTTTAAAAGCTGCCACCGATATAATATCCCGTTGATCCATATCAGATAACTGCCCATAACTGTTTAATGTCGTATCAATAGATGAATGTCCCAAATTCTGCCTTACCGCGTTTAGAAACGCTGGGCTTTGAGTTTGGGCATATCGCGCCAGAGTATGACGGAAAGAATGCGGGTTCAAATATGGAAGCCCTTTATTTTCAAAGGCATGTTTGAATATATTCCGAATGGTGGTGTCTGATTTTATAGCCGCACGTTTGACGGATTGATCCAAAAGGTTTTTAGCATTGAATTTGTTATCAATGATTGGAAACAACGGATCACTATCCTTAAACTCCAACGAAATCAAATAATCGTGCCAGTTTAAAACATTCACCTTTATATCATCGGGCAAGCCCACGAATACCGCTTGGCGGGTTTTGGCAAATTTTGTTTTCATGCTTTTGGGGCAAACGTAAATAAAATATGCGCCATCTTCCTCAATCAGGTTTTTCATTTTTACAGTGCGAAGCTCCGAAATTCTTAGAGAGCAAAGGGCTTGCAGGGAAATCATTGCTTTATCGCGTTTCTCTTTTTCTGTTTTATCGGGCATGGTGCGAATTACTTCAATAATTTGCTCGAATTTATGAGATTTCTTGTACTCTTTGGCTTTTGCCGTGTTGCGTTGGTTTTGTGATATATTCAAATATTCAATATGATTGTAATCAATTTTTCTGCTGTACCCTCTTTGTCGCTCTAACCAATTCAGAAAATCTTTCAGGGCGCGGATATTATCAGTAATATAGGACAGAGATTTTTTTGTATCAAAAAGGCTTTGGATATATTTATCGGCAATCACGTCATTGAAAACCTCAAACCCCTCAAACCCGATATAAATCTCGAAATACCGAATATGCTGTAATGCTGCCAAAATGGTTTTCTCGTCTTTCTTCCCAACACGGCGAATACGAATGCGGTACTTATATTTTATGCGTTCGTTCGCTGGGTTAAATTTTTCTTTGGTCTTTTCCTTTTTCATTCAAACAAATCCCCTGTATACGACTCACTTTTGAGAGTTTGTTCATGTGCATGAATGTGAGTCTTCACGCTGGAGACTGAACTATCGTATAATTGCGAAACATCAACCACATAAAAAATACGCTTCAACTCTCCGTAATCATCCATTTTATAGTTTTTGAACATCTTAGTTTTGCATTCGCGACAATGCCCGCACGTCCTCACAAAACCATTTTTAAACTCGGTTGTGATTTTGTTTTTATATATCGGACGCGCATCTTTGCATTTCATACAATAGATTTGATCGAAAGGCGTTTGGCATTTGCCCTTGTCATTTTGTGCTTTTAAATACGCAATCAAGTCATTGCCGTAAACTAGCGTTGGCTTTCCACTATCTATCGTTTTCAAGCCGTTTCGCACCCAAACGCGAATGGTTTGGATATGCAGCCCTATATCAGAAAACAGGGCGCATATTCCATCCAGATCATACGCATACCAATAGCGCACGCGGTTATGAGGGTATAAACGCTTTCCCAAAGGTTTATTCTCCGTGTGCATCTATAAGGGCTTGAATATCCTCAACGCGCCATGCGGTAATATTTTCGCTTAATTTAACAGGCTTAGGATAACGTCCGCTTTTCACCCCAGCCCACCATGTTGAACGACTAACAGGGAAGACTTTAAGGATTGTCGAAAGACGAACAAATCCTGTTTCTGGAAATGTATTTTGTTTCATAGTGCTTTACTCCGTTTGATTAAATACGGGGTAAGCCTATGCGGGTTAATATATATTTTCAGGGAACTAGGAAATGCAAAACCGTATTCGGTTTACGGTTCAATGTTTTCGGGGGGGGGGGGCGCGGCATAATTTCCAATGCCTCTTTAATCCATTTCCTTATGGTGTCATCAGATACGGGAATCCCCAATTCTTTCAAATCACTCTCAATTTCAGTAATCGCAGTATTTTTCTTTGCGGTTGGATTATAAACATAACCTTTGATCGCCATGCCAATTATCATCTTTAAAAGCGTGTCTCGTTCTCTAGTTTTCAACTCTTTTTGTGGATTAATATCGGGAGTTTTTGATGAAATATCTTTCTCTAATTCAAGGATTTTCATTTCTAATTGAAATATTTTTTTATCTTTCGGGCTGCCAAATTCCTTTTTTATTCCATGTCTAAGCTTATATTCTTCAAATACGATGGCCTCTATCGCGGCTTCACTTACCTCCAATCTATCATCTTGGTATTGAACATAAAAATCTCCTGATATTTCAACGCCTCTTTCTGAAAACCACTCATATAAACTATCCATATCAATATAGGTTTCATCACAATCTATTTCATCATGAATATCTCTTGAAACGTGAAGTGTTTTTAAAGTTCCTTTATCAATCCCAGAAAGAATTGCCTTGGTATACTCTGCTATTTCTACTTTTAATAAATCAGGGAGAATTGGATTATCTAGAGAATACTGATCCGCTTCATCAGGAACTTTTTTATCGGTGTCATATTCAAGGCATTGGATTTTGGCTACAAATTCAGCGGCTTCGTATACATTGAACGCAAAAATGCCGAAACTGCTTAACTGCCAAATTGGCTCGCTTGTATAAAACTCTTTATCTCTCATTTCGATAATTTAAGCATTTTTCTCAAACTTGCCAACTATTACCGTCCCACCTTGTGCAATGTTATCCAGATAGTCCGCCCATTCCTGCATCATCTTTGCACGTTCTTTTAAAAACAAGGCGCGATCATAGGCTTTATCAATCTTATTTTTGGGCGTGTGAGCAAGTTGCCTATCCACTACTTCGTGACGGTATCCTAACTCTTGTTTAATCGTGCTCATCGCCAAAGCGCGGAAGCCGTGACCTGTCATGCGCCCCTGATAGCCCATGCGTTTTAATGCCCCTAATATCGTATTATTGCTAATAGATTGCTTCGGCCTTACGGAGCTTGGGAATACAAGTGGCCAGTGCCCAGCTATTTCCTTTTGATCTTTCAAAATTGCTATCACTTGATTTGATAGTGGAACAATATGCTCTTTACCCATTTTCATGCGGTCTGCTGGTATAACCCATTCTTTGCGCTCAAAATCAATTTCATCCCAACTGGCATTGATAAGCTCACTGGTTCTAACGAAAGTCAGCATAAGTAACTTTATCGCATTCATTGTGTTGCGGTATAGCCGCGCATCATTGCGTTCTAAAACATGCAAAAACTCTGGCAAATCCTTTACATCTAGCGCGGCATAATGCCCTTTCTTTTGTGGCTTTAAAGCGCCCTTTATATCAGAGGATGGATCACGCACAGCTTTCCCTGTTGCAATCGCATAACGGAACACTTCGCCGCATTTTTGTAATTGTCGCTTTGCGATCTCTATAGCGGGTCGGTTCTCAATTTTGCGGATGGTCTGCAATAAGACTGGCGGCTCTATCTCTGTAATCGGATAGCTTCCGATTTCTGGGAATATATAAGTTTCAAGGCGTGTCATAATGCCTTCGGCGTATCGCTCTGACCATTTGGATTTATTGTTTTCGTGCCATTCACGCGCAATTACCTCAAATGTATTTTCTGCATTCTCTAATGATAAGATTTTCTTCTTTTTACGATCTTGCGAAGGATCGATACCCCCATCTATCATTTTTCTAGCTTCTCTGCGCTTTTCACGTGCATCCGCCAAAGAAATTTCAGGATACACCCCCAACGCCAAAAGTTTTTCTTTGTTGTTTATACGGTATTTTAGCCGCCAGTATTTAGAGCCATTCGCACGGACATCTAAGTATAGCCCTTGCCCATCAAAGAGCTTGTAAGGCTTTTCGGTTGGTTTTGCGCTCTTGCATTTAATGTCTGTAAGCTTCATTGGGGGTATCGCCTCTCATGTGTTTGGTATATACCCCCGTTCATACCCCCAAATTAAGTGGATTGAATAAGACTATATAGAACATCATGAGACACAATATACGCCAAAATCCTTGGTAAATAAACGTTTTTTGGACTGTATCAGATTGTATAAAAAAGAAAAATGGTGGAGGGGGCAGGATTCGAACCTGCGTACGCATACGCGGGCGGAGTTACAATCCGCTGCCTTTAACCACTCGACCACCCCTCCATCACAAAATATAGAATTGTCGAGAACAGATCCGTAAAAATCTGATAAGAGAAGAAAAGGCATTTTGCTTTTAATGTCAAGTGTGCAATGCTCCGGAAAAGGAAAAAAACATGAATTTTAAGAAAAATAATAAAAATGCACCTCGTTTATATGGTTTTCATGCTGTTCGGGAAGCGTGGTTGAATGAAGACAGAACGATCAACACCTTGTTTTTGACACAGCAGGCGGCGCGTGGATTCGAAAAAACAATGCTTGAAGCAAAGAAAAAAGGATTACGCCGTCCTGATGCAACAACCATTGAAAAGGACAAGCTTGATAAGCTTCTTCCAAAAGGAGCGGTTCATCAAGGTATAGCACTCTCTTGCCCCACTCTTGAAGAAAGTGATTTACAGGATTTCATTATTCGTAGTGAAACGCAGGAGCGTACAGTATTGTGTATTCTTGATCAGGTTACAGATCCGCATAATGTCGGGGCGATCCTACGTAGCGCCAGTGCCTTTGGCATTGACGGCGTGGTGATGCAGAAAAAACATGCCCCGGCACTAGAAGGTGTTCTGGCGAAAACAGCATGCGGCGCGGTTGATCATATCGATGTCGCACATGCAACGAATCTCTCTCGCGCAATTAACGAGCTACAAGAAAATGGCTTTTATGTTGTTGGGCTGGATGAAAGAGGAGAGAGGCAAATCAGTGACGTTGCTCAAGATACGCGTCATAATCGTCTTGCTGTTGTCCTTGGATCGGAAGGGGACGGTATTCGCCACCTTATAAAGGAGACATGCGATGAGCTGATTAAGCTTCCGACACAAGGCGCGATTGCGAGCCTGAATGTCTCGAACGCCGCGGCAGTTACCTTTTACGAAATACGAAGTAAGTAGTATCGTTATTCTTTGCTATAAATTATGCAAAATCAGAGGGATATAAAATAATTGAAAAAAAATAGTTAATTTTTTTGACATTCCCCCCACGATGTTGTTAGTATTAGAACAACAAAGAGAAAAACAAACCTCTAAGGGGAAATAAAAATAATATTGGGTATCGGAATAATATTGTGCTGTATGTCTCTTATGTATTTAACGATACATACAATGCAAAACACGCCGAAACGCGTAAAAATAAGAATTACATCCCGAGCAGAAAAAAACAAAAATAAGCTCGGAAGGTGACAACGGTTCAACCCGCTGCTGATGAAATTATCTGGTAGTTTCATCAGCTTATCACCCCAACCTCAAAGGCCCTCAGGACATGTTTCTAGGGCTCTTTTTTTGTCTGGAATTTGGAGAGGGAAGGGAAGAAAAGAAGTTTGAGTAGAGTTGTTTGGACACTGCCCCACTTTGAAATTTTCACATACACCTAATATTTGTTAAAATATTCCCTCATCAATTCACTTCTAAACATGCTTGAAGAAGATAAGATTATCGAATGACTGGCATAAAGAGTGTAGAGTCTCTCTTTAAACAGCTAAACACAACTTACACAAAGGTGCTATACATGGTGGTGCTATTAGTTATCATAGCTTTGATTGTTTATCTCTGTATGGAGCGAGACATTCCAAATTTTCTTGATAAAACGCCTATCGCCAAACTTCTATGGTGGAAACCCAGATATATCGAGCTAGTTAAAAACGTTGCGCTTAGCACTATAGCTAGCGGTATCTTTTATTACTTTATTGTCCATATACCAGAACAAAAGAAAGTCTTAGCACTTGATGTAATTGTTCAAGAAAAAATTAATACGATTTATCATTCTTCAATCGGGGTGCCTTGGGCATTGGAAGATGGCAGAAGGGAAGTAGTTGGGTATTCTCACCCAGAGATGAGTGTTGATCATATAAGAGAACGAGTAAGAAGCACCAGCACTACTCAACCCGAGTATGCAGATATTCCAAATAAAATTTATCGAAGTTGGTCAATGGCAAAAACTGAAGCAAGAAACCTTTCTGGAATAATCATTCAGAATACGGCATTAACCGATCATGGTTTATTGTCTTATTTAAGCCAAATTGAGAATACGAGTTTTAATCTTCCTGCAGAATATAAAAGCCACCCTCAAAGATTGTTGATTATTGAAAATGGTATAATTGATTTGTATGAAAAGGCTGAAGCATTACGAGAATATTATGTTTCTAAGGGTGGGGAAATAGAAGAGGTGGATTAATATGTTTAGAATCAGAGGTGTTTGTATTAAACGTTAAATTGCACTCCTAAATACATGTACGAATAACAATTGATCTGGTCTGTTCAGATAAAAGAAATAATAATTTAACTCAAAACCTGCGCCAATTCATCATCGTTCAGTGTACGCCATTTTCCCTCTTCCAGATCACCAAGGGGAAGGTTGCCGGTTTGATAGCGGTGCAGGGTCACAACTTCATTACCAAGCTTATCAAACATACGGCGGATTTGACGATTACGTCCCTCATGCAAAATCATGATGCCTTCGCGCGTACTTTCTTGTGTCCACTCCGCAGGCTTTAATGGTTTATCTTCACAGGGCAGGGTAAACTCACCGCTTGCGAAAAGATCGGCTTCATTGCCTTTTAAATCATCGCGTAATGTCACGCGATAATGTTTAGGTGCGTGGCTTTTCGGATGCGTAATACGGTGAAGCAGATCTCCATCATCGGTCAATAAAAGCTGCCCTGTGCTATATTTATCCAATCTCCCAACCATAGAAAGTGGAATTTTACGCCGCGCGAACTGCTCAGGCAGTAAATCATACACAATTTCCGCAGGGTCTTTATGTGAGCAGGTATAACCTGTAGGCTTATTCAGCATAATGGTAAAAGGCGTTAACGGATCTAACGCTTTGCCATCCAATGTCACACGTCCCTCTCTCACAAGTGCCAGATCAACATTAAGAGAAGGGTTCTTGACCGTTTCTCCATCAACATCCACCCATTCATTTTTAACGGCCATGCCCATTTCCTTGCGTCCGCCATATCCCAGATTTGATAGTAAGCGATCAAGGCGCATTGACTTTGGAAGTGCTTTTTCTTTTCCCATGAATTTTTCATCTTTCGTACGAGATCACTGGACTAATCGCCAGATCGTAATTAGGCAGGAATTAGACCCTGCCTTTATATATTTGCTTTTGAGGCTATACATTATTAATGCATTTATCCTCCCAAATGGTTTCAAATTTATCCTATAATTTAACAATAAAGTATAGTATAAAACATTATCAAATATAAACCATAAGGTAGATATTGTGCGTATTATTCATTTCATTTTTGCTGCATTTTTATTTTGTGGATTCGTTTATCCTGCTGTTGCTGCCACGGATCCGGTTATTGATTTTTTACAAGAAAAAATCGAAGGTGTAGCTTTAAGCATGAATTTAGAAGATGCAAAAGCAGAACTTGAAAAACGTGGGTATGCCCCTGTCATAGACGCCAATAGTAAGGAGCATGTATACCGATTCCGCAAGGACGAGCAATATGAGCTGAGCTTAGTAACCTCTCGTTTATATACTGATACACGCAAAGGCATATCTGATCCCATAGTAGGGGATATTGTGGAAATATCATATCAAGAATATATCCCTAAAATTGTTGATATAAATAATCCTGAGACGCATTATATTTGCCCAAAGGTTATTGAGAAATCTAAGAAGTTCTGTCCGCATGCAGGTAGTAAATCCTGTGAATTCGAACCAAACGTGCGGATATATAGTGATAATTTCTATGTCCGTCACCATCCTGATGATAAATATATGTTTGAAGCCAATGCGCAAGTTAATGAACGGTGTAATATTATTATGATGCGCAAAATTCCTTCTCGCCCTGTACAATAAAGTTGGGAGTGTGAGGTTTGGGTTCTTCCGTTTCTTTGTGTGCGGAATGTTTCTTTTCCCATGAATTTTTCATCTTTCTTACGAGATCACTGGACTAATCGCCACCCTTGCGCCACCTTACTTTTATGAGCGATACAAATACAGATGAATTATTCCTGATCGACGGATCAGGCTTTATTTTCCGTGCCTATTTTGCGATGGCATATTCCCGTCAGGCCGGTATGACCAACCCCGAAGGCGTCGAGGTCGGTGCGGTATATGGTTATACCAATATGATCATGAAGATGATCCGTGATTATCATGCCCCCTATATGGCCGTTATCTTTGATACAGCGCGCAAGAACTTTCGCAACGATATTTATGCGCAATATAAGGCCAATCGTGATGAAACGCCTGAAGACCTAATTCCGCAATTCTCCCTTATCCGTGAGGCAACACGCGCTTTTGACATACCTGCGTTAGAGATGGAGGGGTATGAAGCCGATGATTTGATTGCGGCCTATGCAAAACAGGCCAAGGAAGCAGGTAAAAAAGTCGTTATTGTTTCTTCTGATAAGGATTTGATGCAATTGGTTGGTGATGGCGTACGCATGCTTGACCCGATGAAAAGCAAATGGATTGAAGAAGAGCAAGTTATTGAGAAATTTGGTGTTCCGCCAAACCGTGTTGTGGATGTGCAGTCCCTTGCAGGTGATAGCGTTGATAACGTGCCCGGTGTTCCGGGTATCGGTATTAAGACTGCCGCTCAACTTATTAATGAATATGGCTCCTTGGATGAATTGCTTTCGCGCGCTGAGGAGATTAAACAACCTAAACGCCGTGAGAAATTACTGAACCATGCCGAGGATGCACGTATCTCGCGCCGACTTGTAAGGCTTGATGAAAACGCACCGTTGCCTACTCCATTGGAAGAGCTGAAAACGCACGACCCTGACAAACCGGAATTGATGGCCTTCTTACAAAAACAGGCATTCAACTCAATCATAAAACGTCTGGGCGGTGAAGTGGTTAGCGCGCCAAAGCCAAAAGCTGACACCGAAAATAGTGCTGCAATTGAGGAAGAGAGCTTCCCACCTGCGTCAGAAAATCAATATACGCTCATTAACGATGCCAAAACATTGCAGGAATGGCTGGATAAGGCAGAGCAAGAAGGCACATTGGCGATAGACACTGAAACAACAAGCCTCACCCCTGCAAAGGCCGAATTGGTCGGGATATCAATCTCGTCACAAATTGGGAAGGCTGCCTATATTCCCCTTGGTCATGTGCAGGAGACAGACCTCTTCGGCATGGCGAATGATGATCAGACACCGCAAATGGATAAAGCAGAAGCCATTGCGTTACTGAAACCAATTTTGGAAGATGCTGGTGTGTTGAAAATTGGTCATAACATGAAATATGATTGGCAAATTCTGGCAAAAGAAGGTGTCCATATGACACCATGCGATGACACGATGCTTATTTCCTATGTGTTGGATGGGGCAAACCATCGCCATTCTATGGACAACCTTTCTATCCTGTATTGTGACCATACGCCGATTAAATTTGAAGAAGTCGCAGGCAAAGGTAAGGCACAAGTGACCTTTGATAAAGTTGCGATTAAAGACGCGCTCACCTACGCCGCTGAAGATGCGGAAATTACACTGCGCCTCCATAAAATATTAAAACCACGTTTGGCGCGTGAAAAAATGGTGGGCGTTTATGAAACGATTGAGCGTCCCTTGATCCCGATTATCGCGCAGATGGAACTCGAAGGCGTAAAAGTCGATCCTGTGAAATTACGCGAGATGAGCGAAGATTTCGGTGGGCAGCTTGCGGTGCTTGAGAAAGAAATCTATGTCTTGGCAGAACGTGAATTTAATATCGCATCCCCTAAACAGGTGGGTGAGGTTCTATTTGATGAAATGGGTCTGCAAGGCGGTAAAAAAACAAAGACAGGAACATATTCAACGTCCGTAGATGTGTTGGAGAAGCTGGCTTTGGAAGGGCATGAAATCGTTCAAAAAATTCTGGATTATCGTGGTCTGGCAAAGCTAAAATCAACATATACAGATGCACTACAACAGGAAATAAATCCGCATACAGGGCGCGTCCACACCTCATATAATATGGTGGGGACAAGCACAGGGCGCTTATCTTCTTCTGATCCAAACCTGCAAAATATACCTATCCGCACCGAAGAGGGGCGTAAAATCCGTGAGGCATTTATCGCGGATGAAGGGCATGTTTTGGTCTCTGTCGATTATTCGCAAGTGGAATTACGCCTTGCCGCAGAAATGGCAGATGTAGAGGCATTGAAGAAAGCATTCCAAGACGGCGTGGATATTCATAGCCTGACCGCGTCACGCGTTTTTGATGTGCCCTTGGATGATGTTACACCCGAAATTCGTAGACAGGCTAAGGCCGTTAATTTTGGTATTATCTATGGTATTTCTGGCTTTGGCTTGGCAAAACAGCTTGGCTGTCCGGTTGGTCAGGCGAGTGATTTTATCAAACGTTATCTCGCCCGCTTTCATGAAATTGAAAGCTATATGGAGGCCACAAAAGAAGAAGCAAAGCGCGATGGCTATGTTTCCACTCTTTATGGGCGCAAATGTTTTATTCCCGGAATTCAGGATAAAAACCAGATGCGCGTACGCGGCGCAGAGCGCCAAGCGATCAATGCGCCCCTCCAAGGAACGGCCGCAGATATCATGAAAATTGCAATGGCGCGTATGCCGGATGCTTTAAAATCGGAAAATTTATCTGCAAAAATGCTACTTCAGGTTCATGATGAGCTTATTTTTGAGGTTCCGAAGGTAGAATTGGAAAAAACCATCGCAACCATTAAGAAAATTATGGAAAATTCATTTAAAATCAATGATATAGAGATCTCTGTACCACTTGATGCAGAGGGTGGATTTGGCGATAACTGGGCAAAAGCACATTAAAACAACCCCTTAAAACACTACTCTAAAGTATATTTTATGTATTTTTATGCAGAAAATATGCATTTTTGTGTTGACATAACTTTACATATTACGCTATATAATTGACATAACTTACTTGCTTGTCCCCACACACACTTCAAGTATTTAAGTTAGAGTGAGCAAAATAATTAATATTCGGAAACCCCACACACACTTTCCGGATATTAAACAATACAGTTCCCCACACACGGAAAGTTGAGGCCGTTCTTCGTTTACGAAGGGCGGTCTCGCTGTATGTGGGGTGTTGTGCATGTGTGCGAAGCTACCTTGCAGCACAGCCATGTAATTGGTTATTCCGCTGAGGCTTATCCTTTCTTATCCCATCCAACAACTAAGTCATTATCAAGGGTAACGCGTAAGTTATATCGATTTGCACCTTGATGGTCATATTTCCAAACTTCACGTTTCTTTGTCTTTAAAACTTTTTCATCTAGGTCAACAGGCCTACCAAGGGAATCGAGTAACTGCTCGGTCGTTTGCCCTTGCCAAATATTTTTGTTCATTATCATTTCTACTAATTCGGTATTTTGATATTTTTGTAGGAGTGCTTCACGTCGTTTTTTTGTTTCCTCGGCTTTTCCCCAAAAGTATATAGCGATAAGCCCTAGAACTAATATGGCTAAAGGAATCCAGCCAATAGATTCGCCCAAAGAAAATATGAAATATACAGGAATTGCTAAAACAAATAGTAAGGCAATTCCATCCATTTCTGCTTTAGTCATTTTCTTTGCCATTATGTTTTCTCTTTTCTCAATTTATATTATACACCACCCATAAAACCCCAGTTGCACTAGCATTTCAACACTCTATCTAAAATTTTATAAATTAGGGGTTGCAAGGCACGGAATTTCGGGGCATAGTATTTTTAGACGTACGGTAATTCGTGCGTTCGGGGCTTAAGAACCTCTAATATACTCACGCGGTTGGCATCAACCGTTATTGATGTGACCCCCTTTTCATTTTATGAATTTTGGCACATCATAGATGTCGTTTCTCGGTTCCATATTCTTATATGGCCGGGAGGCGATGTTATGTTCAGGCGTAAGCTAAAAGCATCGCGCCGTTTTCTCGTGAGATATTGCGGTTCTTAACTCCCGGCTGCCAAGAGTAATCTTGGTGGCTTTTTCATTGCCCCGCTTCACGGTGGAGCAATGCTACATATCGGATAGAGTGGGAATATCCGGCACTTTCATATGGTTGCCTTGATCCTTTCCCACATATCGGATTGAGGCAGCCGCCCGTGCGCGCTTGCGTTCTTGTTGTTAAGAGTTTCCGTAAAGTTTGACATTCCCAAACGGGTATGACATAAGCCTCTCACAAAAATAAGAAAGAATAAGCAATGGTTGATGTACGAAGCGTAATTCCCGGAACATATAACGGCCTCTCCACGGATTTTGATTTTACAATCCCAAAGGGCGCGGCGCGTATGACAACAGTGATGAAAAACTTTCATGAGCAAGTACAAGGCGGGCAAAATCCGTTTCGCGTCCGTAACGACATTAACGAGCAGCTCGATGCAGAAGCTATCCACCATGGTGACAGGTTACATGAAATCGCAGATATTGGATTGGCGCGCGTGGTGAATAATAGTTTCACTGCATTCTATTCCGGCGATCAAACACAAATCAATCAGGCAAACCGCTCTATCCAAGAGGCGGTTGAAGAGTTTGATTTATAGGCGCATCTCTCCTTTTTTTGAGTGAGTATCTATGATAGGGCTATGTAGTGTTAACTATCATAGAAAGCTCTTCATAATGCGCGCTTTGTTGCTTCCCTTTACACTATCACTGATTTTATTCAGCTTTGCATCTGTATCATATGCACAAGATTTGCCCGCGCCATATCAGCAGATGAAGGAAAAAGCACTGGCCGGTGATGCTCAGGCGCAAATGGATTTGGGCGAAGCGTACTTTAAAGGCAGTGGTGAGCTGGATGAGTCGGTGGAGGACGGGCTTAAATGGTATGAAATGGCGGCCAAGAAGGGCAACGCCGACGCACAATTTGCCCTCGGTTTTATGCGGTCGATGTTAGCACGTAAGCTAAAGACAGAGGAAGAGCAGAAGGAAGAGCAGCGTATCGGGTTTGCATGGATTGCGGCGGCTGCTGCACAAAATCAGAAACAAGCGGTAAAGATAGTACCTGATTTTCAACAAAGCTTGGAAAAAGCAGAGGGGGAAGATCTGGAAATGATAAAAAGCTTTTTTGCTTTGGGGGATGAATATATCGCCCTTTATGTCACACCGTTCCAAGACAAAGACACACCGCAGGAAAACGCGGAATAGCGCACATCAATTGCTCTCATATCATTTTGTAAGGGTTAAAGCCTTTTCCCAAAATGCCTTTGGCCATTTTTCACTTTTGGATAATCTGTCAAAATCATGGCACGCATGACGCGTACGTTATTTACGTGACCGCAATGCCGGAAACTTCGTTGCACTAACCTGACACATCATGGGGTTAAGTGACAATGTATATTTATACCCGCCAACATTATTCAACCCGATAAAGGCTCTGTTCCGATTTTTTGGAATGCCAAAACTTTGCCCGGGGCAGGGCCTTTGGTCTGGGTGTACCTGACATAGTGCAGCGGTGGATTTCTTAACTTTTGCATGACCTTCCGGGTTTTTCTGTGCGTTACATTGATACTGGATGGATGTAACCGCGTTTGTGTTCTGATCAATCATGACAGAGACTTTATCATGTTCCCCCTTGTTGAAATCCAAATGGAACGAGGATTGCCCAAAACTCATGGCATAACCCTGACCTATATATGTTTTTTTAATCTCTTCTATATCCATAGACAGGTTCGTACCGACAACATCAAAATTCTCAATAAAATGCACGGTATCACTGTCGCTTTGTGCATAGGATGGGAAGATCGGTGCAAAAACCGCGATCATAAATATAACGAAATTGCGCATGAATTATTCCTTTTCTAGGGTAAGGAACAATGTGTGATCTGGTTTCGGGCATCGTGGATACGGAACATCACTCCTACTGATCTATACTACGCGCCAACGTGTCCGCTGTAAACTGTCTGAGAAAGGTGGCCGCCGCGCAATAGAATATATCGTACGGCGGCATATGGTTGTCTAACAACAGGCACTATTCACACATGCTGTTTTATCCGTACAGGTTTCACATCGCCCCAGATACGTGTCATCCGAGAGATAGAAGCCGGTGAAGGTCTCAACAAAATCCACAGGTACGGATTTTTCGGCTAAGCCCGTTTCCAATAAAGCCTTCTGCCATTTCTTCACTTTTGGATAATTCGCCAGAAAATCATAGCATGCATGACGCTCAATAATGGATGCACGATGGAGCAGGGGCAGCCACGCAATATCAATATTGCTTATGATATCGCCCTTAAAATACAAGCCATCACCTATGGCTTTTTCCGCGCGTGCAAATGCTTTTTTGTTGAGCTTTTCTGCACGCTCTGCCAATTGCTCCGCATCTTTGCTGCGCTGTGCACTACATTGGGTTAAGTAATGTTTCGCCCCTTGATATGCCCATGCACGGTCAATGGCACGTTGTTCGGGCGTTATATCCCGCTCTAATGGTGGGGCGATATCATCCAGATACTCAACGATTGCATCGGATTCGAATAACACCTGTTCCTCTTGTGTTATAAGCAAGGGCACCTGCCCCGTCGGTGATATATCAATGAACCACTGCGGTTTATCACTCAAACTGATATATTCCAATTCATATGGAATGTTCTTGGCTTCTAACATGCCTGTAACACGTTGAACAAATGGACAAATTTTAAAACTGACGACTTTGATCATGGTGATCTCCTTATCTTTAAAAAGTACGTTTACCTGTAAGACGGGGGATCAGTGAAAAAGACGAAAAATAATCAGCATTCTTTGCAAAAATCGGACTTTTCTTCGTAATCGGTAATATTGCCAAACGTGTCAAAGGAAAAGGAGCAGCAATCTTCATATTGTCGTCGCAACTCTTGCCGTGCCTTTTGTACACGGGATTTCAAAGTGGAATAACTGATGTCGTTTTGCGCGGCGTATTCCTTTTGCGATTGCCCGTTTATATCAATCGCGGTGAGTAGATCCGCACTGTCGGAGGGCAGGGATTTTATAAAAGGCGCGATACACTGCGATAGGGAGGCTTGAATATCAGGGCTGTCTTCCTCTATCATAAATTCATCGGCTGTAATCTCGTTGGCTTGTCCCTTTTTGCGATAAAAATCAATGATCGTATTATTGGCAATTTGAAACAACCATGATTTAACACTGCTGTCAGATTTTAGGGTATTGAAGCTCTTATAGGTTTTGAACAGAATGTCCTGCATCAGGTCATCCACATCCGCAGAGTTGGAAATTTTCGTATGTAGGAATGACTTTATATTTGCCTGATAGTCTTTCCAAATCTCTTCAAACTGCATAAGACACCTTTTATTATGTTCGGTAAGTATGTCTCGGGGCTTATGCCATGACAAGGGTTGACCATTCCCCAACATCATATCGTTTTTTCAAACTCAGCCCTGCGCCTTCATAGGCAGAGGCGACAAGGTCAACTTGTTGATTGAGCATACCAGAGAGTACACAATACCCATTATCATCCAATACACGGACAAGTTCCGGCGCCATTTCAATGACGGGGCCAGCCAGAATGTTGGCAATGATAAGCTCGTAAGGTTTCTTCACATCAACGCTGGGTGTTTTAAACCCGTCTCCGCAATCGCATGTCATACCTGATTTGATGAGTGGTACGTCGTTCAGTTCCGCATGACGGGCGGCGACACGCACGCTCTCTGCGTCGTTATCAATGGCTAGGATCGGGCTACTCCAAAGCTTCCACGCCGCAATTGCTAAAATTCCTGAACCTGTCCCCATATCAAGGATATTCCAAGGGCATATGCCTTTACCTTTCAGGTCTAGCATGGCCTGTAAACATCCGTTTGTGGTCTCATGCTCGCCCGAACCAAATGCGGTGGCCGCATCAATTTGTAATCCGGTCTGATGCGCGGGCAGAGGGTCTTTATAATGGCTGCCATAGATAAAAAATGGCCCAATGGAAAAGGGCTTAAACTCTTGATATGTTTTTTCTAACCAATTTATGTCCGGTGTTTCTTTAACTTCTATAGACTGGCTCTTTACCTCAATATCTTGGATGCCGTGTGCCGCAATCTGTAATGAAAGGCGGGAAATTATATCCTCGATATCCGGTGCATCTTCCATGATCCATTCTAATATCCAAATACCATCATGTTTGCGGTCTTTGCGGAGCGCACTACTGGCAAGGGCAATATCAACTAGTCCCTCTGCCAAACAAAAGGCAGTTTCATTAGGCAAATCTTTTTCAATGTGAAAGCGAACGGTATAGGTAGACATATAGAATATAATGCGCCGTAAAGATGGGGTTATAAAAAATGAAGGGCGCTGATATGCGCCCCTCTCAAATAGATATTTTATTAATCTTCGTCTTCATCAAGAAGGGTGTCATCATCACCAATATCATCGTCGATTTCACCTTCAAAATCAGGGATCGCATCGAGATTTTCTTCATCATCAAGAACGGCTGCATCATCATCAGCAGCTGTGTCATCCGGTTTTTCCGCATCATCAAGGCTAACAACCTCTACGCCTGCGTCTTCTTCCTGAACTTCATCTTCGTCTTTTTCAACAACTTTTGGTGCTTCCGGCTCTTTCGCTTCTACGACAGCAGCAGCGCGTCCACGACGGCCTTTTACCTTGATCTCGCCTGTAAATTCTGTGTCGCAAGATGGACAAATAATCGGGCGTTTATTCAAATCGTAAAAACGTGCGCCACAACTTGTGCAAATTCTTTTTAGTCCCATTGGGTTTGATGCTGTGCTCACTTTTCGTAATCTCCTTAAAAGCGAAGTTTCTTATCTTTGTATTATATAAGTCCTCAAGTGCATTATTTTTGACCATCTGTCAATTGTAAATAAGATGATAAGGATTTTACATGTATAATGCTTTGGCGTGAAACCGTATAGACCCGTAAAGGTAATCAATGTACCATGGGTATAAGGGTTTAAAAATTATTCGAAAAGAGGAAGTGTTATGCAAAAATCTGTTGTCATATGTGGCTTTAAACGTTCTCCAATGCATTTTGCAAATAAGGGCGATTTAGCTAAAGTGCGCCCCGATGATATGGCGGCGTTTGTGATAAAGGCTTTGGTTGCAGACACTGGTGTGAATACGGCGGATATCGAAGATCTTTTGATGGGCTGTGCTTTCCCGGAAGCGGAGCAGGGCTTTAACATTGCAAAGCTTGTTGCTGGTCATGCAGGTCTTCCTAACAGTGTAGCAGGTGCAACGCTAAATCGCTTTTGCGGTTCTTCCATGAGTACAATCCATACCGCCGCAGGTATGATTCAGATGAATGCAGGCGAAGTTTTCATCGCCGCAGGTGTTGAAAGTATGAGCCGCATTCCGATGGGCGGATTTAACCCGATGCCTAACCCTGCAATCTTTGAAGAATATCCGCAGGCTTATATTGGTATGGGCGAAACTGCCGAAAACCTCGCAAAACAATATGACATTAGCCGTGATGCACAAGAAGAGTTCGCCGTGTCATCACATAAGAAAGCCGCCGCCGCCGCGACGGATGGAAAATTTGATGATGAAATTGTGACAATTGGCGATGTGAAAACAGACGGAACAATTCGCGCCGATAGCTCAACTGAAAAACTTGCAACCTTAAAACCTGCCTTTTTAAGTGATGGTACGGTAACGGCGGCGACATCTTCACCGTTAACAGATGGCTCTGCCGCTGTTCTAGTGTGTTCGGAGGAATATGCCGATAAACATAATTTGCCAAAACTCGCCCGCATTAAATCTATCGCTGTTGCCGGATGTGCCGCCGAAGTGATGGGTATTGGCCCTGTCCCTGCAACGCAAAAAGCATTGGAGCGCGCAGGCCTAAAGCTTGATGATATCGATATTATCGAACTAAACGAAGCCTTCGCCGCGCAAGGTCTATCTGTGATTAAGGAACTAGGCATAGATATTAATAAAGTTAACCTTGATGGCGGAGCGATTGCCCTTGGTCATCCGCTTGGCACATCAGGCGCACGTATAACAGGTAAAGCGGCGAGCCTCCTAAAACGTGAAGGCAAGAAATATGCCCTCGCCACCATGTGTATCGGCGGCGGTCAAGGCGTTGCAACGGTTCTGGAGGCGATATAATGTTGCCTGAAATTAAGGCTGATATAAAAGCAGAAGTGTCTGCTGAAACGACAGGTAAAGTTGTCGATTTTGGCTTAAGGGTTCTTGAGCCTTTAGGAGTAACAGCTGACCTTTTATCGAGAACCATTACGGAATTTAGAAAAGAAAATGTAATAGCCATAGCTAAGCTTGCCGTAAATAAAATGAAAGAGGCAGGAGCTCATATTGAACCGATTTCTAAGAAGTTTCTAGCGAAGTTTATAGAAGAGGCATCCTACGAAGACGATCCTAATTTGCAAGAAATGTGGGCAAACCTTTTATGCTCGGCATCTAAAGGACATGAGCAAGCTAGATATATCAATATACTTAAGGAAATAGATAATACAGCGGCTCTTTACCTAAAAGAAATGTATAATCAGGCTCAAACGTGTGGTTTTGATCCATATGAAGATTTTTTAGATAGTACCAATCAAAATATGGACGCTGGATCCTTCAGTTCAAAAGATAATGATGGTAAAGAAAAGTTCTTAGTGTCCGCATCTACCGGTAGTAAGAAGGGTGCAAAGTCGTTGCAAACTAAAAAGAATTTTGAAGTTCTAGAGCAATTACGAGTATTGGGACTGATTAGTGTGAAAACGTATAAAGCCCTAGATGAAGCAAATAAAGAACAATATATATACACTACTTATGCTGTAATCACTTTATTAGGATATAAATTTGTTGCAGCATGCATAGGGGAGGTCGAAGATGACAATCAATAAAGTTGCTGTCATAGGGGCAGGTGTGATGGGAAGTGGTATTGCGGCGCAGGTAGCCAATGCGGGGCTTCCTGTGGTGCTTTTGGATATCAAAGTTGAGGGCAAGGATTTGGCGCAAGAAGCCGTCAATAAAATGCTTAAAACTGAGCCTGCATCCTTTATGAAAAAATCAAATGCAAAGCGCGTAACATGCGGTAATTTGGAAGATGATCTGGAATTACTTGCTGATGTTGATTGGATTATTGAGGTCGTGGTCGAGAACCTCGAAATCAAGCATAAGACATATCAGACATTACAAAAACACCGCAAAAAAGGCTCTATCATTTCATCCAACACTTCAACCATTCCGCTGCATAAATTGGCGGAAGGGCAGTCGGATGAATTTAAACAAGATTTCATGATCACTCATTTTTTCAACCCGCCACGTTATATGCGCTTGTTAGAGTTAGTGATTGGACAAAAAACACGGGCAGAAGCCGTTGATGTAATCGCAGAATTTTGTGACGAACGTCTGGGTAAAGGCGTTGTCAGATGTCATGACACGCCGGGCTTTATCGCAAACCGCTTGGGTGTGTTCTGGTTAACGGCGGGCGTGAACGAAGCGATCAAGCAAGGTATATCCATTGAAACTGCCGATGCAGTGATGAGTAAGCCATGCGGTATCCCCAAAACGGGTGTCTTTGGATTGATTGATTTGGTTGGAATTGATTTGATGCCAAAACTCTCCGAAAGCTTACTCTCAACTTTGCCGGAAAATGATGCATATCGTGACGTTTTCACGGATTATAAGTTCATCCATGACATGATTGATGCGGGCTATACAGGACGTAAGGGAAAAGGTGGATTTTATCGCCTTAATCCTGATGCACCAAAAGGCACACGTGAAAAGCAAGCTCTTGCCATTAATGCCGATAATTTCGACGAAACGGCATATGCGAAGGCCGATAGACCAAAATTGAAAAGCATTGACGCGGGGCGCAAGGGCTTACGCGCAGTTGTAACGACAGATGACGAAGGTGGTCATTATGCATGGGAAGTGTTGAAACAAACGCTCGCCTATGCGGCGGAGCTTGTCGGTGAAATTGCCGATACCATCCATGATATCGATGAGGGGATGAAGCTTGGCTATAACTGGAAATTCGGCCCGTTTGAAATGATTGATGCGCTGGGCGGTGAAAAACATAACGGCCCGCAATGGTTTAAATTCGCATTGGAAAAAGCGGGGATAGATGTTCCTGCAATTCTTGAGAAAGTTGGTGAAGGTAATTTTTATCGCATCGAAAATGGGAAGCAGCAATATTTCGGTACGGATGGCCAATATCATGACGTAGCGCGCCCTGATGGTGTTCTTCTGCTCCGTGATATCAAACTCACATCCGAACCTGTGTTGAAAAACGGGTCGGCGAAGGTCTGGGATATTGGTGATGGTGTTTTGTGCTTTGAAAAAACGTCAAAAATGAACACTTTCGATGAAGATATTTTCAATCTGATCGAGGAAACGAATAAACTGATTTCCAAGTCTGAAGAGTATAAGGCTCTAGTCGTTTATAATGAGTCTTCTCATTTTTCCGCCGGTGCAAATCTTGGGCTTGCCGTCTTTATGATTAATTTGGCCATGTGGCCGCAGGTAGAGGGCTTTGTAGCACGCGGGCAGAAAGTCTTTATGGATTTGAAATTTTCTGATTTTCCTGTGATTAGCGCACCAAGTGGTATGGCTCTTGGTGGTGGCTGTGAAATCTTGCTTGCATCTGATGCGGTACAGGCACACGCGGAAACTTATTGTGGTCTGGTTGAGGTTGGTGTTGGCATCATCCCCGGTTGGGGCGGGTGTAAGGAAATGATCCTACGTTTTCAGGAGCGTGAACGTGCCAAATTTGCACATGATATGGGTAAAATCGGCAAGGATAATATCTGGTTTTCACCTGATACGACGCCTGTTGGTGCAGTGCGTAAGGCGTTTGAGACTGTCGGGCTTGCCGCAGTCGCAAAGTCCGCTTATGAAGCCGTTGATATTGGGTATTTACGTGATAGTGATGGCATTACAATGAACCGTGATCGTTTGCTTTATGATGCGAAACAGCGCGCGTTGAGCTTGGCAGAGGGCTATGAAACACCTGAAAAGCGTGAGGATATCCGTGTAGGCGGGGCGGGCGCAAAAATGGCACTCGACTTGGCTGTATCCGATTTGCGTAAATCAGGAAAAGCAACGCCGCACGATGTGGTCGTCTCTGACCATCTTGCGACTGTTCTATCCGGTGGAGATAAGGATTACACCGAGACATTGTCTGAAGATGAGTTTCTTAAACTTGAACTTGCAGAGTTTATGAAATTGCTGCGTTATGAGGGAACGCTTGATCGTATTGAACATATGTTGAATACTGGCAAACCACTTCGGAATTAAAAAGGTTTACCTCAATGCACACTACGTTTTTCTTAGCTCTGCCCTTTGTGGCATCAATGATGTATGGGCTCAGTTATGTTTTACTTGAAAAGGTAGTGGGGGTGCATGTAAACCCCGCCAGTTTTATGGTTGTTAATACGTTGGTAGGGCTTATCTTCCTTTGCCTGCTGATTTTTGTAAAAGGCGAGAATATTGACTTTTCTGCTGTCGCTGGACAAGGGTCTGTCTGGTTGATGATACTTGTCGCTGCCGCGACCCCGTCATTGGGATGGCTTGCCACTATTTACGCAATCAAGAATACATCTGCGCTTTATACGGCTCTTGCGGAAACATCTTATCCGCTGTTTACCTTGGCATTTGGATTTATGTTGTTTGGTATCAAGCAACTAAACATGATAACATTATGCGGTGGTATCGTTGTTTTATGCGGTGCTGTCCTGATGATTTACGGACAGAATACTACGGAAGAATAAGAACAAGAGCCTGAGCTTATGTACTATGTAATGTCGGCGATAACAGGGGCGTTAGTTGCAGTTATGATTGCTGCACTTGCGCGTTCGAATTATTATATTCTCGCTGGCTTGGCTCCGCTATTCCCGACATTTGCGCTATTTGCTCATCTTCTGGCGTATAAAGCAGGTGGTTTGCAACAAATGCGAGAGGTCGCGCTCTTTGGTATATATGCAGTTATTCCGTATCTCGCTTATGTGATAACGCTTTACTTTGCATCAGGGAAAATGCGACTGGAATATGCAGTATCGGGCGGTTTGCTCTTTTGGTTTATCAGTGCGGGAATATTGTACCTGTTATGGAACAGAATATAGAAAATTATATAGATATATATTGCGAACGGTTAGAGCCCGGATTATGGGCAGAACCGTTAAATGCGATAACCAATGCGTCGTTTTTTATCGCGGCGATAATGGCTGCACTTTATGCGCATCGCGCTGAACGATTGGATGTAAAATCCGGTATTTTGATTATATTGCTTTGCTGTATAGGAACGGGTAGTACGTTGTTCCATACTTTTGCAACGAAAGCGACAATGCTCAGTGATGTGTTGCCAATTTTGTTTTATCAAATCGCGTTTATCTGGCTTTATGCGCTTTATGTGATGCGTTTACCCGTCATCAAAGTCGTAGGGTTATTTTTCGTATTTATGATGGCAAGTGCGGGCGCTGAACAAATACCAACATCTGTTATGAATGGCTCATTGTCTTATGCACCGGCGTTTCTATTCTTATTGGGTTTTGGTGTGTGGCATGTCAAAACTCAAACGAAAGAGCGCTACCTTCTGATGGTGGCTGCGCTCACCTTTTCAGTATCCTTAACATTCAGGTCAATTGATATGGCTGTGTGCGATGTGTTTGAAATTGGAACACATTTTATGTGGCATATTTTAAATGGCTGTGTGCTGTATCTGACAACGCGTAGCTTTATAAATGTAGAGCGTTAAAGTCATCTATGATTTTCACCACGTCTTTACTATTTTCTGATAGAATAATGCCGAGATTGAAACAGGAGAGAACATGCCCGTATATAGCCCGCCCTTGGATGATATTCGTTTTGTACTTCATGATGTTTTGAAGGCGGAAAGCCTTTCTGAATTACAGGGGTATGAGGACTTCTCTGCCGAACTTGCCGATCAAATTCTGGAAGAAGGTGGCAAAATATGTGAAGAGGTATTCTTCCCTGTCAACCAAAGCGGTGATGATGAGGGGTGTGTCCTGGAAAATGGTGTTGTACGCACACCAAAAGGTTTCAAAGAGGCCTATGATATGTTCGCGGAAAATGGTTGGTGTGGTTTGGCATCTGATCCGGAATATGGCGGTATGGGTATGCCGATGTTGATCAATACCGCGATGAAGGAGATGATTTGCTCCTCTAACATGTCGCTTGGTATGTATCCCGGCCTATCATATGGCGCGTATGAAGCGTTGCATAAATTTGGAACGGATGAGCTGAAAGATCTGTATTTACCTAAATTGGTTGAAGGAACATGGTCCGGTACAATGTGCCTGACAGAGCCGCATTGTGGTACTGACCTTGGCCTTATTAAAACAAAAGCCATTCCTAATGAGGATAGAAGTTATGACATAACCGGCACAAAAATATTTATTTCTGCCGGTGAGCATGATTTAACGGAAAATATTGTGCATCTGGTTTTGGCGAAATTACCTGATGCACCAGACGGGGTAGGAGGGATATCATTATTTATCGTACCGAAGTTTTTACCCAAAGATGGCGGAATAGGTGAGCGTAATGGCGTTGCTTGTGGCTCGCTCGAACATAAAATGGGTATTAAGGCAAATTCAACATGCGTGATGAATTTTGATGATGCAAAAGGCTGGCTTGTCGGGGATAAGCATAAGGGTCTACGCGCAATGTTTGCTATGATGAATGATGCGCGCCTTGGTGTTGCGATGCAAGGGCTGGGCATAGCAGAGGTCGCCTACCAAAATGGATTGGCCTATGCCAAGGATCGTCTACAAATGCGCAGTATTACTGGTGTTAAAGCACCGGATAAACCAGCCGATCCAATTATCGTGCACCCCGATGTGCGCCGCATGTTACTTATTTCTAAGGCTGTAACAGAAGGCACACGCGCATTATCTTATTGGATTGGAATGAATCTGGATATATCACTCAAACATGAGGATGAAAAGGAAAGGCAGCGCGCCGATGATTTGGTTGCCCTAATGACGCCGATCTTAAAGGCATACCAAACAGATATGGGCTCAGACGTTGCAAACTTGGCCGTTCAAATTTTCGGTGGTCATGGCTATATCTGGGAACATGGGGTAGAGCAGTATGTGCGTGATGCGCGTATTGCACAAATTTATGAAGGCACAAACGGCATTCAAGCGCTCGATCTAGTTGGACGTAAGATGCCACAAAACTTCGGAAGGTTACTCCGTCGTTTCTTTCATCCTGTGCAGGAGTTTATTGAGGAGAATCAGACAAGCCCGGATATGCAGGAATTTATCTTCCCTCTTGCCAAATCCTTTATGAAATTGCAACAAGCCACAGCGATGGTCGCACAAAAAGGTCTGAAAAACGCTGATGAAGCAGGTGCAGCATCAAGCGATTATCTACGTCAGTTTGCCTTGGTGTCCATGGCCTATATCTGGTGCAAAATGGTTATGACTGCGCAGGAGAAGCTAAAATCCGGCGAGGGTGATAAAGCGTTCTATGAATCCAAAATTAAAACAGCACGTTTTTTCATGCAACGTATGCTACCTGAGGCGGACGGCCGATTTAAAATGGTTCTCGCAGGTGGTGAAAGTATGATGGATGTTTCTGAGGATGAATTCTAGGCATGATAACAATGCATATGGACATAAGAAAAAAGGCCGGAAGAACCGGCCTTTATTTACGCAGTAAAAAGTAGAAAGTGTACGCAGCATTTTTATACGCAGTAGTACATAAGTGAACGCAGTTTCTACACAGTATTTACGCAGTTACCCAATATATCAAACTCATTGTACTCAAGTGGTTACGCAGTGTTCAAAACAGAGAATACGCAGTAAAACTCAGAACATGTGAAAGTGCAGCAAGCCTATTGTGCGGCCAATTGCCCTTCCAAAATACGGATACGCTCTTCATATAAGCGCTGCTGACGCAGCAAATCGGAATGCGCCTTGTCTAATTCACTCTCAAGAGAGGATAGCTTGGAAAGCTGTTGTTGATTGGTTAAACGTGGATCAAACAACATATTTTCAAGCTCGGTCTTCTCATTTTCGCATTGTGCCTTATGTGTCTGGAGCTTACGCCCTAAACGCATGATCTGGCGCTCTGCTTCATTATATTTCATTGTGGCGAGTTCTAAATTCCAATTATCGGAAGAAACGGAAAGTTTCTCTTTCTCAGAATCGCGTAGAGCACCTTTTAGCTCATCATCAAGCATTCTGTTTTTACGCATGACAAGGGAAAGCTCTTTTTCGAGGTTAGAAATTTTGTCTCGCATAAGCACAAAATCATCGGATTTCTCACCACTCGCAGGCATTATTGAGGAGTAATTTTCTGTGCTTGATGTTATTTTTGCTGCACTATTTTGCTGCACTTCAGGTGCAGCATTTTTTTGGCTTGTTTCTGTATCAACGTCCGTGAAATCTGCAACTATTGGCTCTTTGTTTTTAGAAACATGATAGACAGGCTCTGGTGTCTTATAATTCTCAACAGTCTTACTGCTAACCTTAGGCTCTTCTAGGGCTACAGAAGGCTCTGTTGCAGCAATTTTTTGCGCAGCATGAGAAGTTTTAGAGGCTTCAGGTTCAATCTTTTCAGCAGGAATGTGCGTTGCAGCATTTTCCGTTGGGGTTTCATGAATTTCAGGCTTGTATTTCTTGCTTTCCTCTTTCATCTTCTTCGCCATTTGCTCAGTATAGCGCGGGCGGTCATATGGTGATGGGCGCAATTGTTCTTGTGCAAGGTCTTGTTCACTCGGCACTTTGCTGGTTTCATCAATCAAAGATGTTTTTAAAGGGGGAGGAGGTGCAAGGTTTGTATCTTGAGCAAGGGTTGGTTGCTGCGGCATGTCACTTTTCGCAGTATGCTGTATCTCTTCTTTTACCGGAGTGATTTCTGTATCTTCTGTAGGTGTTGCAGATGCCATTGCTTGTGGCGGCGATACGCAATCGTTGTAATCTTTAAGGGCGGTATTCAGGCCATTAAGGTAAACGCGAAATTCGGTATTTCTGATGCGTACATCCATTGCACTTGCTGTTTGTAACTGTTCTGCAAATGAGGATTGACTTGTTAAATCGCCTTGTAATTTATTTTTATCAACTGCGTTACTATAGACAATCGTGTTGGATGCGCCCGGAACACTATACTGCACTTCATAGCGCAAACCTTTGTCAAAAACATCTTGGCGAAAATCAATATTGAGATGCTTTAGTCCGTTTTTCGTGCCATCAATTTCAATGATATAACCGTTGTTTAATTCGCTCATGATAGAGCATGTCGCAGGAGTTGTCCCCTCATGTGCACTTGTTTGCTTCACACTCCATTTATATTTGGGATAGAAATAAATATCCATATCCTTCGACTGCGCAGGCATAGACGTCAGGGCTGTCGTCGTAAGACAGGCCAATGCGAGTGAAGCTTTAAAGACGTTATGAATCATTTTCTAACCTTTAAAAATCAGACCCAAGAAAGAAGTCTAAACAAAAGAAGTGAGTAGAAGCACTCAAGACAGATGATTCGCAAAGGAATCACACAAAGATAGTCGCAATAATTGCAAATGATAAAAAGAAAAAACACAAAAAACCCTGCATATTTTTGGGGAAAACTGTGTATACTGTGTGTATGAATATTGATGACATTGAAAACACGTTAAAGCAAAAGCTCACTTACGCGCCACCTCTTGGGGTGAAGTTCAAATTTGATTTTGGCGATGAGGGTATTCTTCTGGTTGATGGAACGCAAAACCCTGCGACTGTCTCACGTGAGGATACGGAGGCAGATACAACCTTTGTCTGCTCTGCTGAAATGTTTGCAAGTATTGCAACGGGCGCGCAGGATCCAACGATGGCATTTATGACGGGCAAGCTTAAAGTGCAAGGCTCTATGGGAAATGCACTTAAACTTGCGTCCTTGCTTGAGGATTAAAACTTATAATTCAACCCTGCTGCAACAATACCAACACGTCCTTCGCTATTTGCACGAAATGTTGCAAAACCGCTATTTCTACTCACATTGATCGATTCTGATGAGATGTCGATATATGTGGCTGCTAGATCGAGTGAGAATTTATCATTGATTGTATAGGTTGCACCTGCGGCAATCCATTGACGATCTCCATCCGGTGTGCGGGATGTTCGGTATTCATCAGTTGTTGGCGTTTGATCATATTGATATCCTGCGCGCAGTTTCCACTCATCGTTTAACTGATACTCACCACCAACTGCAAACGCCCATGTCGTTTGATAGTTCTGTGTTGTGTTTGATATCAGTGTGCCACTTGAACTCAGGACGCGAATTTCTTCAAAGCTATTCCAGCCAAACCATGTTGCACTAGCTTGCAGCGAAAGCCTGTCATTAATTTTCTGGTTAAGGCCGAGCTGTATAATCTCGGGTAAATCTAGTTCTGCTGTGGCATCAGTGGCACTTTGTACGCTACCGTTATTATCAATAATGACGGAGCCCTCTAAATCATGATGAACACCAGAACGGTAATGCGCGCCAAAAACTGTACCTTCTATAGGTTCATAGAGCACACCTGCGTTATAGCCAAAGCTGAAATCATCGCCCTTTAACGTGCTGTTACGCTCTCCCGCACCTTGATTGATAACACTGCCAAGCTCCGCATCGACATATTGGAAATTTAGACCGCCACCTATGGATAGGGTATCTGAAACTTTATAGGCAAAGCTCGGTTGTATATCGATTGTTTCAAGTTCACTTTTTGTCGAGTCGAAACGCCCGAACCAACCGTCTTCGTAATCATTGGCCAAGCCAAATGGCGCGCCAACTGAAATACCGAACCATAATATATTATCAATCGCTTCGTATGACATGCTACCTGCGGGAACAGGGGTCGCGTCATATGGATTTCCGCCACTGCCACCGGTTGCCCCACCAAATGGTATCACTGACCCATCGTTCGTTAGCTTGCTGCTGGGGATGATGATATTGACGCCAAAACTTGATTGTGCACCTTTTAACTTGGTCATGCCCGCCGGGTTGAAATAAACAATACTGGAATCACGCGGTGTTGCGACTTGTCCTGCAAAGGCACTACCTAATCCGGAAATAGATTGTTCCTGAATATAAAAACCTGCGGCATCTGCGTTGGACGTTGCCACGGTAATGGCCAATGTTGATAGCGTTGAAAGTGCGAAAAGCCTGATATTTTGCATCGATATATTCCCCCGAATGAAATGCGTAATACATGGTTGAAATAGTGTTTAATAACTATTTGGATATGTGTGTGGGAATAATCTATCAGAAAAAATAGAAAATTTGAAATTTTAGAGTTGCTGCACAGCAATAGTGATGCTGTGCAGGTTCAATGGTATGTTACTAAAGGTCTTTTGCCTTAATATCTTCGGCAATTTGTACGGCTGTATCCTTGGATGGATACATGGCAACCAAATTATTCTCAGTGTCCATAAGATAAAGAAACGCCGAGTGATCCATCATATATTCATCCATCATATCGTTTTCAACTTTACTGGCATAAACGCGATATGATTTTTTCACATTATCAATTTGTTCTTGTGTGCCTGTAAGGCCGACAAGGCGCGGGTGAAACTGTTCAACATATTCTTTCATAACTGTAACGTTATCGCGTTCAGGATCAACGGTAATGAAAATAGGCGTGATCTTGTCTCCTGCTTCTCCTAATTCATTAAGGATTACGGACACTTTTTGTAATTCTGTCGGGCAAACTGCGGGGCAGAATGTAAAGCCGAAAAAGACCATTTTGTAGGACTCTGCATAGTCTGCTTGTGTAACGTCTTTACCATTATGATCGACAAGTGCAAAGTCACCTCCCACGGCGGATGAGCCCTTAACTTGCGAAGAGGATGTCTTCTTTAAAATTGTTGCTTTGCCTTGCGCGTCAGGAGAAAGAGGGATAGCACCGCCGTCCATTTCGTTTTGCGCTTGAAGGTAACCGATTGCAGATCCGATACCTAGACCGATTACTAATAAAAAGACCCATCTGATGAGGCGTGATTTCATTTTTGTGCCTGCCTTTCCGACATTATGCTACGTGAGACAATATAATTCCTAAGCACGCTTTATAATTCCTATTGCGCCACTTGACAATTCCTTTCATTAGAGCAAAGCTACGAACCATACAAAAACGTAAACCTTAGGGGTGCATCAATGCTTTTGAATGAAGGCGTTATGCTGAGAGAAAACCCTTGGAACCTGTTGATTAGGATCAACGCAGGGAAAGGAAAAAAATGCCACATATTACAGTCGAATATTCAAAAAATATCGGAGACATTATTGTTATGTCTAAATTGGTTGAGGATTTACATGAATCGTTGGCCGCACAAGGCATCGATAAGGCGCGTATAAAAACGCGGGCTTATGCGTGTGATTACGTCGTCGTAGGGGACCAAGCCTCACACGGACATATGATCCATGCCACGCTTCTATTGTTGGAGGGGCGTGATGTTGCCACGAAAAAACAGTATGGCGATGCACTTCATAAAACAATGAAGGGCTACGTTGATGGGGTGGTTCGAAACTGCGCTGTGACGTTAGAAATTCGCGATATGGCGAAAGACACCTACTATATGTAAGGGATGTGATGTCAGATTCTTATTACACAGGAAAAGTTCATCAAGGGCCAAGCACTGTCGCAGCAGTGTTCCATAACGTGGCACGTAAGGATGATTTTTTGATGGATGAGAAGGACTTGCACGATTATATCGGTATAGCGCAAGGCACAGATAAAGATATGTATATTGAGGCTTTATCTGCTGTTCAGGAATATAAAATTAATCATGGCGAAAAGCCAACATACAAATCTTATGACGAATGGGAAATTGAATAATGTCACCAAAAGATCAACCAAACACACCAGTTGGCGTATGCCCATCTACAACACATGTAACGCGTGGCTCTTTGCCGGCATCTAAAAAAGTCTATGTTGGTGACTTAAAAGTGCCAATGCGCGAAATTAGTTTAAGCAATGGAGAAAACCTGACTGTTTATGATACATCCGGGCCATATACGGATGAAACGCAAACGTTGGATATTATGCGCGGCTTGCCGAAAACACGGTTACAGTGGGTGCTTGATCGTGGTGATGTTGAATATGTTGAAGGGCGTAAAGTTAAGCCGATTGATAACGGGTATAAAAACGAAGCGCAGCTTAAAAACCGTAAAATCACGCATGAGAAATTCCCTGCCAGTCCGGAAAAACCATTAAAGGCGAAGGCCGGACAAAACGTATCCCAGATGCATTATGCGCGTAAGGGAATTGTAACACCGGAAATGGAATATATTGCAATTCGTGAGAATCAGCGTCGCGAAGAAGTGCATAGCTACGCAAAAAAAGGTGAAAATTTTGGTGCAAATGTGCCTGATTTTATTACAGGTGAATTTGTTCGTAAGGAAATCGCCGAAGGTCGCGCGATCATTCCCGCAAACATTAATCATACAGAATTAGAGCCAATGATTATCGGGCGTAATTTCCTTGTGAAAATTAATGCTAATATTGGAAATTCTGCGGTGACAAGCTCTATCGGTGAAGAAGTTGATAAGATGGTTTGGTCAATCCGTTGGGGTGGCGATACCGTAATGGATTTATCTACAGGTAAGGACATCCATGATACGCGTGAATGGATTATCCGCAATTCACCCGTACCAATTGGTACAGTGCCGATCTATCAGGCGCTTGAGAAGGTGAATGGCGTAGCCGAAGATCTGACATGGGAAGTGTTCCGCGATACATTGATTGAACAGGCCGAGCAAGGCGTAGATTACTTTACGATCCATGCAGGTGTGCGCCTACCATATATTCGCCTGACCAATGATCGCATTACAGGCATCGTGTCGCGCGGTGGATCTATCATGGCGAAATGGATGATGACACATCACCGCGAAAGCTTTCTCTATACACATTTTGAGGAAATCTGTGAAATTATGAAAGCCTACGATGTGAGCTTCTCTCTTGGGGATGGTTTGCGTCCGGGGTCTATTGCCGATGCAAATGACGCAGCGCAGTTTGCGGAACTTGAAACACTTGGTGAGTTGACAAAAATCGCATGGGAACATGATGTTCAGGTGATGATTGAAGGGCCGGGACATGTTCCGATGAACCTTGTAAAAGAAAACATGGAAAAGCAGCTTGAGGAATGTCACGAAGCGCCATTCTACACACTTGGGCCTCTTACAACGGATATCGCACCCGGATATGACCATATTACAAGTGGTATCGGAGCGGCGATGATCGGTTGGTTCGGTTGTGCTATGTTGTGTTATGTCACACCAAAGGAGCATTTGGGATTACCAAATCGTGATGATGTGAAAACAGGGGTAATTACATATAAAATTGCTGCCCATGCTGCAGACTTGGCAAAGGGGCATCCGGGCGCACAATATCGTGATGACGCGATGAGCCTTGCACGTTTTGAGTTTCGTTGGGAAGATCAGTTTAATATCGGTCTTGATCCTGATACAGCGCGGAGCTTCCACGATGAAACACTACCTGCTGAGGCCGCAAAACATGCAAGTTTTTGTTCTATGTGCGGGCCGAAATTCTGCTCTATGAAAATCACGCAGGATGTCCGCGATTTCGTCGCTGCAAACCCTGAACCCACGGATGAAGAAAAAGTAGCATAAGAGAGGAAAAACGATGAAAACATTATCTTGTGATATCTGTGATCAGACATTTACTGCTGAAAATTTTGATGGTTGGTTCGAACAAATGTTAGGGCATTACATGGCGGATCACGCCGATGTTATGCAAGCAAACAAAGGCAAATCAAAAGAAGAAGGTATGCAATGGATGGCACAGGCCAAAGCACGCTTTGAGGCCGCATAATGGGAATTAGTAATGAAACACTTGATACGATTATCTTATCAATGATGAGCGAGGAATGGCAAAAAATTGCCGTTTTAATCTCAAAAGTATTTGATGATCCTGCCTATGATGAAGCAGAGAAATCGGCTCAAATCGTGGCGGAACGTATCTACGCATTGATTGATGCAAATACCTTAAAGGCAAGCGGTAACATGCGCCGTTGGCGTGAATGCAGCGTAAAACTGGCAGAAGCGGCATAACCCCTTTCCCCTATATATCAACAGTAGAGCAGGGCACTCGTTCGGCGCTTAACGCAGTTTTACGGTGTTTCTAATGTTGGAGGCAAGTCCTTGACCGTGTCCTCCATCCCGAGAACCTCAAAAACCTCTGATCGTGTCATGCTTTCATGCTCTAACAACGCCTCGGCCAGTGTGTGTAACTGATCCTCATGCTCTAATAAAATGCGATAGGCATCTTGCTCGGCTTCGGAAAGGATTTGTTTGATATCCTGCTTTTTATCAAGCCAGTTCTCCACGGTTTGTGCAAGCCGCGCCGATAAATTCATGGATTTGTTCGTAAAGGGGGGATTACATTGCTCGGCAATTTTGTGTGCCATGTCATAGGCCATTGCCCGATCACCGGAATCACCATAGGTGATATAGTCATTGCATCCAATGCGCTCTGCCGCGTTACCCGCAAATGCCACCATAATCATCTTACGTGCCGCTTCATGTGACAACCTCTCGCGTAGAGAATGAAACTCACTCATCCCACTTGCGATCATGGCATTCTTCTTGATCCAGACTTTATCCTGATACACACCCGGATCGGAATGGATAAGGGTGAGCGTATGCCCCGCCTCATGATAGGCCATCTTGTCATTCTGCATACGACGACGCAGCGCCATATATGCCACCAATAATAACATCGGTACAGAAAGGTCGGTGCATTTTTCTACCAGACTATCGCTATGTTCGCGGGGCGGGTCAAAGGTGGAGCTATAAGATTGCGGCTTTTGCTCTGCCGTGGTGTCATCATCCGCGCCCAAACCGAAATTATCCGTCCCTATCCAAAGGGCAGAGGCCGCAAACGCCCCCACCGCGCAGCCATGGCGCAGTCGTCTGGTCGTTAACGAAATCGTTTTCTTATCAAGCATATATAATCATGTCGCAGACCGCATCAACATGCAGTCATACCCTTCACCAGTCATAATTTATGAACGCAGCCCTTTTACGACAAATAGAGGGGCAAATGCAAATGTTTCCTGTTTTATAGAGTGTGGCATATTGTCAAAGTTGTTTTTTGACGAAATATTGTATAGAAGTTGTATTTCATAATAAAAAGAAGAGAGAAAGGGTGCGCCATGTCGACAACACAAGAAAATGCATTCCTGCAAATTACAAAAAAATTCGAAGAGTTAAATGATGTTCGCGCCGCGGATGCAGAAGAGTGGATAGGGCAAGTCGCACATACCATCAACGACGTTGGAAATAATTCGATTATTGGTAAAGCGTTAAACGAGCCCACCAATTCAGAAGAAGTGGCAGAGCAACGTATGATGAATGCGCGCGAGGTGAATTTGACATTCTATCTCGCCACAACGATCCTGCCAGAGGAAGATGCCGCAAAACTGGTGCAAACATTGTGTCACACGCCTGTTTTCTTACAGTCCTTCGCATTAACGCAAGATGATGAGCAATCATTAAACCGATCGCATGTTCTCTATGGCTTGACCGAAATTTTTGGCAAAGTCCGCACAGAGGATAAACAAAATGCATATGAAGAGTTGGAAAATGCAGGATGTTTGGATAAGGCCTTCTCCGAAGATGGTGGCGCGTTGAGCTTGTTTATTAAAAGCTATGCCAAAGACCGTGATCCTGAAGAAGTGCGTGAAGCTTTACGCAATTCCCCCGCATGGAATAACAGACCGGATATCCCGAACTTCGATGAATTTGCACAAGTCTATCAAATCGAAGCCTTCATCCCTGATTAATCACCATGTCATAAAGAACAATAACAGAGCAGGGCACCCGCCCTGCTTTTTGTTTGATGATGCAAATGTTTCCTGTTTTATGCGACGGGGTGATTTGTTATGGTTGTAATTATCAGAAGGGATTACAGCATGAGCGAGAAAACAGAGCAAGATAATGAATGTAAAGTTTGATCCTCAATTGTTGTGTCCGTTATGTGGGAAGCGCACTGTCCAAGTGTGTAAAAAGAAGTATATATCCAAGGAACATATTCCTCCTAAATCTGTTCTACGTAACTGCAAAGAACATATAAAAGTCCCTGCTTGTAAAGAGTGTAATCAAGGTACTTCTAGCGCAGATGAGCAGTTTAAGTATTTACTGGCCATGTATTTAGGGGTAGATGAGAAATCTTTTGGATTGTGGAATTCGGCGATAAGAACACTTAATAGGAAGAAAGACGTAAGAGCTAAAATTATAACGAATACATCTAACATTCTGGTTCCTCACCATAAGGGAGGGTATGGATATCAAGTAGACATTGGAAATGTAGATAAGCATCATCTTAAGAAATTTATACAAGTGTGTAAAAAAATAGTCAGAGGATTGCATTGGTATATCACATATGAAGTTTTGCCCTGCGATACTGAGGTGATTGTGAAAGTACTTGATCAGGGAGATGCCGTACCAGATGAATGGAATGAAGTTTTACATAAGTTTGGAAGAGAAATATATAAAGCTGAGGGCAATTTTATCGTACGCTACGCAATAGTAGAAGATCAGGAGAATGCATCATTATGGGTAATACGTTTTTATGGCCAAGATTTGTTTTGGTCTATAGTTAAGCCCACTACAGAAAAATTTATCTAACGCTTTGTACCTTGTAACAGCTCTGACAACTTCACATCTAACGCCTTACAGAGTTTCATCAAGCTAATAACGCTTGGGGTACTTTTACGGGCTTCGATATAGCTGATTGCAGTACGGCTTAATCCCGAAAGTTCGGTGAGTTTCTCGTGAGAAATCCCTTTCTCTTTTCGGGCTTTCACCAACTCAGAAACAATATGGTCTAGGGATTTTTCAAACTCGTCATTTTTCATTCCGTAATAATTGCTTGAAATGAGATAGAAATGTATGTCTATATATAGTCGGACTAAATATAGTTTGGTGTGGGAGGTGTATACATGACCGAATATCAAGATAACTTACGTGCGTTGGAGATGCGCTTGTTTGAAATGGAATGTCTGGTGATGGCGGTACGGGCGGAGGAAAGCGACGATACGCTGCTGCGCCTTGTGCTAAACCGTGTGACTGACGGTGTCCACGATATGCAACGCACCCTGTATAATCATCGCGGTGATTTACAGGATCATGTTTAATAAGCTCTAAACGTTTGTTGGTGCATTATCATCAGGATTGATCGCACCGAATAATTCCTGATCCGTTGAGAGGCTATCCGCGTCATAAGTGGATTCTCCGATAATTTTCTGTCCCTGAATAATCGCGGCGATCTGCTGCTCCTGTCCCAAAAACATATGCCCTTCGGAGCGTGTCTCACTGGTCTCAATATGGTGTAGCCCCGCATTATGCCCATTCATTTGCAGGTCGCTATGAATACGTTTGCCTATATTTTTGCATGATCGCACACTTGATACGACAATCTCAGTCGGGCAATGAATGGTTTTGAGTGTTTCTTCACTCACAGACATCGGGTCAAGGGTAGTAATACGCGATACGGGGTTTTCCGCCGCGATTTGAAAAACCGCCGATCCGCCCATACTGTGCCCGACCATTTCAAACTCATCCGGCGTATAATCATTGTCGGCCATATATCCATCAACGACACCTTGCAGAGCAGATGTAAAATTCTTGTGCACGTTGGTCACGTCACTTGTGTTTAATGGAACACCGCCCAGTGCGGCAACAACCGTGGCTAAGCCCTTATCCTCTGCCGCTTGCTGCGTATAGGCGATAATATCATCACTGACATTTACTTGTGCGCCGGGTGCGATAAACATTAATCCCGTTGGCTCTTCAGGAATGCGGATATGCGCTAATACGCCGCCATATTCGGCCTTTTTTTCGTAAACACTCATGGGGTTTCCCGCTTCTCTTTATATAAGTTAGGGGGAGTATAGGAATTTTTATGCGCTCATGCAATCATCGCGTAAGCTAGTTACTGAGAGGTGGTGGAGTGTGCCCTGCGGGTTGCGGCTCAACTTCTGCTATCGGGGCATAGTTTAAACCGGTCGGGGTATAAGGAACAAAGGGCTCATCACGATCAAAGTAAATATCACTTTTAGGGTCCGGCGCCTCATCCTCTATCGCTTTGGCAATAACATTTTGAATTTGTAATTCATTCGCGGCAACGCCATAAAGAACTTTCATGGTGTTTCCCGTTGAAAGCTCATTATCCGCATAAAACGATGTCCAGTCCGTGGGCAGTAAAATACGATCATGCCCCGGCGCCCATAGGCGCTCTGATTCTTCGGGAAACTCTTCTCCCATTGCAACCACTAACGAATGCGCAACTGAATTTGAATTTTGGCCAACGCCTATGAGTTCATAAGGGTCATAGGCTAAATTCTGGCTGTTTATGAAATGAGCTGCATCTGCAATGGCCAGAAATTTCTGCATGGTCTCTAAGGGGTTTCCCTGAAATATCACATGGTCGCCATTAATCGGGCTATCACCAACGATTGAGGTATCGGGGCCCATCATCATAACACGTAAGGTGTCCTTCTCATCGCCGACATCAACAGGTGTACCTGTCTCTCTATTAACGGCGAGGCCATGAATGGCTAGAATTTCATTGTTGTTCGCATCGCGCAAGCTTAGGTAATTATGGTGTGGACTATTGAACACGTCCAGTTCCATACTGACGAGGTTGATCGACATTTGCTCTTGTTCTGAGTTTGGTGGCGTTGTTTCCGCGCTATCATCACCCATATTATTAACCCGTATTTTTCTTATTATGTAAGGTGATTATAGGGATCTTTTCGGTCTTTGGCAAACTTTGTGTTGCAAAGAGCTATTCCCCATCAGGGCGTATATGCGGTAACTTCCAACCCATGCGATACGCTAAAATACGAAGCATCAAGGCAGTAGAGAAGGTAATCGCAATCATACAATCATCCGCAAGGTTATAGGAGTGAAGCGTGTAAATAGATGCGGCAATAATTAATGATATAGTGCCGTAGAAATCACTGCTTAGAACGCTGGGGGTTTGATTGACAAGCATATCGCGGATAATTCCGCCACCTGTCGCAGTGATAAAAGACAAAACCATAACACCAAATACCGGTAATCCGACCTCTAAGCCGATTAATGTGCCTGTAATACTGAACGCAACGAGACCAACGGCATCACATAAAATCATGAGCGTGTTATTCTCGACGTTTGTGCGCTTATGGAGTTTAAAAAACGTGGCAATAAGAATCACACCACAAACTAAAAAGAACGCAAACGGGTCAGATAGGACAGCAGGGACGCGGTTGACTAAAACGTCACGTAGTGCGCCGCCGCCATTAGCTGTCAAAATAGAAACGATAAAGATCCCCATAAAATCGAGTTTGTTCCGTACACCGATTAAATATCCACTGAGCGCAAAGGCAACACTGCCAATAAGCGATGCAATTATAAAAATGTCTATATCCATGCCCGGATGCCTGTATCTGATTAAACATTATGACTATTAAGGCATGCGTCAGAGAATTGTAAGGGAATTTTTAATGATGGGAAACGTTCCCTTGTTGATCGTTGTCCTTGGGTGCAAGTTTGCTCCCATACTGGTTTTCATCGAAATAATCTTCCATTTCACCTAACGCCCCTGTCAGGGCAGCACTAAAAATACTTGCGGCGAATAGTGTTTTGTTACGGCGGTTATCTTTCATAGGGTACACTCCTTTTATTGCGAATGATTCTCAACTATGTTTAGGGTAACATTAATATGCTTTCTGTCAACTATAATGATAATCATTCGCATTTAGGAGCGGGAAGTCTATATAAAAAAGCCTCACGCATTTAAACGTAAGGCTTAAATAATAAATTGTAATGGCGACAGTTATAGAACCTTTAACATATCTGCGACAAGCGGGTGGCGTACGATATCGCCATCTTTCAGGCGACACACGCCAATATTTTTCAGTTTATCCAGACGTTCACTAATCTGTGAAAGACCGGAAACGCCCTCCAGAAGGTCAGATTGATCAGGATCGCCAGTGATAACCATCTTTGAATGCCATCCTAAGCGTGACAGAATCATTTTGAGCTGCCCGTAGGTACAATTCTGCGCTTCATCAATGACCACAAACGCATTATTGAGTGTACGTCCGCGCATAAAACCAATGGGGGCAATTTCGATTGTGCCATCTTCAAGGAATTGTCGCACTTTCTTTCCGCCTAAGCGATCACCTAAGGAGTCATATAAAGGGCGAAGATACGGAGCCATCTTTTCCTGCATGTCACCAGGTAAGAACCCAAGAGATTCACCAGCTTCCATCGCGGGACGGGATAGTATGATACGCTCTATTGATCCTTTCTCCAGAGCTTCTACTGCAGAGGCAATCGCCAGATAAGTTTTTCCGGTACCGGCAGGGCCAATGGCAAGAGTAAGGCTGTGGTCTTCTATGGACTTCATTAATAGCTCTTGTCCGGCGGAGCGCGGTTTGATGTTTTTAACGTATTTTTGATCTCTGCGACCATCTATCTCGTCATCAAGAGGGTGCCAACTATCCCCTTTAAATGTCGGATGGATTATATTTTCTTTTTGGTGATGGGATGGGTTACGTGACTTACGGGACTTCTTAGACATAGGCTGTTGCCTCCTTGAGCAAGGTGGAATAATGAAGGTTGATAAGAACGGAAAGAATGCGTGATCTTTAAAAGATGCCTGATACGGCAAAGAGTATTTAATGTAGGCTTGCCAATCTTTTCAGATTGCAAAGTATTAAATATCAATAAGATTGAATTTAAGACCATCACACATATAAATTACCAAAAAAACGGGTGATTTCCTATTTTATTCCATATTATGCGCTTTTTTTATGTGCAGTATTTTACAAAGGTCAGGAAAGTGTCGTATTATAATGAGAATGAATTGTTGGAGTGCACGCAGGCATGTTTAAAAGTATCTCATCACTAAAAATAATCATCATGGTTTTCTCCATATCCTCTTTCGCGGTTTTTAGCGTACCTGCATACGCGAAAAAAGATCATTTACCATGTACGCAAGAAGATATGAATCTGATTAAGAAATTCGATCCAAAGGCGAAAAACAAGGTAAAGCGTTTAAGCGAATATACTGAAAAAATTGGCAAGGCAAAAAAAGAGTCACGCTATGCTAAGAAAATAGAAGATATATGGGAATTTTTTAACTCTGATCAATTTCTAGAAATGGAAAGAATTTATAAGCGCTGCGATAAAAAAATTCCGCGACCGCAGATCATACCAATACAATTTTGGATGCCTGATAGTATAAGAGAACGTAGGTAATTCAGGCGTATTACTAAAGGAAGATAATTATGAAATATATAACTGTTATTTTAACTATATTATTTGCTATGGGAACTGTCCCTTATACGATTGATAGTGCACATGCACAAGAACAGCAGCAATGCACTAAGGAAGATAACAGTAAAATAAAGTCTTTTAATAATAAGGCGAAGCGTAAGCAAAACGAATATAAGAGAGCGATGAAAAAATTTAGAAAAGTGAAAACACATGCTGAGGCTAATCGCATAAACAAAGAAATGAAAGAGATTAAAGTCTTCTTTCATTGTGCTAAATATGAGCAAATGCGTCCTGTTTATGAGAGATGTGGTGTTGATATGCCGCGTTTGAACGATTAGCCTTCTACAAGTTTTATAACCATTGCCTTTTCATTAGAAAATAGGTAGCGTATTGCCTCTCATACAAGGAAAGAGCAATGGGCGTTACATATGAAGACGTGCTAAACGCACGCGAACAAATCAAAGATTCTGTGATCTATACTCCAATGGTGAAGGCAACGCGTCTATCATTGCACTTGGGTATTGATCTGTATCTTAAGCTCGAAAATCTACAACATACAAGCGCCTTTAAAGCGCGTGGCGCATTGAATAAACTCTTGACCTTGAGCGAAGAGCAACGTCAAAAGGGCGTTATCGCATGTAGTGCGGGCAACCATGCGCAAGGTGTCGCCTATAACGCAACGCGTTTGGGAATTCCATCCGTAATTGTGATGCCAAACGGCACACCGTTTAATAAGATCAAACGCACCGAAGACTTCGGGGCAAAAGTGGTGCTACACGGAAATAATTTTGATGAATCCGTGGGAGAAACATTACGATTAGCAGAGGTCGAGAACCTCACCTTTATCCATCCTTTTGATGATGAATCCGTCGTTGCAGGGCAGGGAACGGTTGGCCTTGAAATGATGGAGCAAGTCCCCGAACTGGACGTTGTTGTTGTACCTATCGGTGGCGGTGGTTTGATCGCTGGGGTTTCTACGGCGGTAAAAGGTGTTAATCCGGAAATAGAAGTGATCGGTGCGCAGGCAGAAAATTTTGATGCAGTGCTCGCCAAACGTGAAAATCGTCCATTTACAGGCGGAAAAGCAACATTAGCGGAAGGGATCGCAGTAAAAGCACCTTCTGAAAATGATATAAAAATCATTGATGAGTTGGTTGATAGCATCGATTCTGCGACAGAAAATGAAATTGAAGAAGCAATATTTGACCTGCTTAGCGATGAAAAGCTTGTCGCCGAAGGGGCTGCCGGTGCAGCTCTTGCCGTGATTAAGAAGAATTTACCATTATTAAAAGGTAAAAAAGTTGGCATGGTGTTGTGCGGTGGAAATATTGATTCTCGCACTTTATCGACGTTGATCTTACGTGGTCTTGTACGTGATGGTCGTATCACACGCCTGCGTTTCGAAATTGATGATACCCCAGGGCAGCTTTCTGACATTTCACGTATAATTGGTGAAGCTGGCGCGAACGTTGTTGAGGTTATACACCAACGCATGATGCAAACAGTTTCCTTGAAACAGGCGGAACTGGATGTTGTGATTGAGGCGCGTGATAAACTTCATGTTGAAGATATCGTCGATACATTAAAAAATTCGGGTTTTCATGTTCAGGCATTACGTGAAGTATAAGCGTGGACTACGATCCAGTCATTGCATCACCGGATAAGATACCGCGTTTTTTGAATTTTTGCGCAAAAATAAAGAAGTCATATAAATGATCTTTCAATTCATCGGGATGAGAAAATGTATGATATTTTGCATTTGGCAAATCACGTAGCAACGTTGTTTTGATTTGCGCATTCTCCCATACGGCAAAAAACATAGGTACATTTTTATTGTTCACATTATGTGCAATTTCAAAAGCTGTACTTTCACTTAAGCCTGTACGGATAATCAAAAACGCATCGGCTTTATCCAGCTTATTAAGCCTGTAATCACGAAACGCCGCAGGTGAGAACGGCACCCCTGTCTTTTCTGTAAAACGGTGCTTAAAAGTATTCGCATTATGGGCATTCATATCAGTAAGAGGGGCGATATACATTTCTTGTGAGAGATCTTGTACCTGCTGCAACATGCCCTTGATGATGGCTTGTTCTTTTTCACCGCTTTCTGTAAAGCCCTGACGGATAAATAACTTTAGTGGATCACTTTGCATACATGCCTCCTTGGCGTTGTCGAGCATGCCAGTCTATATATGGTATTTCATTGGCGCAACCTACAGTTACATGTGTATGGTGCGGCGTTCATACATTGCTGTCTGCACTTTGACACAAGGTGAGCACTATGGTAGTTCTGTAAAATGGGTGTTGTACAAGATAATATAATAGGTTCTGCTCAAAAATTGGCAGAGAACGGGAAAGATCCTTCTGATCGCATTCGTCCTATTACACTCGATATCGCGGATTGGTCCATTGATCCTGATGGGAAATACGGCGTTGTTGACGGGTTTCTGGCTGTCGTGGATGGGCAAGATGATCTTCTTGCTGCGTTAGAAACGGCGCGTGAACTTATTAAAAACCCTCAATTTCAAGCCGTTGCTGTTATTCGCAATTCACAAACTCTTACGCAAAGCTTCCAATCAATTGCCGGAATGATGGATGTTGATGGTAAGTTTGGTTTAGGTGCGATAGAGGGACGTATTCTTCCGTGGCCGGATAAAAACAAATATCTTTATATAAATCAGGGCATGACCACTATCTTTCCCCATAAATCATTGCGTTTTGGTAAAGCAGAAAAAGGAATTGGAGCCGATTTTCATGAAATATTCTCTGCAACAAAAGAGGTGTTTCCTGAGTATCTCAGTTGGTCTGTGCGAAAATTGAAAAGCGGAGTGCCCGGGGAATTACATTATGACGAATGTTATCGTCCAGGGTTACGGAACGTATCGGACTTGCCGCGTGGGTTTGTGAAATCTGTAAATTCTGAAATATTCCAACCATTATCGGGCAGTATTACCATGACGACATCATTGGATAATGGTGGGACAATTGTGTGTAATTCAAACGAAATTTTACCGCAGCAAAATTTTTATGACGAGGATAATGCTCTGTTAGGGTATCAGGGACAAAATGGTGATCTTTTGATATTACGCGCGAACGGGTGGGATGCGGATCAGGGCTATACCCCATCATTCCACTGTCCGCCGAAAGTTGAAAATATCATGGCGCGCCGTTATGTGGCTGTATCGTCAAGTAATGCTTCATTCCTCTCACCACAGATACGTGAAATGTTAGGGCGCTCACGTTTACCTTCGGATGATCCTTTGAACACATTTTTAGATGACTTTGATAATATCCGCAACGATACGTCGGCATCCTTGTTAAAGGCTGCATTCCTTCAGACATCACCGGAGATTCTAAAGGACTTCCCTATAGAAATGCTGGATCGTTTTCCTGATGAAACTGTGCAAGAGATATTACCGATATTAGACCATAACGGCTAAAGAAAAAAGCCACCCTAGAGAAAGGATGGCTTTGATTTTTATGTGCAGATAAAATCTTTGAATTATGCGGCTTCGCTTCCGCCGCCGTTATCATCAACACCACCAATTTTCTTACCGTAATTTCCGGAAAATATTTCATCAGAGAAGACAGTTTCCCATGTTCCTTCTGTTGATGCTTTTGCATATTCGGTTGCGCGACTTTCAAAGAAGTTAGCGTGTTCCGCACCATTAAGCATTTCATCCATCCATGGTAACGGGTTCTTCGTGACCCCGTAAATCGGCTCAAGTTGAAGCTGTTGTAAACGGCGATCGCCAATATAACGGATATACTGTTTTACATCCTCTGGCTTCATACCTTCAATCTCACCCATTTCAAACGCAAGATCAATAAAGGCATCTTCATGCTCAACAGTTACTCTACAACATTCTGTAATTTCTGCTTTTAGTTCGTCATCCCAGATGTCCGGATTTTCATCAATAAAAGTGTTGAATAAACGGATCATGGATAGGCAATGTAATGTTTCATCACGCACCGACCACGTTACGATTTGCCCCATACCCTTCATTTTGTTGAAACGTGGGAAGTTCATCAGAATTGCAAAGGAAGCAAAAAGCGCAAGACCTTCTGTGAACGCGCCAAACATAGCCATTGTTTTGGCAATGTCACGACGAGAATCCATCGATGCCTCTTGTAGATCATCAAATTTATCCTTCATTTCCTTATACTCAAGGAACGCGGAGTATTCTGTTTCCGGCATACCGATTGTATCAAGAAGGTGAGAGTAGGCGGCAATATGGACTGTCTCAATATTTGAAAACGCAGAAAGCATCATCTGTACTTCGACAGGGCCAAAAACTTGGCTGTAATGTTTCATGTAACAGTTATTCACTTCCACATCGGCTTGTGTGAAGAAACGGAATATCTGTGTCATCAGGTTTTTCTCTGATGGTGTAATGTTCTTTTTCCAATCACGTACATCTTCTGCCATCGGAACTTCTTCCGGTAACCAGTGAACACGTTGCTGCGTTAACCATGCTTCATAACACCACGGGTATAAGAAAGGTTTATAAACATGACGTTCTTGCAATAGTCTGCAGTCTGAGTTTGTCACATCATCTATTTTGGCCGTATTTTCGCCCATGGGTTCTACTCCTTACAAAGATTCTTAATGTTCATAGTTTTACTCTTATATCCTCATTTTCCGAGTCTTTTTTGTCTCTTTCTATGTGGATAACGGGGATAGGTTTTATTTCCCCTTTAAGAAAACTATATATTGTATCTATGAGTGAAAATATACACTATATATTGTGTTTTGCAAGGGCGTAAATATGAGATATTAGAAATAATTTTGACACAATTTCTTTTCCCCTATAAAAAAGAAGGATGAGCAATAAAGAGCGCGAAATACTATTTATCAGGCATGGGCTTTCAGAGGGAAATGAAAATCCTGATGCCTATATAGAAGGAGACCCTCCAGTCAGTCTGGAAAGAGAGGGAACGCGGCAGCTAATCCGGAGTGGTATGTATACGAGCGAATATTTACGTGAACAGAAATATGAAGATTGGCCTTTGATTGTAACCGGAGAGTTTAATAGACACCTTCAGTCCGGTGGCGCACTTATGTTTGGTATGGGAAATGCGTTTGAAGGAAAGCCGACAATCCATCATGATACACGGTTAAATGAAATTAGTTTTGGTATTCTACCCCACACGCGGAAAAGCGATGGTGAGGTTGAGGGAATACTTAATGCCTATTCCAAAGCGGTTAAAGAAGGCAATGATTTTTCAGCCGTACCAATATTCGGAGAATCATCACGTTTCGCGCATATCGCCATGAAGAGCTTTTTGGATGGTACCGCCGAAAGGGATTTTCAACAAGGGCATGATTGTATGATTATTGTAACCTCTGGTCGTCCGATACAGGTGGGATTAATGAATTTGATGCATATACCGATGTCTGCTTTGGAAGATGGTACTCTAGAAAATCCAAATAATGGGGACATTATATCTGTACGCGGAACAGAGACAAATCTAATAGCAGAAAAAATATGGGACGGCCCATCTGCGACGGCAGTACGTGAAAACATCATGGATAATATTGAACCCATTTCCTTGGTCAATGTGCCTGATGATATAAAAAATGAACCTGAATTCCAGCATTTGTGTCATGAAGGCCCGGGTGAAAAATTTGAATTATAAGGTTTTGTTATTCATTTGTTTGATATGTAGTCACGCATCATATGCGCGTGCAGAAAACACTACATTCAATGTGTTTCTAAATGATCTTCCATATGCGTCAGATTCAAAAGTGCGACCATGCTATCCGGTTATGGCGCGTTTCGAACATCCTGACCCGGCTGTGACGCGTGTACGAATGCGCTATCCTTATAATCACCGTATGTTTATGTTTTTTCCCGTGGATAGGGAGGTGCATATTCGGTTGCACGAAGATTTTATGAGAAAAGGGCAATTAAGCCTGAGTGATTTCATCGCAGAAGATGACTTGGGTAATCAATATGGCCAAATGCAACTCACATTTATCCCTGTTGATCCGGAGCATGGAGAGGCCTGTGACGCCTTTTTGAATTCATAACATTAAAAATCGGCAATAGGCACATCTGCAAGTTGCGCGCCTATGGGCTCTATCCCGAACCATTGCCCGACTGTATCAAAAATTGGAACAAGAACTTGGCTGGTTTGGTTGACTAAGTGACTGCCAAGTGCAGATTCATGTGCAAATGGAAACGTGACAAGCTCGGTCGCAAATTCCATTGGTAAACCAACCACGAACGTGGTGACAGCCGCAGTGAAGGCTGCTGTTAATGCGATATCCGATTTCTTCATAGTCTGTTCCATGACGGCTCTTCTTATTGATATGTTATAAAGTAACTATTGTTATATTGTAACATATATGATAAATCAAGAAAAATATAAGAATTAAAAAACCATGGAGTGTTAAAACATGAAAAAACAAATGGAAACGGGGTTGCTTAGTATATTTTTGGCGTTGTCATCTGTTGGTGGTGCACAGGCTCAGGATCACGACCATGATCATGAACATGAGAACCACAGAAGCGAAAAAACACAAGAGCATGAGTTCCAATTTACAGTCGGAAAAGGGGCAATAAAGCGCTACATTCCTATTGATTGTGATTTATTGGGGGAAGATGGGCGTTTAACATCATCTTTTGTCAAACAAATGGGTGTATGGGGGCATTTAGATCGTATTGAAGAGCGTATGAGCCCGAATGCGAGTGATGCTGCAAAAATATTTGCATTTCAACAGCATTTAAAACCGCATGGAATTCCGAAGGAAAAAATTGAAAAAGCAGCAGAATATTGCCGCACAAACTTTCCGGCGCACGATTAAGGGGGTGTCGGTGCGCATTTTGCACAGACACCATGCACTTCTACATTCCAGTGATGCAGGGTGAAGTGCTCTGCATCGACTTTATTCTGTAGCTTTTCCGGTAAGTGGCATAGGTGAATTTCTTCAACCGTATTACAAGAATCACAAATCATAAACTGTGATCCTTCGTGTTTGTGATTAACATCACAGTACACATAGGCATTAAGGGATTCAATACGGTGTACAAAGCCGTGTTCTGCTAGAAAATCAAGCGCACGATATGCGGTAGGTGGCTTTGGGCTTTTTAAAGTTTTGCCCATTTCCTCTAATACTTCATAGGCAGTAATAGGTGTTTTTGCGTCATGAACAATCTTAAACGCAGCAAGGCGCGGTGGTGTAACCCGCAAATCATGCTCATCACAATAATTTTCAAATGTTTTTAAATGATCATTCATATAGACAAGGATAAGCGCTTTAATAATAAAGTACCAGACTAAATTCCATATAAGAGATAAGCTTTATTCAAACAAGGTTTTATACTTCTCATATCCTTCTCTTGCCAGATCATCCTTATGGATGAAGCGTAAAGATGCGGAGTTGATGCAATAACGCAGACCGCCAAGGTCTCTTGGCCCATCCTCAAAAACATGCCCCAAATGTGAGTCTGCTTGTGTAGAGCGCACTTCAGTACGTTTCACAAAGAGCTTATAATCTGTTTTGGAGATTAAAGAGCCTTCTTCTATAGGCTTGGTAAAGCTAGGCCAGCCGGTTCCTGATTTGAATTTATCAGTAGAGGAAAATAATGGCTCACCAGAGACAATATCAACATAAATACCGGGTTCTTTATTATCCCAATATTCATTTTTGAACGGTGCTTCTGTCCCTTCATTTTGTGTTACTTTTACTTGAAGAGGAGTGAGCTGTTTTAATCGTTCTTGTTTCTCAGACATGGGGAATGTACCTCCGCTATGTGTGTCATTTGCATTTGTATGTTGAAGCCCGCTTAACACAAATATAGTGCCAAGAATGGTAAGGGTTACTACAAGTGTTCGTTTGTTTATCATCGTTAACGCTCCTCAATATGGCTTAGTATGACATTCGCAATTGTAAGGTTTTTGTTACATTTTTTTGCTGTGAGGCCATTTTCTTCGTGACCAGTCAAGGCAAGGTTTCTCTACATAAATATGAAGCAAGTAAGCAATACATACGGCAGTGATGAAATATATAGGCAGCGATAAAAGCCAGCAATATGTCGGAGATTCAATATAAAGATGCAAACGCTTTATAATACCGATTTGCAGGAATAAGGCATAAATATGCGTTAAGTACAGGCAGTAAGATATCTTTGCAATGAAGTGTAAAATTCCGCTGCTTAAAAAACGGCTGGCACAGCTATTGGTGATCGCTCCGATTAAGATAAGACCAAAACTAATTGCTAAAAGCGGCGGTATCATCATGCGTTCAATAAGAGAGGCCATGTCATTTACGAAATGAGGCGATATTGCAAACGCTAAGAAAATGGCTCCCCCTGTATAAAAGATAAGGTTGGAAAGTTTTGTGTTTTCTTGCATGCTTTTAATATACTGGGTTTTGAATGCAAAGGCACAAAGTGTTCCGATAATAAGGCCATCTAAAGCCATGTGAAAAGGGGATTTTATATAGAAAAAATAATCCCCATACGGGATGAGATCAGTTCCATATTGGGTGTAAATATAACTTATTTTGATAATAGAAGACAGAACGTAAAATCCCAATACGCAGTACATTCTATATGCATTACTTTTAATTTTTGTAAGGAGGTAAATAAACGCGGGTATTATGATATAGAATTTAATTTCTACCGGTATAGACCAAAATAAACCATCAATAGAGGGGTGGCGTCCGATATAGTCGTGCAGGAATGCAAAGTGAGAGAGAAGAGGTAGCCACCAAGTTGAAACTATATCCCAAAAGGGTTTGTTTATAAGATCCTCCAATATATGGGAGGTTATTAATACCATACAAACAGCAACGTAATAGGCAGGTGCAATACGGAAGTATCGTTTGCATAGATATTTTTTCACGGTGCTATAATTTAAGGGCTGTCTCAGTAATTGCGTTGTTATAAGAAAGCCGCTTAAAACAAAGAAAAGCTCAACACCAGCCCAACCATTATAAATAATGTTTTGAAAATCAATCCCATATATGCTGAAAGATAATGGAGTGGTAAGTTTTTGACTGCTGTGTGAAAAAAGAACAAAAATAATTGCAAAAGCGCGCAATCCATCTAATGAGTTTATTCGTTGCTTATCCATTATATATTGTTGATGTCCTGATCAGATCGTATCTTTGCCTCAAGTGGTAAATTGTTAACGATACGGTGGAGGATGTCTATAAAAAAAGAGCCGTAAGGACGGCCCTTTGATTATTATATGAGATCAGGTTACTGACATGCGAGGCATTCTTCGTACATTGAGCCGCCGCTGCCATCGCCCATCGCACCTTGTTCATCCTCACCCTGTTTGTCTTCTTGAGAGCGTTTCCATGATGCGTCGCTTTCGGCGCGTTGAATAGATTTCGAACGACAATAATACAACGATTTAACACCCTTATTCCACGCTTCCCAATGGATGCGGTGCAGGTCGGCTTTATGAACATTCGCAGGAAGGAACACATTGACACTTTGTGCCTGACAGACAAACGGTGTGCGGTCTGCCGCATGTTCAATAATCCAACGTTGATCAATTTCGAATGCCGTTTTAAAGACATCCTTCTCTTCTTGCGTAAGTTCCGGAATATTTTGCACAGAACCTTCATTGGTGAAGATAGAGCTCCACGTATCATCGTTATTGATGCCTTTTTCTTCAAGAAGGGCTTCCAGATATTTGTTCCGCACAGGGAAAGATCCAGAAAGTGTCTTGTGCGTATACGCATTCGCCGCAATAGGCTCGATACCTGGTGAAGCACCACCACAAATAATAGAAATAGAGGCCGTAGGCGCAATTGCCATCTTGTTCGAAAAACGCTCCATAATACCGTAATCTGCGGCATCCGGGCATGCTCCACGCTCATGTGCAAGTGTAACAGAGGCATCATCAGCCTGACGTTTAATATGTTGGAACATACGACGGTTCCAAACTTTGGCCATCACGCTTTCCATTGGTAGGTTTTTAGATTGTAAGAAAGAGTGGAAACCCATAACGCCAAGACCAACAGAGCGTTCACGCATCGCCGCGTATTTTGCCCGTTTCATAGAATCCGGTGCTTTTTCGATAAAGTCCGAGAGCACATTATCGAGGAACCTCATCACATCTTCAATGAATGTAGGGTGGTCCTGCCATTCATCAAATTTTTCGAGATTAAGTGAGGATAAACAGCAAACCGCCGTTCTTTCGTTTCCAAGGTGGTCTTTACCGGTTGGAAGTGTGATTTCTGAACATAGGTTCGACATTTTGACATTCAAACCAGCCATTTTATGGTGATCAGGTATAGAATCATTAACATGGTCAATAAAGATAAAGTATGGCTCGCCTGTTTCTACGCGTGCAGTCAGAAGGCGAATCCAAAGGTCACGTGCGCTGATTTTATCAACGACAGAATTGTCTTTCGGTGATTTCAACGCCCATTCTTCGTCATTCTCAACAGCTTCCATAAAACGGTTTGGAATAAGAACACCATGATGCAAGTTTAATGCTTTACGGTTTGGATCTCCGCCGGTAGGGCGACGAATTTCAACAAACTCTTCAATTTCAGGGTGCCATACAGGCAAATAGATCGCGGCAGAACCACGGCGCAAAGACCCTTGAGAGATGGCAAGTGTTAGAGAGTCCATTACACGAATAAATGGTACAATACCGGATGTCTTACCATTACGGCCGACTTTTTCACCAATTGAGCGAACATTTCCCCAATATGATCCAATGCCGCCACCTAATGATGCCAACCAGACATTTTCGTTCCAAAGATTCATAATATTGTCGAGTGAATCTCCGGTTTCATTTAGGAAACAGGAAATAGGTAAACCACGGCTCGTCCCACCATTTGATAGAATCGGCGTAGAAGGCATAAACCATAGCTTGGAAATATAATCATAAATACGCTGGGCATGTTCACTATCATCACCATAATACATAGCATTACGCGCAAAAAGATCCTGATATTGTTCTTCAGGCATAAGATACCTGTCGGTCAATGTGGCTTTACCGAATTCAGTCAGGTTTTCGTCTCTTGATCTGTCGATCTGGACACGATTTCCCCTCTCCATTTGCGCGATGTCAAACATGAGCAATGCTCCCTACAGTTATAGTTTACTCATTCTTATGAAATGTATTCAAGGAATGTATTTATTAAGACAGACAAAACACAACGTGTTGTGATCATCTGATGTGTAACATACTATATCTCGTATGTCCTGCCAAATTGATTTTATTCCTATCGTCTTTATTCTTTACCTCGGAACGCACTGATTCATCACAAAAAAATCAAGATATCCAGTCACTTATCCCCGTTAAAAAAAATGTAAATTGTAATAATATTACTCAAAATATAGTGTGTCGGGTAACAAGATATAGGGGCAAAATAACAAAGAACGCATCGTGATTATTGATGAAGTCTGATACACTAAATCAAGGCGAAAATATCGGAAACCCTTGTCAGAATAGGAACACACATATGCGCAGAAATAGACAAACGAAAATTTTGGCAACCATAGGTCCTGCATCTGCAACAGAAGAGGCCATCGATTCTCTATTTTGTAGTGGTGTGGACTTATTTCGTTTGAATTTCTCACATGGCTCTCATCAGGATCATAAACAGGTATATGACCGAATTCGCAAGGTGGAAGAGCGTTACGGCCATCCTATATGCATTATTGCTGACATGCAGGGGCCTAAATTACGAATCGGTAGGTTTCAAAATGATTCTATAAAATTGCAGATTGGTCAGACATTTCGTTTCGATTCTGATTCGGCTTTTGGGGATGAGACACGCGTGCACTTACCACATACAGAAGTTATCGAGTCTATGGATATAGGCGATCGTATTTTTTTGGATGATGGGAAGGTGCGCATCGAAATTATTGAAAAGGGTACGGATTACCTAAAAGGGGAAGTGCAAGCTGGATCGTCTTTAAGTAATAATAAGGGCTTTAATATTCCCGGTGTTGTTTTACCAATTCCTGCTTTGACAGAAAAAGATAAAGTAGATTTAGAAGTAGCGCTGGACTTGGGCGTTGACTGGATTGCGCAGAGTTTTGTCCAACGTCCCGAAGATGTGGCACAGGCGCGTGCGTTAATAGGTGGGCGCGCGGCCTTGATGGTGAAAATCGAAAAGCCTTCTGCTCTAGTACAGTTACAGGAGATTGTTGAGCTATCGGATGGTGTTATGCTGGCACGTGGCGACCTTGGGGTGGAAATTCCGCCCGAAGATGTTCCCTCGGTGCAAAAGAATGTCGTGCGTATGGTACGTGACATGGGTAAGCCTGTTGTCGTGGCAACACAGATGCTTGAATCTATGATTGAGAATGCAAGGCCAACCCGTGCAGAAGCATCGGACGTGGCAACTGCCGTTTATGATGGTGCGGATTGCGTTATGCTGTCTGCGGAAACTGCTGTTGGGGCATATCCGCTTCGTGCGGTAGAAATGATGGATCGGATTGCACGTAAAACCGAGGCAGATGAAAATTATTTGGAAATGATGGAAACCTCGCGTCCTGATGCGCTCAACACATCCTCAGATGCGATTACAACTGCGGCTTATTATGTGGCGCAGGATGTTGATGCAAAACTAATCGTGAATTACACGATGTCCGGATCAACCGCGTTGCGTACGGCGCGCCAAAGACCCGAAGTTCCTATTCTCTGTCTCACACCTAATGAAGATGTTGCACGCAGACTCGTACTGTCATACGGTGTCTATCCCGTGCATGATGAAGCAAAGGAAGATGACTTTACCGGCCCTGCGCGTCATGCTGCAAAAATTGCACAGGACAAAGAATTCCTAAAATCAGGCGATAGCTTTGTAATGACAGCAGGCATGCCATTTGGTGTAACGGGATCGACAAATATCTTACGTATTGGGGAAGTTGAATAATGGTACAAAAAATACATTTCATATTAACAGGTGGGACAATAGAAAAAGCATATGATCCGTTAACGGAAAAGCCTGAGTTCAAGCACTTGTCGATTCTACCTGATTATTTGCGTGATATTGTTAAGATGTACCCTGATATTACATTCACAACAGTCTCTCAAATTGACAGTATGGAAATGACAGATGATGTGCGTACAAAGATTGCGCAGGAGATAAAATCTTCAAAAGCACAACAATTTGTAATCGTGCATGGTACATCGACTATGGAGACAACGGCGCGGTTTTTAGAAAAAAGCTTGGAAGACGTTACAAAGACAATCATTCTAACAGGTGCAATGATTCCCCTTAAAGAATTTGCGATGAGCGATGGTGGTTTTAATTTGGGTTATGCAATTGCACAGGTGCAAAGCGCGCAAAGTGGTGTGTATATTGCGATGAATGCACGGTTATTTAAGGCGGGTGATGTAACCAAGAATACAGACATAGGCCGTTTCGAATTCGTGCAAAATGCATAAGCTTTCTATATAATATATAAGCATCATTTGGGAGGGAAGCATGCGTGTCATATTAATGATAGCAATGACCTTATATATAGGGTTTGGTGCAACGGCTGTTCAGGCAGCTGAGATGACGATTGATGAGGCGTATAAAGCCTTAAATCATAAACGCACTCAGTTTAGTACAAATAATGCCCGTATGAGTGCCGAAGAATCGCAATATCTGGATCATGTGTTCTTTGTAACTGATCTGGCCTTTCGTGAGCGCATGGTGATGCTGCGCTATGTTCAGGCGGGTAAAAGCGCGTATTATATAGACACATATAACGAACAAATTGAGAATCTCTTAAGCAGCTTTGAAATGATCAAGGCACCCAATAAGGCGTTAAAGCAGATTGAGGGCTTAATCTTGGCAGCAATTCGTGAGCAGCAAGCCTTCTTCAATGAATGGCATGAGGCAAAAGGCACATCATATTATACGTCACTCTCTAAGAACTATACATCTCATAAGTTGGTGCAAGCTTCTCATCATAAGTTATTACAAGCTTATGGATTACTGAAAAGAAAATATAGTAGTGAAGCAAGCCATAACCAACAATCATTCTACGATCATTTATGCGTGCTTGATTTTATTTAGGTGAGGCTAGCGTGTCTAGGGCCTCTTTTATATCTGACATGGAATGATAGACGGCCGTCGCACCTGCCTTTTTTAAATTATCGGCATGATCGTCCGGTGCATGGTGCGTTCCGCAAAACCCCCATACATCCATACCCGCCGCAACTGCTGCCGTAACACCGGTTATGCTGTCTTCAATGATTAATGTTTGTGCAGATGGTGTGTTTTTACGCTCTGCGGCAAGTAAAAATAAGTCAGGCGCAGGCTTAGGCGCGGCCATCAGACCTGTGAAAATATAGTCGTCTTCGAAAAATGTACGTAAATCAACGAAATCAAGTGACCAGAGCACGTTGTTACGCTCTCCGTTCGATACAACGCAGATCTCTGCCATGTTTGCTGCTGCCTGAACAACGCTCTTTGCGCCTTCTACTGCACTCATCTCTGTTGGCGCAAGGGCGCGCACCTTCGCAAGATACTGTTTCGCCGCATCATCAGGGAAGGTGAAACCGGTTTCCTTGGCGATCATCGCTATAATATTACTAAATCGATGCCCTGAAAAATGCGATAATCCGTAAGGAATATCGTAATTGGTAATGCCGAACTCTTCTAACAAAGCAATAATCGCCTTGATATTCAGATATTCGCTATCCACTAACGTACCGTCGCAATCAAAAAGTATAAGAGAGTAGGTCATCTATATTTTCGCATATGGTTTTATGTGGTGTTTGAAAATAATTTCATTACGCCAAAGCAAAAAGCGTTAAAAATCCGATAAGGAAAATAAGGCGACGCGTATAACCTATACGCAAGCCGCCATTTGACGCCATCGGAGATAAACGATCAACGCTTTTATATCATGGCCATGCCGCCATTCACATGAATGGTCTGACCCGTAACATATCCGCTTTCTGCACTGGCAAGATAAACAGCCGCCGCGGCGATATCATCGCTTGCACCCATTTTACCCGCAGGAATAGTGGAGTTGATTTTTATTTTCTGATCTTCGTTCAATGCATCTGTCATTGGCGTTGCAATAAAGCCCGGTGCGATACAGTTCACTGTAATGCCGCGACTTGCAACCTCTGCTGCCATTGCCTTTGACCAGCCAATCATACCGGCTTTGGATGCAACATAGTTACATTGACCGGGGTTACCCGTAACGCCGACAACGGATGAGATATTTACAATACGTCCGAAACGGCGTTTCATCATGCCGCGCTGTACAGCTTGTGCAAGTTTGAATGGTGCGGTTAAGTTTACATCTAAAACATCTTGCCAGTCGTCTGCGCTCATACGCATGGAAAGACCATCACGCGTTAAACCTGCGTTATTGACAAGAATATCGATTCTGCCCATTGCTTCATCCGCACGCTTAACAAGGTCTTTTACTGCTTCATCGCTTGAAAGGTCGGCAGGAAGAACGTGAACACGCTCACCAAGCTCCGCCGCTAATGCTTGTAACTTCTCTTCATTACGGCCTGAAATACCGACAATTGCGCCTTGTGAATGTAGGGATTTTGCAATCTCTCCGCCAATTCCGCCTGTGGCTCCGGTGACAAGAGCGCATTTTTCTGTAAAATCAAACATGTTTTGTTAACCTTTTTCGTCTATATTTCTATTATGGTTTAAACAGGATTTATAGGGTTGTAAAGCTCGAAGAAAAGAGTAATATACGATCCAGATGAGAATGGTTATCAACTGAGTATAAGGAATGATTGCTATTTTATTGACATAATAGAGAAAAGGGCGTAATTTCCGCCAAATTACAGAAATTTGTAATTAAAAATATATTTCTCGCTATTAATTAGTTACTTTATTGTCAATAACAGCAAATTAAACGTGATATGAGTTTACGAGCAGCATTACAGAATGATTTCAGGAAAGCGGCGATACATGATGTATCAATGCAGGAACGACTCATCTATCCTGTGAGCGAAGCTGCAATGCAAGAAGTCCTCTCCCCAATAAAAGATATTTTGGCGCAAGACGCTGTTTACGGGCAATATAAAACAGATTTATATCATCAAGCCTACGAACTGCGTCAAATTTGTGAAGAGGCAAAGATTGCACATACCACAGATGATGCGCAGTTAACAGCAGACCGCAATACTCTCGCAATTACACTGCAAGGCGTGTTGGAAAGTGTGCAGGAAAAGAAAAACGGCTATGTGCAGATAGATTATGAAGATATCTTCAACTTGCCACGTATGGATGAGGTTATAAAAGGGTACGCGAATATTTACCGTGAATTTTTGCGCCAACCCGGAATCGCAGATGCTCTTGAGAATGTGGTTGATAATATTGCTGCGGTAAATGCGCGTTCATGGCAAGCAGACCCAGAATTTGACCTGACTGTAGATGCGGCAAACGATCCTGAATATGGTCAGAGTTTCGCAGAAGTATCTTAAGCCACATAATCTTACAAAAGATAAGAAATACCACAGGGATAGAAAAATCTATCCCTATAATTTTATGCATTCAATGTTTCTATGAGGGCTTCTACTTGTTCTGCTGTACCCACAGAAGAACAAGAGACAGAGCGGTCAATACGACGCGCCAGGCCACTTAAAACTTTTCCTGCGCCAAGCTCAACCATTTCACTTACACCTTGATCGCGCATATACAAGACTGATTCGCGCCATCTTACCATGCCAGTAATTTGCTCAATCAAAAGCTTTTCAAGGGTGGCAGGGTCAGTTTCGCCCTGTGCAGTAACATTTGCAACGACCGGCACAACCGGCGCATTGAACTGCGTGTCACTTAATGCCGGTTTCATGGCTTCTGCTGCTGGCGCCATCAGGTCGCAATGGAACGGCGCACTAACCGGAAGGATGACGGCTTTACGCGCGCCTTTTTCTGTTGCAAGAGCCACGGCACGCTCAACCGCTGCTTTATGACCACTGACAACCACTTGCCCATCTGAATTATCATTAGCAGCGGCACAAATTTCGCCTTGCGCGGCTTCTTGTGCAATTTGTGCAACAGCATCAAAATCCAATCCAAGAACCGCCGCCATAGAGCCAAGCCCAACGGGCACGGCCTTTTGCATAGATGTGCCACGTAATTTTAAGAGGCGCGCTGTGTCTGATAGGGCAATCGTACCAGCTGCTGTCAGGGCGGCATATTCACCAAGTGAATGCCCTGTGACATAGGCGCAATGCGTTTCAAGGGATATGTTTCCCTGCTTTTTTAAAATATTAACAACGGCAACAGACACCGCCATAAGGGCAGGCTGCGTATTTTCGGTCATGTTTAAATCAGTTTCATCACCATTAAACATTAAGCCACTTAAATCTTGTGATAGGGCATCATCAACCTCTTCAAATGTCTCACGTGCTTCTGTGAAGTTCTCGTATAGGTCTTTTCCCATACCGATAAATTGAGATCCTTGTCCCGGAAAAACAAATGCACGTGCCATAATATCTTCGTCCTTTAATATTGAATTTAACCCATATTCCTAGGGTGCGCATGACCTTATGGCAAAGCGAAATTTTGTCAATACATAAACATGTATGAACTAATGTGGTGATAAATTTGCATTGAGGGGGTGTTTTATGCAATTATTGCGACCAGAGAGATTCTTGTGAAATATTATTTCAAGATTCGTGTGTGGGGTCTCTCTTTATATATGTACGATATTAATCGGCCTGTGGGTGGGGATTTGCAGGTTTTAAAATCCGGGAGAGAGATCATGGAACAGAAAATTAAACGAAATGTAAGACGCGTTGTTGAAGAGCTTGATGCTGCTTATAGCGAATTTTCGGATCGTGATTATATGAACGGAGATTATGCAGACTTTGCAAGCATGGCCGTTGGTCAATTTCGTGAAGCGTTACGGAACCCGGAATTAACCCGCGAGGAGCTGCAAGGCATGGTTCGATCGGGTATTCGTGAGCATAAAACACAAGATGGTGATGCCGGGTGGACGAAATTTGTTGCATCTCATATCGCACAATCATCCAATGCAAATGCCGTCATAGACGCTTAAAAACCTTCTCAGCCGTCTTTTTACGAAAAAAAACTTGCGAAATATCTCGATTTCGCTATAGTCCACGCAATTTTATACATAACCTCGCTGGTGAATGGTTCATCAGCTCTGTTGTGGGTTTAGGGAAACCAAGGCTTACAACGCAAACTCAGGAGGACGGCAAATGCCATACTATGAAACCGTGTTAATTGCACGGCAAGACCTGACAGATCTACAAGTAAAAGATATTGTAGCATCTTTCTCAAAAGTTATTACTGATGATGGTGGTAAAATCAGCAAAACAGAGTTTTGGGGATTAAAATCATTCGCATATCGCATCAATAAAGGCCGCAAAGGACACTATGTTCTTCTTGAAACAGAGACAGCTCCGGCTGCTTTGCACGAGATGGAACGTCAAATGCGCTTGCATGAAGATGTTGTTCGTTTTCTAACGATTCGTTTGGATGCACCGGTTGAAGGCCCGTCTCCAATGGCTGAAAAGCATGATCGTAGTGACGATTCAAAAAGAGATTATAAAAATAGAGACTATAAAAACAAAGATAAGAAGGAGGCCGCATAATGAGTGCTGCAGATGCTCCAACAGTAAAACGTCCGTTTTTCCGTCGTAAAAAGACATGTCCATTTACAGGGCCAAATGCCCCACAGATTGACTGGAAAGACACACGTCTATTAGGCCGTTACATTTCTGAGCGCGGGAAAATTGTCCCAAGCCGTATAACAGCAGTATCCCAGAAAAAACAGCGTGAGCTTGCAAAAGCGATCAAACGCGCACGTTTCATGGGTCTATTGCCATATGTTCAACATGAAAGCGATCACAGTCCTAAGGGCCGTCGCTAATTCAAGAGTTTTGGAGAAATACTATGTCTACACAAGTTATTTTGCTTGAACGTGTTGGAAAACTTGGAAACTTGGGCGATATCGTCAATGTGAAACCGGGTTATGCACGTAACTATCTTTTGCCGCAGAAAAAAGCTTTGCGCGCAAGCAAAGCGAACATCGCTTATTTCGAAGCACAGAAAAAAGTTTTGATTGCTGAGAATGATAAGCAAAAAGCAGAAGCTGAAAAGCAGGCGAAGAAAATCGAAGGGACAAAAGTTCCAATTATTCGTCAGGCGTCTGAGTCCGGTCAATTGTTTGGTTCCGTAGCGGCGCGCGATATTGTTGCTGCTCTTAACGAAGCGATTAAAGGTTCAGTTGATAAATCAGCAGTTCGTTTGAAAGAAAACATCAAAACAATCGGTCTTATTCCTGTAGATCTTATTCTACACCCGGAAGTTAAAGCTGAAATCATCGTAAATATTGCACGTTCTCCTGAGGAAGCTGAAATTCAGGCTGAAACAGGTCGTGCCTTGGTTGCTGATGCTGCATATGATGATGCGGAAGAAGAAGCTGAAGTAGAAGTTGAGGCACAAGATGATGCTGCGACTGATGCTGATGTTACTGAAGAAAACAGCGAAGAAGACGCTGCTGCATAATATATTGGGACTATCCCCGATATCCACAGCACTAATCGATTTAAGAACTAGCGAATGCGGCGTGCATTTGCTAGTTTCTTTTTATGAGTTACAATACCGCATTAGATACAGTATCGGACGGATCATTTTCCTCCGATCCTTCACAGGACAGCCCGCACTACCGCACTGCCCCTCATAATATAGAGGCTGAGCAGGGGTTACTTGGCGCGCTTCTCGTTAAAAACGCTGCATTCGAAAAGGTCGGGGATTTATTACGTCCTGAACATTTTTTCATGCCCGTACATCAACGTATTTTTACGGCAATTATGCAGTTTGTTGATCGGGGGCAAACGGCCTCTCCTGTTACATTGAAAGATTACTTTGAAAAAGATGAGGATCTGGTCGAATTAGGTGGTGGTACGTATCTCGCTGATCTTGCGGCAGGGGTTATTAGTGTTATAAACGTGCATGATTATGCGCAGACAATTTATGAGCTATACTTACGCCGTCAACTTGTTGATCTGGGCGAAGATATCGTAAACGAAGCTCATGAGCACGTCCTTGATAAAGCCGCAATGAATACAATTGAAATGGCGGAATCAAAACTTTTCACGCTCGCGGAAAGCGGTGATGTGAAGGGTGGTTTTGTATCCTTACGTGATTCTGTTCTTGTCTCAATTGAGGTTGCGGAAAAAGCCTTTAAAACTAAAGGTCATGTGACAGGCTCAACAACAGGTTTACGTGATTTGGATAAGCAAACGGGTGGTCTGCATCCCTCTGACTTGCTTATTCTTGCAGGACGCCCATCAATGGGAAAGACTGCCCTTGCTACAAATATTGCCTATAATACGGCGCGCCGCTATGCCGAAACCGGCGGAAAAGAAGGGGCGCGTGTTGGGTTTTTCTCACTTGAGATGGCGGCGGATCAACTTGCAACACGTATCTTGGCCGATTGTGCAAATATATCCGGTCACGCGATTAAGCAAGGTGATATTAAACAAGAGGACTTTCAAAGCTTCGTTAAGGCAAGTCAGCAACTGGCGCAAGTCCCTTTATATATTGATGATACACCGGCATTGAGTATTGGTGCAGTGCGTACACGTGCCCGCCGTTTGAAACGCCAATACGGCCTTGATTTCCTTATCATCGATTACCTGCAACTTTTGCGTGGTAGTGGATCAAAACAAAGTGAATCAAATCGTGTGCAGGAAGTTTCTGAAATCACCCGTGGGTTAAAGGCGATTGCAAAGGAGCTGAATATCCCTGTCCTTGCACTGTCACAGCTCTCTCGTATGGTTGAACAACGTGAAGATAAACGCCCAATGCTGTCGGATTTGCGTGAATCCGGATCGATTGAGCAGGATGCCGATGTTGTGATGTTCGTTTATCGTGAGGAATATTACCTCCACCGCGCAGAACCGGAACCGGGCACTGATAACCATATCCAGTGGCAGGAAAGGTGCGAACGCGCCCTGAATGTTGGTGAATGTATCATCGCAAAAGCACGTCACGGCCCGATTGGTTCGGTGCGGATGCACTTTGATGGTAGTGTAACGCGCTTTAGCGATCTTGATGAAGTACATGATCCAAGTAGTTCGTACTAATCATGTGCGCGATGTCAGGCGAGCTCACAATAAATTTACGCAAGCTGCAGGATAATTACCAAATTTTAGATAAGCTTAGCAGTGCATCATGTGAAACCGCTGCTTCTGTTAAGGCGGATTCGTACGGTCTGGGAATAACCCATACTGCACCTGCTCTATGGCAGGCGGGGGCACGTCGTTTTTTTGTTGCAACAGTAGAGGAGGGCATCTCCTTACGCAAAATATTGCCTGAGGCCGTGATTTATACGCTAAATGGATTTTGGGAACCGCTCGCAAATGAGTATAAACATTATAAGATAATACCAGTGTTAAATTCTCTTTATGAGATAGGGCGTTATCAAAGCTTTGCAAAACAAGTTGGTGAAGTGCTACCGGCGATTCTGCATTTTGATACCGGAATGAATAGGCTTGGTATTCCATCATGTGAAGCGGATACTCTGGCGCAGGATAAAGCGTTATTAGATGGTATTAAGCTTGATTATATCATGAGTCATTTTTCATCTTCTGATGAAAAGAGTAGTTCGGCGAATGAGCGACAATATAAAATCTTTAAAAACATCGCTAAATCATACCCGAATGTGAAGTATTCCTTATGTAATTCAGGTGGTGTGTTTTTATCTGAAAAATATCACTTTGATTTAACGCGCCCCGGTATTGCGCTATATGGTGGCAGGCCTGTTTTGAATATGGAAAACATTATGCATCCAGTTGTATCGTTAAAGGTGCCCATTTTGCAGGTTTTTAGCGTAAAACAAGGTGAAACATGCGGATACAACGAAACGTATCGATTTGATAAAAATTCAAAAATCGCTATTGCCTCTATCGGTTACGCAGACGGGGTTTCAAGGGTGTTATGTAATTCCGCAAGCTTATACTTTAATGGTAAAAAAATGCCAATTCGGGGCAGAATTTCAATGGATTTGATTATTTGCGAAATTACAGGCTTTTCGGAAGGTGAAATGCCGAAACCGGGTGACATGGCGGAGGTAATCGGAATGCATCAAACACTGGATAATCTGGCACGTGATGCAGGAACGATTTCATATGAAATTCTAACATCTTTAAGCGCGCGTTACAGTCGATCATACATCACATAAGGCGCATATCCGTGGGTAAATCTCTATCCTGAATTGGTGCGTAACTTTCTGTGGTTTTGACAGGTAATCTAAAATCCCACCATTCCTCTGGTAGGGGTAATAACTCTGTTTTGAATTTTTTCGCGGCATTTAACATGCAATCATTCAGGATAGCTCGGTTCTCTAATATCTCTTGCGGATGTGTGTAATCGCGATGGGCAGGATTATGATCCGGGTGTGCGTTTTGTGCTAAATAATCAAAGGGCGTGCCCATATTCACTTCTACACCGTCTACAGTCTCTAAGCCGATATCAACCGCCATAGCGCGCGGATGACCACCTCCTCCGGGAGAGGAAAGCAATCGTGGCTCTTGCAGCCAATGAGGGTTGTTCATTACGCGTTGTGTCCGCATCATGGCTTCTTGCGCCTCTACAGGGCGCAGTCCATCGTATAATACAAAATGAAGGCCATACTGCTTATAACAATTTTCCGCCGCTAAATGCACGATATTGGCGATCTTACGATGAAGCCATAACTTTGCACTCGTCCGATATATTTTCTCTCCAAACAATAGGTTATCCGCACGCGCATAGGCAAGGTGAACACGGTATTGGCACTGCTCCGCATGCTCATCCATACATATGAGGTCATGGGGAGGGATTAATTCTTGGTTTGGCATAGGGGTTGCTCATGTATTTGTCGTGGATGTGCATGTAAATATGTGAAGTTGAGTATAGACGAAACGCGCGATTTCCTTTAGTGTTTTTCCCTTCTAGTAAACAGATTTAAGCAATATATCAAAAGCGAATGACAACACAAATATCACAAGCGACTGCCGGACAAAATCAGACATGCAAGTCATCATGCAATCCGCTTAATCTGGTTTTGAATTTTTTCGAAGCTATCGGCGGAATGATTCTAGGGTTTTTTGGCAATATCGGTCGCATCACAGATTTTATAGCACGTAGTTTAAAACACTGTATTACACCGCCATTTTTCCCTGCGCAGTTGATGCGTCAATTGATTGATATCGGGTATTATTCATTACCTGTGGTCGGTATGACTGCGATTTTTACAGGCATGGTTTTGGCATTGCAAAGCTATACAGGGTTTACACGTTTTAATGCAGAAGGTGCTATTGCCGGGGTGGTGGTTCTGTCAATCACGCGTGAGCTTGCCCCTGTTTTGGCAGGCTTAATGGTGGCGGGACGTGTTGGTGCTGCTATCGCCGCGGAAATCGGCACGATGCGCGTAACTGAACAGATTGATGCACTACGCACATTATCTGTTAACCCGTTTAAATACCTGATTGCACCGCGTGTTATTGCCTCCACATTGATGTTGCCTTTACTGGTTCTGGTAGGGGATATCATTGGGGTCTACGGTGGTTATATCGTCTCGGTTTATTCTTTGGGCTTTAGTCCCGTAAATTATCTAAGTCAGACATGGGATATTGTACAATATATGGATGTTGTTTCCGGCTTGTTTAAAGCTGGTGCTTTCGGCTTTATCGTCGCAATAATGGGCTGTTATCACGGCTTTAATTCTGCGCGTGGGGCGCAAGGGGTTGGTGCGGCAACAACAAACGCAGTTGTGTCTTCGTCTATCCTGATTTTGATATTTAATTACCTTCTAACACAGATATTTTTCTCATGAGTGAAGCGGTCGTAAAAGAAAAGTCAGTAAACGATCTTAATGCCGAAAAGGCAAAAATAGATATGCGCGGTGTCAGTAAGGCATTCGGAAAAAATTGCGTGTTAAATAATTTTGATTTAAGTGTGCCGGAAGGCAAATCACTGGTCGTGATTGGTGGTTCAGGTACAGGGAAATCTGTGATGCTGAAATGCATTCTGGGCCTTTTAGATCCTGATGAAGGGTCGATCCTTATTGATGGTAAGGAAAGTGTCGGGGCAAACCCAAAGACCCGCAGTGAATTTATGCATAAATTCGGCATGCTGTTTCAGGGCGCTGCTTTATTCGATTCCCTTAAAATATGGGAAAATGTTGCTTTTGGCCTCGTTCAAGGGCAGGGCATGAATAAAAAAGAAGCCAAAGAAATAGCAATTCAAAAAATTGCCGCAGTAGGCCTTAAAACTGATGTGGCGGAGCTTTATCCCGCGGAACTTTCAGGTGGAATGCAAAAGCGGGTTGGTCTGGCACGTGCAGTTGCAGCCAGTCCGAATATTATCTTTTTTGATGAACCGACAACTGGCCTCGATCCGATAATGGCTGATGTTATTAATGAGCTTATTATTGATCAGGTTAAAGGGCTTGGTGCTACAGCCCTCACAATTACCCACGATATGGGCAGTGTACGTCGCATTGCTGATTATGTTGCAATGATTTATGAGGGGCGTATTATCTGGAAAGGTGCGGTGGATGATCTGGATCATTCCGGTAACCCGTATGTAGAGCAATTTATTCACGGACGTGCCGATGGGCCGATTACGCGCCGTGTGCTGTAAGGCATAAAAGTGTAAAAGAATTTGCGTAAAATTTTGAAATAGTAAGGATGGCTTGAATGTCATCCGTTTATAAATGCAGGCAGTGCAATGAAATATCTATGGTATGGCTTTTTAGGGTTGTTTTCACTCGGTTTCGTAGGGGCAATAGTTGCGATAGTCGGGTTTGTCTATGTTTTGAATTTTTATGGACAGGACCTCCCGGATTATAGCCAACTCCGCAATTATGAGCCCCCAATTGTGACGCGCCTTTATGCAGGGGATGGTCACTTAATGGCCGAATTTGCGCAGGAAAAACGTATTTTTGTACCGGTAGAGTTTATTCCTGACATTGTAAAACAAGCATTTATTGCAACGGAAGATCAAAACTTTTATCACCATAGCGGCGTTGATGTAAAAGCCGTTACACGCGCAATGCTAAAGAATATAAAGAATAAAGTGTCAGGTGTCAGACGCCGTCCAGAAGGGGGCTCTACAATTGCGCAACAGGTCGCGAAAAACTTCTTCTTTTCAAGCGAAGTATCATATGAACGTAAAATCAAAGAAGCCATTATCGCATACCGTATGTATAGCACCTTAGGGCGTGAGAAAGTTTTAGAGCTGTATCTGAATGAGATATTCCTTGGCGGGGGTTCATACGGTGTGGCTGCTGCGTCACTATATTATTTTGATAAGTCATTGGAAGAGCTTAATATTGCAGAGGCAGCGTATCTTGCATCTTTGGCAAAAGCGCCAAATAATTATCATCCCGTGAAAAATCACGATAAAGCATTGCCGCGTCGTAATTGGGTGATTAACCGTCTGGAAATTGAAGGTTACATCACATCGGAACAAGCTGAACTTGCAAAACTCTACCCACTTGAAATGAAACCCGATACCAGTGAGCGTGTTGATGCACCATATTTTGCCGAAGAGGTGAGGAGAGAGTTGTCCTCTCGTTATGGTGAAGATAGCCTGTATAAAGGTGGCTTGGCTGTTAAAACATCCGTGGATCCAAAATTACAGGATATAGCCGGACGGGCTTTGCGTGATGGCCTTATGGCATATGATATGCGTCATGGGTACCGTGGTGCGCTACAGACCTTGGAGACAATGGATGATTGGCGCACGCAGTTAAAAGCAATAAAGAGCCCGGATGATATGTTGGATGACTGGGTACTTGCCGTTGTTTTAGATGTTACTAAAAACGAAGCAAAACTTGGCTTTTCTGAGCGCGATCAGGCACTGATTAAGCTTAATGAGCTGAAATGGGCGCGTGAATATCGCAACGAAGGCTATACTCTTGGCTCTAAAATTACTTCTGCAACTCAAGTCTTGGAAATTGGTGATGTCATTATGGTACAGCCAAAAGAGACAGAGGAAAAACTCGATAAACAAGAAGAGCAAGAAACAGTACCAAAACTATATGAATTACGTCAGGTGCCCTTGTTACAAGGCGCTTTAATCGCCCTTGATCCACACACGGGACGTGTTCTGGCCATGCAAGGTGGTTGGGATTATCGCTATGGCGGCAGTGAATTTAACCGCGCAACTCAAGCAAAACGTCAGCCCGGATCGGCATTTAAACCTTTCGTATATTTAGCCGCGCTTGATAAAGGTTTTACACCGGCTACTCTTGTGTTAGATGCGCCGTTTGTTTTAGAAGACAAAGTCGCAGGCACATGGAAACCGACAAACTATTCAAAAGAGTTTTATGGCCCAACACCTATCCGCATCGGGATTGAAAAGTCACGAAATCTTATGACTGTACGTTTGGCGGATTTTCTAGGGATGGATTTAATCGCGAAATATTCGGATCATTTCGATATCACTGATAATATGCCGCCACTTCTTGCAAATTCTCTGGGATCTGCTGAAACAACCTTACTTCGTATTACGGCAGCTTACGGGATGTTGGTGAATGGTGGAAAGCGTATTACACCAACCTTTATTGATCGTATCCAAAACAGATATGGTGATACGGTGTTTAAACATGATGCCCGTGATTGTGCACGCTGTGGCAACATGATCAAATGGGAAGATCAACCCGTGCCGGAACTCCCCGATACGCGTGAACAAATTGCCGATCCGCGTACTGCTTATCAAATGGTTTCAATTATGCAAGGCGTTGTCCAACGTGGTACAGCTGTGCGTTTGCGTTCACTGAAACACCCGTTAGCCGGAAAAACAGGAACGACGAATGAATCGCGTGATACATGGTTTATTGGTTTTTCTGCCGATTTTGTTGTCGGAGTATTCGCCGGGTTTGATGCACCGCGCTCTTTAGGGCGTAGGGAAACAGGTTCATCTGTTTCTGTTCCGATATTTAAAAGCTTCATGGAAGAAGCAATGGCCGACAGGCCGGTTGTACCATTCCGTAAACCGTCCGGAATTCGAAATATTCGCATCAATAGAGAAACCGGTGTGCGCGCCCGCCCGGGTGATAAGAAAGTACTATGGGAATCCTTTGTAATCGGAACTGAGCCAACAGATGAGATGTATATCCTTGACGGTGAAGGGATATCCGTTATGTCAAGCTATGGTTATGATAGTGATAGTTATTACCCTGTGCCAAGTGCAGGCGAGAATGGTGGCACTGTTTATACGACACCAAGTCAACCATCCTCCGTTACAACAGGAACGGGCGGCCTTTACTAAACGTTTATTATATTCAGAATATGTTTATTTTTCTACAGAGTTTTGACTCGTAGATTTTTGCTTCGTGGCCGCACGTGGTGAGAATTGCAAGGTCGCAATATTCTTTAAAAGCTCTGCTTGTTTGATTTTGTCTTTATCACGTTTGAATTTAAAAACATTACTTTCAACATCTACAGTAAACAAATTAGAGTGAATATAATAAAAACGTATAAGCTCTTCATAAGCCTGTAATAATTTTTCCTCTTGGGAAAAAAAGTCAACATATTGACTAAGTTGGTTTGTACTCATATCGCTCCACTCTTTAATAAAATATTGTTGAGTGTCACTATCTGTTTCTTGGATACTGTCTTGAACTTTTGAAGTATAGGTATCGAATACTTGGATGATATTATTGGATTCGTTACGCAAAGAAGGTGCTACTTCTTTCATAAAGATGTCATAGTTCTCTTTGCTATATTCCGGGGTTTCAAAGTTATAAGGGCTAATCATTTCTTTTAAGACACGTTTTCTCTTCTTATAAGAGATAGCATGTGTTTTTAATTCTTGCACAAAGTCGCTGAGGTATTGTTTAGAGAGTTCTTGAACTTCCAGTCGTTGCTTCTCTTTTGCCTCGTGATCTATACGAATTTGCTCTTGTTGTGCTTGAAAGGTCTTTTGCTGATGATCGTAATATATATACCCACTACCAATTGCGATACATATAACACCAACAGAAACCCCGTATAAAAAATATGAAGGTTTTCTCTGCTTAGAACTGCTGTTTTTCAGATTACGTGTCATGGTTATTGAGAGCGTTCATCCTCAATATTAGCCGGAGCATTTTCTTTTAAATTTTTTCTTTGCTCATAACTGATACGTGTCAATGTGTCTATGCTTTTACCAAAGAACTTATAACCGCCAAATTTATAGAAATAAACACGGTTATCATCACTTTTATAATAGTAGCTGCCGCCTTGTTTCAAAATAAAGTCAATCAAAGATTTATACGTGTTGAGAAAGCGTCCTTGTAATTTAAAGTGATGGTCAGCAGCTTGACGAAATTCTTCTATTTTCTTTTCCCACAAAGGATCGAGAGTACTGTGATCAATTGAACGAATCCCCTCTTTGATGATTATATAACGGTTATTGGCATCTTGGATTTCTGCCAAAAGGGTATTGTAGTTTTTATTTAAATTCTTCATTCCAGCATTAAGATCACTTGAAAATTCTTTTGAATATCGGGTGTATTGAAATTTTTCTGCTGAAATAAGGTCGCTTAACTTCGCCTGATAGATGAAGTCTGTTGCCGCGAATTGTCGCAAAGAGACGAGTAACTCATCATATAAAATATCAAGCTTCTCGGCTTGTATCACGCTTGTGACTTGTGATGAAAACACTTTAGGAATAGGATTTTCATCTTTTTGTTTGGGAACTGCACTTGTATATGCGCCACGATAAGACTGCGCAAATGCTGCATCAAATGTTGATACAGAAAATAAAAGGCAAATACAGGGCAAAAATAAATATTTAATTACTTTCATCATAAGAGACATTCTTGCATGTTGTGAGGATTCTTTCAACTTATGAAATGATTTGGCGTAATAGTTTTTTTTATTTATGGTCTTAAAAAAACAAAGTGATGATAAAGCGTGACGAAATATAGAATTCCACCGGCAGAATTTGAGTATTGCCCCCCGACTGCTCCATTGGAGATTATACACCAAGATGATGATATCCTTGTTGTTTCCAAACCTGCCGAACTTTTGTGTGTTCCGGGACGTAAAGCGGAGCATGCAGACAGTTTGGAGTTACGTGTTAAAGCAGAAATTCCGGAGGCACGGATCGTCCACCGACTTGATATGTGTACATCGGGGCTTGTGATTATGGCGATGAACGCGCAAGCACATCGGAATTTGGGATTGCAGTTTGAACGCAGAAAAACACAAAAAACCTACATCGCAATAGTGTGGGGACATATTGAGGATGATACAGGAACAGTAGAGCTGCCTCTTATTTGTGATTGGCCAAACAGACCGTTGCAAATGGTTGATTTTGAATCAGGGAAGGCCGCTCAGACAAATTGGGAAGTGCTTGAACGTATGGGCAATAACATGACGCGCGTGGCGCTGTATCCTATAACTGGTCGCACACACCAGTTACGTGTCCATATGGCAGAGATCGGACACCCAATCGTCGGGGATGAGTTTTATGCACATGACCAAGCATATGCCGCCTCGGAACGGCTCTTGTTACATGCGCATAAATTAATGGTACATCATCCAGAAGACGGGCGACAGATTTTGTTTGAATCCGAATGTCCCTATTAATTGATCGCAGATTAATAACGTTCGATGCTGTTTAAAAAACCTTCTTCTACCCACCAATCAGAGTTCTCCTCTTGAATCGCGGTTTTTGCTTTTCGAGCATCTTCGATCGTTTCAAAAATACCAAAGCAGCTTGCTCCGGATCCGCTCATACGCGTTAGAAGACAATTTTTCTGCATGGATAGGGCGTAAATCACATTTTCAATGTCAGGTATGACGTTTAATGCCGGTTCATATAAATCGTTACTATGCCTTTTTAACGTTTCGGTAAGATCGAAGATAGACGAGAACGATGTAGGTAAAGTAGAGTTCTCACTAAATTCACCGGATCGACGCAAAAATATATCTTTTGTAGAGCATGAAATCAGTGGATTGATAAGAAGGATTGGGACTTCCGGCATATCTGGCGCAGGTTCTAAGATATCTCCAATGCCTCGCATAATGCTTGGGCTGCTATGAAAACATACCGGAACGTCTGCTCCTAATTGTGTCATAAGCGGCAAAAGATAGTCTGCATTCCGCGCCATGCCCCAAAATTCTAGCAAGCCCCATAACGTTGCTGCTGCATTTGCCGATCCCCCGCCAAGTCCGGCAGCAAGCGGAAGGTTTTTGGTTAAAGTGATGGACATGTTTAATGGTTTCGATGTGGCTTGGGATGCTGCATTTGCTGCTTTAACGACTAAATTATCACTATGTGAATAGGGGTTGAGTTCTTTGTCATTAAAATATCGTGCAAACGGGCCATTTGTCTGGAATGAAAAGCTGTCTGCGGGGGCTATTTCTATAGTGTCGCCAATATCTGCAAAACTCACCAGAGAATCAAGAGTGTGATATCCGTCACTGCGCTTGCCCGTAATATGCAAAAATAAATTGATTTTTGCAGGAGAAAATATCTTGAGTGGGCGCGTAGTACGGTGATCTGTCATGATAGGGCTTTAATGTTCAATCTTATCAGCAGGAATTCCTGAAATAAGTTTTTTATCAATTGTTTGTATTTGTTCATCATCCTCGGAATGGTTTTTCGCACGGCTCCATTGGAATTGTGCCTCCATTGTTCGGCCAACTTTCCAATATGCATCTCCCAAATGGTCATTGATCGTCGGATCATACGGGCGCAGCTCAACTGCGCGCTCTAAAACGGGTACGGCATTTGTATAATCGCGTACCTTGTACATAACCCATCCCAAAGAATCAGTGATATAACCATCAGATGGACGTAAATCCACCGCACGTCTGATCATATCCATAGCCGCTTGCAAGTTTTCACCACGATCTGCCCAAGCATACCCCAGATAGTTTAAGACATAAGGGTGATCGGGTTGGAATTTTAGTGCTGTTTTTAAATCAGCTTCGGCTTTTCCCCAGTTTCCTGTCTGTTCATATGCAATACCGCGTACATAATGCAAATACCAATATTCAGGCGGGACATCACCGTTCATTTCAGCAATGGCCTTTTCATAGAAGGTCATGGCCTCTTTATATTTTTCCTGATGGCGGTATAAATCGCCCATACGTATAATCGTTTCAACACTCTCATGGGTTTTGTATAATGCCTTAAGGTGCTTATACGCTTTGCCATACTCTTTTGTGTCTTCGTATATATTTACGATTTTATGCTGCGCATCCAGATAGTTTTCATTACTTTGCGGAATGGATTTGTAATAAGAAATAGCATCATCATATTGCTTGTGCGCTGTATTGATTTGGCCAAGTAAAAGAGCGGTGCCAACAGTATCCGGCTCTAAATAAAGTGCAATATGTGCAAAGACACGGGCGCTTTCGTCATTATTCTCCGCATGGAGTATGCCTGCAATATCATGAAATGCTTTGGCCATGCCGTGGCGTGCCGTGGTTACTTTTTTGAAGAGGGGCTGGTTCTTACCAGAGCTTAGATTGGCAATTTTATTTTGAATGGAAGTATGATCAGAAGTCTGTTTTTCAATTGTTTTATAAAGCTCAAGTGCTTTTTCATTTAAACCAATATGACCATATAAATCTGCAATTCTTTCAAGCTCGGAAACGTCAATTCCCTCTACTTTAATAGCGCGGGATACTATTTTTTCGATTGCACTATGATCCTTTAAAAAGTCAGAGATTAAAATTGCATGATAAAGTTGAACTGTATTGGATTTTAAATTTTTGATTTTTAACTGACCGTTGCCCGCTTTAATCCATCCCTCAATAAAGGGAGATACAAACTTGGTCGTACGATCAACACGTAAAGATTTATAAAGCTCTTGTGCCTTATTATAATCCTCTGTTTTGAAAGCCTCGCTGATTAAAAGGATTTGGGCAATACTATTACGTTCATCCGGGTAAAGCTCATGGAATTTTTTGGCCGTGTTGATGGCGCTTGGTGTATTGCCAGAACCCACGGCAAGAACAATAGAACGCTGAAGCAGTGCTTTACTATGTTGCCCTGCTTCAATAATCGGCGTTAAAAAAGCATCAGCCTGTTTCCAGTCATGATGAATTTGCGCGAAACGACTCGCAAGATACTCTCCGGCTTGCACATCTTTTGGTAACGTTGCGGAAGGCGGAGCGGACGATGTCACCGGAATATCTGTCCCTCCCGCTTTTGCAAGCTGAAAGGGCATGGTTGGCGGTTCTTGGTTTGCACAAAAACCAACAACACAAGAAGCAAGAATAGTGGCAATAGTTTTCATCGTTTTCTTTTCGGAGTTTCTTTTAAATTAGGCCATACATTATGCGTATATTATCATATTCTGACCAGTGATAATTTTCTACATATTAGGATAGTTCGGTCCATCACCGCCTTGGGGTACAGTCCAATCGATATTTTGTGACGGATCTTTAATGTCACAGGTTTTACAATGTACACAATTTTGTGAGTTGATCTGAAACTGCGGCTCTTGTCCATCTTGTTCAATAATTTCATATACTGCTGCGGGGCAATAACGTTGTGCAGGTTCTGCATATTTGGGAAGGTTAACGCCGATTGGGATCGATGCATCTTTTAATTTTAAGTGGCAAGGCTGACTTTCCCCATGATTGGTATTAGACAGTTGCACCGATGTCAGGCGATCGAATGTAACAACACCATCGGGTTTCGGATAATCAATAGGCGTATAATCTGACGCTTTTCCAAGTTGCTCATGATCTGCTTCATTACGCAGGATTTTCCCACCCCTGCCGCCGGTGAAAGTTTGTATCGCCGCATTGATAAGGCCTGCCCATAATCCATTATGAAAGCCGGGGCGAATATTGCGCACTGCCCATAACTCGTCCCATAGCCATGTGTCTTTGAGGTTCGGAGTATAGTGCATGCATTCACCGCCCCAATCGTTGTTTTCTTGTAAATGGCTATAGATACTTTCTGCCGCAACCATCCCTGATTTCATGGCAGTGTGATTACCCTTTATCTTTGGGACATTCAAAAATCCTGCTGTATCACCGATTAAAACACCGCCCGGGAATGTTAATTTCGGCAAAGATTGAAAACCACCTTCAACAAGTGCGCGCGCACCATATGCCACACGCTTTCCACCGTCTAAGAGAGGTTTGATTTTGGGGTGGAGTTTAAAACGTTGCATCTCTTCAAAAGGTGACAGATATGGGTTTTTGTAATCAAGCCCGACAACAAAGCCGATTGAAATTTGATTATTCTCCATATGATAAATCCATGAGCCACCATATGTATGATTATCCATTGGCCAACCAATTGTGTGTTGGCATAGGCCTTCTTTATGTTTTTTTGGATCAATTTCCCAGATTTCTTTAATTCCCAAACCATAAGTTTGCGGATCACTATTTGCGCGTAAATCATATTTCTCAATGAGCGTTTTGGTAAGAGAGCCATGACATCCTTCTGCAAAAACCATTTGGCGGGCATGAAGCTCCATTCCGGGCTCAAACATTTCTGTTTTCTTGCCGTGTTCATCTATGCCCATATCACCTGTCGCGACTCCGATCACCGCATCTTTGTCATCATAGAGAACTTCGGCGGCTGCAAATCCCGGAAAAATTTCGACACCCAGAGCCTCGGCCTGCTCACCTAGCCAACGGCATAAATTACCCAAGGATATGATATAATTATCTTTATTGTGCATCTGTGGCGGAGTAGGGAATGGAAATCCCCATTTTTTAGTTAGGAAAAGGAATTTATCTTTGGTCGCAGGACAGTTAAGCGGCGCACCTTTATCTTTCCAATCGGGGATAAGCTCATCCAATGCGCGCGGTTCAAATACTGCGCCGGAAAGTAAGTGCGCGCCGATCTCGGAACCTTTCTCCAGAATACAGACATTGAGTTCCTCGCCTTTTTCTTCGGCAAGTTGTTTCAGGCGGATGGCGCATGATAATCCGGAAGGGCCACCGCCCACAATAACGACATCATATTCCATATTTTCTCTATCCGCTCTGAGTGACTCTGGCATAAATGGATTCTCCTCTTTCTTTTTACAAGCAACTATTCTACCTTATTTTTATATGAAAATCTCTTAACAAAAGTCAGGAATCTGCTTTGAACGATTGTGCCCTGCACAAAGAGCTAATAACTGCATTGGAATGGTACGTGGATAATGGCGTTACTGATATTCTGATGGAGGAGGCTATTGACCGTACGCAAAGCATAGATCCACCCCCTGTTATGATCGAGCAGGGCTATCAGCAAAATGATGCTGGAATGCCTGCAACTCTACCGCAGGAACTTGCGGCTCAGATGCCGCCTGCAGGTGTCGGCGCGCCGGCATTCCTTGGTAAAGCTGATGCACGAGAAGAAGCCATAAAACTGGCAAAAGCGGCCTCTACATTAGATGAACTGCGCGAAACAATCGCGGAGTTTGATGGGATTGCCCTTAAAAAGACGGCAACTAATATGGTGTTTAGTGATGGAAACCTAAAGGCCGATATCATGTTGATTGGTGATGCGCCTGGTGCGGATGAAGATCGCGTGGGCAAACCATTTGTCGGAAGCGAAGGGCATTTGCTTGATCGGATACTACACTCTATTGATATTGACCGAAGCGAAGATGATCCTAAAAAATCCGTTTATATTTCCAATATTTTAAATTGGCGTCCGCCTGGTAACAGAACGCCAAGTCCGGCAGAAATAGAAGTGAGCCTCCCCTTTATTGAGAGACATATTGCATTGGTACAGCCAAAAATTCTAATTTTATGTGGAGGCGGTGCTGCGAAATCATTACTGGGGAGTTCTTTAAGTATCTCTCGCTTGCGTAAGAGCTGGCACGCTTATAAACCGCAGACCGAAGGGCTAGGGCTGAGCGGTGAAATACCTGCTATTGCGACGTATCATCCTTCTGTCTTGCTGAAAACACCTGTGCAAAAAAAGGCGGTCTGGGCGGACATGCTTATGCTGCAAGAAAAACGCTTAATCGTATAATACTTTACATAAGGCAATAAAAAGCTGGACAAGCGCGAGTCTTTTCTATATCAATCCCCCCATTATGAACATTGGTATTTATGCAAAAAAAGGTGCACGTCTGTGCGTGAGCACCGCTATTCTCAGCATCATCTTGCTTCCTGTACAGGCAGCAGAGTATGTTCCTGTACCAATGGCAAAGCCTGCAATGCTTGGTGGTGCACCTGTGCCATTGCCACTGTCAAAGCCTGCCGTAAAGTCACCGGATCAAATAGAAAAAGATAAGACAGGCACATTTAAAGGTGTTGGTCTAAAATTGGCAAGCTTGTTTTCAGGAAGCAAAACCAAAGCCGCAAAAGTACGTGAGATTTACCCGCACGGATATCGCCCGTTAAGCGCAGAGCAAACAAAACTCTATAATCGCATTTTCGACCTTCAGGCACGCGGGCAAATGGATAAAGCACAAGAGTTAATCCGTACATTGAAAGATGATCGCCTGATGGGGCATGTATTGCAACAACGCTATATGCATACATCTTATAAGTCATCGTTCGAAGAGCTAAAAGGGTGGCTTGATGTTTATACAGATCACCCAAAAGCACATGATTTATATAAACTGGCAATATCACGTAATGCAGGCACAAGTTTGAATGATATCGTGCAACCTAAAACAAGGCGTCTGCTTTCTCAGGTTAAAGAACCAACGATATATTATCCAAAACATTATAAAAGCACGATAAAGAGGTCTTCTGAACAAGAAGAAAACGTAAAAGCTCTCTTTAAAAAAGTGCAGTCTTATATCCGTAAAGGGAAACGCGTAGAGGCATTAAAAGAATTCCGTGATGCATCCGAGCGCGCTTATATGGATAATGTTGAGCATGATCGCCTTCAAACGAAGATCGCTGCTGCATTTTTATATAGCAAGCGTCTTGAATCCGCATATAAACTCGCAAGCCAGAGCGCGGATCGTTCCGGTAAATATGTACCGGAGGCAAATTGGATCGCCGGATTGTCACTGTGGCAATTGGGACGTTACGATCAAGCGGCCGCTTATTTTACAAATGCAGGAAAATCAAAATATGCGTCTGGTTGGTTGGCATCTGCAGGGGCGTATTGGGCTGCACGCAGTTATAAAAAGCTGGATCGTATGAAAGAGGCAAATGCCGCATATGATAAGGCTGCTAAACACTCCAGAACATTTTATGGGCTTTTGGCTGTAAAAGCGCTGGGCCGTAAACATGATTTTGATTGGGACACGCCTGAATATTCCCGTGAAGATGAGGCGTTAATCCTTGCCCATAATGGTGGGAAACGTGCATTTTTACTTGTCGGTGCCGGACAGTACGCAATGGCGGAAAGCGAACTGATGCGCCTTGATTATGCGGGGAATAACGGTTTGCGTCGTTCGGTCCTTGCTTATGCTTCTCATGTTGGATTACCTGGTATTGCTTCACGTCTAAGCGGTGTTGTTAAGCGTTCAGGCAAGGGGAAAAGCGCAAAATATTATGATAGCGCAATCTACCCCGTCAGCCCATGGACACCAAAAGGCGGTTATAAAATTGATCCCGCACTTGTGCATGCGGTTATGCGTCAGGAATCACGCTTTAATTTACAAGCCAAAAGCTATAGCGGTGCAATTGGCCTGATGCAAATCATGCCTGATACGGCAGGGTACGTTGCAAAACGTGAAAAATATGATCAAAATATCACGCCTGTAACATTACGTGTGCCTGAGGTTAATATGATGGTCGGGCAGGATTATCTGGATTACCTTCTAAAGACAAAATACATAAAAGGCGACGTCGTATCCTTGCTGATCTCTTATAATGCGGGGCCGGGGAACTTACTGAAATGGCGTAAGCGTATGGGGAGTGACAAAGATCCGCTTCTCTTTATTGAAACATTGCCTGTTGCCGAAACGCGTGATTATGTTGAACGTGTTATGTCGAATTACTGGATTTATCGTTTGCGCGCAGGTCTTGATTTACCAAGCCTAACATCCTTGTCAAACGGCAGAAAACCACAATATGCCCATGTCATGCAGGCACAATATCCGTATAAACTTGCTTCTAATTAAGGGGGCTATGATCACCGTTTATAAAGCGGTGGCATAAGGCGCCTGTAATCCTTGCTTGCCTTCTTTTGCCATGGCCATGCACCCGATATATCCGGCCATATAAAATGGAGCGCTGAAAAATCATCACCTTTATAATATGATTGACCTAACGGAAAATATTGCGGGTAATATTTAGGATCGACAATTTTGAATGTGACGTTCACATCCTCTAAAAATTCATCATAAAAGCCATCCACATCAAATACCTCGCCATCTTGAATACGGCTATTATATTCGTTAATCAGGAAATGCGCGCTGTCTTTATCCATGCCTGTAATAATCACATCCGGCCGACCAGTGGATTTTTCGATACCGATTGAGTACGTGAAGGAAGGAGAGGATTCTTCCGCATCTACGTGCGTAATGTGACATCCGTTTTTCTCAATATTTTTGAGGATACGGTCATTTTCTACATCGCTCATAACGATCTGCTTTCTAAAATGGGGATTTTCTAATCATGCGTTCAATTTCCGGCCATAGGTTAGGATCACCAACGGCAATCACCTTACCTGTTGAATTGAGGGTAAGCTCATCACCACGCCAATCACTGATATGCCCACCTGCACCTTTAATCACGGGGACAAGTGCGGCAAAATCATACGGGGAGAGGTTCTGCTCAAACGCAATATCCATAAAACCACTGGCGATTAGGCCATACATATAACAATCCCCACCCCATGCCATACGTGGCGGAACTTCAAATAATTCATATGCCCGGCCGAACTCTGATAATTTATCAAACATCATAGGCGTAGTAGAGCCAATACGCGCATCGTGAAAATCTGTGCACGGGCGTGTCCGTACGGGCTTTCCGTTAAGGGTTGTTTTCTCGCCTGTAATCCCGACCCATCGTTCTTTCAAAATCGGTTGGTCAATAATACCAAGCTTCGGGATATCTGCTTCACACAGGGCGATTAATGTCCCAAAGGTCGGGCGACCAATCATAAAGCTCTTAGTGCCGTCAATCGGGTCAATCACCCATGTTAAACCGTTCTGGCTAACCTCATGCCCGAATTCTTCGCCTAAAATACCATCTTGTGGGCGTTCTTTGGCCAAAATATCGCGTAAAGCCTGCTCAACCTCGCGATCTGCAATTGTAACCGGACTGTGATCCGCTTTGTGTTCTACATCAAACGGCTGACGGTAATATTTTTGAATTATTTTACCGGCTTTATCCGCCATCCTATTGGCAAGTGAAAGAAATTCCTGCATAAATACTCCTCGAAATGAAATTCGCGCTTAACAGTATAGTCAAAGCAATTTGTTTTTGCACTAGGCGCAAGGAATGAAACATATAAAAATATGCGAATGACGTCGTAACGACGTGCAAAAATAAAGGGCGCAGGCTATGAAGACAGTCAATGACATCCGTAATGAGTTTTTAGGTTTTTTTGAAAAGAACGGGCACAGTGTTGTGCAATCGTCTTCTCTTGTTCCGCAAAACGACCCGACATTGATGTTTGTAAATGCCGGTATGGTGCAGTTTAAGGATGTCTTCACGGGCAAGGAAAAACGCCCCTATAGCCGCGCAACTACATCGCAAAAATGTGTGAGAGCAGGGGGCAAGCATAACGATTTGGAAAATGTTGGCTATACTGCGCGCCACCATACGTTTTTTGAGATGCTTGGAAACTTCTCTTTTGGTGATTATTTTAAAGAAGATGCTATCGCGTTTGCATGGGAACTCGTCACAAAGAACTTTGCGCTACCTGCGGATAAACTCTGCGTGACTGTGCACTCAAGTGATGAAGAAGCAGCAGATATCTGGAAAAAAGTAACTGGCTTTGCCGATCATAAGATCATTCGTATTGCGACAGATGATAATTTCTGGCGTATGGGCGATACAGGGCCGTGTGGTCCGTGTACCGAGATTTTCTACGATCATGGTGAGCATATCTGGGGTGGCCCTCCGGGAAGCCCGGAAGAAGATGGTGATCGTTTTATTGAGATTTGGAATAACGTCTTTATGCAGTATGAGCAAATTGACGCTGATACACGCATTGACTTACCTGCGCAAAGCGTTGACACAGGCATGGGGCTAGAGCGTATTGCAGCAACGCTGATGGGCTCTAATAACAACTACGATATCGATATTATGCGCGCATTGATTGAGCATAGCGCCGATCTGACAAGCGTTGAGGCCGATGGTGAAATGGCTGCAAGCCATAAGGTCATCGCTGACCACCTTCGTTCTGCTGCATTCTTATTGGCCGATGGCGTGATGCCGTCGAACGAGGGGCGTGGTTATGTCCTACGTCGTATTATGCGCCGTGGTATGCGCCATGCGCACTTGCTGGGTGCGAAAGACCCAATGATGCATAAGTTATACCCGACTCTCCTTGGTAAAATGGGCGAAGCATATCCTGAGCTTAAACAGGCGGAAAGCCTCATCACGCAAACATTGGAAACCGAAGAGAAACGTTTCAAAACAACACTTGATCGCGGTCTTAAAATGCTGGATGAGGAAACAACAAAGGTCAATGACGGTGCGAAATTCCCGGGTGACGTGGCGTTTAAATTATATGATACATACGGCTTCCCACTTGATCTGACACAAGACGCCCTACGTGCAAAAGAGATCGAAGTCGATACCGATGCTTTTGATAGCTGCATGGCAGAGCAAAAGGCAAAAGCCCGCGCTGCATGGTCTGGTGCAGGCGGTGAAGTGAACGAAAAAATCTGGTTTGATATCTTGGATGAAGTCGGCCCGACTGAGTTTCTGGGGTATGAGAAAGAAAAAGCTGATGCCAAAGTATTGGCCATCGTAAAAGATGGGGAACGTGTTAAAAAACTGGGAGCAAGTGAAGAAGGCATTATCATTACAAATCAATCTCCTTTCTATGCAGAAAGTGGTGGTCAGGTTGGTGATAAAGGACATGTCGGATCAGATAAAACTGAAGGGTTGGGATCGTTCCATGTCTCGGATACTAAAAAGCAGCTTGGTAAGTTGTGGCTGCACTGTGGTAAAGTCACACAGCTATCTATTGAAGTAGGCGATACGGTCAGTATGTCAGTTTGCTCTGATATACGCGCTGCAATCCAGTCCAACCACTCTGCAACCCACCTGTTACACGAAGCATTGCGTCAAGTTCTGGGCGATCATGTTGCGCAGAAAGGCTCGCTTCAGGATGATGAGCGCACGCGCTTTGATGTATCACATCCAAATGGGATAAGTGCTGAAGAAATCGCGCAGGTCGAAGATATCGTGAACAATGAAATCCGCGCCAATACTGAGGTTGTCACACGCGTGATGGCATTGGATGATGCACGTGAAAGCGGAGCAATGGCTTTGTTCGGTGAAAAATATGATGACGAAGTGCGTGTCGTCACAATGGGCACGCAAGGTGAAGGCGAGAATAAACCATTCTCTGTTGAACTTTGCGGTGGTACGCATGTAAAACGCACAGGTGATATTGGTTTACTTAAAATCGTATCCGAAGGCGCTCTATCGTCCGGTATCCGTCGTATTGAGGCGGTAATAGGTGCGAATGCGCTTAATTATCTGAATGCGCAGGATAATACTCTGCAAGGGACTGCTGCGCTTCTTAAAACGGCGACATCTGATGTGAAAGAGCGTGTTAAAACGCTAATGGATGAGAAGAAGAAGCTTGAAAAAGAGGTCGCTGATTTGCGTAAGGCTGTTGCACTGGGCGGTGGCGCAGGCGGCGGTGCTAATGATGATGTTAAGGAAATAAATGGCGTGAAATTCACAGGCCGTGTTCTGGATGGGTTCCCTGCAAAAGACCTGAAGCCTATGGCGGATGATCTAAAAGCACAACTTGGCTCAGGCGTTATTGTTCTTGTTGCAACAAATGATGGTAAAGCCTCAATCGTTGTTGGTGTCACCGAAGACTTAACCTCTGAGATCAGCGCAGTTGATTTGGTGCGTGTAGGGTCTGAAGCTCTGGGCGGTAAGGGCGGCGGCGGTCGTCCCGACATGGCGCAAGCGGGTGGCCCAAATGCGTCCGACGCGCCACAGGCTGTTAGTGCGATAGAGAAAAAACTGGCGAGTTAATTAGAATATAAAATAAATAAAAAGGGCTGCAATAGCGCCCTTTAACGATGTTGATTTCTATTGATAGATTATACTGGTTTCACACCAAATGACAGGCACTTATTCCTATATTCAAGCTCATCAACTTTCCTGATTTCCATCGAATCGTTGATGATACGCAATAGCTTGCCATCTCGTTTAAAAGACTTTGTTTCAAAATCATATGCAAGGATTCGATCGGGCACATCATCTATGCATGTAACCTTTATCGGGCGATCACCCAATATGTAATAAATGGTGGTTTTCTCACCATCTTCATCATAGTCGAAATTTATATCGGTCATGGGCCTTCTGGCTCTTCTTCGCTAGGTGCGTGGTAACGTTGATGCGCTTCCATCATGTCGGTAGCAAATTCATTGAAGTCACTATAGTAGCAAAAATCTTGGTCGCTTAGGATGGATATGTCAGAATGCTTAATCCATGCGCCGTTTTGGCCTTTATCAAAGTCAAACTTCATAACACGTTCAAAATTGAAATCATCAACAGGCAAGCTATCAATATCAATTCTGTTATGCTCTAGATCTGCAAGTTGTTTGTCGGTAAGGGTCGAGATATCCTCGTTGACACTGTGGATTGAGCAATAAAATTCTGGGCCTTCTGCGCCGGAATATGCGCCGTATTTCACAAATTCCGCAGGAAAAGAGATGCCAATCTCACCCGAATCCTTTTTTATCATAGGGTTCGAATAGATGCTTGCAAACTGCTCTTTTAATTTATTATCCGGCATAATAATTATCCAATATATTCCGTAGCGTGTATATGAGTATAAAATACTTCTTAAAAAAAATTCAAACTTTATTGTTATTCTGGCTCAATACGATCAAATAATAGCTCATAGGCGTGTGCTTCAAGCTTTTGTTCACGTGTGCGTGATACTTCATGTTTTGATCTTGATGCAGGATCAAGTAGCTCATCATAACCGGCATCTCGTGCAGTTGTGCCATTATGGTAGCGACACGCTGCTTGGTTCTTACTCATCTCTGTTTTAATAGCTTTAATTTGTCTCTCGTGATTCTCTAAAACACCGTGCATTTCTGGTGAGAGATCACCTGTATCTGCAAGGTCATGTAAAGATTCTGGGGTGCCATGGAGCTCTTCAAAGGCAATTTCCAAATTCTCTTTCTCTGTATATAGATCTTCTGCTTTTCTTTTGAAGGGGTGTGTCACTTTGTATAATGCTTCTAATTGCTTCGCCACAATTTGAAGTTCGACGATATGGTGTTCCTTGTCGAATACTTCGTTATTTCCCACAGGAATGGCAAGCTTATAATTTAAACATCTGTAGCCGGTGAAGTCCTTAGGGTCTTCAAACAAATTGTTGGCACTTGCCATAACGATTCCATGTTTTAGCATAATGTCGGAGTTTCTATCGGAAAGCGCTTCATGCATTTCCATGACAGAATCTGGATTGCTGACAACGCCCATAGATCGTACGTAATCTAGAACACGCGTCATGTCACCATCGTAATCACGATTGGCTTTGTTTTCAGCTGTTGCAAGGTCTTTGTCCTTACCGACATGCACTGCACCAAGACTGAAATTCTTTCGGCAATCTATGATAAATTTTTGAAGTTTTTCGTGGGCCTCATCGCGAGTTTCTAAAATGCGCTCAAGCGACATACGCTGGCATAACTGCCCGCTTGCATTTAAAAACTCTTTGTTGATTGTCTTCGCCATAAATTATTTTATCACCTGACCCCAATTGTTGGGATCTTAAGTTTTACAGAGCATTTCACTCTGATTTTTTATTATTTATTAAACCCAACAGGAAAATAGCAGAAAACGCACGATATATGCAAGTAATAATATGTATGTTGGGTATGGGTGCCATGTACAATATGCATGGCAACATACTCTGTGATATTCCCTCTTGCATGATTCGGCTTTGGTAGATATACAAAAGTGCAAATAAATTTATAGGGTATAAGGATTTTTAAATTATGGCCATCGAACGTACATTTTCTATTATTAAACCAGATGCAACACGTCGCAATCTGACGGGTGCAATTAACGCTAAACTGGAAGAAGCAGGTTTGCGCATTGTTGGGCAAAAACGTATTCACATGTCTTTGGAAAAAGCGCAAGGATTCTACGCTGTGCACAGTGAACGTCCATTTTTTGGTGAATTGACAGAGTTCATGTCATCAGAGCCGGTTGTTGTTCAGGTTCTTGAGGGTGAAAATGCTGTTGTTAAAAATCGTGATGTAATGGGTGCAACAAACCCTGAGGAAGCTGATGCTGGCACGATCCGTAAGGAATATGCATTGAACATTGGTGAAAACTCTGTTCACGGTTCTGACTCTCTTGAGAATGCAAAAATTGAAATTGAATATTTCTTCAATGCAGATGAGCTTGTTGGTTAAACGAGTTTACATCCTCTGATACTCAATTTATCTACGGATATAAAAGATACGAAAGCGCCCTTAAGTAGGGCGCTTTTTTCGATTGTAAATCACAGATTGTTGTTTATGTGTTTTCTGGTTTTGACAAGGAAGCGGATAAAAATACGCTATCGCAAAGATTTATCACGAAACAATCAATAGATTTATACACAGCTTGTGTGCCTGTAAAACGCGTAATGTTTTGTGTCTTATGGTATCTTTGGATAATCTGTGTAGCGTAACGTATACGTATATCAGCATAGTCCTTATTTCAGCATGAGAATAATTCGATTCCTTGTCATTACATTGCTTTTCTTGCCTTCTGTGGTTCATGCGCAAAGTCAAGAGTCTCAGCAATCAATCTGGTCGCCAACCGAAGTGGATTGGCGCGTTTCTCGTACGGCTGACCCCAAAACCAAAAAAGATTTGTGTCAGATACACTGGGTTTATGATCGATCTATAAATCTCTCATTTAATTATCATGCCGGGCATTTCTATTTCCACGTTGTGTATTTGAAGGATAAGGCAATCCTGCGTGAGCAATTTGCCTTTGGTCAAGATCGTACGTATGAGGGGTTGTTTATCAAGCGCGATGATAGCTTGGATCAGCTGGGGGTTCGTGTTGTTGCTCCCGGAAAAGCTTTTCTACATTTGGCTTCTGACCCTGATGGGCTTGAGTTCTTTACGGGAGCTGAGCGCGTAACGATTATGTTTCCCAATGCGGTCATGAATTTGCCTTTGGCAAATGCGCAGGAAAATTTTGCAGTTTTTAAAGAATGTCTGGCAACGGCAAATGTGCAGCTCTCCACGACTGAGCCGATGTTAGAGCCTCGGGAGAAGCGGGCGGTAGATGTGCAAGAAACTGTATCGCCAGAGCAGGCGGCTCTTAAGGTGCGACCAACACTTCCAAAGAAGAGTCTGAGTGATTACGAAAATCTGGAAGGTTTGCGTAGTGATAAAAAGAGCCAGAAGGTTGTGCGTAACCTCATGAAAAAGCTTAAGATACTTGAGCTTGAAAAAGAGGGGATGCGAAAGAAATTGTTATCCTTAACTGATGAAAATTTTATTCCTGATTTGATTGCTTGTCAGCCGGATAGCTTTGATGATAGTGCGATTCATATGGATGAGGATATTATTGTTCAATTTGAAAATATTATTGAACTGCTTCGTTCTGAAAATACTGCATTGAATCGTAAGTTGCAGGAAAGTCTGGCGCGCTTGGAAAGTGCCGGCTCTGTCTCTCAGGAGGCGCAAGTGCTGAAAAACCAGATAGATGCGCTAAAAGAGCGTAACACGCAATTGCAAGGGCAGGTTTATTCGTATCAGGAGTTGATTGAAGCCGGGAGCTCTGACGCGAACGCTGAATAGTCGTGTACTTGCACTTATCCCTATACTTGTCAGGGGCTTTACTTATCCATAGTTTTTTTATATCATCTAAAGTGATTCTCTGGACGTTCTGTCCACCCGAGAGTGCAAGCATACCTGCGGCGCATTAAAATTTTAATAAAATACTAACTAACGTGCTGTAACATGGAATGCTTGAAGGATTGGGAAATTCGAAAGGTAGTTCGTAAGTGACGCAAGATGGCGATTCTGATCAGGTTGAGGGGCAGTCTAACGCTGCGCAGCCGAAAATAGAAGTCAACTTCCCCGAAGATGGAGGGAAGAGTACTGTTGCCGTCCAGTCCGATGCAAAAATTCATATTCAAGGCGTTGATCCTGAAAACTTGCAGGTTGATATTGTTGGTTCTGACCTTGTACTCACAGACCCCGAAACAGGCGGTCAACTCGTCCTTATTGGTGCTGCTCTTTATATGTTTGATGAAGATTCTTCTTTGTCTTTCTTTATACAGGGGCAAGAAATCCAAGCGCATGATCTGTTGGCGAAGGTCGGTGAGGTCGGGAACTTAACCCTAAAAGATTTTATTGAAATATCAAGCATACAGCCCGACAAGAAGAAAGACGGGCAAGGCGAAGATGAAAATCAGGACGAAGCTGATGCAGAGGAAACGAGTGAACAAACATCAGAGATGATATTGGTCTCTGTTGAAACTGACAGTGGGCAATTTGATACTGAAAGTGAAGCACCTCAGATATCCAATATCGATGATGAATTCACAAGCAATGCCCCTTCGACGGCGGTAGATGAAGAGGGGACGTTTGATCGCCCTGCGACTGAAAGTTCATCAAGTTCGTCTTCCAGTACAAATCAAGAAGCAGATCCCGACCCGGGTACAAGTGACGCTGATCCTATTCCGGAAGAGGTTTTGCTCTTTGAGGCACGCTTGTTACAGGTGTCTTCCAGTAGCGGAACAGAAGAAGTAACGCCCGGCGTGTTCAAAACTGTATTTGATGGTGGTGGTGGTTCTGAGGCATCGTTCTTTAATCCTGATAATGATGTTCAATTTTCTACAGAAGTTATCAATCTGGCGGATGATCCGTCAGATTTGGTCGTATATGCGGATAATCCGGATTTCTTTGATCAAACAACAATGTCACGTGTGATTGAGATAGAGCCTTTGTTGCCTGATGGTTTTGCACTGACAAATATTACAATTGCGAATTTGCCGGCGGGTTTTGAAATCGTTGGCGCAACTTTGACGGCAGAGGGCTATTCCCTTGATAATCCACCTTTATCTGCAAATGGTAATCATCAAATTATTATTCGCTATACGGTTCCATCATCGGATCAATTCACAATTGGCATTGATCTTGAAGCTGAATTCGATCCAATCCTGTATCAAACACAAAATCCTGGTGCACCTCCATTTACACCCGCAGAGACAACATTAGAGGTCGCAGGTGAACAAAAGGTTGTTGTGCGTGATGTAACTGGCCCAAGTGACTTGAACTTTGAGGATGGGAACGGCGATACGGTATGGGTTCTTGCAAATGCTCCGAATAACAATCGAATATTTACCAGTGACGGCGATGATATAATCTTCGGTGGTATTGCTGATGATACTATAAATGCAGGCGCGGGTGATGATGTTATCGATGGTAATGACGGTGATGACGTATTAGTTGGTGGCGCAGGCGATGATTTATTCACACCTGGCGCAGGTGATGACCAAATACTGGGTGATATCGGTATTGATACGATTGATTACTCTACACAAAATCTGAGTGTACAACTGGATCTAGGGGTGCTCGTTGGTGGCTTTGCAATTGCGCTATTGGATGAGTTCGGTGTAGATGAGCAACGTGATAGTATTCGTGACGTTGAAAACATCACAACAGGCAGCGCGGCAGATACAGTCACAGGAAATGCCTCTGATAACGTGATTATCACTGGGGCGGGTAACGATACGATTTATGCAAGTGGTGGCGCGGACGTTCTTGATGGTGGTGCAGATACAGATATGGTCGATTATTCGACACTAAATGGTAGTGTGAATTTTATCGCTGTTATTCTTGATACGTCAAATGATGCGACTGTTACTGTCGATGGCGGCGTAAATCAAACAATCCGAAATATTGAAAATGTAACCGGAACAGATGGTAATGATAGTATTACAGGTGACTCTGTTGCAAATATTCTCGATGGTTCTGATGGTGATGATACTTTGGCCGGGCGTGGCGGTAATGACACGTTGACAGGTGGTCTTGGAAGCGATACGGCAAGCTATACACTTGCAGCGTCTGCGGTCACAGTTAGCTTGGTCGCCGGTACTGCTGCAAATGATGGAGATGGTTCTTCTGATACATTAATTGGTATTGAGAATGTGACCGGTTCGGCCTTTAATGACACAATTACAGGCGATGGAAACGCCAATATTCTGGACGGCTTTGGTGGTGATGACAACATTGATGGCGGTGGGGGCGATGATACGTTCCTTGCAAGTGATGGTGCGGATACACTAGATGGTAATACAGGTTCGGATACGATTGATTATTCGGGACTTGGTGGTGTTAACTTTATCAATGTAACACTAAATGGAGCAGCAGCTGTAACGGTAACTGTTGACGGTGGTACAGATGATACAATTTCCAATGTTGAAAATGTAATTGGTACAACGGGCAATGATACAATTAATGGTGATGGCTCAGTTAATATCCTGAATGGCGCAGGCGGTGATGATAATTTATACGGCGCAGGCGGTAATGATACATTGGACGGTGGCGCGGGCACAGATACTGCGAATTATTCATTAGCAGCAGCAGCCGTTACTGTTGATCTCTCTACGAGCACTGCGGCGGATGATGGTGATGGTGGCGTTGATACGCTGAATAACATCGAAAATGTTACCGGATCGGCCTTTAACGACACGATACGTGGTGATGGCTCAGTTAATATCCTTACTGGTGCAGGCGGTGATGATAATTTATACGGCGCAGGTGGTAATGATACATTGGACGGTGGCGCAGGCACAGATACTGCGAATTATTCATTAGCAGCAGCAGCTGTGACCGTTGATCTCTCTACGAACACTGCGGCGGATGATGGTGATGGTGGCGTTGATACGTTAAACAATATCGAGAATGTTACCGGATCGGCTTTTGATGATACGTTGGATGGTGATGCAGGTAACAATATCATAAGCGCGGGCGCAGGTGATGATACACTGAATGGCGGTGGCGGTGATGATACTTTGCAGGGCGAAGCAGGGAGTGACATGCTTCTTGCCAGTGATGGAGCCGATACACTGGACGGTGGCGCAAGTGTCGATACAGTAGATTATTCCGGTCTTGCTGGTGTGAATTTTATTACCGTGACATTAAATGGTTCAACCAATGCGACTGTAACGGTTGATGGTGGTACGAATGATGCAATTCGTAATGTTGAAAATATTATTGCGACGGCTGGAAATGACGATATTACAGGAGATATCTTTAGCAATACCATCTTCGGCCTTGGCGGTGATGATGTTATTCGTGGTGGTGCAGGTGCAGACGTTCTAGATGGTGGTGCGGGCACGGATGAACTCCGTTTTGATGAATTAAGCGGGCTTGGTGTAACGCTTGACCTGTCAAACAGTACCGCAACTTATGCCGTGGATAGTAGTATAGACACGTTCAGTAACTTTGAGACATATTTCACGACTTTGAGTGCCGATACGATTATTGGCTCAATATCTGCGGATACAGTATCAGGCCTTGGCGGGGATGACACCTTTAACGCTAGCGCAGGAAATGACGTTTTTGATGGTGGTGCGGATTCCGATACAATGGATTATTCGGGATTAACAGGAATTAACTTCATTACGGTGACACTGAATGGTGCGACTAATGCGACTGTAACGGTTGATGGTGGTGATGATGATACAATTCGTAATTTTGAAAATGTCGTTGGCTCAACAGGTAACGATATAATTACAGGTGATGGAACCGCCAATATCTTAAGTGGTAGTGACGGTGATGATACGCTAAGCGGCGGCGGTGGCGCAGATACGCTACAAGGTGACCTTGGTAATGATACTCTCATTGGTGGAAGCGGTATTGATACGCTCATCGGCGGTGCAGGAAGTGATACGGCGGATTATTCAGGCGCAGTCGGTGCGGTAATCGTAAATCTCTCTGCGGGTGAAGCGACAGATGATGGTGACGGCGCGAATGATATTTTAACATCTATTGAAAACGTAATCGGATCATCAGGTGATGATTCACTCGTCGGAGATGGTGTTGCAAATAATCTGCAAGCTGGCGGCGGTAACGATACTGTACGCGGTGGCGGCGGTAGTGATACGCTTGATGGTGGTTTGGGAACAGATATCTTACGCTTTGATGACCTCACAGGTCTTGGTGTTACAATCGATATTGGTGCTGCAACGGCTATTTATGCGGGCGATGGATCTACAGATACTTTCTCGAACTTTGAAACATACTTTATTTCAAATCAGAATGATATTATTACCGGATCGGCTGCTGCGGATACAGTGTTTGGTCTGGGTGGTAATGATATTTTTAATGCCAGTGGTGGTCTCGATGTATTCGATGGTGGCGCAGATACGGATACGATTGATTATTCGGGACTTGGCGGTATTACTGCAATTGATGTCACGTTAAATGGCGGAGTTACTGCAACAGTTACCGTAACCGGCGGTGATGATGACAGTATTGTAAATATTGAAAATGTTGTTGGTTCAACAGGTGATGATTCTATTACAGGGGATGTTGAGGATAATACCTTAAGCGGAGCAGCAGGCGATGATACAATTCGTGGTGGCGCAGGTTCAGATACGCTTGATGGTGGTGCGGGCACGGATACTGTACGATTTGATGATTTGACCGGTGCGGGCGTTGTTCTTGATATTGCCGCAGGAACCGGAAGTTATCTCGGTGATGGTACAACAGATACGCTATCCAACTTCGAAATTTATTTTGTATCGAACCAAGATGACACAATTACCGGATCGACAGGTGCAGATACAGTCTTTGGGCTTTCCGGAGATGATACTTTCAATGCCAGTGCCGGTAATGATGTGCTCGATGGTGGTGCAGATTCTGATACGATTGATTATTCCGCGCTGGGTGGTGTTACGGCAATAAATGTGACATTGAATGGCGCTATTGCGACGACCGTTACAGTAACAGGTGGCGATGATGACAGTATTGTGAACATTGAAAATGTCGTTGGCTCAACCGGAAATGATACAATCACGGGAGACAGTGGTGATAATACATTAAGCGGTGATGACGGTAATGATACACTTACCGGTGGTGATGGAGATGATACCTTACAAGGTGATGCGGGTACGGATACTTTAATCGGTGGTGCCGGTAACGATAGTTTTGTTGGTGGTACAGGTACGGATACGGCAGATTATTCTGCTGCAACGGCTTCGATTGTTGTTGATCTGGGCGCGGGAACTGCCGCAAATGACGGTGATGGTGGTAATGATACATTAAGTGGTGTTGAAAATGTCACAGGCTCTGCAAATAATGACACAATAAGCGGTGATAGCGGCGTAAACGTTCTTGATGGCGGTGCGGGTGATGACACAATTTATGGCGCAGGCGGTAATGATACTTTAGATGGTGGCACCGGAACAGATACCGTTGATTATTCCTCGGCGTTAAATGGTGCAACTGTTGATCTTGGTGCAGGAACTGCTGCCGATGATGGTGATGGTGGTTCTGATACGATCAGTAATATCGAAAATGTTACAGGGTCAAACAATGCCGATGATATTACAGGTGATGCGAACGTTAACTTTATCGATGGCGGTGCTGGTAATGATACATTACGTGCGAGTGCAGGCATAGATATGATAGATGGTGGTACGGGCACAGATACACTGGATTATAGTGGCCTAACAGGTGTGAATTTTGTGGATGTCACATTAAATGGCGCATTAAATACAACGGTTACGGTAGATGGTGGTGATAATGACATTGTCCGAAATGTAGAAAATGTAACTGGAACAGACGGTAATGATATCCTGACAGGTGACAGTAACACCAATGTTTTGAATGGTGGAGCAGGGGATGATTTATTGGCGGGGCGCGCGGGTACAGATGTACTGGATGGTGGTGCGGATACGGATACAGTAACTTATGCTTCTGCCGTTGGTGGTATCAATGTGAACCTGAATAGCGGGTTTGTGGCGATCGATGGTGATGGCGGTTCTGATTTCTTATTAAATATTGAAAATGTCACAGGCTCGAATTTTAACGATACAATTACTGGTGATGCCGGCGTGAATGTCATTACCGCAGGTTCAGGTAATGATACGTTAGATGCAGGCGCAGGTGATGATACTGTTGATGCGGGTACAGGTGATGATATCATCCTAGGCGGCGCAGGTGATGATAGTTTCACAGGTGGTTTGGGAACAGATGAGATTGATTACAGTAGTGCCGCGGCAGGTGTAACTGTGGACCTTGGTGCAGGAACTGCCGCCGATGATGGTGATGGTGGTTCTGATACTCTTGTAACGATTGAAAATGTCACAGGCTCTGCGAATGCCGATGATATTACAGGAGACGGCAGTGATAATGTTCTGGACGGTGCTGGTGGAGATGATGTTCTTGAAGGCGGTGCCGGAAATGACACTCTGACAGGTGGTGCGGGAAGTGATACAGCGCGCTTTACAAACTCTGTTTCTGCGGTAACTGTTGATTTGGTCGGTGGAACTGCATCCGGTGACGGATCTGATACATTAAGCGGTATCGAAAATGTTATAGGCTCTGCAAATAATGACATAATTAATGGTGATGGCGGTGCAAACTCCCTTGATGGTGGTGCGGGCGATGACACACTACGTGGTGCAGGTGGAAATGATACGATAGAAGGTGGTACCGGCACAGATACGGCGACTTACTCTGCGGCCTTGGGCGGTATAACTGTGGATCTAGGTGCGGGAACTGCCGCAAATGACGGTGATGGCGGTTCTGATATATTAAGTAATATTGAAAATATTATAGGCTCTGCGAATGCGGATGATATCACAGGAGATGGCGGTGTTAATCTTCTGAATGCTGGTGCAGGTGATGATACATTACGTGCGAGTGCAGGTATCGATACAATAGACGGTGGCGCGGGTGCGGATACACTGGATTACAGTGGCTTGGCAGGTGTTAACTTTGTGGATGTCACATTAAATGGCGCAACAGATACAACGGTGACTGTAGATGGTGGCGATGATGACATCATCCGCAATATTGAAAATGTAACCGGCACATCAGGTAATGACACGCTGACCGGTGATAATAATGCGAATATTTTGAACGGTGGCGCAGGTGATGATTTGTTATCAGGGCGTGCCGGGAATGATACTTTGGACGGTGGTACAGGCACGGATACTGTGACATACGTCGCAGCAGTTGGTGGTGTAAATGTCAATTTGGCAGGTAATACGGCCGCGGTGGATGGTGATGGCGGTTCTGATACGCTCAATAATATTGAAAATGTTACGGGGTCAAGCTTTAACGACACAATTGCAGGTGATACAGGTGTAAACGTTATTGATGGCGGTGCAGGCGATGACACGATTGACGGCGGTGCAGGTGATGATGCGATAGATGGTGGTACAGGTACGGATACCATTTTAGGCGGTGCAGGCGATGATAGCTTCACAGGTGGCGCAGGTACAGATACAGTGGATTATAGCGCAGCGGCAGCTGGTGTGACTGTAGATCTTGGCGCAGGAACAACTGCTGATGATGGTGATGGCGGTTCTGATACTCTTGTCACGATTGAGAATGTAACCGGTTCTGCGAATGCGGATGATATCACGGGTGATGCCGGGGCAAATGTTCTTGATGGTGGTGCCGGCAATGATACGCTTGTTGGTGGTGCCGGCAATGATACGTTTGTCGGTGGTACGGGCACAGATACAATTGATTATTCTACGGCAAGTACAGGCGTTATTGTTGATTTACTCGCCGGAAATGCTGTGAGTGATGGTGAAGGTTCATCTGATACAATATCAGGTGTCGAAAACTTAATCGGATCTGCAAATATTGATATATTGCGTGGTGATAATCAGGCCAATGACATGGATGGTGGCGCAGGTGATGATACATTACGCGGTGGTGGTGGTGTTGATACACTTGATGGCGGTGCAGGAACAGATACGGTTGATTATTCTGTTGCAATTGGCGGTGTAACTGTGAATCTGGCAACGGGTGTTGTTGCAAATGACGGCGATGGAGCATTTGATAATATAAGTAACATCGAGAATGTTACAGGCTCCGCGAACGCAGATAATATCACGGGTGATGCTAATGATAATGTCATTAATGCAGGTGCAGGCGCGGATACTTTAATTGGTGGCGGCGGTAATGACACGATCGATGGCGGTGCGGATACAGATACAATTGATTATAGCGGTGCCGCATCAGGTATAACGGCAAACCTCTTCAGTGGCGTTGTCGCAGATGATGGTGATGGTGGTGCGGATACGTTAAGTAACATTGAGAACCTGATTGGTTCGTCCAGTGCAGATGATATTACAGGAAGCAATACGAATAATGTGATTGATGCCGGTGCGGGTGATGATACGATCCGTGGTCGTGGTGGTGATGATAATATTGATGGTGGTACAGGCACGGATACAGTGGATTATTCACTGGCAGTTGGTGTTGTTGTTGCTGACTTACAAGCGGGAACAGCCGCAAGCGATGGTGACGGTGGAACAGATACTCTCAACAATATTGAAAACCTCACTGGGTCGGCGAGTGCAGATCAACTTTACGGCGATGGAAATGCCAATGCAATAGATGGTGGTGCAGGTGATGACACCCTTAGAGGCCGCGGTGGTGCGGATACCTTAACGGGTGGTGTTGGCTCTGATACTGCAGATTATTCGACTGCTGCTGCTGCGGTAACTGTGGACTTAGGTGCAGGTGCGGCAACAGATGATGGTGATGGATCGAATGACACATTGGTCTCAATTGAAAATGTAAGCGGTTCGGCAGGGAATGATTCCCTGACTGGCGATGCAAATGATAATACATTATCAGGCAATGCAGGTACAGATACCCTAATCGGTGGTGCAGGTAATGATACCTTAGATGGCGGTACGGGAACTGATACAGTTGATTATAGCGGTGCTGCTGCTTTCGTAAATGTAGATCTGTTGAATAACACTGTTGCCACAGACGGTGATGGTGGCGCAGATACAATCTCGAACATTGAAAATGTTATTGGTTCTGCAAATAATGATATTCTTGCCGGAGATAATGCGATTAACGTTCTCACTGCTGGTGCAGGGGATGATACTTTAACCGGTCACGGCGGTAATGACACACTTGATGGTGGTACAGGAACGGATACTGCAGATTATAGTGCTGCCGCTGCTGGCATAGTCGTTGATATATCGGCGAATGCTGCATCAAATGACGGGGATGGTGGTGCAGATACCTTTGTTTCGATTGAGAATATTACAGGCTCTGCGAATGCCGATGATATTACAGGCGGTACGGGTGCAAATACAATTGATGGTGCGGCCGGGAATGATACGATCCGCGCAAGTGCAGGCAATGACATCCTTGATGGTGGTGCAGACTCGGATACCGTTGATTATTCAGGGCTTGGTGGTGTGAACTTTATATCTGTCACATTAAATGGTGCAACAGATACAACTGTGACCGTTGATGGTGGTGATGATGATACAATCCGCAATATTGAAAACGTAGTCGGGACGACTGGAAATGACACTATTATGGGTGATAGTAGTGCCAATAACCTACAAGGTGGCGCAGGTGATGACGTGATCGCCGGTGGTCTCGGAAGCGATACACTTGATGGTGGCGCGGGTACTGATGAGTTGCGCTTTGATGATGTTCTTGGAACGGGTATTATTTTGGACCTTGCCGGATCAACTGCATTCTTCGCAGGAGATTCAAGCACAGATACTTTTTCAAACTTTGAAACATATTATGTAAGTAATCAAGACGACACGATCAGTGGTAGCGTGGGCGCGGATACCGTTTTCGCTCTCGCGGGTGATGATACATTTAATGCTTCTTTAGGTGCGGATGACTTGGACGGTGGTGCTGGTGCGGATTCAATTGATTATTCTGCCCTTGGTGGGATCAATTTTATAAATGTTACTCTTGATGGTTCTAATGACGCGACTGTCACTGTTGATGGTGGTACAGACCAGACAATATCTAATATTGAGAACGTTACAGGATCAACCGGGAATGACACAATTACTGGCGATGCGTTATCGAATATACTGGATGGTGATGCGGGTAATGACACGTTAAATGGTGGTGATGGTAATGACATCTTAAATGGTGGTGCAGGTGATGATATTTTCACCGGTAGCGCAGGGCAAAATACATATGACGGTGAGGGCGGGGTTGACCTACTCGACTATTCTACACAAGCGGGCGTGAACTTTATTAGTGTTGTACTAAATGGCGCTGGCCTGTCTTCTGTTCTTCTGGATGGTGCGACCAATGACCTGGTTGCGAATGTTGAAAATGTCACAGGGACAGCTGGTGGAGACACAATTCGTGGTGATAACTCTGATAACACTTTCCTTGGTATGGATGGTGATGACACATTATCCGGTGGTGGTGGTGCAGATTTCCTTGATGGTGGTGTCGGATCCGACACTGTTGATTACTCAACAGAACTCGGTATTAACTTCGTAACACTGACATTGAACGGTGGTACGAATGCGACTGTTACGGTCGATGGTGGTACAGACGATACGGTTGTTAACATTGAAAATGTTATTGGATCTGCGGGTAATGACATTATCACAGGTGACGCTCTTGCAAATACACTGGACGGCGATGATGGCGATGATAGCCTCATAGGTGGTGCTGGTGCAGATATTCTTGATGGTGGTGATGGTAGTGATACTGTTGATTATTCAAGCGAAGCGGGCATAACTGCGATTAACGTTACATTAAATGGTGGAACGCTTAGTACTGTTTTCATAAGCGGCGGAGATGATGACCAAATCCGTAATGTTGAAAATGTAATCGGAACAAGTGGTAACGACACAATTACTGGTGATACGCAAGATAATAATATTGTGGCAGGAGCAGGTAATGACTTCCTGAGCGGTAATATCGGAAATGATACTTTTGATGGTGGCACAGGCGTAGATACGTTGAGCTATTCATTCTCAACAAGCGGAATTGTCGTCGACATGAGTGCGACCACAGGTGGATTCTTCGACATCGTTGTTGCAAGCGCAGGTTATACGGATACTGCAACAGGAATAGAGAACATAACAGGGTCTTTCTCTGGTGATACTATTACAGGTGATGCAAGCGATAATGTGATTAATGGCTTGTTCGGTGCAGATACTCTAAGTGGCGGTGACGGTAATGATACCTTGGACGGCAGCAACGGCGATGACATATTAAACGGCGGTGATGGCGATGATACGTTATCCGGTGGATCGCAAGATGATACCTTGGATGGTGGTGACGGTAATGACATTATCGATGGAGATGGTGGGTCAGACAGAATTATTGCAAGCGCAGGAAACGACACGATTGATGGTGGTGCAAATGAGGACATCATTGATTATTCAGGTTTAGCGGGTGTTAATTTTATCACCGTGACATTAAACGGCGCGACAGATTCTACAATTGTCGTTGATGGTGGAGATGATGACACCGTACGGAATATTGAAAATGTAACCGGAACTGCCGGGAATGATAGCTTCACAGGTGATGTAAATGATAATGAATTCCGTGGTGGCGCAGGCGATGATACGTTCTTTGCAGCAGGCGGAAATGATGACATTTATGGTGATGCCGGTACAGATACCCTAACATATGCAAATGCAGCCACACCGATCAATATCAGTGCCTTAAGCGGCGGAGCAACATTTAGTGTCTCTATTGGCGGCGGTGCAGAAATTGATGTCGTGCGCGATGTTGAGGTTATAATCGGGTCTACAGGTGATGACACAATCGTAACGGATACGGCGATAATTGCACGGATCGAAGGCGGTGATGGCGACGATAGACTGGAAATGAACGTTAGTAATGGCGAAGTCTACGGTGATGATGGTGATGACACAATCATAATCGGAGAAGATAATAACGCGATTACCGGTGTATCAGCATTTGGTGGCGATGGTGATGATCTCATCGCGTCTGATGAGGGGGGCTCAACAATTGACGGTGGTACAGGTACAGATACAGCTAGCTACTATGATAATACCGCAATTACTGTTGTTCTACAGGAAGTCGGCCCAAGTACGGTTCTAATTAGTGGTAAGACATCAGATACAATCGAAAATATAGAACGTGTGAATGGGTCTAATACGGCCGCAGATACCTTTACCGGCAATACCAGTGCCAATATATTCGATGGTAACGGTGGTAGTGATATGTTTATCGCTAGTCGTGGTGGTGATACATATATCGGGGATAGTGATACCGATACGGTTGATTATTCATCTTTGAATGGCGTGGTAAACTTTATTTCTGTGACATTAAACGGCAGTACGGATGCAATTGTTACACTGGATGGTCTTGTTGAAACTGACACATTGCATACGGTCGAAAATGTAACGGGTACAGATGGTAATGATATAATTACAGGTGATACGGCGTGGAATACATTACGTGGTGGTGCAGGTGATGATACGCTCGATGGTGGCGCTGACGGTACAGATCGACTATATGGAGAAGCTGGTAATGATACCATATTTGGTGGCAGTGGTGCAGATGTCTTGGATGGTGGTGCCGACACTGATACATTGAGTTACGCTAGCCTAACTGGGGCAAGTGTTAACGTTAATATCGGTTTCTCTGCGGCAACAATCAGTAACGGTGATATTAATTCAATCACCGGATTTGAAATTTATTATCTGTCAAACCAGAACGATACTGTAACAGGTAGCGGTGGTGTAGATACTGTATTTGGTCTTGATGGAGATGACACGTTTATCGGATCAAGCGGTAGTGATATCCTTGATGGTGGTAATGGTAACGATACTGCAGATTACGCGGCTCTATTCGGTACTGTAACCGTGACATTGCTGGATGCAGGGACAAGCACTGTCTTCATCGGTGGTGTTGCACAGGATTTACTGACAAATATTGAAAATGTTACAGGCTCTGTTGGCATAGACACCCTTACCGGAAATAGTGGTGTAAATACATTAAATGGTGGGTCGGCGAACGACATACTGGATGGCGCGGGCGGTAATGATATCCTTCTTGGCGGTGCAGATGATGACAGGCTAATAGGTGGCGCAGGCGATGACACACTTGATGGTGGTCTGGGCTCAGATACTGCGGATTACAGTACGTCAGCTGGTGCCGTAACGGTTGACATCGGTGCAGGCACTGCAACAGGTGATGGTACGGATACACTAACGAGCATTGAAAATGTGATTGGCTCTGCAAGTGCAGATAACATTACGGGTGATGGTAATACAAATACACTAAATGGTGGTGCAGGCGCAGATACACTGGATGGTGGTGCAGGCGATGATATATTACTCGGTGGTGCAGGAAACGATGGCATTGATGGTGGCGCAGGCTCGGATACTGCGGATTATTCTACGTCCGGTTCTGCGGTAACTGTTGATTTGGATGCAGGCAGTGCAACGGGCGATGGTACGGATACACTGACAAGCATTGAAAATGTAACGGGGTCAAACTTTAATGATACGTTTATTGGCGATAATAATGTAAATATATTAGATGGCGGTACGGGCACTGATACAATTAGTTATGCTGTTGCAGGTTCTGCAGTTGTTGTGGATATTGGCGCAGGAACGGCAACGGGCGGCGGCGGAAACGATACATTCACAAACGTTGAAAATATAACAGGATCTGCATTTAATGACACATTGGATGGTGATGCAAATGCCAATACGCTAAACGGTGGAGATGGTAATGATACACTTGATGGCGGTGCAGAAAACGATTCACTAAACGGCGGAAATGGTAACGATACGTTAATTTCAGGTACAGGAAATGACGCCTTTGACGGTGGAGCGGGTGTCGATGTCTTGGATTACTCATCTTCTGTTCTTGGTGTCACTGTGAATTTGGCATCAGGCGGTGCTACGGGTGAGGGAACAGATACAATCGCCAATATTGAAAATGTTATCGGATCTGCAAATAGCGATACAATAGTTGGTGATAATACGGCCAATGTTTTAGATGGTGGCGCAGGTATTGATACGGTGAGCTATGATGCCGCTGCTTCTGCGGTGACCGTAAACTTAACCGCAGGTACGGCAACAGGTGGCGGTGGTACAGATACACTTTCTAACTTCGAAAATGTTACAGGTTCAAACTTTAATGATACCTTGATTGGAACGACTGGTAATAACATCCTAGATGGTGGTGCAGGCAGTGATACCGTTGATTATTCTGCTTCTGCTGGCGCGATAACTGCTGACCTTAGTTCAAGTACGGCAACAGGTGATGGAACGGATACATTATCAAATATCGAAAATATTATTGGCTCGGCTAATAATGACACGATCATTGGTGATAATAACGCAAATGTATTTGACGGTGGTGCAGGTACAGATACGGTGAGTTATACTGCCGCAGGGTCTGGTGTAACAGTGAATTTAACCGCAGGAACGGCGACAGGCGGCGGTGGTTCGGATTCATTATCCAACTTTGAAAACGTCACAGGGTCGGGCTTTAACGATACATTGATTGGTGATGCCTCTGCGAACGTGATCGATGGCGGTGCGGGTACGGATACGGTTGATTATTCTGCTGCGGGCAGTGCGGTAACAGTTGATCTTGGTGCAGGTACTGCAACAGGTGGCGGTGGCGCAGATACGTTATCGAATATTGAGAATATTGTTGGTTCAGGCTTTAACGATACTTTCTCCGGTGATGCGGGTAATAATACAATAGATGGCGGTGCAGGTACGGATACAATTGATTATTCGGGCGCAGGCAGTGCAATTACAGTTGATCTGGATGCAGGCAGTGCAACAGGCCAAGGTACAGACACGTTAACCAATATTGAAAATGTCACAGGTTCCGCGAATAACGACACAATCGGTGGTACAAACAGTGCCAACGTTCTGAATGGTGGCGCGGGTACGGATACGGTAAGTTACGCTGCTGCGGCTTCCGCAGTGACTGTGAATTTAACCGCAGGTACTGCGACAGGCGGCGGTGGTGCAGATACACTTTCTAACTTTGAAAATATTACCGGTTCTGGCTTTAACGACACATTGATTGGTGATGTAAACGCGAACGTGATAGATGGCGGCGCGGGTACGGACACGGTTGATTATTCTGCAACCGGTTCTGCTGTTAATGTAAATCTGGGTACAGGTGCAGTAACTGGCGGCGCAGGTAACGATACGTTGAGCAACATTGAAAATGTCACAGGTACAAATTTCAATGATACTTTCTCCGGTGATGCGGGTAATAACACAATAGATGGCGGTACCGGCACGGATACAATTGATTATTCGGGCGCAGCAGGCGCAGTAACCGTTAATTTGAATACAGGAAGTGCAACAGGTCAGGGTACAGATACTTTAACCAATATTGAGAATGTTACAGGTTCTGCGAATAACGACACAATTGTCAGCAATGCCTCTGCGAACGTGATCGATGGTGGTGCGGGTACGGATACGGTTGATTATTCTGCTGCTGGAAGTGCGGTAACAGTTGATCTTGGTGCAGGTACTGCAACAGGTGGCGGTGGCGCAGATACGTTATCGAATATTGAGAATATTGTTGGTTCAGGCTTTAACGATAACCTTATCGGCGATGGTGCGGCGAATGTCATCACCGCAGGCGATGGTAACGACACAATCGATTCCGGTGATGGTGATGATAATGTCGATGGTGGTGATGGTGATGATACTGTAAATGCAGGTGATGGTACAAGTGACGGTGATGATACCTTCGCAGGTGGCACCGGCACAGATACATTGGATTATTCCGGTAGTGCGTCTGCGATCACATCAGGTACGCTTGGCTTGGTTGGTGCAAATACAACGAACGCAGAGGGTAATGTCGATACGATTTCCGGCTTTGAGAATTTCTTATTGACCAGTGGAAACGATTCAATCTCTGTTAGTACGGATTCATTCGGTGCCCTTTCTTCCATAGATGGGAATGGTGGTACGGATACTGCGACCATTACAGGTGCGAATGATCTGACAGATAATAATTTGGATGGTGATGATTTTGCGGCATTATTCTCTGATATCGAAGAGCTTGATTTCAGAAATACAGATCTGACAGGCGGTGATACATTTGATATCGGTGATGACGATATTACAAATATGACAGATGGTACGAATGATTTAACAATCTTTGTAGATGTAAGCACAATTGCACTGGCTGATATTAGTGTCCTTAATCAAAGCGGAACTGTGACAAGTGATAATACAGTTGGTGGTACACGTACAATTGATTGGGATAACGGCGCACAATTGACAGTTCAATCTGTGTAGTTCTCTGCGCACATCCGAATATAGACTTTGGTTTTTCTAATCCTTCCCGTATATTAATGATGGTATTCATTTCCACCTTGCATGAATTGTCATTATGAACACGTCACATTCGCCTTATCTGAAATCTTATCAGGACTGCATAATTTCAGTTCTTTCGTTTTATGACGTACAAGTGGACATCGATGGCCTTGTAGCAAGTATCCCTAAGGGGGAAGAATACCTGCGACCAACTGATTTAAGCTCTTTAGGTGAAAAAATTGGTTTCACGGTTAAGCCATTAAAAATACCATTTGATAAAATTCCTGCTTTCACAATTCCACTCATTCTGGAAATGGATAACGGGGAAGCATGTGTTTATTATCCGGATCAAGACGGCAAAGGGCGGTTTTATCTGCCTGGAAAATCAGATCAGGAAATTTCGGTATCTGAGATTTCAGATGGGTATCAAGGTGAGGTCTACGTCTTTATGCCTAAAGATAAAGGCTCAAATATTGACATATCTCATATGGATCATGGGCATGCGCTTGACTGGTTTTGGAATCCGATGATCTCGTTTTGGGGCAGGTATGCAGAAGTCATTTTTTGTTCTGTCTTTATCAACATTCTGGCTTTGGCTATCCCGCTATTCACATTGAATGTCTATGATCGTGTGATCGTCAATTTTGTGCCTGATACACTGATCGTTCTGACCTCTGGTGTTATCGTCGCAATCATTTTTGACTTTTTCTTTAAAACGATGCGCTCTTATATTATAGAACACGTCGCCGCGCGTGTATCCAGTGAATATGATGTAAAGTTGATGGAGCGTTTAATCCATATTAAAGACGTCGATATCCATCTATCTGTAGGTGAGAAATCAAATCTGTTTCGTGAACTGAATGGTATTAAAGATTTTTATGCATCGCGCTTGGTGCCGACATTGGTGGATGTACCGTTCTTCATTTTCTTTACAATTGTTATTTATATCATTGCACCTGCTTTAGCGATTATTCCTGTTGTCGCGGCGGCTATCGTTTTTATATTGAACTACGCGGCGCAATTCGTTGTCGGGCGTGCAACGGCAAAATATTTTACATCGATGCAAAATAAGTCCTCTTTTCTTGTAGAAATGCTCGGGGGGCTGTCAACAATTAGAATATTAAGTGCGGTAGGATCACGACTATTCCGTTGGCGACAAGCCTCTGAAAGTTCTGCGCAGGCGGCAAGCTATAATGCGCTTGTAACATCGACTGTATCCAATATGTCTGTGATGGTAACGCAAATTATGCATGTCTGTATTGTGTTCTTTGGTGTTTATCAAATAGACGAGGGTAGCCTGACAATCGGGGGGCTGATTGCCTGTACGATTATCTACGGGCGTGCGATTGCGCCTGTCGTTGGAATGGCTTCGGTTCTGTCCCGTTTGAAACAGACGCAAGATGTGCTCAAGGCAATCGATAAAATATTCCAACTCCCCCATGATGACAGTGCATCCGCACGGAAGAAAAACAGCAAAGGGCCGTTTAAAGGTAATATTGAGCTAAAAGATATTACATATCAATACCCGATGCAGACAAGACCCGCATTATATAAACTGAATTTACAAATTAAGGCAGGCGATCATATTGGCTTGATCGGTAAAACGGGCGCAGGGAAAAGTACATTAAGCAGCCTGATCGCAGGGCTAATAAAAACGCGTGAGGGTAATGTTTACCTAGATAGTTATACTTACACATCTATTACAGATACTGAGCTGTACCGTTCTATTGGTTACGTACCGCAGGATGCCTACTTCTTCCAAGGCTCAATACGCGATAATATTGTAATGGGTGATGAAACAATTAAGGATGAAAATCTGGAGCGGGCGATGCAGATGTCGGGGCTTGACCTTGTCGTGCAACAAACGGGTGAAGGGCTGGATATGGATGTCGGTGAAGCCGGAAAACGTTTGTCCGGTGGACAAAGGCAAGCCATCGCTCTTGCGCGTGCCTTTGTACGTGATCCGGATATTTTGGTGTTTGACGAGCCGACAAACGGTATGGATAGTGCGTTGGAAGAGCGCGTGAAGGCATCATTAAAAGAATTCATTCAGGGTAAAACATTTATCATGGTTACACATAGAACAACATTGCTACCACTTGTCGGGCGTTTGGTTTTGCTTGATCAGGGACGTATTATGGCCGATGGAAATCGCGATGAAATAGTAAAGAAGTTATCAAATGGCGCATAAGGTAAATTTTTTAAATGATAGCGGTAATTTCTCAAGATACAGAGTGTATCTCTGGCTTGGTATTGCATGTGTGACAACCTTCTTCTTATGGGCAAACTTTACAAACATTCATTTACATGTCCGCGCCCCGGGTAAAGTTATCCCTTCGGGCAAAGTGCGTTTGATTCAGCATTTAGAAGGCGGAATTATTAATGAAATCCTTGTGAAGGAAGGGCAGGTCGTACAAGCAGGAGACAGTCTATTCCATATGGCCAATACACGCGCAGAAGCGGATATGAAGGAAATTGAGGTTGCTTTGGCCTCCCTTTATATCAAACGTACACGCCTGCAAGCTGAACGTGATGATAAGTCACGCCCTGTTTATGATGATGCGTTGATGCAAAAACATCCATCACATATCCTGTCCGAGGTGCAAATATTCCAAAGTCGCAGGGCCGAGTTGGGTGAGAAGATAAAAGGGCTTGAAAAACGGATGAGCCAAAAAGTGCTTAAGCTCGATGAATTGGAAACCAATGTTGAAAATCTTGGTCATGAAATGAAAAATGCGAAAGAGCAGCTTGAAATCCGTAAAAAACTTCTGCGTACAGGTGCAATATCCAGAAGTCAGTATCTGGAGACGGACAGTGAAGTGAGAAATTTCACAACGCGTATATCTAAGATAAGCAAAGAAATACCAATCACAAAATCTGAATTGTCTGAGATCGTTAATTTACTTGGTGAGACGAAACAAAAATGGCGTTCGAAAGTTGTTGAAGAACTTGGGCAAATTAATGTTGATGTTCAAAAATTGGAAGAGCGTATTAAAACTTTTAACGATGCAGTTCAACGTAAATATGTGGAATCTCCTATAAAAGGGATCGTTAAAAAAGTGCATGTCAACACAATCGGGGGAGTAATACGCCCCGGTCAGGTCATTGCAGAAATTATTCCCGTGCAGGAAACTTTGATTGTTGAGGCTCATGTCTCCACTGAGGATCGAGGGAAAATATGGGTTGGTTTGCCGGTTATTGCGAAAATTACAGCCTATGATTATTCTATTCATGGTGGAATAAAGGGGGAGCTAACATATATTAGTGCGGATAGTTTTATAGATAATCAAAACAGGCAATATTACCAAATCAGGGTGGAGTTGAAAAAAACACAAATCTCTGAGGGCAAGCCAATATTCCCCGGGATGGCGGTCGATGTGAATATCTTGGCAAATGAAATATCTGTTCTTGGTGCTATTCTACGGCCGATTTACCAGATACGCGAAAATGCGTTGCGGGAAAGTTAAAAGAGCGAGTTTTCCACATATCCACATGAAATGTGTTGGTAACCCAACCCCCTTGCTTGTTATGGTTTATACGATGACTTAACCTAAAGTCGGAAGCTTTCTGCTCCGCCCTTTTTAACATTCAAGAATATTCAAGTGTCATCGTGAAAATTCCTTCGTTTCGATCTATTAAAAAAACTTTTGAAGAAGAGCAAATTGGTGAATTTGATCAAACTTCTGAGTATATATTTACAAATGACAGGGTTCTGATCCCCAATTTTGTGCGCCGTATTTTGCGGATGAAGAAGGTTGTGCCGGATAGACGTGAACGTCGTTACGGACGGATTAAGGCATTAATATTTCACTATATATCCGCACCAATGGTTATCATCAGTACTGCACTTGTCTATGCGGTGTTGAGCAACTTTTCAACATTAGTTGTCTACTTTAATACGAATGTCTATTTGAATGCGTTGATTATTTCATTGATGATTTTTGGAATACTGAAAGTTTTTCACAATAGTTACCTGATTTTCCGTTCGGCCTGTTTCCTTCGACTGATGGAGCGTATTGTCGGGCAAGATGAAATTACAGAAGATGATGTGCGTAAATTACGTAGAACATTAGAGAAGAAAGCATGGTTATTGAATACGTCTTCAATGGATCATGCAATTGATAATATTGGGAAATTTGGTCACCCTAACTTTAATGACCATCATGCACGTTTGATTAAATCAAAGCTGGGTTATCGTGTTGGTAGTAACCGCGCCAATGTAAACTTCATTTCCGGTGTTTTGGTTATGCTTGGGTTGCTTGGAACGTTTATAGGCCTTTTGACGACGATTGATTCCGTTGGTGAGGCGTTGAATAGTATGGCGAACCTTGGTGGCGATGGTGGTGAAATCGGTATGGAGCAGATGACCGCCTTTATTGGCTCTCTTGCCGCACCTCTTGGCGGTATGGGGCTTGCGTTTAGTTCATCCTTATTTGGACTATCCGGTTCTTTGATGATTGGTCTGTTTATCCACCTTGCTGGCGCACCACAGAACTTCTTTATCGAGAATGTATCACGCTGGCTTGATGACAGAATTGTGAAATTCGACCCAAGTAAGATTAAAGATAAACCAAAAGAAGGTGAAAAAGCTGACGACAAAGCCGAGGGTAAAGATAAAAAAGAAGTAAAACTACCTCCACCGAAGCCAACAGATAACGACCTTAAGGAATGGCTTGCAGGGTTTGTTTATCTCTCAACACAGACGCATAAGAAAATTGGTGCACTCTCTGAGTCAATCGCGCGTGTCGGTGATGAGGTTTCCTCTGCCACAGTTGAAATTAAAGGTATGTCGGCAAGCCAGAATGACGTTGTCATTGCCTCTAATGAGATAAACCAGAATGTCACAAACTTAACTGAACGTGTTGACTCTATTGTAGGTGGCGTATCGCAAATAATGACATCTGCGAATGCAATCGGTCAGGTTATGAAAGACATTGATACGAATGGTAAGCAGATTTCGGAATACTTACCGCAAATCACAAATTCGATTGAAGGCGTGGCAAGCGATAATAAACAGCTGACCAAGATTATCCATCAAGATATTGCTGCGTTAGAGCAGCATTTGGTGACATATGGTCAAAAGGTCGATGATAACTTGCCGCTTGTGCAGTCAATAGAGCTAAGCCTCAATTCCATTCATGAAGTACAAGAGCAGCTTTTAAATTATCAAGTCGAAGAAGGGGATCAAGAACACCCTGCCTTGAATGAACTTAATCAAGCTGTCTCTATTCTTGGGCAAACTAATCAAGCATTGTTACAGGCACGATCATCTGATGTTGAAAGCACACAAGGTGCCTTAAAAACGATGGAAGGTGCGTTATCTGACTTAGAAAATGTTCAGAAAAAGCTCTCTGATGATGTTGGTGTGTTTATGCAATCTTACTCCTCTTCTGTAGAAATTGGCCGAGATAGCGGAGATGCTCTGGTTAAGAGGAAAAAGAAATCGTGGTTTTCTGTAGGTCGTAAAAACACGAAATAATAATAGGGCGTTAGAAAAGAGCAAAATATATGTCCAGTGGTGAAGAAGATTTAGGTGCAATGGCATGGCCGGGATTCGTTGATATCCTGTCCTCTGTTATCATCATGTTCGTTTTCTTTGTTATGGTTGTTGCAAGTGCCCTTTATTTCCACATTATTATCTTCAAAAGTAAAATTCTCTCTGAGTTTAGCGAATACACCTCGGCAAGCTCAAGCGCACAAGAACTGGCCACAACCAATCGTTCTTTGATGGAGAAAATTAAAGAGCTTGAAGATAAAGTGAAAGTGTTGGAAGAGCCTTCAGATGAAAATGATATTCAACTGTACCAACAGCATACTCAATTTGCAGAATCTAAAAATCAATCCTTTATACAAGACACGCAAGAACGCAGCTTTGTCGTGTTTTTTGGCAAGGACTCTATTTCAATCACAAAAGAAAACTACATAAAGCTTAATGCGTTGATTGAAAAATATGCCGATGAGTTGGGTGCACAAGAAACAATTGTTGATATCGTCGCAGGGAATGATCCGAATGCTGCGAATGATGCCGTCTCCAAAAAACTGGCGCTGGCGCGTATGTTGAACGTCCGGAATTTATTTCTGGATGGCAATATCCCCCTTGAACAATTAGAGCCAAGCATCTCCGGTGATGAAGAGATTGAAAGCACTTATAACTGGGTCAAAGTGACCTTTGGGAGGAAATAATGAGAAAGACCTTCCTTACACAAACATTATCTTTATGCCTCATGTGCTTTGCAGGCTCTTCAATAGCCGTTGCGCAAGAAGAGTACGAAACACAGGCCATTGATTTATCATTAAGTACTGCAGTTCTTTTTGCACTGGAAGAAAACCCAGACTTACTTATTGCTGGTGAGAAAATTGAGCAGCTCGAAGAATTTATAAGTGAAAAAAAGGCCGATTATTGGCCACGGGTTGAGCTATCCGCCGAAGGTGGGCGGCAATATATTACGCCAAATGCAGGTAAGGAAACGAATAATTACGGCAACGTAACCTTGCAAGTAACACAAAAAGTATTTGATGGCTATGCCACATCCTCCCAAGTTAATCAGCGCGAAGAACTTACAAATTCAGAGCGTTATAAGGCATTGAATCAAAGAGAGCGTGTTGTTTTGAATACAATGACGTTCTATTTGGATGTGCTGCTTTACCAATCTGAAATCGCAACAGCAGAGCGCTTTGTAAATGAAATTGATAAAATGGTGCAGGTCATTTCAGAAATGTATCAAGCCGGTGCAATTAGCAAGGCAATGCATGATTATGCCGTATCACGGCAAGCATCTGCATACTTGGATTTGAACAGGGCAAAGGCTTCATACAATGACGCGGTTAGTAATCTTGAGTTCTTAACCGGGGCATTACCGGATTTTGCTGCTGTTGATCCCGATGTTTTAAATCCTGAAAAATATGATTTTGATGTGTATTTCGCTTTGGCACAGGAACAAAATTCACGGGTTAAAATAAATGATGCAGATCTTTCGGCGTTAAAACATAAATTAGCAGCAGAAAAGGGCGGCTATTACCCGCAATTGGACTTTAATGTCAGTGCAGAACAAGCGCATGATGACGGCGGGGATGTTGGCCGACAACGTGATGTGAAGGCGTATGTGTCTATGCGTTATGAGATTTTTGATGGCTTTTTCAAGAAGCATCGTAAAAATCGCGTGAACAGTGAAATACGTGAACTCGAATACCGCGAAATGAAAATCGTGAAAGAGCTGAAACGAGAACTCCAACTCGCTTATAATCAGATTGTCGCCATTCAGGATGCCGTTAAAGCTGTGCACTTGGAAATCAAGACAAATACTGCTGTGAAAATTCTGAACAAAGAAAACTTTCGGTTAGGCAATATCAACGTTATTGAGCTAATTGAAGGGGAAGAGCGCCTGAAGGCCGCCTACCAAAAACGCCATAGACTAAAATATGATTTCTACCTGAACAGTTATTCTTTCTTAATTAATTCAACAATTGTGAATGATGAATATTTCTGTGCAAGCTGTACAGAGGATTTTTAATTGAATGTGCTTTAGGGTAAAAGTGCAGAACCTTGTTATTACTGGAAAAATACAGTAATATAATTGTCAGGCTTACACGCCTTACTTAATACACCCCCGCCTTGCTTTATTCTAAGATCAGAGTTATCACGATGTCCAAAATGAGAACGACTTTATTAACCGGTACAATCATCGCTTCGTTTACATGTATCGGCGTCATAATGCCGGCGTGGGCAGAGGATTGTACAGGTCCTTTGCCCGGTGTAGATTGTACAATTGATGAGAATACAACAGCGCTCCTGACCATTGATAATGGTGTGACGCTAACCGTTGGTGGTAGTATCTCTATCGATCACGCAATTGATGGATCTGCCGCGATTGGTGATGGTGATATTAGTACAACAGGTATAGGAAATAATATCACTCAAAACGCGGATATTGGTGGGACTACCCCCATAGATTCTTTGTCTATTAGAGATGATAATACTTGGACTACAAATTCTGCAATTAATACAAATAATGATGGCACAGATATTGATCTTGGCGCGGCGGATGGCGGCGAGACATTGAATTTTATTAGCGGTAGCTCCTATGTCGGAGAGATTGATGGTAATGCGACTGACGTTGTAGATTTTGGATCAGACGGGAATGGTGGAACATTCACCACCGGCGGACAGATCGAAGCCGTCACCGTTAATTTGACGAGTGGAACACTGAACGTAAATAATAATTTAGGCGGTGGTATTGCCCTGAATTCATTAAGTGTTAACAACAATGCTATCCTCAACAGTAATGCAAATATAACTGTTGGCGGCGCACTTGATGTTGATGGCCAAGTGAGCATTGACGCAGGTAATAGCCTGTCCGCAGATACATATGTGGTGGATGGTGATGACGCAACATTTATCATTGGCGTTGAAAATAATGCAGGAACAAATCAAACAGGTCGGCTAAACATAACAAATGGTGGGCCGTTAGACCTTAGTAGCGATAATATTATCGTGACAATAGACCCAACATCACAACCATTACAAACCGGCACTGTAGCGAATATTGTTGTCGGAAACGGCGGCGCAACAATTGGGCCAAATAGCTTCTCTGATACTTCATATTTATATGATTTTAATTTACAAAATAATGGCGATAATCTTGATCTTGAGATCTCTGTGAACGATTTAGATGCCATAACCACAACAAGTAATAACGCGGCAATTGCCACAGCGATATTACAAGATATGGCCGATAGCGAAGCAGCTTCTATAAATGCAGTGCAGGCAGCCCTTGGAAATGATAGCACAGAAAGCACATTTAATGAGCGTCTTGAATCACTAGCTCCATCATTGGATGCTGGCTATGCGCAGGTATCGCGCGCCCATATCTCACAAGTAGAACAAGCCATTCATCATCGTGCGGTAACATCACGATACAATGCGGGTAAGTTCAAAAATAGAATTGGTAACAACGCCGTTCTCTCGTCAGGCTCACAAAACCTGATAACAGGAAAAATTGATCGTAAAAAGCATCAAGTTCCAACAGAAAAATACGGTAATCTTTGGGCAAAAGCATACATACAAAATAGCTCAAAGAGTAAAGTGGGCGGTATCGATGGGTTTGGCGCTGATGCCACTGGTGTGATTATCGGCGCGGATAAGCGTGACCGAGATAATAATATGATATTTGGTGCGGCTCTGGTTGTCGGAACTGCCACCATTGACTCAGATAATGCCAATAAAACAAAGAACAGTGCGGATAGTTTTGGCTTTTCCATTTATACAAGTAAGAATTTAAAAAAGGATACTCTGTTAAGCGGTTCATTCTCGTATTTGTATAACGATCACAATAATACGCGTTATGCCGTTGGTGGCCTTAGCAGTAGCGATGCAAGCGCGGAATTCACAAGCCAGCACATCGCATTGACGTCATCATTATCGAAACAGTATCTACGTGAAAATGGATTACATATCCGCCCGAATATGAATGTGGCATATAACTTTATTTCCGCGGAGCAGTATCGTGAAGTAGGTGCAGATGCATTAAGCCTGAATGTTGATTACGAAGGATTACACACATTAAGCATGGGCGCAGGTGTTGAAGCAGGTAAGCTTTTCAAAACCGACGAAGGTTTGATTGTCTACCCTACAGTACACTTGGCATATCAATATGATATCCTTGATACACGTGTTAAAAGTGTAACAGGATTAGGTAGTTCAGTGTTTTCTGTTGAGGGTGAGGATCCTTCACGTCATAATATAGATGCAGGCGTTGACGTTGTTGTGACAAACAATGAAAAATGGCAACTGGATGCGGGCTATAACTTGTCTCTTGATGAAGATACATCTAATCATACATTCGGTATGAAAATGGCATACGGTTTTTAGACCCAAGTAATTATAGGTCTATCCACTCTTGGAACGCAGCTTTTGTTTGATCATTGGCTGCGTTAAGTTTTTTCGCTGCTGCAATGGCATCTAAATCTTGTGACATTTTTGCTGCCTTTTCTACATCTCCTGCAATATCACTGACATATTTCATTCCGAAGTTACCGGCCATGCCTTTGAGTTCATGCGCACGCGCGCCCAAAGATGCGATATTACCCTCTTCGATTGCGATATGCATATCTGCAATGATCTCTGAAGCTTTATCTGCAAATCCGTCAATTAAAGACAGGAATTGTTCCCGCCCTAACGTTCCGACCAGACTTTCAATCATCTGGATGTCTAAAAATGTTTCCGGAGTTGTAGCCGGCTCTGCGGTAATACTCGGCAGTTCTGCAGGGGTATCTACTGGATCAGGTTCTATAGCTGTACTGATACTGGCCTGTTCTTGTACGGCTGGTGTGTTTTCCTCTGCATGAGAGGTAGAATGTTGCTCCATAAGATATTTTTGTATCTCTGTTAGCTCCTCATCTTTTTTAGATGAGCTAACCTGAACAGGGTGTTTGTTCGATGGTATTTGAGACTTTGTAGGGATCGGTGTTGCGGCTTGTGGCGCTCTTTGTACATCTGATCCATTCGTGTCCTTATCCGGCTCAGCAAAAGCTATAGGGTTTTGTGTCTTTGTAATAGTTGCCGGGCTCTCTTGAATCGCATCTTTATGAGTGTTCTGTGATTTAGAGGCTTGGATTTCATCATCACTCACAAAAACTTCTCTATCATCAAGCTCCAACCCTTTGGCAAATGCCTTATAATCGAATTCACTCTCTTCTTTTTGTTTCTGCTCAAAGAAATTATCCGACAGCTCATTTTCAAACTTTCCTAAAGAGGCATTATGAATGACATCCTGTAATTTTTTGGAATCAATTGGTTTGGCGATAAAACCATTCATGCCGGTGGCAAAAAATTCTTCTATATCTTCTAACATAACATTCCCGGTTAACGCGACCACCGGAATAGAGGCAATGGTGCGGTCGCTCTCTGCTCGTAGCTTCTGCGTTGTTTCTATACCTGATAATCCATCCATCTGAATATCCATAAGGATAAGGTCTAGTCCTTTTTGGTTCTTACAAATGCCAAGTGCTTCTAAACCATTGGCTGCCATATGTAGTGTATGCCCGTCGCGTGCAAGCAACCCTTCCAGAACTTTCCTATTCATCTCATTATCTTCAACAACCAGAATGTTCATAGGTCTCGTATTTTTACGTTGAGAGGAGGCGTCTTGCTGTTGTGCTTGTGTATCATCAACATCGTCTTGTTCCTGCATTCTGATCTCAAACCAAAATGTACTACCTTGGCCTTCCTCACTATCAACGCAGATTTTTCCGTTCATGGCCTCAATTAATCTGTTGGATATTGCAAGTCCTAAGCCGGTACCGCCATATTTGCGTGATGTACTTGTTTCTGCTTGCTTAAACGGTGTGAATAACTTCTTTTGTGCGGCTGCGGAAATACCGATACCACTGTCTTTTACAGCAAAGTAAATTTTATCATTGGCACGTGTAGAAGGCGTAATATTGATTGTAACATGTCCTTCTGCTGTAAACTTTATCGCGTTATTCACAAGGTTAAGCAGAACTTGGCGTAAACGTGTCGGGTCACCAATAAGAGCTTTTGGAATTGTATCCGTAATATCTGCACTGAGGCGAATGTTTTTCTGCGCGGCATGACCAGACATAAGGGTAACAACATCATTTGCAAGTTGGCGAATACCAAACCCGACTTCTTCAAGGTCCATAGAGCCACTTTCAATCTTCTCGAAATCCAAAATGTCATTTAACAAAGCCATCATAGTTTCACCTGATTTATGAATGGTTTCCATGTAATCTTGTTGTTTTTGGCTAAGGCTTGTATCTTTTAACAGTTGCACCATCCCTAATATCCCATTCATAGGTGTGCGGATTTCATGGCTAACAACGGCAAGGAATGCTGATTTTGCTTGGTTAGCTTTATCAGCGCCTTCTTTGGCGCGGCTCATTTCCTCTGTTCTTTTTACTTCACGCTCTCGTAGCTCACGCATTAATTCCCGTTCCCGTTCAATCACACGTAATAAGCGTGCCTGATCCGCAGATTCTTTTGATTTCTGAAGGCGGGACAGGGATTGATCATCATATTGCTTTTGTAGTTTTTCTTGCTCCTTACGTTTATCACGGTGGGTATTGGATCTGAGGTAAGAGGTAATAAAAAGCAAAGCCTCCGGGATATGTAAGAACCAAAACATATTCATAGTTAAAGAGTTCATTGGAATGAATCCAAGAACACTTAATGTTAATATAAGCAGAGCAGCAGGCGCAAAGAGTAGGGCCATGCAATATATTATGGTTATAGGTTTTGGTTTTTCACTTGTGAAAAGGACAATGATAATAATAGATAAAAATGTGACACAAACCGTTGCGCTTAATGCGATAAGCCCTGATGTGCTGAGCCCAAAAATAGTAAGGTAAAGCGCACATATACTCAGGATACAAATTGCCAAAGCGACTAAAGCCATATTCTCCATTGGCTTTTCATCATAGGTAATTTTAGTGAAGAACTTTGTTGCAATAATGAGAGGAAGGAAGCTGCTCATATATAAAATAAATAAAAATCCACCTCCCGCAAGCGTATCAGAGATCAGGTTGGTGTTCAGATTGAAAAACAGTGCGCATAAAATGGAATAATAGGACAGTAAAGCAATAGATGCAGGGTTACGCCCTATATAATAGGAGGTCATAAAAAATATAATTGCAGAGAGAAAGAGCAGGGTTGCAAAAATGGTTTTTGCATCGCCGTTAAACATCATCTTCATATAGGCCGTTTGGCTCATAATGCTAGGGGCGAGAACAAGAGGGAGGCCGTTATCTGCCTCGATATATAGTACAAAGGTATTTTCTGTTCCAGAGGCTATCTTAACAGGTAACGCAACGCCAAGAAATGGTGACGTACCGCGTAGTTCATTGGAAATCGGGTAGGATACTGACTGTTTTGTGGAATGATTCATAATATGAATTTTACGAACCATACCCATACGCCCATCAAGCGCATCCCCAAAATGAATGACCCAATTATCGATCTGTGATTTATTATAAATAGTAAATAAAACCCAAGTTGGCACCGGTTTTATGCCCGAATTAAGAATGTCACTGTCAAATCTCTCACCTCGTAAATTACTTTTATGACGTGCGACGAGTGTATCAGGGGTGAGGATTCTCTCTTCATCTGTGACGATATAACTGTACGGTGCTAAGGTAGAGGACGTATTGCCTGCATCAAGTGTAAGCATGTGTGCATTACTGTCTGCATACACATGTGATGTATAAAAACAAAGAGTTATCAGGCACAAGAACGCAAACGCAGAAAGGCGCGCATTCAAAAGTTTTCGCAAATTTGCATTCATAGCATTTCTATACATGGATACCCGAATAAGACTTATGTCAAAAATCCCCATTGATACAGGGGTGCTCACGCGAGGATTATGACCTTAAATAGTTAAGGCTTTATTAGAAACGCAGAAAAACAATGCAGTTTTTTATTAATATAAGTGAGGATCAAAACAGCTTTACAAAGCCAAGAGCAAGGCAGACTAAAATAAAAATGATCGCATATATGGTGTATTTACTGCCAACAGTAAAATTGTGCCACATTTGTTCTGCGCGCTTTACGTCTTTCGGATCAACGTCTACAGGTTTGTGATCGGCCATATTTTCCTCTGATTTTTATCTATATTACTGCTTCGAAACTATAAAGCAAAATTATACGCGAAATTCAAGTGCCAATCTATAGAGATTTCTATTCAGCCATTCTGGAAGAGGCGATAAGACGAATAGCTTCGGGATAGGCGATATGCTCTTGTTCTAAAACCCGCGCGGCCAAAGTGTCGGCGGTGTCTCCATCTAATATCGGAACACGCTTTTGCAAGATAACTTGTCCGCTATCAAGGTCAGGAATAACGTAATGGACGCTGCACCCTCCCTCTGACTTTCCATCTGCAATTGCGCGTGCATGCGTATTTAACCCCTTATAATCCGGTAGGAGAGAGGGGTGAATATTAATCATACTATTGTGAGGAAATTGCTCTACAAAAGAGGCGGTCAGGATGCGCATAAACCCTGCTAATACGATCAGATCAATATCATGATTTTTTAATCGGGCAGAGATTTCTGCCTCAAAGCTCTCACGGCTATCAAATTTTCTATGATCGACAATTTCCGTGGCAATACCATGACTTTGCGCATAGGCAATACCCGCTGCATCAGGTGTATTGGATAAAACCACAGAGATTTCGGCCGGAAAATCAGCACTCTTGCACGCTTCGTTAATCGCAACCATATTGCTGCCGCGACCGGATATAAAAACCGCTAGCTTCAGCTTAGCCGTTATCCCCATGATGCGCCCAAATTATCAAGAATAATGCTGATATCTGATTTATTGTTCTGTTTTTTGATTTCACCGATTTTATAAACGGTTTCACCTGTACTAATCAGGGATTTTTCAATCTCTTTTGCATGTTCAGGGTCACAAACAACAATCATACCAATACCGCAATTAAGCGTTCTCGCTAAATCAGAGTTTTCAAGGTTGCCAAGATCTTTCAGCCATTTAAAGATTTCCGGCAATTCCCATGTCGCAACATCAATATGCGCAGTTAAGCCATCGGGCAAAACGCGTGGAATATTCTCTGTCAAACCACCGCCTGTTATGTGTGCCATTCCTTTAATTGCAGGACTGCCATCTTTGCTTTTGAACTTTAAAGCTTTCAACAAAGATTTCACATAGATACGTGTGGGCGCAAGTAACGCTTCGCACAGATTGTCTGCTTTGGCTGTGATTTGTTTCTCAATATCCTGATCTTGATGTGTCACTGTCATGTTAAATGGTACATCACTGCTGTAATCTAAATCAGATGCATCGGAAATAATTTTACGTACCAAAGAATAACCATTGGAATGGACACCATTGGATGCAAGGGCAAGGATTATATTGCCATCTGCAATTTTCTCACCTGTAATCAGGCTATCGCGGTTAACTGCACCAACTGTAAAGCCTGCGAGATCATAATCACCATCGGCGTACAAACCTGGCATTTCTGCAGTTTCACCACCGATAAGCGCACATCCGGAAATCTCACATCCCTTGGCAACACCTTCGATAACACTTTGCGCGACATTATTTTCTAATTTCCCCGTGGCAAAATAATCAAGGAAGAACAAAGGTTCTGCCCCTTGCACAACAAGGTCGTTAACACACATCGCAACGGCATCAATACCGATTGTGTCATGGGAGTGTGCATCAATTGCAATTTTAATTTTTGTTCCGACGCCGTCTGTCGACGATACAAGGATCGGATCATCATAACCGGCAGCCTTCGGATCGAACATCGCGCCGAAACCTCCAAGACCACTCATTACACCGGTGCGGGCTGTTTTCTTGATCGCAGGTTTGATTTGCTCAACAAGATCCGCCGCCGCGTCGATATCAACGCCGGCTTTTTTGTACGCACTCTCTTTTATTTGTTCTTTCATGTTGCTCTCACGCCTGTGTCGTTATAAAAATAGATACATTCAACTATTACAGCTATTTCAGGTGCAACATGGGCATACCTCATCAGGCTTTTAACTGCAAGCTTATTATATTCTGCGTTTCGTTTATTTTCTTTCACGTTGCGTTTTCGCAAAGTGTCAGGGCGGACAATTCATTATTTATCGTAAAAGACGTTGTTGTGGATGTAACGGCGGAAAACTCTGTCGCTGCACAGGAACAAGCATATGTTAAAGCGCAGTCACGTGCTTTTCGTATTTTGGCAAAAAGGTTGGTACAAGAGGCACAAGTCCAACAGGTGAAAACGCCAGACTTTGAAACGGTTGCCTCCTTGGTAAAAGATTACGAAACGACAAATGAGCGTGTTTCAGCGGTGCGGTATGTTGGAACATATACATTTCGTTTTCGTGAAGATGCCGTTAGTCGTTATTTCTCAATCTCGGGGGTGAGCTATACAAATCAGGTAAGCACAACATTATTGGTTTTACCTGTATTCCAAAAAGACGGAAAGAACACGATCTGGTCAGAGCGAAATATTTGGATGCAGGCCTGGCATCGTAACGAGGTCTCAAGCGGCCTTGTCCCTGTTGAAGTCCCTATCGGTGATTTGATGGATATCGCAGATATTGATGATGATCAGGCGCTACGTTATGAACGCCGCAGTCTTGATCGTATGTTAAAACGTTATGACGCTGAAGAAGCGGCAATCATGATTAGTGTTCCTGATGTAAATCTGGCAAGTGTAAAGACGGATGCAGAACGTGCCATTGGTAATTTACGGATTAGTATCTATCGTACTGACCGAATTAAGGCAGAGCACGTAAAAGATATCATCATTGAGGCGGGTGCAAATGAAACACGCGCCGCGCTTTATGATCGTGCATCCACACTTGCCTATGGCGCACTTCAAAAAGATTGGAAGAACAAAACATTAAGCAGCGCCGCACAGAACCAAAAATTCCGTGTGCGTGCAACATATGCAAATGCACGTCAATGGGTACAAATACAGCGTTCTTTAAAAACCGTTGTTGGCCTAAGTGATCTGCAAATTATGTCTGTAAAGCCAATAGAGGCGCATTTGTCATTTACGTTCCGTGGGGATGAAGCACGCCTGCGTGATGCAATGAAACATACGAATATGTCACTCGGGCAGAGCTTCCCTGACTCCTCTCAAAAATTTCGTATAAACAGTGACGCACCCTCTGTGATTTATGATTTGATTGTGGGCAAAAATAAAAAAGCAGGTAATTTTTACAACGGTATAAAACCTGCGGCAGGGCAGGGAGATACCACCTCTAGCCATACATTCTAATTTGATCGGAAGAAGGTACGTATAATGAGCTATAAGCCACTTAAGCCATCGACGCATATGATTTTTTGGGCATGCGCGTTTGTGTTTTTTATTCTAACAGTGATTTTGTTCAAATCTGTCCTTCTCCCTTTTGTTTTGGGAATTGCTGTGGCTTATTTGTTAAATCCGACAGTGAATAAGCTAGGCGCATTGGGCATTGCCCGCGCACCTGCTGCCATGATGATCCTTGGTGGATTCCTTGTTTTGATTATTGCTGCCATCGGTGTGATTAGCCCTGTCCTCTATCGTGAATTCTCGGAGTTTTCAGAAGAGCTTCCGGGCTATATCGAAAAATTTTGGAGCTTGCTAAGCCCTTTAACCGCACAACTAGACCAGTATGTCAGTGGTGAAGACGGTAAAAAAATCGAAGATATAGTGAAGGAAAATGCAGGCGCCGCAATAAAAACGGCCAACTTTGTTGTGCAGAAACTCGCTGCAGGTGGACAAGCGATCATGGATGTCTTGTCAGTGGCAATATTTATGCCGATTGTTGCATATTTTATGATGAAGGAATGGCCAAGTGTTACAAAATGGGTGCAGGACTTAATGCCTCGCCATGCCGAAGAGGTAATTATGAATTTAATAAAAGAAATTGATGCAAAAATTTCAGGTTTTGTACGCGGTCAGATCACCGTGGCGGTGATGCTTGGTGTTGCATATGCAATTTGTTTAACTATTGCCGGGTTAAAATATGGCTTTCTAATTGGGTTAATGTCAGGTTTTCTTTCGGTTATCCCAATGGTTGGGTCGGCTGTTGGCTTGGTCGTCAGTATTGCTGTGGCATGGTTCCAATCCGGTGACATTATGTTTGTCCTTATGATTGGTGGTATTTTCGTGGCAGGGCAATTGATTGAAGGGAATTTTTTAACCCCGAAGTTGGTTGGGGACAGTGTTGGGCTTCACCCTTTATGGGTCTTCTTCGCGTTGTTAGCAGGTGGAAGTTTACTTGGGATCTTGGGCATGTTCTTGGCGGTGCCAATTGCCGCCGTTATTGGTGTATTGCTGTCGTTTGCTATCCATAAATATAAACAAAGTGCCTATTATCTGGAGATGGATCAGGCCGAAGAAAAGAAGAAGACGAAAGTTAAAAAATCTGCTACCAAGTCGAAACCAAAAACAAACGCAGAAAAGCCTAAAAAAACGAAGGCAGCTCCAAAGAGTAAAGCGTAAAGCTTAGAGATAGTAGAGTATTTATGAGTTCCACACGTCCTCAGGGAAAAGAAAAGGTCACAGCAGAACAAATCCCGTTGGATTTGGGCGCTCGTCATGCGTTTGGTCGTGCCGACTTTCAGGTCGGCAGGAGTAATCGCGATGCTGTCGGTTGGATTGATCGTTGGCCAAATTGGCCTGCACCTGTCCTGATTATTCAAGGGTCTGCGGCAAGTGGGAAAAGTCATTTAGCCGCCGTGTGGCAGGAAAAATCTAACGCCGCCATTATTAAGCCCGAGATGTTAACGTCTCATACGGCAGAGGAATTATTTGAGCTTGGCGAAGCACTTGTTCTTGATGGGCTTGACCCGTGGCTTGGTGATCGGACGGCTGAAACGACGCTTTTCCACCTTTATAATATGTTGAAGGAAGAGCAAAAAACCATGCTCATCACAATGCGTATGGCACCGACACATGCAGACTTTATTATCGCTGATCTTGCTTCACGTTTCCGCGCAGCCCCTGCGGTTAGTATCCATACACCCGATGATATGTTGCTTGCTTCTGTTTTGATTAAATTATTTAGCGACCACCAATTGTCCCTTAGTCATGACGTAATCTCTTATCTCTTACCACGCATGGAGCGTTCATTCGCCGCGGCACAAGACGTCGTAAGGCGTGCAGACCGTAAAGCATTATCTGAAAAACGCGGTATTTCCATCCCCCTCATGCGCAAAGTCCTCGCCGAAATGCAAGATGATTAAGTGAGGCTATCCTTTATCCTCTTCAAATAACCCTTCACCCTTTTTGAAATCATTGAGTACTTGGAAGAGTTCTGCGCGAGGAATATTCAGGCCGATATTTTCAACTTTCCCACTGGTAAACGGAAGTCGAAAGGATATAGAGGCCTCATTATCTGTATTTTCTTTTATAGTGGAATATATAATTCCTTTAGAAACTAGTGAACGTTTTGTGTGTTTTGGGGGGGCGATGTTAAGGGTGATGTGCCTTGTCTTATGCTCAGTGAATTGATCGTGATGTGTATTCCATATATTCTCTATGTTCAAAAAATTATTCTTGGGAATATAGAGTTTATAGGCATTAATCCAAATACCATCGTTTGAAATCTCTAGCAGTGTGCCATTTTTATAAACGCGTATAGCTGGAACAAGAAGAAATGGTGAAATGCCAAGTAATGATACCCCAAATATAAATTCAAAATAATGTGATGTGATAAGGCTAGAAATTGTACCAAGTAGGAGTAAACCTGTAAGAACGAAAGGAATTATGATGCGCTTTTTATGTTCGTTGATGCTGGCTGCAAAAACTGGAACAAAATTATCAGGTTTACGGAAGGATATATCTTCTACTCTTGTCTGTTTAAGCACAACTTACCCCATCAATAAAAATCCAAAATAAACGCTAAAGATAAAGACTGTCTCTGCGCAGACAAGGAAGATGGGGCGCCAACCAAGTGAGAATAAGGCCTTGAGTGAGGTCTTCATTCCAACTGCTGTAATCGCCATAATTAACATCCATTTACTGGTATCCTTAATGATCGGCATGATATGTGCGGGGATCAGGTGAAATGAATTAAGTGTGACAAGTAGAATAAAACCAAGGAGGAAAAGCGGGAATTTGAAACGCTTACCTTTGGGTTTGTTTTTTTCTTGGTTAAAGAAAAGGGCAAATGCGATAAGGAGTGGGACAAGCATAAATACGCGCATCAATTTCACCAATATGGCTGTATCACCTGCTTGTTCGGAAACGCTATATCCTGCGCCAACGACTTGCGATACATCATGTATTGTCCCGCCAATCAAAATACCGGCTTGATAATCATTAAAGTGTAGAAAGCCAATAATAACCGGATAGGTAATCATTGCGATTGTACCCATCAATGTGACACCGATAACGGCAAGCAAAGTATTATATTCCAGATCCTTGGACTTGGGTAAAACAGATGAGATGGCAAGAGCCGCAGACGCCCCGCAAATCGCCGTTGCACCGCCAATTAATAACCCCTGATCTTTACCTAATCCTAAAGCTTTGGATAACAAAACGCCTAATAAAATAACGACCACGGTAGAGCATAATACGAGAGCAATAACAGGCATACCAAGTGCGGTAAAATCAGAGAGCATAATCCGCGCACCAATCAGGATAACGCCAAAGCGCAGCACCGTTTGGGCTGTAAAGTTAATACCGTCTTTGGTTGAGTCTTCTTGTGACATAAAATGGAATACCATGCCAAGTAGTAGGCATAATAGCATGGCAGGTGCATTGTAATGTTCTGATAAAAACATCGCAGCAAGCGATATAACGGCGCAAATCATAAACCCCGGAAAGATAGAGCGTGCCGTGTGCCATAACGTCAGGCGGTTTGAGGCTTTACTTGCCGGAATGCCTTCTAGTGAATCAAGAAATTCATATTTTCTAAGTTCTTCAATATCATGCATTTATTATGGCTTCATATTAGGCCGTGTCACATCCATCGTGTCGGACGGGCAGGTGCGTTATAATCAATCGGGGCAAGATAATCACTGAGCGTATTTTCCGCAGGTTGGATGTCGCTCCATTGCTTACATTCACATTCAATGACACTCAATGTTGCAGGTGCATATCCATCATGAAGGCGTGATAGGATGCTTTCTTGCCCTTGCGCACCTAATAATCGTACAAGCTCTGAAATGCTGGGGTTATGGGCGATTATCAGGATGTTGTCATAATCATCTTTTGTTTGTTGCACTTCATACAGATAATCACCGGTTGATCCGCTATATAAGGTGTCGCGTAAATCTATATTGTCTACGTCCAAATGATGGTTAAGGCTTTCCAAAGTTTGTCGTGTACGTAAAGCAGATGAGCATAAAATAAAATCTGGGACATAGGCATGCTTAAGCATTGCTTTGCCGAGTATTTTGGCATCTTCCTTCCCTTGCGGGGTTAGGGGGCGTTCTTTATCGACACCGGAAAAATCAGATGCGGCCATCGCATGACGTAACAAGAAAAGGCGTTTAGCAGAGCTCATACATAGTCCTTTTCTATATACTACAATCGGATGGTTTGAATTTTGCAATTTTCCCGTTTTTGAGCCCAATCGCAAGTTTCCCGTGCTTTAGCGCAAGTGCGTCTGCACCAAAAATGTCACGCCTCCATCCCTGTAATGCGGGGACATCTGCCTTATCATCAAGGGCGATTGCCTCTATATCATCACTATTGGCAATGAGTTTAGTTGCGACTTGATGCTCATTACTCTGTATTTTTAACAGCATTTTCAGAACATCAATTGTGGCATGTGCATGCGACGGGATATTCTTTTTATTCTTTGGGGTCGGCCATGTTTCTTTTGGGGTTGCCACAGCTTTTTCAATCAATGCCAATAAACGCGCCCCAACTTTACCCTCGGCCATGTCTTTGGAAAACGTTCTGATTTTTGAAAGTTGCTTTTGGTTCTGTGGTGCTTGACGTGAGATATCCGCCAGAACTTCATCACGTATAACCCATGCTTTTGGGATGTCGCGCTCTTGCGCTTGTACTTCACGCCACGCCGCAAGTTCACGTAAGATCGCAAGGTTTTTGGACTTCGGCGATCGTATTTTAATCCGTTCCCATGATTTTTGAGGGTCATTGCGGTATGTATCAGGGTTTTGTAGAATTTCTTTTTCCTGAATAAGCCATTCATTACGTCCGCGTTTTTCAAGTTCCGCACGCAAATGTAAATAGACATCACATAAATGCGTAACATCACCAAGCGCATATATAATCTGCTTTTCGGTAAGTGGTCTTAAAGACCAGTCTGTAAACTGCGAGCTTTTATCAACCTGTTGGTTCGTAATCGTACGCACAAGTGTTTCATACCCCACAGAATCTCCGTACCCACAAACCATCGCAGCAATCTGCGTGTCGAACACTGGCGCGACAACTTTTTCGGTTTTGATAAAGAAAATCTCAAGATCATGACGACCTGAATGTAGGACTTTTAGGATGTCGGGATTTTCCAAGATATCGTATAAAGCAGATAAATCGATCCCGTCTGCCATAGGATCAACGGCAACGGCATTCTTATCCGGCCCGCTTACCTGTATAAGGCAAAGCTTGGGATAATAGGTTTTCTCCCGCATAAATTCGGTGTCGATTGTAATGAATTCAACATCCTTTAGCGTATCGCAAAAGGAGTTAAGATTTTCTGTTGTGGTTATGACCTGCATGGAACTTGAAAACGCCTGTAAAACCTTATCATACAAGAGATGATCCAATCGTCCAGTAAAAGATACAGGAAATTCAAAAAATAGACGTGACTTTATGACGCTATGCGCTATAAAACAGGGATTATAAGATAATTTGACGCTATAGGATATGGAATAATGCACGCTTTTAGAACGCATAAATGTCATGAACTCAACAAAAGCCACGTTGGGCAGGATGTAAAACTTTCTGGTTGGATCCACCGTATTTATGATTTGGGCGGTGTGTTATTTATCATCTTGCGTGATACGCATGGCCTAACACAATGTGTTGTAGAACAGAATTCACCATTGTTTGAGCAGTTGAGTAATTGGCGTGTTGAATCTGTTGCAACGATTTCCGGAAAAGTAAACGCACGTAGCGATGAAACAGTAAATGCAAAAATGGCAACGGGTGAAATCGAAATTGATATCAGCGAAGCTGAGCTACAATCCGCTGCTGATATTATCCCGTTCCAAGTGTACGAAGATGATGGTGCGGGCGAAGATATACGCCTGCGTTACCGTTACCTTGATTTACGTCGCGACAATATGCAAAAGAAAATCCGCCTGCGTAACGATGTAATTCGTACGATGCGTGAGAAAATGCACGCGCAGGATTTTCAAGAGTTTCAAACGCCTATCCTAACGGCAAGCTCACCTGAGGGTGCACGTGATTATCTTGTACCATCTCGTTTGCATCCGGGGAAATTCTACGCTCTACCACAAGCACCACAGCAATTTAAACAAATGTTGATGATGTCCGGTTTTGATAAGTATTTTCAAATCGCGCCATGCTTCCGTGATGAAGATGGCCGCGCCGACCGTCTTGCAGAATTCTACCAACTTGATGTAGAGATGAGCTTTGTAACACAACAAGAAGTGTTCGATACTATTCAGCCTGTTGTAAAAGGCATTTTTGAAGAGTTCTCCGGCTTCACTGGTCAAAAACGTGACGTTATCTGGTGCCCGTCTATTCCATATAAAGAAGCTATGTTGAAATATGGATCAGATAAGCCCGACTTACGTAACCCGCTAGAAATCTGTGATGTAACAGACGTTTTCTCTCGTGAAGATGTTGCGTTTAAGGCATTCAAAGGCGTGATTGAAAAGGGCGGTGTTGTCCGCGCAATCCGCGCACCAAAAGTGTCTGACCAACCACGTAGCTTCTTTGATAAATTGAATAGCTGGGCGCAAGGTGAAGGCGCACCGGGGCTTGGTTATATTTTATTTGAAGCAATTGAAGGAGGCTCAAATACATCTAGCCCAGATTTTGCAGGTAAAGGGCCTATTGCAAAATTCCTGAGTATAGAAGCGCTTAAAGAGTTAAGGAGCATTTCAGGCTGTGAAGATGGAGATGCAATTTTCTTTATCTGTAATCAGGAACTTCCGGCTGCGAAATTTGCAGGTGCGGCGCGTGATGCAATTTGTGATGCACTGCCCGAAGGGCATGAGTTTGCACGTGAGCAAGGCGTTTACAAGCTCTGCTGGATTATTGACTTCCCGATGTATGAGTTCGACGAAACACAACAAAAAATCGACTTCTCGCACAATCCATTCTCTATGCCACAAGGCGGCATGAAAGATTTGGAGGAGAAAGAGCCGACAGATATTTATGCGTGGCAGTATGACTGTGTTTGTAACGGGTTTGAGCTGGCTTCCGGTGCGATCCGTAATCATAAACCGGAAATCATGGAAAAAGCATTTGGTATTGCCGGTTATGACAGGGATGTGTTGGAAGAAGAGTTCGGCGGTATGCTGAATGCAATGCGTTATGGCGCGCCACCACACGGTGGTTTGGCATTTGGTGTTGATCGTATCATCATGCTTTTGGCAGATGAGCCGAACTTGCGCGAAGTATACGCCTTTGTCATGAATGGTCAGTACGAAGACCAAATGATGCAAGCACCATCAGAAGTGGATGTAGAACAGTTAAAAGCACTGCACCTTAAGACAAATGTGCCGAAAAAAATGACGGATGCTGCTTAATCATATGATGCATGCCAAAAGCCTAAGTAAACATGGTATTTACTCTTATCACGACCTTGAAGCGCTCCTGAATCGTGATGAGGTAAAGCAGATAATCGGTAAAAACTATGATCATTATCGTGATTTGTGGCTTACGTTATATGAAAATAGAGTGATGAGGGAACCAAAGAAAAAAGTAAGGGGTAGCTTTAATTGGCTTGCGCTTTTTTGCTTTTTTATATGGACCGGATACAGGCGTATGTATGCTGTGACACTCACAGTGGGGTTGGTAGTTGCCGGGTTATGCTTTGTAGAAGAGTATTATGATTTGTCTTCTGCCAGTCTAGCAGGTGTCTGGATTGGAACAGCATTTATATCGAAAGAACTTTATTTCGGCCATATTCTTTCATGCATGAAAAAGATCGATGCAATGCCAAATGCTGAGCGTGTAGAGAGCTATCTAAAGTGGAGAAATGGAACAAGTATTGTTGGTACGATTCTGGCACTTCCTGTTGTTATAGCTCTAATGTTTCTTGCCGTTATTCTCGCGCAGTATCTGAAAAACGGCACTATGTGAGGTTTTAGAGAATAATTCTCAAGTAGATAGATCGCTCAGCACTAGATCGAGTACGTAGTGTGACCCAACATTGGGAATGCCAAAACCATTTTGAAGATAGTATGAAAAAGCAGGCAGACTCATTGAACGCTTCTTTAGGTGCACCTGTACCAAAGGTTCACATTGATCGTGAACCTGCTGAACCTGCATAACATCGTTCTGTAATTCATGTAAAATTTGATTTGACCATGCACAAGAGGTTGTCGTGGCTATTTTGAAGTTTTGACCTTTGTCAAAGATTTATGTAATCTACGCATTGTGATAAAAAAGGGTGATAATCAATGCTACCGGAACATAGAATCTCTGAAATTCTAAATGCATCAGCGCGAGACCGAGATACACAGATAATGCAAATGGTTGATGATGTTGCACAAAGCCCTGATTCTGCTCAAAGCGTGCGTGAGCATATTGATGAAGCTGCTCGCCATTGGGATTATGGGGGCGTGAGAAGTAGAGATCCGGCAAAATCATTACTGCAATCCATGACAAAAATTTGGCCTGATCATGCGCAAGAAGTTGTTGCCACTATGTTGAACAATGCAAAAGATAAAGGCGTCGGAGAGAGCTTTTATCGTCATGATGTCGCCGAAAATATTCGTCGTATCTTAGAAAAACAACAAGATGCAGGGCAAGACCTAAGTCTAGATATATTGATATCTCAAACTAAAATTGGTGAGCGTGGTAACTTAAAAGCTGCGCTGAATGTTATACGTAGCAAACACGAATCTGTTTCCTCTGAAATTCGGGACTGTATTTCCGAGGTATTCATTGAGCATTTCGGCGTTGAAAAACGTGACGCAGAGGTCTTTCAATTTCCTTCAGAAAAATCAGAGCCCACACTTTAAGGTATTGTAAGCTTTAAAGGTCGATTGATGGAGGAGGAGGGCGCGTATCTTCTTCATTATCACCTGCGCCGCTGTCATCAGAGCCTGTTGTATCACCTGATCCGCTTGTATCGCCCGCACTTCCCTGAGACCCACTACCACTTTCATCAGTTTTCTCAGAAGAGTTAAGCGTAGATGTGCCCGTCAGTGGTGAAGTGTCATTGGGTAGCTGGGTATTCGAAATATCATCGTGGATATCATGGTGATTATCATAGATAGGGTCATTTATCGGTAATGCGCTATTTAAAATATCGCTGATTGGATATAACGGATTTGGGCGAGGCTTATTAGGGGTAAAGCGTCCTGCTTTGAAATCATGTAGGTCTTCAACAATGTTCTTTTCAATCTCCAAGATTTCAAGTGTCGTATCGGCCTCTTCCAATTCCTCTTCATGCTCTTCAATATGCTTTTTAAAACGAACGAGCTTACGTCTTTTGCTGCTGCTAGCCTTTATTGCTTGCGCTTCCATTTCCGTATCGGCTTCTTCTTCGATGCGTTGATCCAGTTTTTCAATCTCGATATCAATGCCTGTTTTAATAACTTCGATGCGTTTTTGCACATACTCATATGCAGTATCAAAGTAATGTTTCATGAGGTGTTCAATATCCTCAAGTGCTTGTGCATAGTCACGTTTCTTTTTGCGCTCTCTATCAGATCGTAAAGTGCCGGCAACCGCTAGAGAAGAATGTTCATCATTAACCAGATGTTGTAAATCACGCCCAGTGGAATATCCCTTTACCTCAATCCATAGCTCCAACATATTACGTAAAGATTCTTTTAGGTTATCCATACTGGTTGACTGGTTTGGAGTAGACAGGAAGTCGTTTAGCTCACGTAAGGCCTGTGTTTCTTGTTCGTTATCATTATTCAGATTTGAAAGGTTCAGCGCTTCCATAATATCACCCGATCTATTTTTATATCTTTGTTACTGTTTAGCAAAAAAGGAACCCGGACGCAAATCTGTGTGGAAATTTGCTGTCCGGGCTCTTGGAGTAACCTGCCTTCTGGGTTGGGTTGAAGGGGGGGGAGAGGAGGCAGGTTTAAAAAAATTAGTGTAGTGCGCGACGCCTTTCTTCCTTGTTTTGATACATGGATTTGTCTGCGTCTTCTATTATGCTTTCGATTGTTTGACCAGTCTTATATTCTTTTAGCCCCAAACTTGCATGAATGTTAATCGTTGCTCCCTCCCATTCGAGGCGAAGCTTGTTAAGTTCTTTTCCTAATTTGTGGGCACGTTTCATTGCCTTTGTAATGGATGTATTAGGGAACAGGATGATGAATTCATCCCCGCCGATACGCGCTGCAACATCCATATCTCTGACTTGGTTGTTTAAAAAATTTCCAACAGCTTTCAACGCTGCATCACCGGCTCTGTGCCCGAATGTATCATTGATGGTCTTGAAATAATCCAAATCAATCATGATGAAAAGGCCACCGTTATTTTCTCCACGGTTTGTGCGATCAATTTCACGTTTAAAAGCCTGAAAGAATCCTCTGCGATTTGTTAACCCTGTGAGTTCGTCAATTGTCAGAATATTCTCAAGTTTTTGAATACGTCTGTCTTTTTCAACAAGGTCTTTATCCGCTTGCTCCAACATTTTATATGCTGTCTTTAATAAGTCCTGCATATCTGATTGTGGAAGGCTGCTTTCCTCTTTAGTAAAGATGTTAAAAAATTGCTTTGTACTTGGTAAAAAGCTTCTTTTTTCGTGGCCTGATGCCTGTGATTTGGCGATAAATCTGTTCTGTACAATATCCGATGTCATAATAGCTACCCTTTCTAACCCTACAGTAATGAAACTGTTCCTGACTGAGAGATATGCGAAGAATGTGCCAGTTATGGAATATATAAGAAAAATTCAGTGTTTTTAATGTGTTATGGGAATATGTTATGTGAAAAAATTAAAGGAAAAAAGAGGCAGTTATAGCCAAATAGGCATTTTTTCCCCACGATATGCGGAAGAGTTTGCCGAGCTGTTGTTATTCTGCTTTAAGCCTTCTTCTGTTTAAGGTACTATAAAGGATGCAATTTTTAAAAGGCTGAGAGTTTTTTCTTGTATGTCATTTAAATTCGAATCTAAAACACAAATATTGTTGCCACTATACTGTGCGGCTTTACTTGGTGTATTCTACCCTCATGTGTCATTCGCCGCATTAGATCGAGCACGTGAAGCGGGCTTGACGCCGCATAAGGCTCTTTATGAGATTAAGCTTTTATCCAAGAAAAGCAGTGCGAAAGTATCAAACATCCATGGGAAAATGTTTTATGAGTGGCAACCCTCATGCGATGCATGGATTACAAATCACCGCTTTGACGTTACATACGAATATATAGAAGCCCCCGCCATGCGTATTACGAGTAATTTTTCTACATACGAAGCATATGATGGAAAGAGTTTTAACTTTTCCTCTGAACGTAAAAGCGAAGGCATTCTGTTAGAAGAAATCCGCGGTAGTGTTTCCGTGAATGATAACGGGCAGGTCGATGAAGCCGTTTACACTATCCCTGAGGATTTGGTCTTTGATTTGCCGGAGGGGACATTATTTCCAATGGCACATACATTGGGCGTTTTGGACAAAATAAAAAACGGTCAAAAAATCTATAGCGTCACGCTCTTTGATGGCAGTGATAATGAAGGGCCGGTAGACGTAAATAGCGTTATCGGAAAGCCGAGGGTTTTTAAAAAAGACGATAAAACAACAGATATAAAACATGATATCGACATGGCAATGGTTAATGCCAAAGGTTGGAATATTCGTTTGGCTTTTTTCCCGTTAAATACATATGAAAGCGCATCCGATTATGAGATGTCAGTTTTGTTCCATGAAAATGGTGTCATTAGTAATATGGAAGTCGATTACGGAGACTTCGCAGTAACGCAGAAACTTCTGGCAGTTGAACCATTAGGGGACGCGTGTGAAGTACATGAAAAACAAGAGGCAGAGAAATAGTGAAAACTGCACGAATTTTAACACTTTAGAAATACCTGAGCTATAGGATGCACTAAGAAGACTTAAGACAAATCTGTAGGGGATAATCGAGAAGCAAATGGCGAAAACGGTTTTAATCGTAGAAGATAATGAATTGAACATGAAATTGTTCCATGACCTGTTGGAGGCATACGGTATCCAAACCGTGCAAACACGCGAAGGCAAAAAAGCCTTTGATATGGTGCGTGAGCATAAGCCTGACTTGGTTATCATGGATATACAATTGCCTGAAATTTCCGGTTTGGAAATTACGAAACAGTTAAAACAGGATGAAGAGTTGAAATCTATCCCTGTTATCGCTGTGACTGCTTTCGCAATGAAGGGGGATGAACAAAAGATACGTGAGGGCGGGTGTGAGGATTATATCTCCAAACCAATCTCTGTATCACGCTTTATAGAAGTGGTTAAAAAACATTTAGATAAAGAGGGCACGGTTGCAAAAGAGAGCACAGAAAATATACCGGATACAGACGCAGACACATCAACTACGCAAACTGATACAAACGATCAATCACAACAGGAGACGCTCTAATGTCCGCACGTGTTCTTGTTGTCGATGATATCTTACCTAATGTTAAATTATTAGAAGCAAAACTTGCCAGTGAATATTATGAAGTAATCACCGCGACAAGCGGGGAAGAAGCCTTGGAAAAGGTGGAAAGCGAAAACCCTGATATTGTGTTGCTTGATGTGATGATGCCGGGTATGGACGGTTTTGAGGTCTGTTCCCGTATTAAGGCAGACCCTGATAAGGCACACATCCCTGTTGTGATGGTAACTGCTTTGACGGATGTACAGGATAAGGTGCGCGGGCTTGAGGCTGGCGCAGATGATTTCTTAAGCAAACCGATTAACGATACGGCCCTGATGGCGCGCGTACGTTCTCTCGCACGCTTGAAGATGGCGTTGGATGAATGGCGCATACGTGAAAATGCGGCGAATCAGTTCGGCGTTGTGACGGAAAAAACAAACTTAATGAACGAGCCTGTGCAGGGCGCGCGTATACTTTTGATCGAAGACAAAGAATTTGAAAAGAAAAAGATCATTGAGACACTTGCCGCCGATTTGAATATCGTAATGGCCGTTGAAAACGGTATGAAGGCGATGGAGCTTGTCGCAACACAAGAATTCGATGTCTTGATGGTAAGCTTGAATATGCGTGAGGAAGATGGCTTACGTTTATGTTCACACCTAAAGTCTAATGAACGAACACGCTCCTCTCCCATTGTTATGGTTGGAGAAGAGAGCGATATGCCGCGTATTGCGCATGGACTTGAAATTGGTGCACATGATTATATCCTGCGCCCGATTGAAAAGAATGAGCTTTTGGCGCGTGTTCGTACACAAATTCGCCGTAAAAGGTTTCAAGAACGCTTACGCTCTACCTATGAAATAAGCTTATCTATGGCACTGACAGATAGTCTGACAGGGTTATATAACCGACGTTATCTCGAAGTTCACATGGAAAAATTGATTGAGGCAAATGCACAGAGCAAAAAGGCGCTGGGTGTGTTGCTTCTGGATATTGATCATTTTAAACAGGTCAATGATACGCATGGCCATAATGTTGGTGATGAAGTCCTGAAAATCTTTTCTGAACGTATGAAAAGTAACCTCAGAAGCTTTGACCTTGTTGCACGTCTGGGCGGAGAAGAATTTATTGCTCTGCTCCCTGATGTATCGCCGGAACGCGCCTATGTGGTCGCGGAACGCTTGCGTCGCTCTATTTGTGATGAGCCTATCCCCTGCGCGGTAGAGGGTGGTGAATTACGTATCACAACATCTGTTGGTGGCGCGGTCATTAACCGCGGTGGTCATGCAATCCCCGCAATATTGGAGCGTGCGGATAAATGTCTGTATTTGGCAAAGGACGAAGGGCGCAATTGCTCGGTTTTTGAAAATATCGGAAAACTCGATCCTGATAAATATCTTGAGGTTGAGCGTGTCTCATTCGAAGATGATATCGCCGCCGATGCCTCCGCCGGACAATCTGGTGCTTAATCAATAGACTACCGTCATTACATAGTATGCAGCTTTTATAAACACTGTTTTGTGCTTGAGCGTAATTAAGTGTCGTTACTCTAAATGCTCACCATCTATCGCAAAATTAGCACGCTTTATTCCATTCTTGGCGGCATTAATACACAAACAAAAAAGCACCCAATAAAGAAAGGGTGCTTTTGAAAACGAGATAGGAGAAATGCTTACTTCTTGGAAGGAGGCATCTTCTTCTCAACGAACATAACGTGCATGCCCTTTTTCCCTGTTTCAGAATTAACTGCCCAAGGATCATATTTTTTCTTCTTAATTTTATATTCCGCGCGTGTGCTGCGTTTTGTATAATAGCGGTATCCTGTACCTGCTTCGCTTTCTAGGCGAACTTTTATGTATGATGCTTTTGCCATCGCTCTAAAACCTTAAAAATCTGTATTCAAGATGCGCTTTATGCAGGGTTTTCGAATGAATGTCAAGCTTCTTGGCGCAAAATATTTCGTTATATTGATATTGATACATTTCTCATGATTAAGAGCGATGAATTACAATGAAAATTTTAATAAAGAGCTAATACAAATACATAGGAAGCTAACACCTAGAAGTTTTAATATGGCTGTCATACCCGTTTTCCTGATATTTATACCATACTTCTGAAAAGTAAAACGAGCGATCAAAAGAGTAAGAATAAACGGTAGAAAAATTATTACAGTATATATGGCCATATATACTGTAAATGCTGCCTGTAACGTTTCTAACGGTACGCCTCTACTGGTAAATGGAAATAAGAAAGTGAATGATATAATATTTGGTGGTGTTGCTGTTACAAGGAATGTTGAAATCAGCGTTAGGAATATAGCTATTGGCTCTAGGATGATGCTTCGGAATAAAGCCCTATAAATATTATTCTGTAACGATATCTGTTGCCGTATGTGATGTATTATATATGCAATAAATATGCAGGCTGTAATGACAAATATAACGGGGAAAAAATCGGAAAATTTATAATAGCGATTAGGAATTGGATAGTAAGATGAGATATAGCAATGAAGCGGTATAAGGAAAAGACCAGCTGTGACACGTTTTGGTATAAATAATAATGGTGTGATCTCTGGTGCAATAAACTCCTTTCTGTTGCGCCAAATGAGCAGGATTGCACTAAAAAAGAAAGCTCCACCAAGTGCATAAGCTGATGTCAGAGATACGAGTGCTCCATCATAATTGAAGCCGATCCCCGGAGCAATTGTATCAAATTTTCCTGCTGCGGTATCTGATTGCATATGCTCGCCTTATTTATTCTTGCCACGATACTTTGCATGTCCCGGCTTTTTCTTGCCATATTTACGCTTTGCATGGTGGCCACCATGGCTATCTCCGGGGGGGATTTTAGGCTTTGCCATGCCCGGAATATCTGCACCTTTTTGCCCCGGCGCAAGGGTGAAAGAGCAAGAACCCTTGATGCCATCGGCTTCTTTAATCACAACACGGATAGGCGCACCCATACGGTAAACATGCTCGTGCCTACGTCCGATAAGGGCGTGTGCTTTCTCATCATGGACATAAAAATCATTATCCAATGCCTTCATAGGGATAAGGCCGTCCGCACCGCTTTCTTTTAGGGCAACAAAGAGGCCAAAACGCGTAACGCCACTAATCGTACCGTCAAACTCCGCACCGATATGACTGGATAAGAAGGCCGCAGTAAAGCGATCAACCGCATTACGCTCTGCCTCCATAGAGGTACGCTCTGTCCCTGAAATATGTTCGGATATTTCCTCAATCCGTGCCTTTTCCGTTTGCGTTAACCCACCATCACCTAATTTATACGCACCAATCAACGCACGGTGTACAAGCAAATCTGCATAACGACGAATAGGGGAGGTAAAGTGCGCATATTTGGTAAGTGCCAATCCAAAGTGCCCGATATTTTGCGTGGAATATACGGCCTGACTTTGTGTGCGCAGGATCATTTGTGAGATAAGATGGCTATAAGGCAGTTTGGCCGCTGCCTGTAACAGGTAATTGATCTGTTTTGGCTGGATCACTTGCCCCTTCGGAAAGGATAGGTCAAAGCTCTCGATAAAGGCGCGGTTATTTTCAATCTTGTCCGAGCTAGGCTTGTCATGAATACGATACACGCAAGGGAAGTCACCAACGCCTTTTTGCGTACCGTTCTTGTCTTCCAGAGCACTAGCCGCCGCGACATTGGCCAAAATCATGAATTCTTCGATTAACTTGTGCGCGTCAAAACGGGCGCGTGTTTCAACGCCGGTCATATTCCCTTTATCATCAACAACGATTTTCTTCTCCGGTAAATCCAGATCAAGTGCCCCGCGGTTTTGTCGTGCTTTGTTTAAAATTTCATAAGCATCGTAAAGCGGGTTAATAACCCCCTCCATTAACGGGCCAGTTGTGTCATCTGTTTGACCGTCGCGCGCGGCCTGTACCTGTTCATAAATCAAACGTGCTGCCGATTTAATAAGGGCGCGTACAAATTTATAGCGCAGGAGCTTCCCGTCCTTATCCACCCACATATGGACGGCCAAAGATGCACGTACTTCATTCGGACGAAGTGAGCATAAATCGTTGGACAAAGCCTCAGGCAACATCGGCACTACACGATCAGGGAAATAGGTCGAATTTCCACGCCTTTGCGCCTCATTATCAAGCGCAGAGCCATGGCGCACATAATGTGCAACATCTGCGATAGCGACAATCAGGTGATAACTGCCATCTTTGAGTTTTTCGGCAAAAACGGCATCATCAAAATCACGTGCATCTGCACCATCAATGGTGACAAGGGGAACTTTGCGTAAATCCTCACGCCCTTTAAGGGGAGGGGCTTCTAAACCTTCTGCATCATCCAAAACCTTCTGCGGGAAAGAATCGTTTAACCCTGCTTCATGGAGGGAAATCAGGCTAATAGCCTTTGGATCGCCTTGTTTACCAATGACAGAGGTAACGCGAACACGTTTGCGTTTTAATCCGCGAGAGGGAAGTACTTCCGCACTTGCTAAATCCCCCTCTTTTGCACCGTTTAAATCGCCGATGGAGATGTCAAAATCGTATTTAGCCTTTTTATGCGTCGGCTGTAATATTGCGCCTTTCTTTTGGAGGCGCACAATACCCATGACACTGCCGCCTTCATAACGTGAGCCTTCGTCCACCAAACGGATAATACGCCCCTCATAGGCGTTATCAGTGACGCGTGAAAGACGGCAAAGAGCGCGGCTTCCCTCGCGGCAATTACGAAAGTTCTTATTATCAGGAATAATTTCAATGCGCGGTGCTGCACCTTTTAAATCTTCATCCCAGTCCAGTGGGCGTGCAAAGACATCACCATGCTCATCAATCTCGTGGATTTCCAAAACACCAACAGATGGCAATCCATCCGGCGCACTATATGTACCACCGGCTTGTTTGCTTAACGATCCGTCTTTTTCCAACGCTTTAAGTATTTGCTTTAAAGCAACACGGTTTTCTCCACCTTTTATGCTAAAGGCGCGTGCAATCTCACGTTTGGTTAAGGGCTTGGAGGAGTCCTTGATAAATGCAAAGATCGCTTCTTTTGTTAAAAAACTCATGTGTTAACCATACTTATCAAGCGCTCTTCTTTGTCTTGGATGTTGTTTTCTTAGTTGTCGATTTTTTGGCAGGGGCTTTCTTCTTTGCTGCTGCCTTTTTCTTCGCAGGTGCTTTTTTCTTTGTAGCCTTTTTCTTGGTACTGGCTTGTTCCTCTTTTTCCGCATCTTTTGCGGCTTTCGCAGCCTCTTTTGCTGCACGTTTTTCCGCGGCTAAGGCAAGGACTTCAACGGCGCGGTTCATACCAACATGCATCACATCATCACCTTTCGGTAGGGATGTAAACTTACCTTCATGTTTTAGAAACGGCCCAAAACGCCCGATACCGGCCTGAATCATATCACCTGTTTCAGGGTGGGTACCAACATCACGTGGTAAAGCCAAAAGGCCAAGTGCCATTTCCAATGTAACATCTTCGGCATTTGTACCCGCAGGTAATCCTTGACGTTTTGGCTTTGGTAAGGCTTTTTTCTTTGGCTTCTTCGGTGGCTTTTTGTCGGCCTCTTTTGCCTTTTTTACTTTTTCTTTATGCGCTTTTTCTGCTTCTTTATTAATAGCGTCCACTTCGGCAACAGCTTCCGGCGCAGGGTCAATCTGTACATAGGGGCCGTACGGGCCGCGGCGCAATGAAACTGTGCGCCCTGTTCCCGGATCGTCGCCTAAAACTTTCGGTTCATTGGCAAGAGCCGCATTGTCATTTTCTTCACCATCTGGCACGATCAACGGGCGTGTGAATTTACAATCCGGGTAGTTGGAACATCCGATAAACGCACCAAATTTCCCAAGTTTCAGTCCTAATCGTCCATCTTCCAAGTCTTTGTTATCCGCGCAAGCTTGGCATGTTCGAACGTCCTTTTTCTCACCTTTATCATCAAATTCATCAGGGAAAAAGTGCGGGCCAAGCTCTGCATCAAGATGGTCAATAACATCGGTAATCGTCAGATCTTTTGTACCATCAACAGCCACTTTGAAGTCTGTCCAGAATAGGCGTAACGCCTCTTTCCACTCTGCATTACCAGAGGCAATAGCATCCAACTCTTCTTCCAGATTTGCAGTGAAATCATAATCAACATAACGTGTGAAAAATTTGGATAGGAATGTTGTTACCAGACGACCGCGATCTTCCGGCATAAAACGACGTTTATCCATTGTTACATAATTACGGTCACGTAAAACTTGCAAGATAGATGCATAAGTAGACGGACGACCAATGCCAAGTTCTTCCATTCTTTTAACAAGTGATGCTTCCGAATAACGCGGAGGAGGTTGGGTGAAATGTTGGTTCGAACGTGTATCAACCAGTTTCGTATTATCGCCTTGCTTCATTGGTGGCAAACGACGATCTGAATCTTTGACAGTGCTGCTATCATCATCATCATTATCTTCTTGATACAACGTCAAAAAGCCGTCAAACGCAACAACAGATCCGTTAGCACGTAAGATAACATCATCAGTGCCGTCGGACATATCGACCTTCATTTGGTCCATCAACGCATTTTCCATCTGTGATGCAATTGTGCGTTTCCAGATCAGATCATAAAGACGCCACATATCCTTATCAAGCTTGGAGCGCAGCATATTCGGCGTGCGTGACAAATCTGTCGGACGAATCGCTTCGTGTGCTTCTTGAGCATTCTTAGCCTTAGATTTGAACATACGTGGAGATTTCGGCAAATATTTCTCACCGTAATTTTTCTCAATGACATTCCGGCACTGGGCAACGGCTTCACCGGACAAGGTCGTTCCATCCGTACGCATATAAGTAATCAAACCAACGGTCTCACCACCAAGGTTCACACCTTCATAAAGATTTTGTGCGACGCGCATAGTGCGTGATGCAGACATACCAAGTTTCCGTGATGCTTCCATTTGAAGGGAAGATGTAATAAACGGCGCATATGGGCTACGCTTAACTTGTTTTTTCTCAATGGATTGAATGGAAAGAGTTTTATTCTTAATGCGCTCTACTGCGCCGTTTGCTGCATCTTCATTGCCGATATCAAATTTGCTAAGCTTGTTGCCTGCCAAATGCGTTAGACGTGCCATAAATGGCGCACCATCCGGCGTATGGAGTTTGGCTTCAATGCTCCAATATTCCTGTGGCTTAAAGATCTCAATCTCTGCCTCACGTTCACAAATTAGGCGGAGTGCAACGGATTGCACACGACCTGCTGAACGTGATCCGGGTAACTTACGCCATAAAACCGGAGAAATGTTGAAACCAACAAGATAATCAAGCGCACGGCGCGCAAGATAGGCATCGATCAATGGCTGATCTAATCCGCGCGTGTTCTCGAATGCTTTTTCGATAGCGGCTTTTGTAATTTCATTAAATGTAACACGGTGAACTTCCTTACCTTCTAAAAGGTTTTTCTCATTCAGAAGTTCATAAATATGCCATGCAATTGCTTCCCCCTCTCTATCAGGGTCGGGTGCGAGGTATATTGCATCGGCTTTTTTAAGAGCACGCTTGATGTCTTTGACATTTTTATCCGCACGATCGCCGAGCTGCCATTTCATGGCAAAGCCTTCATCAGGCAAAACAGATCCGTCTTTATTTACAAGATCACGAACATGACCATAAGATGCAAGCACTTCAAAATCCGCACCCAGATACTTATTAATAGTCTTTGCTTTTGCGGGGGACTCAACGATAACGAGATTCTTGCTCAAACTATTTTCCTCTTAAAATTATACTTCTTCTTGTAGGCACACTCTGTTTCCGGGCAAACGTTTTATACGTCCTGCAAGCTCTAATTCCAGCAAAGTTGTTTGCACTCCGGAAATAGTCAAATGACATGCGCGGATCAATTCGTCAACAAAAATTGCAGTAAAAGATAAATGAGAGAGAATCTCTTCCTGCCTTTTTTCAGGAGAATTTTCATCATCCACGCCGTGTATATCCCTTGATGGAGGAGGGGTTAAATTCACAACATTCATATGCGGGTCACGCAATGATGTGCCTGAAAAGTTCAGTAGGGATTCCATCACATCCTCAGATGATCGGATAAGTGTCGCACCTTCGCGGATTAAATGGTTCGGCCCTGATGCGCGTGGGTCAAGTGGTGATCCAGGCACTGCCATAACATCGCGTCCCTGTTCACCGCCAAGCCGCGCAGTAATAAGTGAGCCTGAACGCTTTGTCGCCTCTACCACAATGACACCTTTGGCAATACCTGCTACGATACGATTACGTTTTGGAAAGGCTGCTGCATACGGTTTCGCACCAAGCGCACTTTCCGCAACAATTAAACCACTTTCTTTAATTTGATCGTAGAGGGCTTGGTTCTCCTCCGGATAAACAACGTCAATGCCACTGGCGACAACGGCAATCGTCCCTGTGTTAAGAGAGCCATGGTGTGCTGCCGTATCAATCCCGCGCGCAAGTCCCGAAACAATCACCTGATTGCGTGCGCCTAAATCCGCAGCAATTTTTGCAGCGAACTTCTTTCCGTTAATCGAAGCATTTCGTGCACCGACAATCGCAACACAGGACTTGTTCAACAAGGCAGGGTTACCAATCACACTTAAAACAGGAGGCGCATCATCCGTGGCAGTTAAGGCAAGCGGATAATGTTTGTCGCGTACGGTAATAATGTCTCCGCCAAGTTTCTGGAGGGCTTTATATTCTTGTTCAATAGATTTCTCGGATGGCGGGCTCAGTGGCTTTTTCCGCCCACCACGTTTAGATAATTCGGGCAATGCACGTAACGCTTCTGTAGCACTACCAAAACTTTCAACAAGTTGATAAAAAGTAATCGGGCCGATATTCTCTGTGCGTATCAGACGAAGCCATGCCAGACGCTCTTTCTCGTCCATTTTTTGCTCACTCAAATTGCTGTGTAGCAGAGTCAATTCTTATCACCCTTTTGTGTGTGCTCAGGCTTTTCTTTTTTATCCTGACCGATCTTCGGCTCTTCGCCCTTTAACAGGCGTTTGATATTGTCCTTATGACGTATCCATACCAAAATGGTGATAAGAGCGCAAATTGTTGCAGGGGCAAAGCCATAAATAAATGCCGTAACGATAGGTGCGACAGCAACAGCAATAAGTGCAGAGAGTGATGATATCTTTGAAACTTTTGCGGTGATAATCCATGCTGCACATGCTGCTAACCCTGCATAAGGCACGGCGGCGAGAAGCGTTCCAAGTGCTGTCGCAACACCTTTCCCACCTTTGAATTTTAACCAGATTGGAAAACAATGGCCGAGAATGGCGAAGAATCCGATGCAGGCAGATAACTCTGCATAAGAAAGGAGTGAATCGGGATGAGAAAGATCAGGAGCATTGAGCGCATAAACATTATTGAAAGCATATACGAGGTAAGACACGACTATAACAATAGCGCCCTTTCCACTATCTAAAAGAAGAGTAGCGAATGCTAGCAATTTATTACCGCTGCGAAGGACATTGGTTGCACCAATATTTCCTGACCCGATTGTGCGTATATCAACGTCTAAAAAAAGCTTAGAGAGAAGTAAGCCGAAAGGAATACTGCCAATAAGATATGCAAGGCTGGAAAATATAAGTAAATGCTGGGTTATTCCATCCATCCATCTACCCCGATATAACCATATCAAGGATTGCCATACGAGTTGGAATACCGTTTGAGACTTGTTTTGTCATCAGGCTGCGTCTCGGATCATCGGCAACATCATCGGCAATTTCTACACCACGATTCATTGGCCCTGGGTGCATGACAAGTGCATCAGGCTTTGCATTTTTTAAACGCTCATGCGTGAGGCCGTAATTATTGAAATATGCCGCGTCACTTGGGATAGAGCCACGATCCATGCGTTCCTTTTGAATACGAAGCATCATAACGACATCTGCGTCCTGAATACCTTCTTCAAGTGTGTCAAAACAAGTGATGCCTTCACACGGTAATTTCTGTGGCATAAGAAACTCAGGTGCAACAAAACGGACATTCGCGCCCATCTTTGTTAAAAGCCGTGCATTGGAACTTGCAACGCGACTATGTGCAACATCCCCACAAATTGAGATTGTTCGCCCCTCCAACGTGTCTTTTTCCTGAATAATCGTCAATGCATCTAGCAAAGCTTGTGATGGGTGTTCGCGCCAACTATCGCCTGCATTAACAACCGGACAATTTACGCGGCTCGCCACAAAACCCGGCGCGCCATACTCGCTGTGTCGGATCACAATTGCATCGGGCTCCATCGCGCTTAATGTATCTATTGTATCTATGAAACTCTCATCCTTGGAAAGGGAACTTACCTCCGCATTCCAATTCACAACATCTGCACCAAGGCGTTTTGCCGCCATATCAAATGAGGTGAGTGTGCGTGTGGAGTTTTCAAAAAACAGGGTAAGTATAATTTTACCGCGAAGCTTGTCCTGATCCCATCGCCCGCTTTTCATCGCTTTGGCATAGTAATCCGCACGGTTAAGAATATCCTGAATATCATCAGGGCTTAAATCGTCAATTCCAAGTAAGTGTTCCATAGCATAAGGAAATGCACCGAATTGTATGATAAGTCCAGCAGAAATTTAAAAGCTGTGTTAAAAAATAAACAAAGCGGGCAGGGTAGAAAATTTAAGAATAGCAACGCACACAATGCCGATAATAAAGCCCGGCCCGGCGGGTATACTAAGTGTGGATAAGCGAATTGATGTATCTTTGCACATATATTTGGCGTGTCCATAAACGACCAACCCATGTAATAGCCCAATTAATGCGCCTAGGCTGATGGCCAGAAAGATATATTCAAGCCCAAGCCATAACCCCGCCGCACCCATCAATTTTACATCACCTAAGCCCAACGCATCGCGCTCGTAATGTTTGTTCGCAACATAACGCACAACATATAAAAGCGTTGATCCTGCTATTCCACCTGCAATGACATCGCCTATAGAAGAGAATGTGAAATTGCTGGCAACATGAAAAATCCCGCCCAGTGTCGCAAAAGCGCCTACAAACTTATTCGGTAAAAGTCTTGTTTTCAGATCAATAAACGCTAAAGTTAGCAAGGAAAAAACAGACAAAATCAAAGTGGTTATAATAATTATCTTTATCATGGGGTATTTATAACATAGTTTCACACTTTAGGATGTTTTTCATATCTTGCATTTAAGATGCACAGTTAAAGAATAAAATAACGGGGCGTACCTTTTAAAATGAGTAATAAAGGAAAAATACTGGTTGTTGAAGATAATGATTTTGTACGCATGCAACTATGTAAATTTATAGAAGATGACGGCTTTGGTATTGTTGAGGCCAAGAACGGTGAAGAAGCACTTGTCGCGATCAATGATGATATTGCACTTGCTATTGTTGATGTTCGGATGGAGCCTTTAGGTGGGTTTGAATTTGTACGCACAATACGTGGTGATGAAAACAAAACGCCTATTATTATTGTAACCGGCGATGATAATCATGATCTGTTGAGCGAAGCGTCACGCCTTGGTATCGGTGCGGTTTTACGCAAGCCTGTTCAAAAAGAACGGTTGATTAAAATTATTTCACGTACTTTAGAGATAGAACGCCGTTAATCCGGATGATAAGATGACTGTCGATAATTTTATTTAAGTCATTGTTCAAAAGGTATTCAAATAATAAATGTCTATTAGGTTAAACTGTTTAAAATCTATAGCAGTTTTCACTGTCATTCTGGGGTGCTTGAATTCGTGCGCGCCTGTTGACGTGCCTGGTGCGCGTAATGTATCTGTGCCATCCCCGGCGATGGCGACGCAGCGCAAAGATGCGGTCAATGAAAAGCCTGATAGTGTGATTTACCTTCCTTTGGGGAGTGACGTCCTTGTACCTAAAACAAATGGTAGAACAGGCCTTCCAACCGAGGTTATCGGCCCGTTTGAATTGCGATCTGAAACGATTGCCGGAGCGTTACAGCTTATTATGGCGGATTATGAAGTGCCGATGGCCTTTGAAACTGATGAGGCCTTTACACGCACTGTGACTGTTGCAAACTTGCGTGGCCCCTTAAATGATGTTGTTAGGAAAATTTGTGCGCTTGCTGATCTGTACTGCTCATACGAGGATGGCCTTCTTATTGTTAAGGAAACGCAAACCTTTACCGTAACTGTTCCGCCGATCGGTGGGGAGACGGATGTTCTGGCAAGTCTTGCTGCCGGTGTCTCTGCGATTACGGGAGAGGATCCGATCACTGAAAGTGCAACGCGCACAATCATATACGAGGCCACAAACCGTACTTCAGGCCTTGTTGAGCGTTATTTTCAGCGTGTCCGCGCCAGTACGGCTCTGATCGTTTTTGAGGTATATATATGGGAGGTTTCTCTCACGAGTGGAAATTCAACAGGGATCGATTGGCAAGGGATCGATACGTTCGGAAAGTTTGCATCAGGCATTGATATAACGGGCGCTGTGGGGGCGAATTTCTCACCGATTAGTATTGGTTTGCCAACTACAGGCGGTGTGTCTTTCGGTTCTGATGATGTGTTTCAGTTTATCTCTGAATATGGTGCTGTCAAAACAATATCTCAGCCGCAGATTACGGTTCTCTCAGGTGCGGAGGCAAGTTTGCGCGCCGCTGATACTGTGAATTATGTATCTTCATTGACGCGCTCAACAGAAGATGGGGAAACCACTGTGTCAACGGAAACCGATTCTGTGGATACTGGTTTTACTTTAACAATTGCCAGTCGTTGGGATAATGCGACGGTATATGGAACGATAGAGATTAACCTGCAAGAGTTTCGCGGGTTTCAGGACTTTGATGCGGATGGCACAATCTTACAGTTACCTGAAACAACTGAGCGTGAACTATCTACCCAAATTCGTATTCGCCCTGGGGATTCTCTTTTGATTGCAGGGCTTGTTCGGGAGAATGATGAGTTTGATAAAGCTGGCGCTGGCTTTGAAAGCCCTTTAATTCCGACGTCAAGAACTGCACGTATATCAAATAGAGAGCTTGTATTCCTACTACGTCCGCGTGTAATCGTTTATACATCGGATGGAATGATATCGGGAATTCGATAGTATTTGCTCTGATTACTATGCGTTTTATTTTGTGCGTATATGGCGCAAGTAATTACAGCATATGATTTTTTTACAATTCATGTATAATATGATTCGGTACGTCTTGCGTCATTCGATGCAAATATTTTTTACATTTAACATTAGTTGCCTTTTATTCTTATGCGTTTGCATGGCATTTATAGATATTTATTTACTTTATTTATAACCACGGTCATCTGTATTGGCGGGAATACTTCTTATGCGCAATATCCTGGCTTTGATGCGCCGGGCGCACGTGGCGGAAGTGGTGTCGGTCTTGTCGCGGTGGAAAGTAATGTTGACGGTGGTGCAATCCCGATCGGTTCAGCTGCACAAGTCGTTGTCTTGTTTCGTAATGAGGGCGGACAACCTGTTCAAACCGGAAAAATAAACCTCTATCCATCTTCAAATGTGTCCGGGGATGTGACGTTAAACCAATGTGGTGGCGATGTCTTACCCTCAGGTGCCGAATGTGCTGTTGCAATAACGGTAAAAGGTTTGCAAGCAGGGGCATGGCGTTTGGAAATGTTAATGTTGCATAGTGGACGCTCTCGCCTTGTTACATCAACAATATCAGGAACAATTGAGGCAAGTGGAGATTCTTCCGATCATTTATCCAGTGATGTGGAAACTATCCCGAACGAACTTGACTTCGGTTCTCTGTCTGCCGGAAAAGTAATGGTAGAACCTGTGATCCTTCGTAATATAACATCCAACCCGATTGATATTTCGGATGTTATCATTAACTCATCGGCAAGTTCTGGCTATACGGTTGAAACGGAATGTCAGAAACTGCAACCGGGACAGGCATGTATTGCTACAATCACTTGGGCTCCACAGAAAAAAGGCCCATCAAGTGGCGTGCTGGTCATAAAACATAGCGGCCCTACAGCATTGGCAAGTGTCTCACTGTCAGGTGATTATCAACCGGATGAAATTGATGAGGCTGAAATTTTCCCCGAAGCTGTTCCGGGCAAAGGGCTACTTGTATCCTCACAGACAGAAGTTGAGTTTGGAGATTCTGTTGCATCTGCGTCAACAATTACGGTCTCTTTGGTCAATGTCGGAGATTCACCTTTGTCTTTAAGTGACATTAAGATATCCGGTGCAGATAATGGTCTTAGTCTGGCAAATACCGGATGCGCTGTCGGGGCAGTTTTACAACCAATTGAAGCCTGCCCTCTGACGTTAACATGGTCTCCAACGCGTATCGGAAGCCTGCTTGATGATGTTCAGGTTCTACATGATGGCGCGCGTGGTATTCTTGTTCTACCTATCCGTGGCGAAGCAGATGCCGTGGTCAGTCAGGATCAAAAGGCAATTGTTCTGACACAGGCACCGACAAAAATAATAGGTAGTGATGATGTTACCGCACCGCGTCCGCAGCGAACATCAGACTCTGCGCCCACACCACCAAGAAACACGACGATCAATGCGGCGAGTGCCTTGGATGGTCTGAAAATCACATCTTTTGCCCGCACACGCGCAATTGTGAACGGGCCAGGAGGTTCTCGCCTTGTCTTTGATAAAGAGCCAATTATGCTTGGCGGTATTGTTTGGGATGTGGCTATTCAGTCCAACGGAATAGAATTTGCAAGTGGCGCAGATCGTATTTTATTAATTTTTGATAGATCTTTATCTTCTATTAACCGCGTTTCGGGACAATCAAACCGTACTTCGTCTTCATCTCAAGATGATAACGCAAATTAATGTGTTAAAAAACGAGCAGGTTACACATGAGCGATGACATAAAATCTTCGGATAGCAATGCGGCACAGGGCGAGACTGCGTTCGGTAATTATATTCAAAAAAAGCAGTCCAAGCGCTTTTCTGAAGGCCGAGAGCGTTACCTTGATATGGTGCAAAAGGAGCGCGCCTTGTTATTAGAGCAAGGTGTATCCCGTTCAACAGAGCAATTGTTGGATATGGCGGGTGCTGTTGGTCAATCCGAAGTTGAAGATGATGTGATAAAAGACCGTGCAACGGGCGATCAGCTGCGCGCGGTTTTACCTGTGCAATCATGGCTTCCCTTACGTATTCACTTGATAGGCTTGCGTGATGGAGTGCTCAAGATTGCTCCACTTCATGATTTAAACGAACGTCAGCTGGATAGTCTGACATGTACGGCGCAGCGAAGTGGCTTTAAAATTGATGATGTAGAGGTCGAAATATGGGATCGTAAGGAGCTTATGGATACTTTGCGTTCTGTCCATGACCTTTCGGCAGACCGTTGTGAAAAAACACTGTCGCTTTGGCTGTCAGATACGGATAACGGCCTTCTCCTAAACCAATTTCAACGTGATATGATGGCAGAGGCATTACAAATGCGCGCTTCTGATATTCATTTGTTACAAGATAATAACCCGGCATCACCAAATTGGATACAATACAGGATCGATGGCGATTTGATCCCAATGCACTTGCTACCCGGTGAGGCGATGGCACGTTTAACAACATTGCTAAAACGTGAGGCAGGGTTAAATTTCGGGGATAGAACAACGCCAAAGGATGGGCGTTTTGGTTTTCAATGGCAGGGACGGACAATTGATGTGCGTGTCGCCGCAGGGCCACAGGCACAGGATGGGGAGAAGCTTACTCTACGTTTACTTGATCGTGCATCCTTAAAAGGTTTTGATGACTTATTCCGCCGTAATGAAGACGTTGCCGAGTATCTGTCAAAGTCATTATCACCTGAAATTAAAGGTGGAGGCGGATTGATCTTACTGTCTGGGCCAACTGGTTCTGGTAAAACAACAACGCTTTATGCCTGTTTACAACAAATTGACAGACGTCGCAGACATGTTTTAACGATTGAAGATCCGATTGAGTATGAGTTGCGTTATGCAACACAATGGCAAGTGCGACCCGAAATGCCGGGTGGTTCGTTCGCCGATTTAATACGTGCTTCTATGCGTCATGACCCTGATTATATTGTGATCGGAGAAATGCGTGATGCAGATACGGTTGAAACAGCGTTAAGAGCCGCAGAGTCCGGTCACACAGTTATTTCAACCATCCATGCGGATACCGCCCTTCAAACATTTGAGCGTTTACGCTCCCTTATGCCCTCAGAGCGAGAACGCTCCTCCACATATACACTCGCTCAGCAAGTCGGGGCAATTCTTAATCAACGTTTGGTCCGGACACTCTGTCAGGGGTGTGCGCATACTTCTGTAGCTGAAGAAACGTTGGATGAGTTATTTATAACGCAGTTGGGTATAGATAAAACGCAAAAGGTTAAAACGCATAATACAAGCGGCTGTGATTTATGTAATCGTACCGGTATTACGGGGCGTACCCTGCTGTTGGATTCACTGCAAATTGCATTGGGGCCGGGACAGCGTAATGGTATTTACAAAGCCTTAATAGGAAACGTGAATAATATATTAGAGGAAGAGGGCATTGTTGTGCACACCCGCAAGGAGGGACTTGTGGATTTGGTGATATCAGGTTTGGTTGATCCGCATGCGGCGCTGTCTTACCTTGAAGAATAATACTGCGTATTTGATGTATTGGAGTTGGTAGCAAAGAATGCAGCAGTGGATTGCAGAAATCGCATATGAAACGACATCCGGGCCAAAACGGGCGACGGAGTCTTTTTACCTGCCAACAATTGAAGATGTTCGCAGTGCTATCTCGAAGCAGGGAGGCTATGCCCTAAAAATTCGTCCTTATAATCGCTCTCCGCTAGAGCGCTTACTTGCACGTTCTACATGGTGGCAGGTGCAATTGCTGCGCGGTATTCAATTTAGGTCAAATTCAACATCACCCGGGGTTGCTCTTTGGAAGATTATCGAAGCGGAAACAAACCCCAGACGTCAAAATATCCTCGCTCCTGCGCGTGAAGCTTTATCCCGTGGTTTAGGGGTTATTGATGCATTAAAAGCATTGAATATATTCGATCATGGCACTTTGGCTATTCTCGCAGGATCAGAGCGCGCCAATAAACTCGCAGAAGGTATCCCTCATGCGATTCAGGCCATTACACAAAAACGTAAAAATACACGCGCTATTGTCGGAACGCTTGCATGGCTTGGTTTTGATGTGTTTTCGATCGTCAGTTCGTTATGGGCAAGTAAGGACTTTGTACTGGGGTGGTTTAGAAATAACAAACCTGAGGATACGGAAAAACGTGAGCAATTGGACAGTGTTGTAAACAACCTTGATCTGACATGGGATATTCTTATATGGGTAGCTGTTCTATGTGGACTTCTGTTGAGTTGGTCTATCTTTTCATTTTGGATTAATCGCGGAAAAAGGGATTGGCCAACGGCAAAAATTGTACGAAAAATCCCGCTTATAGGATCGTATCTCAGGGATCTTGCTTTTGCAGATTCGATGATGGCTGCGGCGCGAATGTTACGTGGGCGTGTGCAAATCGATTTGACGTTGAAACAATCAGAAGACGCATCTGCATCCCCGGAAGTAGCCGCATACTGGCGTGAGGCGGCATATAATTTGGAACGCGGTGTGGGATTGGGCGCAGCGCTTGATCGTAAACCATTAAAGCGCAGTGAGCGCTTGGAAATCGCGGGCTTGTCTGATCTTGGCCAAGTTGCTACAGTGATGGAGTCAATTGCAGAGATGCGTTCTGCCTCCGCAAAGACCACACACAAACTTATTGTGTGGGTGGCATTTGGATTAACGGCTGTATTTTTGGCAATAGCATTGGGGAGCGCTATTTACGGCCTGATGATTATGAATATGGTCATGGATATTGGTATGAGTTCTATAACGGGTGCACATTAGGTAGGTTTCTTTTGGATTTAAAATCAGATCAAGATACGCAAGATGATCAGGCCGGAGAGCAAAAAACTCCTGCGCGGCCCCGCGCCGGAATGGCTGATTTCTTTGCAGGAGAGAAGAAAGAATTTAAACGTGATCTGCAACCGTACCTTCCACAAGATATGATTGGTGGAATGCTCCCCCATATTCAAGGGATGGAGGATGAAGCCGTCTGGAACGCAGCTTCAGAAGGGTGCGGTACGGAAAAAGTACATTATGCATATAGTATAGAAGGCGGTTATATTTGGTATCTTGCATGTCCATCTGCATCTTTTGCCTCGAACCCGGACAGTTGGTGTCCGCTTGCGGCCGCTTTACCGGGGAATAGTGAGTTTTGGGATCGCGAAACAGTCTATTTGTATGAGCAAGAGGGAACGGCCTCTGCCTTGCGTTGGGATCCGGAAACTTCACGTATGCAGGTGTTTTTAGGAGCATCCAGAACGATATTACCACGTGTACAAAGCATGGATACTAATTTTGTCACGATCAATTCCGAGATTGCAGATGTCGTGCCGTGGCGGAATAAAATGTTACGCACCGAAAAATTGTCACGCGCTGTTGTGCGTACGCTCATTTTATCGGGATTGGTTGTGAATTTAATTGCCATGGCAATATTGGTTATAAACCTTATATCTATCGGTTTTCTAACCCGTGATATGGAGAGCATAAAACAGCAAACGGATAAGGCTGCGCTTGAGCTCATGCAAAATGCGAATAGTGTCATGCAGAGTAATACAATTAAACATATGGTGCGGGTACAACAATTATTAGATAGTCTCGCCTCATCAAATGGATATCTTGTGTCCTATGAAGTGCAGGGAAAGAATGTGAAGTGGAGTGCACTTGTTTCTGACAGTCTGGCATCCGAGGCGATTGAGGATACAACTTTGCGTGAAATCACGAATGGAAGAATACGAACCTATGCACCAAAGACAGATGGTCTAAATAAAGACGGTAAAGTGCGTATAAATGGCAAAAAATAACAAAGTGGCAGGAAAGAGGATTTTGTGGACCTGAAGGCTTTAAATTTTGACTGGCGGACAATCGGAAGATATCTAAATCCGAAAGCCTTGGATGATGTGAATAGCCTTCTTGAGAAGCTGCCTCATCATACCAACAAAGTGCTGCTGATAATTGCTGCTGTAATTTGGGTGATTGCGTTTGCATTAGGGTTATACACAACTGTTAAAATGCAAGAAATGTCCGAACTCGTCGTGAAACGTGAAGAAGCACAGGGCTTGTTGCCTGCCGTACCGAAGTTAAAAGATAACCCCGTTCATGCAAAAGAGCTTGCCTCTTTTGTGGATGAGTTACAAAAAATATACAAAGGCCTTGAAATAAAAGGTAATTCATCGAATATTGTAATACGAGCGAAGGCTACATCAAGTTTTGGTCAATTTCGTGAAGCGATCGGGCATATTCAAAATGGTGGTGATGGTTGGCACGTTGATGTAGAAAAATTATGTGTTGGCAGAGAATGTAAACAATATCCTCTGGCTGCAGTTTTAAAAATTAATAAAGTTACGGTTGAGCGAGCGACGGCTAATTAACAGGTGCTTTACATGTGTATGAAAGAGACATGACTTATGGTCTTTGAAATTAAAAAAAGAAAACGAGCGGGGGCGGAAGATGGAAATGTTCTGTTCCTTATCCTCATTGCAGTCGCATTATTTGCTGCCCTGTCTTATGCGGTGACATCTTCTACACGCACCGGTGGCGGTGATGCGAGTGGGGAAACATTATTAATTCGTAGTGCACAGGTTACGCAGTACCCTGCGGGTATTAGTACGGCAATCGTCCGTATGATTATTGCGGGAGTTTCTGTAGATGAAATTCGTTTTAATCGTCCGGCGGAATATACCGATCTTGATACAAATGGTCTTGGTGTTTTCCACCCTTCTGGTGGTAAAGCCTCTTACGTCGCGGTACCTGCTGATATGATGTTTGATGGCAATGCGGGACAATGGATATTTAATGGAGAGCTTGAAGTACCGGAGATCGGTATCGCGGATACAGGCGGAAATGACATTATTGGCTTTCTTGTTGGTTTGAAACAATCAATCTGTATGCGTATTAACGAAGAGCATGGGTTAGGGGCGACAATCCCTGTTTTAAATGCAGATCGCTCAACTGAATATACAACGCGTATGTTTGATGATGGGACTACCGACTACGTTTTACCTACCGGTGATGTACCTGATATTGATGATGGTTCAGGTATGTTTGACGGTCAGCCTTTCGGGTGTTTCAGAAATGCAGGCGGTGGTGATTACGTATATTACCATGTGGTGTTAGAGCGATAAGGTGAAAATTTGAAAGATTTTCAAATACGAAGAGATATTGATAAACCAGAGCATGGAAGTGCTCTGGTTTATATTTTGATCGCTATTGCTCTTTTAGCTGCATTAACCTTTACATTTATGCAACCCTCCGGACAGCAAACCTCTTCACAAAATGCCTTTAAGGCTGTTTCTGATTTAAAAAGTCAGGTTGATATAATCCGTTCTGCGGTTCAGGGCTGTGTCCTATCTTATAAACGTGGGGATAGCTCCATTGATATATCATCAGGTGGAACAGACCCAAATGCACGTCGTAATATGCCGATTAAGCCAAATTCCACACATTATGCTTCGGCAACGATTGGGCCAACGACGGGACGCTTGGTTGCGGATATACGGTGTCCCGGAAATCCCGGCGGTAATGATGAAAATCATGAAAAGATATTTGGTGGTACGTCCGGAAAATTTATGCCTCCAACCCCTGACTTGTTTGAAGATTGGCAATATTATAACGGAACAGATGGCATATTTTTTTGGACGCAAACCAATAAAACGGACGCCTTTATCGCCACGGCATTGCAAAAGCTAGATGATAAGTTCTCGGAGTGCGAGGCAGATATCATAGATGCAACAGGCGGTGCAATTGATCTGGATAGTGATAGTCCTGCAGAAGTGTCCTGTCCAAGCGGTTATCGCTGTTTCCGTGTGCGTATGCCTATAAAACCAAGCGCAGTCTATAACGGTGATACTGATGGTGAAGAGGCTTCTTGCCCATAATACCTTAAATACTGAGTTTTAGATCCTCTATAGAATTTTCAATATTCGTAAATTCCTGCTTGATCTTATCTATAAGCTGAGAGCTCACATCTTTCCGTTCTGCTTGGTCTTCGAGGTCCTGTGCTAAATCCCCTAAAATATTGCAACATGCGGAACGAGCACTCCCCTTTAAGCTATGCCCAAGTTCGAATAGCGCAGTAAAGTTTTTTTGTTGATAGGCCTCACCAATTTCATCGACAAGAGGTTGCGTCATCTCCATAAACATATGCATCATTTCGATTGTATTCTCGTTGATTTCTCCAATATGAGCTATCAGACAGTCATGGTCGATTGATTGCGACTGCGTAGCCGCCGGCAAGATATATTTATCAAAATTAGAGCTCGTTTTTTGTGCCTGCATATGACTTTCATCAAGCAAATGCCAACGGATTAATAGACCGCGCAGATGTCCCAATGTTACAGGCTTTACAAGGCATTCATCAAAGCCGTGACGCGCATAGGCTTCTCTTTGTGACATCTGTACATCCGCGGTTAAGGCAATCACCGGCGTATGGTTTTGCGTATCGGCATCTTCTGCCCTGATGGCTTTCACCAAATCATACCCATCCAGCACAGGCATATGTAAATCTGTAATTAAGATACTGTATTTACCAGTCTTATTCGCGTCCAAAGCTTCTTGCCCGTTAGATACAAAATCCGCTTCAATGTTAAGTTTTTCAAGTTGTCTCCGTAAAATATCACGAACACTATCTGTGTCCTCGGCAATTAAAAGACGGGTTTCCCCCTCAATTGTGTTTGCATGTCGCCGTGCTGCACCTTTAATAGCTTCACCAAGGCCTGCACGACTTGCCGGTTTCGTAAGGTATGTGACACCTAAAGAACTAAGGCTATGCGATAGGCCGACATCATCGCGCACTGTATACATAACAAACCCCATAAACGGGCGATGCTTCATGATATCGCGAATAAGGTCTAGCCCAAGCCCATCAGGAAGCCCTTGATCGATAACAGCAACATCGAATGGATGGTTTAGGGAAAGCTCAAGCCCTTCCTTATATGTTGTACAATGTTCGACCTTCGCGCCCATAGAGCGTAGGGAGTTCACAATTTCCTTTGCACCTTGCGGATGGTCTTCAACAGACAGAACAGAAAGGCCCTGTAAATCGGGCAGGTTAATACGGCTTTCATCTGTGCTGATTTCTTCGGTCGGGATCTCAAACCAGAAGACAGAGCCTTTTCCTTTTTCGCTTGTAACGCCAATTTTACCATTCATAAGCTCAACTAACTTCTTGGATATAGAAAGCCCCAGACCGGTACCGCCATATTTTCGTGAGGTTGTGTTGTCAGCTTGCGTGAAAGATTGGAATAATTTATCACACGTTTCTTGATCCATACCAATACCGGTATCTATAATCTCAAAACGCAACCCCATGCCATCGTCAGGAACATGGATATGCTGTGTGTTTGTGTCGATATGTAATGTCACATGTCCGGTATCTGTGAATTTTAGGGCATTACTACATAAGTTCATTAAAATTTGGCGTAAGCGTTTTGGATCGCCTAAAATAACAAAAGGAACATCCGGAGCGATATCATCACTGAGTTTTACATGCCCGCCACGTACTTTTACGAGGAGAGCTTCGATCAACCCTTGTGCAAGAAGCCGCACAGGAACTTCGAACAGGTCAAGCTCCATTGCATCCGCATCCATTTTGGCAACGTCCAAAACATCATCCAAAATTTCCAAAAGGCCACTTGCCGCATTTTGCGCGGTTTGTACCATAGAGCTCACATTACCATCTAGCTCTTCTTCGGATATAAGTTCTAACAAACCGAAAATTGTTTGCATCGGAGTTCTGATTTCATGGCTCATCGTGGCCAGAAAATTAGATTTCTGCGTGGCAAGCGCATCGGCTTCGGCCACCGCTTTTTCAAGTTCACGTATCGTTTGGAGATCGTTTTTGAGTGCTTTTTCTTGTGTCATAATCGTCGAATCTTGAAACTTTTTATACGGCAAAGAACAGAACATGCTTGCAACAGATGTGGTTTTTAGACTATCACAGTCCATTCGATATCCATAGATACGAATTATATTTAGGAGCTTTCAAATGGGTTATAAAGTCGCAGTTGCAGGTGCAACAGGTAATGTCGGACGCGAAGTCCTTAACATTTTGCATGAACGTAACTTTCCGGTAGATGAAATTATTCCATTGGCATCTAGCCGTTCTGCAGGGCGTGATGTGTCTTTTGGTGATAATGATGTAAAGGTACAAGACCTTGCAAAGTTTGATTTTAAAGGCGTTGATATTGTTTTATCCTCACCTGGTGGCAGTGTATCTGCGAAATACTCACCAATCGCTGCAAAGGCCGGTGCCGTTGTAATTGATAATACAAGCCATTTTCGTATGGACCCTGATGTGCCGTTGATCGTACCGGAAGTAAATCCCGAAGCAATTGCGGAGCATACAAAACGTAATATCATCGCCAACCCGAATTGCTCAACAATTCAAATGGTTGTGGCGTTAAAAGCGTTGCATGATGCTGCAAATATTAAACGTGTTGTTGTGAGTACATATCAATCTGTGTCCGGTTCCGGTAAAGCGGCAATGGATGAATTGTTCAACCAGACAAAAGGTGTTTACATGAACCAAACACCAACACCGTCTGAGTATCCAAAGCAAATCGCATTTAATGCTATTCCGCAAATTGATACTTTTATGGATGATGGTATGACAAAAGAGGAATGGAAAATGGTTGTTGAAACCAAAAAAATCCTCGATCCGTCAATCAAGGTCTGTGCATCATGCGTACGCATTCCTGTATTTGTCGGGCATGCTGAAATGGTTAACGTGGAACTTGAAAACGAATTAACGGCTGTTCAGGCGCGTGAGCTATGGCGTGAATTTGACGGTGTCACCGTTATTGACCTTGAGCATGAAGACATTGAATACGTCACGCAGCAAGAGATTCAGGGCGAAGACGACGTGTTTGTATCACGTGTGCGCGAAGATATCTCGGTTGAAAACGGCCTGAATTTTTGGTGTGTTGCCGATAATCTACGCAAAGGTGCGGCGTTAAATACCGTTCAAATCGCAGAGCTTCTGATTAAGTCGAAATAGTGCGATCAAATATTTTAAAGGTTGGGAATAGCCGCAGATAGGAATATCGCGGCTATATTTCTATCTCTGACGTCGCCATTTGACGATACGTAATACGTTGCTGGAAAAATGTACTACTCTTGATGCGCTCGGCTAACTCATCATGTTTATTAAATACATCTTTGAGTGACGCATCCCCCTGTAAAAGCTCGGGTATAATGCTTTCGCGCGGATCACCTGAAAACGGCATTAGGAAGTTCATAATAAACTCATCCTCTTTATCCGTTAATAACGGCGCATTTTCATCTGTAACGGGGAAGACATCATGCACAATATCTTCCCATAGTGTGACGGCTTTTTCGGTATTAGCACGAGAAAAACGCGTACCATATCGAGCCTTTAATGCGTCTTGCATATCATCAACGCTTCTATGTAACAACGTTCCTGTATAGTCCGTCGTATCAAAGGCACTAGGTAGTTGCTGCGCAAGCGCGACAACTGCCATAACGCGTAAAAGTTGCGGGTCATGCTCATACCCATGCGCGTGGACAAGATTATAAATATCAATAATATCACCGGGGCGGCGTTCATTTTGCTCAAAACCACGCCCTAATGTGCTGCGCGCAATCTTGAAAGCAAGAGAAGCACTTAATGATTGGTAGCGCAAAGCGCTGTTCTCGGCATTGGGATGGGTTTCAAAAACCTGCGTGTCTAGCACAGTGTTATCTAAAACCATCGTGTCGATAGGTATGGTAACTGTTGCCGGCTCGTTTATATTAATATCGTCTATTTCATGTAGGGCAAGAATTTCAGAAATTCTACTGTTGAGGAGTATATGCTCAATCTCATCTGGTTCAAATGTTCTTTTAACACTGTGCGAGTTATCGTAACGCCCGCCAACTGAAGCAGCTACTTCAAATCCGGCTTGTGACACCGCATCATATGTGGCTTCTTGCATGGCTTGGCGGAATTTCTTGATATTACTGATGGAGCGTTCGTTCTCATCTGGCGTTGATAAAACTATATCAATATCACTAGGCGGCTTATAGAGGTAATTATCCGACAGTCCTTTATGCCAGAGATGATACGTAATTGCAGAACCGGTAGCGACCATCTTCTCTCCGTTTTCGAACGGGGTGGGGATATCCATAAAGGAATCCAGAATATTTGCAGACATGTGCCCTTTTAGGAAATTATGAATGCTTTTTGATTTTAAACGCATTAACCAACTACTCTACCTTTATCGCTCGGTGTTTATAGCAGTTAAAATTTATTTTTACAAAATATGTAATTACTTCATTAAATCAATACCAAGCGCGAGCAATATCTCGTCAAGCCATTGGAAATAAGGAATAGGGTGCCCATGCTTTGTCGGGCGGCCCTTATCAATTTTTATGTCATGAATCAGGAGCTCCATACGCACAGCCTTCTGCGCTTCTCCACGAATAATCTCAATATCTAATCCATCCGTCGCCAACGCATGCATACGATCCAAAAGCTCTTGCTCTGAGGGATCAAGTGTGCCGTCTTTATGCGCCATAAGCCGCGCGAAATAGACAACTTGTCCGCGGAAACGCGGATCATTAATGTGCTTGAATAGATAACCGACATCCTGTGGTGTGATCATATCGGTTTCGATTGTATCGCGTTGTTCCTTGTCTAGGGGGAGGCGGTTCGTCAATGCGGAAATATAGGCACGTTCCTCATTGCAAATCACACCATCTGCATGCGCCATTGCGATGATACATCGTATCATATAAAATTTGCTGGTTGAGACGTGATCTTTATCAAAATTATCCTGCGACATCCGTATATTATCCCTTATGAAGTCAAAATATCATTAAAGGTTTTATAGCATAAAAACCTTAGAAATATTTAAAAAACCAAACGAGTTTTTGCGAATGACTTTCAACTGCATGATTATGGTTAAACTATTGTGTGTAAAAGTAAAAAAATCATCCCCTTTATATGAATAATGCCTTGATTCTTCCTTTGAAATTTGTGACATAGCCCGTATGATATTTCAGTTGTGAATATCGCAACACATAATAAAATCTGAATAGGGACACATTTTAAAAATGTCTGATGTAACGAAAAAGGTTCAAAGACCGTTATCACCGCACTTGCAGGTGTATCGGCTACCTCTTACAGCCTTGCTGTCTATTACACACCGTATTACGGGAACTGCACTTTCAATAGGAACAATTCTGGTTACGGCTTTCTTGATTGCTGCGGCAACAGGTGAGGCGGAATACAATTTTGTTATGGGATTGGCAACAAGTGTCGTTGGACAGGTTGTTTTATTCCTTTGGTCTGCTGCGCTGTACTATCACATGTGTAACGGTATACGTCACATGTTTTGGGATACAGGCAAGTTTCTGCAAAAGGGACAGGCAATGCGCACAAATTACATCGTGTTGATGGCTGCGTTCATATGTACTGGTCTGACATGGTTTATCGCATGCGGTTGTTTGGTGAAGTAGGAGAAGAAAATGTCAGGATTACAAAAAGATAGTTACGCGGCCCCTTTGAAAACTGCCAAAGGATTAGGCTCTGCGCACGAGGGTACAGATCATTGGCTTAAACAAAAAATAACGGCACTTGCAAATGTGCCATTGATCCTGTGGTTGATCTTCTCAATCATTGGATTACAAGGCGCATCTTATGCCGAGTTTACAGGATGGTTGGCGCAACCGCTAAATGCCATTTTGATGATCTTGTTGATTGTCTCTGTAACCTATCACGCGAAGCTGGGCACGCAGGTAATAACAGAAGATTATATATCTTCCGAAGGATTTAAGATGGTGAAGTTGATTGGACAAAAAATCTTCTTCTTTGCAATTGCAGTGGCCTGTATTTTCAGTGTTCTGAAAATCGCATTTACAGCCAGCCTATAGGGTGAATAAAAGAAATTTTTAAGGACAAGAGAAAAAAATGACAAGCTCTTACGAAATTATAGATCACGAATTTGATGTCGTCGTTGTTGGTGCAGGCGGAGCAGGCTTACGCGCCGGTTTCGGTTGTGCGGAAAAAGGATTGAAGACGGCGATTATCTCAAAAGTTTTCCCAACGCGTTCACACACAGTTGCGGCACAGGGCGGTATTTCCGCTGCGCTGGGGAATATGGGTGAGGATAGCTGGCAGTTCCATATGTATGACACGATTAAGGGGTCTGACTGGCTAGGTGATCAGGATGCAATTGAATATATGTGCCGTGAAGCAATTCCTGCGATTATTGAGTTAGAGCATTACGGTGTACCATTCTCCCGTACAGCAGCAGGTAAGATTTACCAACGTGCTTTCGGTGGAATGACAACGCATTACGGTAAAGGAACAGCACAACGCACATGTGCGGCGGCTGACCGTACAGGTCATGCGATCTTACACACGCTTTATACGCAAGCACTGAAAAATCAGGCGCAATTCTTTATTGAATATTTCGCACTTGATTTGATTATGGCTGACGATGGATCATGTGTCGGTGTTATGGCGATGGATCTGGACACAGGTATTATGCATCGCTTCCGCGCACATCAGGTTATTCTGGCAACAGGTGGTTACGGACGCGCATACTTCTCTTGTACATCGGCTCACACATGTACGGGTGATGGTAATGCGATGGTTCTGCGTGCAGGTATTCCGTTACAGGATATGGAGTTTACACAATTCCACCCAACTGGAATTTATGGCGCAGGTTGTTTGATTACCGAAGGCGTGCGGGGTGAAGGTGGCTACCTGACTAACTCCGAAGGTGAACGCTTTATGGAGCGTTACGCACCAAGTGCCAAAGATTTGGCATCACGTGATGTTGTTTCCCGTTCAATGACAATTGAAATTCGCGAAGGCCGTGGCGTTGGCGAAGGTGCAGATCATATTCATTTGAACTTGATGCATTTAGAGCCTGAAATGATCCGTGAACGCCTACCGGGAATTGCGGAAAGTGCCCGTATCTTTGCAGGCGTTGACGTTACGAAAGAGCCTATCCCTGTGTTGCCGACTGTGCACTATAATATGGGCGGTATTCAGGCCAACTATAAATGTGAAGTGATTAATCCGACCAAGAAAGACCCGAACGCGATTGTTCCGGGCTTGATGGCAATTGGTGAGGCTGCATGTGTTTCCGTTCATGGTGCAAACCGTCTGGGCTCTAACTCATTGCTTGATCTTGTTGTCTTTGGTCGTGCGGCTGCTATTACTGCGGCGGAAACGGTTAAGCCGGGGCAGACACACCGTCCACTTGGCAATGATGATGGATCACGTGCAATTGATCGTCTGGATCATTACCGTAACGCAAAGGGCGGCACAACAACTGCTGAGCTTCGTGGTCAGATGCAACGAACGATGCAGGATCATGCGGCCGTGTTCCGTACTGGTGACGTGCTGAACGAAGGTGTTGAAAAAATTAATGAGTGTTTTGCAGGTAAAGTTGATCTTGGCCTTAAAGATCGCTCCTTGATCTTTAACACGGATCTTATCGAGACACTTGAACTTGATAACCTTCTGTCTCAGGCGGTTGTATCAATGCACTCTGCAGCAAATCGTGAGGAATCACGCGGCGCACATGCGCGTGAAGATTTCCCCGATCGTGATGATAAGAAGTGGATGAAACATACTGTTACATCTATTGATGAAAAGGGTAAAACCGCAATTTCATACCGTCCGGTTATCATGAAAACATTGACGGACGAGATTGAACCGTTCCCACCGAAAGCACGAGTGTACTAGGAGAATAAGATAATGGCTGAATTTAAACTTCCAAAACATTCGCAAATGCAAAAAGGCGAGAAAATAGACGCGTCTAACGGTGCGAAGAATACAAAAACATTTAAAGTCTATCGTTGGTCACCTGAGGATATTGATGAGAATGGCGAGGCAAAGAATCCACGTCTGGACGAGGTCACAATCGATCTGGATAAGTGTGGTCCCATGGTTCTGGATGCACTCCTCTATATCAAAGACGAAGTGGATAGCACATTAACGCTACGTCGTTCCTGCCGTGAGGGGATCTGCGGATCTTGCGCGATGAATATCGATGGTACAAACACTTTGGCCTGTACAAAGGCAATTGATGAAGTGAAGGGCGATGTAAAAATTACACCGTTACCACATATGCCGGTGGTTAAGGATTTAGTTCCTGATCTAAATCACGTTTACGCGCAATATACATCGATTGAGCCATGGCTGAAATCCGATACACCTGCTCCAAATCGTGAACGTTTACAATCAGAGGAAAGCGCTCTGGTCCTCAATGGTGAAGATGGTCACGGTCCTGCGGGCTGTATCCTGTGTTTCTGTTGTTCAACCAGTTGTCCGTCTTATTGGTGGAACGGTGATAAATTCCTTGGACCAGCAATTCTGCTCCAAGCATATCGTTGGATCGCCGATAGTCGTGATGATGCAACGGGTGAGCGTCTGGATCAATTAGAAGACCCGTTCCGTTTGTATCGCTGTCATACGATCATGAACTGTACAAACACATGTCCTAAGGGCTTAAATCCGGCAAAGGCGATTGCAGAGATTAAAAAGTTGATGGTTGCGCGTCGTTAATACGGGCAGCTTGTAAAATGAATTTTAAAACCCTGTAGAGAAGAGATATTCTTTACAGGGTTTTTTAAAGAGTTTTTCTTGCTTTATCTTCTCTAAATTTGCTAATGAGATTTCATATGTGAAGGGAATGTAACTTGTCAGATATAATAAAAAATAAGCCTTCTGCCGCGCGCATTGCATTTACTGAGCGTGTGAAGCGCTTTAGTTATGGAACGGCTGCATTTCTTGCTATTGCATCAACAGGCGTAGTAGATGAAGAGAGTGAATTGACACATGAGGGCAATGAGCAGTCCCATGTAAGGTATCTTGAAAATCAAGGCTGTGATGGAAATATGTACCTGCGTGGAGATATTCCTTTTTGTCCTGATACACAGGATGAAGCAGAAGTCACAAAACACTCCCCAAATAAAACTTTAGAAGAGGAGCATGAGGGTGAAAACATAGGTGTAGAACTTACAGCGCCTTAAATAAACTTGCCTCATTTATATTTGAAATTTCGAGAGTTTTCGTACGGCTCGTTTCACCGCGTATGATCCTGATACTGCTTTTTGAAATTTTCCAATGTTTAGAAAGTAAGGCAATAAGCGCTTTATTCGCTTTCCCATTTTCCGGAAGAGCCGTGACATGAACCTTTAACGTCTGTTCTTCGAATAAATCTTTCTCCCACCCTAAAATTGAATTTTGGCGAGCATTTGGTGTTAAACGCACGGTAATTTTTTGAATTTCACTCATGGACGAATTTTATCAGGGATGGTAGACAAATTCTATGAGCCAGATAAATATTATAAAACTTGTTGTTGGTGTGTCTGATTTGCAGGAATTCTATGAATGGCAGCAACGTGAAATATTCGATTATCACGGAACACCTGCTGCGCCGTGTTGGACACGATATAAACCAAAATCCGCAGACGATATCTTAGAAAAGGGCGGGTCAATATACCGCGTGATAAAAAATCGTATTCAATGCCGCCATAAAATTTTAGGCTTTGAAATGGTTGAAACAGACCATAAAGGTACGATGTGTATGATCGTCCAGGATGCACAGATGATCGAAACTGTGCATATGCCACGCCGCGCTTTTCAGGGGTGGCGGTACCTAAAGCCCGGAGATATTCCCGAAGATAAGGGCATCTATGCTGATGGCGGTAAAGATGAAGTGATACCGGATGACTTGGCGCAAGAATTAAAAGATGCAGGCATCTTATAATACGGCCATTGATCTGGCTTAGAAGAGTAGAAAGATCGTCACATAAAATATTGTTTCATTGTGTAACTCGATCAGAACTTATAGCGAATAAGTGCTGTAATGTTTTATATAAAAGGAGAGAGTATATGTTGAAAACAATACATGCATTCATATTGACGTTGGTTTTTATACCCGCTTTGGCGATTGCAGGAGCGAACATCTATACAGAAATTAATGCTGATCAGCTTGTTGAAATGCAAAAAACTACAAAAGGCTTGGTTGTTATTGATTCACGAGGCGGTAAGTGGTTTGACAATCGCTTAATTGAAGGTGCTGTGCAACTAAGTGCGGATAATACAGATGAAGCACATTTAGCAGAAATTGCGCCGGCAAAGGATACTCCTATTGTCTTTTATTGTAGTGATGTGAACTGTCCGGCTAGTAAAGCAGCAGCGCATCAAGCACATGATGCAGGCTATACCAATTTGTATAAATACCCGGGTGGTATTGCTGATTGGGCAGAAAAAGGACTACCGATTGTAACTGTACAATAGTCATTTAAAAGTGAGCAGACATCGCGCCTGTGGTGTCTGCTTTTTTCATTAATTACAGAGGTTTGCCATGAAAATAATTGCTTATACTGCCTTAATGGCTCTTGTAATGATGCCGTATATCGTTTTGGCAGCTGACACGAAAATTTATACCGACATTTCTGCTGAAGAATTGGTCGAGTTACAACACAACATGCCTACTCTTGTCATTTTAGATGTACGGGGGGAGGAGCAAATTGCAGATGGTATGATTAAAGGTGCAATTAATTTACCAGTTTATCATTTCAAAGCCGACACTCTTAAAAATACTGTGCCAACGCTAGAGTCACCAATAGTTCTTTACTGCAATGATATCTATTGCAGTGCAAGTGCCTTGGCTGCAAGCAAGGCTTATAAGCTCGGCTATACTAATTTGTATAAATACCCGGGTGGTATTGCTGATTGGAAAGAAAAGAATCTTCCACTTAATCCGTAATATGGGGGCTATTACTCAATATCGAGCCCGATATCAAGCGCAGGAGCAGAGTGCGTCAGTGCGCCAACTGAGATATAATCAACACCTGTTTCTGCGATGTCCGCAACACTAAGTAATGTTACACCGCCCGAAGCCTCTGTGATCATTTGTCCGTTCACACGTGTTACAGCTTCTTTGAGATCAGGTAGAGCAAAATTGTCAAACATCACGATATCGGCTTTACCATTGGATAAGACCTCTGAAAGCTGGTCGAGCGTATCAACCTCAATTTCGATTTTTGCAGTATGCCCTGCGTTAGCCTTGGCTTGATTAAGAACTGCGTCAATGCCGCCCGCAATGGCGATGTGATTATCTTTAATCAATATAGAATCATCCAGACCAAAACGGTGATTATACCCGCCGCCTGCACGCACGGCATATTTCTGCACCGCACGTAAACCTGCAAATGTCTTGCGCGTATCGGTAATTTTTGCATTTGTCCCCTGAACGGCAAGAACATATCGGCGTGTTAATGTCGCAATGCCTGACATATGAATCATGAAGTTTAACGCACAACGTTCCGCCGTTAATAGCGCAGATGCAGGCCCCTGAACAACGGCAATCTCTGCGCCGGCTTCCAACGTATCACCGTCTTGCGCATAGATTTCAAACTGAAAATCGGGATCAACATGTGAAAAACTGGAAAGAGCAAGGATAAGCCCCGCCAAAACGCCTTCTTCTCTCGCGCGAAAAACGGCGCGCACTTCGGCAGATGCAGGGATCACGCTCTGGCTTGTAATGTCAACGCCGTGGCCTAAATCTTCTTTTAGTGCCATGCGAACAAGGTCTTCGATTAATGGGGAGGGTAATTGCATCGTATTAACTCAATTCTATTGATATTAAGAGTGTTTTCACGCCGCTATCTCTGGTGATCGCGCCTTTGCTTTTCTAGCCGCCGCATGCGTCATAAGCTCTTTCATCTTTTCAAGAGGTACGCGTGCGCCTTCTAATATCTCTTCCGGTATAATAATTTCATGTTGTTCTTGGATAAGAGAGTCATACACATTGCGTAAATTAATTTGCTTCATATGTGGGCAACCTTTACATGAAGAGCTTACAATTTGTGCCTCCGGATAAGCCATTGCAATCTGATACCCTTGCGCACAATCCGTAATCATCGCCAAAACTTTTGGCTTATGCTGCGCGACATAATCGGCCATTTGCCCTGTTGATCCACTAAAATCAGAAACCTCGATAACTTCGGGTTTACATTCCGGGTGTGCCAAAATCACAATGCCCGGGTGTGTGATACGTAAAGTTTCAATTTCTTCACGGTCATAGCGTTCATGAACTTCGCATGATCCGGGGTGAATAATGACTTCAATTTTACGATCCAGTTCACCACGTTCATACATGCCATCTAGTGTAACTTGCGTATTACGCGCCAAAAATTGATCTGGTGAAAGAATAACTTTATCAGTTTTCCATTCTCGCGTGATCTCTATCGCGATATCGACAATATTGGCTGATGTACAAAGACTGTCTGATTTTGCGCGAACATCAACATATGTATTCGCGTAATTTACGACCGGAATACCGGGGTGGGTAATACGCATCAGATCAACATCTGCCGGCTCAATAGAAGAGGCAAGCGAACATCCTGCGTCCATACTTGGCTGTAAAACTTTCTTTTCCGGGTTTAATGTTTTTGCTGTTTCGGCCATAAATTTAACACCGGCATTCACAATGATCGATCTGTCATTAAACCTATCACTCGCCGCGGCCTCACCCATTTTTAGAGAGTCCCCAAGGAAATCACAGACAAAGGATACATAAGGGTGCATATAATTATGCCCTATTACAGTGGCATTTTTCTGCTTTTTGAGCTGTTCAATGGCGTAGATATACGGACCGGCACGATCAGCTTCCCATTTCTCACGTGTGAGGAACGGGTCCGCAATTATGGCCTTCTCAAAGTAATGGTCCGTCTCGGCGCGGACACACGGATCACTTGGCTCTAAGCCTTCTAATATGTCCGTAGACGCATGTTTCTGCGTGCTCATTTTTTTTCAACCCTTCACAGGTAGTGAATAAAGAAGCTATATTCCATATCCACAAGGGTAAGGTCAAGACAATGACGGATTTATTTGAAGAAAATTCTTCTAAAGAAGATGAAAATAGGAATCAAAGCCGTCCTATGGCTGATTTGTTGCGTCCCAAGGCACTGGATGAGGTGGTCGGGCAGGCTCATTTATTGGCAAATGATGGTGCACTACGTCGTATGATAGAGGGCGGCGCACTTAGTTCATTGATTCTATGGGGCCCCCCGGGATGTGGAAAAACCACAATTGCCCGTATTTTGGCGCAGCATAGCGACCTACACTTTCAACAAATATCGGCCATTTTTTCAGGTGTTGCGGATTTGCGGAAAGTTTTTGAGGGTGCAAAAATTAGAAAACAAAACGGGCAGGGCACACTTCTATTCGTGGATGAAATACACCGTTTTAACAAGTCGCAACAAGATGCTTTCCTTCCTGTAATGGAGGATGGCACAATCACATTAATCGGTGCAACAACTGAAAACCCGTCTTTTGAACTGAACGCCGCTGTATTAAGCCGTGCGCAAGTCTTTGTCCTGAAACGTTTGGATGATGAGGGCTTAGAGACGCTTTTAGAACGTGCGGAAGAACGAAAAGAGCATACCCTTCCTGTTGATGAGCAAGCACGTGAGCTTCTTAAAACGATGGCGGATGGTGATGGACGTTATCTTTTATCTATGGTGGAGCAGATATACGCGCAAGTACGTAAAAATGAAGTCTTGAGCAGTGAAGCGTTACTTTCAATGTTACAACGCCGCGCACCACTCTATGATAAGGGGGATGATACACATTTTAACCTCATCAGCTCTTTTCACAAATCTCTGCGTGCCTCTGATGTCGATGCCGCACTATATTGGATGGCAAGGATGTTACAGGGGGGAGAAAATCCGGAATATATCTTGCGCCGTATGACATGTGTTGCGTCTGAGGATGTTTCCATGGCTGATCCGCATGCTTTGCCATTGGTAATCGCAGCTTGGCAAGCATATGAGCGCCTTGGCCTGCCTGAGGGAGAGCTTGCAATGGCGCAAGCCTGTGTGTATTTAGCGACCGCCCCTAAATCCAACACAAGCTATATGGCGTTAAAAGCGGCAAAAGCCGCCGCCAGAGAAACGGCCTCATTGATGCCTCCCAAACATGCGATGAATGCCCCGACAAAATTGATGAAAGAGCAGGGGTATAATCTTGGCTATCAATATGATCATGATACGCCAGAGGGGTTCTCCGGGCAGAGTTACTTCCCGGATGATCTGCCACGTCGTAAATTTTATCAACCTGTCGAGCGCGGGTTTGAACGTGAAATTACAAAGCGTCTGGAATATTGGGATAAATTAAGAGAGCGTAAAGGGAGCGTTTAATCATTCTTACTAAGTGCAAGCATAATGCCACTGGCAATGATAATCATCGCTCCACCAAGCATCCAGATATCCGGAACATCGTCAAATACGAAATATCCCAAGGTTAGGGCAATGACCATTTGAATATAGTGTATCGGCGCAACAGTTGAATATGGCGCAATACGAAAACCATATGCAATGGCACTTAAACCCACCGTAACGCAAAATCCACCAAGTATAAAAAATAGCATATCGTGAAACGCAGGCAAGGTAAGTTGCGGTACAACAGTCGTACTTAATAATGCCACAACAATTAAACTAGGGTAAAAGGATAGGGAGTGAACACTCTCCTCATGATCCAATGGGCGTGCGAGCATACTTAAGACAATAATAAAAAACAGAGCGCCAAGCGCATATAACACTTCGATTTGAAGATCAGAAAATCCCGGACGAAATGCAACCAGAACGCCGCAAAACCCCAACGCAATAATCAGCCAGTTTTTCGCAGAAACCTTTTCTTTGTAAATCGGAATGGCGACAATACTAATGATGAAAGGCGCCATGAATAAGATCGTATAAAGCATCGCAAGCGGAATACCTTTGAGCGCACTGACAACAAATAATGCAATCCCAAATGCCGATAGCCCGCGCCCGATATGTATATGGAATTTCTTTGTTTGAATAGTTTTCTTAAACCCACCTAGCAATGGTGAGAATAAAAGTCCTAAAATCAGGGATATATAATATATCCAAAAAATAACAATAAGAACATCGTAACGCATACCAAGCCATTTCGCACAAGCATCAGCGCAGGCAAAAGAAACAAAACCGCAAAGCGCGAAGAAAATTCCTTTTTGTGTGTTATTTAAAGTGCTTAACATGTGTGAGTGAATGTCCTAGTGTGGGTCGGTACTATTCCAAAGGTAAGTAGTATTCTATGAGGTTTATATGATTAGCACAATAGCAGTTATCGGAATTGGAGGCGCATTAGGCGCGCTAACACGCTATGGCGTTAATTTGGGTGCGGTGCATGTCTTGGGACATGGATTTCCTTGGGGAACATTGATTGTAAATATCCTCGGTTCTTTTTTAATGGGGATATTGATTGCAAAGTTCGCGCAAATGGGGCACATATCAGGCGAGCTCAGGCATTTATGCGCAACTGGTTTCTTAGGCGCGTTTACAACCTTCTCTACATTCTCTCTTGATTTCGTTACATTATGGGAGAGGGGAGAGTTTGTACAGGCGGGTGGTTATATGGCCGTATCCGTTGTGCTCTCTATTTTAGCACTATTTCTGGCTCTTTGGATTATGAGAGGATTAGCATCATGAGCGTCTTACGCTTTATTACGGTAAAACAGGACGATGACGGGCAACGCCTTGATCGTTGGATTAAACGCTATGTGCCGGAAATGCCATACGTACTTGCACAAAAGCTCATGCGTAAGGGGCAAATCCGCGTTGATGGAAAACGCGTAAAACCTGAAACGCGTATTAATGGCGGGCAAGAGGTTAAGATACCTCCATTTGCTTCAGGTAATAGAGACAGATCAAATGATAGAAAGAAAATGACAGAAGAAGACATTCTGTTTATGCGCTCTCTTGTCATTTATGAAGATGAGGATGTCATCGCTTTGAACAAGCCCCCCGGGCTGGCAACACAAGGCGGCACGAATACGAAACGCCATATTGATGGCCTTTTGGATGTGTTTAAGGACAAAGAGGGTGTGAAGCCGCGCCTTGTTCATCGCCTTGATAAAGATACCAGCGGTGTTTTGTTATTGGCACGAAGCGCAAAAGTTGCACGTGAATTGGGCTTTTCATTCAAAGGGCGCGATGTTCGTAAAATATACTGGGCTGTCGTCACCCCAACTCCCGAAGCATATGAAGGTACAATCAAAGCGCCATTGCTGAAATCCGAAGGTGATTATGAGAAAATGATCATTGATGAAGAAAACGGTAAGTTTGCACTAACTGAGTATAGTGTCCTTGAAAATGCCGGACGCGAAGCTGCCTTTGTTGCTTTTTGGCCACGAACCGGACGGACACACCAAATTCGTGTTCATGCGGCGCAGGGCATGGGCTGTTCTATTCTGGGGGATGGAAAGTATAGAGCGTTTAAAGATGAAGAGAGCAAACGTATTGATGCCGACCTTGCCGGTATGGGCTTGGCAAAACGACTACACCTTCACGCGCGTCGCGTTATCCTACCTCACCCGATGAAGCGCGGACAAACATTGGACATCACCGCACCTCTTGCTGCAGATCTTGTAAAAAGTTGGAAAAGCTTTGGCTTTAATCATAAAAATAAAGAGGATCCGTTTGCCGAACTTGATTGATGTGATGTTGCCTTTATAATGCAAAAGAATAGCTGAATGAAAGAGAATAACCGATGAGTGAAGAGTCATATTTGCTTGATAAAAAAGAAATAAACTGGGGAGGCCGGTTCTTAAAACTTACATTTTTTATTTCTGCATTCTTTCTTATTATGGCGATTGTGTTGTTTAATATGGGGGGAGCAAATGACTCTTTGAAAGGGCATGTTGAAGGCTATCTCAGTCAGAGTTTTGGTGGCCGTCCTGCCAAGGTTGGCACTCTTAGAAATATGAGCTTTTTCCCAAGAGTAGGTATTGATGTCGAAGATGTTAGCGTGTTAGCGCGTAACGAAGGCGGGTATCCTGTTATTCAAATGGGGCATGTTCAAGTATATATGCGGTTTTGGAACGTCGCAACGCGCAGGCCACGGTTTTCCAATCTTTATGTAGAGAACTTAAAAGTTTTAAAGGGGCTTCTTTTCCCAAGAGAGTTTGTAGTTGAAAAAATATATGTCGATCATGATATTGAAAACGGTACCGCAAAGCTAAGAGCTAATGGCCTGTTGGATATTCACCCTTGGACGGCACAAAGTGATATAGATGTGTATGGCGGAAAAGGGAAATACGAATATGCCTTATCCGGTAGATTTCCTGTTTCTGTAGATGTCGCAGATATACATTTTGATGCTGTGATCGTTAATCATGAAGATGATTATTTTAAGGTAGAGAATTTCACGCTTGCGAATGATGGTATATCCATAAAGGGCGATATGGTTCTATTCGCTTTGGCACGGCATATGATGAAGGTTAAGGCCGATATAAAACTACCATCAGAAAATTCCGAATTAAGCGCAGAGCTGGTGTTAGATTTAACAAAACCAATAGCTCAATATTCCGGAAGTATATCTTCTAAAGAACTTAATATAAATGATGTTTCAGGTGAGTCTCAAATCCTGTCATTGTTAAATAGGGTCTATGAAATTTTTGGATACGCAGACCTGTCACAAAGCGGGGATCTGTTCAAAGATGTTGTCCTTCATGGAGGGAAATCTCTGGACCTGACATTTGATTTGAAAAATGTTCAGATGTCGGATGAGCAGAAAAATGACTTACGCTTTATCATTAAGAAAGAAGGCGGAATGGTCAAATTGGGGCCGATCGTAAATGATAAGATGCGCGTTCCTCCTATCTTCATGATTGCAGATAAGTATAAGGATGGAGCGTACGACCTTATCGTACAAGATGGAAAGTTTGATGCTACTTTTGCGGCACGTTGGATGCCGTATCTTCCCATATCATTTATAAAGGCACAAAATCTTGATATAACATGCGCAACTGGACGTTTTACTGTTGGGCATAATGCTTTGGCTTTTGACACGTTCGATATGAAGACATCCGCGGGGAATATATCTATATCCAATCAAGACGTTAAAGACGCGGCGTTGACCAATATTAATCTAAAGTATGGTCGTACTGTGAAAGAGAGTGTGAAAACAATCATACTTGATAAAAAATCCTACGACTTTGTACAGGCGAGCTTGCAACGTTCTACAGAACCTTCTGCATGTACACAATATGTAGAATTGGAAGAGCAAAAAGTACCCGCAATAGAAAAAGAACAACAGGCACAAGAATAATGAAACGTTTCTATAAAGTTGTATCCACTGATAAGTGCGACGGCGGGTATTCGGTGTGCCTTGATGGGCGACCTGTAAAAACACAATCGAAGCAGATGCTATGTGCACCTAATGAGGGGATTGCATCTGCAATCATGGAAGAGTGGGCACAGCAGGAAGATGTAATCATTCCGGATACAATGCCCTTTACACAAATCTTAAGTACAAAGATTGACCGTGTGTCTGTAGAACGTGATGCTATTTTTTCAAACATGCTTAAATATTTGGATACTGACTTACTGTGCTATCAGGTATCGGAACCCGAAGAGCTTAGGCAACGTCAAGAAGATCAATGGCAGCCTTGGTTAAAGTGGTTTCAAACAACATTTGGTGAAGAGTTATTGATAACCACAAGTCTGAATGCCCTGCAACAACCTGAAAAGGCATATGATGCAGTAAAACAGTATATTAAGAATTTAGATGATGACCATTTTACAATTCTGCAAGTTGTCACAAATGTAAGTGGTTCTCTTGTACTTGCACTGGCATTCCTTCATAAGGCAATAACATCGCAGAAAATGTTTGAGGCCTGCTATATAGAAGAGCTGTTTAAAGACACATTATATAATGCAGAAAAATACGGGCAGGACCCTATTTTAGAAAAGCAGCAAAAAGCAGCCATGCTTGATTTTGAAACATCAGAACATTATTTGAAACTCTTATAAATGTAAGTTGAGCTCATAAAAAAACGCCCCGATAATCATCGTAGGGCGTTTTTATTTAATATGTTTGTGGTTTTTTTTAAGCGTTCTTACGTGCACTTGCAAAGGCAAGGAATGAGATAATAAGCAGCGCATAACAAGCACCACCGACAATTAATGTATTATCAATACCAAATGCAATGTTAAGAGCGATTGCAACTGAACTACCCAAAACACCGGTCGCCCCATTGATTCCCCAAAACCATGATGTCGCACGAGAGTCGAATTTCTCCGTCAAGCTTAAACCCGTTGGGAAACCAAACCCCATAAGGAAACCGGCAGGAATAAGCATGATCACACTAATCATGACGCGTGTGAAAATATCAACTTCGGCATAATGGTAAAACACATCTTTCAATATAAAGGATAATATAATGGCATATGCACACGTAACCATCGCCCATCCAATTTGCTTTGGCATTGTATTAAGAGGTAATTTCTCGGATACAAGACTTCCCAGACCTGCCGAGATAATTAAACTAAAGAGCACAACACTCAATCCGTAAATAGGATGTCCTAGGAACACGCCTAAGGCCTGCAACAGAGAAATCTCTATAAACATAAAGCCAGCACCTATAAGCATGAAATAGAGCGTTCCTGCCTTGATAAAGGTGCTTCCCTTATCCTCTACGGTTTTTGCCATTGGCACAATGATGACAAGCGCAACAACGATAGCAGAAAATAGAATAATCAAATAAAGATTAAAGGTCGCCTTTGCTTGTCCCTTTGAAACATGGGAACCCCAATGAGAAGGGAGAAGGGCCATTTTTGCAACTTCAATCGGCTTGGACAGACGAGCCTGATTAAAGAAAAATGGCCGCATGTCTGTAGAGGGAGAAACATCAAAGAATTGTCTCGATGCAATCTCCTCCAATTCCAATGTATTTTTTGCAACTATTAGCTCGCTTAGGATCCCATTCTCAGGTGCTTTTTCACCAGGCATTAGAATAATTGAATATTCTTTTTCATGTGCCGTTTTTTGTATGGCATTCAACTGTTCTTCAGTGAATGGTGATTTCGATACAATAATGGTGGCAATTGCAGAAGATTTTGCCAGAACGATATGTTCTCTTGCATTTTCGATCCCTTGATTATAAAGGGCAGCCATCGCAACGGATAATGTTCTTCCTGTATCGTCAATTTCATTAGAAGACCAACGACTAACCGTGAAAACACCATGATCGCTAAGGTCATTCATAAAGATTGTCCATGCTTCTACAGTATATAAACCATTTTCAGACAGGGCGAATGCACCTGCGCCTGTTGATGCCCATGTATCAATGAGACTCATTTGGATTAGGTCAACTTTTTCGGTATTGTTCCTGAACCAGCTTCGTGCCTCTTCATTTTCAATGGTAACACCGGGTTGTTTATAAAGGTTCGAATAGTCCCTGTATTCTGGATGATCTTTCAATAGTTTGATCTGTACTGGGTTAACATCAAGAGCCGTTACCTTTTCAACGCCGAAATATTTTGCAGACATAAGGTCACGTCCGCCACCAACACCAATAATGGCTGCTGCGTTAACATTAGGCAGGGAGTATGCCAAATTAATAACATCATATTCCAGATATGAGTGCTTGGAAAAATCACCATCAAATTTCGTAATCGGTGTACCTGCATCGCCATCAATAATGAGAACTTTTGCCGTTGCTTTGAGCTCTTCTGGCAAAACTGGAGATGGTCCCCAGACAAAAGGCGCTCTATCTACTTCTTCTATTCCAACAGTAACCCGGGAAATTGAGTTCCATTCCGAATAGTCAATTTTAGACATAGGAAGAAACTGTCCTTTTGTCCATATAGGGTAGAATATTGCAGACTTTGCAGTAAGGTTTATAGTCCCAAGTGCGAGGGTACAAATAATTCCCGGAATAATTATTTTTCTTAATTTTGCTTTGTCTTTGTCATGCTCCTTATCATCAATAGGAAATGCTAGAGCAGAAAGGAACGCTAATGCCGCAAGAAAGAAAATTGCAGAAGGTGTATCAATAGTCTCCATTAATATTAACGCGCCAATACACCCTAAACCAGCACCAAGGAGGTCAATACCATAGGTTTTTCCAACAGGGAAAGGGGTTCGGGTCAGGCAAATAGTAATTACGATACCTGCATGATAATAAGCCATACTCGTCGCAATCGCGGCAAAAGGCAGGCGGGTTAATGTCTCTGACATTTCCTCTGATACAATCGGAACATAAAGCTGCACAATTAGTCCAATTAAAATGAATATACCAAACCAGACACAATTTTTCCGCGCTATTAAACCGTAATTTTTGCGCTGTTCTTCCTCCGAAGATTTATAGACTTTAAGTGCGCCAAGTGTCAGTCCGAACATCGCAATACTGATGACCAAAAATGATAAATGATACCATGTTGTAACTGACAGGATGCGTGATTGTAGTATCTGTAAGGCCATAACCAACCCAGATACAAGGAATACCCCTGTATAAAAGGATAGAGCTTTATTTTTCATATTTTTGAAATCCCAATTTCGCTTATTTAACTGTTTCTTACTTTATTATTTCTGCATGTTATAATTTTGAATCTGGGACAAGTTTATTTTGTACAACCAAGACCCACCCTCTTAAGCAGCGAAGAAGAAGATACACTAATGTCGGAGAAAAAGCAATAAGTGCGGAAATTATCAGATGCCTTTGATTATTAAGGAAAAAGTCCTTTTGGCATGGGGCGAAACCAGAGGCGAATTGTTGAAGGTCGCCATGCCTTGCAAGGTGTAAAAAGTGATTTTCAATATGCCTGATACAGGGGTGTAAAGGTATGTAATCCGCAAAAATAAGCAAGTAGGTGGCAGCCAAAAAAAACATAATAATCAAATAAAGATTTGCGCGCCAGAATGTACGAATTAAATAGGTCATATGATTATCTGCAAGTGAGTCTTCTTCCGCGTTAGAACGAATAGAATAGATAATTGAGAGTGTACAGATACAGATCATAGTCGCAAAAATAGAGGCGACACTAATTGGGATGATAGCAGCCAGAAAGGATATGAAAAATACAACGTAAAGGATAAGGATCTTGCGTTTTTCCTTATCACTATCGGCAATAATGCTTTGTATATCTTCGATTTTTTGGTCTGGTTTGGAGCGCTGCATCACATTTTGTATTTTATTTTTAAAAAACAATACTAACGCCGACCAAACAGACGTTCAATGTCTTTTAATGATAATTCTACATATGTAGGTCGTCCGTGATTGCATTGTCCTGATAATGGTGTTTCTTCCATTTGCCTTAAAAGCGCATTCATCTCTTGCGCATTTAAACGTCTGCCAGAGCGAACAGAGCCATGACAGGCCATTGTGGAGAGGATATGGTTTATACGTGCGTCAAGCTCATCGGCATTATCATGCTCAATAATATTGTCAACAATATCTTTAACTAAACGTTTCGTATCAATTCGACCGCTGAGTAACGCAGGGATACTTTGCACGGCAATAGCACCCGGGCCGAACGCTTCTATTTCTAATCCGGACTTTGCTAAGTCTTCAGAAAACTCAAGAAGCTGCTGCGCTTGTGTCTCTTCTAACTCAATAATATCAGGAGAGAGTAAGCCTTGTCGTTCAATACCGCTTTCGGCCATTTGTGCCTTGAAGCGTTCATAAACGAGACGCTCATGCGCGGCATGTTGATCGACAATAACCATTCCGTTTTGCGTTTGTGCAATAATGTAGTTCTCATGCACTTGTGCGCGTGCAGCCCCAAGTGGGTATGATAAGTGATCTTCCGAAATTTCAATATGCTCTTCGGCTTTTGCCGTAGGAACCATGTCATGTGCCAAAGATGTTTGCGGAGCGTATAGCGCATCGGTATGTTCAGATAATGCGCCATAGGAATGCGATGCTTCAGTCCCTCCATATGCATAAGACCGTGGAACCGCAGCAGAGCCGCCGCGATGCAGAGGCAGTGAGGGAGTTATCATTCCTGTTGCAGTCGGGGAGTTGGCCGGTCGAAACGCACTTAACGTATCTGTTGCGACAGTGTTCGATGCCTCAAACCCTTTGTCATGGATCGCATGTTTAAGTGCGCTGATGATCATACCACGGACAAGCTGTGGATCACGAAAACGAACCTCCGCCTTGGCCGGATGAACATTGACATCAACATCTCCCGCAGGGAGCTCTAAGAATAGAGCTAATACAGGGTGTCGATCACGGTGTAAAACATCGGCATATGCCGCGCGTACGCATCCATGGATCAACTTGTCTTTGACCGTGCGCCCATTAACGAACAGATATTGAAATTGAGATGTCCCACGGTGATATGTCGGAAGTCCGGCAAAGCCATAAAGCTTTATGCCCTCGCGCTCTGCCTCAATTTGCATGGAATTTTCACCAAAGTCTTTACCCAAAATAGAGGCAAGCCGACTTTGTTGATCGAGAACAGCAGGGAGGTTAAGCTTCGTTGATCCGTTATGCGTAAGGGAAAAGGAGACATTTGGATACGCCATAGATAGACGCGTAATCATATCCTTGATCGCACTATATTCTGCACGTTCGCTTTTTTGGAACTTTAGACGTGCCGGGGTTGCGTAAAATAAGTCGCGAACCTCAATGCGTGTGCCCTTATGTTGGGCGCAGGGCATCACTTCGGATTTGTCGCCAGCTTCACATACGACCTGCCAACTGTCACCGCTTGATAAGTCGTGTGTTTGGATATTTACACGAGACACCGCGGCAATAGAGGCCAACGCCTCTCCTCGAAAGCCAAGATAGGAAATGTGTAATAAATCATCATCAGGAAGTTTAGACGTCGCATGTCGATCTAAACATGCAATCAACTCCTTGTCATTCATTCCATGTCCGTTATCGGAAATAACAATTTTTGTTTTTCCGCCATCCTGAATATCAACATCAATAGCCGTAGCTTTGGCATCAACCGAATTCTCAATAAGCTCTTTAATAGCCGCAGCAGGGCGTTCAACAACCTCACCGGCTGCGATCTGGTTAATCAGTGTATCTGGTAAATATCGTATGCGCATTGCGCCACTGTAATGGGATGTACGCACTTTGTCAGTAAAAGCTGTGTTTTAAAAGCAGATAAAAGTGGAAGAATTACTTATATGGGAAAGTTCGGCTTAAACTGTCGCCACGTCTTTTGTGAAATTGCGCATGCTGTTTCTCTGCTTTTTCGCGTGCACGTTTTAGGCGGGTCTTAATTGTGCTGTCTATATCACTGCAATTGCTTGTAAATGTACGTAATGAGTTATAGGCACTGCGTAGTGTTTTCTTATATATGCTGCCGTGTTTTTTCTCATGCCTGAGGATTTCAGTCTCAATTGATTTCCATTGTTTTCTATAGTCCGATTTACGCGCACCTGCCCACCGTGGGATATGGTATGTGATATTATGCGTGATTGAAAAATCGCTGACACGGCATCTTTTTTCACTAAGCTGTTTGAATTGATAGCGATACGAAAAAGAACTACTCGCACACCCTACGGCGTGCCCTGCCATGCAGTGAGAAGACAGTACAGACATTGCCGTATTTAAAACGTTATGGGGGCTTTCCTCTTCAACAGAGTGATATTGCGTGCGCTCATTAAGGTGATAATCCGCGAAAGCATAGCTCGGAAAAATACATAAAATTGTAAAAAGGATATAAAACTTCATATGGCCCTTATTGCCCTGTGTTTATGTCATTATTCTACAAGAATACAGGTATAGAGCGCAAATTTAACAGCATTATTTATCCAATATCGCGCCATCCATAAGGGCGTGATCAAATATTGCACCATCTAAAATAGCCCCCGTAAAGTCCGCGCGCCTTAAATCAGCATAGCTAAGATCAGCATGCGTGAAATCTGCACCCATTAAAATAGCATCTCGCAAATCTACATTTTGTATATTGGAAAAGCGTAAGTCAGCGCTGGCTAAATTCACACGATTTAATTGATATGATCCATCAGGGCGTGTGAATTGTAACGGGCTTAGACGTGCTCCACGTAAGTTTGCGCGTGTTAGTTTTGCATTCCGCAGGCTAGAGCCTCGTAAGTCTATATTTTCCATGTAACAATCTCGAAAGTCTGAATAATCGAGAATTGCACTCTGAATTGATGAGTTACTTAAATCAAGATTGAGGAAGGCTGCTTTAATCGCACGTATGGCCGTTAACGGGTATCGTCTGATTGATGGTATATCCCGCAGGTCATAATTGCTGAGGTCTAGGCGTGTGCCGTTTTGTCCTGCAGTGTGCAGCCATACTTTATGACTATCCAATAAATCATGTAAAGAACCCTCTCCATCATCATCTAGGCGCTCTCCTAAATCTTCATGAGTTACCGCGTTATCACGTTCTATACCAAAATTTTCCGTATGTTCTAAAATAACATCGGAAAGAATGGCATGTTTCATATTGGAATATGTGAGGTCTGACCCTGTGAAATCACTTTGTGTAAGGTTGGCCCCTTCAAACGAAGCACTTCTGAAATTGGCGTTATGCATTAATGCTTTGGAAAGGTCTGCATCGGAAAAATCGGCAGAATTCGCGCGAATACCGGACATGTTTGTATTGGCAAGACGTGCGCCGGTTAATATGGTTTGTGCACCACTCGCACCTGATCGTGCACGATTGATAAGGCCGGATTCTTGATCTCTTTGCATGATCCGCCCTTCACGCAAATCTGCATCTGAAATATTTGCGCCTGATAAGTTTGCTCCTGATAGGTTTGCTCCGCGAAGGTCTGTTCGTGATAAATCTGTATGGGATACATCCGCATCGCGTAAGTCACACGCAAAAAAACAGGCATTTTTATACGTCCCAAGCGATAGGTCTGCTCTAAAGAGTGTAGAGCCGGTAAAGTCAGCCTGTGATAAGTCGTGATTGTGAAAATTAAGTCCGGATAGGTCTTTATATTGTAGAACCGCGCGTTGTCCGCCAATTTGCCCACGCAAAAACATCGCGTGCTTCTCTAGGAGGCTATTAAAATCACTTTGCACAACCACAGGGAGTGCCTCTGGGTGAGGGATGTCTTTATTAAGTGTGTCCAACATAAGCGCATTATAACGAATAAAAAGAAAACATGCTCTCTTTTTATAAAATGGACATTAAATTAAGAATGAAATTGAGTGAATTATAGGTTGTTTTTTATATTGTTAATCAGTGAAGATGTTGAGGCATCAATATGTGTTGGGACATCATCTGTGCTCAAATGTCCGATTAACTCATTGGCGAGCTGCTTGCCAAGCTCTACACCGCATTGGTCAAAACTATTAATATTCCATGCAACACCCTGTACGAAAATTTTATGCTCATACAGCGCAAGTAACATCCCTAAATTATATGGGGTCAGCTCGTCCATTAAAAGGGTGTTGCTGGGACGGTTTCCATCAAATGCTTTATGCGGATTATCATCTTTTTTTCCGACCATTAAGGCTTCTGATTGTCCCAAAGCATTGGCAAGAAGCTTAATGTGATGATCTTTGAAATCATGCTGTGGTTTAATAACTGCAATAAAATCACAGGGCACAACGGTTGTTCCCTGATGAACCAATTGAAAGAATGCATGCTGTGCGTTCGTACCGGTATCCTCTAGAATTAGTGGGCCAGTATTATAGGATATTCTTCGATCCTGACGGTCAACAGATTTCCCGTTCGATTCCATATCTAAACCCTGAATATATGGGCCAAAGCGGGCAAGGTGCTGCGCATAAGGTGTGATCGTAATGGCCGGATACTCGCAGAAATTACGATACCAAACGCCAATCATTGCCATGAGGACAGGCATATTTTGGTGCAGAGGAGCATTGAAAAAATGCTTATCCATACTATGAGCACCATTAAGCAACTCTTCAAAATTTTTATACCCTAGAGCAATTGCACAAGATAGACCTACTGTAGACCAGAGCGAATACCGTCCCCCAACCCAGTCCCAAATAGGGAAAATGTTGTTTTCTGCAATACCAAAGTCGGATGCACGCTCTATGTTTTGGGTAACACCCACAAAATGTTCACTGACTTTATTTGCACCGAGATGTTTCTCAAGCCATGCTTTCCCACTTGATGCATTTGTCATTGTTTCTGATGTAGAGAAGGTCTTTGAAGTCACAATGAATAAAGTATGCTCAGGATCACATGTCTCTAAAGCATCCAATAAATGCGCCGCATCCATGTTGGAAATGAAGTGCATATTAAAGTGCGGATCACAAAATGGTTTTAACGCGTTATAAACCATGGCACTACCAAGGTCAGAGCCACCAATACCGATATTGACGATATGCTTAAACTTTTTTTCTTCACGGATACGGTTTGAAAATTTTTCCATACGAGATAAAGCAGAGCGTATCTGCGGTATGATATCCACGCCATCTACATAAACCGGAGTATCATCCTTCTGGCGCAAGGCAGTATGTAGAACTGCACGATTTTCAGAGGCATTGATAACATCCCCTGAAAACATCTTATTACGCCACCCATCTAAATCACATTTCTGTATCAGTGAAAGTAAGAGGTCGCGCGTCTCCTGCGTAATGGTGTTCTTTGAATAATCTAGTAATAGCCCTTCGTGGCGAATGCTGAATTTATCAAATCGCTGCGGGTCTTGCACAAAAAGCTCTGTAAGTTGCACAGGCGTAATTTGCTCTTTATGCTGTAAAAGAGCGTTCCATTCCGGTAATTCTGATCGTATAATTTCATCTGAATAAGACATGGCTTTTCTATAGGGCTTTATTCTGCATTGGGCAAGCTTTTGATGATCTTTACGTCGTTTATTTGTGCGTCACCCTCAGGCGGGCTGCCAACCAATACAATTGTAAGCTTTTCACTGTGCAATAATCTCTTTGAAACATTTTGAATATCTTCGATCGTTACGGCTTGTATCTTTTGATTTCGAACATCAAGATAATCCATAGGAAGGTTATCAAGCTGCAATGACGTAATAACAGAAGCAATGGAATCCGTAGAGGTTAAAGACAGGGGGAGGGAACCTTGTAAATAAGATTGCGCTTCTTGTAATTCTTTATCCGTGACGGGGGTGTTTTTCATTGTATCCCATTGCTCACGAATAAGATTTAACATCTCAGGGACGCTTTTATTCACCGTAGATGTGGAAACATGGAGGACATCAGCTTCGCGATATGATCTGAAATAAGAATAGATGCCATAGGTCAGTCCGCGTTTCTCACGTATCTCTTCCATTAAACGAGACCCAAAACCGGATTCTCCTAAAATAAAATTCATAATCACTGCTGCGTAATAATCGGGATCATTGCGATCAATACCTTCTTGTGCAATTTCGATAACAGTTTGTGGTATATCTTGTTCATAGAGATACGTTTGACCGGAATTTTGAATAGTAAAACGCTTTTCCTTTGTCTCGGGAGCATCAGGCATTCCACCGAAAACATCATCCAGGGCAACCTTTAATTCCTCTGGTGTAATATCGCCCGAAACACCAATGATCACTTGGTTCTTACCCAATGTTTTGTGAAACGCGCGTAAGTCGTGCTGCGTAATTTGTGCAAGAGTACTAAGCGTACCACCACTATTATGGGCATAGGGGTGACCCGCGAAAATGCGGTCATTTTGTATACGCGCGGCCATCCATCGCGGATTAGATAGTGATGTACGAATACGGCTTAAATTCGAAGCGCGCATGCGCTCAACAGCGTCATCGTCAAAGCGCGGCTCTGTTAACGCTAATTTCAATAATGAAAGTGCTTCATCTTTATGATGCGTGAGTGTTTTCAATTGCGCAGAATAATGATCTCGACTGGCCTGAAAAGCGAGAGTGATTGAATGATCTCTCAACGCTTTTTGAAAGCTCTGCGCATCCATATCACCTGCACCTTCATCCATGGTATTGGATGCAAGACGTGCACGCCCTTGTTTATCTTGCGGATCTGTCTTTGACCCTGCCCCCCGGAAGGCGACTTGCATGGCTATAACGGGAATTGAATGATCTTCCACCAACCACGCTGTAACCCCACTATCGCTTTGGACGGTTTGTATGTCCAAAAATTTGGTGTCACTTTCGGCATTTGCCGTAATGGAAAAGGCCAACATGAAGGGCAAAATAATAAAAAATGGGGTTAGAAAGCGTAATGGAGGCAACATCATTTGGCATCTCCTTGCGACTGATCTGGTGTGGCGGTTTCCTTGGGTAACAATAGCCCAAACACAGGAGGGTATATGTACGGTTCATCAGGGTTAAGGTAGGCATGAGCCGCCGCTTGGATTTGACCTTGCGTGACTGAGGCAATCTGTAATGGCCACGATTCAATATCATCTAAGCTCATTCCTGTAACCATGTTGTATCCTATAACCATGGCCGGCCCTGTTAAGCTGTCCCGTGCAAATATTGCTTCTGCTTGCATACGTGTAACTGCGTCCGATAATTCCTGATCTGTAACACCATTTATGGCGATATTATGTAATTGCTCATCAATAGTATCTTGTAAAAGCTCAATCTTATCCTGTGATACGGGAATTGCCGTTATACTGAATGTTGAATCATCCCAAGCCGCAGAATAATAAGAGAGAGAGACATCTGTCGCGAGTTTCTTCTCAACAACTAACGTTTTATAGAGGCGTGAAGTCGAACCGCCCCCCATGATCTCTTCAAAAACCTGTAAGGCAAGAGACATCTTCGCATCCTGACGGTAGCTTGGTACACGGTAGACGCGCTTTAACGTTGTCTCTTTAATGATTTCATGCTCAAGCGTTACAGATGTCGAAGCAATAAAAGGCGGTGATGACGTTCGCACGCGTGCAGGTACATCACGCTTACGAAGCTTTCCATAGGTGCGCTTTGCAATATCGTGAACATCCGAGGCCGTAACATCACCTGATATAACAACAATCGCATTATTCGGCGCGTAATATAGGTCATAAAAAGCTTTGGCATCATCCCAGTTAAGCGTAGCCATTTCATGATACCACCCGATAACAGGAATACTATATGGATGATTAGGGAAAAGAGCTTCGGACAATTGCTCACCCATTTGCGCGCGCGGATCATTGTCCGTACGTTGCAGGCGTTCTTCTAATATGACTTTGTTTTCCGCTTCTACCTCTTCAATTGGTGGGTTAAGGCCACGCATACGGCCTGCTTCCATCTTCATCACTGTTTCTAAATGTTCTACTGCGATAGATTGGTAATATGCGGTGTAGTCTTGTGATGTGAAGGCATTGCCTTCTCCTCCAAGAGAACGAACAATGCGTGAAAATTCACCGGGTGCATATGTCCCGAGTTTTGAATGGGAATGCCCTTTGAATAGCAAATGCTCCAGAAAATGTGCAATGCCTGATTTCCCCGGTGGCTCATCGGCAGCACCGGCGCGATACCACACCATGTGCGTAACAACAGGGGCACGGTGATTTTCAACGATGACAACTTCCAGACCATTCGACAATGTGAAAGACTGCGCGTTAAAAACTTTTTGTTTTTCTGTGGCTTCTTGCTCCGTGGAAGGGACTGCCGTCGTTTCTGCTTGTACGACTTGCGGACTTACCAAGGCAATACATGCACATAAAGAAAGTGTGAGCTTGGTTATTGATCGGCTTTGCATGGATTTAAAAACCTTATATGTAATCAGGCAATACTTATTCTTCTATAATGGCTGTTTCACCATCAGTGGCACTTTTACCTTCTTCAAGGTTTTGCTTAATGCGTTCATATTCTTTTTTGGGATCAACAACAGTCGCAGAAGCCTGCGTTGCAGACTTATCAAGCTTTAGCAATTTTTGAACGACAGTTCTATTACGCTCATCCAACTCTGCGGTTTCATTATTCACAGTTGCACGAATATTTTTATCAATGCCTTGTGCTTCTACTTTTTCAAGAAGAACAGATTCGCCCGAGCTTAGGGTTTCTGATGATACTTTTTCTTCACCGAACACGGCTTCTTGCGCCTTGGCAATAGTTGGTTGCTCTTGCGGTCGGGGTGCACCCAAAACAGGAGGGGGGAGGGCAACAGAAGAAGGTATCTCTAATGGTGCGCGTGTAATAACCGCGAATTCATCAGGCGCTTCTCTTTCCAGTCCCAAAGAATTACGCACATTCCCGCAGCTTGCCACTGACAGACTGCAAAGAAGACATCCGGATAGGAGGAAAAAATTATTTGTATTCATTTGTTTATCGTCCAAATCGTTTTAGAAGAAAATTCTTGTGTGCACGACGCTTACGTCTTTGCTTACGATATCTATCTTTGGCTTGAATATCAAAGAATAAAGATACAATAATCAACAGGCTAATACCTGTTACTACTGCCATATCGGCAATATTGAAGGCAGGCCAGTGATATCCCATCATATGAAAGTCAAGGAAATCAATAACGGCACCATAACGTGCGCGGTCAATGACATTGCCAAGCGCTCCGCCAATGACTAGGGCGTAACAAAATCCGTGTAGGTTACTCTCGGCGCGCCATAACCACACCATGAATAACACAGTAATGCCAAGCGCAACAAAAACCAGTATCGTCGGCATATAGCCACCATATTCGCTAAACATGCTAAAGCTAACACCGGTATTCCAAGCCATAACAATGTTAAAGAATGACGTAACCTTTACACCGTAATAAGGTAAAATCATTGGAGAAGCATTATACCAGTCCAGAAAATTATACCCCGTTTGCCCCATAGCATTCGGACGTACAAGAAGCTCCGTCACAGCCCATTTGCTGATCTGGTCTGATAAAAAAACAAGGAAGGCAATAATGAACCAAAACAAACGTTTGCACAGGGCAGAGTTTTTCTGTTCTCTTTCACGTATAAGCGCCCGTTCTTCTTTACGTTCTTGTAAATTATCACTCATTATATCGAGAAACCTCGTCACCTACAGTTTAATAAATTGAAGGTGACAAGGTAACGCTTTATGCGCGACAATCAAGCATGTTTTTTGCAGAAAAATTTCTTGCCAAATTTACCAAACAAGAAATCCACAGAAAGCATACCGCCACCTTTAAGCATTGGAACGGCAAGAAGTAACATCCACATATAGTGATCTGCATTCGCAACTTCGTATTCCGCAGGAACGAGGTACTGTATCGTCAATGTCATAACCAAAAGGCCTGCTGCACCAACACGTGTGAATAAACCAAGGGCAAGCATAATAGGTAAAGCAAGCTCACCCACTGTACCACCTATTGCGGCAAGTTCGGCCGGAACTCCCGGTATAGGGTGGTAGTCTGAAAAGGCAGTGACAACGTCGTCCCATTGTCCGTTCATATAACTATCAAATTTTAATTTTCCTGATTTGAAAAAGATATTGGCCATAAACAGACGAATAGCCAAGTCCAGCAATGGTGACAATGTCATATCCGAGAGTCTTATTATTTTTTTATATGTAGTACAAAGTTTCATCATCATATCGGTTAATCTTTCTGTTTAAGTCTTTCTTTTTCAATGTTTTATAATCTATATAGGACTATTCGTACTGGGTACGGATAAGGTTTCAAGGCAAAGGTGTTTTTGTAGAAATTCTTGAAAATTAAAGTCGGGATAGGTCATGAGTACCGTTTCTACCGCTTCTCCTAAAGCCTCCCCGTCATTTAATGTGCGTAAGATGGTATATTCATCCGCAGATAAAGGCAGTATTTGCACATCAAATTGTGGCCTGTTTATAAGGAGATAGCATTCATTCTTTTGTGACAAGTCCAATTGTGTATCTGTTTTACCCTCACAAAGACCTTTAATGTCCTGTAACGGATAATCAGAATGTAAAAGTGTAGAGGAGCTACGCAACGGGATAATGGTTTCTCCCAACCTATCAGGTGGTATTTGTGCAAGGCGCTCTGCATCCATTGCGATATCATCCGGTGCGTAATAGGCATGATTTATCGCAAGCTCAAACGTGGAGACATCTACTAAGTATGGTAAATTCCGTGCAGGCTCATACGTTTTAATAAAGCTGTCAAAACCACGTCCATAAAGATGGAGGCAACCGCTATGGGGTGGGTTTTCAAAAATGAAGGCACGAGCCATGGATTTTAAAAAGTCTGTTCCAACCAGATTCTCAAGCAATGGAAAGGTGGCGCATAGTGCACTGCTTAAACTACCTACGATATTGTTGTGATAGACCCTCAGGCGCTCTTGCGTACTAATATGATTGTCATCAAACAATTCTGTGAAATTATCTTGCGCTTGTACAAGTTCATCAACAGGACGCAGCATAATATCTTTAAATTCTGTTTGAAATTTATTCAGCGACATCAGATGTTCCATTTGATGAGTTGAAAAGGATATTGCGTGCATTCGAAGCTTCTGACAGGAGAACATCAAGGGCAGGGAAATCTTGATCCCATTCAATGAGTGTAGGCTTCGTTCCTGTCTGATGAGTTGTATATTCATATAACGTCCAAACATCGTCGCAAACAGTTTGATTATGTGTATCGATCAATAGTGTATGCTCTCCTGTCTTTCGAACGATATGCCCTGCCAGATGAATTTCGCCTACGGCTTCTTTGTTAATATTATCAATATAAAGATGCGGATCAAGGTCGTGATTATGGCTCTGAACATAGATATTATTAACGTCCAATAATATGCCACAACCGGTTCTCTCGACCAATGCGTTCATAAATTCATATTCCTGCATGTCATTATCTTTAAAGGCAATGTAGGTAGATGGATTTTCAACCAGAATAGAGCGATTGAAAAAAGACTGCGTCCGGTCAATATTCTCACATACTTTGCTTAAGCTTTCTTCTGTGTAAGGCAGCGGCAAAAGATCGTTCAAATGGGCGTTACCACTTGCACTCCACGCGACATGATCTGAAATAATAAAGGGGTCGAAATCATCAATAAGCTGCTTGAACTGTGATAGGTGATCTGCATTCACGGGTTCATCTGATCCTAAAGAAAGGCCAACGCCGTGCATGCTTAAATTGTAACTTTCTCTGATTTTACCAAGCATGTGGCGATGAATACCACCGCAGAAATAGTTTTCAGGGTGTATTTCCAGCCAACCAAGATCAGGAGAGGTTTCGAGTATCTCCTCATAATGTGGGGCTCTTAATCCTATACCCACCGGGCTACGCAAAACGTCTCCCGGTGGGCTTGAGGAAAAAGCCTGCATCGATTTGTAGTGAGTGGCAGGCTCGTTCATAGCTCTATAATCTTAGTGTTTCATGTCTTTTTTCATGTCATCCATTACCGGCTCAACAGAACCGCCAACGATTTTCTCACATGTGCCTTTTGGCAAAGCAACCCATTCAACGCCACTTCCGTCTACAGATGCCTGACCTGCGCAACCATGTGCTTTGTCAGCAGAACCACAACCATTTTTACCGGCTTTAACAACGCCATAGCATTTTTCTTGACCGTCTTTGATTGCGTGTGCAGATGATGAAACTCCGGCAACTGCAACAGTAGCAACAGCACCAGCCAATAATGTATTTAAAGTCTTCTTGTTCATGAATATTTCCTCATAATCTTGAAATTTATAATTAACTCAGTTGAGAACGAAAGTTTTGATAATCTCATTTTCAGTTGAGTTACCCTAGCTTTCGTCCAGTTCGAAAATAAGGTTACATGCTAATTTCAAAAAAAGAAGATAAAAAAGGATTTTGTATTTTTTGTATGTGCATATAAAAGGAATACAGAAAAAGAAGACGGGACGCACGCACATTGGGTATAAAATGCTTCACAACATATAAAGATGTTCCACAAGACGCACAAAATTGTGTCTTGGTTATTGGTAATTTCGACGGTGTTCATTTAGGACATCAGGCTTTGTTGAAAAAAGGGCGCGAAATAGCCAAGAAGAAAAATGTACCCTTGGGCGTTTTGACCTTTGAACCGCACCCAAGACAGCTTTTCCGTCCTGATGAACCACCTTGCCGTATTACACCGAACGATCTGAAGAACGAACGTTTGTGTGATTGCGGTGTTGATTTAGTGTTTTCTTTGCCCTTTGATTGGGATTTTGCCAGCCAAAGCGCAGATGACTTTGTTCAAAACATATTGATTGATGGTATTCAGGCATCGCACGTTATTGTTGGCTATGACTTTAAATTTGGACAATTGCGTCAGGGCACACCACATACCATAAAGGATGCCGGTCTAGATGTAACCGTTATCGAAAAAATCGAAGAGGAGGGCGCTGGCGACCTTTCTTCCAGTCATGTGCGCCAACTCTTGCGCCATGGTAAAATTGACGAAGCCAATAGTGTCTTGGGTTGGAACTGGGAAGTGCGTGGGGAAATCGTTAAAGGCGACCAACGTGGGCGAGAACTCGGTTATCCCACGGCAAACATGTCCTTGGATGAAGTCGTGCATCCTGCATATGGTATCTATGCTTGCTTAGTCAGGTTAAAAGATGAGGATGACTGGAGGATGGCGGCAACGAATATCGGTATTCGCCCGATGTTTGAAGTTCCAACCGCGCAAATAGAAACATTTATCTTCGATTTTGATCGTGAAATCTATGGGCAGGCATTATGCGTGCGCCCTGTAAAACGGTTGCGTGGTGAGGCGAAATTTAATTCTCTTGATGAGCTAATTGTTCAAATGGATAAAGATTGTGCGCAGGCACGCGAAGTACTGACAACGCTGATGTAACACAAGCAGCGGTCTAATCTAAAACATTTAAGGTGATATATATGGCAGTCTTTCTCTCTCTTTTTATCAATTTACTGCCCCTTTATGCATTGATTGGGGCGGGGTATTTTGCCGGGCGTGTTCTGCACGTTGACCGTCAAAGCCTCGGCTCATTGGCGATTTATATGTTCATGCCCGTTGTTGTGTTCGGGTCGGTTGTTAATCTTGATTTTAAACCGTCCTACATCGTTTTACCGATTTTCATTTATATCGTAAGTGTCATTACGGGGCTTGGTTTTTTAGCTATAGGGAATAAAGTTTACAAGGATTCGCAAGCCAATTTGATGGCGATGTGCGCATCTATGGGGAATACGGGGTATTTCGGCCTTCCGCTTGTCTTCCTGTTTTTTGATAAGGAAACCGTCGCAATCTATATCTTTATGATGCTTGGTGGTCTGATGTATGAGGCCACAGTTGGATATTACATTGCCGCGCGTGGTGCATTCACGGCGCGTGAGAGTATGATAAAGCTGATTAAATTCCCAACCATTTACGCGATGGCTGCGGGCTTTACAGTGAATTACCTGAATATTGAATTGCCTGAGATTTTCTGGACATATTGGACACATTTTAAGGGGGCGTATGTCATTGTTGGTATGATGATTGTCGGCGCGGCACTGTCCACGTTGGATAAGTTTGTCTTTGGCCCGCGTTTTATCTCACTGGTATTTGCAGGTAAATTTATTGCATGGATTGCCCTGGCTTTTGGTTTTGTATTGCTTGACCGTCATATATTCAATTGGTTTACAACAGATATCCATAATCTCGTAATGGTTATGGCACTTGTCCCTCCGGCGGCAAATATCGCAACCTTTGCAACGCAAATGAATTTACAGCCGGAAAAAGCTGCCACAACGATATTAGTCGGCACAATCTTTGCGTTATTCTATATCCCCGCGATGATCTGGCTGCTTGGTATTCAGTAGGGGCAGGGGCTTAAGGGTTTATTAACTTTTAGCATGCTCGATATGCAATTTTTGCACTTCTATTTGTGCGCTGGGTGCATTACAACCCCGAAACATATTTACACCCCCTAATTATCAGAGATATACACCCTCTTATCAAATGATAATTCACTTTATGGCACGGGCCGTTTATCGGCTCGTGCCTTTTTTCTTAACTTCCATAAATATTACGTCAAAGCCTTGATTCTTTCGTATCTTGTGCCATATTGAGCGCATGAAACGCCACGTAACAATGATTGCGATACGAATTATAGGCCCGGCTCTTACATAAGAGGCCGGGATTTAGCCGTTCAAATTTCCAAAATAAAATTATCAATAAAGAAGAGGCGCTTAAACAATAGCGCGTGAAGATTATGACAGACCAGAATGAAAAGCCGGAACAAGATTACCGTGAAACTGTTTTCCTACCGAAAACTGACTTCCCAATGCGTGGCGGCTTGCCAAAGAAAGAGCCGGAGATTATCGCAAAATGGGATGATATGGATCTGTATACCAAGCTTCGTGAAAAGGGTAACGGTAAACCAAAATTCGTGCTTCACGATGGCCCCCCATATGCAAACGGAAATATCCATATGGGGCATGCGGTTAATAAAATCCTGAAAGACGTGGTGGTAAAGTCACAAGGGATGATGGGCAAAGATGCGCCCTATGTGCCGGGTTGGGATTGTCACGGTCTACCGATCGAATGGAAGATTGAGGAAAAATACCGTAACGCAGGGAAAGATAAAGACGATGTCGATATCCTTGAGTTTCGTGAAGAATGCCGCCAGTTCGCACAAGAATGGGTAGACATCCAAAGTAAACAGTTCCAACGTCTAGGTGTTAGCGGCGAATGGGAAGCCAAAGAAGATGCCGCCGGTAAACCGGTCGGCGGGCCATACCGCACAATGACATTCCGCGCCGAGAGTAAAATCGTGCGTGAAATCCATAAATTCGCCCTCAATGGCGGTCTGTATAAAGGCGCAAAGCCTGTTATGTGGTCTGTAGTTGAGAAAACTGCATTGGCTGAGGCTGAGGTAGAATATCAAGAACATAAATCCGTTACCATCTGGGTACGTTTCCCAATTGTGAAGGCGTCTAATCCGTTGCTTGAGGGTGCAGATGTCGTGATCTGGACAACAACGCCATGGACTATTCCTTCTAACCGCGCTGTGGCATTTGGTGAAAATATCGAATATGGTGTGTATGAGGTGAAGTCCGTTGCCGAAGGCGCACTTGTTGAGGTCGGTGCAAAGCTTGCCCTTGCTACATCATTGGCTGAAGGCGTTATGAAACAAGCCAAAGTCGAAGAGGGTGGTTATGAACTTCTCGGCACATTTGGTGGAGCAGAGCTACATGGGACGGTATGTAATCATCCATTTTCTGATGTAGATAAATATTATGATTACGACGTAAGTGTTCCTGCGCTATGCGGTGATTTTGTCACTGATGATGCCGGGACGGGCTTTGTTCATGTCGCCGGTGGTCATGGGGAAGACGACTTTAATTTAATTCGAGCATATAACGATTTCGAAAAAACAGGACGATTTGCTCCTAGAGATTGTGGTTGGGTAAATCCTAATGCTAAGAAAATCGGTGGTGAAATCGAAATCACAGATAACGTAACCGATGACGGGAAATTCCGTCCGCATGTTGGCTTGTTCGCAGGTGAAGAAGTGTACGACCAAAAAGGTAAACTGGGCGGTGGTAACTTCTCTGTCTTACGTGAACTTGCCAAGGCGGGTAAACTTTTATCCAAAGGCTCAATCAAACATGAATACCCACATTCATGGCGTTCAAAAGCACCCCTGATTTTCCGTACCACACCACAATGGTTTATCGCGATGGATGGTGAAGGTGAAGTCCGTCAAAAAGCGTTGGGCGCGATTAAGGAAACAAATTGGCATCCGACAAAGGGTGAGGCGCGCATTAATGCGATGATCGAAAATCGCCCTGACTGGTGTATCTCACGCCAACGTGCATGGGGTGTGCCGATCGCACTATTCCTGCATAAGGAAACAGGCGAAATTTTGAATGATGCGCAATTATATGAACGTATCGCAGAAGTGTTCGAAGAAGAGGGCGCAGATGCATGGTATAAGGACGGCGTGAAGGAACGCTTCCTTGGTGATAAAGCTGATGACTATAACAAAGTCGATGACATCGTTGATGTCTGGTTTGAATCCGGCTCTACCCACGCATTTGTTGTTGGTGATACCCAAACATGGCCATGTTTCGAAGGCGTAGATCAAATTGATTTATACCTCGAAGGTTCAGACCAACACCGTGGTTGGTTCCATTCATCCTTGCTTGAGGGCTGCGGAACAAATGGTAAAGCACCTTATAAAAACGTGTTAACACATGGATTTGTTCTGGATGATAAGGGCTATAAAATGTCCAAATCAAAAGGCAACGTCATTGACCCGTTAAAAATGATGGATCAGTACGGCGCGGATATTATCCGCCTGTGGGTGATGCTATCCGATTATAACGAAGATATCCGTATCGGTAAGGACACGCTTAAAAACACAAGCGATCTATATCGTCGTATCCGTAACACATTGCGTTTCCTTCTTGGTGCGCTTGACGGGTTTAATGCGGCAGAGCGTGTATCACGCGATGAATATGCCAATATGCCGGAGTTGGAGCGTTATATGCTTGACCGTTTGGCAAATATGGATGAGTTCGTGCGCGGATGTATCGAAAACTATGAGTTCGGCAAGCTTGCCAAAGCGTTGCATGATTTCTGTAATCAGGAGCTTTCCGCATTCTATTTCGATATCCGTAAAGATAGCCTCTATTGCGACCGTACGGATAGTTTTGAACGTCGTGCCTGCCGTACCGTCATGGCAGAAATATTCGATTGCTTAACGGCATGGCTTGCCCCAATTGTATCCTTCACGGCAGAAGAAGCGTGGAGCCACAGACCCGAAGGCGTATTCGAAGATGCATCAAGCGTACATTTGCGCGATTTCCCATCTGTTTCAGAAAATTGGAAATCAGAAGGATTGGCAAGCAAGTGGGCTGAAATCATCACAGTTCGTAAGGATGTCTCCGCCGCGATTGAACCATTACGTGCAAGTAAGGAGCTAGGCTCTTCTCTTGAAGCAATGCCAACTGTTCAAACACAAAGTGAGAGCGTGTTGGCAATGGCAGATGAAATGGCAGATATCTGCATTACATCTTCGGTTCGAGTCCTATCAGGCGCACCATCTGTGGTCATCGAAAAAGCCGAAGGAGAGAAGTGTGAGCGTTGTTGGAAGGTTCTGCCGGAAGTCGATGCGCAAACAAAGCTCTGTAACCGCTGTACGGGTGCAGTAGATGCACATAACAGTAACAGCAAAGCAGCGTAGAAAATGCATATGTAAGGCAAGTGTGGGGGATCTATAGCCCCGCACCTGCTTTTAAAGTTTCTTCCACATCTATAAACGCATCGTGTAAATCTTGAATAGTTTGTGACAATACGCTGATCTTCTTATCGTCAGAGCCATTAACTTCATCCGCGCCTTTCTCAATTTTCGCGGCAAGCTGTGATACCTTGATCACACCTAAAACGGCACTGGAGGCTTTTAACGGGTGAACCGCATCAGCAATTAGCTTAGCATTGTTATTGGCCAGTCCCTCTTGTGCCTGTGCGATATACTTACTGCTATTATCTAAAAATTGTTGGATCATAGGCGCAAAACCATCACCCATCAATTCTTTCATGTTATCGAAAGTATTGTGGTCAAAAACAGATAAGTCGTTATGTTCTGGGTCTTTATTACTTGTCGCTGTGGATGAGCAATCCTCTTGTTCAATCCGTCGAGTGTCTTGTTTTTCATCAGGCAACCATTTTAACAAGGCACGACCAATATGTGCCTTCTGAATGGGTTTGGAGATGTAATCATCCATACCAACGGATATACATTTGTCTCTATCCCCTTTAATCGCATTCGCAGTTAGCGCAAGGATCGGGGTGGGCGAAAGCTTCCTGTCTTCTTCGTACTGTCGGATTTTCTTTGTTGCCTCATATCCGTCCATCTCCGGCATGCGACAATCCATAAAAATGACATCAAAATGTTGCTTTGAAAAACGTTCAACAGCCTCTCTGCCGTTTCCGGCAGGAGTAGTATGGCATCCATATTGTTCAAGGATTTCCATTGCAATGACTTGATTAGTTGGATTGTCTTCTACTAATAAAGCTTGTGTGTTCTTGAATAAGAGCTCATCAGTCGAGATATTATTTTCGTGATTTGTCTCATCTTCCACCTCATCAGCACTACAAAGGGGCAGGTGCATTGTAAACCAAAAAGTTGAACCTTCTCCATACACACTTTTGACATGGATTTCTCCATCCATTAATTTCACAAGCTCGCGGCATATTGCAAGCCCCAAGCCGGTTCCGCCAAAACGCCGTGTTGTTGATTCCTCTGCCTGTGAGAATTTTTGAAATATAGTGTCTTGTTTGTCTTCAGGAATTCCGATTCCTGTATCTTTAACAGATAGTTTAAACGCCTGTGTATTGCCTTTTTGCTCAAGCACTTCAATACTAAGTGAGATACTACCTTTTTCCGTAAATTTGATGGCGTTACTTACTAAATTAAATAAAACTTGTCTGATACGTCCCGGATCACCCAAAACATAACGCGGCATATCATTAGGGCATGAAATATGAAATGCAACGTCGTCCCTAAGGTTAACAAACATAACGCTTTGTACTTCTTCAATAAGCGTTTCAATGTTGAATGGCAGGATTTCAAAATCAAGCTTACCTGCCTCAATTTTAGAGAGGTCGAGTATATCATTAATAAGTTGTAGTAATGCGTCTGATGAGTTTTGAATAGTGGATAAATAATCGCGTTGTTTACCGGATAAAAATGTCTCTTTTAACAGGCTGGTTGTGCCGATAATGCCATTCATCGGCGTACGGATTTCATGGCTCATATTCGCAAGAAACTCTGATTTGGCAAAGCTCGCAGCTTCGGCTTGCTCTTTGGCAGAAATCAGGTCGTATTCTACTTTCTTTTTCTCACTAACATCACGAATAAATCCCGTGAATAGGCGCTCCTCGTTTGTTTCTATTTCAGAGATTGAGAGTTCGATAGGGAAGGTCTCACCATTTTTTCTGAGGGCTTCGATAGCTCTGGTTGATCCAATAATCTTTTTCGTACCCGTGGTTATATAGTTTAACAGATAATCATCATGCTCATTATGATAGGGGTTAGGCATAAGCATGTTCACGTTTCTATTGATAACGTCTTCTTCATGATAACCGAATATTTCTTCTGCAGCCTCATTAAAGGATTGTATACTCCCCCGTGCGTCTATTGTGATAATCGCATCGGCGGCAGTCTCCAGAATTGCTTGTATGCGTGCTGAGGACGCCTGCGCATCTGCTGTGCGTTCTTTAACTCTACGTTCTAGTTGCTCTTGAACTTGTTCTCGTTCGATTACACGCCCGACTTGTGTGCCGATAATGGCCATGGTTTCCAATATTTCCTCATCAGGTTCCATGATAATATCCGCGAAGAACTCTAAAACGGCGACGACGTCGTTTTCTATCATGACAGGAAAGGCAAAAGCGGCATGAACTTTAATATCCTTTACCTCCTTATTGCGTGGGAAATTAGGGTCTGATTGCACATCAGATATCCACGCAGGGTGTTTATGTTTTAAAACGCGGCCGGGTAAGCCTTCTCCGGCTTTAAAAAAAGTTTTATTTGTAACATTGATAAAATTGCTGAATTCGGCTTTATCGTCCCCAAACCAGATATTGGTAGGCTTGAGATGTTCATCTGTTTGTGAATAAAGATAAACATGACCAATAGGCCATTTGGTGAAATGACAAATTTCCGTGATGATTTGTTGCATGGCGCCTTGTACGGATTCTGCCTGATTTGCTCCGATTGCGACACGTTGGATGAGTTCAAGGCTTGCTGTACGCTCTTGAATACGTTCTTCAAGTCCCTCATTTATGCTTGTGAGTTTTGTTTCTGCTCGTTGAAGCAGGCGATGGGTACGAATATATTCCAGAGATAACCCTATAAAGGGGATAAAATATTCAATAATTTTTAGAAAATGCGCAATGTTAAAGTGATTATCGAACAGGTGCGAAGATCCAAAAGCCATGTGAACTTCCAGTATGGCTGCAGGGATCAGGGTTAAGACCATTGATGCCGTCAGAAAATTCGGGTTCTTAAGGTATAATCGCCAGAATAAAGGGGCAATGATGATAAATAATGCAAGCGGTAAAGCATCAAGCGGGCGTGTTATAAAGGCATCGGGATATTGTGTTTGTGGTAAGTACGGACTTCTGGCGGCAAAATGGATGAGAAGGTAAGCTGTAATCCCAAAACCTGCACTAATCATTATTATTGTTTTGAGGGCGGCTTTAGTTCTTGTTAAATCCAGACGTAAGCAAATGGCAATACCAATCATCATGATTGCGGCGTTGAAAGTCCGTGAAAGCGCCCAAGTAAAGGGGATAAGGTCGGTATTCGGTGCAGATGCCTCGATCAAACGCATCGCGGCCATTGTGTGAAATGCATCCATCATCCCTGAACAGAACATGGCTATACCAATAATTGGCGTGGTGACATCCTTGCTGATCCCGAAATGCGCAAATGATAATAAAACGGTGAGCAAGGCAATTGAAACCGCACTCCATTCTAAAAGGGCGTGGTGCAAAGAGCCTCGTAATGCATGGAATAAATCATCAACGATAATACCATCACTGGCTATTTTATGCGCATCTAGCGCATGGCTTGATGATGAAAAATCAACACCGCATAAGTTTAAAAATGCAGGAAGGAGGCAGATAATAAAGGAAAGGAATATGACTTTATAAAAAGTGACCCGTTGCTGTTCTGTAACGCTTTGAAGAGTAGACACAAAAAATCCTATGGTATAGAGAACCCGATAATGAAGTAATTATGCTACATTAAGCGAGAAAAAGAGCAAACCAATAGTGCTTATGTATGCGGTGGCCGTGGTAATGAATTTTAACCAATATATATTTTTTTATTGATTCTACCTTTCCCTTTGTACTATGTTCCGCATCGACGTTGTGGAAGGTCTTCTCATTATAAGTCCATATGAGAACCGCACCACATAACTCCATCTCGTAAATATTACGGGTTGTTTAATTTTTTAGGAGGCTATAATGGCAAAAAAAGTTTCGGGTTATATTAACCTGACTATTCCGGGTGGCGCAGCTAACCCATCTCCACCAGTTGGTCCGGCATTGGGTCAACATGGTGTTAACATCATGGAATTCTGTAAGGCGTTTAACGCAAAAACAGAAGAGAGCAAAGGAATTCCGATTCCTGTTGTGATCACTGTTTTTGAAGATCGCTCTTTCGCATTCGTAACAAAAACACCACCTGCAAGCTACTTCTTGAAGCAAGCTGCAAAGGTGAAAAGTGGTGCGAATAACCCAAGTCGTGAACTTGTTGGTAAGGTTAAAAAATCTCAGGTAAAAGAAATTGCTGAGAAAAAGATGCCTGACTTGAATGCAAACGACATTGATGCAGCAATGAAAATTATTGAAGGCTCGGCCCGTTCTATGGGTATCGAAGTTGTGGAAGGTTAAGATCATGGCGAAAATCAGTAAAAAAACAAAAGCGATTGCTGAAAAGGTAAACCGTGAGCAGTTCTATTCATTGAAAGATGCTGTGGCTTTACTTAAAGAGTGCTCGAAAGGCCGTAACTTCGATGAGACAATCGAAATTGCAATGAACCTTGCTGTTGACACTAAACATGCGGATCAACAGGTTCGTGGTATGGTGTCTCTTCCGAATGGAACTGGTGCAACAGTGCGTGTTGCTGTATTTGCAAAAGATGCGAAAGCAGAAGAAGCAAAAGCAGCTGGCGCAGATATTGTCGGTGCAGAAGACCTAGTTGAACAAATTCAAAAAGGTACAATCGACTTTGATCGTTGTATTGCTACTCCTGACATGATGGGCCTTGTTGGCCGTGTTGCGAAAGTATTGGGTCCAAAAGGTATGATGCCTAACCCAAAACTTGGTTCAGTAACGCCAAATGTTGAGCAAGCAGTGAAAGACGCAAAAGGTGGAGCTCTTGAGTTCCGCGCGGAAAAAGCCGGTATCGTGCATGCACGCGTTGGTAAAGCATCTTTCGATGAAAAGCAGCTTGTTGAAAATGTTGCTGCATTTGTTGAAGCAATTAAAAGAGCAAAGCCTTCAGGCGCAAAGGGATCATATATTGAGAAAGTTTCACTTTCTTCTACAATGGGCCCAGGTTTGAAAGTCTCTTTGGAATCAGTTTCTGAAGCTGCTTAATTTGTGCCAAACAGAAGGCGCATAAAATAAATACTTGACGAGTCGTCCGTGACACTATAAAAGTCGGCTCGTTGAATTAAACACCCGGTCCGAGACCGTAGGGGCTTTAAAGCTTAAATATCCTACATAGATAGGGAAAAGAATGATTTTGATGCATTAATCGCATCGTAACTGTTCCTTCCATATTTATTTCTGGCTGGTGGCTTGTGTCAAATGATACGAAGCCATTTTTATTGGATTTTTAGGTTTTAACGAAAATTAGGAGTAAAACCCATGGGTATGACCCGCACTGAAAAAGAAGTTGAAATACAAGCTTTAAATGAGCGTTTTGCAAGTGAAGAGCTTGTTGTTGTTGCGCATTATTCCGGTTTGACTGTGTCTGACATGGCGACATTACGTGGTGAGCTACGTAAAGAGGGTGCACGATTTAAGGTTACGAAAAACACGTTGGCAAAGCGCGCTATTAAAGGTACGCAGTTTGAGCCACTTGAAAAATTGTTCACTGGCCCGACTGGTGTAGCATCTTCTCAGGACCCTGTTGCTGCGGCAAAGGTTGCGTATAACTTTTCAAAAGATAACGACAAGTTCATCATTGTTGGTGGTGCACTTGGCGAAATGGTTTTGGATGCGGAAGGCGTTAAGGCGATTGCTCAGTTGCCATCACTTGACGAGCTACGTTCCAAACTTGTTGGGTTGCTGCAAGCGCCTGCGACGAAAGTTGCTGGTCTTTTGCAGGCTCCTGCACGTGATATGGTCGGTGTGACCAAAGCTTACGGCGAAAAAGGTTAATTGAAGTTTAAACAGCGAATTTTATTTATTATAAGGAGAGAGAAATGGCTGCTAATTTGGAAAAACTTGTTGAACAACTATCTGAACTGACTGTTTTGGAAGCTGCTGAGCTTTCTAAGCTTTTGGAAGATAAGTGGGGCGTAACTGCTGCTGCTGCTGCTGCACCTGCTGCTGCTGCACCTGCTGGTGAAGCTGCTGCTGAGAAGGATGAATTTGATGTTATCCTTGAAGCTGCTGGCGGAAACAAAATTGCAGTGATCAAAGAAGTACGTGCGATCACAGGTCTTGGTCTTAAAGAAGCAAAAGATCTTGTTGAAGCTGGTGGTAAAGCTGTTAAAGAAGCTGCACCAAAAGCAGAAGCAGAAGAAATTAAAGCTAAACTTGAAGCAGCTGGCGCAACTGTCGCTCTTAAGTAAGTTTTTAAAAAATATATCAGGCATTTCCCGTTTGTTTAATCATACGGGGGATGCTTTTTTTCGGTCTATATTACAATTTAGGTTGACAAGTGCTCAGCCGTAGGCCATATAGCTTAAAAAATTTCTGGGATAACCGTGATACCCGTTAGAGAATCGCAAGTCGCAATGGCGACAGGATATGCTATTTAATTCACTTCTTCACCACATGAGTATGGGTGTAAGAAGTTATTGTGCTTTGGATAAAAAGGTAGGACAATATGTGCGCAGCAAAAGCCAAGACGAACAAACCCACTTCAGTAAATTCAATTGAGAGTTTTACAGGTCGCAAAAGAGTGCGTCGTAATTTCGGACGTATCGATGAAGTTGCCGAAATGCCTAATTTGATTGCACTACAGTGTGAATCATATGAGCGTTTCCAACAAAAAGAAATAATTGCGGATAGTCGTGATGTGACGGGTTTGGAAGAGGTTTTTGCATCTGTCTTTCCTATCCGTGATTTCAGTGACCGTGCGGAAATTGATTTCGTTAAGTATGAATTCGAAGACCCTAAATATGACGTAGAGGAATGTTTGCAACGTGGGATGACGTTTGCCGCGCCATTACGTGTGACATTGCGTTTGTCTGTTTTTGATATTGATGAGGATACAGGGCTTCGCTCTATCCGCGATATTAAAGAGCAAGACGTCTATATGGCAGATATGCCAATGATGACGAAAAACGGTACATTTGTGATTAACGGAACGGAGCGTGTGATTGTATCTCAGATGCACCGTTCTCCTGGTGTTTTCTTCGACCATGATGGTGGTAAAACACACGTTTCGGGTAAGTACCTGTTCTCTGCGCGCGTTATTCCATACCGTGGTTCATGGCTTGATTTTGAATTCGACGCAAAAGATGTGATGTATGTTCGTATCGACCGTCGTCGTAAGCTTCCTTTGACAACATTCTTACGCTGCCTTGACAGTGTTGAGACACAAGGGCTTCGCGCTGAAGCTGGTGAGAATGATGAGGAAATGGATCCGTTGATGGTTCAGGGGATGTCCAATGAGGAAATCCTTTCAACATTCTATAATACAATTTCCTATTCCAAGACGAAAAAAGGCTGGAAAACAGCATTTGATGGAGAGCGTCTCCGCGGTGTGAAGCTTCCTTATGATCTTATTGATGCAAAAACAGGTGATGTTGTTGCAGAAGAAGGTAGTAAAATCACGCCACGTAAGGCAAAGAAATTTGTTGAAGATGGTTTGAAAGACATTCTGCTACAAGAAGAGTTCTTGGTTGGTCAGTATCTGGCAACTGATATTTATGACATGGAAAACGGTCTTGTCTTGTTTGAGGCTGGTCATGAAGTTACGGAAGAAGACTTTGAAAAGCTTGAAGAAGCAAAAGTAAAAGACCTTCCAATTCTTGCAATTGATCACTTGAATGTTGGTCCATATATCCGCAACACAATGGTTGCAGATAAATGTGATACCCGCGAAGAAGCGTTGATTGATATTTATCGCGTTATGCGTCCGGGTGAGCCACCGACTGTGGACTCCGCGCAGGCTTTGTTCGACTCATTATTCTTTGATGCAGAGCGTTATGACCTTTCACCTGTTGGTCGTGTGAAAATGAATACACGTCTTGAGCTGACTGCTGACGCTCAATTCCGTATCTTGTGTAAAGAAGACATCCTTGCAATCGTGAAATATTTGCATGATCTGAAAGATGGTAAAGGCGAGGTTGATGATATTGATAACCTTGGTAACCGTCGTGTTCGTTCCGTTGGTGAATTGATGGAAAATCAGGTGCGTGTAGGTCTTCTACGTATGGAACGTGCAATACGTGAGCGCATGTCCTCTGTTGAGATTGACACATATATGCCGCATGATCTTGTGAACTCAAAGCCTTTGCAGGCTGCTGTACGTGAGTTCTTTGGTTCATCACAGCTTTCTCAGTTTATGGATCAGACAAACCCACTTTCAGAAATTACGCACAAGCGTCGTCTTTCTGCACTTGGGCCGGGTGGTCTAACGCGTGAGCGTGCAGGTTTTGAAGTGCGTGACGTTCACCCGACACACTATGGTCGTATTTGTCCGATTGAAACACCTGAGGGTCCGAATATTGGTTTGATTAATTCACTCGCAACATTTGCCCGTGTAAACCAGTATGGATTTATTGAAAGCCCATACCGTAAGGTTGAAGGTGGTAAAGTAACCGCAGAAGTTGTTTATATGTCTGCAATGGAAGAGGCGCGCTATACAATTGCGCAGGCTAACTCTGTTTTGACTGCTGATGGCGGGTTTGAGGCTGATCTTGTATCTTGTCGTCAGGCTGGTGAGAACGTTATGTCCGCTGCTGAAGGCATCGAGTATATGGACGTTTCGCCGAAACAGATGGTTTCTGTTGCGGCTTCACTCATTCCATTCTTGGAAAACGATGATGCGAACCGTGCTTTGATGGGTTCAAATATGATGCGTCAGGCTGTTCCGCTATTGCGTGCATCTGCACCGATTGTTGGAACTGGTATGGAAACAACTGTTGCCCGTGACTCTGGTGCGACTGTTGTTGCAAAACGCGCCGGTGTGATCACAAAAGTGGATGCGCAGCGTGTCGTTATTCAGGCAACTGAAATCGTAAATGCGGATGAGCCTGTTATCGACATCTATAAGTTGTCCAAATTCCAACGTTCAAACCAAGATACATGTATTAACCAACGCCCACTTGTACGAGTTGGCGATCATGTTAAGGCTGGTGACATCGTTGCTGATGGGCCGTCGACAGATCTTGGTGAGTTGGCCTTGGGTCGTAACGTGACTGTGGCATTCATGCCTTGGAATGGTTATAACTTTGAGGATTCTATCCTGATTAACGAGCGTATCGTTCAAGAAGATGTCTTTACATCTGTTCACTTGGAAGAGTTCGAAGTGATGGCACGTGACACACGTCTTGGGCCGGAAGATATCACACGCGATATTCCAAACGTTGGTGAAGAAGCGCTGAAGCACTTGGATGAGGCGGGTATCGTTCACATCGGTGCAGAAGTTCACCCAGGTGATATTCTTGTTGGGAAAGTTACACCAAAAGGCGAAAGCCCGATGACACCGGAAGAAAAACTTCTGCGTGCGATCTTCGGTGAAAAAGCGGCAGATGTTAAAGATACATCTCTACGCTTACAACCTGGTGCCTCCGGTACAATTGTTGAGGTTCGCGTCTTTAACCGTCGTGGTGTTGATAAAGATGCCCGTGCCTTGTCAATTGAACAACAAGAGATCGAACGCCTTGCAAAAGACCGCGATGATGAGCGTCGTATCATGGAAGATGGTTTCTATGGTCGTCTTGAGCAAATGCTTGAAGGTCAGACTGTTGCTTCTGCATCACGTGATTCATCAATCAAGAAGGGTGAGGTGATTACATCTGCTGCCCTTCATGACATGAAACGTGGTCTATGGCGTCAACTTGATGTTGAAGATGAAACACGCATGGAAGAAATCGAGGCAATGTCAAAAACATTTGATTCTGCTGTCGATGATCTGAAAGAGCGTTTTGAAAACAAGGTTGAAAAGCTTCAACGTGGTGATGAACTACCTCCGGGCGTAATGAAGATGGTTAAAGTCTTCGTTGCTGTGAAACGTAAAATGCAGCCAGGTGATAAAATGGCTGGTCGTCACGGTAACAAAGGGGTTGTATCTCGCATCATGCCTGAAGAAGATATGCCATACCTTGAAGATGGCCGTAGTGTTGATATCGTGTTGAACCCACTTGGTGTTCCATCACGTATGAACGTCGGTCAGATTTTGGAAACACACCTTGGTTGGGCTTCTAAGGATATGGGGCGTCAAATCGGTGAAATGATTGATGCATTCCAAGAGCGTAAATCCGTAACACCGGAAGAGCGTAAGAAGCTTGATGATCAATTGGAACTTGTTTATGGCGATCGTGAATTTAACGATAAAGTTAAAGGATTGAGCGACACAGAAGTTCTTGAGATGGCAAATAACCTGCGTAGCGGTGTCCCGATGGGAACGCCTGTTTTTGACGGGGCAGATCAGGATGATATTTCTGACCTTCTTGCGAAAGCCGGTGTTGAAACATCAGGTCAGAGCCGTTTGATCGATGGTCGTACAGGTGAATACTTCCACCGTCCGGTAACGGTTGGTGTGATGTATATGCTTAAACTGCACCACTTGGTTGATGATAAAATTCACGCACGCTCAATCGGTCCATACTCACTTGTTACGCAACAGCCACTTGGCGGTAAAGCCCAGTTTGGTGGACAGCGTTTCGGGGAAATGGAAGTTTGGGCACTTCAGGCTTACGGTGCGGCATATACCTTGCAGGAGATGCTAACTGTTAAATCTGATGATGTTGCTGGTCGCTCAAAAGTTTATGAAGCAATTGTGCGCGGTGAAGATAATTTCGAAATCGGTATTCCGGAGAGTTTCAACGTTCTTGTGAAAGAACTAAGAGCGCTTGGTCTGAATGTTGATATGAAACAATCTGGCACAAATAGCTAAGTAACGTTAACGCAAAAGAATATGACCCATAGAAAAAAAGGGAAATCACAATGAACGAACTCATGAACTTATTTGGTCAGCCAACAGGACCACAAAGTTTTGATCATATCCGTATCTCAATCGCATCACCGCAGCAAATTCAAAGCTGGTCTTTTGGTGAAGTGAAAAAGCCGGAAACAATCAACTACCGTACATTCAAACCGGAAAAAGACGGTTTGTTCTGTGCACGTATTTTTGGGCCGGTTAAAGATTACGAATGTTTGTGCGGAAAATATAAACGCATGAAATACAAAGGTATCATTTGTGAAAAATGTGGCGTTGAAGTCACATTGACAAAGGTTCGTCGTGAGCGTATGGGCCATATTGATCTGGCTGCACCTGTTGCACATATCTGGTTCTTGAAATCTTTGCCATCACGTATTGGTTTGATTATGGACATGACGTTGAAAGAGTTGGAGCGTGTGCTTTACTTTGAAAACTTCATTGTGATTGAGCCGGGCATGACGCCTATGAAGCCTTTCCAGTTATTAACTGAGGAAGAATATTACGATGCACAAGATGAGTACGGTGAAGAGAACTTCCGTGCGGGTATTGGTGCAGAAGCAATGCAAGAAATCCTGTCTGACATGGATATGGAAGCTGAGCTTGAAGGTGCAGAAGAAGCACTTCGTGAAACAAATTCAGAAGCAAAACGTAAGAAACTTGTTAAGCGTATCAAACTTCTTGAAGCGTTTATTTCTTCCGGCACACGCCCTGAATGGATGATTTTGGACACTGTTCCTGTTCTTCCACCAGAGCTTCGTCCACTTGTTCCTTTGGATGGTGGTCGTTTTGCAACATCAGATTTGAATGATCTATATCGTCGTGTTATCAACCGTAACAACCGTTTGAAGCGTCTTATAGAGCTTCGCGCACCTGACATCATTGTACGTAACGAAAAACGTATGTTGCAGGAATCTGTTGATGCGTTATTCGATAATGGTCGTCGTGGTCGCGTGATTACAGGCGCGAATAAGCGTCCGTTGAAATCTCTTTCAGACATGCTAAAAGGTAAACAGGGTCGTTTCCGTCAAAACCTACTTGGTAAACGTGTCGACTATTCAGGTCGTTCGGTTATTGTTGTTGGTCCGGAATTGAAACTGCACCAATGTGGTTTGCCGAAGAAAATGGCGTTGGAGCTGTTTAAACCGTTTATCTATCATAAGCTTGAACTTTACGGCATGGCGTCGACTGTTAAAGCAGCGAAGAAAATGGTTGAAAAAGAGCGTCCGGAAGTTTGGGACATCTTGGAAGAAGTTATCCGCGAACACCCAGTGATGCTAAACCGTGCGCCAACATTGCACCGTCTTGGTATTCAGGCGTTCGAACCAACATTGATCGAAGGTAAAGCGATTCAGCTACACCCACTTGTCTGTACTGCGTTTAACGCGGACTTTGACGGTGACCAAATGGCTGTTCACGTTCCACTTTCTATCGAAGCACAGTTAGAAGCACGTTGCTTGATGATGGCAACAAACAACATTCTTTCACCTGCAAACGGTAAACCGATTATTGTACCATCTCAGGATATTGTCTTGGGTCTGTACTATTTATCTGTTGCGCTTGACGATGAAAAAGGCGAAGGCATGATTTTCCGCGGTGCGGGTGAGATTATGCACGCTCTTGAAAATGATGTGGTTTCTTTGCACGCAAAGATTAAATGTCGTTATCACGGTGTTGATGAAAATGGTGAGCGCAAGACAGAAATCGTAGAATCCACACCGGGTCGTATGATTTTGTCTGAGCTATTGCCTCGCCATCCAAAAGTGCCGTTCGCGACGTTGAATCAGGTTCTGACGAAAAAAGAAATCTCGAACATGATTGACGTGGTTTACCGTCACTGTGGTCAGAAAGACACTGTTATCTTCTGTGATCGCATGATGAAAATCGGTTTCAAATATGCATGTATCTCCGGTATCTCGTTCGGTAAAGATGATTTGATTATTCCAGATGATAAGAAAACTCTTGTTGCTGAAGCGAATGAAAAAGTCACTGAATTTGAACAGCAATATATGGATGGTCTGATCACTAAAGGTGAGAAGTACAACAAGGTTGTCGATATCTGGTCAAAAGCAACAGACGATGTTGCGGACGCGATGATGAAGGAAATCTCGGATCTTACAAAAGGGACACCGAACGCAGTTTACATGATGGCGCACTCCGGTGCTCGTGGTTCTGCCGCACAGATCCGTCAGCTTGCAGGTATGCGTGGTTTGATGGCTAAGCCTTCTGGTGAAATTATCGAAAACCCGATTATTTCGAACTTTAAAGAAGGTCTGACTGTGCTTGAGTACTTCAACTCAACACACGGAGCACGTAAAGGTCTTGCTGATACAGCGTTGAAAACTGCGAACTCAGGTTATCTGACACGTCGTTTGGTTGATGTTGCGCAGGATGCGATTGTTACAGAACGCGATTGTGGTGTTGAAAATGGTATCTCAATGCGCGCTGTGATGAACGGTGCAGATATTGTTGTTCCAGTATCAGAGCGTATTCTTGGTCGTGCCCCTGCATATGACATCAAAAACCCATTGACGGGTGAGTTGATTGTCGCAGCAGGTGAAATCATTGATGAACCAACATCAGAAGAAGTTGAAACCGCAGGCGTTGACGAAGTTATCGTTCGTAGTGTTCTAACTTGTGAAGCAAAAAGTACCGGTATTTGTGCAAAATGTTACGGACGTGACCTTGCACGTGGTGCAGAGGTTAATATCGGTGAAGCAATCGGTGTTATGGCTGCTCAGTCTATTGGTGAGCCGGGAACACAGCTTACAATGCGTACATTCCACATTGGTGGTGCAGCGCAGAAGGGTGCTGAACGTTCACATGTTGAAGCGAACCTTGATGCAAAAGCGGAAATCCGTAATCAGAATGTTGTTAAAAACTCTGAGGGTTTTGAAATTGTTATGGGTCGTAATACAGAGATCGTATTGATCGACAAAAATGGCGATGAGAAAGCAACACACCGCGTACCATACGGTTCACGTCTTCTTATTAAGGATGGTGCAAACGTTAAAGTCGCTGATAAAATGGCAGAGTGGGACCCATACACATTGCCTGTCATCACTGAAAAAGACGGTGTTGCGCATTACTTTGACCTTGTTGAAGGTGTATCGGTTACGGATGACACAGATGAAGCAACTGGTATTTCTTCTAAGAAAGTTATCGATTGGCGCTCACAGCCCAAAGGTGGTGATCTGAAGCCTCGTATCTCTCTATTGGATAGTAAGGGTGAAGTTATTAAGTTGGCCAATGGTCTGCCTGCAAACTACTACTTGTCTGTTGATACAGTCCTATCTGCGGATAATGAGCAGGAAGTTAAAGCTGGTGACATCATCGCACGTATTCCTCGTGAAACATCGAAGACGCGTGATATTACCGGGGGTCTGCCACGCGTGGCTGAACTGTTCGAAGCACGTATGCCTAAAGACTTTGCGGTTATTTCCGAAATTGACGGTTATGTTGAGTTTGGTAAAGACTATAAGTCTAAGCGTCGTATCATCGTTCGTCCGGCAAATGCAGATGAAGAAACTTCAGAATGCCTAATTCCGAAGGGACGTCATTTGGCTGTTCAAGAAGGTGACTTCGTACGTAAAGGGGACACAATCCTTGACGGTGCTCTTGTGCCACACGATATCCTGCGCGTTCTCGGTGTAGAAGCGTTAGCAGAATATCTTACACAAGAAGTGCAAGATGTTTATCGCCTACAAGGGGTGAAAATCAATGATAAGCACATTGAGGTGATTGTTCGCCAAATGATGCAGAAAATTGAAATTACTTCTGTGGGTGATTCGACGTACCTTGTTGGTGAAACTGTTGACCGTCAGGAATTCGAAGAGATAAGACAACGTTTCATCGAAGATGGTAAAATCGCACCGGAAGGTAGTCATGTTCTCCAAGGTATTACAAAAGCATCCTTGCAGACACGCTCATTCATCTCTGCTGCATCATTCCAGGAAACAACACGCGTTCTTACAGATGCGGCTGTTAATGGTAAAATTGATGAATTGCATGGCTTGAAAGAAAACGTGATTGTTGGACGCCTAATCCCTGCGGGTACAGGATCATATGTGAATATGGTTAAACGTATCGCCGCAGACCGTGACGAGGAAGCCTTAGCAAACATGCCTGAGCAAACAGAGATGGTGCCTGAGGAAGGCTCCTTTGATGCATTGCCTAGTGATGTTGATACCTCATCGCAAAGCGATGATGGTGAGGCAAAAGAAGCCGTTAACGGTTAGTCTTATAGAGATATAAGATAATAAATAATAATTATTCAAGGTGCTGTTGTGAGCACCTTGAATTTTTTTTGGGTTTTTTTAAAGGTTATTATATTGTCTTTTTTCTTCTGCTGATGGCAGTGATAATCAGCAGTAATAAAATGAAGGCAGATATTAATGATATTGCCACGCCAATTTTTTCTTCTGTCATCTGAACCAGTATAATATCAATTCTATTTTGTCCTATAGGAACGTCAAACTCTATTTGTCCATGCGGTAGAGCATCGCGCAACTTGAACGCATCAGTGACATCTGTAGATGACTCAAGATCGTTGATTCTCCATCCTGCAAAATGAAACTGGCGAATCTGTATGGTCGTAGGCGACTTTGCTATTATATCTAAAGATATCTTTCGTGGCTTATGCTCTATCACGTTGATATGAGCCTCTCCGGACACAGCTTTGTAAAACGGATAAGTGTGCAAATATTTGATGTCTTTAATCGACGTAACAAAATTTGAATTTAAGGGAATATGCTCAGGGCTAAGGTGCTTTTCAGGCAACCTTGTCTCCACAAGCTCTTGTGATAGGTGCTGTAAGCTTGCTGTCGTTACATGATGCACGACTTGCCCCATGACAAGCATATGCAAAATCAGGCATAAGGCGAACATTCGTTTTGAAATGGAATTTTTAGAAAACGATGTCGCATAGATTTGAATAATCGTAGCTATAAAAAAGAATTCAAATATCAGTAGGAAGCGGTATGGGAGTTGTAGCTTTTGTACAAGAATAATGTTGTCCCAGATTATAGCTGATAAAGGAGTTGTCAGAACAAAGCTGAATGTTAAAAAAGTGAGGAAAGGATATATAGATTTTTTATCTTCCTCTGAGAAGTATTCTTTAGCCGAGATGAAAATAGCATAACTTATGAACAACTGGGAAAGCGCAACATAGAAAAATGTCATTCTTAAATATGGTAGGGGGGCATAGTCTTGATTATAAGGTAATAAAAACCAGTACGAATAGTGAAAAAGATCACTCCAAAGATAGCCGGAATTGACATAGCCAAGCATAGTGAGAGCCGGGTATAAGTAAAAACAAGATAACCCCGCACCAAGAAGTGAAAAAATACTAAACTTCATGCCATAAGATACACAGCTTGAAAGACTGCTCTTCTGACAACATGCCCAAAACACATATAAGCTCGTAAAAATTGAAACCATAACAGAGGAGGGGATATGTGTCAGAATCAGTAATGCAAATAAAGTTGAGTACCCAAGCCTATACCAAAGGCCACGATCAAATCTTGTCAGACAATAAAAGATGAGGGGCATCCATATATAAGCCGCAAATTCTGATAAGCCGTTCCGTTCATAAAGGTCAAACCAGAAATGGTAAGGAAGACTGATATAGCATAGTGCTGCTATAAGGCTAATATTTCTGGATGTTGTCCTTGAAGCGTAAAAGTATAAACTGACACCCGATAGAAACAGGATAAAGGTACTGGTGACAGACATTAAATCTGGTATAGAAAGATTAAAGGCGCTTAAGCTATCTATAAGGTATTGTGTATAATAATATAATGGAGGATAGAAAAAAAAGTTTGCACCACCAAATCCACCATTTATATCCTTAAACCAACGTGGGTATAATTCCCCTTCGTTTAATTGTTGGCGAAAAGCTTCATATGTAAGAAATTGATATTCATAATCAAACCCGATTGGGAAAGAACCGCCATGGTAGGCGGCAAGTGCCAGTAATGCGGAGCAGATAAGGATAATACCAGTATAAATAAAATGAATAACAAAAGGTTTGTGCATATTTAGGGCCAATATTTATTTGAATAGAAATAAGGATAGTTCTCTAGATAAGAAGTATTTAAACATAGTATTTACAGCGTTTAAATGGTGTATCCGGTAAATAACATGAATATCGCTTTTTAATGTAGATCGAGTAATCAGAAATTTAATTACTCCATATATCTTAAAGGTCAAAAAATAATCAGGAGGTAGCGTAGTTTATATAGTAGGATAGGCCAATAGCTTGCCTTATGAAGAAACCTGCAGCCACGATCCATAAGAAAATAAAAATTATTAAAACTTTGCTTGACGTATTGGAATCTTTGCCATATATTCCGCGCCACTATGGTGGACGTCTTGAAAATCCCAGTGGGAAAGTAGGGATGGGCAACATCCAAAAAAACAAGGTCTGGTTCACTATTTATTAGCGTGGTGCAGAACTTTGGATGCTCTGCGGAATTATATTGGTTAAACATGCTTTTATGTTTGACAAGATATATAAATCCGCGCTAAATGCCCCCATCCGTGAAATTGTTATAAGATTTGAAGAAGGTTTGATATGCCAACCATACAACAGTTAATACGCAAGCCGCGTCAAAAGGTTGTTAAAGCGAAGAAGAACAGAGCGCTGAAAAGTAATCCTCAGCGCAGAGGTGTTTGTACTCGTGTTTATACAACAACACCTAAGAAGCCGAACTCGGCACTTCGTAAAGTTGCGAAGGTGCGTTTGACAACAGGCATCGAAGTTATTTGTTATATCCCTGGTGAGGGTCACAATTTGCAGGAGCACTCAGTTGTTCTTGTTCGTGGTGGTCGAGTAAAAGATTTGCCTGGTGTTCGCTATACGATCATTCGTGGTGCGTTGGATACACAAGGGGTTAAAGATCGTAAACAAGCACGTTCGCGTTACGGCGCGAAGCGTCCGAAATAGGAGTTCTTAAATGTCACGTCGTCGTAGAGCTGATAAACGCGTTATTCTTCCGGATCCGAAATTTGCGGATCTTACGCTATCTAAATTCATCAACAATGTAATGTTGGATGGTAAAAAATCCACTGCAGAGGGTATCGTTTACGGTGCTGTTGAAATTCTTGAAGGTAAGAAGCCGGTAAATGATAATCCGACTGAAGATGGTACGCCAGATGAAGTTGCAATGAAAAGCCAGGGTCTTCGTATTTTTCATGACGCTTTGAAGAATGTAAAGCCACGCCTTGAGGTTCGTTCACGCCGTGTTGGTGGTGCAACATATCAAGTTCCTGTTGAGGTTCGTAGTGAGCGCGCTGTTGCTCTTGCGATGCGTTGGATTATTGATGCTGCACGTAAGCGCGGTGAAAACACTATGCGTGAGCGCATGGCTTCTGAAATTTATGATGCTGCAAGTAATCGTGGTTCTGCTGTTAAGAAGCGTGACGACACGCACAAAATGGCTGAAGCTAACAAAGCATTTGCACACTATCGCTGGTAAGGAATACGGAACATGGCACGCGAACATTCAATTGATAATTATCGTAACTTCGGAATTATGGCGCACATTGATGCGGGTAAGACAACAACGACTGAGCGCGTTTTGTATTACTCTGGTAAGTCTCACAAGATTGGCGAGGTGCATGATGGTGCGGCTACTATGGACTGGATGGAGCAGGAGCAGGAGCGTGGTATTACAATCACATCGGCTGCGACTACTACATTCTGGGAAGGTCCTGCTGGCGGTAACTATGATGGTGAAAAATTCCGCTTGAATATTATTGATACACCGGGACACGTTGACTTCACTATTGAGGTTGAGCGTTCATTGCGTGTGCTTGATGGTGCGATTGCTGTGTTCGATGCGAATGCGGGTGTTGAGCCACAGACTGAAACTGTATGGCGTCAGGCTGATAAATATTCTGTTCCACGTATGTGTTTCGTGAACAAGATGGATAAGATTGGTGCGGACTTCTATAACACTGTAAAAGAAATTGATACACGTTTGGGTGCTGTCCCTTGTGTGATCCAGTTGCCTGTTGGTGCTGAGAGTGATTTTGCAGGTGTTGTTGACCTTATTAAGATGAAGGCAATTATCTGGGATGCTGAAACTTTAGGTGCTGCGTTCCATGAGGAAGAAATTCCTGCGGACTTGGCTGATAAAGCTGCTGAATTCCGTGAGCGTTTGGTTGAGCTTATTGTTGAACAGGATGATGCTCTGATGGAAGCGTACCTTGAGGGTAATGAGCCAGACGAAAAGCAAATTAAAGCGTGTATCCGTAAAGGTACAATTGCTGGTGATTTTGTTCCTGTTATTTGTGGTTCTGCTTTCAAAAACAAAGGTGTTCAACCTATGTTGGATGCTGTTGTTGACTTCTTGCCGTCACCTTTGGACATTGGTGCAATGGCTGGTAAGAAAATTGACTCAGATGAAGATGAGATGCGTGCTCCTGAAGATGATGCGCCATTCTCCGCTTTGGCATTTAAAATTATGAACGACCCGTTTGTTGGTTCTTTGACATTCGCACGTATCTATTCGGGTACTGTAGAATCCGGTTCTTATGTTAAGAACTCTGTTAAAGATAAGCGCGAACGCGTTGGTCGTATGCTTCTTATGCACTCCAATGATCGTGAAGAGATCAGTGAAGCGCATGCTGGTGATATTGTTGCTTTCGTTGGTATGAAAGATACAACAACTGGTGATACTATTTGTGATATGCAGGCACCTGTAGTGCTTGAGCGCATGGAATTCCCTGAACCGGTTATTGAGATCGCGATTGAGCCAAAAACAAAGGCTGATCAAGAGAAGATGGGTGTTGCATTGCAACGTCTGGCTGCTGAAGATCCGTCTTTCCGTGTTTCTGTTGATCATGAATCAGGTCAAACGATTATGCGTGGTATGGGTGAGCTTCACCTTGATATCCTTGTTGATCGTATGAAGCGTGAATTTAAAGTTGAGGCGAATATTGGTGCTCCTCAGGTTGCTTATCGTGAGACAATCACGAAGCCTGCTGATATTAGCTATACGCACAAGAAGCAGTCTGGTGGTTCTGGTCAGTTCGCGAAAATTGATTTGACGTTTGAACCTGGTGAAACTGGTTCTGGTTTTGAATTCTCTGATAGCGTCGTTGGTGGTAACGTTCCTAAGGAATATATTCCGGGTGTTAAGAAGGGTCTGATGATGGCCAAGGAAACAGGTATTATTGCCGGCTTCCCTGTGCTTGACTTTAAAGTGCAGTTGACTGACGGTGGATACCATGATGTTGACTCCTCTGTGATGGCGTTTGAAATTGCTGCTAAAGCTGCCTTTAAGGAAGGTATGGCTGCTGCGGGTGCTCAGTTACTTGAGCCAATGATGAAGGTTGAGATTGTAACACCTGAAGAATATATGGGTGATATCATCGGTGACTTGAATTCACGTCGTGGACAGGTTAACTCAATGGATGATCGTGGTAATGCGAAAGTTATTACAGCGATGGTTCCACTTGCAAATATGTTTGGATATATCAACACTCTTCGCTCTATGTCTCAGGGGCGCGCGCAATATACAATGCAGTTTGATCACTATGATCCTGTACCTGCGCAAATCGCTGAGGAAGTTAGAGAGAGTTTGGGAACAAAATAAAAGAATTGAAGAAAAAGAAAGGACTATAAGTTATGTCTAAGGAAAAGTTTGAGC
>JBOEGG010000002.1:0-226994 GCA_050633285.1 Alphaproteobacteria bacterium
ATCGTCGAATAAGTTTTTATAAGGATAAGGTAAAGAACGATGGAAACGCAAAGCATTAGGATCACGTTAAAAGCATTCGATCACCGTATCTTAGATACGGCCAGTGCTGAGATTGTGAATACGGCAAAAAGAACAGGCGCCAGTGTACGTGGACCTGTACCGTTGCCGAACAGAATTAAGAAATTTTCTGTTATTCGTTCACCTCACGTTAATAAAAATTCTCAGGAACAGTTCGAGATGCGCACACATAAGCGTCTTTTGGATGTTGTTGAGCCAACACCACAAACAATTGATGCTTTGATGAAGCTTGATTTGCCTGCTGGTGTTGATGTTGAAATCAAAATTGGTCAAATGGCGGCTTAAGCTATTAAGGACAAAATTTGACAAGCTATGTTGGTCAATTGGGATCAACCTCTAGAAAGGATAGAAAAATGAGAACTGGATTAATAGCACGGAAAGAAGGGATGACACGTATCTTCGATGAAGATGGTCGTCATATCCCGGTAACAGTTTTGAAAGTTGACGAATGTCAGGTTATTGCTGTTCGTGATGAAGAAACAGACGGTTATGTAGCGGTTCAACTTGGTGCTGGTAAGGCAAAAGTGAAGCGTACATCCAAGCAAAATCGTGGTCACTTTGCAAAAGCAAAGGTTGAGCCTAAGAAGAAGCTTGCAGAATTCCGTGTATCAAATGAAAACACTTTGGAAGTCGGCGCAGAACTTGGTGCAAACCACTTTATCGTCGGTCAATATGTTGATGTAACAGGCACATCAATCGGTAAAGGTTTTGCCGGTGCGATGAAGCGTCACAACTTCGGTGGTTTACGCGCATCTCACGGTGTGTCGGTATCTCACCGTTCACATGGTTCGACAGGTCAGTGTCAAGAGCCGGGACGTGTTTTCAAAGGTAAAAAAATGGCCGGTCATATGGGTGCTGAGCGTGTAACAACGCAAAACCTTGAGATCGCTGGTGTTGATTTGGAAGATAATTTGATCCTTGTAAAAGGCGCTGTACCAGGTGCAAAGCAAGGTTGGGTTTTGATCAGTGATGCTGTGAAGAAAGCCGCACCCGAAGGTGTTCCGACGCCTGCAGGTTTCAGAGAAGTTCCAAAAGCACAAGAACAGGATGTAGCGGAAGAGCAGCCAACATCTGAAAATAATGATGCCCCTGAAGCATCAGCTGAGGCGAAGGAATAAGTGTTATGAAAGTAGCTGTAAAAACTTTAGACAATAAAGATGCAGGGGAAATTACCCTTGATAAGTCTATCTTTGGCGTAGAAGTTCGTGACGATGTTTTACATCGTGTTGTGAACTACCAGCTTGCTAAAAGACGTAGTGGTAATCACAAGGCAAAACAACGCCATGAGGTTTCTGGTACAGGTAAGAAGCCATGGGCGCAAAAAGGTACAGGCCGTGCACGTGCAGGTGACTTGAAACGTAATATTGACCGCGGTGGTGCGGCTGTATTCGGGCCGGTTGTTCGCTCTCACGCAATTGATGTACCGAAAAAGGTTCGTAAATTGGCACTGAGAATGGCATTGTCTGTGAAGGCATCACAAGGGAAGTTAGTTATCCTGAATGAAGCGAAGGCAAAAGACCATAAGACAAAACCAATGGCGGCTGCGATTACAGGCTTAGGTTTGGAATCTGCATTGATTATTAGCAGTGGTGAAGTTGATGCAAACTTTGCACGCGCAACAGCAAACATTCCACTCATCGATGTTTTGCCATCACAAGGTACAAATGTTTACGACATCTTGCGTCGTGACGTCCTTGTTTTGACACAAGATGCTGTGAATGATTTGACTGATAAATTGAAAGGTTAAATAAAATGGCTAAGGCAAAAAAAGTTGAAGCAGCAGAATGGATGTACGAAGTTATCCGTCAGCCGCACATTACTGAAAAAGCTACATTAGGTAGTCAGTATTCTCAGGTGACGTTTCAGGTGGCAACATCCGCAACTAAGCCTCAGATCAAAGCTGCTGTTGAAGGTTTGTTTGGTGTTAAAGTTAAGGCTGTAAACACACTAATTCAAAAGGGTAAAACAAAGCGCTTTAAAAATATTGAAGGACGTCGTTCCAACTTTAAAAAAGCGGTTGTAACTCTTGAAGAAGGCCAGACTATCGAAACGTCAGCTGGCGTTTAGATAAAGTTTTAATTATGGTGGTCCGCCGATAAGGGAAAAGGAAAAGAAAATGGCATTGAAGAAATTTAATCCGATGACACCGGGTACACGCCAATTGGTACAGATCGACAGGTCTGACCTATGGAAAGGTGAGCCGGAAAAGCAGTTGACAGAAGGTTTGAAAAGAACTGGTGGTCGTAACAATACAGGTCGCATTACATCACGTCACATTGGTGGTGGTCATAAGCGTAAATACCGTATTATTGACTGGAAACGTACAAAATGGGATGTCGATGGTACAGTAGAACGTATCGAATATGACCCTAACCGTACTGCTTTTATCGCTTTAATTGCTTACCCTGATGGGGAAAAAGCATATATTTTAGCACCACAACGTCTAAACGTTGGTGATAAAGTTGTTGCAGGATCAAAGGTTGATGTTAAGCCAGGTAACGCAATGCCGCTTAAGAATATCCCTGTTGGTACAATCATCCATAATATTGAGATGAAGCCAGGTAAGGGTGGGCAGATGGTACGTTCCGCAGGAACATTTGCACAGCTAGTTGGACGTGACCAAGGTTACGCTCAGGTTAAATTGGCATCTGGCGAACTTCGTATTATTTTGGCTGACTGTATGGCAAGTATTGGTGCGGTTTCAAACCCGGATCACATGAATACAAACATGGGTAAAGCTGGACGTAACCGCTGGAAAGGCCGTCGTCCGCATGTTCGTGGTGTAGTTATGAACCCGGTTGATCACCCGCATGGTGGTGGTGAAGGTAAAACATCAGGTGGTCGTAACCCAGTTACGCCATGGGGTGTGCCAACTAAAGGGTACAGAACACGTAAAAAAGGTAAACCGAGCGACAAATATATTATTCGTCGTCGTAAGAAATAGGATTAGGAGCAGTTAAGATGGCACGTAGTGTATGGAAAGGTCCTTTTATAGAGAAGAGTCTTCTAAAGAAGGTTGAAGAAGTTCGCGCAAGCGGCAAAAACTCTGTAATTAAAACATGGTCACGTCGTTCGACAATCCTGCCGAATATGGTTGGGATGACTTTTGGTGTGCATAATGGAAAGAAATTTATTCCAGTTGTTGTATCTGATCAAATGATCGGTCATAAATTGGGGGAATTCTCTCCGACTCGTACATATTATGGTCATGGTGCAGATAAGAAAGCCAAGAAATAGGCCATTAGAGAGATATGAAGGAATAAGAAAATGGGTAAGTCAGCAAATCCAAGTAGAACAAAAGAAAATGAAGCAAGAGCTTACGCGAAACATTTGCGCACATCTCCTCAGAAATTAAATCTGATTGCGCGCACAATTCGTGGTAAAAACGCTTCACGTGCTTTGATCGATCTTGAATTCTCAAAAAAGAGAATTGCACAAGACGTCAGAAAACTTTTGCAGTCTGCTGTTGCGAATGCCGAAAATAACCACGGTCTGGATGTTGATAATCTTGTGGTTTCTGAGGCTTATGTTGGTAAAAGCATGGTAATGAAACGTTTTCGTGCACGTGCAAGAGGGCGTGGTGCCAGAATTGAGAAAAAAGTTAGCAATATGACAATCATTGTCAGAGAAGCAGAAGAGGCATAAGATATTATGGGACAGAAAGTTAATCCGATTGGTCTTCGTGTAGGTATTAACCGTACTTGGGATTCCCGCTGGTACGCAGGTCGTGACTATGCTGATAAGCTGGTAGATGATTTGAAATTACGCGAATATGTGCAAGAGCATTTAAAAGCAGCAGGCGTAAGTAAAGTTATTATTGAGCGCGCGGCAAAAACAACAAAAGTAACAATCTATACTGCACGCCCTGGTGTTATCATCGGTAAAAAAGGCGCGGATATTGAAAAGCTACGCCAAAACCTTTCTCGCCGTGCTGGTGGAGAAGTTGGTTTGAACATCGTTGAAGTTCGTAAGCCTGAAGTTGATGCTAAGTTAGTTGCAGAAGGTGTGGCTCAGCAATTAGAACGCCGTGTATCTTTCCGTCGTGCAATGAAACGCGCAGTTCAAAACTCTTTGCGTTTTGGTGCAAAGGGAATTCGTATTAATGTTTCTGGTCGTCTAGGTGGCGCGGATATCGCGCGTACTGAATGGTATCGTGAAGGTCGTGTGCCTTTGCATACATTGCGTGCCGACATTGACTATGGTACAGCAGAAGCACTGACAACATACGGTATTATTGGGGTTAAGATCTGGTTGTATAAAGGTGATATCATGGAAAACGATCCTATGGCTCGTGATAAACGTATCGCTGATGCACAAGGTGGAATGCCAAGAAAGTAAGTTTTTTTTAATAAATCAAATAAAATACTGGATTTTTGTTTTAAAGTGCGATAAGTTTCGCGCCAACTTGAATGTAAATTAAGTATTTCAGCCATATGGGAACTAGAGTTCGAAGAGCTAAAAGTCCATGTGAATGATGATTTTTTTTGTCTGCATGTAAGCAGAAAGAAGAGAGTGAGAGACTAAAGAGATGCTAAGTCCTAAGAAGTTTAAACATCGCAAGCAGCATAAAGGCCGCATTCATGGTAATGCGAAAGGCGGATCTCAGCTTGCTTTTGGTGCATACGGTCTAAAGGCTCAAACGCCTGATCGTATTACGGCTCGTCAAATTGAAGCTGCACGTCGTGCGATTACACGTTGCATGAAGCGTCAAGGTAAAGTTTGGATTAGAATTTTCCCTGATGTGCCAGTAACAGCGAAGCCATTAGAAGTACGCCAAGGTAAAGGTAAAGGTTCTCCTGAGTATTGGGCAGCCCGCGTTAAGCCAGGTCGTATTATGTTTGAAATTGATGGTGTTCCAGAAGATGTTGCACGCGAGGCATTTGCCTTAGCTGCGATGAAGCTTCCTATCAAAACAAAATTTGTTAAGCGCGTAGGCGCAACAGAGGAGGCAGCGTAATGAATACTGAAGAATTAAGATCTAAATCAGCAGATGAGCTTTTGAAGCTTGTTTTGGATTTACGTAAAGAGCAGTTTAATGCTCGTTTTCAGCAATCTCAGGGATCTTTTGAGAATACAGCTAAAATTCGTAAGAACCGCCGTGAAATAGCACGTGCAAAAACTATTTTGAATGAAAAGATCCGTGCAGACGCGGCATCTTCAAAGAAAAAGGCCGCATAGGTAAGGAGTAAGTCGATATGCCACGTCGTGTATTGGAAGGAAATGTTGTTAGCGCTAAGAATAACAAGACTGTAACGGTTCTTGTTGAGCGTCGCTTCATGCACCCAGTGTATAAAAAGTACATTAAGAGTACTGGTAAATATACTGCGCATGATGAAAGCAATCAGTATAAAGAAGGTGATCGCGTTTCTATTATAGAGTGTCGCCCAATTTCAAAGAGTAAGCGTTGGTCTGTAGTTACAGATCAGGAAGCTGAAAAAGCAGCGCCGAAAAAAGAAGCTAAGAAGCCGGCAGCTAAAAAGGCAGCTCCTAAGAAAGCTGCTGAAGAGAAGAAGCCAGCTGCGAAAAAAGCAGCAGCTAAAAAGCCGGCAGCTAAGAAAACAAAATCTACGAAGAAGGATGCATAACTATGATTCAGATGCAATCTCGTATGAATGTTGCCGACAACTCTGGAGCAAGAGAAGTTCAGTGTATTAAGGTTTTGGGTGGCTCACACCGCCGTACGGCCAATATCGGTGATGTTGTTGTTGTTTCTGTGAAGGAAGCTATTCCTCGCGGTAAAGTTAAAAAGGGTGACGTAAGACGTGCCGTAATCGTTCGTTCCAGATTTGGTTTGAACCGTAAGTATGGTGAGAAAATTCGTTTCGATACAAATGCTTGTGTTCTTTTGAACAATAGCGGTGAACCAATTGGTACACGTATTTTTGGGCCGGTTACACGTGAGTTACGTGCAAGTGGTTACATGAAAATTATTTCATTGGCATCGGAGGTGCTCTAGTTATGACACAGCCAAAATATAAAATTAAAAAAGGTGATCAGGTTATTGTTCTGACTGGCCGTGACAAAGGTGCAAAAGGTGAGGTTCTTAATGTCCTTACTGAAGAGCGTAAAATCCTTGTGCAGGGTGTTAACACAGTAACAAAACACCAGAAGCCGACACAGGTATCACCGGGCGGAATTCAAAAGAAAGAATTACCGATCCATATATCAAATGTTGCGCTAGCAGATCCTAAAACAGGTGAAGCAACACGCGTAGGTTATCAAGTTCTGAAAGACGGAAAGAAAGTTCGTGTAGCTAGAAAATCCGGCGAAACACTTTCATAAGAATTTTAAAGAGGCAAAAGAAAATGGCACAGACACGCTATAAAGAGCTTTACGAAAAAGAAATTGCTCCGGCTTTGGATAAGAAGTTTGGATATAAGAATAAGCATCAACGTCCACGTCTTGATAAAATTGTTATCAATATGGGTGTTGGTGAAGCGACACAAGATCGTAAAGTTATCGAAAACGCAATGAATGACTTGGGATTGATTTCTGGCCAAAAGCCGGCTGTCTGTCGCGCACGCAAATCTAATGCATCATTCAAAATTCGTGAGGAGCAGGCGATTGGCACGAAGGTAACACTACGTGGCGAGCGTATGTATGAATTTTTAGACCGTTTGGTAACAATTGCTATGCCACGTATTCGTGACTTTCGCGGAATAAACGGTAAAAGCTTTGATGGTCGTGGGAACTATGCGATGGGTATTACCGAGCATATTATCTTCCCGGAAATCAATTATGATAAAGTCGACAAAATCCGCGGTATGGATATTGTTGTTTGTACAACGGCATCAAATGACGAAGAAGCAAAAGAACTTCTTCGTGGATTTAAAATGCCTTTTAAAAACTAAGGTAAAACAGATAAACCTAAGGAAAGAAGCGAAGTTATGGCTAAAGTCTGTATGATTGAAAGAGACAAAAAACGCAGAAAGCTTGTTAAACAACATGCTGTTAAGCGTGCGGAGCTAAAGGCAATTATCAAGGATCTATCTGTTCCTGCTGATGAACGTTTTCAAGCTGTTTTGAAGTTAGATGAACTATCTTCAAACTCTTCAAAAACACGTGTTCGTAATCGTTGTGCGCTTACTGGGCGTCCTCGTTCACATTATCGTAAATTTAATCTCTCGCGTATTGCGTTGAGAGACTTGGCATCTCGTGGTGAGTTGCCAGGCGTAACAAAGTCAAGTTGGTAAGGGAGATTAGATTATGACTATGAGTGATCCCCTAGGTGATATGCTTACACGTGTTCGTAATGGACAACAAGCGGGTAAAGAGATTGTGGAATGTCCATATTCAAAAATCCGTGAAAGTGTATGTAATGTATTAAGAGACGAAGGTTACATCCGTGGACACACGGTGGAAGCTTTGGATGATAATAAGAAAACTCTAAAGATTCAGTTGAAATACGCTGAAGGCCGCGGTGTTATTCGTCAAATAGACCGTGTTTCTAAGCCGGGACGTCGTGTTTATTCTGGTGTTAAAGCAATGCCCCGTTTCTTTAACGGTCTTGGAATTTTAGTTGTATCAACACCACGCGGCGTGATGGCAGATCATAAAGCACGCGAAGCGAATATTGGTGGCGAAGTACTATGTCAGGTCTTCTAAAGAAGGTTTAAGTATTAAATTAAGGAATGTGAATTATGTCACGTATTGGTAAAAGTCCTGTAACGATCCCCGAAGGTGTAGAAGTACAAATCTCCGGTCAAGATCTTAAGGCTAAAGGCAAATTAGGTGAGTTGAACCTAAAACTTCATGATGAAGTTGCTGCAGTAGTAGAAGAAGTTGCAAACGATGATGGTAAAACATCTAAAGTCGTTCGTCTGAGCCCGCGCTCTGAATCACGCTTTGCCGGTCAAATCTGGCCAACAATGCGTACATTGGTTGATAATATCTGTATTGGTGTGAGCCAAGGATATAAGAAAAACCTTGAAATTCATGGTGTTGGTTATCGTGCGAACTTACAAGGTTCAACTTTGGTACTGTCCTTGGGTTTCTCTCACGAAGTGCGTTATGACGTTCCTGCTGAAGTGAAAATCGAAGTGCAAAAACAAACAGCTTTGACAATTACTGGAATTGATAAGCAAAAAGTTGGTCAAGTTGCTGCTGAAATTCGTGGTTTCAAGAAACCTGAACCTTATAAAGGTAAAGGTATTCGTTATGCGGACGAGTATATCGTTCGTAAAGAAGGTAAAAAGAAATAAGGAAGTAGAAAGATGGCACAGGCATCTGTTAAAACAACTCCGGCACAGCGCCGTAGCTACAGAACACGTAATAAGATCCGCCGCGTTAATGTGGATCGTGTTAGCACGCGTGAAACGCGTCCACGTCTTTCTGTACACCGTACGGGTAAGCAAATTTATGCACAAATTATTTGTGACATTCAGGGCAAGACTTTGGCTTCTGCATCAACAATGGATAAAAGCTTGAAAGAAAAGCTGAAATCCGGTGCAAATAAAGAAGCAGCAAGCGAAGTTGGTAAGCTCATCGCTGAACGTGCGAAAAAAGCAGGTATAACAACAGTCGTATTTGATAGAGGTCGTTTTCTTTATCACGGTCGCATTAAGTCCCTTGCAGAAGGTGCACGCGACGGCGGTTTGAATTTTTAAAAAAAGGAATAATATAAAATGGCACGTGGACAACAAGCTGAACAGCGTGGAAACGATCGCGATGAACCGGAATTTATTGAGCGTTTGGTTGGTATCAACCGCGTTGCAAAAGTTGTAAAAGGTGGACGTCGTTTTGGTTTTGCTGCACTCGTAATCGTTGGCGATGGTAAAGGTCGCGTTGGTTATGGTCACGGTAAAGCAAAGGAAGTTCCTGAAGCAATCAAGAAGGCTACAGATCAAGCGAAACGCAAAATGATCCGTGTTCCTTTACGTGAAGGCCGTACATTACACCATGATGTACATGGAAAAGACGGTGCAGGTAAAGTGTTCTTGCGCTCAGCACCTTCTGGTAAAGGTATTATTGCTGGTGGTCCGATGCGCGCTGTTTTTGAAGCACTTGGCGTTCAGGACATTGTTGCAAAAGCGATTGGCTCGAATAACCCATATAGCATGGTTAACGCGACATTTGCTGCGCTTCAAAATACACAAAGCCCAAGAAACGTTGCGGCACGTAGAAACAAAAAAGTAAGTGATATTGTTTCTAACCGTGAAGTGATGGCTGGTAGCACTATTGTTGAGACTGGCGAATAAGATCAGCAACTTGAGACTGAAGGATTTAAGCTATGGCTGAAGAAGAAAACAAAACAAAAAAAGCACCTGCAAAGAAGGCTGCTCCTAAGAAAACAGTAGAAAAAAAGGAAACTGCCAAGAAAGCAGCTCCTAAAAAGACTGCTGCGAAAAAGGATGCTCCAAAAGCTGCTGCTAAAAAAGAGACAGCAAAAAAGGCTCCGGCTAAAAAAGCTGCTCCTAAGAAAACAGCTGGTAAGACAGTACGTGTTACACAAATTGGTTCACCGATTGGTCGCCAAGGATATCAACGTGCAACACTTATTGGTTTAGGCTTGAATAAAATGCACCGTACACGTGAGCTTGAAGATACACCATCAGTACGCGGCATGATTAATAAAGTAAGTCATCTTGTTAAAGTTGAAGATGCAGCATAGGAAGGATTAGGCGATGAAACTGAATGAGTTGAAGCCCAAAGAAGGCTCTATAAAAAACCGTACACGCGTAGGCCGTGGTATTGGATCTGGTAAAGGTAAAACTTGTGGATCTGGTCAAAAAGGTCAGAAGTCACGTTCTGGTGTTGCGATTAAAGGTTTTGAAGGCGGTCAAATGCCTTTGTACCAACGCTTACCAAAAGTTGGTTTCCGTAATACACAATTCGCAACGAACTTGGCTGAGTTAACACTTGGTAAGTTACAAGAAGCGATCGACAACAAAAAACTCGACATCAAAAAAGAAATTGATGAAGATGCTTTGATTGCTGCCGGTGTTGTACGTCGTAAACTTGATGGTATTAAGATTTTAGTGAAAGGTGACTTTAAATCTAAAGTTAACCTGAAAGTGACAAAAATCTCTAAAGGCGCACAAGAGCAAGTTGAAAAAGCAGGCGGTAAAGTTGAGCTTATTGTTCGTGAAATAGCCCCGGTTAAGAAGCGCGGCGAAAAATAATTGCCCGATAATATGACCGAATTGAAAAAGCCTCCATTATTGGGGGCTTCTTTATTTTGACATTACGTGTTTCTATGGTTAGAATTACCACAACTAAACTCTCTGAGTGTGATAGATGACATACCGTATTTTAAAAACGCTTTCCCTTTTTACATTATTTACCGCAACGACTTTCATATTTAGTACGAGTGCGTACGCCTATGCAGATCGTTGCCCTAGACAACAAGTAAAGACCTTTATCAAAGCAAAACGCAATAAAACGCAATTTTTTCATAGTTCTATTCAGGGTATAAACGATTATTTGAATGAGCATAATGTACTCGCATTTGTTCAAAACCCTCTTAGTATTGAACTGCGGTATAATTTTAGAACAGAGGAAATTGCACCAGGGCGTTTTTGTGTCATGTTAGATGGCGTTAAAGCGCATTACATCGCCTCTCCGCGTATCGTAATGCCGAGTAACTTTTCAAGAAGAAGTTGCGAGTATAAAATTATTCTTAAGCACGAAAAAAGACATTTGAAGGTTCATTATGACTATCATGATAGAAGTGTAGGGAAATACGAAACGTTCTTGGGGCGTATTGCGCGTGCTGTACCTGTGTCTCCGGTTATAAGAACTCAGGAAGAACAGCAAGAAGTTGAAAACATGGTCGCAAATTACTTTGCGAAGGAGTTTTACACGCAGGTGAATAAATCCATTAATGAGATGTATAAGCTGCAAGGCAAAATTGACAGCCCGCAGGAATATCTCTATACGGGACGTAAAATTGACAGATGCTCTGCCAAAGAAAACAATGAACGTCAGCAAAATGGTAAGGTTTTTTATGATCGTTAAGGAATAGCATTCCTGAGTGCTGCACCAAGTTAAAGCTATATACATCGTTTTATATCCATAAATATCTGATTTGATTCTTATTTTCTTATGATAGGGCTTGTTTCATCGGTTAGTTTTCTTTATGAATCACTGGTCAAGTTTCTATATGAGTAAGAATAAGGATTGAGAATATGGCCTCTGCCGTGGAACAGCTCGCTCGAAATGCTAATTGGGGTGCTCTTGCAAAAGCAACTGAGCTAAAACAACGCATATTATTCGTGTTGGGTGCACTACTTGTTTATCGTTTAGGAACATATATCCCTGTCCCGGGAATTGACCCTGCCGTTTGGAATGACATTTTCTCCCAAACAACAAAGGGCGGTGGTATTTTAAACACACTGAATATGTTCTCTGGTGGTGCGTTATCACGTATGACGATCTTCTCATTGAATATTATGCCCTACATTTCGGCGTCTATTATCATGCAACTTGCAACGGCTATGTCGCCGAAGCTTGAAGAAATGAAAAAAGAGGGCGAAGTCGGCCGTATGAAGATTAACCAATATACGCGCTATTTGACCGTATTATTAGCAACTGTTCAAGGCTACGGCTTGGCTGTTGGTTTAGAGGCTATGAGCGGTGCAGGCGGTGCTTCCGTTGTTATTGACCCCGGTCTTTTCTTCCGTATTTCAACAGTTGTAACGATTGTTGGTGGTACAGTATTCCTAATGTGGTTGGGTGAGCAGATAACAAGTCGCGGTGTCGGGAATGGTATCTCTTTAATTATCTTTGCGGGTATCGTTGCAGAATTTCCGCGCGCTGTGGCGACGACTTTGGAACTATCTTCTACTGGTGCGATTAGTGGGGCAATGTTGCTCTTCCTCGCTGTAATGGTTATTTCCGTGATCGCGTTGATCGTGTTTGTTGAACGCGCACAGCGCCGCGTTGTTGTACAATACCCGAAACGTCAGGCCGGCAATCAAATGAGTGCAGGGCAGACGAACCATATTCCGTTAAAGCTGAATACGGCAGGGGTTATTCCGCCGATCTTTGCATCTTCTTTATTGTTACTACCATTAACAATCGTGAACTTTGCGGGAGCAGGCGGGAATGAGTTTCTATCTGAAATTTCACGCCACTTATCAAACGGACAGCCTGTCTATATGGCTTTATATGGTTTGTTAATTGTATTTTTCTGTTTCTTCTACACTGCAATTGTATTCAATCCAGAGGAAAATGCAGAAATGCTTCGTAAGTATGGGGGCTTTATACCTGGGATACGTCCGGGGAAAAATACCGCGGATTATTTAGACTTTGTACTGACAAGGATCAGTGTTATCGGTGCATTATATCTGGTATTTATCTGTTTATTGCCTGAATTTTTGATTGCGAAATATAGTATGCCCTTTTACTTTGGTGGGACTAGCCTTCTCATTGTTGTCAGTGTAACAATGGATACTGTCGCGCAAATTCATTCACATTTGATTGCGCACCAGTATGAAGGACTTGTTAAACGTACCAAATTACGTGGCAAACGTAGATAGGAGAGAATGAATATGAACATAATTATGTTTGGCCCGCCCGGAGCAGGTAAGGGAACACAAGCGGTACGCTTGCAAGAAAAATATAAGATTAAACAGCTCTCTACAGGAGATATGTTGCGTGCAGAAGTCGCAAGCGAAAGTGAGCTTGGTAACACGCTAAAAGCAATTATGGATGCAGGTGAACTCGTTTCTGACGATATTATCGTTGAATTGATTGGGAATTGTATCAGCGAGCCTGAGTGTGAACGTGGGTTTATCCTTGATGGTTTTCCGCGCACAGTGCCGCAAGCCGAGGCGTTAGATGAAATGCTAACACACATGGCGCGTACGATTGAGCATGTGATTGTTCTTGAAGTTGATAACGGTATCCTGCTTGAACGTATTCAACAACGCTCGGCCGAAACTGATGGCGCACGTGCAGATGATAATGAGGCTGTTTTAAAGAACCGTCTTGAAGTATATGAAAATCAAACAGCACCCTTACTCCCTTATTATCAGGGAAGAGGCGTTCTAAGGCGCGTTGATGGTATGCAGCCGATTGATGAGGTAACAGCCCAAATCGAAAAAATATTCGAATAATCACGAAAAAACGCAATTATTTTCGATTAGACATATAATTTTATTGACGCGCGCATTGTAATTCCTATAATGCGCGCATCTTTATGTCTTAATCTAAGGGGTGCCTGTGGTTTCTACAGCATACGTTGGATGACAAAAAGATAAGTAGTTTACAAACTGGCGCAGCAAAAGTGTAACGAACGGAGCTGTATACGGTTTGGTGAAAGCATACTAGGCAATGGTTGTCTGTAGCTTTAGAAAATTGGAAGGAAAAATAAATGGCTCGTATTGCTGGGGTAAACATACCCGACAACAAACGTGTTCCGATTGCTTTGACATATATTCATGGCATTGGTACCACAACAGCATTCAAAATCTGTGAAAAACTAAAGATCGATGTTCAACTCCGTATGGGGCAAGCGGACGATGAGACGCTAAACGCTATTCGTGCAGAAATCGATACTGATGCTTATAAGATTGAAGGGGATCTTCGTCGTGAGATTTCAATGAATATCAAGCGTTTGATGGATATGAAATGTTACCGTGGTCTTCGCCACAGAAATGGTCTGCCTGTACGTGGACAAAACACACGCGTTAATGCGCGTACACGTAAAGGTCCTGCAAGACCTATCGCTGGTAAGAAGAAGTAAGGAGGGCTTGAAAAATGGCTAAGCCAAAGAGTAAGAAAAAAGAAAAGAAGAATATCGTATCCGGTATTGTTCACGTGAATTCTACATTTAACAACACACTTGTTACAATCTCTGATGAACAAGGTAACGTTGTTTCATGGTCTTCATCAGGTATGATGGGCTTTAAAGGCTCTCGTAAATCAACACCATATGCTTCGCAGGTTGCTGCGGAAGATGCTGGTCGTAAGGCACAGGAACATGGCATGAAGGAACTTGACGTTCGCGTTAAAGGTCCTGGTTCAGGTCGTGAATCTGCATTGCGCGCATTACAGGCAATTGGTTTTACAATTAAGTCTATTAAAGACATTACACCAATTCCACATAATGGATGTCGTCCACCAAAGCGCCGTCGCGTATAATTGGTCTGAACGATCTTAAGTTCTTGATTGCTCCGCCATGGGGGTGGGGCATCAATTAACCGAGAGCGTTATGCTCTAGCAAGAGGCCGGTTAAGAGCCGGATGAAGTGAAAAGGAAATTTTTAATGATACAGAAAAACTGGCAAGAGCTTATTAAGCCACAAAAAATGGAAGTTGTAGAAACGGGCCTTAGAAATACTGGTCGCGTTGTTGCAGAACCATTAGAGCGTGGATTTGGTCTTACACTTGGAAATGCAGTACGTCGTATTTTGCTCTCTTCTTTGCAAGGTGCTGCGGTAACAGCAGTTCAAATTGATGGTGTTCTACACGAATTCTCATCTGTTGAAGGTGTTCGTGAAGATGTAACAGACATTATTCTAAATCTAAAGGCTTTGGCTGTGCGTATGCACGCAGAAGGCCCACGTAAGATGCGTCTTGTTGCAGAAGGTCCATGTGAAGTAACAGCAGCACAAATCGAAGCTGGTGCAGATATTGAAATCATGAACCCTGACTTAATCATTTGTACCTTGGATAAAGGCGCAAAATTGAACATGGAAATGACGGTTGATACAGGTAAGGGCTATCGCCCGGCTGCGCAAAACCGTCCGGAAGATTGCCCAGTAGGCATGATCCCGATCGATTCTGTATTCTCACCTGTTCGTAAAGTAACATATGAAGTAACAGATACACGTGTTGGTCAGATCACTGATTATGATAAATTGACAATGACAATTGAAACAAACGGCGTTATCACTCCGGAAGATTCTGTTGCCTTGGCTGCGCGTATTATGCAAGACCAGTTGCAAGTCTTCGTAAACTTCGATGATCCTGAAGAGGAAAAAGAGAAGGAAGAAGAAGCTGAATTGCCATATAACAAGAATTTACTTCGTAAAGTTGAAGAACTTGAGCTTTCTGTACGTTCTGCGAACTGCTTGAAGAACGATAATATTCTTTATATCGGTGATCTTGTTCAAAAATCCGAAAGCGATATGCTTCGTACGCCGAACTTCGGTCGTAAGTCTCTTAACGAGATTAAAGAAGTGCTACAGACTATGGGCTTGTATCTTGGTATGCAAGTTGAAGGCTGGCCGCCGGAAAATATTGAAGAGCTTGCAAAGAAGCTTGACGATCAACAGTTCTAAGAACTGCGAAGCGTTTATTAGGAATTCTCTTAAGTCCGGTGTTATCGGGCTTAAGATTTTAAAAGAGGGCATAGGGCCTTCGCATCATATGTAACACGGCTCGAAAGATGGGTTAGTAACACATGATTAAGACCATGGGTATTCTAAAGTGGAAGCCCGTAGATATAAGGCGCGGTGCGCCAGGAAAGGAAAGTTGTTATGAAACATCGTATCAAACAACGTAAACTAAATAGAACCACAAGCCACCGTAAGGCTATGCTTGCGAATATGGCTGCTTCTCTTGTTAAGCATGAGCAGATTGTAACAACATTGCCAAAGGCGAAGGAACTGCGTCCATATGTTGAAAAGTTAATCACAATGGGTAAGCAGGCTTCTGCAAATCCTGAAAAAGCTGTTTCAAAGCGTCGTCAGGCAATCTCAAAGATGCGTGATGAAGCACAAGTTAAGAAGATCTTTGATGTTCTTGCAGAGCGTTATGAAGATCGTCCGGGCGGTTATGTTCGCGTTCTTAAAGCTGGTTTCCGTTATGGTGACTCTGCGCCAATGGCTATTATTGAGCTTGTTGATCGTGACGAAGCTGCAAAAGGCTTGGATTCCGGACCGGTTCAGTTTGATGAATATGCGGATGAAGAGAAGGCAGTTGCTGCCGGATAATCCATCCGTACAATCAAAATTCTTGAAGCAGCTCCTGTAATGCGGGGGCTGTTTTTTTATTGCGGAAAGAGGGAGGGCTAGGCTAGTCTGCACTTATAAAAATAAGAGAGACATATGATGACGAATGATAAAGCGATTGAAGCTATTGAGGCATTAAAAGGGTTTAAGGACGGATATGATAATATGGAGCCTGAATCCATAGCATCTATGTTTCAGGGAAAGGTGAAGTTTCAAGGGACGGCTGAAAAAGAATATAGGGATGCCGGCCCGCAAGATGTTGCACAGTATTTCCAAAAAATAGCCACGCAGCGCTCAGCTCAAGAAGTAGAGCTGGTTTCGGTTGAACAGGAAGGTGAGAGTCTGTCAGTGGATGCAATATTTCACAGCCATGCCAAAGATGGGGAAGTTAATCCAGATAAGGCAGTACATTTTGATATTGTTGTCGGTGATGATGGGAAAATATCTGAATTTAAATCCCAACCACGTGAAGAACCCTCTGAACCAGAGGTGCTTTAATTAAAGCGTAGAAATGTTATCAATCAGGCGCGTTTTGCCAAGCCATACGGCGGCCAATATACGATCCCAACGTTTTTCGATATAGTCTATTTTATCAAATCCGATTTCGGTCAATGCTTTGTGCGCATTCTCAAAATCTTGTGTGGTGGTAAGGTTGTGTAATACTTGGTTAAGTTGTCGCGCAACCTGTAACTCGTCATCTGATAAATATGCATTGCGAGAGGATAGGGCAAGCCCATGCTCATCACGCGCAATAGGCGCACCAATAACGTTAATACCCATATTGTGTGTTTCCACCATGTCGCGAATGACTTGGAGCTGCTGAAAATCTTTTTCCCCAAATATGGCGACATCCGGTTTTACTGCATCAAATAGACGGCTTACAACATTTACAACACCATCAAAAAAGTGCGGACGAAAATCTGTTTCTAAACCCAAGGAAGGAGAGCCAGCCTTTATATCTGTGGCGTATCCATCGGGGTAGAGGACATCTTCGTTGGGTAAAAACAGTATATCAACCCCCGCTTCGGCAAGCTTTTTTGCATCCTCGGATGCCTCGCGCGGGTAAGAATCGAAATCTTCATGTGGTGCAAATTGTGTCGGATTTACAAAAATACTAACAACAGTGCAAGATGCATGCTCTTTTGCTTTTTCAATTAATGTCATATGTCCATCGTGAAGTGCACCCATAGTCGGTACAAAACCGATGCTATCCCCCATATTACGCATAAGGGAGATTTCCTCTTGTAACGAATCGATTGGCCCGACAATTATCATGGTTTAGGCTCTCTTACTCTTATATGTGTGTGCTTCCTCAGGAAAGGCGCGTGTACGCACATCTTGTGCATATTCTATGGCGGCAGTTTCGATGCTTTGTCCGATATTGGCATAGTGTTTTACAAATTTTGCCGTGTGCCCTTGCGTAATACCAAGCATATCTTCGCTCACTAAAATCTGTCCGTCACAATCTGCCGATGCGCCAATCCCGATGGTAGGAATTGGAATGGATGAGGTAATTTCTTTGGCAACGGTTTCAATTGTGCCTTCAATGACAACGGCAAAAGCGCCGGCCTGTGCGACTGCTTCTGCATCTCTAATCAGACGTTTAATATCCTCGTCAGTTTTTCCTTTAACGCGGTATCCGCCTTCTTTTTCTACTGATTGCGGTTGTAGGCCGATATGGGCGACGACGGGAATATCGTGCTGTACCAAATGTTTAATGATGGGCGCGATATCCTGACCGCCTTCAAGCTTAACGGCATCGCAACCTGCTTCATTCATTAGCTTTTTCGCGTTGTTAAGCGCGACATCAGCGGAGGTTTCATAAGTGCCATAGGGCATGTCGACGGCAACTAAAGCATTCTTTGTATGCGTGCTAACAGCTCTGCCGTGATTTATCATCATATCAAGCGTCACGCCAAGTGTGTTTTCCATGCCATACAGCGCCATACCAATTGAATCACCGACGAGTAACAGGTCGCAATGCTGATCCAAAATTTGTGCCATGGGCGCAGAATATGCTGTCAGGCACACAATCGGCGTTCCGCCTTTTCGCGCCTTTAGTGATGAAACTGTATTTGGCTTTGTCATGTGTATATCCGTCATTCTTTATTATCCTGATTAGGACAGATTAGTCATGGTTTATCATGTTTTTATAATGAGTTCTAGCAGGCATTCACGACCAATATAGGGATTTTATAGCAAAAAAAAAGATGCCGAATGAACGGACATCTTGTTTTTTAATCACCTCAAACTCAAAGACCTCATTAATTATTTTTATCTGGGTCTTCTTTGTATATGAGCTTTTCGCTCTTTTTTATTCAACCGAGAGGATTTTTCCTCTTCTTTTTTCCCAACTTCAAAGGCTTTTTATGTTTCTGCCTTTTTTATATATGAGCTTTTCGCTCTTTTTTATTCAACCGAGAGGATTTTTCCTCTTCTTTTTTCCCAACTTCAAAGGCTTTTATGTTTCTGCCTTTTTTATATATGAGCTTTTCGCTCTTTTTTATTCAACCGAGAGGATTTTTCCTCTTCTATTTTTCCCAACTTCAAAGGCTTTTTATGTTTCTGCCTTTTTATAAATGAGCTTTTAGCTCTTTTTTATTGTTAACTTTGTTTTAGCAAGCTAATTCTGGCATCTCAAAATTATGACCGCCGTTAATGTGTGCGACGTTGAATGAAAGTGCGAGCATTGTTGCGCTTCCAGTCATGATGAAAGAAAAATCTTCTCCCAAACTAACACGTTGTGTTGCTATTCTGTCCCGGTCTAGTCTTTTACCAGCTGCAGTCGCTGCATTGCCGGCACTATCTTCTTCACCAGGTTTACTTTGTGAACCTTTACGTGTCTGCGATGCTTGTCGTGAGGACGTAGCATTTACGTTTGCATCTTTCGATACGGACGCACCAGATTGAGCGCCGCTAATACTACTTTCGCCTCCACCTAGTAAATCTGCCATCGTTTCGTCCTTTCCTTATGTTTCCAATCTACGTGATAGGAGGTTGAACGTCAAGAAAAAAACAAGTAAAAATCAAAAAAAAGAATATAGTAATTAGGCTATATTGCGAAGTAATTGCCATTTATTTCTTTAAATAAAGTAAAGTAAATAACTATAAGTACACCATTAAATACATGATGGTTTCGCTTTTGGTTCTTATTGTTTCGGTTTTGGTTAAGTAAAAGTTTTTTTATACCTCATAGAATAAAAATCAATGTAAGGCCTTGTTTTCTGGCGGTTTTCGATCCATTATGCGCGAGATATTAAATACAAAAAAATGTATATGATACGTGGATAAACATTAAAAATAGCGGATTTTGATTGATGAAAGATATCGTAGCTCTTTGTAAACGTCGTGGTTTTATATTCCCTGCATCGGATATTTATGGCGGAATTAACGGCTTTTGGGATTATGGCCCTTTAGGGGTGGAGCTTAAAAACAACCTGCGGGACCGTTGGTGGAAAGATATGGTCATTACGCCGCCAATTGGCCCTGATGGCGCGCCAATTGATATCGTTGGTGTTGATTCCTCTATTGTTCAAAACCCTAAATGCTGGGAAGCGTCCGGTCATATCGGTGGATTTAACGATCCTATGGTCGATTGTAAGGAATCAAAGAAACGTTATCGTGCGGATCACGTCTTTGTTCTTGTACCAAAAGACGGAGAGGGCAATTTGATCGCATTTGATAAGGATGCGGAAGATCAAGAAATTGAAAAACGTTTGAAAAAATTGGCGAAGGGTAAGTCTGTTGCAGACTTTGATAAGGAAATTTTAGATTCTATTCCTGAAGATCAATTTGCAAAAGTTATCGGTCCTGATGTTAAAACGGCAGGTACTCTGACAGAGCCTCGCCAGTTCAATATGATGTTCCATACATATGTTGGTGCAACGGCAGGGGATGAGAATAAAGCATATCTACGTCCTGAAACATGCGCAGGGATATTCCTGAACTTTAAAAATGTCTTGGACTCATCACGCGTTAAAGTGCCGTTTGGTATCGCACAAGTTGGTAAGGCGTTCCGTAACGAGGTAACGCCGCGTAACTTTATTTTCCGTTCTCGTGAATTTGAACAAATGGAATTGGAATGGTTCTGTGCCGAAGAAGATGTCCCAATGTGGTTCGATTTCTGGGTAGAACAGCGTACGAACTTCTGGCTATCTCTTGGTTTGCCGAAATCTGAACTACATTTCCTCGATGTAGCAAAAGAAGAGCTTGCACATTATTCATCTCGTACAATTGATGTTGAGTATCGTTTCCCGTTTGCTGCTCCCGGCTTTGATGAGCTGGAGGGGATTGCACATCGTGGTTGTTTTGACCTTACGCAGCATCAGGAATTCTCAGGTCAGAAATTAGATTATTTCGATCAGGCGGAGAATAAACGTTACTTGCCACATGTTATTGAGCCTTCAACAGGTTTGACACGCGGCGTATTGGCACTAATTTGTCAGGCTTATACGATTGATGAAAATAGACCATCTGGTGTATATCTGAACTTTCATCCCTCTATGGCACCTAAGAAAGCTGCAATATTGCCACTGACGGCAAAAGACGCCCATGTGCCGACTGCGCAAAAGCTATATCTTGATTTACGGGATGAGTTTGCAGTTGATCTGGATATTAAACAAAATATTGGTAAACGTTACGCCCGTCAGGATGAGATTGGTACACCATATTGCTTCACCGTTGATAATGACACACTTACAGATCAAACCGTAACTGTGCGTGATCGTAACACAATGGCGCAAGAGCGTATCCATATGGATAACGTGAAATCGTTCTTACGTGAAAAAATCAATGTAAAGTAAATGTCTTTTAAGAGGCGACTTTGCTGAATAAAAAATGCTCAGAGATAGAGGTGTAAAAATCTTCTATCTCTTTTCTTTGATCCATCGACGGAAAATCCCCTTGTTGCAGGTGCAGGATATCGGCAATTTCTTCCAGATTAATGCTGTACGTATCTTCACTATCGCAGATCGTGCTTAAAACAGTTTTCTTGATTGCAATATATGCAAAATAGTTGCGAGAGAGAGAATCTATTGTTGGTACAAAAAAGCGTAGAGTATCCGAAGGGGTAGATTTCAAGTCCGGACATAGTTTTCTGAGGCAGCAAGAGCAAAAACGAAGGGAAACATCCATGTTTAATATTCCTTTTTGGTGTATAATTAGTTAAGAATGGTTCTTAATATCTCATGCTGTTTCTACATGGTCAATAATGATAATGAGAATCATTATCATTGACTTTCTAAAAAAAGAGCGATAATGATTCCTCAGGCACAATGATAAAAATGGGGTATCAAATGAGCGTTACAAAAATATCCAGCACTATATATGAGCTACGTGATTTAGAGCGTAATAAAAGTGATAAGCCACGCGGAGAGACATTCCATGAGCTGAAACAACAGTTCGAATCGATGATCCGTCAAGAAGGCTTTGGCCCGTATCAATCATTTTCGGTTTTAGAAAATGAAAACGTAAACCCAATAGAAGCGGGCGCAAACATTATTGCACATATTGCACAAGGTGATCGTCGCGGCTGTATTAAATCGATTGATGTGAATGACCGCACAAAAGAGGCGTGCGCTGCCTATAGCGAGCTACGAGCGAATATCGTGATATTCCATGAAGATGATGATTTACCGGAAGACGAATACGAAGTGTATGTGACAAATGATCACCACGGCACTACGATTTTTAGTATTCACGCGACAGAGCATTATATATCCAATGGATTTAATATTTCGTCTCTGTTTACAAAAGGGGAGGAGCAGGTGCGCTCAAGTGAGAATATACAATCACTCGCACGGAAGGTTGGTCTCCCCGACTATGAAATCCCCGTGAACATAGCCTAGTATTTGAGAGTATTACTTATGAGTAGAGAAAATGATATACGTCAGCAAATTGAGGCTGCGGCACATGAGTATGGATTTGAACGTGTTGGATCAAATGGGGTATCTGAACTTTTCCGACAGGTAAAAACCGGGCAAGAAGTTTCGATTATGCCTGCGGATCATTTGAATCAAAAGACTGCTGCTATGTATATACAGAAGTTCCGTAAAGTTTCTGCTGCGCGCAGTGATGTAAATCCTGATCAGGAGGACGGAAAATATATAACACATACAGATATGACAGGGTGGCCGATTGATTGCGGGTGATTATAATAGGCTGTAGACATTTCGTAAAATATTCTCGGCAGCTTTTGTATAATCACCATTTTCATCATGCATAATAATGCCCTGATGTAGGATCGCAGGTGATTTTTTATGCTTATATGCTCTGATAATAACTCGTTTTGCCGGAGTATTCGTACGCGGATATAGGGGGATAATCTCAACATTACCAAAACGCCTACCACCATTATGGCTATAGAGTGCATGGAGCAACGCATCAGTTTGCCCCGCATCATGTATCATGGTGAGAGAGCCTTGCCCCTTAATATGGTGCCAAGCTCGCGTGACCCAACTTTGTAGTGATATGTCACCCTCTGTATGTCCCATTGCTTTTGCTTTTGCATCGGATGGTGAATGTATATGCATACCATATTCGTAATATGGGGGATTACAGATCACGTGATGATATGTCGGAAGGTCTAATGTCTCGCGAATATCTGCACATACAAACTGAGCACGTTTTGACATATCATTTTGCGCTGCATTCTTGGTAGCTATATCAACATGGCAAGGTTGAACATCTACACCGTTAAGCGTTGTGTCTTCTACGCGGTAAAGTGCACATAATCCCGCACTGCCGACGCCACATCCCAAATCCAGAATGCTTTGCCCGGGTTTTATAGGGCAGGCCGCGCCTAACATGACACTGTCCATAGATGTACGAAATCCATCCGGAGCTTGGTAAAGCGCCAGTTTTTGTCCTAAAACATGAATTAAATTATCATCCGTTTTCACCATACGGATACTCTTATATCATATTATGAATTATAGCGAATCGCTTTTGACGGTTTTGCAGTCTGTGTCAGTGCCATGATATCAACGGGCTTGCTGAGTAGGCGAAAGAAGGGCGTTGTGCTTTCATCACGCGTGCGTGCGGATGGTGTATGTAACTGTGATTTGTTCAATAATGCATCGGAACGCTGTCGGCGTTCTATGTAATCCGCTGCATCTATGCCCTTGCTTGTGACATTGCCGTAATTGTTCTGTGTGGTTTGTCCATTTCTAAGTGCCGCGACACGCTCCATGATTTGGTCGCGTGGCACAGCATTTTGCGAAACATCGTAAAGTTGGTTCGGTGCCGATGCTGTATCAACTTGCGCCAATTTTCGTGCAGGTGTTGATGGCGGAAGGGGGGCTTGTGCGATATTCATTTGCGCATCCTGCGGCTCTATCTGAAACTTCTTATCGAAGAATTGATAGACTTGCTCTAACGTTTTAGGCTTACCGGTTTCGCGGTCATAAAAGACATTGCGGTTGGCGCGCGCCGCACGTGGAAATAAATCAGCTGCATTTTGAAGAGGGTTCTCATCACGCGCATTCAAAAAGGACGAAGCGCCGCTTGCTCCCATAAAGTGTGCGAAATATAACTCTGTTGAGCTAACATCGCCGCCCCAGTGTGAATTAAGAAATTTCTCATTTTCTGACGCAAACGCCGCTGCCATGAATGAGGATGCTTTCGGATCATGTCTCATATCAAGTATCTCTTGTTTTGTTTTGCCTGATGTATCCAAACCGTACTTATTTCCGTGATTCTCCACCATAGACAGCCACGTACTATCGATAAACTGATATAACCCGGTCGCAGAGCTCGTCTTCGCCTCGGCATGCGGGTTAAAGCTGCTTTCCGCCGATGCCTGTTGCACGAGATAGGAAAAATCGACCCCTGAGCTATTACTTGCCTGTTCAATCGCATTGATAACCCCTTTGGGTGCGCGCGCAGAAATACTGTCTAAGGTTTTGATTTGTATAGTGTTTGTATCGTAACTCATGATATAGTTTTACTCATATACTCTTTGGTTTACAGTTATCTCATGTACAGAGTTGCAATCTGTATGCCAATTTGAAGGAAGCAGGGAAGGCCATAGCCATATGACACAAGAGCAACAAACACTCACGAGCACAAAGAATATGCTGGATCGTGGGCATAATTTTGCAATGTTGGGTTTGATAATTTCTTTGTTTGCCTTTTCAATCTCTGTGACAACGCCGTGGTTATTGAATCACTTTTCTCCGCCCACTCCAACTATAGAAGAGGTCGCTGTTGAAAAAGCCATAAGCATTAAAGACAGGGTGATGCAGGCAGTGAGTGGGACGAAAAACGATACTGAAGGAGAAGGTCAGGAAAAGGCCAAAGAGAACCCTAAAGATACACAGCATTGGACGGATTATTGGTCCTTCATTGTTATCCTGATTGCGTTAGGCGGTATTGTGAATGGTGCATTCGGCTCTCTTCAACAGAAGAACCGCTATATTGGCGGAACTGCCATATTCTTTGGGTTAGCGGCAATTATTGCACAATATTGGATGATAGCCTTTGGTATTCTAATTTTAGTGATGCTTATTGCCGCAATATTAAGCTCTTTCGGTGTAGAATTTTAAAAAGAGGGGATAAATGAGATGAGTGAGTATAAGCCACCGGTTTCTGACATGTTATGTGCGCTGCACGATGTCTTAGGGTTTTCACATGAGGAATTGGATCGTGAAACAACTGAAGCTGTCCTTGATGAGGCTGCAAAATTAGCCTCCGAAATTCTTGCTCCTTTAAATAAGAGCGCGGATGAACACGGTGCAACCCTGAATGATGGTCGCGTAAAATGCGCCCCGGGCTTTAAAGAAGCTTATAGCGCATATTGTGAGGGAGGCTGGAATGCTGTGCCTTTTGATCCTGAATATGGCGGGCAGGGGTTGCCATGGGCGCTTGCTTTCCCGATTCAAGAAATGTGGCAGGGTGCAAATATGTCCTTTGGCTTGTGTCCGCTTCTAAATCAGGGGGCTGTTGAGGCAATATACTCGCATGGATCAGATGAGCAAAAAGCGCAGTATTTATCAAAACTGATTTCCGGTGAGTGGACGGGAACAATGAATCTGACAGAGCCACATGCCGGATCAGATCTTGGGCTTATACGCTCTAAGGCGGAAAAACAAAATGATGGGTCTTATAAAATTTCAGGGCAGAAAATCTTCATCACATATGGGGATCATGATTTAACGGATAATATCATTCACCTTGTCTTGGCACGGACAACAGACGCGCCGGATGATGTGAAGGGGATATCGTTGTTCATCGTACCGAAGGTACTTGAAAATGGCCGTGATAATAGCCTGTCTTGCATTGGGCTGGAGCATAAGCTCGGTATTCATGCCTCTCCGACATGTACAATGGAGTTCGAAGGGGCGACAGGCTTCTTGATTGGTGAAGAAAATCAGGGGCTAAAATATATGTTCACAATGATGAACAATGCACGCCTTTGTGTCGGATTACAGGGAGTCGCAATTGGTGAGCGTGCCTATCAACATGCATTATCTTATGCGCGTGAACGCGTGCAGGGAAAGTCTTTTACAAGTGGTGAGCGTGTTGCAATTGCCGAACATGCGGATGTGCGCCGTATGTTGATGCAGATGAAATCATATGTCACCGCCGGACGCTTGATGGCTTATAACGCGGCCTTGGAACTGGATAAAGCGGCAGCTGGGGATTTACAAGCACGCGCGCGCGTTGATTTTTTAACGCCCATCGTGAAATCATGGTGCACCGATATGTCTGTTGAGGTTGCTTCACTCGGTGTGCAGGTACATGGCGGAATGGGATTTATTGAGGAAACAGGGGCCGCGCAATTCTATCGTGACGCACGAATCCTACCCATATATGAGGGAACGAACGGTATTCAGGCCGCGGATTTGGTTTTTAGGAAAGTTGTCCGTGATAAAGGGGTGATGGCACAATATTATATTAAGGAAATGGATGGATCTGTCGATTCAGCTATCTTACAGTCTCTGTCATCTGCAACAGATGTTATATTGAGGATGGCGGAAGACAATAATATGGACGGTATCGCGCTGTGCTCTGATAGTTATCTAAAGGCGTATGCCATTACATTAGGGGAATATTTCTTAACCAAATTGTCGAATCTGGATGAGCAAGGTGAAACTTGCGATTTCGTAAGTCGTGAAGAGTTGCACATATTCTATAAATCGTACATATCACCTTTTGCAAAGGCTCATATCGAAGGGATTCGGCAATAGTTTTGGTACTCTAATTACTGGCCGCTACCGTTATATCGGCAATGTTCCTTCGCTTGAGTTGTAAGACGTGCCTTAACTCTATAGCTTATAATACCCTCTGCGGCCTCGTATAGCTCGCCCCATTTCTTGGCGACACATTCACAAAAAGGTTTAAGTTCCATTCCGCCTGTTTTCTTTGCTTTTGTGATCTGTAAGCAATAGTTATATTGTAGACCAACTTGCTCAACGACGTTTTTACACTGGAATTCTATACTTGATATAATGTCTTGTTGTTTTGTGATCGGCCCTAATATTATACGTTGTTCTAAAAATTTTGCCCCTAAACATTCACAATCAATGCGTTGTCTCAATTCAGACCGAGATTTACAACGTTGAAATACAGCCTGAGCTTCGGCCTTTTGTCCTTCTGTAACATTTTCTAGGGTTATCTCTTTTGAGGTAAGTCTAGCGTTTGTGTCTTTTAAGCACACATTTAAATTTTCGGACATGACATCTTCAATTGATGCTTCATCACCTAGCTCTATACGCTTTTCTAGGTAAGCTGTTGCTGCGCATTTACAGTCTTTTCGTGCGCTTACAGTTTCAGATTCTTTACAGGCATCATAATAATTCTGTGCTTCTTTAATTTGTGAATCTGTTGCCCTATTGTACAATGTCTCTTCTTTATTCTGTTCTTCTTCACGCCCGTAAGCCTCCTGAGCCAGATCACGCGTAGGGCTTTTGTTCTCCTCTGCGTTGATTTGATTGTATGGCAGTGACATCGTGAATAATAAAACAAAGGCACAAAATAAACGAAACATAGACATTACCTATCGATTAGTAGCTTAGTATCAATGATATCATAGCATTAAAATAAAGAAAAATGCCACATGAACTTTCCATGTAGCATTCTATAAATATTGGCATACGCTGAAGGATAACTTAATCTTTTGCACGTTTCCAGAAGCGGAAAACAGATGCTGACGCTTCTGTTTCATTCTCATTTTGCGCCTTCAGCTTTTTCATTTTTTCATCAAGCTTTTTTACTTCTGCGCCTTTTTTGACATCCATACCTTTTTTGGCGGCTTGTGTCTGTGCATTTTGTATTTGTGCGTTTTGAAGGCGTCTTTTACGCGCTCTTTCTTCGCGTTCTTTTATTTGTGCCTTAAGCTCTTCTGCTTGTTTCTGTGTGTACTGGCTTGTGATCAGCACTTGAGAAGCCTGTTTTTCCCATTTATCACGTTGGTCTTTGATATCGTCCAATTGATCTTTTGTATCATTCAGCTGTTGTTCCAGCATTTTGATAGTCATATTCATGCGTTCTTTTTCAACCGCTGAATCAACACTTGGAGCTTCTACTTGAGTAGCTTTAGGCTCTTGTAGGCTTTGTTGCTTGATGCCGAAAACACGTTCCAATTCAGACACATCAATAACGCGACGTTTGTTCTGATCCAGTTCGAAAGAAAGTTTTCCGCTATTCATGGCTCGCTGTATAGTTGACTTTGATTTGCCAGTCAAAACTGCCGCCCTTTGTGCACCTACTTTCGCCATGATTTCCTCTGTTCGTTTCTTGAAGTGTGAAAAAGATCTAAAACATGCGTAACATGAGCGCGTTCTGAACTTCAAGACCGACATAAAAGAATAGCGCATATATCCACAATTCGTTTCAAACCGTTGATGCGTATGCGCTATTCAATTTAAGATCGGAATGTTTCGATACTAGGCTGCTTCTTTCTCTAGGCGTTGGTTTAGGCGACGTGCCAGACTTTGCCATTGAGATCCTGAGAAGAGATGCGCGTAAACAAAGCCCATCCATCCATTCTTGTGCCATTCGAGAATTATCTTATCATCAAGCTCTGAAAGTTTCTTTTCATCAATGATTCGGAAGCCCGAGAAATTGATTCGCTTGTTGCCAGCAATATTAACCTGTGCGGCACGCTCCATCAGAACACCGGCATCAGCCAAAGCTCTACTGAAATTTTGTGTTTGTTGCGCGGCGGCGTGATAGGATTTGCAAAATTCAAGTGCGTTTTCCGCAAGCTTGCTTGGCTTTCCTTCGTCATCGAAAAAGGTTTGTTCGCCTTTCTTCTCAACAACTTCCGGAACATTGTCGATACAAAGTGTCAGTTGTTCTGTATCCGGAATTTCTGAGAAAATGAACGGGTATCTGCGGATATATGCCGGAATATATGATTCGCTATCCCAATTGCCTTTTGCATCAAGGAATAGGTTCTCATTATCTCTAAGCCCGATAATGGCAACGGGTGTCGCATTTTCATCAGGGCTGAATGCAATAGGGTAGAAGTGACATACTTGTGGCATCTCTACCATATTGACAGGAACGGCGTTTACGCCTTCCGTAAAATTAAAGCCGAAATTTTTCTTAAGAGACAGTGCCGCGTGCTTCTTTGCATCTAGTGCGATAGGCTCTTTGTAGAATAAAGGAAGAGCTGATGTTTCTGCTTGTGCATTCTCTGTATCTTGTGTTGTATCTTTTTTCTTTGCCATTTCAAATCCTTATCGTGAAAAGTGCATCATAATCTAAAGTGTGTTGAAGAATATAGCTAGGGGATCATATGAGAAAAGCGGGATGCTACGCAATGGTTTTTGTTATTGATTATGCATCCTTTTTTGAGTTTACCCTTTGAAATCTTAAGGGGGAATTAAAAAAACGCAGTTATTGCGCTTTTAATTGATGTTTAAATTGGTTAGTGTCGGGCAAGTTTGAGCAATATTGCTTTTTGATGAAATAATAATGTGAGAGGTTTCTTATGCGCATTGGGATGGTCGGTACAGGATATGTCGGATTGGTTTCAGGGACATGTTTTGCGGAATTTGGGCACACAGTAATCTGTGTTGATAAGGATGAGCAAAAGATACAGCGTCTAAGGGATGGTGAAATTCCGATATATGAACCGGGGTTAGAAGATTTGCTCAAAAGGCAAATTGATGCGGGGCGCATTGAATTTACCACTGATATTGCGGATGCTGTTAAGGGGTGTGATGCCGTATTTATTGCGGTTGGAACACCTTCGCGTCGTTACTGTCGTGATGCGGATATGTCCTATGTTCATGGTGCTGCCAGAGAAATTGCACAAAACTTAGAAGGCTACACAGTCGTTGTAAATAAATCGACGGTACCTGTTGGAACTGCACGTGAGGTGGAGCGCATTATACGCGATGAAGCTCCGGAGGCAGACTTCACTGTTGCTTCAAATCCTGAATTTTTGCGCGAAGGTGCGGCTATTGACGATTTTATGCGCCCTGATCGCGTGGTTGTCGGAACATCGTCAGAGCAAGCGCAGGAGATTATGCGTGAGGTATATCGCCCGCTATATTTGAACGAAACGCCGATCCTCTTCACAAAGCGTGAAACTGCGGAAATTATTAAATATGCGGCAAACGCATTTCTGGCGACGAAGATTACCTTTATTAATGAGGTCGCAGATTTGTGTGAGCAGGTCGGTGCAGATGTGCAGCAAGTTGCCAAAGGTATTGGTCTGGATGAGCGTATCGGTTCTAAATTCCTGAATGCAGGCCCGGGCTATGGTGGTTCTTGTTTTCCAAAGGATACTCTCGCATTGACGCGTGCAGGACAAAAACACGGAGCACCACAGCGTATTGTTGAAACAGTGATCTCCGTAAATGAGGATCGTAAGGCGCGTATGGCTGATAAAATTATCGAGGCGTGCGGTGGTGATGTGCGTGGTAAAAAAATCGCTATACTTGGTGTTGCGTTTAAGCCAAATACGGATGATATGCGTGATGCGCCATCATTAACAATTGTGCCTGTATTACAGCAGGCCGGTGCATCTGTCTGCGCGTATGATCCTGAGGCTGTAGGTGCGGCGCGTGAACTGATGGATAGTGTTGAGTGGTGCGAAGACCCATATGCGGCGGCAAAAGATGCTGACATATTGGCGATTGTTACGGAATGGAATGAGTTCCGCGCACTTGACCTTGATCGTATCGGTGATTCTATGGCGGGTGATACAATTGTTGATCTTCGCAATATATATAAAGTCGAAGACATGCATGATCGAGGCTTCACCTATGTATCTGTCGGGCGCGATCAGGTGTCCGCAGATGCCGATGGTGAGGGGCTTAAGCAAAGTGCATAAGGCTGTATTGGGCATATATAAAGCCTGATCTCGATATATAATTTTAAATCCTCCGTTTGTCGGGGGATTTTTTTGTATATCCCTTTCAATTACAACATAAAAATTATGTATATTGTGCAATTGAGTTATTTTACTGTAAGTCTGGCTATATTGCTTATTTGCCCTTCTGTTTTGAGGTGTTACAAGTAAAGTAAATATTAATAAACATAAAAAATATGTATTTTAAAGGCGAGGGCAAGCGTAATGTATAGTTATCTTGATGAGCTAGAGGCCAAAAGCATTTACATCATTCGTGAAGCATATAACCGCATCAGTCCGATGAGCATGATGTGGTCAATTGGTAAGGATTCGACTGCTGTTTTGTGGTTGGTTAGAAAGGCGTTCCTTGGACGTGTACCTTTTCCTGTTTGTTTGTTGGACACTGCAATGGAAATGGATGAGGTGTATGACTTCCGTGATAAATATACAAAAGAGTGGAATCTGAATTGTATTAACCATATGTGCCCGCCTGAAGAAGACATGGATCAAACCCTTCCGCCTAAAACACGCAGTGCTATGCGTAAAACTGAGGGGCTTAAAACTTTGATGGATGAGCATAAGTTCAAAGGTGTTATTGGCGGCATTAGGCGGGATGAGCAGGGATTACGTGCAAAAGAGCGTGTTTTCTCTCCGCGCACGATTGATGGGGAATGGGATTTTAAAGATCAACCGCCTGAATTCTGGGATCAATATAAAACAGAATTTCCACATGATGAGCAAGGGGGCGCGCATTTGCGCATTCATCCGATTCTGCATTGGACAGAACTTGATATATGGCGTTATCACAAGCGTGAGGGCATTCCGTTCTGTCCGCTATATCTGGCGCGCAAGGATAAGGAAACCGGCAAAATGATGCGTTATCGCTCGCTGGGGGAAAAGAACCTCACCTTTCCCGTGGAGAGTAATGCGGGATCTATTGATGAAATTATTACAGAGTTGGAGACAACCAATACCTCAGAGCGCGCAGGCCGTGCCATGGATAGTGAAACCGAGGATAGCTTCGAAAAGCTACGCGCCGCGGGATATATGTAAGAGATAAGATTAAAAGTTCAGAGCAATATTATGACACAAGATATTAAGATAAAACAAAATGCGGCGCACCCGTTTCGTGTGGTGATTGTTGGGCATGTTGATCATGGGAAATCAACATTAATTGGGCGTTTGCTCTACGATACGGATTCGCTACCTGCTGGGAAATATGAGGAACTACAAGAAATTTGTAAGCGCCGCGGTACGGATGCGCTGGAATGGTCATTCGTTCTTGATGCTTTTCAGGCAGAGCGTGATCAGGCTGTAACAATTGATTCAACGCAAATCTGGTTTTCAACGGATCAACGTGACTATGTCATTATTGATGCACCGGGACATCGTGAATTCTTAAAAAACATGATTTCGGGGGCAGCTGCCGCAGATGCTGCGATCCTTGTTGTCGATGGAAGTGAAGGGGTGCAGGAACAAACACGCCGTCATGCTTATTTACTTCACCTGTTGGGATTGCGTCAGGTCGCAGTTGTTATCAATAAAATGGATATGGTCGGGCATGCCCCTGAGACATATGAAAGAGTACGTCGCGAAGTGGAGGAGTATCTTGCCACTATCGGGTTAACACCGCGCTTTATCGTACCGATATCTGCACGTCACGGTGATATGATTGCATCGCGTAGCTCGGATATGGGCTGGTATAAAGGTAAAACTTTGGTGAATGTATTGGATAGCTTTGAGGTCGCGCCATCCCCAATTGCACGCCCTCTACGCTTTCCTGTGCAAGATGTGTATCGCTTTGGTGAACAACGCGTCATTGTCGGGCGTGTGGAAACGGGGATATTACGTAAAGGCGATGTATTACAATTCTCTCCCGGTGATGAAAGGGCGACGGTAAGCTCAATAGAGGTTTGGCCGGAAAATAAAGATAAAGTAGAGGCACGCTCCGGCGAAGCTGTTGGAATTACGCTCGATCAACGTTTATTTGTAGAGCGTGGACATATCGGCTCGCATGTCGAAAATCCACCAATTCTCAGTAACGTATTCCGCGCACATATCTTCTGGCTTGCACATAAACCTTTAAAAGTAGGGAACTCTTATAAGATTCGCTATGGTACACGCGAAGCAACGGTCTCTGTTCAATCGATTGATAAAATTATTGATACGCAGGATTTGGCAGATAAATCTGAGGCAAGTGAGGTGGAGCGTAATGTTGTTGCTGAGGTAACTTTACGTGCGCGCGATCAACTTGCCATAGATCCGTATGTTGATAATGAGCGTATGGGGCGTCTGGTTATTTATGAAGGCTACGATATTGTTGGTGGTGGCGTTTTAAGTATGGAAGGCTACGCAGACCAGCGTCGCGATGCGCCGAAATCGGATAATATTCAGGTCGTCGACCATATCATTACCCGTGAAGAGCGTGCGAAACGTGCGGGCCATCGTGGTGGTGTATTCTGGCTCACAGGCCTATCAGGCGCAGGGAAATCAACGCTGGCAATGGCGGCGGAGAAAATTTTATTTGAGCGCGGTATTAATGTCACTGTACTGGATAGTGGTAATATCCGTTCGGGCATGAATAAAGATCTCGGCTTTACACCAAAGGATCGCGGAGAAAATATCCGTAGAACGGGCCATATCGCGCAGATGATGGCCGAAAGCGGGCAGGTTGTTATTGCGGCCTTTATCGCACCATATCGCGCAGATCGTCGTGAAATTCGTGAGCGGCTCGATGGGCTTTATCATGAGGTGCATGTATCTGCCGATCTTGAAACATGTGAACAGCGCGATATAACCGGCATGTATCAAAAGGCCCGTGCAGGTAAAATCAAGTCATTCACAGGCTTGGATGCGGATGCTCCGTATGAAAACCCTACAAATCCGGAATTAATTATAGATAGTAGCGTAAACGGGATTGATTTTTGTGTGCAGCAGCTCGTACACTATATAGAGCAACAAATTGCATTAGGTGATTTGGCTGATAATGCGCAAGCGAAAGAACAAATCCTAGATTATGTCGTCTAAATTACTCTCTCACCGTCCTGCCCTTTGTAATATCATTCGTAGAATTGCAGTGGAGGCTGGTGAGCTAATCCTAGAGTATTATGATGGTGTCCGGGATATGGAGAGCACATCAAAGGATGATGGTTCGCCCGTTACAGTCGCAGATCAAGAGGCTGAACGCCTTATCGAAAAACGCCTTGAGGAAAGTGTCCCTGGCATCCCCATGATCGGAGAAGAGGCATTCGCCGCAGGTCGTCGCGTTGATTTAAAAACTCATGATTACTTCTGGCTTGTCGATCCGCTTGACGGAACACGTGCTTTCGTTGCGGGAGAAGGTGACTTTACAGTTAATATTGCACTCATCCATAAGGGGCAGCCTATTTTAGGGGTTATTTATACACCTGAAAAGGGCGAGCTTTACGCAGGGTACATTAACGAAGATGGTACAATGCGCTCTTTCCGTTACTTTGAGGAAAGCGAAACGGAAAAAGATATGCGCACGCGCTCTATGCCTGCGAAGGGGTTGACTGTGTATGCCAGCTCATCCAAAGAAACGATGCAAAAAAATCAAGATGTTTTGGATCAGTTCAAAATCGCAAAGGTCGTGCGCCGCTCAAGCTCTGCAAAAATATCTGCGATTGCGAATGGTAAGGCAGATATTTACCCGCGTTTTGGGCCGACATGTGAATGGGATACGGCCGCTGGGCATGCGATATTGCGCGCGGCAGGCGGGGATATCACAAACATGTATGGTGAACCTTTGACATATGGCGGTGATCACCCGAAATTACGCAATCCGGATTTTATTGCTGCTTCTGCGGATGTGCTTCAATATTTCACGTTTCAGCAAAAGTCTGATTCATAACTTGTCCTTTTATAAGGACTGTGGTTATAATTTAACCATGTATTATTTAAATATAAGACCTTTCTTTTCTATCGTGACCAAGAGAACTCTTTTGATAGGGCTGTCTTTGATCTGTACATATGCCTCACCTGTGTTGGCACAAACACCTGACGGTCAGACAGCGCAACAGCAAGCGCAGAGCCCCACACGCGTACCGGAAACAGGTATGCCAGAGGATAAAATTCGCGAACATGCGGGGCGGGATATTGAATATTATATGGCGCCTAAGAATAAGCGCGATTGTGCAACCCGCTCAAACCTTTTTGCTGCGGCTGTAAAAAAATATAAAGAGGGCGTACCTGTCAATGAGGTGACGGATGTGAAAATGTTCGAGCCCTTGTTTGCAAACATATACGCAGCTTTGCGTGAAAAGGGCGTTGATCAGGCGTCCTTGGATAATATGGCTGAGTATCAGAAATGTGTTGATGAAGCGAAACCGCATCGAGATCCATTGCGTGAACAGGATATGGCCGTCAAGTATGGAGGGTGTAAGCAATTGAATGCGCTTATCCTTGATACGCTAGGGTCTATTAAGGACGGAAAAAAAGTAGATACTGTACTTGATAAATATAAAAATAAAAGATTGGATTTATCTGGGACGCAATATGAAAAAGTGGAAAGTCCGACATTCTTTTTTATAGGTCAGTTATATAAAGTTGCACAGGAGAGGGAATATAGCACTGCTGTGCAGATTGGCTCTAATATGAGTGCCGCTTGTATGATGTGACATCTACACTGTTTTTAAACTTTATTTGCATAATATGGATTTGTTGTATATAAACTTTACAACGGGTTTATAAAAAATAATATTAATATACATTACAGGGGTTATAAAATGTCTGTTACAGATTCCTTAAAAGCCAAATTGGCTACTGCTGTTACTGCGGCAACCTTAATTGTGTCTCCGGGAAGTTTTGCTGCAGATGAGAGTGCAGATGCAAATCTTGCGCTGAACAATAAGACAGTAATTACACAACAAGACAACGCTGCTGAAAAGCCGCATGACCATTTAACTCTACCTGAAGATCGTTTTAGAAGGGTGAAGGTTCCAATCTTCTCATCAAGGCCTGGCTCTGATGGTATATCGCAAGTTCCTATCGAATTGGATTTTTATCATGCAGCGATGCATGGTAATTTAACCGCTAAGCCATCAGAAATGGTGCTGACCGTCATAAAGGGCGGAAATGATGCTGCGAATAGACGCTACGAACGTGCTGTTGCTCAGATGGCAAGTAATGTGAGTAACGCATATGAAGATGATAATGCCGTTGTGACTGCGGTCGTTGGTGCATATGCCGGCCCTGATGTTAAGCGCGGGGATGGTGCTGAGGGTTCTCCATCTGGTTCAATTGGTTTGTATATTAATGATCAAGCCCCGTACTATTTCTATCCTGAAAGTTTTTCTAAGGATGATATGATTGAAAATATCCGTATGGCGCAAACATATTTAATTTTTGCGATAGAGACCGGTGAGTATCTTATGGATGCAGAGCAGGTGAAAGAGGCGCGTGCAAGCCGCAAATCAGAAAAAGAAGGTTTAGCGACAAGTGCTTCAGAAGCTGGTGAAGCAGGAAACCCAACTTCCGGTGGTGGTGAGCAGAGTAGTAATACCCCTATGGCAAGTCTAAATATGTAAAGATGTGCTATCTTTTATAAGTTAAGTGAGCGTCGATTGAAAAATCGGCGTTTTTTATTGTCTGATTTTCAGAGGTTTTGTTTTCATAGCAATGTGATAAGTCGGTAAGTCCAGCCGATAGTAAATTTATAAGCGGTTGATGGGGGGAAGAAGAGAAGGGGATGAAATAAAAGCCCTCTTGGTTTTGCAAGAGAGCTTTTAAGTATCATTTTATTTTGTTTCGGTTGCCTATGGTTAAGCAAAGCCTCGCATTGTCATTGCTTGCGTTGTATTTTGCAGCTCTTGCTCGGCAGCGATATCCGCTTGTGCCTGCTGTTGCTGTTCTACTGCTGCTGGGTCGCTGACTTGTGCGAACATGTTTGTAATAACAGATGTATTGTCTTGTACATCAGTATCAACAGCAAATGATCCGTACGAACGCTCACCTGTTGTATAGGCATTATCTTGTTCTACATAAGCGATAGTGTCCGCACTCTCATAATTCGGTGCATCATCAGTTGAAGAGCTAAAGCCCCAACCTTGCTCAGTATTATCTGCTGCAGCATAGCTGTCATCTGTCGCATCACTAAAACCCCAGTCGTCATCGTTTGAGGCATAGGCTAAAGTTTCTTGATCGTCATATGCTTGTGAAACTAGTTCATTAGCATCAAACTGTGCAACGTCTGCAGCTAAGGCGGGGTTAGCTTCCACAATAGCCTTGCTTGCCGCTATATTCTCGGTGCTTTGAACCTGTTTTATGGCTTCAATGTCATTTTGCGCAATAGCAGCTTCCGTTTTATTGGATATTTCTTCTTGGCGTTGTGAGCGCAATTCACCATTTTCACGAATTGCATCTATAGTCTCTGTTCTTTGCCTTTGAAGATCTATGGAGCGATCATTCATAGCTGCTTTTAGGCGCTCTTGGTCGATTGATCCATCGGCTCTTTTATAATCTTCAAGTGAGCTACCTTGCTTTTTCAAAATGCTGTCTACGCGTTTGCGGCGTGCAGATGATAGGTCAGTGGAATCATTCAAATCGCCATCTGCCAAAAGCTCTTGGATTTCATTAACTTCTGCAATTTTTTCGTCTAAAGCCTTTAGCTCATCCTTTAAGCTGTCTAGGTCAGCAAGCAGCGCCTGCATCCGAGGATCTCTTTCGAGATCATTCAGGACGCGTCGCATTTTTCTGCTGTTTTCTTTCTCGCTATTTTGTTGGTGCCCGATTGTGGAGACTGTAGTCTTCATATATCCACCGGCAGTAACAACGTCGGCGTCTGATTTTTGTATATCACCGCTTTGCTCGGCCATTATATCGCTCTCGTTATAACCACGAAGCTTTTTATCGAATAGGTAATGAACCACGTCATCTGTGTGCTTTACGTGCATATCATCAATATCTTTGATGCTATCCGGAGGAACGTGCCCCAGATTTTCTTCTGCGCGTAAGAAATTCTCGATTGAAAGGATGTCGGCCGTCGTCACTTCTGATACACCGCCTTTGCTGAATGTATCACTTAACGAAACTGTGCCGTACGCATCGAATTGTTTATGTGCTAGTGCCTCTGCACGTGCTAGTCCCACTTCTACCACTCCTGGCCCCCTTGTAGTAATATGTAAAACACATAAAGAGGGTAACTCTAAATTATTAACATTATGTAAACACTGGAGAGTGCTAAGAATCGATCTGTATGTTTTCTAACAATTGATCGATAGGAAAGGTGATTTCAACCCAAAAACTCTCCCTGTTCTGTCAGTATTTCGTAGGGTTTTCCCTATCTCTAAGTACCAACAGAAAATAACCTACGCCTTTTTTTTGTGTATTGCAAACTTTTTCCTGAAAAAAAATGTAGTTGAGAACGGTTATTAAAGTACTGATCCATAATAAAACGTACTTATGTTATGGAATACTTATATAGCTATCACATCTGCATTAGGTGTGCGGACAAGTAATAATGGATAGGTTCTATAATGGCTATTTTTTATTTGTGAATTTCTACCATTAGATAAAGAGTACTTACTTCATTACTCTGTTTTGTCTAACGGTTTATCTGCCATTAAAAGGCATAAGCCGAAGAGAAGTGTAAGCACGCCAAGCCACCAACTCTGCCATATTCCATATCCAACAGCTGATACGCCTAGAACGGGTATGTATACGGACAACATAATCTTTTTATCAATTGCCGTAAATTGATTGAGCCTATAATGCAATGTACAAAATAGAGCGCTTGCCAAACAAATACCAACCATTCCAAATTCTATCCATATTTGGATAGAGAAGTTGTGCGGGTGTAGCACCGTTGGAGACTTGTGGTAAATATAATTATGCTCGAATGTCTCAACATAGCGCGTTGCCTCCATACCATAACCATAGAGTGGGTTATCCATGGCATATCGCATAACAAAGTCCCAAACTTCTACCCGATTCCCTGCATAAGCATCTTTAAGCCACGGAATATCCTGTCCGTTTTCAATAAGGAGTCCATATAAAAGCGTGACGATTTGTGGGGTAAGGGCAAGGCAGGCGATAATGATAACAGTTAAAAGAGAGAGTGGAAGCTTTGATTTACAAGGAAATAACGCAAATACAATCATTCCCAAACCGAAAGCGACGTGCCCTGATTGGCTTTGTGTTAAGCAGAGCATGGTTAAAACGGAGATCAGCATTATCAATCCGCTAACAAACCGAATCTTTGTGTTTTCAATATCTTTTAGGAAGAATAATGAGGCAAGAGAACAAAAGGTGGTAAATACAACGCCGCGATTCATAACTGCCGTGCCAAGGTGCTCATCGTTACTTATTCCACGAATAGCTTTATAAAGTGGCATATTCGCATAAAGTTCAAAACTACAGAGTAACGCCGCGATAATAACGCCGACTGGGAAAAACACGAGGTATGGGCGTATTAGTGATTTAGGAACTGCAATAGATAGGCTTATAAATAAAGAGCCAATCAATAGGATCGCACTTGCCTTTATTGCATCCTCAAATGCCTCTGCCGGAGAAATAGACCATGTTAAACTGGCGAAACACAGGGCGATAACGCTTACTATGACCGCAATATAAGCTTTGGAATAAATAAAGGTCTCTTTTTTAATCAAAAACCAATAACCTGAGCCACATAAGCCAATTATAAGGGGCCAGAACGCCAAAAAACGCGGTGCATGGATAGACATTACGGGTGTAATGGATAATGCAATCATAAACACGAGCGGGAAAATATTCTGGCGTGTCAAAACAAACCTCTAAACTTTTCAATGAATACTCTTTATGTAACAGCTTTTGAAAAAATGAGTAGGGGGTTTCATTTTTTTTCCAAGATTTATCCTTCTCATATCGTCTTATTTATATAAGATGGAGCACAACCTCCTTCGTCAAATGAATTTAAAGCCTGAGAAGGCGCGAGGAATGACTCCTATTATTATAGGAGAATGACAAGCAATACTCTCAAGTTTTAAGGGCAGAAGACGACAAATATAGATGGTTTTTGCATGATGGCGGATATGCCGGAAGAAGAAACAAAACAGTTAATCAAACGCGCACAGCGCGGTGATGCGAATGCTTTTGAAGCATTGGTGAACATGTACTATGAGGTGATGTTTAAAATGGCTTATCAATGGTGCGGTAATCAAAGGGATGCAGAGGATATAACACAAGAAGCGTGTATTAAACTCTCCCGCGGGATACACAGTTATAAAGGCACTTCAAAATTCACAAGTTGGCTCTACCGTCTTGTGATTAACACGGCCAAAGATTGGTACAAATCGCAAAATCGCCACGCAGGCACGGTTGAGCTTGTCGAGAATACGGCTTCTATCGATGATAAAGCAGAAGAAAAGCTCTACGCTCGTCAAGTGTTGGAAGAAGTGCAAAAACTCCCCGATGCAGAAAAAGAATCACTTCTTATGGTGATGGGGCAGGGCATGTCGCATAAAGAGGCGGCGAAGCTCTCAGGGGTAAAGGAAAGCACAATTTCGTGGCGTATCCACGAGGCACGTAAGAAACTGGAAACGATTTTTGGAAAGGATAAGCGTTATGGATGATAAGCAACTTGCAAAAATCTTAAGCGAAGATCGCGCTCCTGAAATTGATGTAAACGCCAAAAAGCGGGCGATGAACTTGGCCATGGCGGAGTTCAAAACTGCACAAAATGAAAAAAATCAAAAAAATTCCCAAGGAGTTTCATTCCTCTCTCGTCTTATCGGTATAGGCAATCAAAACCGAGGAAGACAAACAATGGAACAGAGAACTAAAAAAAGATTTATGTATGGTGCAGGCGCAACGGCAATGGCACTGGTATTAGTCGCAGGTCTAAGCCTGACACAAGTGGATGAGACAGTAAACAGATTTGAAGGTCAGAAACCAAACCAAACCAATCAATCGACGAACAACTTTGGGCAAGTATCCAATAATATTAGTAAGCCTATTCCAAGTATTCCTATTATTGGTAAGCTGTTTTCATCAGACGCAGAAATCGCTCCTGCTTATATAGATGCAATTGAACAACAGAACGAAGAGGGGTTAGAGCGTGCAATAAGAGACGGTAGCACAGCAATCCCTGTTCCGATTGAAACATCAAAAACACGTCAGGAAGAATCGAATGTATCAGTAAGGGATGATCCTTTGGCTGATTGGAAGCGATTACAAGATGAGCCTGTCGTTCAAAAGAACCAACAAAATCGTACTAAGGACGCAGGCGGTAAAGCTTCAGAAACGGAAGCTAAGGCTGATAAGCCGTTGCACCGTTGGCGCGCATTACAAGAAGAGCGTGTGGAACGTGAAATGGCTGTCGCATCAACGCCCGCACGTGCACCTGCTGCTATAGCGGAGTCGAAAGAAGAGGCGGTTGCATCCTCTGTCGCAAAATCTAAAAAAGTAATCAGTGGCGGACAGCAGCTTTATAACACTCCTGAAAATATCATTGTTGCAGATGACTATATTACGCCGACTTATCAGGATGAAGGGCGTGACAAGTTTGAGGAGTTTAAACAAAATCCGTTTAAATCAGTGGACAGCGAGCCTGTCTCAACATTTTCCTCTGATGTGGATACAGCAAGCTATAGCTTCGTACGTAAATCCTTAAACAGCGGTCGTCTGCCAAATGCAAGTGCGGTACGTGTAGAAGAGCTGGTGAATTACTTTAACTATAATTACCCTGTTCCTGAAAGCCGTGCAGAGCCATTTCTCCCGTCTGTCACAGTCGTCGATAGCCCATGGGCTGAGGGGCGTAAATTAATGCATGTCGGCATTAAGGGATATCAGATTGAACCAACAGAACTACGTTCTAACCTTGTGTTCTTGCTTGATGTATCAGGTTCTATGAATGCGCAGGACAAGTTACCATTGGTTAAAAACTCAATGAAGATGCTTCTGGATAGCTTACACCCCGATGACACTGTTTCTATCGTCGTATATGCAGGATCAACAGGCGTGGTTTTAGAACCGACAAAGGTATCAAAGCGCAATACAATCTTAAATGCGATGAATGCCCTACGTGCAGGCGGTGGTACAGCGGGCGCAGCAGGTATAGAGCTGGCCTATAACATGGCCGAGCAGAACTTTGATAAAGGAGCGGTAAACCGCGTTATCCTGGCAACAGATGGTGACTTTAATGTTGGTATCTCTAACCATAATGAGCTTAAGAAATATGTAGAGCGTAAACGCGATAAAGGCATATTCCTTTCTGTTCTGGGCTTTGGTCAAGGGAACTATAACGATCAAATGATGCAGACTTTGGCACAAAACGGAAATGGTGTGGCCGCTTATATCGATAACTTGAACGAAGCACGTAAGGTTTTGGTACAAGAAGCAACCTCATCACTCTTCCCAATTGCAAAGGATGTAAAGTTTCAAGTCGAATTCAATCCTAACCTAGTGTCCGAATATCGTTTGATTGGTTATGAAACACGAAGCTTAAAACGCGAAGACTTTAACAATGATAAGATTGACGCGGGAGATATCGGTGCAGGCCATACTGTAACTGCAATCTATGAATTCGTTCCTGTCGGTAGTAACGCAGGCACAGTTGACCCTTTGCGCTACGGTAAGAAGGCGAAAAGTGAAGTGAAGAAGAAAAAGCCTCTTATTACGAATGAAAGCGAATATGCGTACCTTAAAATGCGCTATAAACTTCCGATGGAAAGCAAGAGTAAGCTGATGACACGTCCGGTAACTGTTGGTGACGAGACAAAAGGAAGCCCATGTCCGCCGCACGCCGCATGTCTTGTCGCAGGACAGCCACATGCTGTTGCTTTCGCCACCGCTGTTGCCGCCTTCGGTCAAATCTTAAAAGGAGGCGAACATACAGGTGATTTTTCTTACGATGATGTTATCGCACTTGCTCAACAGGGCAAAGGAAATGACCAGTTTGGATACCGCGCCGAATTCATCAATATGGTACGCCTTGCAAAGACATTGGCACGATAAATTGGTACTTAATAATAAAGTCAGTCTCTCGGTGAAAGTCGGGAGGCTGTTTTTTTATAGGGACAAGTTTTGTTCTTCTGATTCTAATGTCGCGCGCATTATTCTAGGCACAACAGGAATAAGAGTGGGAGGAAGGGGCTCAGTTGACTCTTTACTTATCATCTCAGGGCAGAAGTTACCGTTCTCATCAAATGGGGGTGCGCCTAAGGGGGGCTTCACGGCTTGTTCATAATCAGTGTCATAAGCCAGATCATAAGGCATCGCGTGCATATCCAAAGGGCAGTTGATACCAAGGTCACTCAATCTCTCTTGTAACCGTTGTGTTTCCCCAATATCCTGACGTGATAATGTCATAGACAGGCCACTACCCGATGGGTGAGTATGGTAATATTGCATACGCTGGATTGAGCTTTGCTCAACACGGTCAAGCAAAGCATCTAACGCAATATCATTATCTGTATCGTAAATCATCCCCTTTGCATGACTGGTTAGTGTTTCAAAATCAATTGTGCCATCGTTCATATATGCAAGAACAAAGCCGTGTTCAGGCCCATACCCGTCTTCACCGCTTTTTTCAAAGGCATCGTGGATTAACTCAATAATTTGAGGGGAAAGGTTCTCGTAAAGAACTTCGTCTTGCTTAAGCGTCAATGTGCCATCCGTATTACTAACATGATTGGGCACCCATTCATTCTCATCAACGGCATCCGCGAAAATTTGTGAAACAGGAATATTATAGTTTTGAATATTGCTCATATAACAGAGTATCGCCCAAATTTATTAATTATATTATTAAAAACGCTTTTTTGTAGCGCGCTATGTCGAGTATTTGCAAACTTAATTTTATGAAAACAAATTAAATATTGGCTTTTTAAAGCGTTTTATACTACATAGGCGGTTGAAATTTTAAAGAGACGGTAGAGCCATGTCACAGAATTTAAGAAATATCGCGATTATCGCACACGTTGACCACGGGAAAACGACACTAATCGATTCGATTATGAAACAAAGCGGTACATTCCGTGAAAATCAGGCGGTTGATGAACGCGTGATGGATTCCAACGATCTTGAAAAAGAGCGTGGCATTACAATTCTGGCAAAACCAACCTCTATTCAATGGGGCGATACTCGTATCAACATTATCGACACACCAGGACACGCCGATTTTGGTGGTGAGGTAGAGCGCGTTTTGCACATGGCAGATGGTGTTATTCTTTTGACAGATGCAGCCGAAGGCCCAATGCCACAAACAAAATTTGTTCTTGGTAAAGCTTTGGCACAAGGGCTACGTCCAATTGTCATTATTAATAAAATTGACCGTCCTGACGGTCGTCCGGAAGAGGTTGTAGACGAAGTTTTCGATCTGTTCGTATCCTTGGATGCAAATGATGAGCAGCTAGATTTTCCAATTCTTTATGCATCCGGTCGTGATGGTTGGTGTACACGTGAGATGGAAGATGATCGTAAAGATCTTTCACCATTGCTTGATGTCGTGCTCGACCATGTTCCTGCACCTGATGTAGAGTTTGATAAGCCTTTCGCACTTTTGGCGACATTACTTGATTCTGATCCATTCTTAGGGCGTTGTTTGACGGGTCGTGTTGCACAGGGACGTGCGAAGGTTAATGATTCTGTGAAAGCAATTGATCTTAACGGTAAAGTCGTGGAAACAGGTCGTCTGACAAAACTATTGAAGTTTGAAGGTACTGAGCGCGTTCCGGTAACAGAAGTACAGGCAGGTGATATCATCTGTGTAGCAGGTTTGGCAAAAACATCTGTTGCTGACACAATCGGTGAACCGGCATTGGATACGCCAATGGAATCGACACCAATTGATCCACCAACAATGTCTGTTACAATTTCCGTAAACGATTCACCGTTTGCCGGAAAAGAGGGTAAAAAAGTTACCTCTACAATGATCCGTGAGCGTCTTCTTGCTGAGGCAGAGGTAAACGTTGCGATTACGTTTAAAGAAAGCGATGACAAAGATGCGTTTGAAATTGGTGGCCGTGGTGAATTGCAACTCGGTGTTCTGATTGAGACAATGCGCCGTGAGGGTTTCGAGTTAACTGTATCTCGTCCAAAAGTTCTTTTCCAAACGGATGAGAATGGCCAAAAGTTAGAGCCTATTGAGGAAGTATTTATTGACGTTGATGAGGAATATTCATCCAGCGTTGTCGACCAGATGAACCGTCGTAAGGCTGAAATGACTGATATGCGCTCTTCTGGTGTTGGTAAGACACGTATTACATTCCTTGCCCCATCACGTGGGTTAATTGGTTATCAAAGTAAATTTATGACTGATACACGTGGTACAGGGATTATGAACCGTCTGTTCCATTCTTATGCACCTTACAAAGGTGATGTCGGTCAACGTCGTAACGGCGCGCTTATCTCAACTGATACCGGAACAGCTGTAGCCTTCGCGATTTTCAATTTGCAAGACCGCGGAAGCATGTTTATCGGCCACCAAACACCTGTTTATGCAGGAATGATTGTTGGTGAACATAATCGTGAAAATGACCTTGAAATTAACGTTCTTAAAGGTAAGAAGCTTACGAATATGCGCGCATCAGGTACGGATGAGGCTGTTATTCTTGTTCCGCCACGTAAAATGTCGTTGGAAGACATGATGTCTTACATCAATGACGATGAGTTGATGGAAGTGACTCCATTAAATATGCGTTTACGTAAGAAATTCCTTTGCCCGCATGAGCGTAAAAAGGCATCACGCGCTGCGTCATAAGTATCGATTCAATGGGCGCAAGGGTGCGCCCTTTGAAAGTTATGCAGTAGGATTATACACGGAAATTAAATTTTTCTTGTATGGCTGTGAATGAGCTGTAAAACTGTGCGGATAATAATTTAGAAAAAGCGAATATATATGTTTGAAGATGTCGGTAGGCAAGAAGATGCGCAAGAAAACCATATAACAGGTTCTGCGGATCAGACTCTTGATGTTAAGGAAACAGTTCAACGACTTGTGAAACATTGTGCTGCTTATCAGACTCCAAGTAATCGTAAAGCTGTAACACAGCTTATCAATACTCTCATTCCATTCGCAATAATATGCGGCGTAATGCTGTACTGTTTCTCATCGATGTATTGGGTGACAGCTCTGTTAACACCTATTGCTTCTCTTCTGCTTGTTCGTGTTTTCATTATCCAACACGATTGTGGCCATGGCGCATTTTTCTCTTCTCGCAAATGGAACAACCGTATCGGACGTGTGTTGAGCGTTCTGACATGGACGCCGTATGACTTCTGGCGTAAGACACATAACCTACATCACGCAAGTTCCGGAAACTTGGATAACCGTGGTTTTGGCGCGATAGAAACCATTACTATAAAAGAGTATGAAGCATTAGATGATAAACTAAAATTTTGGTATCGCATCTATCGTAACCCTTATATTCTATTATTGTTGGGAACACCTTTCTTTATTCTTGTGTCGCAACGTATGCCAAGTGCAAAGCCACTGCCATTTTGCGAAACAAAAAAATCAGTAAATCCTAAGCAAATTATAAAAAGTGTCATGGGTCTTAATACGGCTTTGTTGATTGTCTATGGTGCGTTAGGCGCAGTATTCGGTATCTTGCCGATCTTACTAATGTACTTGCCAATTGTAGTCGGTACGGCATGGGTCGGTGGTTGGTTGTTCTTTATTCAACACCAATTCGAGGACGCGCATTGGGAAAAACAAGACGATTGGGATTATCATGAGGCCGCAGTAATGGGCAGCTCATATTACGATCTTCCATCTGTTCTACAATGGTTAACAGGAAATATTGGTTTACATCATATCCACCACTTGAATGCAAAAGTTCCGAACTATCGCCTGCAAGAATGTATGGATGATTGCGAAGAGTTATCTCGCCTAAATCGCATTAAGTTTTGGGAAAGCCTTAAATACGCGCATCTTGCTCTTTGGGATGAAGAGGCAAAAAAGATGGTACGTTTTAGTTAACACACCGAAGATTTTCTTTTTGAAAAAATTGTAACGTGTTTTAATTGTCACTCGAATGACATTGCGTAAAACATTTTTATTTATTTCAAAAAGGGAAAAACAATGAGCGATATTAATAAAAAAGTTGCAACAGTAGCATTAGCAGGGATTTTGGCTGTTGGTGCATTTTCTGCGGCGCCGGCTTTCGCTGGCCACGGTGCAAATGGATGTAGCGCAAGTGGTTGCGGTAACAAGGCTGAGAAAAGCGGTTGCGAAGGTAAGGGCGGCTGTAAAGGCAAAGGTGGCTGTGAAGGTAAAGAAGGCAAGAACGGTTGTGAAGGTAAAAGCGGCTGTGAAGGTAAGAGTGGCTGCGAAGGTAAAAGCGGCTGCGAAGGTAAAGCAGACCACAGCGATAATGAACGCTATAACTAAGATATAATCATGGAAAAACAAAATTTTCCAAAATTAGGATATGGGTTGGGTTTTCGTCCGACCCATTTTCCTTATATAAAAGAGCATAATCCTGCCGTTGATTGGTTTGAAATAATAACTGAGAATTATATGGACACAGGCGGTCGTCCTCGTCGGCTCCTCGATCAAATGAAGGAACGCTATCCTATTGTCATGCACGGTGTCTCACTATCTATCGGTACTGTTGATCCACTAAACTCCGAATATCTGGAAAAATTAAAAGCGTTGGAGCGTGACGTTAATCCAAAGTGGATATCGGATCACCTTTGCTGGACAGGCATCGCACATAAAAGTACGCATGATTTGTTACCAGTGCCATACACAGAAGAAGCGTTGAGGCATATTGTTGAGCGCATTAAACAAGTGCAAGATTACCTTGGGCGTAGAATTGTTTTAGAAAATCCTTCCACATATATGGAGTTTACGTGTTCTTCTATGAGCGAGTGGGAGTTCATAGCCCGTATGGTTGACGAGTCAGGGTGTGGTCTTCTGTTGGATGTAAATAATATTTATGTGAGTTGCTATAACCACCGCTGGGATCCAAAGGAATATATTGATGCTATGCCTCTAAATGATGTTGCACAAATTCATTTGGCCGGGCACACCAATAAAGGAACACATATTATTGATACACATGATGACCATGTGATTGATGAAGTTTGGACATTATATGCCTATACGATAAACAAAGCAGGGCCAATTAGTACAATGGTTGAATGGGACGCAAGCATCCCTGAGTTTCCTGTTGTAATGGCGGAGTTGGATAAAGCACGTCATTGGGCAAAAGCTGCTGCCGGCCCTACGAAAATGCCGTATTTTAACAGTCACCGTGATAATATACGCCCCCCAGAAAACCCATTGCCATATGAAGATGAGCTTTGCGACATGCAAAACGCAATTCTAAGCGGTGATGGTGAACGTATGAGCCCTGATGATCGTATCATTCCCAAACCTGATTTCTCACCTCGGGAACAGATACAGTCCTATATTAACGGCTATCGTTACCGTTTGTTTGATATCGTTTATGAAGATTATCCCGCACTGATAAAGGCAATGGGGCGTCAAAAATTCAATGATATGTTGGATGAGTATATTGAAAAAACACCATCTGAACATTTTAACGTGGCACGTTATATAGATGCTTTTCCTGAATATGTGAAGGAACATGAAAAACCGTTCTCATATGAACTTAGCGTTCTGGAAACTGCGATCTCTCGTATTTTTGATGAGGTGGAAACGCCTGTGTTATCACAAAGCGATTTAGTCGGTTTAGACCCTGAAACTTTTATGGAGACGCATTTATATCCGCGTAAGGCCTTAAAACTTTATGCCTTTTCCTACCCTGTAAATGCCTATTACGAACAACATTTAAGGGGGGAAGAGCTAACTACACCTGAGAAATCATCATCTTATCTTGTGATATATCGCCATGCCGATGAAATGTGGCGTATGGAGTTGGAAGAGCGTGAATATTTGGTGCTTAGCTCTTTATTCTCCGGTTTAACTGTTGGTGAGGCACTTGCTGCTGCTTTGCCTGAAGGTGAGGCGGGGGATGATATCATGAGTAATATTGGCATATGGTTCTCACGATGGATTAATAATGGTCTGCTTGCTAGGCCAAGTACGTAGGATATATCGCCTGATAGGTGAGTAATAGATTGCTTGCAAAACAAAAGTTGCTATAGTGTGTACGAAAATTATTATATGAGAACTTAAACTTAAAAACCATGAGGGAAAATAACGATGAGAATTTCTAAATTTGTGATGATTATGGCTTTGTCTGTAATGGCATTCGGTATGATCGGAAGCAATGCAGCCTACGCAAAATGCGCTAAAGATGTTTGTGCGAAGCCAACATGCTCCAAGAAGGTAGAAGGCAAGACATGTTCAAAGAGTGTTTGTTCAAAATCTGAGAAGAAAACATGTTTAAAGAAGGCGGCATGTGAGAAAAAATGCACAAAAGGTACATGCACAAAACCAACATGCTCCAAGAAGGCAGAAGGCAAGACATGCTCAAAGAGCGTTTGTTCAAAGTCTGTAAAGCCAACATGTTCAAAAGCAGCGGGCGGATACCCTCATAACAATCCTGCGCGTTACAATAACTAATCTATTCGGATTATATATATTTCGAAGTAAATGAGCCGGTATTCACGGCTCATTTTTTTATCCGCGCATCTCTTCAAGCTCTAGCCAGCGAAGCTCTGAAGCTTCCAACTCACTTTGCGCTTCGGGTAAACGTGTTGAGAGTGCCGCGAATTTATCCGCATCATTTGTATAAAGGTCCGGGTCGGCGAGCTGCTCTTCAGTTTTGGAGATTTCCTTTTCCAACTTTGCAATCGTTTTGGGTAATTGGTTTAGTTCACGTTGTAAATTATAACTGAGCTTTTTATTGTTCTTCGGCGCGGGAGGCGTTGCCGTGGGAGCAGGTGCCGTGTCAGAATTCTTACGCGTTTTAGATGGTTTGTCCTCTTCGCTTGATTTCTTGTTCTCTTGGTTTCGCGCCTTCTTAAATTCAAGATATTCGCTATACCCTCCGATAATACCCTCAACCTTTGCATCCCCTTCAAAGACAAGGGTCTTGGTCACTACCTGATCCAGAAAATCACGATCGTGAGACACCACAAATAAAGTACCGTCATAATTGGTCAGAATATTGGTAAGCATATCCAATGTATCCATGTCCAAATCATTTGTTGGTTCATCTAAAATCATAAAAGAGCCGGGGTTCGCCAAAAGCTTGGCAAGCATCAATCTGTTCTTTTGTCCACCAGACAGGGTAGAGGCCAAACGCCATGCATCGTCTGGTTCAAATAAAAAGTCCTTAATATACCCGCAGATATGACGTGGTTTACCCCGTACATCAAGATGGTCAGAGCCTTCGGGGCATAAATTATCCTTAATCGTTTTATCTTCACGTAGCATCGATCTGTTTTGATCGAAATAGCTAAAGCTCATATTCTTTGCGCGCTTTATCTTACCACTATCGGCGTTAATCGCACCTGTTAGCATCTTTAAAAACGTTGTCTTGCCCGAACCGTTACGCCCTAAAATCCCGATACGATCTTTACGTTTAATCCGCATGTTAAAGCGATCAAGTATCTCCTTTGTACGTCCTGTATCCGGATCGGTGAAGCTCTTGGTCACATTGAAAAATTCAACAACATTACGCGAAGATTCCTCCGCTGTAATAGGAGGAAGCTCAACAGTTGATGTGACACGACGATAGGCTCTCTTATCTTTTTCTAACTGATCGCGCGCTTGGAATGCTTCGGATTGTCTGCGGACATTACGCTTAACACGTGCTTTTACACCTTTATTTGCCCATTCAATTTCCTGTTCGACCTTTTTTGTACGATTATGAAGTGCACGTCCTTCTTGTTCCAAAAGCTCTGTTGACCATTCCTGAAAATGCGCAAAACCTTTGGGCGCAGTACGCATGCTACCACGGTCAAGCCAGAACACACGATCTGTCGTATTCGCCAGAAATGCTCGGTCATGAGAGACAATTAAAACAGCCCCCGGATAACGCTTGATATAGCCCTCTAGCCATTCAATTAACTCTAAATCCATATGGTTTGTCGGCTCGTCAAGCAACAGAATATCCGGCTCTTCGATAAGTGCGCGTGCAAGTGCCGCACGTCGTAATTGCCCCCCTGAAAGCGTCTCTAACTTGTCATCAACATTCAGGAGTAGGGGCGCAATAACCATATCAATACGGTAATTAATATCCCATTCTTCCAAATCGGCTTTAACACCCTCAAATACGAAATCACGAACGGTTTTACCCGGAATGGCCTTCACGTTTTGTTGCATGTAGCCTGTCGTTGTGCCGGGATAGAGAAAACGTTTACCATCGTCAATTTCGCGGTCACCTGTGATGATATTCATCAAGGTAGTTTTTCCCGCGCCATTTTTCCCGACTAACGCAATTTTACGGCCTGAATGAATATGGAATGTCAGCCCTTCAAATAGTGGCTTTCCACCAATAACGACGGATGCATCTTCGACGCTTAAAAGTAAATCTGACATAAAAACCTGACGCTTCTCTTATAATAAACTCGACGGTTTTAGCAGAGCAGAGCCATAAGATAAAGCTTATCCTGTAATCTTTGCGATTGAACGCTCTTCCATGGCTTTATATAGCTCAAATTCACTTGAGACAGCTTGTCCAAGCGCGTTTTCAAACTCTTCTTGAGATGAGCTTTTAAATGCATCAACGCGGGTCTTATCCGATGCATTAGATGCAAAAATCCCTGCCGCACTAACAGGTAGGAAATCTTCGTACGTGATTGGAATAAAATCAACAAAGCCTAGCTCTATCAATTGATTGAGGCTTTTACCTGTAAGTACCTGTTCTTGCCCGGTTTTCGTCACATAATATTGGAAATAGGCAAGCTCTTGCTCTCGCATTTCTGTAGGAGATGATGGGAAGTTTGTAAATTCTTCTTCCAGAACTGTCATATACTCCGCCGCGTTAGAGCCATCAGGGCTTGGGGTTATGCGCGTACGTACATCCCCAAGTATTTGATCATAAAGGGCACGCCCTTTTGGCGTAAGTGCCGCACCACGTTGTTCAATTTCGCCAAAACGCGCAGTGTGTAACCCTTCTTCACCTCCAAAACGTACTTTTTCTGTGAGTGCGCGAAAAGAGGTCTGACGTAGTAAAATAGGACAACTCGCAGGGGGGCCTTCGACAACATTCTTTGGGTTCATACCGCGCTGTGGCATATCTTTGTGAATAATATCAATCTCAAGTGTACGCGGGGTCAGATGGTTAATATGTGGCCCTTTAAAGCACACAATGTCTGCGGCGCGCGGATCGGCTTCTCTCAATGCCTCGTAAAAATCTTTATCAACAGCGGCATCTTCATGCCATTTAAAAGTGTAAGTTGCTTCTTCAATAAAAGAGTTCGTATCCGCTTCACTTAAACCGCCATCTTGTTCTGCCTTCTCAATAAGCTCATATAGGCGTGGTGTAAAAATATCACGCTCTGCAAGTATCTTTTCGGAGCGTTCCCGCAAAACATCATCTTTAATAAGCTCTGTACGTAGGAGAGATGTAAAAACACGAAATGGGGATCGAGATAAGCTCTGCGCGTCAATAGATCGAAACGCCGTGGAATGTACAGGGACATTTGCTTGCGTTAAATCGTAATAACTGACAGGTCTCATACCCATGACAGCAAAAACACGCGCCATCATCCGAAGCTCTGATGCCTTGCCCAGACGTATCGCACCGTGACGCTCTTCACTAATACGTGCCAGATTATCCGTTTCATCCAGCTTTTCCTTTAGGGCATTATCTTGGTCAAGCACATGATTGTTAATATCAGAAACCAAGTCTAATAAAGTGCCATAGGCGGGGACTTCTGTACGGTACATAACGGACATAGCGCGTGAAAAACGTGCCCTGATATCATCTGAATGAACAAAACCTGTCATATCACCCTACCTCTTTTTGTATGTTTAGTATTTCTGCACCATCAGAAGGAATACCGTAGAAAATATTACGATATGCCATAAAGTCACCAGCCATGTCAGGCTGCACATCAAATTTTTCAACAATAGACAACAGCTCATGCGTGTTGGCGCTGATCCGTCTTGTTGTTTCATCTTTTGCCTGTTGAACCTTACCACCCGTGTCTGCATTCTCAGCAATAGAAATATCGGATGTAAGTTCAACATATGCCGCAATAATTCCACCTGCATTGGCGATGATATCAGGAACCGAAATTTTACCATTTTGATATAAAATGTGATGTGCTTCGTCGGTTGTCGGGTTGTTTGCACCTTCACAAATAAAGGGGGCAATAATCTTATGTGCATTGTCATAGTGGATGACATCTTCTAACGCACATGGGAAAACAACATCAACATCGGCGTATAAAGCCTCTTCTGTATTCTCACTGAGCAACGTACCTTCTTCTTTTAAAAGAGCAGAAGCTCTGATCTCGTCTTGTTTAAATAATGCAGTAATGAGTGCATCGGATGCGCCGTCTTTAACCGCCCATGTGCCACCATATTTCGGATCAGAAAGTGCTGTTAGGCGCGCGCCGTTTTGATGGAAATAATATGTAACAGCTGCGCCCATCGCGCCTAATCCATGCACAGAAAAGCGCGCTGTGTTGATTTGAATATCCTTACATTGTAATAATGTTGTCGCCGCACTTGCAACACCAAGCCCTGCAATACCTTGGCGGTCATAATCTGTGCCGCCATTTTCAATTGATTTGCCGGTAAATGAGTTAAAAGAGTTAAGCTCCTCACAGGCCCATTGTCCGTTTAGTGGCGGGATATTCCCGACATCATAACCGAGCCCGCCAAATATTCCACCATGCTCAACAAGTGTACCGGAATTCCCTATAAGCTGCACAAAGCGTCTGTATTTTGTTTCATAATCATCGTCATGTGTACTACCAACCATTCCGGATTTTGCACCACCAAGAGGGAGGCCTGCTGCGGCATTTTTTTCGGCCATTGCGCGTGCAAGACGTCTGACATCCCCAAATGATAAATTGGGTAAAATACGTGTCCCGCCTTTACCAACACCTTTTCCATCATTGTCCAATGGCCCGCCATTGCAAATTCCCGTATTCCAGACAACAATAAATCCCTCGACCCCCATTTCAGGGTCTCGTACGGTAACCTCCAACTCAGGTTCCATTGTTGAAAATTTCTTTTTCATATCTGACAGCGTATGAAGAAATTCGTCTTTTGTTTGGGGAGGGGTAAAGGTCATGATTACCTTTCTATGGTAAAATATAGGTTTGAGCTAACTACGAAACAGCGTAAAATAAATGGGTACAGCGTGCAATTTTTATTTGGAGGGGATTTATGAAAACACAGGACATTTTATCGGGAATAGGTTTAGACGATACATTGGTCACCGGTGGAAACCTTGCGGTATATAGCCCCATTGATGGCATGAAGATCGCCGATGTGCATACGGATAATATTGATGAGACAAATCGGAAGATAGAACAAAGCGTACAGGCCTTTAAAGCTTGGCGTACTGTTCCCGCACCGCGCCGGGGAGAGTTGATCCGTATCCTTGGTGAAGTCCTGCGTGAGAATAAGGAGGCGCTGGGCGCGCTTGTCACCCTTGAATGCGGAAAAATATATCAAGAAGGCCTAGGCGAAGTTCAGGAAATGATTGATATCTGTGATTTCGCAGTCGGGTTATCACGCCAATTATACGGGTTGACGATTGCCTCTGAAAGGCCAGAGCATAAAATGCGTGAAATCTGGCAACCTTTGGGGCCTGTTGGAATTATTAGTGCCTTTAACTTTCCGGTCGCTGTATGGGCTTGGAACGCCACGCTTGCACTCGTTTGTGGTGATAGTGTGATTTGGAAACCATCCGAAAAAACACCTGTTACGGCTCTGGCCTGCCAGAAATTATTTGAACAAGCATGTGAGAAATTTGGAGCAGACGCACCGGATGGATTATCACAAATCTTAATCGGTGAGCGCGATATTGGCGAAGTTTTGGTCGATGATAAACATGTCCCATTAATTAGTGCAACAGGAAGTACAGCAATGGGGCGCGCCGTTGCCCCGCGTGTAGCAGCGCGTTTTGGCAAAACAATTTTAGAGCTTGGTGGAAACAACGCCATTATTGTCGCACCAAGTGCCGACCTTGATCTTGCATTTCAAGGGATCGTATTTGGTGCAGTGGGAACATGCGGGCAACGTTGTACGACAACGCGGCGCCTCTTTGTACATGAAGATGTCTATGATGCCCTTGTTCCGCGTTTGAAGAAAGCCTATGCCGGGTTATCTATTGGATCGCCGTTAGATGAGGGAACATTAGTTGGCCCCTTGATTGATGAGCAGTCATACCTCGCGATGGAAGATGCATTAAACAAAGCACAGCTTGATGGGGGAGTAATAACCGGTGGGGGAAGGGCGGCCAAAGATGTATATCCGAATGCCTTTTATGTTAACCCTGCAATTGTTGAAATGCTCGCAGATGGCAATGTACAGGAAGAAACCTTTGCACCCATCTTATATATCTTCAAATACACAGATATTGATGATGCCATAATGCGTCAGAATGATGTGCCACAAGGGCTATCCTCCTCCATCTTTACCAATGATATTCGTGAGGCCGAGCTATTCACATGTGAAGCAGGAAGCGATTGTGGCATTGCCAATGTTAATATCGGAACTTCAGGCGCAGAAATCGGCGGTGCATTTGGCGGTGAAAAGGAAACAGGTGGTGGACGGGAAAGTGGGTCTGATAGTTGGAAAGCATATATGCGCCGTATGACATCAACCGTAAATTATTCATCCGAATTACCACTGGCCCAGGGCATTACATTTGATACAGGTGATTAGGTGCTAAATAAAAAGACGTGTCTCTTTTCCCACACAAGAAGAGACACGCCCGATGAGCATTATTCGCGTAAATCAAAAAAAATACAAGTTTTCTGTGAAATTTTATAGAAAAGAAAAACGCACGCCTTAGTAAAAGGGTGCGTTTTCTATGAATTATAAAGTAAGTGTAATCTATTTATGATAAGTCAAAGCCGTTATTATTTAATGTATTATCAAGCTCTGCTGAAATTGTTTCTTCCGGTGCTTGGTAACTTGGGTTTTCTACAGTAGAAGCAATAGTACCATCAACAACGGTAACTTCGCCTGCATCGGACTGGGTGTTTAAAATCGTACCTTCATCGGTCATCATTGCCTGAAGCCCTAGGTCGCCTGAACTATCTTGTCCGAATTGAAATGTTCTTGCCATAATCTTTACCCGTTAATCTTTTTCTATACCCCTAATCTACGCATAAAAAGATAATGAAAGGTTAACAGGCTATTGTTTTTTATAAGAAACGATCAAAGTTACGGAAATAGTAACTCTTTTTTAAATATTTTCCTTTATCGTGAGGCAAGCATAAAGGGGCGCATAAAAAAATGTCAGAATTTGAAACGATTAATACATCTCTTCCCAATGGTTCAGAGCTATCTTCCGCTGTTCTTGATGACGCGCACGAACAAGAGGCGCAGGCTGATACGAACACCTCAGATGTAGGCGATACAAATACGCAAGACATAAATAATATTACGATGCCTGAACAAGGTGAGCTGAACTTATCCTTTAATGCGGGTGACGTGCAGGCCTTTTCAATGAATAATGAGGGCGCACTTGTAATTAAAGTTGCACAAGGCGGAGAAACACAAAGCATTGTTATTGATAATTTTAGTGAAATGGCCGGGAATGATGCCTGTTTTCTAAACCTCTCCGATGGTGCGCAAATCAATACGCAGGCTCTATATACCGACCTATGTAATGACATGGGCGTTTGCACAGTGGAAAAGCCTGCAGGCGGCGGTGTCTTGGATATTGCGCTAGAAGGCGATAAAAAATATGATTTAAAATTCGATATGGAAGAGGGCCAAGGTATATCTCGTGAAAACGTCGAAGCGGGCGAAGAGATGACGGTAACCTTTGAGGATGGGGCGCAAATAAAATTCCAAACAGCACAGGATTTGGTCGAAAATGCACTGGAAGGTGAACACTCACATGAGATGAGCGCGGCGGGTACATCTAAATTCCTTTCTGCATTAGAAGTGATCGAAGAGCTTATTGCACGAATGGAGTTACTTGAAAATCAATATGCACAAGAGCCGGGCAATGAAGATGCTGCATTAGAACTCGCATCTGTAGAAGACGACTTGGCACTGCAACTTGCAGGAATAGAACCCGCATCAGGTGATGATTTACCTGAAAGCATGGGCACGCAGAATAATATAGAGATAGAACAGGCCGAAGAGGTTGTGGGGGTTGATGACGCATCTTATGCGTTTATGTCGAAAGAAGAAGAGCCGGAAGGTGTGCAAGAAGAAATGGCAGAGATTGCCGAACAACTCGCCGATGTTGCACCAGCCGCGGGAGGGAATAGCGGATCTGGTAGTGCATCAGGTGGTGGTTACGGCTATCAAAGTAGTTTTGATGCACAAGGTGTGATCGGTATTGATGATGTCGGCCCGATTGATCCGACACAGTTGGAGTATGGTATTGAATTTAATCAGGATCAGGTTCTTCCCGAAGATGATGAGGGTGATGATACGCCTGAGTTTGTAGATGATGCACCTGAAATATTCGGCGCAGCAAAAGTTTTGGATGAGACAGATGGCTTTGCCTTAAACGAGGGCGGTGTTCTGGACTTTGATTTCGGTGATAATGGTGGCGGCACACTATCAACGAATGATAACTTTTTAGCTTCAGGATCGTTAGGCACGGGACTATCATCAGGCGGCGTACCCGTTACGGTAACGGCAACAGCCGGTGGATACGAAGGAACGGCAAACGGTCAAACGGTATTTACATTTACAATTGATCCGCAAAGTGGTGAGTACACCTACAATCAAATTTTACCATTCGATCATGCAGATAGTAATGATCCGAACGATGCTATTACATTGGATTTCGGCGTTCAAATTTCGGATTCAGATGGTGACATTGCACAAACATCAGTTTCTATCACTGTACATGATGACGCACCAATATCTATTGATGCACCGGCATTAAGTGTAGATGAAACCGATCTATCATCAGGCGCAACGGCAAGCGGTAACGTTAATGTTGTCTTTGGCAATGATGGTGCAGGCGACATTACTGGTAATGGAGTATCCGTTGTCGGAAACCTGACATCGGGTGGAAACGCTGTAACAGTGTCCTATGACACGACAACAGGAACATATTCAGGTACAGCAAATGGGCAGGATGTTTTCACCATGACGGTGAATAGTGATGGCTCTTACGATTTCACATTAATCGGAACGCTCGATCATCCTGATACATCGGATAAGAATGATGTATTATCTCTACAATTCGGTGTGCAAGCAACGGATGGTGATGGCGATTCTATTGATACAATGGTGCGTGTTGACGTACTGGATGATGGCCCGGTCTGCGTTGTTCCGCAAACGGCGACTGTCGATGAAACTGATCTCGCACCGGATACATCGGTAAGCGGACAACTCGATGCGCATTTTGGACAAGATGGTATGGGTGGTTTTTCCGGCACCGGAAATGCACCACAGAACCTGATGTCAAACGGACAAGCTGTAAGCGTTACATATGACGTGGCCAGTAATAGCTATAGCGGAGTTGCGGGTGGTGAAGTTGTCTTTACACTGTCAATTGGCACAGACGGAGCATATGAATTTACATTGCTCGGTACATTGGATCATCCAAATGAAAATGACCCGAATGATGCATTGACGTTGAACTTTGGCGTTCGTGCAACTGATTTTGACGGTGATTCCGTTGATGGGACGTTAAAGATTAAAGTTCTGGATGACGGACCAACCGCTGTTGATGATACCGCAACTTTTGACACCTCTGAAAACAGTGTTGATGGTAATGTGATTGCCAATGATGACCTATCACAGGATCAATCCAATACCGTTACGCAAGTATCCTTCGAAGGGAACTCTGTTGATGTTCCGCCAACAGGAGCGGTAACACTTGATGGTCAATTTGGCGCAATCGAAATTAAGGCAGATGGATCATATACCTATACTTTATTCGATAATGCAGGAAGTAGCTCAAGCAGCGCGTCATTAGACCCTATTGCTTCGGATGTCGATGGTATCCAATCCTCTATCACAAAAGATGGGATTACAGTCGGTGTTGCAAATAATGGTGATTATGATCTGAGTTGGGTCAATACCCATGACGGTAGTGGTATCGGTATTGATAATCTCAATAGCGGCGATAGTCCGAAAGTCTGGCCAAAGGGTGAAACCTTTGATATCGGTCTGGATCAAGATGCACAAAGCGTAACGCTGACAATTGCAGAAATAGGCAGTAATAATAACTTCGGACAACACGGCGTAGATTTTGTAGTGACGTTGGCCGATGGTACGCAAGTTACAGGAGAGCAGCAATTCGTCCCCGGTCAAATCCAAAATGGTACATTCACCTTTACGTTGGATGCTTCGGATTTTGGCGGCGTTGAGATATCTTCAATCGCGCTGAACTCCACAAATGATGGAGATTATAAGGGCGCGTCATTCTTGTTGAATAATGTAAGTGCGACATACGAACATGATGTCGATATTTGTGATGAATTTGAATATACATTAACTGATGGAGATGGTGACAGCTCAAACGCAACCCTACAGTTAAAAGGGCTACAGCCTGAATTAATCGTAGGTAAAAACGTTGATGATACAGATACATCGGATGTGCCACACCATATTGGTGGTGATGAAGGTGCCATCGTCGGTGGCGGGGCATCCGATATCTTGATCGGCGATGTTGGCGGTGCAACCCTCGAACAACAAACACAGGATTACAACTTTGTCTTTATCGTAGATGTTTCCGGTTCAATGGGCAGCGCGAATAACGCATCCTCGCGCATATCATTACTAAAAGATGCTGTTGAGAATTTGTTGAACGATTTTGGTAACTATCAAAATGGTGAGATCAAGGTACACATCACACCCTTCGCGACAGATGTAAAGGCAAGCGGTACGTTTACTGTGACGGATGTAGATGGTTTAACCAATGCATTAAATTATCTTGAGACACTCTCAGGGAGTGGTTACACAAACTACGAATCTCCGTTGCAAGAAGCGAATTCATGGCTACAAAGCGATGATCCGATTGATGGTGATGCAATTACAACGACGTATTTTATCTCGGACGGAAACCCGAATAAATATATCGATGATAACGGGAATATTCAGTATTCAAACGCGAATACAGTGATGGAAGAAATCACAGGTGCAGATGGCTCTGATGAGGTTTCCTTACTGCATAGTTTAAATGATGATGTTATTGCCGTTGGTGTGAACGCCTCTGATTCCGTGATTTCCCGCCTTGATGTCATCGACAGTGACGGTGATGCACTAAATATTGATGATCCGTCGGATCTTGATGTTGTGTTTAAGGATACAAGCCCATTAAACAACCTTGCCGCAGTCGGCGATGATGTGATCGAAGGTGGTGATGGAGATGATATCATCTTTGGTGATGCGGTGAACACAGACGGTCTAGCAGATACCCATGGATTAAACACAGTCGATGGCGCAGGGTGGCAAGCATTTGATAAGCTTGAATCCGGTGAAAGTACCGTTGATACGGATTGGTCACGCGATGAAACCGTTGATTATGTCCAAAATAACCACGAGGCACTTTCTGAGGAAAGCGAAGATGATGACGGCGATGGTCGCCAAGGCGGTGATGATACGCTATTTGGAGGTGCTGGAAACGATATTATCTATGGGCAAGAAGGTGATGATCTCCTTTATGGCGGAGCTGGCGACGATGTTCTATCCGGCGGAAGTGGTGCAGACACATTCGTGCAAAACATGGTTAACCAAGGCGTAGATATTATTCGTGACTTTAGTACAGATGAAGGCGATGTCCTTGATCTTGCTGGGCTTATCCAGAATTATGATCCGGCGCAGCAAGCTATTGATGATTTCGTCTTTGCGCGTGAAGAAAATGGCGGTACGGTTCTGTCTGTTGATGTTAGCGGGTCTGGTAATTCTACGAATGCAGTTGATCTGGTTGCACTTGAAGGTCTGCAAAACCTAGATGTTCAAGAGCTTGTCGAAAGTGGAAATATCAATATTTTCTAAGTCTTAAAGTATCAGCGAAAACATGAAGTTACTGTTCAGGCGGCAAAGGCCGCGTGAGCACGAACGCCGCAGATGCACTTAACGCTAATGCCTGTATCCCAAGGATAAAAGGGGATACCCCCATAATAAGAGAAAGTATAAAGACCCCCGCCATGGAAAGCGTTCCGATCGCTTTTGTGCGTTTGTCTATCGCGCCGTAATTATTCCAATTTGCGATAATACGCCCAAATATTTTGTGCTCAAGAAGCCATTTATGCCAACGCTCTGACGATCTGGCAAAGGCAAACGCCGCAACCAAAAGGAACGGGGTCGTCGGCAATAATGGCAATACAATGCCAAGTGCCCCCAGTAACAAGGCGGTTGCGCCAACTATAAACCATATTGCGCGCATTGGATTCATACCTTGTTCGTCTTTCTCTGTATATTGTATATCGGCTTAACGTCTATTCAATGGTATTGCAACGTGATGGCAAATTCAATCACTGTGCGTAAGGCATATCTTTTTAAACTTGAGATGTAACCGAGAATACTAAACCTTCGAACCATAAATCATAATAAAATAATAAGCACACAGGACTATTACAATGAGGGTACTTCGTAATTCTATGGCACTTGCCACAATGGTTATCACATTTTTAGCCGTAATCCCAACGTTCAACCCAGCATCGGCAGAACAACATACAATAAAAATCGGTGATAAAGCGCCGGATTTTAAATTACCAAATGCACATGGGAAGGAACGTACACTTTATGATCTACTAGAGAGTGGCCCTGTGATTCTAACCTTCTATCGTGGTGGTTGGTGTCCATATTGTAATGATCAACTCTATGATTTTCAGCAAAATTTGGAAAAATTCAAAGCGCATGGCGCACAGCTTGTTGCCGTATCTCCTGAGCAACCCAAAAGTATGGTCGATACCGTCCTAAAAAATAGTTTAACTTTTGAAGTTTTAAGCGACCTTGGTAATAGGGTTGCACGTAATTACGACTTAATATGGGTCGTTCCAAAGAATAAACGTGCAGGGTTTGAGAGATGGCTTAAAGGGACAACAGGAATGACCCTTGCAGAGCTTAACGGTGTCGATAGTAATGAACTTCCTATTCCCGCAACATTCGTAATCGCGCAGAATGGCGAGGTAACGTATATGTTTAAGGATGAAAATTATAAAAAACGCGCCAAGCAAAAGGACATATTATCTGCGTTAAACGATCTAAACGCAGAGTAGACTTTACCCAACCTCACCTCACTTAAGGGAGTAGTCAGGCGTTTAAAAGCGTCTGACTATTTCTGTTTATACGACGCTTATTGTTCAGGCCAGATTGGATCGCCTGATGCATCATAGAGTGAACCAAAGTTAATGTTACTCAAATGGTCGAACTTAAATTGTAGCTCAAGCCAATGGTCGGCATAATTTACAGATGTGAATGAACCATAATCCTCAGTTTCACTCGGCTCACCAATATGCTTCTTTAGAAAGCTCAGAACCTCTTGACGCGGTAGTCCGATGATTTTCTTATCAAAGAGCTGTGCTTCAGGATGATGAACTTCGATCCAACCTAATAAATTGTTATTTTCCGGCTCAAATGTGAGCTCCAGTCTCTGATCATTATATTGAAGACACTTATTTTCATCATCGGTTTGATAAGTATTGTTAGGCTTTCCTATATGTTGAACAGCCTGATCTTCCGTTGTGCCGAACAGGATATTATCAACACCTTTACCAAGTAAAATTTTCATGAGTACGATAACCTTTATAACGTATGTTTATTAAGAGCGTAAAACGCCGATCCATTCTTTTTGTGCGTCATTCAAACGCGCATCCGGTGTCATAACTGCACCATTCAGGGCGCTACGGATATTTGCAGGTGTTTCTGAAATACCATTTTCAAGTAATTGTAAAACAAGCTTTTTAATCTTGCCGATATTCTCATTATACACGGCAAAAACAGCCTCTACACTGACATGCTCATCTGGGTCTTCGCGCCAACAATCATAATCTGTTGCAATGGCCAACGTGACGTAACCCATCTGTGCTTCGCGCGCAAGGAAGGCTTCGGGGACATTGGTCATACCAACGACATCACATCCCGCTGCCCCGCGTAGGAAAAAGCTCTCCGCCTTTGTACCTAAACGTGGCCCTTCAACACATGCATATGTTTTATCTGAATGGAGTGAAATCCCAAGAGCTTCGGCAGCTTTCAAAACGTCTTGTGCAAGAACAGGGCAGGTCGGCGCAGCCGTTGATATATGCGCCGTAACACCCTCACCAAAAAATGAGTTCTTACGAAATCCGCGTGTATGATCAAAATATTGTGAGGCAAGCGCAAGGTCGCCCGGTGCGATTTCTTCTTGCAAAGAACCCGATGCAGAAATACTCAAAATCGTTGTACCACCCAATTTCTTAAGCGCATAGATGTTGGCGCGAAAATTAACTTCGCTGGGTAAAAACTCATGATTACGCCCATGACGTGGAAGGAATAACACCTTCGATCCGAACGCTTCACCCTCAACAATAGGGGCGGATGGTTTGCCAAACGGCGTATCAATATCATGCTCTGCCAAGATATTAAGTTCATCCAAAGCATAAAGGCCTGAGCCACCAATTATTGCGAGCATGTCGTCTCTTTCCGTTAATAATGTTGATATCTACATGTATCGTTCTGAGCACAGAAGGGAAAGCATTATCTGGTTTTCCAAAAGGATTTTATTGTGAAGAAGTTTGAGATTTAACCATCAAGAGCTTGATCGGCATATTATTCGGGTAAAAATAGGTTTTCCATTGCTTTATCTGCCGTATCCAAATGTTCTTTTGCGGCTTCGATAATTGCCATGCCTTCATCTGTATGTGGATCAAATGTAGAACTCACCTTCATTGTTTTCGGGTCAATCACCTCACCTTGTTGTGCATGTTTATAAGCAATACCCGCATCTTCCCATGCATCTGTTGCTGAGAATTTCTGACGAAGAGATGATAATTTTTTAAGCATAAAGAACCCGTCCTCAACTGTTTGGAGGACGGGAACATACACAATTGCTTTTACTTATGCAAATAAAGTTCTGTTCGTGTAGTCACCAAAACTCTCATTTTTGTCGCAGTCATTGGCATATTTGGCAAAGAGGCCATCAAGAATATCAAGTATCTCCGTCTCATCGACTTCTTCACGATACACTTTATTCAAACGCTCACCCTCATAATCGCCTGCCAAACGTAAGACATATTTACCCGGGCCTTTTCCAACCAATCCGATTTCCGCGGCGTAAGAACGGCCACATCCATTCGGGCACCCTGTAATACGCGTTGTAATCGGACGATCTAGAATGCCGTGTTTATCCTGCAACGCTTCGACTTTTGTTACAAACTCAGGGAGATATCGTTGACCCTCTGCCAGAGCAAGCGGACAGGTCGGCAGAGCAACACAGGCCATTGCTTCACGACGTGTTGCATTCATCGCATCAATCGTGATCCCATGTCTGTGCAGTATTTTGTCGAGCTGGGCTTTGTTGCTTTCCTCAATATAGGTAAACATAACATTCTGATTGGCGGTAAACCGAAACCCGCAAATACCGGATTCCGCAATCTCTTTCATCGCTGATTTAATATTATAGCCAAGCTCATCAATCACACGACCACTTTCAACGAATGCAGTGTAATACCATTGCCCAGTGTGATCTTCGACCCAGCCAAATGGATCACCGCGATGGGTAAAGGCAGGAACGTTTTTCACAGGTTCAATAGGGAAGTCTAAACGTTTTTGTACTTCGCTGACAAAGAAATCAAGCCCCAAGCGGTCAATTGTGTATTTCAAACGTGCTTGATTGCGAAGTTCTCTATTACCGTAGTCACGCTGAACTGCGGCGATTTGCCAACAAGTCTCAAGTGCTTTGTCCTTTGGCACAAAACCAATCACATCGCCGCGGCGTGGATATGTGTTTGCATTACCATGTGTTGCACCAAGCCCGCCACCAATAGAAACGTTAAAACCAAGGAATTCATCACCCTCACCAACGGCGATAAGGCCGATATCATGAACATACACATCCACATCGTTGTGCGGAGGGGTTGTGATCGCGATCTTAAATTTACGCGGTAAGTATATATCCTTATAAAGCGGATCTGCTTCTGTTGGCTCATCTTGCGACAGTTTTTCACCATCCAACCATATTTCCTTAAACGCGCCTGTACGGGGTAAGAGGTGATCTGAGATTTTGGCTGCATATTCATGCACTTCTGCATGATACGGTGCGGTTAGCGGGTTTGATCCCGTAATCACATTCCTGTTTACATCACCACACGCGGCAATCGCATCCAACCCAAGCGCATCAAAATCTTTCATTGTTGGCTTCATACGTGCCTTAACCACGCCGTGAAATTGAACTGTTTGGCGCGTTGTAATTTTCACAACGCCACTTGCTTTTGTATCGCAACTTTCCTGTAGGCCAAGCCATTGCTGCGCATTGATATCACCACCGGGAATACGCAGGCGGATCATAAATGAATATGCCCATTCCAACTTCTTTTCATCGCGCTCTGCACGGCGGTCACGATTATCCTGAATGTAAGAGCCGTGGAATTTTACAAGCTGCTTTCCATACTCCGTTACATTGCCTGTCATGCTGTCTGACATTTGTTCTGCCAAATCACCGCGCAAACCACGGCTTTCGACTTTGAATGCCTCACATTCGGAAAGGTTTTCGGGATTATTAATCGCATTCGGGTTGTTTTTTGGTGTTACATCACTCATTAGTACACATCCTTCACATAACGGTCATTTTCTTCCAAATCGGCTAAGAAATCTTCGGCGGCTTCCTTTGATATGGATTTCTGCGCGGCAATGAGATCAATTAACGTGGCATCGACATCTTTGCTCATCGGGTCTTTATTGCCACACAGGTAAATATGCGCACCATTATCAATCCATTGCATAAGCTCAGAAGCATTCTCTTTCAAACGATCCTGCACATAGATTTTCTGTTCCTGATCGCGAGAGAAGGCAAGGTTAATTTTATGCAAGGTGTCTGTTGCGACATGCTCTTGCCATTCTGTTTGATATAGGAAGTCACAATGCGCATGCTGATCTCCGAAAATGAGCCAGTTCTTACCCTCGGCGCCACGTTCTGAGCGTTCATAAACAAAGGAACGAAATGGCGCAACACCAGTGCCCGGGCCAATCATAATAATATCTGTATTATCATTGGCGGGTAGGTTGAAGATCTGGTTTTGTGAGATGTAAAAAGTAATCTCATCACCTTCTTTTAGCTCAGCTAAATATTTGGAATAAATACCGTACCCTGTGCTGCCATCTTCTTGTTTGTATGTTGATAAAGCCACGGTCAAATGGACTTCTCCTTCATGAAAGGATGGGGAAGAGGCAATAGAGTACAGGCGCGGGGTTGCATCCCCTTGATTTTTATCATCAGGCACAATAATACCCGCCGCATCACCACATGTATAAATGATGTCGTCTGCATACTCGATTTCAATGTGATATGTTTCCTTATTCGAATCGATATCGTTCAAATTCACACTCTGTTTGACCGTGCCAATAACAGGTTCAAGACGGGTATAGCCCTTCCCCGTGCGCACAACGGGTTCATCTGAGGGGATAGATAGAGCAGGGGCACTGCTTGGAGATGCATCCGCACCAACCAGTTTGTCCATTGCGGATACTGTATCTGTGATCCACTTTGGCGTATGTGATGCGTAATCGACATCAAACAAAGCATTCTCTTGAAATGCTGTGCCACCAAGGCGTTGTAATTCCTTATCGAGATCAGTAGCTGCGCCGCAGAATATTTCATAAGATGAATCGCCAAGCCCGCAAACGGCGTAGTCTAATCCTTTAAGAACGTTATCATCCGCACCGCGAACTTCATCAAAAAATTTGAGAGAGCTTTCCGGCGGGTCACCTTCGCCATGCGTTGAGCACAGGAATAAGGCAATTGTATCGGCCTTGATATCTTTCACTTTTAAACGGTTTACAACTGCATTTTTAACCTTATACCCTGCGGCTTTTACCGCCTTCATGAGTTGCAGTGACAGCGCCTTTGAGTTGCCTGTTTCGGTGGCATAATAGATCATAACTTTTGGTTTGTTTATGTCTGAAGGCACGCTTGTCACCGTGCTAAGCTGTCCACCAACTTGACCTTGCAAATATCCCGCAAGCCAGATTTTCTGCTCATGACTGGCAGAGGTTAAAAGCTGGTTTAGAAGCTGTTCCTGATCTTTATTGAGCATATTGCCGTTTCTCTTCTTGTGTTAAATCTTTTGTTCGGACAAGGCGTCCATTTACCATATGCAGGCCGCACTCTTGTGCATCTTCACTTTCCCACCACCATCGTCCTGCGCGTGGGTGTTCACCTTCGGAAACTGCACGTGTGCATGGTGCGCATCCGATTGATGGAAACCCGTTATCATGTAGGGTGTTGTAGGGAATATTATGCTGTTGGATATAGGGCTTTATTTCTTCCTCAAGAACATCAATGAGTGGATAAAATTTTATTAAACCACGTGCCTCATCAATCTCCGCAGGTGGTAGGTCGCTACGGTTATCTGAATGCTCATGGCGCAGGCCACTAATCCATATATCTACACCTTCAAGAGCACGGTTAAGCGGCTCGACCTTACGTGTGAAACAGCAAGCTTTACGCTTTTCTATAGAATCACGAAACCCGTTAATGCCCTGATGGGCAACAAGGTTCTGTGTGTCATGTGCATCCGGATAATAAGTCTCAAGCTTTAGAGTAGGGTACTTTTGTTCAGTCGCACTGATAACATCGTGCGTTTCTTCAAATAAACGCCCTGTATCCAAAGTGAAAGCGCGCACAGGCAAATTATGTGTTGCGATAACATGGGTAATGGCCTGATCTTCATAACTAAAACTGGAAGAGAAGGCGATATTCAGGTGCGTATAGTGCGTGAGCATTTGCAAACGCTCCTCCCATGATAGAGGGGCGCATTGTTCAATCAAATCTTGTGCAAGTCTCTGAAGCTCAGCTTTAGGCAACACGTATCTCCTCACGCGTCGGCGCTTTTGATGGAAGTGGGGCGAAATACTCGCCCTTATGCTGTGGTGGCTCTTTCCACTGGTTGCTCTTAGCCCATCGTGCAACATCACCAATGATTAAAGTACAAGGCGATCCAAAATCGGTACTGTCCCATTCATCAGAAAAATTGCCAATGGTCGATTTATATTCTTGATGGAAATCAGTGGTGCCCTGCTCGACGACAAGCATTGGAGTATGTGTGGAGAAACCAAGCTCAATAAGTTTACGGCAAAGCAGGGCATAATGTGGCGTACTCATATAAAACACAAACGTTTCATTTTGCGCGTGTTTCAAAGAGAGCCAAAAATTTTCGTCATAAAGTGTCTTTGTATAAAGCGTGATAAAGCGTACCGATGTTGCACCGCCGCGCTCGGTCAGTGGTATACCGGCATAGGCTGCACACCCGTTTGCCGCACTAATGCCGGGGACAATTTGAAATGGCGCGCCGACTTTATTCGCAATTTCAATTTCTTCCGCACCATGCGCATAAATGCCCGGATCACCACCCTTAAGGCGCACAACAATATTGCCTTTGCGCAAATTCTGCTCAATCAATTCATCAATTTGTGCTTGGGTCTTATGGTGATGGTCTTTGCGTTTTCCAACGGATATTTTCTCTGCATCCTTACGGGCATATTGCTCAATAATAACCGGGGAGACCAAACGGTCATAAAGGATGATATCAGCCTGCGAAATCAGGCGAATTGCCTTCACAGTAATCAAATCCGGACTTCCAGGCCCCGCACCAATTAAATAAAGCGCGGCTTGTTTCTTATTCTCTGTATCTTCCAGTAGATCGCTAAATAGGGTCTCCGCTTTTTGATGATTACCCTCATAAAGCTCTTGAGCAATTGGGCCATGAAAGATTTTTTCACCTATCAAACGGCGCGGTTGAATTTTGGAGAGACGCTCTCTTAATATAGTTTTCTTCGTGCCCATAAAGTCTATCAAACGTTCAAAGTTACTTGGAATCGCTTGCTCAATAGTATGCTTGACCATACGCGCTAAAACAGGGGAGACACCCGATGATGATATTGCAACTTGTAGATTTCCACGACGAACAAGGGCAGGGAAAATAAAGTCACACAGGGCAGGGTTATCAACGACATTCACCAAAATACTGCGTGTCTGACAATCTTGCGCGATAATCTCATTCACCGTGTCGTTATCTGTTGCGGCAACAGCAATCGATTTCCCTTCTAGAAATTTGGGATGATACAGCCCCTCATGAGCCGTAAAGCCATGCTGATCACAAAGGAAACGTAACCCATCACCAATCTTCTCGGCCAGAATTTCAACACGTGCGCCAACACTGGCAAGAGCCTCTGTCTTGGCTGCCGCGATCTCACCACCTCCGATAATCAGGATGGTGCCATGCTTCTCGGCATTTAAAAATAAAGGGGTGTAACCCATATTACGATCCTTTCGATTTATAGCCTTCTGCCTTTGAAATCTGACAGCGTTTCTGCGTCACTTTCTTAAGGTTTCCTAAGCTTCGCTCCTTGTGCCTTGTCAGCTTTCAAATTCATGTGGCTATAAAAGTGACTATAAAAGAACATTTTTATCTTGTAAATACATAAATAATATGTAGTATATGGCTTATGCAGTTCTTACCTAATAAATTATATCTGGCAATGAGCGCTGCTTTGTTTATTGCCTATAATGGAGATGAAGACGCACCCGTCGCGGGGAGCGCCATCGTCGAATATTGTAACCTCAACAAACGTGCCTTAGAGCCGGTTTTGCAGAAGCTTTCCTCTGCGGAAATGGTTGTCTCGATAAAGGGGGCAAAGGGGGGCTATTACATGCCAAACCCAGAGTACACAACGCTGCGTGATGTGGCCGAGGCGTTTGTCACACATGTTTCCCCGGATAAGCACAATATTGCAGGCTATGGAGATATTCTGGATGAGAAGTTGGAGCGTTGTTATGATGGCTGGCTTGATAATTTATCAGATATAACCTTTAAACGCCTTTGCACAAAGGCGCGCAATTCTGGTGAAATTCTCTCAATTCAGACACCTGTTTTAAATTATTCAATCTAAAACGATTATTCCTTGTCTTTTTTGCATATCCTCAAGTAATCTCGGCGCATGAAAAATAATCGAGTTTTATTGTTGTTGTGTGCATTGATGGTGCAGGCGTCCTGCGTCGCGGATAACATTGCGTTTTGGAAAGATCGCCCTGATCCGAAACACTATAAAGTTGTCGGGCTTGAGGGTGATGACGCGACAAAATCCTATGTAGATAAAGTAATAGGACAACGCCTTATTCCCGATGATATAGAGGACGGCGTAGACCTCCTCTATCGGGAAGAAGCCGTATCACGCGATGTCTTAAAGGCTCTTTGGGCAAAGGGTTATTATCAAGCGAATGTTCATTATGAGGATGGTGCGGATGAAGGGACATATCAGATAAAAAGTGGCGAACCTACCCGCATTGAAAAAATAACGGTAAGCCCGAAATCTTTTAGACCTATCATAACATCAAAAGACGTGCAGGCAGGTGATGTTTTGGACGCAATTAAAATATTGGGAGAGCAGAAAAAGATATTGCAGGAATTACAAGAAAAGAGCTGTGCTTTTGATTTGGACATATCGCATAAAGTTCTTTTAAACCCTGATACAAATCGCGCACAAATTCATTTCTATATCGATCAGGGGGCAGATGCAACATTCGGAAGTGTGCGCTTCACGGGACTGGAAAGAATAGACGTTGATTACCTGCATAAATTAGTTCCGTGGAAGCAGGGCGACTGTTTCCGTCATGATGAAATTCGTAAATTTAGAGATAAGGTCTTAGGGACAGGGCTAGTCTCACGTATTGATCCTGTATTCCCTGAAGACAGCAATGCCTTATCATCCATTCCAGTTGAATTTGAAGTGCAAGAACGTGCGCAACGCTCAATCAAAGCAGGCGTAAGTTATTATACCGACGAAGGGGTAGGCGCAGTTTTAGGCTGGGAACATCGAAATTTCTTAGGCTCAGGTGAAAAACTAAAAGCCGACCTGACGCTATCCATGTTGGAACAATCACTAAAGGCAAATTTCACAAAAGAGGAGTTCTTGCGTAAAGATCAATCGCTATCCATCAATGCTTCCCTTGATAGAGAAGATACGGACGCGTTTGAGGAACTTGGTATTGGGGCAGGATTTGGTATAAATCGTAAATTGGCCAATAATTGGTCGGCGCGTGTTGGTAGTGATTTTAAACTGACACGGATTAACGAAGAAAACGAAGACACGAACAACTTTGCGTTATTCACGCCCAATGTGTCTGTGTCATACGATAGCCGTGATGATGCTCTTGATCCGACAAAGGGCATCGTGTTTAACGCATCGCTAAAGCCCTTTCTCGATGTCTTGGGTGAGAGTGCGCCATTTGTAAAAGCACAAGTAGGAATGCGGGCATACCAACCATTACATGAACGTATTATACTTGCCGGACGTACAAAAATCGGTGTGCTAAGCGGAACAGGAAATAATGATATCCCCGCAACCGAACGCTTTTATGCTGGCGGTGGTGGATCTGTACGCGGTTTTGGGTTTCAGGAAGTTGGGCCATTCGAGGACGGGGACCCTGAAGGCGGGCGTTCGGTCGTTGAGGGAGCTGCAGAGCTGCGTTTTAAATTTACCGACACAATTGGCGCAGTAACATTCGCCGACTTCGCGCAAGTAGATGAGGGAACATCTTCGGGCTTTGATAATCTCTCGGTAGGTGTTGGTGCAGGTCTGCGCTATTATAGCGACTTTGGTCCCTTACGGTTTGATATAGGTGTTCCGGTAACAGGCAAAGAAAATGCTGATCAAAATTTCCAGATTTATATTAGCATCGGACAGGCTTTTTAAGGTGAGGCATATATGCGTAAAATTGTGAAATATTTCGCAAGAAAGACAGTGCTCATTACGTTATGGGCGCTTTCGCTTATATATGCCTTGGCGATTATTGTGCCCGGATATATCGCCGATAACGCACAAAGTTGGCTAAATAGTAGTGCTGGGCAATATGCACTTAAAAGCTACATCAGCCATAAATCAAGCGATCTTGGCTATAAAACACGTATAAAGTCTATCCATTTTGCACTTCCGCAAGAATTTCGCGCATCTGGCATTACTGTATCAAATGGCGAGCACGATATTGTGATTGATGAGTTGACCCTGAAGGGAGAGCATCTGAGTGCAGGTCATATGAGTGTTAAGCTCCGTTACCAAGGCATTACAGCATCATTCAAAACACAATATTCTTTGGAAAATGAACTCCTACATTTGAAAAACACCTCGTTAAACGCACCTGACCTGATGGTATCCGCAAAAAGCCTGACATTTGACCCGAATGGCTTAAATTTACGTGGTGAACTACAAGGAGCGCTACAACGTTTATCCGCGTATCATGCATTGATAGGAATAGGGCATGAGATTGCGCCATTATCGTTTTCTGCTCAGCTGGGTAAAGAGAATGGAAAACAAAGCGCAGATATACATATACGCACTGCGCTTTACCATTATGCGGGGGCAGGGCTATCTCTATCTGACTTGGATATGTCTGCATCACTAAATGATAATAAATTAACGCTTATAAAGCTTGTCGCGAGGGATGGGGAAGCCGGAACATTAAATGCCTCTGGCTATTATGATTTGCTCACCTCTAATCTTGATGGTGCTTTAAAAATACAAAATTTCCATGCCCCAAAGCAAGATACCGCACACGGGTTTCTAGACGCAGATTTGACTGTGAAGGGACGTGTTCAGGACATAAGTGTAAACGGATCGGCAAACATAAAACGTTTGGAAATAACATTACCTGATCGCATTACCGGAACGATACCGGAACTTGATATAATATCAACCAAAAGCGCGTCACGCACACAAAGTGCCCCTTCTAATATTGCGTTGGACATTAAAATACATGCGCCGCAAGAGGTCTTTGTACGCGGGTGGGGCTTGGATGCGGAATTTGGCGGTGATCTACACGTAACAGGCAGCGCACATAAACCCTATTATGATGGTGGGTTTTCTTTATTACGGGGTAGGTATTCTGAATTTGGTCGGAACTTTAAATTAAAAACGGCATCATTGCTCTTTGCCGGTCAAATACCGCCAGAGCCGAGGATAGACGTTTTGGCGGAAACAAAAGTGGATGATGTAAAAGCACATGTTCTGATTAAGGGACAGGCAATTAAACCTTCTGTGAGTTTCTCTTCCGATCCTGCCATGCCAGAGGATCAGGTGCTTTCTTATGTCTTATTTGGCAAAACAATTGAGGATATTTCTCCATTTCAAGCCGCACAACTCGCCGCGACATTAGGACGGCTCTCTGGCGTCACTCCGGCAGGGGGCGGGGTGAACTTCGATCCCATAGGAACAGTGCGCTCGGCTGTTGGCCTTGATGATTTGCATGTTGAAACGGATGCCGAAGGCGGCGCGAGCGTTGGTGCAGGAAAGCATATCGGTGACAATATATATATCGAGGTAGAAGCGGGCAGCGGTGATGAAGGCAGTAGTGCGAATATTGAAATAGAGCTAACTCCGAATATCACATTGGAAAGCGAAGTCGGACAGGATGCAAGCGGCGGCGCGGGTATATTCTGGAAATGGGACTACTGATCCTCTTGCATTTCGGTATCGTCGGACGGCTTGGGGAATATTAAACGGAATGTATGCCGCGCAAGAAGGCGTAAATCCTCATTAATCATATATAACGCAGGAATTAAAATCAGCGTTAAAAGTGTCGCAAAAACAATTCCATACCCTAATGATATCGCCATAGGAACCAAAAACCTTGCTTGACGCGAGGTTTCGAACATCATCGGTGCAAGTCCGACAAATGTAGTGAGTGTTGTTAATGTGATGGGGCGAAAGCGCTGGGTCGCAGCCGTGATAACAGCATCGAATAATACGATACCTTCTTTTCGCTTTTTATTCGCCAGATCAATCAGGATGAGGGAATCGTTAATCACAACACCGGCCAATGCAATAATCCCAAACATACTCACCATGCTTAATGAAAATCCCATAATGAAATGCCCGATAATTGCGCCTACGATACTAAACGGTATGGCGATCATAATCATAAAAGGTTGAGTGTAACTGGAAAACATAATCGCGAGAATTGCGTACATAACGAATAATATACCGAACATCCCCATGAATAGGCTTTGCATACTTTCACGCATATCTGCCTGTTGTCCTTCAAAAGAGAAGGTTAAGCCCGGATAACGAGATTGTAATTTCGGTAAAATGTCAGCCGTTAATTCCTGAATAATTAAATTGGTTTTAGAGGGTGGGTCAACATCTGATGTGGTCGTAATAACGCGTTTACTGTTACGACGGTTGATCGTGGTATAGGCACGCCCTTCCTTTACTTCTACGGTATCAAGTAACATGACGAATGAGCCGTTCGGTGCTTTTAACATCATATTTTTAAAGTTATAAGACGAGTTACGCTCATCCTCCGGCAGCATGGTTAAAACGCGTACTTCATTGCGTCCGCGTTGCTGTTTTAGGGCCTCACTTCCGTAATAGGCCGCGCGCACTTGTCGGCCAATTTCAGTAGGAGACAGGCCAAGTGTGTAACCCAAATCTGTCACAGTAAAGTCGAACTGTTTTTTACCGGTTTGCGCACCATCATCAATATCTTGGGCGCTTGGAAACTGCTCTAATGCTTTTGCCAGATCAATGGCAGCATTCTCAAGCGTTTCAATATCATTATGGCTCAGCTCAACACTTAACGCTGCACCGGATCCCGGGCCATCTCTATCCGAGGCAAAAGTCAGGGATTCCAAACCTGCAAGTTTTCCAACTTTGTCGCGCCATAATTCAGTAAATTTGGCGGTGCTGATGGGCCGGATTTCTGCGTCAGTTAGGAATGTACGCAACTCTATGACATTCTCTTTGATCTCAGAGAAAATACCGTATGAGAGTTGTTCCTGACCGTTTTGCGCTATTATATCCTTCGCCGCATTAATCATCCGTTGTTCAATAGCGGTAACTTGCTCCTCAGGTGCCCCCACTTGAAGTACTGCTTGCGCATAAGAAAAATCTGATTCAACGCGCGGGAACATCTGTATGCCCAAACGACCACTAGCGACATAACTACCCATTGCAATAAGCACGAATAAGAACGCAGAAAGAGAGATATAGCGCAGTGATATGGCGCGTTTTAAAAATGCGGAATAGTGCACTTGTACAAAATGATCAAACGCCGCATTAAATGTTTTCTGTGTTTTGACAATTTTAAGCAGGGATTTGTTTTTTATATTTTTAGATTGTTTGAATGTCAGGTGCGCGGGCAAAATAAACAAGCTCTCGAATAAAGAGAGTATGAATGTTGAAATAACGATCAAAGGTATAATGGCGAAAATTTTCCCCATAAAGCCGGGCATAAAGAACATCGGTAAAAAGGCCACAATATTCGTCAGAACACTAACGGAAACAGGTAACGCCATTTCGCGTGCACCCTGAACGGCGGCTTCTAATGGTTTTAAGCCTAATTCACGCTTATGATAGATATTTTCACCAACCACCACGGCATCATCGACTACAATTCCCAATGCAATTATAAACGCAAACATAGAAACCATATTAATCGAAAAATCATGTCCCATTAAAATGACAAATGCCCCCATATAGGAAATCGGGATTCCCATACTGACCCAAAAGGCCAAACGTACGTCAAGGAACAGGGCAAGGAATATGACCACTAATATCAGACCAACAATTCCATTCTTAACCAACAGCTCGGCACGTCCCTGAAACATGAGGGACAGGTCACGTGTAATCGCAAGCTGTAAATCACCGGGTAAGTCATCATTCAGTTCATGAACAATCTTTTTTACAGCGACAGCAATTTCTGTTGGTGATTTTTTGCTAGAGCTATTGATTATGATTTCAATTGCGGGCTTACCATTGAAATGTGCATATTTATTCGTATCTTCAAACGTATCTGTGATCTTTGCAATATCACCAAGGAAAACCGTACTGCCGTTTGGGTTTTTTATAATTGGGATATCTTTGAAATCTGCGGCATAATCCCTGCGCTCTGTCATACGAACGAGTATTTCACCGGCAGAAGTTTTGATAGACCCGCCACCCAATTCAATAGATGTGCCGCTAATAATATTTGAGATTTCAGGAATGCTTAAATTATAGCGTCGTAAATTGGCCTGTGAGACTTCAATATGAACTTCATGGTTACGTACGCCGTTAAATGCAACTAAGCTCACATCTTTATGCTGTTCCATGCGTTCGCGGACCAATTCGGCTGTATTGCGTAGTACCGTATCGCTGACACTGCCGTACAGGGCAAGAGACATAACAATCTCTTCGTTCTTGGCCAAACTCACCGTTAGGTTCTCTGCATCAACCGGAAATGTTGTGATCTGGTCGACAGCCGTTTTTATATCCTGCGCAATACGAATAGATTCGTCTTCGTCCTCAATCTCGACGATAACATGACCATACCCCTCATAGGCGGCAGATGTAATTTCGTCGATGCCGTCAATATCTTTAACCGCATCTTCAATTGATAGGATAATACCTTGCTCTATCTCTGCCGGGCTTGCACCGGGATAGGACATTGTGATTGTGGCAAGATCAAGCTGAAACTCAGGGAATATTTCCTTTTTACTTTGTGAAAGGATCATGAATCCGCCCAGCAAAAGGATAATCATAATCAAGTTCACCGCAACAGGGTGACAGGCCATCCATGCAATGGGGCCGGGCTTAATGTTCTTGATATCTTTGTCGCTATAATGCCCCATGAGTTATTCTGTATCCTGTTTTTGATCCATTTGACCATGTGCTTGCGTGTCATCAGAGGAGGGAGGTGCTTTCCCTGCCACGGCATCTTCTGGTAGGCGCACATCCATACCATGAACTGGGGTTATTATGTTTGATGTGATAAGACGGTCGCCTTCGGCAATACCATTAGTGATATAGGCATATGTACGATCAGCATAAGCAATAGTGATAGGCTGTATAATAAGCTTATGATCTTTTTCAAGCCACACACTGTTGTTATCGCGGACATAGCTTTGTTCTATACGGGCAACATTTTGCAACTCTTTACCAATCAGACTAACTTTAACGTAATCTCCAAGAATAAGTGGAAATGTCTTTTGCGTTGTTTGTGCCGTGAGTGCAAGTGGATCGGGCACAGAAACTAAAATTCCGGCCAAGCGTGTTTGTGTGTCGATTGATCCGTTGGTGCGCAAAAGATGTCCTGCACGTTGTCCACGCCCGCCATCTAGCTCAATGAGCGCTTTTGTTCCTGTATCACTTAGAACTTTAGGTATAGAAAGCCAGCGCAAATGTTGAACAGGAATTTCTGCACTAATCCAATACTCATCTGTGCCGACAAGTGTTGCAAGCGTATCCTGAGGCCCTATAACGTTCCCCACATTTGTGTCTCGTTGCGTAATCAAAGCATTAAATGGCGCGGATAATATCGTGCGCTCCAAATTTAATTCTGAAAGCTCTAAGTTCGCCTTGGCGGAGTCATGGTTTGCCCGCGCCTGTTCTAATTGTGGTTTACGCAAGGCAAGGTCACTGCTTCTGAGCTTTTTCCCTGTACTTTTTTCAAGGATTTTGAGCTCGTCTTTGGCAATGGATTGTTGCCCCATTTCCAACTTTAACGCCGCTCCTGATTGACGCATAGAGGCCGTTTTTACCTTTATATCTAATGCATAATCTGCCGGATCAATGCGTAATATTTCTTCATCTTTTTGTAAAAAACCACCAGGTGCAAATTGATCGGCGACATTCAGTATTTTACCCGATACTTGCGCCTTTAACGTGGCTTCACGTGCAGGTATGACTTGTCCCATAACATCAATGATAACCGGATGATGGCCAAGCTGTACGCTCATCGTCTCAACCAAAGCTGCGCTACTGACGTTAGTATCTTTTTTCTCTGATTTTGCAGGGTTTTTAATCATGTAGAATGCAAAAGCGGCCGCAGCACCTAAAATCAATAGAATGATAAGGAGCCTACCTACGATAGAGCCTTGATCTGCGTCGTGCTCATCTGTGTTTGTCGCGTTATCTGTCTCAATGTTCTTCATGATTATCTTTTGACCCATCTATATTTTGTGGTTCACCTTGCAAATTTTGTGCCTGCATACGTTGCATCGGGTAATGTCCCCCTAATGTACGATACAAACCGACACGTTCCTGCGCTTGTACAAGTTTTTCGTTCAATAATTGTTGTTCCAATGATTGTGTATTGTTCAAACTGTTCAAAACATTGATGTAAGTGCTATCACCATTCGCATAGCTGAGTTGTGCTTGCTCCAATGTGCGTTGAGAGACATTCAATTGCTTTTCTAAAGCGATGATTTTGCGATCCTGATAGGCGTTACGGATCAGGCTATCTTCAACATCTATGACGGCTTGTAATACTACGCCGCGATAGTCTTGGAAACGTTCATCGGTAATTGCTGCTTGCCTGATCTGTTCTGCTTTACGGCTCTGTCCATCAAAAACAGGTGCTGTAAAACCAAGAACAGTATTTACCAGCCAACTGCTAAACAATGAATCAAGCTTTGTTGCACTGGTCGTATAAGCAGAGGAAAGCGTAAAATTGGGCAACCTATCTGCCCATGCCGCCTTCGTTGCCCATTCTGCCGACCGCATACGCAGCCACGCCGCGCGTATATCAGGACGGTTACCAAGTAAATCAGACGGTAGTCCAGTTTGTGGAACGACTAATGGCTTAGGAAAAGGTTTCTCTGTAATTTTAAGACCGTTATATGGTGTCTCACCTAAGAGCAAGGCAATCGCGTTTGCCGCTTGTTTCTGTGCAGAAATTAAATCTGGAAGCTGTGTCTGTGATTGTGCCAAGCGTTCTTCTTGTTGCAGTATGTCAAGGGCACTGGCAGAGCCCATTTCAAAACGTTTTTCTTGTAAATTCAAAACGGTACGATTCACATCAATTTGATTACGAACAAGCTTTTCCTGCTCTATCAATGATAAAATTTCAAGCCACTTATTCACGATAGACGCGCTTAAAGTAATCTCTGCGCTTTGTACGTCTAGGGCACTGGCCTCGCTCTCTGTTATGCTTGATTTATGGTTCGCACGGTTTTTGCCCCAAATATCAAGTTCGAAACTGGCCGTGCCTCCGAATGACCAGTCGGATGGCGTCTCGTTATCTCCGTTAGAAGTAGAACGATCCCCATTGATGTTTAGAGATGGCAGGCGCGATGACTTGCTACGCGTTTCTAATGCTTGTGCTTGCTCCAATCGTGCCTGAATTTTGTTTATATCCGGGCTTTGTATAAGGGCAATTTCAATGAGAGCGTTAAGCTCATTATCGTTATAACTTTTCCACCAGACTTCATCTGTTTCTAAATCTGTTTCCGCCTGTTGTTCACGGAGCGATTGAATATCTTCTGCTGCTTTATAATTGCGTTCCAATTTGAATGTATCAGCTAACCTGAATTCAGGAACGCTAACACATGATGAAAGCGCCAATGCAAGCACAGCTAAGCTTATAGTGTGTTCAATCCGAAGCATTCAATCCACTCTTAAAATGAAAGTATTTGATATATGTATCTTGTAGCGCGTCTGGACGTATCTTTAAAGTTTAAATTCACGGTAAAATGTATTTTTCTTATACGGTATATGTATGTACACAGCTATTTTGAATCAAAATGTAAGGACATCTTGCAGTTTACGCGCAGGGCTATATCCTGAAAATACGACTATTTCGAAGGGGTTAAAAATGTTAAAGCGTGCTTTGCTTTCTTTTTGTGCTGCGTATTATTTAACGGGTTGTGTTGGTGGAGGGGACTCTGCATTACTGAACTCTGGCTTTATGAGTGGGCAAAAAACCACACCTGTGCCAATGCATGTGATTGAACCTATGCATAAGAATGAATCGTTGCGCGCATGGTGGAGCTTCTTTGGTGATGAAACACTAGACCGCCTCGTTTCAACCGCTTTGCGTTTAACGCCGGAGCGTATGGATATCCAAAACGGACAATCTCCTTCACCTGATATGTCGCATACGAATATAGTCACTCAGCTTGTGCGTGATTATACGCATTATCGTTATATACAGGGGCAATCTGAACTATTAGCAACGCAGATAAAGACGCTACGGGCTTATGTGCAGGATAATCAGAATACACGCAATCAGACAAAGCCTGCCCGTATTTACGATAAAACACACCAATTGGCACAAAGACAAAAAGATCTGGAAGGAGAGCTTTCTACCTTATCCGGACGTATCGCTGATTTGACACATTCGTTGCCTGAATATGTGAAACGCGTATTGGAAGATCATAAGCCTTTACCGACAAGTGATATCTTACCTCTTTTGGCAAGCTCCTCTGCATCTGTTGAAGATACATTAGAGGTCAGACAAGCGAAAACAAAATTCATAGAAATTATGCAAGGGCACATCAATGGTACAGACATATATCCTGTCTTTACTGATATCACTGTAGGAGAGTTTTTTGGTATTCCAAACAGTGTCTATTTGGATAGCCAAGCAAGCTGGAACCTTAGGGCTGGAACATTTGCCAAGCATATCTCTTTCGATAAATTTGAGAAGCGCTTTGGCGGATATGACGAATACCGCGAAATGCAAAGTAATATTACGCATGCTGTCTTAGGGTATGAACAACAGCTTGTTTCATATGCGCACCTGCAAGAGCAATATATCACCTTGAAATCTTCTGCGGATAAAGCGCGTGAGAATGAGAAAATATTGAGCGCACATAATCGTGAAAGTCAGTCATTTCAATCAATAATGAAAATCCATGATGAAGCGTTAGAATTAAAACAGGCTGCACTTAAAGCAGAATATGAGAAATTGAAAATTCTTGTGAATTTATATATAGCTCTGGGAACTCGGTAATCATATACTTTTGAGGTCTTTGTTTTAAAAACACACGTTAAGTTGGTAGTGTAATCCATTGGTTAAGAATGTAAATTACGGTATTGCGATTATTGTTATTGCTCTTGGGGTTGTTGCAAGTGTAATGGCTTCTCTGGCTCTTATGTCGACGCATTACACACAAAAAGAAATCCCTGTGAACGCCTATGACCCGGTATTCTCCGAAAATAAGGATAAACGACGGATAAGCGGCGCATGGGTGCATAAATGCACAACAGAGCAGGGCAAGGTAGAGCTGTGCTCTTTATCACAGTCTGTTATGTCCGAAGATCATGTGATGGTTCTACGAGCAGACGTTACGATGATCGAACGTGAAAGTAAGCTTGTCCCGCGTTTAACATTAAGCGCACCACTTGGTACGTTTTTACCAATGGCACTGACATTGCACTTACCACCACAAGAGCCATTCTCTATCCCGTTCCAGTTTTGTAATAAGGGTGGATGTCTTGTAAATCTGGATCTTTCGGATGATGTTATAACCGCAATGTCGCGCACCGCAGAGCTGCATATTTCCTATATTTCAGAGCACCGAAATAAACAAGAAACGTCATTATCATTAAATGGTATAGCGCAGGGTATTCAATATCTGCAAACCCAATAGCTAATCGAAATAACGCCGCAAAGCATAGCTCATAATTTTATAGCAAAGTTTGGCCGCCATAAAGTCGCAAGCATGCAAACCTGCACGTGGGGCAAGCTCAACCACATCTGCGCCAACAATATTTGCGCGTTGTGAAACCAAATCAAGCGTTTCCATCACGTCCCACCAATTTAGACCACCCGGTTCCGGTGTCCCTGTTGCGGGGATCATCGCACTGTCAAAGCCATCAATGTCAAAGGTGATATAAACAGGCCCATCACCAACAATATTTGCTATATCATTGGCGTTCCACGTTTTTTTGTCCTTCATCCAAAAGATATCAATACGATTCGAATCGGATTCTAAAAATGGTATTTCTTCGGCAGAGATATTACGGATACCAACACTAACAAGGCGGACATTATCATGGTCTAAACAACGCCGCATCGCCGCGGCGTGAGAGTAATGCTCCCCTTCATATCCATCTCGTAAATCTGCATGGGCATCAAATTGTAAAATAGTCAGTTGCTCATGACGACGTACAAATGGGCGGATTGCCCCGGCGGTTAAAGAATGCTCTCCCCCCATTATAAGAGGGAATTTATCAAGTTTTAAAACCTCCTCAACAATGGCCTCTAACTGATTCAATGCATTGGGAAGTTCGGTTTCGATTTTTGGCTCTCGCAACGTTGCGATTCCGTAATCTTTAAAACACTCACGCCAGAAGACCTCATCAAAATATTCTAGTTCAGGTGACGCATCTAAGATCGCTTGCGGACCCTTTGCCGTTCCGCCTTCATAACTGACACTTGCCTCTAATCCAAAGGGGATCATAACCGCGCGCGCATTTTTCGGCGCACAAGCATCTACATCAGGTAGGTGTAAAAAACCATCTTTTGAGTTTAAAAATTTCAACATGTGCTTCTTATACTTGATTAAATAGCGATTTCAAATATATAAAAGTGGCAAATCATAATTTGAAAGGGCGAGTTCATGAATGTCTTAATTATTGGCGCAGGTGGCGCGGGCAGTGTTGTTGCGAAAAAATGTGCAATGAATGCAGATGTTTTCACGAATATTCATCTCGCAAGCCGTACAGTATCAAAGTGTGAAGCTATTCAAAAATCTATCAAGGAACATTGGGGCGTTGATATCGCGATTTCTGCTTTAGACGCGGATATTGTTGCCGATACTGTCACATTGATTAACGAGGTGAAGCCTGATCTTGTAATCAACATGGCACTACCATATCAGGATTTGGTGATTATGGATGCATGTTTGGAAACCAAAACAAATTATATGGACACTGCAAATTATGAGCCGATTGATGTCGCTAAGTTTGAATATCATTGGCAATGGGATTATCAGGAAAGGTTTAAAGAGGTCGGCATTACCGCAATTCTTGGATGTGGTTTTGATCCGGGTCAAACCAATATCTACTGCGCTTATGCACAAAAAAACATATTCGATGAAATTCATTATATTGATATTGTGGACTGCAACGCAGGCGATCATGGACAGGCTTTTGCAACAAACTTTAATCCTGAAATCAACCTGCGTGAAGTGACGCAGCGCGGTAAATACTGGGAAAATGGAAAATGGATTGAGACTGAGCCATTAGAGTTCCGTAAAATGATTGATTACCCCGAAGTCGGCGAACGTGCGAGTTACCTGCTTTATCATGAAGAGCTTGAATCCTTGGTACAAAACATCAACGGGCTGAAACGTATCCGTTTCTGGATGACGTTCGGTGATGAATATATCAAACATATGGAAGTGCTTCAGAATATTGGAATGACACGCATTGACCCCGTTATCCATAATGGTGTCGAAATTGTCCCGATCCAGTTTTTAAAAACTCTCTTGCCTGAGCCATCATCACTTGCCGAGGGTTATACGGGAAGAACATCAATTGGCTGTATCATGACAGGTATAAAAGATGGTCAGGAAAAAACAGTGATGATTTATAACTCCTGCAACCATGCCCGCACGCATGAAGAGGTGCAAGCACAGGCCGTTTCCTACACAACAGGCGTTCCCGCCGTAACAGGTGCGTTGATGATGGCGCGTGGGGAATGGGGGCAAGAGGCAGGTGTCTGGAACGTCGAACAACTCAATCCAAACCCATTCATGGAAGAGGTCGCAAAACAAGGATTAGAATGGCACATCATCGAACTTCCATCCGACCTCGGAGAACTAACAGAGCGTCGTAAAGATGTCGCTTAAGCCTCTACAAAACATCCAAACACCTGCTTACGTCGCGGATATCGCGGCGATTAAGCGTAATCTTGAGATTGCGCAGCGCATTAAACGTGAGGCGGGTGTGAAAATCCTGCTTGCGACCAAAGCCTTTTCGCAATTCTCAGTCTTTCCATTTATGAAAGATGCGCTTGATGGCACAACGGCAAGTGGCTTGTACGAAGCGCGCCTTGGCCACACTCGTTTCGGCAAGCAAGTGCATGTTTATTCTCCTGCTTATACGGAAAAAGATTTAAAAGAAATATTGAACTACGCACACCATATTTATTTCAATTCGGTAGAGCAACTAAAACGCTTTGCGCCAATGGTACGCGCCGCGCATAAGGGTGCGGTTATAGGCTTGCGCGTTAATCCGCGCCTGTCTCTTGTAAAGAATTCTGCATTATACGACCCATCTGCACCATGCTCTCGCTTTGGCGTGCATAAAGAGGAGCTGAGCGATGATGTGTTAGAACAAGTCGACCTGCTGCACTTTCATAATCTGTGTGAGAACATGGCTGAGGATTCTATTGCGCTGATCGATCATATAACACAAGAGTTCGGCGCTGCTTTATCCAAGGTTTCGCGGGTTAATCTGGGAGGAGGGCATTTCTATTCTCATCCTGATTTTTATGTGCAGAGCTTTACCACGCGCTTAAGAGCATTTGTTAAGGGTTTCGATATCCAAGTCACGTTAGAGCCGGGCGCGGCGCATGTCCTCAATGGTGGTTATCTGGTGGCCACCGTCCTCGATATTATCAGACGTGATGAGAGCATCGCGATTTTGGATGCGTCTGCCTCAACTCATATGCCGGATGTGCTAGAGGTGCCTTATACGCCCGAAATTATAGGTGCAAAAATCGCAAATAAAGAGGAGCAGGCAGAGCATATCTATACCCTTGGCGGTAACACATGCATGACCGGGGATGTTATTGGCCGTTACCGCTTTGATAAACCGTTGGAAATCGGACAAAAACTCATCTTCACTGATATGATGCAATACGCAAGTGTTAAAAACACAACGTTCAACGGTATGCCCTTACCTGATATTGGTATCCTGCATGAGAATGGCGAGTATGAACGCGTGAAGCGCTTTGACTATACCGATTTTGAAGAGCGTTTATCCTAAAATTTATATCAAGAAACTTTGGCGCGAAAGTTGCATATGAACTCCTGAGAATATAAAACTTCAGGAGTCTTACGCCATGGAAATTACAGGTGCTTTCCAAGGGTATCAACCGATACAAGCGACAAATACACAACGCCAAGATGAGCAAGCGAAAGAGAGTGCGGAAAAAACGTCTCCTCCACAGAAGAAAACATCGGCAGTTTTTACCCCCGCGGCGCAGGAAACGGATAAAACTGCGCAAACCTTATTTTATGTTCAAAAAATATCTTCCCATATCGAAACTGAGAGTAAAGAAAGTAAGGGTGTAGAGCTTTTCCGCGAATATATGTCCAAAACACCGGAAGAGCGTTGGCGTGAACAAATTCTGGGTGATATGGGGCTAACCGAGGAGGGCTTGAGAGAACTGTCTGCAGAAGATCAGCAAAAAATAGAAGAGAAAATAAGGGAAATTATAGAAGCCAAGATACAAGAAGGTATTGAGGAAGGTCGTAAAGAAAATGCAGTGGAACAAGCCACACAAAAGGCCACCGGAAACACCGAAAAAGTTGATGACATCAATATACGCGATATTGATGTCGCTCAGATAGATAACATTAATCCAAATGTCGCACAGCTCGCAGATCTACCGCAAGAGCTGCAAAATCTTTATGAGCAGGCCGCAGAAGAAAAACAGGGCGATGAAATTTGATTATCTTGAAATGAAAACCGTATGCGCCGTACCGAAGCCGTTGAAGTCGGTGCGCAAAGATTGGCTATAGGCACCGGTATTCTTAATCTCAATCCAATCACCGGTTCTGATATCGGCAGGTAGCATAAATGGCCCCTCCATCATATCCAATGAATCGCATGTCGGACCGGCAAAGGAAAAGGCGCTAAGCTGCTCATCAAAAGTGCTATGCACCCGGTGTCCCTCAACAGGAAACGGTGTTTTAAGCATAGGCCCAGCATCAAAAAGCCCGCCATATGTTCCGTCATTGAGGTACAAAAGGTCTCCCTTACGCAATTCTACCCGTACAATAAGCGCGCCACCTTGCGCAACCAGACAACGCCCGGGCTCTGCTAATAACTCAAGGTGATCCAAATCGGCATGATGAAGTGCGGTTTTTACAACATCTAAACAATTTTCAATACTTGGGACATCTTCTCCTTCATACGGAACGGGAAAGCCACCACCTATATCAAGCATTTCAATAGAGATGCCGGAATTTTTAATCAATGCCTTGATGATGTTAATTGCATTACCATAGCTTGCCGCATTGCTGGTCTGTGTGCCGACATGAAAACAAATACCAAGTTTCTGCGCGTGCTCCCTTGTTTTTTGTAAGAGAGGGATAGCCTCATCCGGTAAAGCGCCGAACTTACAAGACAGATCAATCGACGCATCATCATTGCGTGGTAAAGCGGTACGGACAAATAACTCCAAATCTTGTGCGTTATTTGTGTTGTTGAGAATTTTCTCAAGCTCATCCATATGATCTAATGAAAAACGACGTATACCATAATCAAAATACGCCGCCCTGATTGCCTCAGGTGCTTTGATAGTATGCATAAAATAAAGATCGGCATCAGGCGCAATGGATTTTACCAACTCTATTTCAGGGATCGAAGTGACATCAAAGGCCTGAACACCAGACCTGTAAAGGGCATCAATAACCTGCGGGCAGGGGTTTGTCTTTACGGCAAACATCGTTGTACCATCAAAATTATTCAGGAAAATGCGCGCTTGTCCTGCAATGTGATCCAAATCCAATAAGTATGTAGGTAAACTAGGCTGTGCCTGCTCAATCAGATGATGCGCATTGCGTATTTCATTGGTGAAGTTCTGAGTATCTTTGTTTCTGTCAAACGCGACAATATTATTCATGGTCATCGGTTCCCTATATTAAGAGGCATATTTTCAATATGCCCAAGGTGGTAAAATAGAGATTTGCTTTTCACCCTCAAAAAAACAAACCTAGCCCGCTTGGAAAATTGGCCAAGCAGGCCTGTTACCTTACCACATGGAATCCAATGCTATGGACGCACCGTGTTGCCCTTTGGTTGTGTTAAACATAAGTGTCATAAGACGTAAACCTTTTTAAATCTTCTTCCGTCTTGAAACGGAGGTAAAATTGCTTACGCCTGTCTGCGATCTAACCATTAAGATCAAAAGACAGGTGCGTGAGAATGTGTTATATAAGTTTACAAAATTTTGCAAAAGAAAAATGACCTCCAGCACAAAAACATGCACGATTTACTATGTTCGGCAGGTCATGCCAAATATATCAAAACACACTTTGATTAAGGGGCTGGGAAGCAGTCGTACTACGTCTGATTATCGTTCATTTTTCACCTGATTATATGCAATTAAGGCAAATAAACATGTCCCACCAATAATATTTCCGGCGCATGCAGCGGCTAAATAACCAACGCCTTGCACAATAGAAATTTGATGTTGCAACATTAGGAGGAATGCTTCGACTGATCCCGCGACAATATGTGCAAAATCACCAATCGCAATGATATAAGTCATCATGATGATAACAAATAAATCACCCGCACCTTCCGCACTCGGCAGCATCCACACAAGACAAGCAATAAGAAAACCTGCAGGAATAGCCATCTGAAATATATGCATGAAATCCTGATCAACGGCGTGTTTGGATATATCAATAAATACGTTGAGCAAATCTGGTGTAACGAAATTAAAATTACTCACTAAAAACGCGGCCAGAAATGTCCCTATAAAGTTGGTACAAAGCACAACGCCCCATAACTTCGCCGTTCGTATAAAATTGCGCATCGTTCGTTTTTCCAACAATGGTAAAACCACGGTGATTGTGTTCTCGGTAAATAATTGGAATCTACCGACAATGACGATTACAAAACCAAACGTATATCCTAAATTTTCAAGGAGAAAGTAGTTCCCATCTTTCGGGAGATAGTATTTTAAATACCCCTCACAAAAAAGGGAGAAGCTGATGCATAAGCCGGCGACAAGCCCTGACCATCCTAAAGACGGTAGAGAACGAGAAAGCTCTTCTTCTCCCTCTGTTGCAATAATCTCATAAATTGTCGGAGAGGTAAGACGAAGTCTTTCATCAATATCTTCGGAAGTATTACTCATAATAACCCTTAATTACTATCAACCATATTGGTGAATATTGTGGCTTATATTTAACCCCGTGACTACAGGCTTTTTGAACTTATGTGCAATTGTGTGTGCAAAATTTAAAAAGGGGAAGGGCGTTTAAGTATTGGAAAACCAAACATAAAGAAGTGGTATCCATATAAAGCAGGTCGTCGCGGTGCCTTTAATTGCCTGATACGCAATCCATGCCCAAAAAAGATTTTTCCCAGGTTTTTTAAAAAACCTGCGAACGCCAATGTCTCTTTTTTGTTCCTGTATATCATTCATGCGTGGTACCTTAAGGAGATTACTCTCATATGTGATTGATGTAAGTCAAGTTGAAATAAAAGAGTACAAGAATAAGGACGTGATTATGTTGTTTAAATTTCTAATTGTGACATCGTGTTTTGTTATATCTGTTGCATCTTACGGCGCATCGGCAGAGGCCAAGTTATTTAATACCGTAAAAAGCAAAACGGAACGAAGCAAAGTGAACCAGGAGTCTTCTGAAAGTGGCGGTGGCGGATATGGTGTCGGGAAAAAAGAGCGCGACGAAAATCGTGGTTCACAAGAAGATATAAAAGAACAGATACAAGAAGACATTAAAAAATTAAATATGCGCTCTTTATCGCATATCCGTAGTATTCGTGACGCTTGTATTCCGCGTTGGGATGGGCAGGGCTGCATGAAAAGCTTATCGGCATTAAACATGGAAACGGCATCTTTTTATGCAGAGAGTTTAGATGCTTCGGGGCGTGCAGACTCTGATAGCCAGTTAGAAACGTTGAAGGAACATTGTGCAGCATCGACAGCAGCATTAAAAGTTGACGTGCCTGCCTATGCAATGCAAAGCGCAATGACGGAGTGTGTAAATACCATATCGGATATTGTCGATGAAACGACTGTAAAACCGGATGTTAGTATGTATCAATTAATGGTTGGCGCTATCTTATGTTTAGGCAAAGATACAAAGTGCAGCTTTATTGAAGGACAATTAAAGGCCGTTCCTTAATTTTTTGAGTTATCTATATTCCAAGGATGACCGTAAATAAACAAGGAGTTCTTGCGTAGGACTGCCATTTACATCCAGATCATTTTCTCGTTGAAAGTCCGCAATGGCACGGCGCGTAACAGGGCCGTTCATGCCGTCAACCGTTCCTGAATAATACCCCAGAGTTTGTAATTCTGATTGAATATCATAAAGCAACTCGTTCTGTGCGATTTGATTGCCTTGAGGCGCATTTTGCAGGCGGGAATGTTCAACAAGGCGGTTGATGTCATCCACATTGATGCCAATTGAGTCTGCAAGCTGCTCTAATGCTGATTGTGCTTCCGGACTTCCTTGGTCTGCTGCTTTCTTATACCATGCGAGCGCTTCATCCGGGCGTACCTCCCCAAGTAATCCGTTTTCATAGATTAAACCGAGATTGTATGCCGCTTCTATCACACCTTTATTTGCAGCATCTTCGAAATAACGTGCAGCGGCTCGTGAATCATATGGAACACCAATACCTTCAATATTTGCGATCCCAAGATTATACTGTGCTTCCGGATGGCCAAGCTTTGCTGCTTCCGTATAAAGTGCCATTGCTTGATCTAGGCTTTGCTTAACGCCAATGCCCTGATGGTATAAAACACCAAGGTTATATTTCGCATTTGCAACACCATTTGCTCCGGCTTCAGTGAACCAGAAAACGGCGCGTGGTAAATCCTGTTTGATCTTGCCATGTCCGGCAATATAGATGGCACCCATGTCATGCTGTGCCTCAGGAACACCTTCGAATGCTTGTGTTTCGATTTTTTTGGCGATTTCCGTGAGGTTACCGTCAGGAGAAATTCTCCTTAATAATGCGGCCTTATAAGCGGACCGGTCGATGGTATTTCTTTGCGTGACAACAGGTGCAGGTTTCGGGCGTGTTGCCTCCACAGGTGCAACTGTTACGGGAACGCTTGCCGTTATATCACCGTTTGTGAGGCTAGATGGCTCTAACTTGTTCAGTTCACGCGCAACACGTTCAGGATCACTTTCCATGATCTGAAGTAACTCCTCATCATTGTTTAGATTAAGAGGTGTTGTCTCACGGCTGATATTTGCAGGGTTATCTATGCCTTTGTGAATAGTAATACCGCCGGTTTTAGGCGCTTGCTCTTGTGTAATTGCAAACGTATCTTTTTTTACAGGGGCGGGTGCCGCCTCTTCATAAATCGGAGTGGCCGTTACGCTCGTATTTTTAATTGGTGCGGCGCTTTCTGTTCTCTCATATGCTGTTTGCGTACGCGTGCTATGACCCTCAGTCGTTGCTGCATTATGCAGTGAGATGGTCGGGGGTAGGGCACGTTGTGTAGATTGTATAAGCGTTGGGGCAGGCTGTTGTGCTGCACTCATAATCCAACCAAGTAACATGACAACAACCATCATAAGGACAAGGCTTGTTCCTTGGATACGGACAGGGCGTCTCCACCACGGCATGAGGGCTTCTTCTTCCATACGTCGCCCAACAAGGGTCGGGTCACTCTGCAACATACCATCTGTAATCTGCGGAGCATCCACCCCGGCAACCGCGTCCTGATCTGTTAATAAGACCATTGCTTTTGCATTCAACGCGTCGCGTGTTTCTAACACGGTTTGTTCAATACGTTCCACTTTGCGTAAGATGCGATTGCGCTCTTCTAAGGCTTTCTCAATTTTACGATCCAACTTCATATAGTCAGAGGTCGCTTCTTCGATTTTATTATCCAGAGATTGCTGACGTGCTTCGGCTTCATTCACACGTTTTGTAAGAGCAACATAAGCAGACCTGTCGCCGGAAATTTTTTCATTATGCTCTTTTTGAATTTTTTCCAATACATCCTGACGTGCTGTGAGCTTGTCATCATTGGATTTCTTTTCGACCAACTTCTTTTGAATATTTTTCTCAATGGTTTTTAGAGACGCTTCGCGCGCATCACTTTTCTCTTCAATCGCATTGACGAGGGACTTCGCTGTCTCAAGTTGTTTTTTGAGGCTCTTGACATTTTCCTCTACACGAGAAGATTTCTTGTTTGTTTCACTTTGCTTTAACGCAACTTTTTGTTCCAGATCGATGTAATTATTCTCATGGCTAGCTGCTTTTTTCTCTAGAGCTTTGATCTCTTCTTTATATTGCGCTAACTGTTGTTTTACATCAGTTTGAGAATCTTTTGAATCTTTGAGCTTCGTATTTAGGGATTTAAGCAGCAATAGAATCTGCATTTGGGTTTTATCCTGCGGTAAAACAGACCCGTTTGCTTTCTTCGCAACGTTCTCCTTTGTACCGGATAGAGGTGCTGTTGTGCGTAAATCATCATTATCCGGATTCTTGAAGAATACGCGGCCTTCGGATGTCTTTGTGAAACTCATGTCAAACCATCCTTTCGGGAAATCCCGTAAGTTACTCAATTAATATGTCTTATGAATAATACGGTAAAGGACAAAAAGGCAAGGAATTCAGCCCGTCTCTGCGTTTATCTTATGGATAAGTAATCAAAATAAACGGGATTTCATGGTGCAGGCGTATGCTTGGGAAAAGAGGATTGACAACAATCCGAATATCTATAAGATACATTTTAAATACACGTTTAAAAATATTAGAAATATTTATGCAATTAACGCAATTCACAGACTATGCGCTACGCACATTAATTTATCTCGGAGATCGTCCGGACAGGCTCGCCACGATATCTGAAATTGCACAGTGGCACGACATATCCAAGCCTCATTTGGTGAAAGTTGTTCATCATCTGGCGAAGCTTGGTTATATCAAAAGCACCCGCGGGAAGGGCGGAGGGATATGTTTGGGAATGAGCTCCACTGATATTAATATCGGAAAGCTGGTACGTGAAACTGAGCCAAATTTCCATACTGTTGAATGCTTCGACAAGAAAAACAATAGGTGTCGCATTACAGATTATTGTACGTTGAAACACGCTTTACATGATGCAACGGATGCGTTTTTGCATGTGCTGGATCAACAAACACTTAAATCCATTACACAACCTGAAAAAATGAAAGAGAGAAAAAATGACAACATTATATGAACGATTAGGCGGCGCAGGCGCAGTAGATGCCGCAGTTGACATTTTTTATCGTAAAATGCTTACGGATGAGAGAGTAAGCGGTTTTTTTGATAGCACGGATATGGATGGCCAAATCGCAAAGCAAAAGAGTTTCCTGACGATGGTAACAGGTGGCCCAAACAACTATACAGGCAAAGATATGCGTGAAGGGCATAAGCCTTTGGTTGATAAGGGGTTGAACGATACTCATGTTGACGTTGTTATTGAACATCTGGGGGCAACACTTCAGGAATTAGGAGCCGCTGAAGCGGACATTGCTGAGGTCGCAGCACTTGCAAATAGCGTACGTGACGATGTACTAAACCGATAGAGAAGAAACTCCATATGCAATTACTTTATCAGGGAACTTCTTTCATCGTAAAGGATGGAGAAACCGTTCTCGAATGCTTGCTACGTCATGAAAAAGCAATCCCGCACTCCTGTAAATCGGGAGTGTGTCAATCATGTATGATGCAAGCTCCGAAGGGGAATGTTCCACGGAATGCCCAGAACGGGTTGAAATCGACACTACAACAACAAAATATATTCTTGGCGTGTCAGTGTCGCCCTGGTGAAGATATGGAAGTCTGCGATGCCGATGACGCAGGCGTAAGCGTTACGGCAACTTTACACGAAAGAGAAATGCTAAATCATAATGTTATGAGGGTGGTATTAAAATTATCAGCGCCATTCCAAGGCGAGCCCGGTCAATACATAACATTGATTAATCCCGATAATGTCGGGCGTAGCTATTCTATCGCTAATCAACCTCAAAATACCGGTGAAATTGAACTACATATACGTTTGATAGATGGTGGAGCAATGAGCGGTTGGCTAAAGGATAAGGCACAATTAAATGAAGAGATTACGGTGCGTGGCCCCGCCGGGAATTGCTTTTACGTGAAAAGTGAAGGGAACGATTACCCGATAATATTGGCGGGCACCGGCACAGGTCTTGCGCCATTATACGGTATCGTACATGAGGCGTTACTGCAAAATCATAAGGGTAAAGTTACATTACTTCATGGCGCACTAATACAAGATGATCTGTATTTGGTTAAAGCTCTCCAAGAGTTAAGTGATACACATGAGAACTTTACATATGTGCCATGCGTTTTACAGGGTGAGGATGAACAGTTTTACAGACATGGTGATATAAAAGATGTTTTGGTTGAGCACTTCCCCGATGATAAATCAGACTTACGGCTTTTCCTGTGTGGCGCGCCGGAAATTGTCAATATTTTGAAAAGGGAAGCATTTCTAGGTGGTGTTGCATCCAAACATATTTACGCTGATGCATTCTTGCCCAGCAAATAAAGAAAAAAGACCGAACACACGAAGTGTCCGGTCTGGGAGAGGTTGCAAATAATTCAACCTAGGAAGTAAAGTAACCGTTTTTTTAAAAGCGGTAAGACGCACCAACACCGATAATCAATGGGTTAAGTTCAACTTCACCTTTAACAGCGCCGCTATTGATGGATGCATCAACATCAACCCATACTTTTTTCACATCGACATTGATACCCCAATGTTCATTAAGCCAGTAATCTGCACCGGCTTGTAATGCCCAACCAAAGCTGCCATCTGCTTGTAGCTTGGCAACATCACGACCATTATCCTCGGCATAGGGAAGGGTATAGTTAATACCGGCACCCAGATACGGACTGAATTTATTATCCGGTGTGAAATGATACTGCAATGTTAACGTTGGTGGTAAAATCATTGTCTTACCAAGGTCCAGCGTACCAAGATCACTATCTTTCAACTTAAGATCGTGCGGTGATGTCGCAAGGATAAGTTCCGCTGCAATATGCTTTGTAAAGAAGTAAGAGATATCAAGCTCTGGAACAACGGCATTGTCTGCTTCAGGAGATCCGTTAACTGTTGTGTGACCACCGCTATCAGGTAAAACCCCAATACCACGTACACGAATTTGAAAACGTTCCTTAGACCATGTGTCGCCCAACTCGCGCGCACTTACAGGTGCAGACATAACCAAGCCTGCTGTGACTGCCAATAAGGCTAGTTTTGTAAAGTTCTTCATCATTTTTCCTCAATTTAAACAATGCATTGCTGCATCTGTTGGCGCAATTATGAGGGTAAAATAGATATTGCTAATTGATAAGTGTCAATTTTCAGGTGGATTTTCGTCATCATCCATTAAAATTCTTCTGGCCGCCCCGTCAAGGTCGTCATATTGCCCTGTTTTCAAGCTCCAGATGAAACCGGCCAACCCTAAAAAACCAAGGAATAATGCAATGGGGATAAGGTAAATCAAGATGCTCATCGTATGTTATATCCTGTCATGGTTATAGTTGTATGATCTTTAAACGAAACGAATTTGCAATGACGATTAGAGAAGAACCCGACATTGCAATTGCGGCTACTAACGGCGTGACCATACCACAAATGGCAAGCGGGATCGCAATCATATTATAAAGTACCGCCAGTATGAAATTCTGTTTAACAAGTTTTTGCGTCATCACGGATGTTTGATACGCCTCAAGAACAGGGGACAGCTTTTCTCCCATGAAAATTATGTCTGCGGCATTCTGCGCCATATCAATGGCACTACCCGGCGCAATCGATACATCAGCTCCCGCCAGAGCAGGCGCGTCGTTTAGTCCGTCACCAATCATCAAAACCGTATGCCCCTGTTGTTGCATCTGTTCCATAATCTCAAATTTTTGCGGTGGGGTCTTTTGGGCATAATACTCTGTGATATGCGCAGTCTTTGCGATGTCCTTGGCCACAGCGTCTCTATCACCTGTCAGCATTATAGGGCGCAGGTTGTTCTTACGCATTTTATCGATAATATGTGTGGTGTCCGCACGTAAAGTATCTGTGAAGTAAAATGGATATGGTGTTTCACCTTCGATAGAAAGCCAGAGCTCTATTCTATCTGTAGAGGGGACATTATCATCGCCGCACCATGATCGACTACCAAGGCGGATAGTTTTTCCCTGATGTATCCCCTCCATACCTTTTCCGGCATGCTCGCGGATATTGGTAAAAGGTATAAGGGAGCCGTGATGATGAGCTGCCAATGCCTTTGCCAGTGGATGTGCACTGTGATGCGCCAAAGAGCTTGCCATTATTGTAATACCTTGCTCATCGTAAATGCCATCAAGAACGGGTTGTCCAAGAGTCATTGTCCCTGTTTTATCAAGAAGGACGGTATCGATATCGGCCAGACGCTCTAATGCATCACCGGACTTAACCAGAATACCATGTTTCATTAAACGGCTGGTCGCCAAAACCTGAACAACAGGAACTGCTAAACCTAAAGCACAAGGGCAGGTGATAATCAAAACAGTAATAGAAATCATTAAGGCATCTTGCCAAAAAAGTCCGCCCAATACCCACCAACCTATAAATGTCACCGCGGCACATGCATGAACGACAGGGGTATAAAGACGCGCAGCCTTTTCCGCCATACGTACATATCGCGCCTGTCCTTGTCCGGCTTTTTCCATTAAGCGCACAATTTCAGACAGCAGTGAATCTTCCGCCGCTTTAACCACTTTCACTAATACAGGGGCAGAAAGGTTTAACGTACCCGCATACACATCATCACCTGTATTTGCGTTTCTCGGTATGCTCTCACCAGTAACAAGAGACGTGTCTATTTCTGTCTGACCCTCAAAAAGTATACCATCAATCGGGAACTTCTCACCTGTATGTACCTGTACAATCATATCTTCGCGTAAATCACGAATGAGAACGCGTTTGGTGCTTTTGTCAGTTTTATGACCTTCAATGACAGTTGCAAACCCGCTTAAAGTACTGAGTAAATCAGTCGCGGTAGAACGCGCATTTTTCTTTGCTCTAAAATCAAGATAACGTCCTATTAATAGGAAAAACATAAGCATGACAGCGGAATCAAAATAGACATGCTCTCCATGATGTATGGTTTCAAATAAACTCATTGTTCCGGCAAGTGTAAGGGCAAGAGAGATAGGCACATCCATATTGGTATGACCCGCACGTAATGCGCCAAGAGCAGAGCGAAAGAATGGTCGCCCTGAAAATAATATGGTTGGTAGGGCAATGACGGCCGATATCCAGTGTAAAAAATCGCGTGTCGCAAGCCCCATAGTTTCAACAGAACTCGTCCATAACCCAACAGAAAGCAACATAATATTCCCCATAGAGAACCCGGCTACTCCAAGGCATAGGAGTAGAAAGCGTTCTTCTGCCGCGGTGGTGTTCTTTTCCGTTTGTGGGTCATAGGGCTGTACATTATATCCCAAACTTTCAATAAGGGTGACAAATGCATTGGCTTGCGCAGTTTCTCCTGCCCACGATAACGATAAGCGACGTGTTGAGAAGTTTAAACGCACATATGTGATATTTTCTATCCGCCCAAGCGCGCTTTCAATCTTTTGAATACATCCCGCACAATGCACACCACTGACCAAAACGGAAAGGGAGAGCTGCCCATCTTCGTTTTTGTGTACAAGAGTGTCGTAACCACTTTCTACCGGTATTTCGGGGGTCACTTCACTATGAATTGGTGTGTTGTCTGATATTGTGTGTTGTTCCATGTGCTATTCAATCTGGCAAGCCATTTTCCCTGTAGAGGAAGGGAAAGGCGTGTCTCATAGATACCGTTTTTCTGATGATCCAATGTAACATTAAAATCATGACCATCTTGAACTTGCCGGATAATTTCGGCAGTAACCGATGCTTTTGTAATCGGCGTACCTTCTACATCTGCAATTTTCCAACGTAAAACACCATCTGCATACGACACTTTTTCTTGTAGGTTTGGCTGTGTTTCCGCACGTTTTAGTACCTCGTTATACGCCAAGCCTTTCTCGTATGATCTTTCCTCTATCACACCTGTATGCGTATTGAGTGCAAGATACACAAACAGGGCATCGACACTAAAAAATGTCGCAAAGAAAGCAATGAAATAGAATAAAATCCATTTATCCTTCGGGTCTCGCCTAATGTCTTCGCTCATCTGCATATCCCTTTACCTGTTGCGCTCGCTGATAAAGACGCTTTTATAACTATCTGTGATACTTTCCTCATTATCCGTCAAGGTGAAAGTAATGGAGCGCGGTGGTGATGCAACGACATCGGCACTAACAAAAATGCGATATGTTCCGACGCTGTCTGCGGGTACATAAAGGTTGTTCGCGGTGACATCGCCTGCGGCTTTAACTTTAATTTGTGCATTTTCCACGCCATTTACAGTGATATTATATTCACGGTGCTCATGCGTTTTGTTCAAGATTTTAAGTGTATACCCATTACGAATGTCACCATTTGATAGCTGAACAAAGACAGGGTTACGATCATGTAAAACATTGATCTGAAGAGGCGCGCGTGTAATGAGGGAGTAGAGCATAACACCCCCAACAAGCGCGAGTATGCTCGCATAATATATTGTCCGAACACGTAAGAATTTAAACTTCTCTTGCCCGCCTTTAATTTCTGCTTCCATATGGTTGGTGGTGTCATAACGGATTAATCCGCGCTCTAATCCGACTTTGTCCATGATATTGTTACATGCATCGACACATAGGCCACAGGCAATACATTCCATCTGCAAACCATCGCGAATATCAATACCCATCGGGCAAACCTGAACACATGCGGTACAATCAATACAATGCCCACGCCCGTCCCAACTATCACCCTTTTTATGCTTACCACGTGCTTCGCCGCGTTTTTCGTCATAACCGATAATCAACGTATCCAGATCAAACATCGCAGATTGAAACCGCGAATACGGGCACATATATGTACAGACCTGCTCACGCGAGAAACCCGCCATTATGTATGTACTGAATGTCAGACCGGCAATAAACATCAAAACGGTGGGGGACACATCTAACGCGAAGAAGCTCCGTACCAGAGTAGGGGCGTCATTAAAATACAGAACGAATGAACCTGCCGTACACCAGCCAATAACAATCCAGATAAAATGGGTAAGGGATATCTTCTTGATCTTGTCCCATGTCCATGGGCCTTCTTGTAGTTTTTTACGGGCATTGCGATCACCTTGCACAATGCGTTCTACCCATACAAATAGGTCTGTCCAAACGGTTTGCGGGCAAAAGTAACCACACCATACGCGACCAAACATGCTCGTTACACAAAACAGAGCAATAGCGGCGAGTATGAGAACACCGGTGAGTATGAAAACCTCTTGTGGCCAAATCTCAATCCAGAACCAATAAGCACGACTATGGTTCAGGTCAATTAAGACTGCTTGGTCAGGGGCATTAGGGCCGCGATCCCACCGTATGAAGGGGGTGAGGTAGTAAATCGCGAGGGTAACGATCATCGCAATCCATTTTATGATGCGATATTTACCCCAAACACGCTTGGGGTAAACCTTTTCCTGTTTCGCGAAATACTTTAAGGCGCCGTCATTATTGTTCGTCTGGCACGATTTCTTGTTCGCCATTTTCAGGCTCCTCTTCACCACCACCAAGTTGGTGTAAATAGATCGTAAGTTGTTTCAGTGTGTTATCACTGAGCCTGTTTTCCCATGCCGGCATGACACCTGCGCGCGCTGTATAAACGGTTTGGTAAACGGTTTCGCGATCACCACCATAAAGCCAGATTTTATCGGCAAGATTTGGTGCACCATAATCTTGAATACCGCGCCCGTCATCACCATGACATGAAGCACATTGCTCTTCAAAAATCGTTGCGCCTTGCACGTAATTAGCGTGTTTTTTACCGCCCGATAATGCCAAAACATAATCAACAACTGCGTCAATTTCCTTTGGTGAAAGTAACTCATCTTTACCAAATGCAGGCATTTGAGATATGCGCGTATCGTCATGCTTCCCACGAATACCATATTGCAATGTTTCATAAATGGCATCAACTGTACCGCCCCATATCCAATCATCATCATTCAGGTTGGGATAGCCCTTTGACCCTGTGGCACCGCTGCCGTGGCATGTTGCACAGTTATCTTTAAAGGCAGATTTACCACCCGCAATCGCAAAAGCATAAAGCGCTTTATCATTACGGATTTCATCCAAAGAGGCACTTTCAAATTTTTCAAGATAGACACGTTGACGGTCAATAATCTCCTGTTGGCTTTCGGCAAGCTCTTTAAACTGGGTATAGCCGGAAGTTCCCTTTGTTGCACCGTCGGGAGTAGGCCACGTCGGATAAACAACCCAATAGCCGACAGACCATATTATAGTGACTAACCAAACCCAAACCCACCAACGCGGTAACGGGTTATTTAGTTCCTTCAAACCATCCCATTCATGCCCGGTGGTTTCAACACCGGTTGCCTCATCAATGTCTTTGTTTGTTTTCTTTTCGTGTGTGTTATCGCTCATTATTCATTCTCCTCAAGCGGGATCTGCGAATGTTCTTTGTAAAGTTTTTTAGATCCGGGTCTGAATGTCCATAGGAACATAGCACCGAAAAAAACGACGAAGACCAACAGGCCAATCACGCCGGCATGTGTCGTGATATAATCCATCATTTTACATCTCCCTCAACTCTTTGCGCTGCCTCGAAATCAACCATCGTGCCTAAAATCTGTAAATAAGAGATCAGAGCATCCATTTCGGAAATCATGTCCGGTTGACCATCAAAGTCGCGCGCATTGACATCCTCGCCATAGCGTTCGATCAGCCCTTCTGTATCAACGCGCTCACCCATGGCCTGTGCTTTGGCATCCTTGACCGCGTTCTCGACCATTTCATCACTGTAAGGTACGCCAAGAGTGCGCAAAGCGCTCAAATGTCGTTTCAAATCATGAATGCGTGCACCATTATTCATCAGAAATGAATAAGACGGCATGATGGATTCAGGAACAAGGTCACGTGGCTCTTTCATATGGCTGACATGCCATTCGTCAGAATACTTCTCTCCGACACGCGCCAGATCAGGTCCTGTTCTTTTAGAACCCCACTGGAATGGAAAGTCATACATACTCTCCGCTGCCAAAGAGTAGTGACCGTAACGCACGACCTCATCACGAAGAGGGCGAATTTGTTGCGAGTGACAGTTATAGCAACCTTCACGGATATAGATGTTATATCCCGCCAGTTCCAAAGGTGTATATGGACGTACACCTTCAACCGGTTCAATGACAGTTTCCTTGCGGAACAGGGGAACGATTTCAATCAATCCACCAATCAGAACCGTAACAATAACAAACCCTAATAATAGAAGAGAGTTCTTCTCTAATGTTTCGTGTTTATTCCAACTCATGCTGCTGCTCCTTGAACACGCTTAGTGCTTTTTTCTTTTTCCTGTTGAAGTTCTTTTTCACAGACATCACCGCGAATGGTGCGCCAGAAATTATAAACCATAATTAATGCACCCACGAGATAGAGGACACCGCCCATCGCGCGTATCGCATAGAATGGTTTCATCGCCATAACACTTTCGACAAAGGAATATTCAAGGAAGCCCATCTCGTCATAAGAGCGCCACATAAGTCCCTGCATAATTCCCGATACCCACATCGCTGCGATATAGAAAACAATACCTATTGTCGCAATCCATAAATGCAGACTGATAAGCTTGGTTGAGTACATGCGCTCACGTTCCCATAAATGCGGAACAAGATAGTAAAGAGCTCCAAAAGTAATAAACCCAACCCAACCAAGTGCGCCGGAATGCACGTGTCCGATTGTCCAGTCAGTGTAGTGGGATAAAGAGTTCACTGCGCGAATAGACATCAGTGGCCCTTCAAACGTACACATACCGTAGAAGGCCAACGCGATAATCATAAACTGAATAATCGGATCTTCACGAAGCTTATGCCACGCACCGGATAGCGTCATCGCACCGTTAATCATTCCCCCCCATGATGGCATCCAAAGGATGATAGAGAATGTCATGCCCAATGTTTGCGCCCAGTCAGGTAAAGCGGTGTAGTGCAAATGGTGCGGCCCTGCCCAGATATAAATAAAGATCAAAGACCAGAAGTGAACAATAGACAAACGGTATGAAAACACCGGACGATTGGCTTGTTTAGGAATGAAATAATACATCATCCCTAGGAAACCGGCAGTTAAGAAAAAGCCAACCGCGTTATGCCCGTACCACCACTGGATCATCGCACTTTGTACGCCAGAGAAAATGGAATAGCTCTTTGCACCGACAATCTCGACAGGGATAGATATATTATTCCCGACATGCAAGATGGCAACGGTAATGATAAACGACAGATAAAACCAGTTCGCAACATAAAGGTGCGGTTCTTTACGCTTAACAATGGTCATCATATAAACCAGAAGATAAGCAACCCAAACAATCGTTAACCATAAATCCGCATACCATTCAGGCTCTGCATATTCTTTACTCTGTGTCACACCAAGGATATATCCTAAAGCCGCGATCACAATGAAAAGCTGATACCCCCAGAATGTGAAAATGGGTAGGTGAAAACGATCACCCCATAAACGCACACCACATGTGCGTTGTGCGATGAAGTAACTTGTCCCTATCAGGGCATTACCACCAAACGCAAAAATCACGGCAGATGTATGCACAGGTCTTAAACGCCCGAAACTAAGCCACGGCTCAATATTCAGGTCAGGAAAGACCATTTGTGTTGCAATAAAAACACCGGCGGCAAAGCCAACAATACCCCAAAATATAGTTGCGAGCGTGAAAAGCTTCACGATATCGTAATTATAGTTAGGGCCTTCGGATGGAGAGGTTACGTTCATTGTTTTTTCCTTCGACAAAACCATTTATTCCAAAATCATTATTCCTGCGAGTGCAAGCAGCCATAAACTACTTAAAACCATAGCGCCTTGTGAGGCACGGTTTGCAAGGGCAGGGTATTTATGTTTGAGGGTACTCCCTCCAACAGATACGAGTATAAGTGCCGGCATTGTCCCAATGGCGAATGCCGCCATTGAAAAACCGGCATGCAATGCGTCTTGTGCAGATGCAGACGCCAAGAGTGCGGAAACCACCATGCCACAAGGCATAAAGCCAAGAAGCATACCAAGTATATAGCGCCCGAATATGCCTTGTGCCTTCATAAGTTTCTTTGAAGTCTTGGCAATAAAACGATAGGGCACACCCATCTTAATATCCGCCGCCCATGGGAAAAGGGATGCAAGGCGTGGAAAGGCACTAACCATGAAAATAACAGCGGCCAGAACCAACATTGGAACGGCGACTAACGTTTTCATATCTGAAAAAACAAATGCGATATTAATAAGTGAGTTGATAAGTACCGCCATGACCACATACGTAGTCATCCGTCCCATATGATAGGGGAGTAATAATACAGAGCGTAACCGCCCCAATGACACATGGTTTTTGGTTTGTGCCATGACGAACGGTGAGCACATACCAACACAATGCGTAAAACCGCCCATTAGCCCCGCTAAAAACAGGCTGAATGGCAGTCCGTAAGACGTGCTGAATTCATGAATGCATTGTCCAATAGTCATCGTGACATACTCTGATTCGTATACTATGCGTATGTTTACGGGCACTCTGAATGAGATGCATTGACCTAGGTCAATTTTGAAATGGTAGAATGTATAAATCCAACCATTTCATTTGGACGAATGTATTTCTATAGGGCGACTACGGGATTATTTGAAAATTGAGGCATATTCTACATCCTTAAAACCAAGGTGAATTTCTTGATTATGGATCAATAAAGGACGTTTGATAAGGGACGGGTTGTCTATGGCCGCTTGAACGGCACTATCTTCATTCATAGAGGATTTGATATCATCGGCTAATTTTCGCCATGTTGTGCCGCGGCGGTTAATAACACTCTCCCACCCATATGTTTTGATCGCATCGCGTAATACAGATTCATCTGCGCCATCTTTTTTATAGTCACAAAAAACATATGATATGCCTTGGTTGTCCAACCATTTAAAAGCCTTTTTCATAGTGTCACAATTTTTAATGCCATAAATCTGCGTCATGATGCCTGCCTTGCTTTTAAAAAAAGAATATAAACATAGAATTACCTATGTAAGAAGCAAATAACGCTGTCCGAAAGTAAATACAAACGGCTAGGAATATGCTAAGACCATAACTTCTCTATAAATCTGGGTGAAGCGTATGGACAATACAAAGGGCAAAAGCTCACAATTCCAAACTTTAAAAACTTTAGTGCCATATCTTTGGCCAAAGGGGGAAAAGGAATTACGTACGCGTGTTGTCTTTGCGATGATCGCTCTGGTGCTTGCAAAAGTCACAAACGTTTATGTTCCCCTGATTTATAAGCAAATAATTGACCTCATGACGGGAGAAGGGGACGCAGCGGCGAGTATTGTACAAGGTGCAGGCGCGATTGCTGCTGTCCCGACGGCCTTATTGCTTGCCTATGGTGGGGCGCGTGTTTTAACGGTGATATTCCAAGAAGTACGCGAAGCTTTATTCGTAAAAGTCGCGCAGCGCTCTATGCGTACGGTGGCACTACGCACATTCCAACATTTACATGCTCTTTCCATGCGCTTTCATATGCAGCGCCAAACAGGAGGCCTGAGCCGTGTTATTGAACGTGGTATTAAGGGTATCGAATTCCTACTTACCTTTATGCTGTTTAATATCATCCCAACACTGGTCGAAATTCTGATGGTCTGTGCGGTGCTGTGGTATCTGTTCGATGTCTGGTACGCCGTGATTACGTTTGTAACAATCTTCACCTATATCGCGTTCACATTGATAAGTACGGAATGGCGTTTAAAATACCGTAAGAAAATGAACGAGACGGATACAGAGGCAAATACTAAGGCTATTGATAGCCTGTTGAATTATGAAACGGTGAAGTATTTCGGGAATGAGCCTCATGAAAGCGTGCGCTATGATAAATCCCTTGCCGCATATGAAAAAGCGGCAGTTAAATCGGTTACAAGCTTATCTGTCGTAAATATCGGCCAATCTGCAATCATCGCGTTGGGCTTGGTTGCTGTTATGTATTTGGCCGCAGATGGTGTGGTTCAGGGGCATATGTCTATTGGTGATTTTGTCCTTGTTGTTATCTATCTGGTGCAACTCTATCTGCCATTGAACTTCCTTGGTTTTGTTTATAGGCAAATTCGTCAGTCTTTGACTGACATGGATGATATGTTCTCAATGCTTGAAATCACAAAAGAGGTGACGGATAAGAGCGAGGCACAAGGGCTTGCTATCAATGGGGGCGAAGTTGAATTCGATAACGTTTATTTTGGTTATGATGATAAACGTGAAATTCTAAACGGCCTTTCATTTAAGGTTCCTGCCGGAAAAACAGTTGCCATCGTTGGGCCAAGCGGCGCAGGAAAGTCGACAATCAGCCGTTTATTATTTCGGTTTTATGACGTTAATAAGGGCGCAGTACGCATTGATGGACAGGATGTACGCGACATCACGCAAAGTTCGCTACGTGCGAATATTGGTATTGTCCCGCAGGATACTGTTTTGTTTAACGATACGATTCGTTACAATATTGCTTATGGTCGCCCGTCCGCGACAGAAGAAGAAGTTACGCGCGCCGCAGATATGTCGAGCATCAGTGGTTTTATCAATAAATTGAGCGATGGTTACGACACAAAAGTAGGAGAGCGCGGCCTGAAATTATCAGGCGGAGAGAAGCAACGTGTTGCTATTGCGCGAACAATATTAAAGGACGCTCCGATTTTGCTCTTTGATGAGGCAACCTCCGCGCTCGACTCCGCAACAGAACAAGAAATACTTGAGAGCTTAAAAGAAGTGTCAAAAGGGCACACGACGCTTGTCATTGCACACCGTTTGTCTACCGTTGTTTCGGCAGATGAAATTCTTGTACTCGACCATGGTAAAGTGATGGAACGTGGAACGCATAAAGAACTTCTGGATAAAAACGGGACATATGCACAAATGTGGCAACGTCAGCAAGAGGACAAGTAACGATGAAAAATGCCGTGCTTAGTTTATGCTTTTCTGTCTTATTCTTAATAAGCGCGGCCGTTTATGCAAACGACGTGAAACCACCGAAATCCGCCGTTGTCTCCGCACATTCTATCGCGACGCAAGCGGGTTATAGCATCTTGGAAAAAGGCGGAAATGCTTTTGATGCTGCTGTGGCTGTTAGTGCGGCATTAGGTGTCGTCGAACCATTTGGATCAGGCATTGGTGGCGGTGCGTTCTGGCTTATCTATCATGCGCAAAGTGATACATATTTGGTAATTGACGCGCGTGAAACTGCACCTCTAGCGGCACATGCTGATATGTATTTGGATGAACAGGGTAACCCGATAGATGGTGCATCTACATCAGGCCCGTTATCTGCCGGAATTCCGGGATTACCTGCCGCGTGGGTACATGTAAATAAACGCTTTGGAACTCAAACACTTCTTGATGTCTTAACGCCTGCTATATCTGCTGCACAGAATGGGTTCGAAGTTGATGAACGTTACATTACTGGCGCGGCCTTTAAACAAAAACAACTTCTGCAAAATCAGGCCGCATCGGAAATTTTCTTGAGTGATGGCAACGTTCCTAAAAAAGGATGGGTTTTAAAACAAGCCGACTTGGCACAAACATTACAGACACTCGGGCGTGAGGGGCATAATGGTTTTTATGGCGGAATAATTGCGCAAAAAATGGTGGGTGATGTACGTCTTCATGGAGGTATATGGTCATTACAGGATTTCGAAAATTATACTGCAAAAGAACGCTCACCCATTATCACACAGTATAAAAATGCAAAAATAATTGCGCCGCCATTACCCTCATCAGGTGGGATGGTATTGGCAAATACTCTTAATATCCTTTCTGGGTACGATCTCAATGCATATAACACGGCAGATCAAAAACATTTGATTATTGAGGCCATGAAACATGCTTATCACAATCGTGCAATTCATATGGGGGATGAAGATTTTGTATCTGTGCCGACGAAAAATATTCTAAGCATGGATATGGCGAAAAAGCAGAGCGCGATGATTACAATGAAAAAATCTCTACCATCATCAGGGATAGCGCAAATAGCACCACAACCACCAAAAGGTACAGAAACAACACACTTCGCTGTTATGGACAAGGATGGTAACCGAGTAGCCGTAACTCAATCTATAAACTTCTGGTTTGGTTCAGGCTTCGTTGCCAAGGGCACAGGCGTGTTACTCAATAACGAAATGGATGATTTCGTTATAAAACCGGGTGTTGCGAACGGTTATGGCCTTGTTGGAACAACTGCCAATGCAATAGAGCCATCAAAGCGGATGCTCTCCAGTATGACACCAACATTTGTGGAGGACGAGAAGGGTGTCCTGATATTAGGTACACCGGGTGGCTCGCGTATCATTAGTATGAATTTACTCACTATTCTAGCGTACTTAAATGGTGAAGTTGGTGATAATTTGGTTTCCGCCCCGCGTTATCATCATCAGTTTCTACCTGATAAAGTTGTGTATGAGGAGGGTGCCTTTAGTCCATCTGAGATTAAGGCTCTTTTGGACAAGGGACATGTGTTGGAAAAAAGCAGCAGAAAATACGGAAATATGCAGGTGATTCACTGGGGCTATGAGGCACAATCTGTGGACACTTTTTCTGATCCTAGAGGGCACGGCGCAGGGCGCGTGTATTAGGCATAGCCTTTTCCTGTTCTTTCTCTTGACCAAAATCAATTTCAAGAATACAAGAGACGCGGAAGAGAGGGCAAGCTATGAAAGATTTGGCCGGCTATCAAAGCGACCATGAAATTATCGCAGATAAGATGCGCATTATTCCGTTTTTTAGGAATTGTGATGATGCCGCGATTAAACGCTTATCTGAAAATGCCATCAAACATCAATATAATAAGGGTAAGCTCCTTTTCGTGCATGAAGATAGCGCAAGCCGTTATTACTTGATCTGCTCTGGTTGGGTGAAAACATTCCGCGAAACATTAGACGGCACACAGGCCGTTATGGATATTCTGAATGCCGGTTATATTGTCGGTGAAACTGCCATTTTTAATGATGACTTATATAGCTTCAGTGCGGAGCTTGTTGAAAATGCAGAAATAATTTCCTTTCCACTCGCAGATTTAAGAACCGAAGTTGAATCGAATCCAAAACTCGCGATGGATATGCTGAAATCTCTGGCACAGCGTAATATCAAACAAGATCGCGAATTGGAACATTTGGCCATACAAAATGCTCCGCAACGTATTGGCTGTTTTCTTCTGAGGTTAGTCTATAATCAAACGCAAGAAGGTCCGATTAGCATACATCTACCATATGATAAGACATTGATTGCCGCGCGTTTGGGAATGCAACCGGAAACATTTTCTCGTGCTTTGGGAAAGCTTAAAAAAGAAACAGGGTTAGAAGTGAAAGGGGCAACAGTCTCTATCGACTCGATTGAAAGCCTGTCTCGATATTCATGCGCCATGTGTTCGTCTGAATTTCCATGTCACGATTTAAAAAAGATGTGCGAAGCGTAACTTATTCTGTGAGAAGCGCCCTGATATCATCGCCGAGCCAATCGGTAACACCCCTTATTTTCCGTTTAATCTGAAGGTCCGGTGAAATTATATATGTCTCGGGATATTTGGTCGTGTCGTATAAATCTTTAGACATATGCTTATCTGTATCATAACCGATCAAAACATTTTCAAAGTCCAGTATATCACGCGTTTCGGTAGGCAGGCGCGTGAAGAAACGTTGCACCATATCGGTTTGTTCATCAACAGATAGGGCGATAAACACAATATTATCTTTCTCGCGCGCGGCAAGCTCTAAAAGCTGTGGCATCTCGGCGACGCATGGCGGACACCATGTTGCCCAGAAATTCAGGATAATGGTTTTGCCCTTAAATTGTGTAAGCGCATGACTTGCGCCGTTTGTATCTGTGAACGTGAAAGTAGGGGCGGGCGTATTTTGTTTCTGTGCACGTAAATCCGTCTCATGACGTATAACACCTTGCGGTGGGCGTGTAGAATCCCAAAAGGCATATAATAACCCCAAAGCAGCAACACAAAATATGATAAACGCTTTATACATGGCACTCTTTCGCCTGTTGAGATTTACGTATAGCGGCGATAACTAAGATAAAAGCGATCTCTACTATTGTAAATAAGCCTAAGCTCCACGTTGCAGAATCTGTAAACCCGTAGGCATGTAGGCCAACACCAAGCAAGTTAACCCCAAACCATGAGAGCGCCAGAATAACAGACAGAAAACATAAGCCATATAACGTACCTTGATGTTTAAGCTGCCCACTGATGCGGCCATGTAAAACCCAAATCAGCCATAAAACAATCAGAAGTGCTCCGTTCTCCTTTGGATCCCATCCCCAAAAACGCCCCCATGATTGATCTGCCCAAATCCCGCCTAACACCGTGCCGATCCCGGCAAAAAATAAGGCAAGAAGGGCGGCGCTATGAATATTTTTGAATAATGTTTGTTCAGGCGTTTTTTGTTTTTTGATAGCCATGGAAATAAGTGCATAATGTGCCAAAATGGATGTTATCGCGCAAAAGGCATATCCGGCAGTGATGCATAAAACATGCGTGGTTAGCCAGAAGTTTGTATTCAATACGGCGCTCAGAACGACAAAACTGTCTCCATCCTGATTATGCGAGAATCCGAGGATATGTAAGAAAATAGAAAGTATACACCCAAGCCATAGCCACAATGCCTGCTTGTTACGGTAAAATGCGATGAGCATATAAAGCGCCATGAGACAACAAACAAATAAAATGGTTTCATAGAGCGTGCTGACAGGCGCGCGCTCAAGGATATAAATCCGAAGTGCAATACCAACACTTTGTACAATCAGGCTGCTCAACATCAAAGAGGCCGCAAAATTAACGTAACCCAGCTTTTTATGAAATAGAGTAATGAAAAGAAGACCCAAGGCAGATAAACACAGCATAAAACTGATAAAGAATGGGTTGAATTGATTGTAGTGATATTCCGCAGATAACGTATCAATACGAATGCCATCATTCTCATGCAATGCACTTTCGTAGAGTAGCGTAATATTTTTGTGCCAACTCTTTGCATCACTATCGTGATACGCCATAACAAGGTTACGCCAATATTGATATGCCATCGGTGTGTTTTTACGACCCTGATGTGCAAATTCCCACGGCGCAAGCCATTCACGTTCACTTTCTTGTAATACCTTGAATAACGCACCGCCTTTACTGGTTTCTTCTAAAACACTTAACGTAAAGGATAGGTGGGCAAGAGCTTGCTCTTCTTCCGTATAATCCTCAATTTTATCACCTTTATTTGCGATAATGGATTTTACATGCTCATTAAGCGTACTGCGCTTTTCGGCGATATCAATATAGGTGAGGTTATCCACGGATAGAAACTGTAATTCCTCGGGCAGCGTATCCGGTAATGATGATGATAGAGGCAAAAATAACGTCAGGCTGCTCAACAAATTTTGGAAAAGCCCCAGATTTTCTTGCAATACAACAAGGTCGCGTTGCTGAGGTGTCCAGTCTTCCTCATTCATCATTGCAATGCTTTGGATCATCTCTTGTTTAGAGATCATTGCCTTGGAAAGTTCCTGATAAGAATATAACCTGCTTTTTCGCTTTGCAATATGTAGTAAAGATCGAATTTCAGGGTTCGTAACTTTGATGGCAGGGCGTTTTTCTGCGCGCGCAGGATCAAGTAATAACTCAATAAGCCATGGCATAGCTGCTGTTTCTTTACCTGATAACGTCTTGAGGTTCGCACGCGCAAAACTATCTAATGGTTTAATACGCCCCTCATGTAGAATTGGAATTTGTCCGAATAAAGAGGTATCAAGACGTATCGTGCTGTCATTATTATGCGCCGAATTATGTACTGGCGTAGTATCTTGCGCAGACGCATCATGTGTTACAAAGAGTATAAAAACAAAGAATAGAGCTAAGAAGCGTGCGGTATTATACATTTTCCTTCACCTTATTTTTCTTGGTTCTACGGCGGATTACCAGATGTAGGATAAGGCCAATACACATCGTTAAACCGGAGATGTATGGAAACGCTCGACCAACATTCCAAACAACGGCCAGAACAGATATATCTCCTTGCGGTGTTGCAATAAAAGAGGATTGGAAAAACGTATATCCCTTATATCGCAGTGGCTCGTTCATCGAAATCACGCTTTCCCACACACTATTGCCATCTTTGATAAGAACGGTAGAGCGATAGGACTTTGCCATTGTTGTCCCGGGATGGGTGTCTTTTTTAAAATCTATAAGCTCAACAGAGAAGGGAAGCTGCCTGCTCTCTCGGCGAAGGGAAAAGCGGTATGTCTTTCCCCCTGATATTGCTTCTGGGGTGCGTGGTACGTCTTCGATGATCGTATGGATATCCACTGTATCATTGTTGGTAATTTGAAGCGTCATACCCGCGACATTTTCCTCATTCTTTTGCCGAAGAGGGGCAGAGGATAGCTGCATATGCTGCGCCATTCCTTTGTGATTATCTGTCTTATTCTCGCGGGCGGTGATATCGCAATTCTGACATGCCTCAAGGATTGTTACATGAAATGCAACGCCATCAATACGGATTATATCACCAATTTGAATATCCTTATGATTACGTAAGAAAACAATATTATCATCCTCATCCATAATAACAAATTCACGAATATGATAATCAGATACCGTCGCATTTTTCACCTCAAGCGGTAAAACCATATACCCTTCGGTACTAAAGAACGCCGTGAATAAACCACCAAGTAATAAGAGCATCGCACCTATATGTGTCAGGATGATACCGGAGCTTCCCTTGTCCCATGGGCTCTTGAAAATTAATTTAAAAGTTAAGTTAACAAAGATAAGGGCAAGAAAAACGGGCATACCCGGTAAAGGGAAATCACCAAGCCAGAATATAGGCGACGAGAAAAACTGGCGTGTTGCCTGATACAGACCGATATATTTCTGCGCGACCGTTCCGACAATTAAATAGATCATAACGGCGGGTAGGGCAAAATGCAGCAGCTTTGGCCCACAAAGCAGGGTATATATTTTACGTGCTATGTTCATGGTGCTGCGCATTCTACTCATTTGAAATGAAAGTGCCAGCACAAAATGACACACCATAAAGCGTATCATTTATTTTTCTTTTACTGTGCTTTGAAAAAGTCCCAAATGATATCCGTTGCGTTGATGGATTGTGAGGGTTTATCCAGAAATTTATTGCCTTGTTTTCCGCCGGGCCATGCATGCCCATTATCTTTTACAATGTAATGAATGACATCTACCGTGCCACTGCATGTATAGCGTTGCACAAGAATAGAGGGGGTGTTTTGTTCTTCTACTGGTTTCACGTTGCACGCGTTATGTTTTGCCCAAAACTCGCCTTGATATGATACAGGTTTGAGAGAAGTGCCATCCCAAGCGCGTGAAAACTTACCACCTGTTTTTCCGCCATTCATCGGAAAACTCTTATCCAATGCACCATTAATGATTAAGGCTGATACTGGTGATTTAGGGAAACTTTCATCACCAAATAGCCCTGAGGCAACAGGTGCTATAGCGGTTACTTTGTCAGATAAAGCAATACCGGCACGGTGCGTCATCATACCGCCATTTGACATGCCTGTGATAAATACCCGTGATGGATCGGCGGGGTGATTATCAATAACGTAATCAATCAGCGTGCTTAAAAACCCGATATCATCTGTTTTATTTTTCATCGCAGGCCCGCAGCAATGAACAACATTCCATGTTTTAAACTTTGCCATTTTGCCCGCCGTTCCATTCGGATAAACGGCGATGAATCCTTCTTGGTCGGCCTTCTCGGAAAACCCATATGATCGCTCTGCATGTTCTGCATTACCACCCCCGCCATGCAAAACTATGACCATGGGGACTTTCACCTTAGAGGCTTTCACTTCCTCAGGTATATGGATTATGTAAGAGCGTTTCTCACCGTTATGTTGCAAATATCTGGTGCTCGTGTCCCATGCGTCTGCACTTGCACTGAAACAAAGAGCAGAAAAGAATAATGCGAGTATAAAGTGATTATATATATAGGTGGAGTTCATCTGTTTATCTTTTGCTAAGGTGTGGTTGTCTATAATTATACGCCTGTCTTCCGAACTTCCTTCTTATTTTATTTATCAATGCCAACAAGAACAATTCCTTTTATTGTTTATACGTTGTGTGCTATGAGCTGTGGCATGAGCGAAGATAGAATAACAGACCTTGAAATCACAATTGCACATCATGAACAACAGCTTCAGGATCTAAGTGACGTTGTGACGGATCAATGGAAACAAATTGAGCTATTAAAACGCCGTTTGGATAAGGCACTTAGTAAGATAGATCAAATGCAAAATGACACGGGTGATAATTCGGAAAGTGGATTGTCATCAATAGAAAAAGCCGCCCTAGAAATCCCCCCGCATTATTAAATTATATATAAGGTGTAAAGAAGTCTTTCAGGGCGTTACGGACATCATCCGGATCTTTCATTTTATTCAAATCACTACGAAAAGCAGCAGAGCCATCAAATCCGGTACAGTAAGAAGATAAATGTTTCCGTGCAAATGGGATGCCTTTACGTTCTCCATAATATTCTAAAATGGCATTATAATGAGATAAGATCAGGGATAATTTTTCTTTTACGCTCGGCTCTGTGCCTATTGCGCCGTGGCGTAAATACTCCATAATTTGCCGAAGAATCCACGGTTTTCCTTGTGCTCCTCTGCCAACCATAACACCGTCCGCACCTGATTTCTTCATGGCTTTAATGGCATCTTCCGGGCTAAGAATATCGCCGTTCACGATAACGGGTATATTAATGGCATCTTTTGTTGCACGAACCGCCGCCCAATTTGCCTCTCCGTTATAAAGCTGATCGCGCGTACGCCCATGAACCGTAACCATCTGAATGCCAATATCCTCTGCCTTTTTGGCCAAAGAAGGTGCATTTAAATGATCCTGATCCCAACCAAGGCGCATCTTAACAGTCACGGGGATGTCAACAGCGCGAACTGTCTCTTCCATAATATGACATGCTAAATCCTCATCTTGCATAAGGGCAGAGCCTGCCATCTTTTTTACGACCTTCTTAACAGGGCATCCGAAATTAATGTCAATGATGTCTGCACCGCGCTCTTCGTTCATTTGCGCCGCGCGTGCCATACTCTCAGGGTCGCATCCCGCCAGCTGTACTGCAATCGGGAACTCTTCCGTATATGTCTCGTTCATTTTGATAGAGTTGCTTGTCTCTTGGATCATTTCGCGACTGGCAATCATTTCTGAAAAAACCATGCCTGCACCATAACTTTTGACCAAGCGACGAAAGGGTAAGTCGGATATACCCGACATTGGCGCCAAAAAGACAGGATCTTCGATATGTATGTCACCAATGTGAAAGGACATTGCGGTAAACTCTTTTTATCTCACAGATTTCGTGCGCATTTCTTACCATAGCAACGCACCAAATAACAAATTAAAGATCAACGGTGCCGATAGGTGCAGGGGCAATTGCGTGTTTAATGGCGGATGTAAGCGTACGGATTTCATCCGAGGTGTATTTGTTATACGCATCTTGTACTTTGCGCCCTAATGCATGTTCCGCACTATAGCTGCCTTCAAAATCAAGAACCGCGCGGTCATTCATCCATGCACGTAGAGTTTTTTCATATGCTTCGTCCTGTGCTCTTGGATCGTTTTTATCGAGCACCAAAGAACAATGCATTGCCCCATCTCCAACATGTCCGAAATCGCAAAGTGTAAGCTCCGGATAATGTTGTGCGAGTTGTTCGGCAATAAAGTCACGAAAACGCATAAGGTCACCGCGTTTAAAGGAAATGTCAAAGGCATAAAGCTTGCCTGACTTTTGCACCCCTTCAGACAAACTGTGGCGTAAGTCCCAGAGCTTGTCACTATTGCCAATGAGAGCATTCTCCAGCAAGTCATCGCCGCGCTCCCATAATGCGCCAAGTACATTTTCTAAAACATCATCAAGGCTTTGCTCACCATCACGCACCTGCCATGACCGACTTAATTCCACCAAGACGGCATATTCGGGTATTTCATCTTGTCCGAAGGGGGAGGGTAATGACGGGCAATGATGAAGCGCCGCGCGTATCGCATTCCCTGACATGCCTTCAAACGCACTTAAATATGTACCGCATGATTTTTCTATCTCACTTAACAAAGTGTTGAGTGCCTGTGGAGATGATGGAATAAGAAGCGCCGATGCGCTTTGTTGTGGTAAAGGGGAGAGCCGTATAATGGCCTCTGTTACAATGCCATACGCACCGCATGTTCCAATGAAGAGCTGTTTGGCATCTAATCCCGTATTGTTCTTATGCAAAGGACATAATACATCAATGATTGTTCCATGCTCATCCGGTAGCACAGCCTTAAGCCCAAGGGTATACTCGCGCATGCCGCGATATTTTAAAAAGCGTGAACCACCTGTGTTTGTTGAGATCATACCGCCAATGCATGGATCAGAGCCAAGATCTATAGGAATGAATAATTGATGCTCTTCGGTGACTGTATTAACGGATGAAAGCCGTACACCTCCGCCTACATGTGCAGATTGATTGATGGTATCAATCTCAAAAATTTTATTGAGGCGTTCTAAGCTTAGAACAATTTGTGTCCCGCTTTCATCCGGAACAGAGCCACCGACTAGACCGGTATTCCCTGATTGCGGGATGATGTGAAGCTGATGAGAAGCACAATATGCAATTGTGTCAGAGACTTCTTCCGTGGTCGCAGGTCGTAAAACACAAAGTGCCTTGCCAAGGTCACCGCGCGCACCTGTCTCGTACCCTGTAATATTATTCTCGGTGAATAATGCACCCTTATCTCCCAGTAGTGATAGGAAATATTCTTTATGTGTTTGATCCATAATTACAAACTTACAACTTGCCGATAACCTGACCTGATTGTAAGGCCTTTTGAATTTCTTGCAAGAGCGCATCAGGTTTATACGGTTTGTTTAAGATTGTATATTCACTGAGTAAGTTGACATCCGGTATAGAGGCTTGGATATAGCCGGTTGTGAAGAGAATAGGGATATTAGGGCGTAATACCAACGCACGCGCGGCCAACTGTACCCCATTCATTTCACCGGGCATCATGATGTCAGTGAAGAGCAAGTCCAGATGTTGGTTTTCATCCTGAAGTATCTCCAAGGCTTCGCTTGCGTCGGATGCCTGTAAAACAGTGTAGCCATGGCCTTTTAAGATCATCGCAGCAAGGTTCTTAATTTCCTCCTCATCTTCAACAACCAGAATGGTTTCTTGCCCATCAGTGATGGTCACCTTTGTTTCAGTAATTGATAGCTTGGAGACTTCTTCTGATGAAGATTTAGGGAAGTAAATTATGAATTCTGTGCCCTGACCAAGGCGGCTGTTAATTTCAACTGTGCCACCACATTCTCTGATAAATCCATAAGCTGTACTCATACCCAGACCAGTGCCTTTGCCCACCTCTTTTGTGGTGAAAAAAGGGTCGAATATTTTATCTTGTATCTCTTTGGAAATGCCGATTCCTGTATCCGTAATACTGAGGCAAACATAATCTCCGGGTGATATATTGAGCTTTTGTGCTCTGTTGGGGGGGATTGAGGTATTGTATGTTTGTAGGGACAACGTACCACCATCCGGCATGGCATCACGGGCATTCGCCGAAATGTTTATAACCATATGCTCAAGTTGAGCCGGGTCAAGATTCGTAAGCCATAAGTCGTCCGCAAAATTATTTAGAATTGTGACGGCTTGCCCGATTGTCCGTTTTAGCAAATCTCCCATACTGTTAAGGAGATCGTTCAGATCAGATGGCTCGGGGTTAAGGCTTCTATGGTGTGAAAAGGCCATAAGGTGTTCTACAAGGTCTGCCCCGCGTTCTGCCGCTTTTTCAATAGTTTTGGATTTGCGCAAAAAGCCTTCTTGTTCAAACTCATCATTTTCTAAAATATCTTGCATTAAGCGCGTATTACCCAAAATGATCGTCAAGATATTATTAAAGTCATGGGCAATGCCGCCAGTTAACTTTCCAAGTGCTTCAAGCTTCTGAGAGTGGTTGAGTTTTAACTTTGTTTCATTCTGGTTGCGTTTAATATTAAAAACATGCCGCGCTTTTTCAATCGCCATCATTAGGCTATCTGGCGTGAGATGGTTTTTTGTTAAATAATCCTGTGCGCCATATTGTATGGCATCAATAATAATAGACTCATGTCCTTGACCCGTCAGAACAACAACAGGGAAGGGGGCAAGCTCTGTCTCCGGATTGTAAATTTTCTTTAAAAGGTCAATGCCGTCGATATCCGGAAGCATGTAATCAATGAATACACAGTCATATTCATGTGCCTTAATACGTTCTAATCCCTGAGTACCATTTGATGCCTCATCAATTTCCAGATCCATCGCAGTTTCATGGGCGATATACCTGAAAAGAGTTCTATCGGTAAGATCATCATCAATAAGTAAGACCTGAACCATTGGTGTTTCCTAGTGTTTATATGCATTTTTGCTATATTAACATGAACTGATATAGCTAAGCCATTGGAAACAATTATTCTTGTTTACGAATTGTTAATAACTTTTGGCTATCTTGAAGATGAGTATTATGATACTTTGACTAAGTTAAAGTTCTTTAGCACTCCACCGTTATTAAAATTTTTGACTTTTTAACTCAGCACAAGAGGGATTAGATATGCGTATTATGAAAAAATTAGCTTTGGTAGGTATGGCAGGTTTGGGTACTGTTGCAGTATCTCAGGCACAAGCAGCAGACGTTACAGGTAACGCATCTGCAACTATTCAGCAGGCAATTGCTTTAAGCGAAGACACTGCAATGAATTTTGCAACAATTGTTGCAGACCCAACAGGTGATGTTGTTACATTGACTGCTGCGGGTGGTGTTACCGGTACAGGTGCATCAACATTTACAGGAACACCTGATGCAGGTGCGTTTTCTGCAACAGGTACACCAAGTGCAGCTGTTACAGTTTCATTCAGCTCAGGTGATACATTAACTGGTCCGGGTGCCGCTATGGGTCTTGGTACTTTTACAACGGATGCCGGTGGTTCACCTGCGTTTGATGGTTCTGGTAACCTTGCTTTTAACGTTGGTGCAAACCTTACAGTTAACGCTGGTCAGGTTGGCGGTGCGTATGCAGGGACATACACACTGACTGTTGATTACCAATAATATTGAATTGCTCAACGAAGACGCTCCATGATATGTTTCATGGAGCGTTTTTCTGTATATTTTTGAGGATATAAATTATGTCACGTTTGCTATTAGGGTTTTTGTCTTTACTCGTTTTTATTGGGTCTACACCTACCGTTTATGCACAAGGTGCAAAAGGGTTGGTTATCACGCCTAAGCGTGTTGTTTTTGAGGAAGGGCAAAAAATTGTCGAGGTTCTGCTCGCAAATCGCGGTAACTCTGAAGAAAAATTCAGAATATCTATCGTAAATAAAGCGATGCAGGAAAATGGACAATTATCTGATGCGACGACACCTGCGCAAGGCGAGTTGTTTTTTAAGGAGCACTTGAGATATAGTCCAAGGCAGATTGTTCTTGGGCCCAAACAAACGCAAAAAGTACGTTTGATGGCGCGTTTAAAATCTGATGCAAAAGATGGGGAATACCGTTCTCACCTTTTGATTCAAGAAATCCCTAAAGCTGCACCACCGGAAAATGTTGGTGGTGATAAGCAAGGTGACCTTGGTGTGAATGTGACGGCAGTGTTCGGGATATCTTTACCTGTGATTATTCGTAAAGGTGAGCTGTCTGCAGAAGCATCACTGTCCACACCTAAAATAGAAAAAATCGGGGATAATACGTTTTTGACTGTTGCATTAAACAGGTCAGGAACAAAATCTTTCATTGGAACAGCAAATGTTTTTGCAGATTCGCAAAAAGTTGGTATCCTAAGGAATGTTGCAGTTTATCTGTCAACCCCTCGTCGAATCATTTCTATCAAGCTAGATCCTGAGCGTGCCAAAAATTTATCCGGTAAAAATATTCGCATCACATTCGGTGCTGAAGATGAAAATGAAGACGCTCCGTCTACGGAGCTGTCCTTTACCGCGCCATAAACTTGCCCTTTATTTGGTGTGCTTTACATGTTTAAGCGCGCCATTTCCAACATTCGCCCAAGGGGATGAAAATGTCTCTGCGCTATCTGCTGTCAATGCACCCGCACTTGCTGATGGAATTGTAAGGTCTGTTGATGAAATTGTTGTGCGTCCCGATGAAGATTTATTGATCTTTACCCTTAATTTGGGGCGGACTGTTCTTCTGGATGCGCTGCTGACATATGAGGACTTGGACAGTGGTAAATATTACATACCCCTCATAGATTTCTTTGAAACATTGGAATTCCCTATTCAAGTGGATGAAGAAGCGTTAAGTGCTACAGGATGGTTTTTGAGTGAGGATAGGGTCTTCTCCCTTAATCTGCGTGAGGGGATCGTTGATGTATCAGGCACAAGATATTTCCTTGATCCAAAAGAGATAGAGCGACATGAGGATGGTATTTATGTCTCGTTAGAAGAGCTTCAAAAATGGTTCCCTGTTACACTGGATGTAGATTTTTCTCAGCTCGCCGTTGTTGTAAAGTCATTAGAGCCTTTGCCAATAGAAATACGATTGGCCCGTGATATAAAAAGGCAGGAAATTGATAAGGCTGTGCAGTTACGTCACAGGCAACACCCCATTGAAGATGCGCCCGCGCCTGCATTTGGATTTCCCTTTATGAATACAACGGCACAGTTAAGTTATGAAGATACACAAGGCACTGAGAAATCATTATCTGCCAGTGTAACCACACTGGCCTCCGCCATTGTTGCAGGGCAGGACTTCTTGGTAAGTGTTAATGAAAGCACTGCAGATGATGAGGGTGCAGATGTACGTGCTTCTATAGGTTTGAAAGCACCTGATAACAACTTGTTTGGCGTCGGTGGGAGTGAGTATAAGCTAGGTGACGTGAATACGGCCAATATTCCTTTCCTTGCAACAGGATCAGCCGGGCGTGGTGTTTCATTCTCTACAATGCCTTTGAATGCATCGCCAGGTGTACAATCCGGTAACGTGCAATTGCGTGGTGAGCTACCGGTCGGGTATCAGGTGGATATCATGCGTAATGGCCAACTTATTGGTTTTCTGGATGAGCCTGATAGTAATGGGGAATATATTTTCGACGTTGATGTCTTGCCGGGTTTAAACATATTTGAGTTGGTGTTCTATGGGCCGCAAGGGCAAAAAGAGACACGGGAAGAGCGTTTCTACGTGCCATCTAACCCAGTGAAAAAGGGTGCTTTTGGCTTCAAAACGGATGTTATTCAAGATGATACAAACTTATTTACAAATCGTGGGGCAAATAATGAAGATCAAGGGGAGTATCGCGTTGTAACTGAGGCACAGTATGGTCTGACAGGTACGTCATCTCTTTACGGTGCATTCGCCGATTTATCTGTAGAGGGGGATCGTAAGCGTTATGGGTTATTACGGTATAGTCAATCTCTAAAGGGTGTTAGGGCAGACCTGTCTTATGCGCATCTTGCAGGCCAAGGCTATGCGGCCGGAGTGCGCTTTCAAAGTATATTTAAGGGAATAAGTTGGCAGGTACAGCATGAATATTATCAAGATTTCCTGTCCGAGCAGACGTTACGATCGGGGCTTCGCGGGGAGCTAGAACACTCAACCAATGTGCGTCTGTCCGGCCTGTTGCCACTTGTTAAGAATATGCCCTTTTCGTTGCGTTTGGATAGATTGTCAAATCTTGAAGGGGTAGAGCGTTATGACTGGAACTTACGCCTAACCAATCATATTAAAAAATTACGAATTACTTCGGAGATAGACCAGCGCATAGAAAGCGAGCTAGATCGTGAAACAAACTTTAATCTACAAATCGGTTCACGTTACGATAATATAAGCCTGCGTGGCGCTTTGCGTTATGAGCTAGAGCCGGAATTCGTACTAAATACAGTGAGCTTCAACGCAGATTGGCGTATTGACCCACGTAGGGTTCTACGTGCAGGTATTCGACGTTCAGGTTCGCAAGATCCCATACACACCCTAACATTGGGTGGTAGCTATCTTTTTGATCCGATGCAGGTGGGTATGAATGTTAGTTATGATGATAATGATGAATTACGCGCAGTCTTAAGTAGTAGCTTTAGCCTTGGTTATAACCCGTATAAAAGTAACGTATTTTTGACAAGGAAGAGAACGGCAGAAACGGCGATGTTTGCACCGCGCGCTTACTATGACAAAAATGGAAATTCCGAATTCGACGACGAGGATGAATGGTTAAAAGATATTCATTTTTCCGGCTCACGCGTGGATAGAAAAATTGCGACCAATGAAGAGGGGTATAGTTTACTGACCGGCATTGCGCCATATGCGCGTTCAACCCTTGAATTAAATTCATCGTCATTGCCTGACCCCTTTATGCGTTCTGTTGTTCCACCGCGCGATTATGTCCTGCGTCCGGGACAAATTGTACGCAAAGATTTTCCTGTGATTCTTGTTGGTGAAGTTGATGGCGATGTTTCTTTCTTCAAGGCGGGGTCAAAGCGTCCTGCGCAATCTATCTCTGTGCAACTGCTTGCAAAGGCTGGAGGGGAGGTCGTTGCGCAAGGGGCTAGCGAATATGATGGCTTTATCTGGCTTCAAGATGTCCCGATGGGGCAATATGAGGCGCGTGTAGACCCGCAACAGCTCAAGGAGCTTGGGTATTGTGATGTACCATCACAAGATGTCGTCCTGAATGTGGATGAGCCATTTTCTTCGGTTAACGAATTTGTTCTGTGGCCTAAACAAAAAGTTGATAATGTCAGTATTTATTTACTTCAGGATGCGACGTTAGAGCACGCGAACGCCTTGTGGGCTGATATGTTAACGTGGATCAAGGACATATTCCTGGATCAAGATCAATACCCTGCAAGCTATATCATTGAGGCGAATGTTTCTGATGGGGGCGAGAAGTATAGTCTGATTTTGACGGATGTTAAGCAAGAGGATGCATCATTGATATGTGAAGGAATGGCGTTACATGATTATGAGTGCATTATCCAAGAAACACCCCTATGCCCCGCCAACGTCGTGGAAATTAAGCAAATACCAAGAGGCCCTGAAAATTTTGCGGTTAATACGCAAGATGGTACTGGCGAAGAGGGTGAGTTCTTGCTTGATGAGGGAAGTATTAAAGATATTAGTGAAGAAGAATTACAAAAAATTATTGATAATTAATTGTAATTTGATATGAGCCGGAATACACGCCAACAGCTTGATTTTCTGAAAGTGTTAAGTCCGCTCCAACATTGAAGATCAGGGTGCCGGATGCATCAAGAGTAGGGGTTGCCCCTGCATTATGTGTAAAGTTTGAAACTGTAATGGTGCTACCTCCGCCGGATAATATAGCATCCTGAAAAGAAATACTTAGTGTTGAGTTTGGAGTGCCGTTCGCAGAAAACTGACCGCTGCGCGATATGGAGCCGCTATGAGAGGATGAGCTGCCTGCTGTCAGGTTACCTGCTGTACTCAAAGAAATTGTATCCGCAAGCCCGTTATTCGTCAGTATTGTTCCAAAATCCATACCCTGAACTTCGCTGATTTGTATGAGTTGAAGAATCTCCACTGCTGCACTACCACTGGTTGTTGTTGCATGTGAAGGTTGTGATGTAAATGTGCCCTGTATACTGATAAAGGCAAATGCAATAATGAGTGTTCTCACGTAATGAGATATAGTTGATGTGTCCCTGCTCATATGAAAATACTATCATGCTTATCTTAATATAAATATAATTAAGTTATTGATATATATGATATTTTTTAAATACGTATCATAGTATTCAGTGTTGCTTTTATTTTGTAAGTGTATAAATATCAAAAAGTAATAAAAGTTTTATGTTTTATGGGTATACTGAATAAGCATAGGGAGTGCTTATGAGTTCTATAATACTCATAATATAGTTTGGTTTTTCTAATATATTTATATTCAAGAGTTTTTACTCTTGTGTTAGAGTGTGAAAAATAACAGAATGTGTGTGGTGAGGTATGTCAAAAATTCAAGAAATCATAGAAACGGCTGAGGCCTCGATCTTTATTAGTTTGAATGAATTAAAGAAGCGAAACATCTTTATTCATGAAAAAAGAACGAGTGTAACGTTAGAGCCTCAGGTGTGGAATATTTTGCATGAAATTGCTGAAGAGCAGGAGTGTGGAGTGCATGAATTATGCTCGTTTATCTATGATCGAAAGAACCCAGATTCATCGTTAGCGTCTGCAATCCGTGTGTTTTTGATTTCGTACCTTAATATAAAAGTAAAAAAGGGGGCTTAATGGCGAAGCTGTTAGTCGTTGATGATAGTGTAGATGTTGCACATCTAATTGCGGAAATGTTAGGGCGTGAAGGGCATGATGTTGATGTGCTTCATGATGGTCGTCAAGTTGTTGAAAAACTTAAGGGTGGTGCTATTTATGATGTAATTATCACTGACCTTATTATGCCGGATCTTGATGGTGTTGGTGTGATGCGTTATTTGAACAAGGTTGAGGATAAAACACCCGTTCTTGTTCTGTCCGGTGGTGGCGTGACGATCAGTTCCGATGACGCGCTACGTGCTGTTGTTAATATGGCTGCGGGCGTTTTGGCTAAGCCGGTGAAGTGTGATGAGCTTCTGGAGAAAATTGAGAGCGCAATGCGCTCTCGTGATTAATTTCCTTTTAGGGCTTTTACTCTTTTCTTATAGATAACGCGTGGATGTATTTGTCCGTTTTGTTGTTCGTACTTCTCGTAATATTGTTGGTGGTATTCTTCACCCAACCAAAATTTCTCTGCCGGACTGATTTTTGTTACGATTGGGTTGCTATATAATCCTTTCGCATCGGTTTGTTGAATCAGATCGTGTGCAATCTGTTTCTGCTCTTCATTATGATAGAAAATATCGGATCGATACTGCGTCCCGACATCAACCCCTTGTCGATTGAGTTGTGTTGGGTTGTGCGCCTTCTCCAAGAAGAACGTTATAAGTTCCTTGTATGTTATTTTCGTGGGGTCGAATGTAATCTCGACGGCTTCTGCATGCCCTGTCTGTCCTGTTGTAATGTCTTGATAGGTTGGGCTTTGTGTTTGTCCGCCTGTATATCCAACGCGTGTGTGCAAAATACCGTCTACGGCACGAAATTCACTCTCCAGACACCAAAAGCAACCACCGGCAAGCGTTGCAACCGGATAGTCGGCAGGCTTTTCTGCTTTAATATCCTTCCCTTTATCCTTTAAAACGCCTTCTATCGCAAAGGATGGGGCGATTAAGGCCATAATTCCAATGGCTCCGGCAATGATAGTGAGGGCAGTGAAAAAAGTCATACGCATTATATCTACCTTATTTTTGTATTTGGGGTTACTATGTCTCCTGTAACTATATTCGTTAGGTTTTGGCAAAATGTTTCTTTGGAAGTCAAAATCATTAAATTATGAGGATCGTCCGGATGAAATAGAGCCGGATATTCTGCTATTGCATTACACCGGAATGCAGGATATGCAAGCCGCCAAAGACCGCCTCTCTGACCCTGATAGCAAAGTAAGTGCACATTATTTGGTTGATGAGGATGGTGCAGTTTATGATTTGGTCGCCGAGGATAAGCGGGCATGGCATGCCGGTGTCTCGTATTGGCAGGGTGAAACGGATATAAACTCGTATTCCATTGGTGTTGAAATTGTAAATCCCGGGCATGAGTTCGGTTATAGAGCGTTTCCGGATATTCAGATGAAGGCCGTTCAGGGCTTGTGTTCTGAAATTATGCAGCGGCATGAAATTAAATATGTGCTTGCGCATTCCGACGTTGCGCCTGAGCGAAAGATAGATCCCGGCGAATTATTTGATTGGAAAATGCTTGCAAGTCATGGGGTTGGTTTGTGGCCACAGCCCAGTGACGTTGATTATAAACGCGCAGATGAAGTGTCCGTGAATGATTTCGAGGTTGAAAAACTCTTTGTTGCATATGGTTATAACCCGATGGCAGCATATATTGACGTCGTGACATCTTTTCAGCGCCATTACTATCAGGATGCTTTCCGTGAGGGGCGCGAAGGGCAGGTTTGTCGCGAGACTGTTGCACGCTTACTATCGCTAATCCGAATATCAAATCTCTAAAAGCTTGATTTTTTATTATTAAAAGCGCATTTTGGCAACCGTCAGGCAGGCTGGATGGCCGCTGCTCTTTATGAGGAGAGGAAAGTCCGGGCTTCATGGAAAAACGACGCCGGGGAAATCCCGGGGGAGATGTAAATCTTCACGGCCAGTGCAACAGAGAGTAAACTACCTCTTACTTGTAAGAGGAAAAGGTGAAAGGGTGCGGTAAGAGCGCACCGCGAATTCGGTAACGAATTTGGCATGGTAAACCCCGTCGGAAGCAAGATCAAATAGGGGCTACGTGCTGCTTTACGCAGAAGGTGAATTTCCACGCCGTAGTCCGGGTAGATCGCAAGAGGTGTTTGGTGACAAATGCCCTAGATGAATGGTCATCACCGATTTAATCGGCACAGAACCCGGCTTATAGGCCTGCCTGACACCTTTTTTGAATTAATTATGTGAAAAAGTGCATAAATTATGCAGGTGCGTGCTTTGAGTTAAATAATAAACCGCCGAATATATATCCGGCGGCTCATCTTTTTTCTTTAATATCATGTTAGGCTGATTTCATTGATGTCCTGAAAAAAACGTTATTTTTCAAAGTCTTCAACGTAATGTGAACTGTGATATGAGTACAATATGGTCCCCATATAAAGCCCGCCATTAACAGCCAGAACAAGCATTAAGATAGTCGCTAACATAGCTTTATCCCCACACACAAAAAAATTACCTGTTCGAATTGTTACTATTCCTACCACTGTATTTCGTAAAATGCAAACTTTTTTTTCATTGTTTGCAGTTAGTTAGAAGTTTGTCTTTGAATATCAGTGTTTTCTTATTTTCTGTGATGCGCTCTGTATGCATATTTTATGCGGTTTCCCGCAACTTTTTATTATGAAAATTAAAGAAAATTTTAACGAAGTGTAAAAAGCTGTTGTTTATTAGGGAATTGTGCCGACTTCTTATTGACCGACCATTAAATCCCATGGTATCCCATATATATCCATATCGTTCCAAGCTGGGGCTGTGATTGGTGTTCTCGTTTGCTTTTCTGACTTATTTTTTTCTAAGGCGTTTTAATGGCACTGTTTTTGTCAACATATATGAATAAAGTGGACAAGAAGGGACGCGTGTCGGTTCCTGCCTCGTTTCGTAGTGCTTTGGGGGAGCAAGTCAATCATGGGCTTGTCGTATTTGCCTCAAGCCAGCATTCTTGTCTGGAAGGGTTTGATTGGGCGAAAATGGATGAGATCGGTGACCGTATGGATCATTACGATTTGTTTTCCAGTGATCAAGATGATTTGGCCACGACAATATTTGGTGAAAGTGTGCAGCTATTGATTGATGGGGATGGTCGTATGACCCTTCCATCGCATCTAATGAGTGCCGCGGGTATCACAAGTCGTGCAACTTTTGTTGGTCTTGGTCGTAAATTTCAAATTTGGAGCCCGGAAATGTTTGAACGCCGCCGTACACAGGCGCGCAGCTCTGTCCAAGATCGAAAACTGACAGTACCGAAAGGGGCGGGGAGCTAGATGGTGGTAGAGCATGAAAAGCATTACCCTGTTATGTTGCCTGAAGTGCTTGATGCGCTCGCCATAAAAGATGGTGGAATTTATGTTGATGGAACATTCGGCGCCGGTGGATATACACGCGCGATCTTAGAGGCTGCTGATTGTACGGTTTACGCAATAGATCGTGACGTTGATGCGCAAAAACGTGCGGATGAGTTTACAAAGCAATATGGTGCGCGTTTTGTTTTCTTACGTGGTTGCTTCGGTGATGTGCGTGAATTACTGAACGAGGCGGGTGTCTCCTCTGTTGATGGTTTTGTTCTGGATGTTGGTGTGTCCTCAATGCAAATTGATGAGGCAGAGCGCGGTTTTTCGTTTCGTTTTGATGGGCCTCTCGATATGCGTATGGATATTGAAGGCGATCAACCGACTGCTGCGGATATTGTGAATACATACGAAGCAGATGACCTTGCAAACGTAATTTATGAGTATGGAGAGGAGCGCCTTTCCCGCCGTGTTGCGCGCGCCATTGTGATGCGTAGGGCAGAACAGAAGTTTTCGCGTACGTCAGATTTGGCTGATGTTGTACGTTCGGCTGTTCCAAAGTCTCCAAAAGATAAAATTGATCCTGCTACACGCACGTTCCAAGCTCTGCGTATCGCGGTGAATGATGAGCTTGGTGAATTAGATCGTGCATTAGAGGCATCAGAGTATGTTCTTGCGCATCACGGGCGTTTGGTCGTCGTGTCGTTTCATTCCTTGGAAGATGGGCGTGTAAAACGCTATATGAAGCGCGTGGCAAATGCCGTGCCTTCCGCATCTCGTCATATGCCACAAAACGTATATGTCGAAGATGTTGTTGCCCCTTTTACATTGCCTTCACGTAAAACGGTAAAGCCGTCAAAAAAAGAAATTGATGAGAATCCACGCTCACGCTCTGCGCGTCTGCGTATGGTGATACGTCAAAAAGAAGAGCAAGGAGGGTGCGCATAATGATCCGCTCTCTTTTAAAATATGCTTTCGTCTTTTTACTTGTTGTTTTGAGTGGCGCTATGCTCATGAATGTGACGCGTCAGGTGCAGGATATTGAGAACAAAATCGCAAAGGCTGATCGCGAAATTGAACATGAAAGGGAAGCTGTGCGGGTTCTGCACGCGGAATGGGCGTATTTGAACGACCCTGCGCGCCTTGACGCACTTGTATCCGGTGGTTTGGATATGGATGCGCCATCTGTTGATGGGTTGGTTTCAACGCCAGATTCTTTACCTGATAATCACGATATCGATCCTTCTTTTGCTGTTCCGTTAAGTGAGCAACGAGATGCATCCGCTACTCTACCATACCCTCCTGTGAAACCCTCCCTCAAAAACGCGCATCGTCCGAATGCGAATTCCCCCTTATTTGTAAAAGCGTCCACCCTTCAAAATGATGATGGGGGGCGCCCATGATGTGGCAACAGGCACGCCGCCGTAGTATTGTTATTGAAGGGGAAAAGCGCACAAGCGTAGGAATAACGCGCGGGCGTTTATCTGTCTTATCTGTTTTCTTTGTTGTGGCGTATTTGCTTATGGCGTTTCGTCTTGTCGACCTTGCAATTGTTCAGGGCGAAATGGCGCGTATGGATAAGGCACAGGATAATGGTAGATCACAAATCGCGTCTATTGCGCCGCGCCGTGGTGATATATTTGATCGTCATGGGTTCTTGGTGGCAACGACATTGAAGATTCCCTCTCTTTATGTTGACCCGTCTTTGGTTTTGGATGCCGATGATTTATACGTGCGCTTAAATGGGATATTGCCTGATTTAAGTCATAAGAAGGTACTCGCAACATTGCATGCATCTAATCGTTTCGGTTGGGTTAAACGTGGTATTACACCAGAGCAGCAGCAAAAAATTCTTGAGCTGGGAGAGCCGAGCTTAGGCTTTCAATATGAATATAAACGTGTCTATCCGCAAAAAGCCCTGTTCGCACATATCGTGGGATATACAGACCGTGATGGCCTCGGATTGTCCGGAGTTGAACGCGGATATGATGATGTTTTATCAAAAGGGCAGGATGTGCATCTCTCTGTAGATTTGCGCTTGCAACATGTTGTAAAGCGCGAGGTGTCAAAAGCTATGGCTGATTTCACTGCAAAAGCAGGGAGTGGCATTATCCTTGATGTGCATACGGGAGAGGTTCTTGCGGGCGTATCTCTGCCTGATTTTGATTTGAACATGGCAAAAAATGCAAAGGATAGAGAAAAGTTCAACCGTCTGACTTTAGGTGTGTATGAGCTTGGCTCTATGTTTAAAATCTTTTCAACAGCCGCATATCTTGAAATGGGTAAGGGCGGCGTTGCACAAAAGTTTGATGCGCGTAAGCCACTAAAAACAGGGCGTTTTCGGATTAGTGATTATCATGCGCAAAAACGTATCATGACATTGCCGGAGGTGTTCATCCATTCATCTAATATCGGTAGTGCGCTGATGGGGCAAGATATCGGTGGTAAAGCGTTAAAGCATTTCTATTCTGATCTCGGGCTATTAACCTCAATGGACCTGGAGTTAAAGGAGGTTGGTCGTCCGCTTGTCCCTAATCCGTGGCGTGCTTCAACAACATTAACTGCATCTTATGGACATGGTCTTTCAACAACTCCTCTGCAAATGACCGCGGCGGTGGCGAGTATCGTAAATGGTGGAACATTATCTGCTCCGACTTTAATCAGGAAAACGTCCAATACAGCTGTGCGCAGTGAAGTGCGCGTTATTTCTGAAAAAACATCTGAAATAATGCGCCGTTTGTTACGCCTGACCGTGACGAAGGGGACAGGTAAAAATGCCGACGTTGATGGTTATATGATTGGCGGAAAAACAGGTACGGCGGAAAAAAGCGTTGGTGGGCGTTACCACAGAGATAAATTGATATCTTCCTTTGTAGGTGCGTTCCCGATGAATGACCCGCGTTATGTTCTTATGGTTATGGTTGATGAGCCAAAAGGGAACAAGAAAAGTTATGGCTATGCTACGGCCGGGTGGGTCGCTGCGCCTGCGATTAAACGTATTGTTGGATCTATGGCATCTATTCTTGGTTTGCCTGCCGATCGTTATGAGCAAGGCGAAGATATTGGTGACGCGCTTATGTCATATATTCACGAAAAGAAAAAGGGAGGGAAAAAACTTGTCTCCTACTAGTGTGGATCTGGGGATAGAAATTTCTGCGTTGTCTGGTGTAACTCAGGATAGTCGAAAAGTAAAAAAAGGCTATCTTTTTGCGGCCTTGCAGGGTGTAGGCTCTAATGGACGCGATTATATTCCGCAGGCTCTTCTTGCCGGTGCTTCTATAATTTTAAGCGATAAAACTGTTTCCCCTGATGATGTTCAGGGCGCACAGCTTGTGACAAGTGATAACCCGCGCAAGAACTTCGCACATATTGTATCCGAATATTATAATTTAAAACCTTCTCGTATTGTGGCGGTAACGGGCACAAATGGTAAGAGTTCCGTCGTGCATTTTGCAGATCAACTGTGGCGTGCGGCAAAAGAGCAGGGCGCGTTTATCGGGACATTATCAGGGGGGATGACCACACCAGATCCGGTGTCCTTACATGAAACATTATCGGCACAAGAAAAAGACGGCATCACGCATTTTGCGTTGGAAGCATCAAGCCATGGGTTAGAGCAATACCGTATGGATGGTGTGCGCGTTGATGTTGCTGCGTTCACAAGCTTCTCTCAAGATCACCTCGATTATCATGCGGATATGAATGAGTATTTAGCCGCAAAAGAGCGCCTCTTCTCTGAGCTTTTGGAGGAAGATGGTGTTGCAGTTCTAAATGCAGATATTGCCGAATATGTGCATTTGTACGATATTTGTCAGCAGCGGGGCATACAGGTTGTGTCCTATGGTGAGGGTGGCGATGATATTCAATTGATCTCCCGTGAAGTTGATGGTGTAAGCCAAAAAATAGAAATAAAATTATTCGGTCAAAATTATACTCTGAGGCTGCCATTGGTCGGTGAATTTCAGGTGATGAACGTTTTGTGCGCTTTGGGCTGCGTGTTGTCGGAGTATAAATCAGGTGATGCAAAAATATCTGCAGTGCTTAACGCCGTAGAAAAATTGCATGGTGTTCCCGGGCGTCTGCAACATGTGACCTCACTGGATAAAAAATATAATGCCTATATTGATTACGCCCATACCCCTGACGCGCTTGATAATGTGTTGAAAGCGTTGCGTCCGCATGTGAAGGGGCGCTTGATTTGTGTGTTCGGATGTGGCGGAGACAGGGATAGAGCAAAGCGTCCTCTTATGGGAATGGCTGCGCAAAATGGTGCGGATATCGTTATTGTAACGGATGACAACCCAAGAAGTGAAAATCCTGTAGATATCCGTAAACAAATATTAGACCTGATGCCCCTACCTGCGGTAAAACTATATGAAGTAAACGAACGGCGTTCTGCCATAGAGTTTTCCGTAAGGCAATTACAACCAAATGACATCCTTCTTGTGGCTGGTAAAGGGCACGAGCAGGGTCAGATATTTGATGGCTTTATCGAGCCATTTGATGATGTGTGTGAAGTTGAAGCTGCGTTGCGTAAAAAGGAAGTACTAAATGATTGAAGATAATCGCTATTACTGGTCTCACTTAAAGACAAAAACAGTGACAGTGCGTGTTGCCCCGAAAAAGCAGCCAAAGGGAATTGTATTCCGTGTTGGCAATATGATCGATTTGGGGATTGGCCGTCAGACCGTAATGTTAGAGCATGTGGATTATCCTGAGCTGTTGCATAAAAAGACGGCGAACAGCGATGTACGTATTCCTTTCCGCATGGGGAGCTTGGACTTTGTCTATACCTCTCCGAAAAAACCTGCTATGAGAAACGTTAAGAAGCTGATTTCCACGTTATATGATAAAGAGCATATAAAGGAAATCGTTGCAGATGTCCTTTCTCCCGGTGATCTTCTGGTGTTTAAGCATGATGAAGATACACAAGGGATAAAAATGGTAGAGGCTCTGCGCGTTGTAAGTAATAATATTTGTACAAAAAGTAAGCCTGAACATGCTCTATAATTTATTCCAGCCCTATTTCGGTGATATCCTTTTTGCAGAACTATTTCGTTCGGTCACCTTTCGTACGGGAGGGGCTGTTGTAACATCCTTGGTGGTTTGCTTTTTGATCGCGCCCTCCATGATCCGTAAGTTGAAAGCCAAGCAAAAAGAAGGCCAACCTATTCGTAAAGAAGGGCCTGAAACACATTTTAAAAAGGCCGGAACACCAACAATGGGCGGTCTAATGATCCTCATATCTATCTGTGTTAGTACGCTTCTGTGGTCTGATTTGACCAATCTTTATATATGGTATGCGTTGTTGGTTATGGTTGGTTATGGGGCAATCGGCTTTGCAGATGATTTTCTGAAACTAACCAAACGCAATACGAAGGGTTTGCCCGGGCGTTATAAAATCTTGGCGCAAGTTTTCATTGGTTTAATCGCAACAATCGGTGTGATGTATGCCTTGCCTGATGAAGTTAGCACGCATGTCGCGCCTCCATTTTTCAAAAATGTTTTAATTAACCTCTCTTGGTTTTTTGTACCCTGGGGTTTGCTTGTTATCATCGGCGCGTCAAATGCCGTTAACCTGACGGATGGTCTGGATGGTTTGGCCATTGTTCCTGTTGCAATTGCAGCAGCCTGCTTTGGTCTGATTGCCTATTTGGTTGGGCATGTGGAATTCTCAAAATACCTATATCTACATCATATCCCAGGAACAGAAGAGCTAGCGATTATCTGCGGGGCTTTGATTGGCGGGGCGATGGGTTTCTTATGGTATAATGCCCCTCCCGCGGCCATATTTATGGGGGACACCGGTTCTCTTGCAATGGGCGGTTTGCTCGGTATTTTGTCTGTGATGACCAAACATGAGATTGTTCTGGCCATTATCGGCGGATTATTTGTCTTGGAAACGGTCTCTGTAATTGTACAGGTAACATCGTTTAAATTAACAGGTAAACGTGTCTTTGCTATGGCTCCGCTCCATCACCATTTTGAGAAAAAAGGATGGTCTGAGCCAACAATTGTGATACGGTTCTGGATTATTGCAGTTATTTTGGCCTTAGTTGGACTTGCCACTCTAAAACTGCGATAATTAGGATATTAAGCAGTTTTTACGAGTGTGGTTCCCATGAATGAGATTGCGGATTTTATAAAAAATTTACGTGAAAAACCAATTCTTATCTATGGATTGGGGAAATCGGGCATATCGCTTGCGCGTATGTTACATGCCGCAGGCGCGCATGTTGTGACCGGTGATGATAATCCGGAAAATTTGGAAGAAGCCAAAAAATTAAATGTAGAAATTTATGATAATTCTGCACGCGATTTTTCTGAGTACGCCTTTGTTTTATTATCCCCCGGTATACCATTCACACACCCAAAGCCTCATACCATTGTTGACACGGCGAAAGAAGCCGATGTTGAGATTTTCTGTGATGTAGAGCTATTTCACCGTATTTACCCGAATATCAAAACAATCGGTGTAACCGGTACAAACGGTAAATCAACAACGGCAACACTGATTCATCATATCTTGAGTGAATGTGGCGTACCGTCTGTACTTTGTGGAAATATCGGGACACCGGTTTTTGATTCTGATTTTTCTAACCCTGATGCATGGGTGGTGGTGGAAATATCATCATTCCAGATGGATTTATGCCCTACATATCGCCCGGATATATCAGCAATACTAAATTTGACATCTGACCACATTGATCGTCATGGCAGTATGGAACAATATGCCGAAGTGAAAGAGCGTATTACCGAACTGTCTAATAGCAGTGATTATAACCTGACATTTCTGGGGGCTGATGATGACTTCACTAAAAAGATCTCAGACCGTGCAAAAGGACTAGGGTTACGCAAAGTCATAGATTTCTCCAGTGAACGGGCATTGGCCTCTGGTACACACGTAGAAAATGGAATTTTGTATGATGTCCTTGACGGCTATGCACTCTCTGTTGGTGATATTTCTGAAATTCCGACTTTAAAAGGAATGCATAATTATCAAAACGTGGCATGCGCATACGGTATTACACGTAAAATAGGGCTACCCGCAGCAGATATCTGGAAAGCTATTGTAAGCTTTCCGGGATTGCAGCACAGGCAATATTTGATCCGTACGATTAATGGTGTTGGCTATATTAATGATAGTAAATCGACGAATGCTGCTGCTGCTGCTGTGGCACTAGGGTGTCGGAATAATGCGTATTGGATTGTCGGCGGTCGCCGTAAGAAAAACGGTTTGGATGGGCTTGAAGAATTCTTCCCACGTATTAAGCACGCATTTCTGATTGGTGAAGCAACAGAAGATTTTGCAACATGGTTTGATAATTATGGCATGGAATATACACGATGTTATGATTTGAAAAAAGCATTGAGCTCTGCCCATGAAATGGCTCAAGAAAATCGTGGTCAGCCAGGAGGTGCCGGTGTTGTGCTCTTATCTCCTGCCTGTGCATCATTCGATCAATTTCGATCATTCGAGGATCGGGGTGAGCAATTCACCACTCTTGTTAACGCCTTAGAAGAATAGATCACAAAATATGTCTGAAACGCATCAGCCACAGGCTTTTTCACGGATGGATCGCTCTTTTCTTGGTGCGTGGTGGTGGACTGTCGACCGTGCGATGCTGGGCTGTATTATAACATTGATTGTTTTTGGTGTTGGTCTTGTTGCAACTGCCAGTCCCGCAGTGGCGAATAAAATTGGCGTTGGGGATTACTTTTTCTTGAAGAAGCATGTCATATTCCTCATGCCTTCTGTTGTTATGCTTTTTGCGTTATCCATGCTCACGCCGCGTTATGTATGGCGGTTTGCAAGCCTGCTTTTGGTCGGGGCATGTGGCCTTATGATTATGGTGCTGATTTTTGGTGACGAAGTGAAGGGCGCGCGGCGCTGGATTTCCCTATTTGGTTTTTCGGTACAGCCGAGTGAGTTTTTAAAACCCGCATATATTGTTGTCGCCGCATGGCTTATCGCTCTACAAAAACAATCGATGCAGCGCGCGCACTCCTATGTGGTTAGTGAAAAAGCGCATAAAATTTTCCCCGGATATTATGTTGCCATCGGGCTTTACGCGATGTTGATATTACTGCTATTGATGCAGCCGGATTTAGGGATGAGCGTTGTATTAACATCGGTTTTCGCCGTTCAAATATTCATTGCCGGATTACGTTTTAGATATTTGGCTGTTTTATTCTCGCTTGGCGCGGCAGGAATTACGCTCGCATATTTCTCTTTCCACCATGTGCAAAGCAGAATTGATCGATATTTGAACCCTGATATAGGTGATAACTATCAAGTTGAAAAGTCTCTGGCTGCGATAAAAAATGGTGGCTTTATAGGTGTCGGGCCGGGGCAGGGAACTGAGAAAACGGGATTGCCTGATGCGCATGCCGATTTCATATTTTCTGTGTTGGCCGAAGAAATGGGGCTATTCTTTGTGTTGGTCGTTTTAGGACTGTTCTTTTATATTATTTATAGAGGGCTACGCCGTTTAAAGGAAACACATGATATCTTTTCTGTATTGGCGGCCAGCGGCCTGCTTGCTTTGTTCGGGATACAATCCCTGATCCATATCGGTTCAAGCGTAAACCTTTTACCGGCAAAAGGGATGACCTTACCTTTCATTAGCTATGGTGGTTCATCCATGTTATCAATGGCGATGTCAATGGGGATGGTTCTGGCTTTGACGCGACAAAAGAGCAGAACCTCAATCGCGCGAAGCTCTATGACCATGCGCCGAACCTATAATGAAGATGAGAGATAAAGAATAAATGAGTGCATCATCCTATTTCGTTTTGATTAGCGCAGGAGGAACAGGCGGACATATGAGCCCCGCAAGTGCATTGGCAAGTGAGCTAAAGGCACGTGGCCATCGTGTTGAGTTAATGACAGATGATCGTGGGCAACGTTTCGCACCAATGTTTAATGATGTTCCCATCCATGTGGTGAAATCAGGAACTGCAGGAGCCGGTATACCCGGAAAAATAAAAGGTGCCATAAACCTTGTTCTGGGGATATTACAGGCTCTTAAGTTTGTGAAGTCACATAAACCTGACCTGGTTGTTGGCTTTGGTGGTTATCCGTCTGTTCCGGGTGTCTTCGCCGCGCAACGATTAAAAGTACCAACAATATTGCATGAGCAAAATGCAATCATTGGAAAGGCGAATGCATTTTTGGCACCAAAAGCGAGTAGGGTGGCGCTATCTCTTCCCTATATGACAGGCTTAGAGAGCAAAGAGCAGCAGCGTACTCTTGTAACAGGAAACCCTGTACGGCCGGAAATCATAGCGTTAAAGAATGTGGACTACCCAACTATATCGGATACGTCGAGCCTAAATATTTTGGTAATGGGGGGATCTCTTGGCGCGACCGTATTTAGTGAAGTTGTGCCTAAGGCTCTTGCCATGTTACCTGAAAAATACCGTGCGCGCCTTAAAGTAAAGCAGCAATGCCGCGCCGCAGACATTGAAGATGCGCGCGCCGCTTATAAGCATGCGAATATAGATGCACAACTTTTTACGTTTATAGATGATGTTGCCGCAGAATTGGAAAAAGCACATTTGGTGATTGCACGCTCCGGCGCGTCTACCGTTGCGGAAACGAGTGTTGCAGGGCGTCCCGCAATTTATGTTCCATATCCGCATCATAAAGACCAACAGCAAAAAAAGAATGCCGATGCCATTGCGGATGAAGGCGGCGCATGGGTCATGACAGAAGATGGTTTTAAACCGGAAGTATTGTTAACCCGTGTTGAAACATTTCTACAAAACCCAGAGACCTTGTCGCGCGCGGCGGATAATGCTAAGAGCTGTGGTAAGCCTGACGCAGCACAGCGACTTTGCGATCTTGCCATAGACGTTATTGAAAAACGTCCATAAACTGAATAACTATAATCTTGATAAAGGAGAGAAACCTATGCGCATGATGTCCCCTGATATTGGAACACTACATTTTGTTGGTATTGGCGGTATCGGGATGAGTGGTATTGCGACATTACTGGCCGATCTCGGATATAATGTGCAAGGTTCTGATATGGCTGATAGCGCAAACGTGCAGCGTCTGCGGGATCAAGGAATACGCGTTTCTATCGGACATGAAGCACAACATATTAGAAATGATAAGGGTGCGCTGCCCGCGGCAATCGTTGTGTCTTCTGCGATTAAAAGCGATAACGCGGAATTAATCGCTGCGCGTAGTGAAAAAGTACCGGTTGTGCGTCGTGCAGAGATGCTGGCCGAATTAATGCGTTTGAAATCTGCCGTGGCTGTTGCCGGAACACATGGTAAGACAACAACAACATCAATGGTTGGTCAAACTTTGGATCAGGCGGGCTTTGACCCGACTGTGGTGAATGGCGGTATCGTGAATGCCTATGGCACAAATACGCGTTTTGGGCACTCGGATTGGATGGTTGTCGAAGCGGATGAAAGTGACGGAAGCTTTATCCGCCTTCCTGCAACTGTGGCTGTTGTGACAAATATGGATCCTGAGCATATGGATCATTATGGGTCATTTGAAAATGTAAAAGACGCATATCGCCGTTTTGTTTTGAATCTTCCATTTCATGGCTATGCCTTGCTTTGTATAGATCATCCGGAAGTACAAACATTAGCGGCGCAAGTATCCGATCGAAAAGTCATCACATATGGCTTTAATCCGCAAGCCGATATCCGTGCAGAAAATGTACGCTCAAATGCATCGGGTAGTATATTTGATGTTACGTTCGCCGGATGGCTGAATAAGGATGGGCAAGATGTTGTTATTAAAGATATCCATTTATCCATGCTCGGGCGACACAATGTTCAAAACTCTTTGGTTGCTCTGGGAGTCGCCAAAGAAATGGGCGTAGAGCCTGATGTCATGAAAAAGGCTTTATCGAATTTCGGTGGTGTGAAACGTCGCTTTACCAAAACTGGTGAAATTGACGGTATCACTGTCATAGATGATTATGCGCATCACCCGGTAGAAATTGATGTTGTTTTGAAAACTGCGCGTTCTGCGGTGAAAGAAAATGGCGGCAATGTAATCGCCGTGATGCAACCACATCGCTATAGCAGGCTTCAGGATTTATACGAGGAGTTCTGCCGCTGCTTTAATGATGCGGATCATGTAATAATCTCAGATGTTTATGAAGCAGGAGAAAAACCAATAGAGGGTGTCGATAAACATTACCTTGTGGAGGGGTTAAAAACACATGGCCATCGCTCTGTGCAGCCTTTGTATGATTTAGACGATTTGCCTCGTGTGCTTGGTGATGTTGCAAGTGAAGGGGATTATATTATTTTTATGGGCGCGGGAAATATTACGCATTGGGCATATGATGCACCCGCAAAGATCGCCATTGAACTGGAAAAGAAAAAGGGAACAGCCGCGTGAGTACTTCAAAAAACGTAAACCCTGCGAATGGAAAAATAGATATTTATGCCTATAATGGAGTGTTTACTGAAAATGTTGATCTCGGTGCAAAAAGCTGGTTTCGGTGCGGTGGTTGTGCTGATCTGGTGTTTGAACCTGACGATATAGATGATTTGTCACTGTTTCTAAAAGAATACCCAATGGATGAACCATTAATGGTGATTGGTGGTATGGCCAACACAATAATACGTGATGGCGGCATTCGTGGATGTGCCATTATGTTAGGCAAAGAATTCGCCAATGTTGATGTCCAAGGCAATAGAATTATGGCAGGTGCAGCTGCGTTAAATGGTACTGTTGCCGCCGCCGCTGCAAAAGCGGGAATTGGTGGATTGGAATTTCTTTCCGGCATTCCCGGGACGGTAGGTGGTGCATTGCGCATGAATGCCGGTGCTTATGGTACAGAGGTGAAAGATGTTCTGAGCGGGGCGATGGCCTTGGAAAGAAACGGTACGTTCTTACCCTTGCTACCTGAGGGGATGGATATGCGTTATCGCTATTGTGGTGTGCCGGAGGGCACTGTTTTCATTGGTGCCGTTTTCCAAGGGAAGATGGAGAAGAAAACAGAAGTACGCAGCCGTTTAAAAGAAATAAAAACAAAACGCCAAAGCACACAGCCAATTAGTGAAAAAACTGGTGGCTCAACATTTGCAAATCCATCTGCAAAAGAATTAAAAGCAGCGAACTTGCCCGAAGATACAAAAGCGTGGCAACTGGTTGAGAAAGCTGGCGGACGTGATTTGCAAATTGGCGGTGCACGGATGAGTGATAAGCACCTGAACTTCATGATTAATGCAGGCGGCGCAACTGCATCTGATCTCGAAGAACTGGGCGATGAACTTATCAAACGTGTGAAGGATCAATGCGGCATAAACCTGCACTGGGAAATCCGCAGAGTGGGTAGTAAGTCCTAATTTCTTTGTATGAATAGTGTTTTTGCGCTCAGGCTAATGTGCTTCTAAATCATAAAGACAAATCAAAATAGATACGGTGATAGGCCGATGTATTATCAGGCTTTAACTGGCTCTGTTTCATGATGCCTGTGGCCTGCTTTAGGGAAAGAATTATCATGCTTCCCTTACCGCCATTGATCTCTTCAACTTCCATTGATTTAATCAACTTGCCATGTGCAAAATTCTTGGTCTTTGCACCAACCCATTTGGCATCGGGCATTTCAACAATGATAAGTTTCTCATCATTATCAAGGTCGACTGTAAAGTTGGTCTTTTTGTTTGAATCTATAACCAGACGAACTTTGCCGGAATGCTCCCCAATGCGTAGGTTTTGCGCGGCTGTAAAGCCGTAGCTCTTACTAGGCTTTGGCGTAGCTTTTGGGGTTTTCGCCACCGCCTTTTTGACTGTCGGTGTTGGTACGGCGGGTACAGGCGTTTGTGCATCTTCTGCATTAAGGCCATGACCAAGGTCCAACTGTTCAACAGTAAGGTTTCCACCTGCACTTTGTGTTAAGTCAGTCGGGTGTTGTGGGAGAGGTGTTTCCTGCAACAATACGTCTAGCTCTTTGACAAGGTTTTGAATGTCTGACTCAACAGCGGTCAGGCGGATAATTGAGGGTTTAAACGCCTCAAATTCTTTGCGTAAATCAAGGACAGCGCTCTCAACACGATTAAATCGTTTGTCTGAATCCTTGATACGTTCATTAAACATGGCATCTAAATTTATGCCCTTCATGGGCTTAAACACAGATAGTTTACCATCTGTATTTGTCCCGTCTCTTGGGATAGGAATGCCATTAAACTCTGGAGGTAAAGCAACGGGGGATCCGATGTTATTTGCCGCAGGTGGTGGTTTTTCTGAGGTGTTCGTGGTGTTTTTCTGAGGTGATTCGGATGTTTGATTCGTTGATTTTAGGTGCAAAAGTCCTTCGGGACTACATCCTGAAAGGAGACCCAAAAATAGCGTAAAACATAGACTCAGAGCTATTCTTTTATACATACACTAGAAAACCAAAATCCCAGAATAGGGAACAAAGAGGGTAGGAAAATACGCAGTAGAAAACACCTGACTTAATTATATGCTATAAATTCTATATACTTCAATAAGATATTGAATTTTGTGGATATATTTTTTCACGTTCATAGGGGTATTCGAATCGTGATCGCTTGCTTTTCATGTGAAATCATATCTGTTAGTATGACCACGAAAATTCAACAGGGTGTCATATGAAATTATTTCGTACCTACTGGGTAATTTTTACTATTCTATTTTATTCGTTTCCTGCTTCTGCGGGGGTAACGGCTATACAGGATTTGTATTTCGGGCATTATTTGGTGCTTGGTAATAAGGTGCAGGCTGATGTCACAATTAATACGGATGGCTCGCATTCCTTTGATCCAGCGGGCTTCGTTGAAATTGATCCGCCGCGTGAAGGAATTTATGATATTGATGAGCTACCGGCCAATATGGCGGTAGATAGCGTAGAGGTCAGTTCCGCAACGAATCTGTTAAATGCAGGAATTGCGTTTCAAACACGAGATTGGCAGACATCATTTGATCCCGCCACTGATGCAGGTGGAAATTTGCGTGTTGTTGTTGGTGGAACATTGCGTTCATCAGGTAATACGGTGGAATATCCGGATGGCACATATATTGCAACATTACAGATCGATATTAACTTCTAATATTAAATTGAATAACAAAAGAGTAAGAGGAACTAAACGATGAAACGTTTTACGTTACATTTTACAGCTTTGGCAGTTTTGGCGATGTCGTCATTATTACCATTAGGTCAGCATGCAAACGCGAACCTTGTTGTCACACCATTTCAGGTTATCTTTGAGGGGGATGAACGTTTCAAAGAGGTCGTCATTGTTAACACCGGAAATGAAACCCGCTCTTACGAGATGGAGTGGAGTTTTCTGAATATGACGGAAACCACCGGGAAATATGCAAAGTCTGAAGATGCGGGTGAAGGGTTTGACTTATCAAAACACGTCATTTTCTCACCACGTCGCGTTACATTGACACCGGGGGCAAAGCAAAAAGTGCGTTTGAGGGTTTCTCGCCCGGACGATCTTCCTAATAGAGATCATCATGTCCATTTACGTTTTAGTGCAGTGTCCAAAGCCAGTCAGGAAAAGATAACGTTTGATCGTAAAAACCCTCAAATTGATGTGGATGTGAGTGTAAGCTATGCAATTCCTGTTGTTCTGCGCGCTGGTGATTTGCCGATGGGCGCAAATATTGGTGATATAAGGATCACACGTAACGAAAATAGCGGGGCACTTAATGCTGTTGTTCCATTGTCTCATGAAAAGGGTGGGGCAGCGATTTTATCACATATGTATATTTATCACGTTGATGGAAATGGTAAGGAAGAGTTGGTTGGTGAAGTGTCCAATGCAAATGTCTTTCCCGAAATTGAAGTGAAAGAGTATAAAGTGCAGTTGAATAAGAAAATAACAGGTGGAAACTTGAAAATCGTCTTGAAAAAATATGATCGTTCATCTGTTCTTGTAGAGCGTATCTTTCCGCTTCAGTAATTAAATTTTTAATCTATAATATTGAAAAGCTCTTACCCATTTCGGGGAGGGCTTTTTTTATGTATCAATGCGTTCGTTGAATACACTTTACCATGAGGAGGGTGAGCATTATAAGGGGCTACTGTGCCACCAGCTTTGTTAACCGATAGAGGAGCTGGAAGTGTGCGGGCAGAAGTCGTTGGGACTCACTCACTCTCTTTGGAGGGGGGGCACTTGTCGGTGGTTGTAGAGTGTAGAGTTTATAGAGCCAGTGTTTTAGAGGGCATTTGACCATTGAAAAAGGCGCTAAAAAAGCGCCTTCCTAAAAAACTTTACACAGTGATTAATAAGAATATTAATACTGAACTGTAATCAGAACGCTTGCGCCTGTGTATGTATTATCTACAACATCTTCTGAGATTGTTAGTGTCGCACCAAGCAATAGTCGGTCATCTGCACCACCAGTTGTTGTTACCGTTTCTGCGTTTGTACTTACAACAGTATCCAATGTACCTGTTGAATCAGAAAAACCACCTTTTAAGAAGTCATAAGTGATCGCAGACATTGTTAAAGCCGGTCCACCGAAATCTGTGATATCCGCAAACATATCAACCGCAGCAGCAGCAGGTGTTTGAATTGTTACTTCACCAACGCTTGTCGATGCTGTAATTTCCGTCGCTGTACCCTCTAGTGTTGTACCAGTATCGCCAGCATCTGTGATGACTGTGGTAACTAGGCCTGTTGTTGGGTTTAGCGTCAATGCGATGGTATCACCAACAGTTCCGTCAGCTTGGTCAACATTGATGAACCATGTACCGAAATCGATGTCGGATACTTGTGTCACTGTGATCGCGCTTGAAGTCGTGAAAGTCGCACCTACAGATGCTGTAGCAGCCTCTGATTGCTTATATGTTGCAACACTTGTTGCCATAATCGCGGCGCATGCCAATAATTTTAAATACGTTGGGTTTCTCATTAGGTTTCTCCTTTTTTCCCTAGTAATGAACTACTGTTACTCAGTAATTGTCAGATCATCTATTTGTAAAACTTCTACAAATAGAATCCTAAGACGTTCTATCTATGTGGCAATAGTAACACTATTACACATAGATTGTTAAGTTATTATTAACGCAGTGAACTCAAGAAAAGAATTGTTAACTCCGCGATTATCGGAAGCTAGACATAACAGACCTATCATTTAGTGTTTGTGCTAGTCAAGTGTTTGTGTTCTACTATCTACAGATATTCTTACCTTATTTTCATAGGGTTATCTTCATTAATTACAGTAAAAGGCCTTTCGATTTCTGATGGCTGCTCAACGAATATTACTAATAAGTACGTGCCTTGCCGGGGGTCTGTTACACAGCATTCCTGCGGTTTATGCCGAAAATACTGCAAAAGAAGATGCCACATATATACAACGTTTACAGCTTGCGCGTGACTTTGTATCAAAGATGAAGCAAGGAAAAACCAAGGCAGATAAAATTCTGGGGATAAATAATGTCTCTGATAAGGAGAATATACTGCCGGAAGGTGAAATCCTTTTGCTACAGCCGACTTTCAAGAAAAGGCTACGGGCTGACGGGGTTATATCAACGCTTGTTCATAATAAAAAAATGTTATTATCACTCAGTGATCTTGCCATTGTTCTACGTCTTCCTATTAATGTGCGTGACGATCAGGGAACTGCACAAGGGTGGTATATCCGTGAGAGTAAGAAATTCTTATTAGATGTAAATAAAAAGACAGCAACGACTGATATTGGTGTTTTTAATATTTCTGATGATGTTCTGGTGCAAGATGGCGATATCTGGGTTCCGGTGGGGGAACTTGGCTCTTGGATGGGTACAGATTTTAATGTGCGTATTGCCTCTCAAGAAATCGAGGTGAGCGGTAAAGAGACATACCCCCTTGAAGCGCAGCTAAATCGAAAGCGTGGTGGCTTGCATAATCGTGTTATTCCGCCATCAACCTTGCCGTTAGGAAGTACTCCATATCAGGCCGCAGATGTGCCGGTAATTGACGTTACAACGAACACATCGTATCAAAAACGTGGCGATAACGACGAAGCAACGAAAAATTATAACGCTAATATCTCCGCGGTGAACGATTTTGCGTATGGAACATTGCGAACGCGTGCCAATTTGGAAAAAGAAGATAAGCTCTCATCCGTACGGTTAAATTATAAACAAGAGTCCGTTGATGGTGGCTTGCTTGGCCCATTGAATGCACGCCGGTTTGAAGTCGGCGATGTTATAACCTCGCGCGTTCCTTTCGGTGAAACAGTTTCTCAAGAGCTCGGCGTGCGTGTAACAAATACGAACTTGGTACGCCGTACTGTTATTCCGAGCACTGGTGTATCCGGAACAGGAACGCCCGGTTGGGATGTTGAGCTATATCGTGAAAGTCAGTTTCTGGGTGTGCAGACAATTGGTGATGATGGTTTGTATCAATTCTCAAATATTAACCTATTCCTGGCAGATAATAATTTCCGTCTTGTTTTCTATGGGCCACAAGGCGAAGTTCACGAGGAAAACTTGTATGTTCCTGTGAACCAGGCGTTGCTGTCCAGAGGTAAGGGGGTTTATGACTTCTCCGTTACATTGAATGATAAGGTAACATATGCGAAGAACCCGATTGATGAAGAAGGTACGGGAGAGCCGAATTTTTCTGGTGTCTATGAGAAGCCATTCTCGAACGGTGTAACTGTAACATTAGGGGCTAGCAGTATTCGTGGTAACGATGACCGCGAAACACAAGGGAGCGTGAATATATCTGCTCCTATAGGTCAAACGCTTGTGGGGGCAGGGGTCTCAATTGATGATAATAGTGATGTCATATCAGAGGCATCGTTAAGACGTAACTTTGGAAAGCATGAGGCTATCTATTCTGCCGGGGCATCTTCTTTGAACGGAGATGATGGTGAGGATAATACGTTTTCTCTAAGTAATAATATCGCCTTACAAGGGCCACTGCCGTTTGGGGGAGAAGGCTCACTAAGGTATAATTTTAGCGGAAACTATCTGAGTAATAGTGAAGAGGGCGATAGTTATGGGGCTAATGCTGGCTTAAGTGGTTCTGTCAGTTTATTAACCTACGGTGCGCAGTTTCAATATAGAAATGATGACGGTGAGGGTGAAGATGATCTGGCCTCATTCTATAACTTATCCGGGGGCTATGGTCGAAACCACCTTCGTTTAAGTGCGAATTACGATATTTTACCGGAAAGCCAACTCCAAACAGTAGATGCGAATTTCCGTCGCAACGTAAATAACGATTTGAGTTTTCAATTGAGTGCTCAAAAAAATGTGGTTGAATCTCTCACAAGTTATGGCGCGCAAGTTGATTGGCAGGCAGGGTTTATCCGTTTATCTCCCCGTATTAGTTATAATACCAACAAAGATTTTACAGCAACGCTCTCAACACGTTTTGGCCTGCTAAAAGACCCATATAAAAATAAATGGAAAATGTATGACCGCAGTTTCGCAACTGTCGGCACGTTGAGTGCATTTGTGTATTTGGATAAAGATGGCGATGGAATATTCAATGGTGATGATGAGCCATTGCCTGATGTTATTGTTTTAGCACCGCAAAACGGTAGGCAGAAAAGAACAGATGAAAACGGGATCGCCTTCTTTGACAGAATGGCACGTTTATTAAAAACAGATGTCTTCGTTGAGAATGACTCCTTGCAAGATCCGACTTGGATCTCGGGGTTTGAGGGGATTTCTGTTGTCCCGCGTGAAGGCTATGTTGCCGAAGTTGAGTTTCCCGTTCATAGAGCAGGGGAAATTGACGGTTTGGTCGTTGCTAAAAACAGTGGGCAGGAAAATCATGACGGCAATAGCGTATCAATACGAAGTGTCGCCATACACCTTATTAATGAAGATGGTGAAAGAGAACAGACGGTTCACACGGATCATGGCGGATTTTATTATATTCCACAAATCCCACCCGGGCGTTATTTCCTTATTATTGATTCTGAAAGCGCACAACGCAGAGGTATCATCAGGCCAATGCCACAGCCTATAGAAATCGGATATGATGGTACGATTATGTTCGGTAATAATATTGAGGTTGAAATTGGTGATACGGATGTACCAAGTGAGTTTTTAAGTGATATAGAAGATTATAAAGCGCTTCATTCCGAGATAGACTTTACGAATAAAGATTATGATCTTGTTCTAAATCTTGGGGATTTTAACTCACGTTTATTAATGTCGCTCGTTTGGTATAAAATGAAATCACGTTATGGAGCAATATTAGGTGGAGCAGACCTGTTTGTACCGCCAAAGCAAAGTAACCCTGATGCGAAGACCGGGAAGCATACGATACGGGTGGGTTTGTCAGATAAAACACTGGAAACAGCATATAGCCGCTGTAGGGCGTTTATGGCACGTGGGCAGTATTGTAAGGTTGAAATATATCCGTCATTTATTAGGCAGGCTAATTTGAATGATATTACGCCGGCTGCAGGTGATGAAGGTATCTCTGCTCCCATAAATCTATATGACTAGATTTTTAAAACGCGTTCATAAATATCGGGTAGATCATTTTCAAGCAAGATAACATCCCCGACCTTTTTATGTGCGATTAACCATTCTTGTGCTTCTACAAAAGTATCAAATTCCATCACAGATTTCTTGGTCGGGCTGGCGTGAACACCATCAAGGAAGGTTGGAATACGTGATGGGTTAACAACGATAATCACATCTGCGGCTTCTGCGGACAGTGCACCAATTGTTTTATGCACTTCATCATGTGCCCCGCCAAGCTCAACAATACCGGGGGTAATAAGGATCGCCCGTCCTGCGCCTTTATTCTCTTTCAAATCGTCTGCCAAAACTTTAAGGACATGAAGGGCAGAACGAAACCCAAGTGGGTTTGAATTAAATGCATCATCAATAATGATCGTACCGTCAATTTGTTGTTTAACTTCCAGACGATGCTTAATTTGAGGGGTTGAGGCTAAGGCCGTTTTGATATCCTTTGTCTCCATTCCCAATGTCATGGCACATGCAAAGGCCAAGGCAACATTATGCCCGTGATGCGTGCCATATAGCGGTGCGCGCAAAGTATATGGTTCACCCTGCCATGAAATACTAACGCAGATGCCTTTTGGGGTCTGATCGACAGCAAATATTTTCATGTCATCATCACTGAGATAACTATATTCCTGCTCGTTTTTCGGACGTTTCGTGTTCATTGGCTCGCCACACGCGATGAACCGTTCCATTGCGAGGTTGCGGATATTGCGGGAATGCTCGAACTTTAAGGTCTTCTCATGCACGATCATGGTTCCACCGCGTGAAAGCACGGATTCTGCAAGCTCATATTTCGCCTGTACAACAGTTTCCAAAGATTTGAAACGTTCGTAATGCGCATGACCAATAGATGTAATAATACCGTATTGTGGTGGTGTTAGATTGCAAAGTGACGCAATAGAGCCTGGGCCATATGCACCCATCTCGGCGATGAAATATTTATGATGCGGCTCTAACTGCTCACGCACAATACGCGTAATCCCCATAATAGTGTTCACACTCCCCGGTGTTGCCAAGGTTGGCGCAGTTGTCTTTAAAATGTGACCAAGGATGTGTTTAACCGATGTTTTACCGTAAGAGCCTGTAATTCCGATAATTGTAGGGTTTAAATCTTCTAGCTTTTGCTGTGCCTCAATATAAAACTTTTTCTGCACAGAACCTTCATATGGTGCAAGGCTGGCATTCCCGAAAATCAACATGATCGGCACGAGTTGTATGATTGCAATCCATATGGCGGGAGTTGAAATGTAAAATGCGACAATAGAAGAGAGCAGGGTGAAGGTAAGTCCCATTGTAAAAATACGTTTGGCACGTTTTGTCATCACCAACGCTTTTTTGGAATTCTTACGGGGGTCTTTTTCAAAATATGCGGCCATTACGAACGCCAAAAAGACAATGACATTTAAAACAGATGATGGAATCTCGACTAAGAAAGCTGTACCTGTGAGGATAATAAGAAACTGGCTGACCCGCGAATCAAAGACCCGATTACGTACGATCCAGCCCATTAATCGCCCGTTATTATAATCATCCTGTTGTAAGGCATGTAGGTAGTTCATCAGGCGTTTTGCCGCAAACGCAATAAAAGCGATAAAGGTAATACTTTGGATGGCTATATCTTCTATCATATTGCTGTCGCTTCTCGATACCTGTTGTGATTTTGGTTAAGATGTTTGTTCTTTTATAAAGTCATTTAGAATTTTGACAACCTGATGACGTCCGTTTTGTAAAACGGTATAGTGATCTTGCTCATCTAATAAAAATAATTGTGACGTAGGGATAAGCTGTGAAAGGCGTTCACCAAATTCCGGTGGTGTCTCTGTATCATTCTTACCATAAATTAAAGAGACAGGGCAGCTGACTTTCGTTGCTTGTTCGGTTAAATCTTCATTCACCACCCGCACAAAAACTTTACGCATTGGGCCTGCATTCTTATAATCGGCACTGCCGAAGGCTGTCATGATTTTATCTTTTAATGCTCCCTCAGGAACAATTCTGCGTAAGAGCTTGAAAAGTTTGATGCGACAATAAAAATAGACTTTTTTATGTAAGGAACGTTTGCGCTTTAATCCTGCACCTGAAATTAAACACATGCCTTTGATACATTCAGGATGACGCGAAGCAATCTGTAACCCCACACGACAACCAAAGGAATGCCCAACCCATAAAACGGGCGGTATGTTGTTGTCCTTCATCCATGTGGCAATAGCATCGGCATAATGTTCTGTCCCCCAATCATCTGACGGGGCAGAGGATGCACCAAAGCCTGGGAAATCAACCGCAATATGGTGTGCATGACGTTCCAATGGTGAGATGAGAGGGGAGAAGCTTTTATGATCTTGCCCCCATCCATGCGCCCAAAAAACAATAAGGGGCGGTTCATCCTCATTTTTTTTCTCATGAAAAGGGAGCGCCAAAGCCTTGCCTGACGTGCTGTAAGCAAAATTCACACCATGGGAATGGAACTCTTGCACTGCGATTACCCCCTTTAATCAGAACTGCTTTCATGATTAAATGCAAAGATTCAAAAACGTAGTAATTCTTTTATACGAAGATAGGCCATGTCACAAAACAAAACTTCACATGCGGGTGCCATAAATAAAAAGACTGTAGCAGTATTTTTTGGTGGACGATCACCGGAACATGACGTTAGCGTTATTTCCGCACTTCAGGCACTTCAGGCGCTGGATCAGGCGCTATATAATCCTCTTCCTGTGTATATTGCGCCAAATGGCGCATGGTATGTCGGTGATCTGCTTAAGAAGCGTGAAAATTATCTATTGAGCGAAGAACGCATCAAACACCTTACTGAGGTCACATTGGATGTATCCGGCGCGCGTGGTGGTGTACTAATCCCTAAAAAACAGCCGCTTTTTGGTGCTGCTAAACCAATTCCATTCCATGTCGCAATCCCTGCATTTCATGGCTTATATGGCGAAGATGGAAATATGCAAGGAGTGTTTGAGCTGGCGAATATTCCATATACGGGGATGCGTACGAAAGCATCAGCCTTATTAATGGACAAAGTCACGACAAAGTATTTCTTAAACGCAATAGACGTTCCTGCTTTGCCGTTCGCCGTTTTGAAACGCCCGGATCAGGGGTATTTAATCGCAGAAGATATCTTAGAAGAAAAGCTAAAATCTGTCGGTTTCCCATGCATTATAAAACCATCACATCTTGGTAGCTCTATTGGTGTGGCAAAAGTTGATAATGTAGAGCAGGCAAAAGCAAGCTTGCCTGCGATCTTTGAATTTGATGATGTCGCAATAGCAGAGCCATTTGTTGAGAATCTTGTTGAATATAATGTCTCTATTGCGCGTATTGCCGGTAAAGTTGAAACATCTGCAATCGAACGCCCAAAGGCAAGTGATGAGCTTTTGGATTTTAAACAAAAATATATGTCCGGCGGTGATGATAAAGGCGGATCAAAGATGTCCGGTAATAAAACCTTCTCCACTGCTAGCGAAGGTATGTTGTCCCTAACACGTGAAATAAACCCTGATTTACCTGCAAAGACTGAACAAAATATCCGTGATTGGTCCGCACGTATGTTTGAGGCAATTGATGGCACAGGCGCCGCACGTATTGATTTTATCGGTAACAGTGAAACTGGTGAAATATGGATGAATGAAGTTAACCCTTGTCCGGGATCTTTTGCATATTTCCTGTGGGAAGCGGCATCAAATCCGTTGCTGTTCACTGACCTTCTGAGTGCATTAATCGCAGAAGCCATGAGCGAAAATGCATCACGTAGCTTGCCGTATGATCCGGTACCACCCGATGCACGGCTGTTAAAGCGAAATATATAGAGGGCTTGTTCTTATGGCGGCGGCGAAAAAGAAACCACAAAAGCGCGGAACACGTAAATCGACGTTAAAGTCGAAGACGGCAAAGCGTAGCGCTCCTACTTCAGGGGTGGTGAAGCTATGGGTAAAACGTATTGCAGTTGCGTGCGTCACTTGTATCGCTGTGCTCTGGATTGGTGCGTGGTTCTTCTTGTCTCAAGCTGATACGCAAAGCGCGCACTGGATTACGACCAAGTTATATGCGGCAACTGTTTCTGCTGGCTTTAAAGTTGAGAATATTAATGTTGAAGGGCGAAAATACACTGAATCCGATGCATTAATGGCCGTGATTAATATTGGAACAGGTGATCCCATCTTTTCTTTTGATCCACATAGCGCGCGTGAACAGATAGAGAAGATTAGTTGGGTAAAATCTGTACAAGTGCAGCGTCGCTTGCCCGATACTATATATATAAAACTGGAGGAGCGTATTCCTGCGGCACTTTGGAAGGAAGATGAAAAACTGGTTTTGATTGATCAGAATGGTATAGCCCTTACGCATGAGGGCTTGGAGCGCTTTAAAAGTCTAATGATGGTAGGTGGAAATGGCGCAAATATACAGGCGCCAAAGCTTATTGGATTGTTAAATGCGGAGGACGCGCTAAAAACTTTAGTGGATCATGCAAAATTGATTGATGAACGACGCTGGAATTTATATTTAAAAGACGGTAAGACTATCGAACTTCCTGAAAAGGATGTCGGGTTCGCAATGCGCGCTTTAATGAAAACACACGAATCTGACAATATATTGAGTAAGGATATAATCACTTCGATTAATGCACGTTATCCGGGGCGCTTGATTGTTAAAACGAAGCTTGGTAAAGCACAGGATTATAAGACAGATACCGATAATGCGGGTACGCAGTTATAAATTAAGGTGAACATGAGTAAGAAGACAATTCGACCAAAGGGAACGTTGCTGGCTGCACTTGATGTAGGTAGTACAAAAACCTCATGTTTTATCGGGCGCGTTATTGATGATAAGGGAACGTTCGAAATTATTGGTGTCGGTCATCGCGCTTCGGAAGGTGTGAAAAACGGAACAGTTATTGACCTCGATGCGGCGGAAAATGTTATCCGTCAAGCCGTTCATGCCGCAGAAAATATGGCCGCAGAAGTGATGAAGGGATACCCCTTGCGCGAGGTCATTGTGAACGTGCCTGCAATGCATATCAATTCATTTGGGCATAGTGTCGATGTTGAAATTGGTGGGCACGATGTCACAACAAACGATATACGTCGTGCACTTGCCAAAGCGCAGGAGCGTGAAGCGAAAGATAACCTTGAGCTAATCCACACGATACCTACATTTTTCCGTATAGACGGGCAGGATGGTATCCGTGATCCACACGGAATGTATGCAGACAAAATGCAAGTGGATGTGAATCTTGTCACGGGCGATTCTGTATCTTTACGTAATCTTGCAACATGTATAGAGCGCAGTCACCTTGATATTTCTGCGCTTTGTGTTGGATCATATGCCTCCGGCCTTGCCTCACTCGTTGATGATGAAATTGATTTGGGGTGCACTGTTATTGATATTGGAGGTGGTGTCACATCATTCTCCGTATTCCACAGCGGCTATATGATTCACTGTGATGCGATTCCGCTGGGTGGGCAAAATATTACCAACGATGTTGCAAAAGGTATGATGACCTCCGTAGAGAGCGCCGAACGCCTTAAAATCTTATACGGTAGTGCAATGGCCTCGCAAAATGATGAGGGTGAATTAATCGAAGTGCCGCGTTTGGGTGAAGATGAGCGCGGAGAGCCGAATCATGTGCCGCGCTCCTTCCTAATCGGGATTATTCAGCCGCGCGTTGAGGAAATTCTTGAAATGGTACGCGCCAAATTATCTGACAGTGGCTTGGATAAGGTTGTGGGGCGTCGCGTGGTTTTAGTCGGGGGTTCTAGTCAAATACCGGGCATTAAGGAGTTGGCCGAACATGTGCTGGATAAACAAGTGCGTTTGGGTAGGCCTATTAAATTAACAGGACTACCGGATGCGGCGAGTGGCCCTGCATTCGCAACCGTAGCTGGTTTGTTACCGTATGCAGCTGAACATGTTGATGAGATGCCGGCGGAAATCCTTGAGCAAGTACGACCAGAATCGTTTATAGAGCGCACCAAGCTCTGGTTGAAAGAGAACTGGTAGATCACCTATTGTTTTATCCACAGGCTGTGCTTATGTTTTTTTATAGGCCTGTTTGTCTGATCTTTGTTTGTGAAAACCTGAATCAATTTCGTGACTTAGCGGGATTCGCTTTGAAAATGATTCAAGAGTGTTTGTGAGTCGTTCCATGGGAAAAGCGGTGGATAGCTTTGTATTATCCCTTTTCAATAAAATAAAATTTATCTAAACTTTCCTTGTCCTACCACGAACATCCATAGTCCTTAGGGGTTCTAAAAAAATGATAAACATCAAAATGCAACCAGCAGAAATGCAACAATTATCACCAAAAATCGCTGTCATCGGCGTTGGTGGTGCAGGCGGAAACGCTGTTAATAACATGATCGCTTCTAATCTGGAGGGGTGTGACTTTGTCGTCTGTAATACAGATGCGCAAGCGCTTGAGCATTCATTGGCTGAGCATAAGATTCAACTTGGTACTACGGTAACAGGCGGTCTTGGTGCAGGGTCAAAGCCGGAAGTCGGGCAAGCAGCAGCAGAAGAAAGTCTGGATGATGTGTTGCGTTACCTTGATGGTGCGAATATGGCATTTGTTACAGCCGGTATGGGCGGTGGAACAGGAACAGGCGCTGCGCCCGTTCTTGCAAAAGCATGCCGCCAACAAGGGATCTTAACTGTTGGTGTCGTGACAAAGCCATTCCATTTTGAAGGTGTTCACAGAATGGAACAGGCAGAGGCTGGCATTAAAGAGATGCAACAATATGTAGATACTTTAATTGTTATCCCGAATCAGAATTTATTCCGTATCGCGAATGAAAAAACAACATTCGCCGAAGCCTTTAAGATGGCAGACACTGTGTTGCAATCAGGTGTACGTGGTGTGACTGACCTTATGGTTCGTCCAGGGCTTGTTAATTTGGACTTCGCTGATATCCGTACGGCCATGCTGCAAATGGGCAAGGCTATGATGGGAACAGGTGAGGCAACAGGTGATAAACGCGCGATTGAAGCCGCAGAAGCTGCAATCAATAATCCATTACTTGATGATATTTCAATGAAGGGCGCAAACGGCGTTATCATTAATATCACGGGTGGTTATGATATGACATTGTTCGAAGCGGATGAGGCATGTAACCGTATCCGTGACGAAGTTGATCCATCTGCGAATATTATCTTTGGTGCTACATTTGACGAATCTATGGATGGTGTTATTCGTGTGTCTATCGTTGCGACAGGCATTGAAAAAGAATCTGCAAAGAATAAGATCTTTACAGGTGGTAATGGTGGCGGAACATCTCTTGATAAGGGAACTTCGCCTTCTGTTGAACGATCAACGCCTAATGCGACATCAAATCCGGCTCCTGCTGCTCCTGTAAGAGCGCCGATTGTTACGCCAACTGCTGCGCAAACGCAGCCTCAAAAGCCAACATCATTGATGTCTGGTCGTGAAATGGTGAAGGGGCTAACTGCACCATCACCAATTACATCTACACCAAAAGCAAGTGCTGCTGCGCCTAAGGTTGAAGAGGATGTGCAACAAATTTCTCACAACGTAGATCGTGATACGGCATCTTTGGACATGTTTGAGCAAGGTGAGTTTATCGCAGAAGCAAAGGAGCACGTACCGACGTTACGTGGAAAGACGCATAATGATGCATTTATTCCTCCAATGCCTTTACAGGCGGACGTAAAAGTTCCGGAAAATGGTATTGGATCTCATATCTCTAGCTTCCACGCTTCTCATGTAGATGAAAAGCAAAGTGATCCCGTGATTTCTAAGATAGCGCAAGAGCCAAACTTGATTGCAACACCGCAAGTGAAAGCAAATGCGCCACGCGTTCCGTCCTTGTTTGAACGTATTACAGGATCAGTGCAAAGCCATATCGATAATTTCCGCGATGATGGCGACATGATTCGCTCTGCTGATATTGGTGAGCAAAAGCCTGAAGCAAAAATGACGAAGAATGCTCCATCTCAGGGAAGTCTGAATATCAATGCTCCGGCTGGTAAACCAGCAGTGAAGATTGATGATGAATTAGACATTCCGGCATTCTTGCGTCGTCAGGCAAATTAAGTAACAAATTAAACAACCTCCTCTTGTTGTATTGTGTGGGAAGGGCTCCTTTTTAAGGGGCTCTTTTCATATTGATTGCATTTCAGGAGTGTTTTGTAACAAACCGCAACAAAGCGTGATTTGATGCATTGCAATGAATTGCATATATTCAAATATAGTAATGTATGTCTGAACCATAAGGGCGCGGGCAATACATAAGAAATATAAAGAGTTCTGTTACAAGAGATCGAGTGCAATATATGAAAATCAATATGCAACACACTTTAAAAACAACTGCTGTTATGATCGGGATAGGGCTTCATTCCGGGCGCGATATTACAATGCGTCTGATCCCTGCAGATGAAAATACAGGTATTGTTTTTGTGCGTACAGATCTTGAAGATGAAAAAAATGTAATTCCTGCACTGTGGAATAAGGTTGTGGATACGCAACTTTGTACGGTTATTGGGAATGAACATGGTGCAACTGTTGGGACAATCGAACATCTTATGTCTGCATTACGCGGTTGTAATATTGATAATTTGGTTATCGAAATTGATGGCGCAGAAGTGCCTGCAATGGATGGAAGCGCAATGCCATTTGTTGAGGTAATCGAAGAAACAGGCACTTTGACGCAGAATAAAGCAAAGCGCGCTATTCGTGTTTTGAAAGAGGTTGCTGTTGAATATGAAGGTAAGCGTGTAACGCTACAACCTGATTCGGCAAGCGTCTTTGCAGGTGAAATTGAATTCGATCACGCCGATATCGGTTATCAACGTTTTGAAACCCGTCTTGTAAATGGTAATTTTAAACATGATATTGCCGAAGCACGTACATTTGGTTTCTTTCATGAGGCAGAATGGTTGCGTTCTCAAGGGCTAGGGCTTGGTGGTTCACTCGATAATGCAATTATCCTTAACCATGATGGGGTTATGAACCCTAAGGGCTTACGTTTCACAAACGAATTTATCCGTCACAAATTGTTAGATGCCATTGGTGATTTATATCTGGCAGGTGGTCAAATTATTGGCCTGTATGATGGTATAAAGGCGGGGCATGCGATCAATAATGATATCTTGCATGAGCTATTCTCTTCAGATGAGAATTGGGAATATGTTGATCTTGATATCAGCTCTTCTGTACAGAAAACGAAAACACCAGCACATCAGCAAGGTGATATGGCGTTTGCCTGATTCCTAAAGGGTATGATATTGTAGAGTATAATGGCCTCAATATAAGTGGGACATGTATGAAAATATTATATTCAATATGCATCTATATTCTTGTATTTATACCGAGCATAGGGTTTGCATCACCTTATTTTAAGGGTGAGCAGGCTAAACTGGGTATTCACGTTTCTCCACCATCCAGTGAAACTGCCAAAGACTTCCCAAAGGATAACGGGCCGGAAATTGGCTCGGGTGGTGGTGGTAAGAAGCATAAGCCCGCTACGCGTAGTGGTGGCAAAAAACGTAAAAAAACTGTCAGTCATTAAGCTATAGATTAAAATAGAAAAATACGGACATACGAAGTTTTTTCTGGGTATTGTCTATTCTCCCTGTAGAAGCCCTTTCCTTCTGTCGCACTTCAGTTTATCAATAAAAGATCAATTTTATAAACTGGAGCAAATCATGATTTTGCGAAGAGCTTTCTTATCTGCGTTTTTGTTGTGTGCGTTAACAGCATGTTCAAGCACAAGTGATAAAGAAGAAGTCGCCGTAGAAACGGCAACTGTTGAGGATCTTTACGAAAAAGCGTCTAAAGCAATGGATGCAGAGAATTACGTTGAGGCCACAAAGTTTTTTGAAGAAGTGGAGCGTCAACACCCATATTCTAAATGGTCACGTAGAGCGCAGCTCCTAGGTGCATATTCATCCTATCTGGATCAACGTTATGAAGAGGCCGTTGTTTCCCTTGATCGTTATATACAACTTCACCCCGGTGCGGATGATGTTGATTATGCATTCTATCTAAAGGCACTTTGTTTTTATGAACAAATTTCGGATGTGCGCCGTGACCAGGACATGACAGTTCAGGCGGTAAAAGCGTTAAATACATTGATACAGCGTTTCCCAAATAGTGAGTATAGCCGCGATGCGATGTTAAAACGTGACCTGACATTGGATCACCTTGCAGGTAAAGAGATGGAAATCGGACGCTATTACCTGAACCGTGGGCATGTGAATGCTGCGATTAATCGCTTCCGTATTGTGGCTATCCATTATCAGACAACAACGCACGTTGCCGAAGCTCTCCATCGTTTGGTCGAGGCTTATGTTACGCTAGGCTTAAAACAAGAAGCATATCAAGTGGCATCTGTTCTTGGACATAATTACCCGGGTAGTAAATGGTATGAGCGCAGTTACGCATTGTTGGATGATGAACAACGCCAAAAAATCATAGATGATCGCGGTATTGTTGAGCGTACATTGGATACGTTGCTGAAACCTGATTAGGGAGTGATAGCTCGATGTTGAGCAGCTTGAGTATCAAAAATGTAGTTTTGATTGATCAGCTCATAATCGAGTTTAAGCATGGATTGTGCGTATTAACCGGTGAAACAGGAGCAGGGAAGTCAGTGCTTCTGGATGCTCTTGGGCTTGCTTTAGGTGTCCGCGCCGAAAGTGGGTTAGTACGTAAGGGCGCAGATCAGGCAAGTGTTACCGCCTGTTTTCAAATCTCTGAAAACCATGGTGCCTATGATGTTTTAGAACAGGCAGATATCACAATTGATGATGATATGTTGATGTTACGTCGTGTTGTCTATACATCGGGAAAAAGCCGCGCTTTTATCAATGACCAACCTGTGAGTGTCGGACTTCTTAAAAAAATAGGAGACACGTTGGTTGAAATTCATGGGCAATTTGAGACACAAGGGTTACTAAACCCCGCAACGCACCGCTCTATGCTGGATGAATATGCAAAAATTGATGATAGTTTGAAGATATTATGGGACGCATGGCAAAATGAATTACAAGAGTTAGAGCGTCTGAAAAATGCATCACTGCGGGCAAAGCAAGAAGAAGAGTTTCTGCGTCAGTCACTAGAGGATTTACAAAATATTGATCCTCAACAAGGCGAAGAGCTTGAGCTTTCAACCATGCGGGAAAAGCTAAAACACCGCGAGTCTGTGTTGGGATCACTAAATATTGTAAGCGGATACTTGAATACGGAAGATGACCCCGTACAACGTGCATGGGCAGAGCTTGATAAAGTAATAGATAAGATCGGTGATGAAGCGCAAGAGCCTTTGGCAGCATTATCACGCGCATCGTCTGAAATCGCAGATGCAGCGGCAAGTGTGCACACACTCTTGGTTCAGTTACAGGATAATGAATATAATCTGGAAGAGATTGATGACCGCCTTTATGCACTGCGAATACAGGCGCGAAAACATAATTGTGTATGTGATGATTTGCCGCAATTTTGTATTGAGTTAGAGACGCAGCTCTCCTTAATAGATAATGCAGGTGAGGCACTAACCGCCCAAAAACAAAAATCCGATAAAGCGCGGGAAAGCTACATTAAAAAAGCAAATGGGGTTAGTAAAAAGCGTCATGCAATTGCCAAGAAACTCAACGCATTGGTAGAACGTGAGTTAGCACCGTTAAAACTTGATAAAGCGCGTTTTGTAACAAAAATTGAGCCGTTAGATGAAATAGATTGGGGCGCGGCAGGGATTGATCGCGTACGCTTTTTGGTTTCAACGAATCCCGGGCGTGAACCGGGGCCGATCCACAAAATTGCATCAGGCGGCGAAATGTCACGCTTTATGCTCGCTTTAAAGGTCATAATTGCACAAGAAGGTTCTACACATAGTTTCATTTTTGATGAAGTCGATACAGGTATTGGCGGCGCAACAGCCGATGCGGTGGGTGAACGTTTATCTCGCCTTGCCGGATCAAAACAGGTGTTGGTTGTTACACATGCACCGCAGGTCGCCGCCCGCGCAAATAATCATTGGATTGTGAAAAAAAGTGGAGAGGACGATGTTAAAACAGATATTATACCGCTACACTCCCGTGATGAAAAATGCGAAGAAATCGCCCGTATGCTCGCCGGTGCTGATATCACCGCAGAAGCGCGTGCAGCTGCGCATAAATTATTAGATCACGCAGCATAATCCAAAAGAGTTTCAATAAAGGTAATTTGTAATGAACGCATTATTCGATATGGACTTTGAGGATGCAAAAGCACGCCATAAAAACCTGATAGAGCAGATGCGTAAAGCAGATGAGGCATATTACCAAGATGATAAGCCGGTTATCACAGATGGGGACTATGACGCGCTACGCCTTGAATTAGAAGGAATTGAAAAAGATTACCCTGCTCTTGTAACGAAGGACAGCCCGACGCAGACTCTGGGCGCTGCTCCGTCAAAGGGGTTCCAAAAGGTACGCCATGCTGTTCCGATGCTATCACTTTCAAATGTTTTTAGTGAAGAAGAAGCGGACGGTTTTTTAGACAAGATTCGTCGTTTCCTCGGACTTGATGAAAGTGAAACCATTGAACTTGTTGCTGAGCCGAAAATTGATGGCTTGTCCTGTTCTTTGCGCTATGAAAATGGAATATTGGTACAGGCCGCAACGCGTGGTGACGGGACAGAAGGTGAGGATATCACCGAAAATGTAAAAACGATTAAGAACATTCCACAAAAATTACCTGCAAGCGTACCTGAAGTTTTGGAAGTACGCGGTGAAATATACATGGGGCGCGCCGCCTTTGAATCATTAAATGAAAAACAGGTGCAAGAGGGTAAGGATGGCTTTGCAAACCCACGCAACGCTGCCGCCGGATCTGTGCGCCAACTCGATTCATCCGTCACAAAATCGCGTGATTTAGGGTTTTTCGGTTACGCACTTGGGCAAGTATCTGAGCAATTCGCAGACACACAAGAAGGGGTGAGAGTAAAGCTCGCCGAATGGGGAATACCCGAAACACCATATGTCTTGTGTAAATCTGTATCAGATATTATGAAGAATTTTGATAATGTCTTACAAGAACGTCCTGACCTTAATTATGAAATTGATGGAATTGTTTACAAAGTAAACCGTCTGGATTGGCAAGAACGTCTGGGATTTGTCTCACGCGCACCGCGATGGGCAACCGCACATAAGTTTCCGGCAGAACAAGCCGTCACTAAAATCCATGCGATTGATATTCAAGTTGGTCGGACAGGCGCACTGACCCCTGTTGCACGTTTAGAGCCAATAACAGTTGGCGGCGTTGTCGTATCAAACGCTACGCTGCATAATGAAGATGAAATAAAGCGCAAGGATATCCGCATAGGTGATTATGTCGTGATACAGCGCGCAGGAGACGTTATTCCGCAAGTCGTTAAGGTATTGGAAGAAAAACGTAGTGGTACGGAGGTTGCGTTCGAAACGTTGAAAGAATGCCCGGAATGCGGTGCACATGCCGTTCGCGAAGAGGGTGAAGCCGTAAGACGTTGCACAGGTGGCTTAACATGCCCGAAACAAGCGGTAGAACGTTTAAAACATTTCGTCTCCAGATTGGCATTCGATATTGATGGACTGGGCGATAAAATTATCCAATCATTCTGGGATGATGACCTGATTAAAAATCCAGCGGATATCTTTACACTGGAAGAGAGAAATAAAGGGACGCTGACACCAATCCGCGCGCGCGAAGGTTGGGGGGATTTATCTGAAAAAAACTTGTTGCAGTCTATTAATGAAAAAAGGTCTATAGAATTTAATCGCTTTATTTACGCATTGGGAATCCGTCAGATCGGAGAGGCAACAGCCAAAAGATTAGCAATTACATATGGTAATATTGAAAATCTACAGCGTGCAATGCTATCCGCACAAGAGGAAGAAGCAGAATCTTTCAGTGATTTAATTGCCATAGAGGATATCGGCCCGGCCGTCGCAAGAGATTTAATCGCGTTCTTTGCAGAAGAGCATAATATAAAAATATTAGATCAATTGGTGCAACATTTGGAAATTGCCCCATACGATATACCACAAACGGCAGATAGTCCGGTAACAGGCAAAATCGTTGTGTTTACAGGAACATTAACACAAGTTACGCGCGCAGAAGCCAAGGCCAAAGCAGAGGTCTTAGGCGCAAAAGTATCAGGCTCCGTGTCTAAAAAAACGGATTATGTTGTTGCAGGGGAGGATGCCGGCTCAAAACTTAAAAAGGCACAAGACCTTGGCGTGAATGTTTTGAGTGAACAGGACTGGATTGATATGATTCAATAAGAAGGCCATGAAAAAAGGCGCTTAAAAAAAGCGCCCATTCACAAATTAGAAGATAATGTTCTACACAGCGTCTTGTTTGTCCCGTAGGTCATAAAGCTTGCTCATCGCAGATTCTATCTCCGGTGGATAGTCACGACGTTCAACAAATTCACCACCGCCAGTATTACGCGTCATAGCGTGCTCTAAAGCACGTGTTAGTAACTCGGATATTTTAATATCATCTTGTTCAAGTGAAAGCTCTAACGCTGATAAAATTCTATCGCTTAAACGAATTTGCTCTCTTGTTAATCCTGACATGTTTTCTTTCTCCCGTCGTTTACGGCGTTATTGTGCCTGCTTCTTAAAAAGGTTTCAAGGTTTCTGGACGATCTATAATCGTTTCTTCAATAAGTTTATAGAAATTCTCTAAATAATTTGTACGAATATCATCTTTTTCCATGAGGATTTCATGCGCTGAGCCAGGGTATTCAACGCATTGCGCGTATGGGGTGCCACCTATAACTTTTTGTATGATTTTATTATCAACTAAATCTTCATGCGCGGGTATTCCAAACAGACATGGTGTTATAATTTTGGAGTGAATAGCTGTCTTTTGTAATTCCAAACATGATTTTTGCGCTTCATGAAGCCAGCCATATGTAACATCACCGCACCTTAACTCAGGGTCGTGTTCACACCATAGATCGTGAATTTTATTGCGCTCTTCATCAAAACTAAGGCGCGCATGCTCTGTTCTGGCTTCCCAATTATTACCGCCGGGAACGTAATTTGAAGAGAGCAGGCTATTGCAAACTGTCGTAGCGCACAGGGCCAGGCGTTGTGGTATTTTTTCAAATACTTTTAGCGCGATCATTGGTGCAGAAAAAGCAGCACACTCAAAAACTTCCGGATATTTATGTAAGAAACGTAAACCTATATTGGCACCCATAGAATGCGCGAGTAGGGCGAGCGGAATACGTCCCTTATCAGGGTGAACACTGGAGTGTTTAATATATTCCATTATGAAATAATGTAGATCTTCTATGTCTTCTTCAAACGCATCGCTATGACGTTTTTCAGGATCATCAAGGTAACGCGTTGATTTCCCCTGCCCAACCCAATCCATCGTCCAAAAGGCAAGGTTTTGATCGTTACACCATCGCGCAACTTCAAAGTATTTCTCGGAAAACTCACGCACACCTTGTACGCAAACAACGACAGCGTCAGGAATGCTATCTTGCGGAAAGACTGATCCAAAACGGATCTTGCGTCCATTACGCTCAAAGTTATGCCAACGCCAACCTGTGGGCATTTGAAAGCGTGTATCGATGTCTTGTGGCATTGTTTGTGCTGTCATTAGATTACTTATTACTTTATTTGAACATCAACTATGCCCCAAAATACTTAAACAGAAGTAAAAGACCGAAGGAATAAAAGTATTTATTCCATTGCCTTGATTATGTTCTCTGTCATTTTCTTGGCATCATCAAGAAGCATCATTGTATTGTCGGCAAAGAAAAGAGGGTTATCAATACCGGCATAACCCGCACCCATAGAGCGTTTTACGAATAAAACAGTCTTGGCATTCTCCACATCAAGAATAGGCATACCATAGATCGGAGAGCTAGGATCATTCTTAGCCGCAGGGTTTGTAATGTCGTTTGCCCCGATGACATAGGCGACATCTGCTTGTGCAAAATCACGGTTAACGTCTTCCATTTCAAAGACTTCATCATATGGCACGTTGGCTTCGGCAAGTAAGACATTCATATGGCCGGGCATTCTTCCGGCAACAGGGTGAATGGCATATGTCACATCAACCCCTTGTTTCTTGAGTATATCACCCATCTCACGTAATGCATGTTGTGCTTGGGCAACGGCCATTCCGTATCCGGGAACAATTATAACTTTTGAAGCATTCTGCATGATATATGCCGCATCTTCTGCCGCACCTATTTTTGCATTACGATCCCCTGTATGTGCGCTTTGCTCTGCTTGTTCTTCTGCACCAAAGCCGCCGAGTATAACGCTTAAAAATGAGCGGTTCATCCCTTTACACATAATATAAGAGAGGATAGCACCTGATGCACCGACAAGTGCTCCTGTAACAATTAAAAGATTATTGTGCAGTGTAAAGCCAATGCCTGCTGCTGCCCAACCGGAGTAGGAGTTAAGCATCGAAACAATAACCGGCATATCCGCACCGCCAATAGGTATAATCATCAGAATACCAAGGGCAAGCGCAATCGCGGCAATAACCCAGAACCAAAAGGAACTACCACTCCAACATAAAAGGATAATAGTAAGGATAAGAACACCGCCCAAAATCGCGTTGATTTGGTGTTGCCCCTCAAATGTAATTGGTTTGCCGGATATCGTACCCTGTAACTTTCCCCATGCAATAAGAGACCCTGTGAATGTCACTGCACCGATAGCAAGGCCAATAGACATTTCGATTAAACTGATCGTTTTGATATCGCCATACGTACCGATACCGAATGCTTCAGGGTTATAAAAGGCCGCTCCGGCAACACAGACTGCTGCCAAGCCGACCAATGAATGAAATGCAGCCATAAGCTGGGGCAGGGAGGTCATCTCAATTGTTCTGGCAATATGTGTACCGATACTACCACCAATAGCGATCGCCAGAATGACCCATGACCATGTTTCCACTTGTGGAGAAAATAGGCTTGTAACAATCGCAAGCCCCATACCGATCATGCCATAACGCAAACCCTGACGGGCACTTTCAGGGTGAGAAAGACCGCGTAATGCCAATATAAACAAAACAGAAGATGTTAGGTAAGCAAAAGAAGAAAGTATAGCCATGTTATATATATCCCGTTCTTGTCCTAATTTTTCATTTCTTCAGTTGAGCAGGCAATGCCAGCCTCTTTATATTCCGGCGTATTGTACCTATCACGTAGCGCATCATAATGATCTGGTAGGTATTTTCCCACCTTATCCAAACAATAGAAGCTAATCATTTCCTTGCCTTTAACGCGGTAAGCGTGAATTTCGCCATTTCTCAACTGCGCAAGTGTGATACCAAAAAAACCATCAGCTGATTTCTCATTAATACCCTGAAGAATTTCTTGGATATCTGTATCCGAGTTTTCTGAATCTTTTTTCTCTTCTAAACGTATTGAAACATGAGAACTGTTTTTTAAATCAATCCATTTCTCTGCGGGGTCCATTCCACGTTGTTCCATGCTTTGCCTATACCAGGTTTGTGTCGTATTCGAAGTGTGACTGTTAAAAATACTGGCAACGCGATTCGCCATTTCTTGGGCGTCTTCTTTACGAACTTGGACAGGGATACCATTACGTACAACAGAAACTTTTGCCCCTGTTCCAGATACAAAACTTGGGGATTTTGCAACGGCCGGCAAAGTGATAGCCATTAGAAAAATGGTTAAAATATATTGGGTGCGTTTCATAGTGTTCATCCCTTTTTCTTAAACATGTGTAACATGCGTTGGGTAATAATAAAGCCACCGAAAATATTGACTGAAGCAAACACAACGGCCAAAAATCCAAGGAATGTTGCAAACCCTGATGCCGATGCTGCGCCCGTGGCCATAACCGCACCAACGATAATAACAGAAGAGATTGCATTCGTTATACCCATAAGCGGAGAGTGGAGGGCAGGCGTAACACGCCAGACAACGTGATACCCGACAAAACATGCAAGTACAAAGACAGTTAAGCCTGTAATAATGAACGGTTCACTATGCGCATTGCTTTGCTCAATAATCTCACCCGCTTCCGCCGCCAATTTTCCGGCTTCATCGGAAAGTTCCTGAAAACGTGTCGCAAGGTCAGTAACGCTATCGGTTAATGTTCTTTCTTTATCGGACATTATTTACTCTCCTTCTTGGCCTCAGAAGTTTTCTTGTCTTTGTCAGCTTTCGGCTTTTCTTTTTTTGCTGCCGCGCTGATGAAATTAGGGTGTACAATTTCCCCATCTTTGGTCATGCAAACACCCTGAATAATTTCATCATCCCAATCAATAGAAAGATCTTTTGTTTCTGTATCAATAATGAGCTTTAGAAGGTGGAACAAATTCCGTGCGTAAAGTGCAGAGGTATCGGCGGCAAGCCTGCTTGGTATATTTAAATGCCCGATAATGGTAACGCCATTCTTTTCAATAACCTCTCCTGCCTTTGCAGAGGCACAGTTACCACCGGCTTCAACGGCCATATCAACAATAACTGAACCGGTCTTCATGGATTTAACCATATTTGCATTGATAAGCTTAGGCGCGGGACGTCCCGGGATAAGGGCTGTTGTAATAACAATATCCTGCTTTGCGATATGCTCTTCAACCAACGCGGCCTGTTTTGCCTTGTAATCGTCGGACATTTCCTTCGCATAACCACCGGCAGTTTCGGCTTGTTTAAACTCATCATCTTCAACGGCGATAAAGTTCGCACCCAGAGATTCAACTTGTTCTTTCGCAGCCGGGCGAACATCCGTTGCGGATACAACGGCACCTAAACGGCGCGCAGTTGCTATTGCTTGCAGACCGGCAACACCCGCGCCCATAACAAAGACTTTCGCAGGAGGAACTGTTCCGGCTGCCGTCATCATCATTGGGAATGCGTGCGGGTAATATTCTGTTGCATCTAAAACAGCCTTATACCCCGCCAGGTTTGATTGTGATGAGAGTACGTCCATGCTTTGCGCGCGACTAATGCGTGGAATGAACTCCATGGAGAATGCTGTCACATGTGCTTTTGCACAGTCCTTCAATATAGTCTTATTCGCATAAGGCGCAAATAGAGCAAGGATAATAGCATTTTTTCGAATGTCTTTCAGTTCCTCGGCGTTCGGAGCCTGAACTTTCAAAACGACATCGGCCCCTTTAACAGTATCGGTATAATTTTTTGCAATTTTCGCACCAGCATCCTTGTAATCGGAATCAAGAATAGAGGCTTGTTCACCTGCATGGCTTTCGACGGTTAAGCTGCATCCAAGTTGAATGAGCTTCTTTACAGTTTCAGGTGATGCGGCAACGCGTCTCTCACCTGATTGTGTTTCTTTCGGGATAGCAATTTTTAGTCCCACGATCATCGTCCCTCTAGATGTAGTTTGGATAGAAAACAGAATGCACGATTTAATTGAGATTGTGAAGAAGAATAATCTGGATTAAGTAAAAGTAAAAACTACATCATTTTATTTCGTGTAATATATTTATTTTAAAGGAGGATAGCCTTGAATACTGTCCTTCCTTTTGATAATATTTTATATCTTTTGGCGCTGTTCTTGCGCCGTGTGTTTACATTGCTTGGTATTTGATGCGTAAAAAAATAGTGCTATTGTACTTATGTGCGGCTTTAGGAGGCGTTTATGCTTCCTGCGCTTCTGTTTCTGCGCAAGGTGTACGCGAAACTGTATTACAAGCATTGGATCAGCACCCCGCAATTGAAGGTGCAGAATATAATCATAAGGCTGCACAACATGATAAAGAGGCTGAATATTCCGGTTTCTATCCCGAAATTTCTGCATCAGCGACGGCTGGTCGTGTGTTCCAAGATAATTCAACAAGTCGCGGCCTAACGGTTGATCGAGGGGCTGCATATTCAGGGTTTGGTGAGGGGAACATTGCCCTTAAACAAATGTTGTTTGACGGGTTGGAGACTAAATTCCGTGTACATGCTGCCAATGCGCGTATTGAACATTCTTTTTATAATCTGTTGGACGTTAAAAGCGGTATAGTTTTGCGTGCTGCGCAAAGCCATATTGATATTTTACGCGTCCGCTCTGCGTTACTATTATTAGAAGATCAGATGAGCCTGATAGAAGATTATGTTTCCCGTATTTCTGATCTTGTTACAGATGGTGGAGCGGATGAAACAGAGTTACAGCAGGCGCGTGATGTTTTTATGATTGCCTCGGGCACACGTGCAGATTATGAAGGACAGCTTGCAGCAGCAGAAGCCTCATATTTTGAAGTGACAGGGCAAATGCCTGCGGATGATTTGGATATACCAAAGACTTTAGCGAGTGAAATAAATGAAAATATTTCTGATGTTCTACGTGAAGTAAAAGAAAACCACCCGATGCTAATGGCCGCGCGTATGACATCAAAGGCGGCGCGTCATGATATGAAGGCGGAGCATAGCAAAATATACCCGGATATCAGTGGAGAACTCTCATATCTCAAAAATGATAAGAAAGACCTTGTCGGTGGGGAGGCAAGGGATGCGCGCGCGGTTGTTCGAATGAACTGGAATTTCTCAACGGGCGGTCGTGAGTTTTCTTCTGTACGTAAAAAGCGTGAAGAGCATTACGAGGCTCTATCCAATTACGAAGTGATGGAGCGTGAGTTACAGCGTGACATCTATCAATCATATGCAATGAGACGGACATTCGCACGTAAATTGCAACTCGCAAAGGAACGCGTGGATTTAAATGAAAAACTGTTACAGACATATGTAACGCAGTTTGAAGGTGCACGGATTAGTTTGTTGAGCCTTATGAAGACAGAAAGCCAATTATTTAATGCACGCCTCGAAGAAAGTGATAATATATACTATCATCTTTCATCGGAATATACTGTGCTCTCATATCTTGGGCGCATCCACGATGTCGTGACGAACGAAACTGCGTTAGAAACTCTTGAGTAAATCAACATTCATATAGGGGGCACTTATCCAAACGCAGGTAAAAAAGCGCATGAAAAAAAATAAAAAACAGTCCGGTGATGTGATCTTGGACTGTCTTGTTTTTCTATGTGAGCATTTCGGTAAATTAAAATCGGCAGAGACACTAAAAGCGGGGCTTGCCTATGATGAAGGTGGTATGGGCCCTGAGCTGTTTTGTGAAGCAGCGGAGCGCACCGGACTAAATGCACATATCGTAAGAAAAGAAAAACTGGATCAAATTGTTAATCCTGTTCTTCCATGTGTTTTATTTTTAAAAGACAATAATGTGGTTGTTTTGCTTGAAATGGATAAAAATGCGGATAGTGCAACTGTCTTTATTCCTGAAAGTGGATCGGTAAAGAATATTACATTTGGTGAGCTTGAGGATAGCTATACCGGATACACAATTTTTGTACACCCGCGCGCAGAGTTTAATCAAAACCATGATCAACGCAGAAACGGAAACCAGCCCGGGCATTGGTTTTGGGGACTTATAAAGCAAAATAGGTCGATCTACGTCATGGTTATGCTCGCATCGCTTTTCATAAACTTGTTTGCGCTGGTTAGTCCGTTATTTGTAATGACTGTTTATGATCGTGTCATTCCGAATAATGCAATTGAAACAGGTTGGGCACTTGGTATAGGTGCGCTTGTCGCATTCTTCTTTGATTTTCTGTTCCGCTCTATCCGTGGTTACCTCCTTGATTTTGCCGGGCGTAAAACAGATATCCTCGCATCACGTCGTTTGTTCAATCATGTCCTTGATATGCGCTTGGTTGATCGTCCGGGCTCTAGTGGTAGTTTTGCCAACATGCTGGGTAATTTTGATACGGTTAGAGAGTTCTTCACCTCTGCAACAATTACTGCGATTGTAGACCTTCCTTTTACAATCTTGTTTATGTTCTTTGTGTTCCAACTTGGTGGCGGTATTGCTCTTATTTTATGTGCATTGATTATGGTTGTTATATTCACAGGGTTTATTTTACAAGCCAGCTTGAAAAATCTCGTTCATGAATCCATGCAGGCATCACAAAGCAGACACGGTCTTTTGGTTGAGGTTATCGCCGGACTTGAAACGATAAAGGCAAATCACGCGGATGGCCGTTTTCGCGCACGTTATGGTGCATATATCGCCGATGATGCCGCCTATGCGCAAAAATCACGACTTTTATCATCTTTGGGTGTGAATATTGCGACATTCGCGCAACAAAGCGCATCTGTTTTCATTATTCTTGCCGGGATGTATCTGGTGCAAGACGGGTTGATGAGTGTTGGCGCGCTTATCGCCTGTGTTATTCTCGGGGGGCGGGCAATTGCGCCGGTCGGGCAGGTCGCAAATTTAATCACAAAATACCATCTGGCAGATCGTTCCTTGAAAATGTTGAACGATATCATGGATAAAGAGCCGGAGTCGGACACAATGCGTGAGTTCCTGCACCGCCCGAATCTGTCTGGTGATATAAAATTCGAAAAAGTATCCTTTGAATACGAAACTACGCAGCTCAAGGTCTTGGATGGTATATCCTTTTCAATAAAGGCAGGGGAACGCGTCGGCATAATCGGCCGTGTAGGTTCAGGAAAAAGCACGATTGCGAAGCTTTTGCTGAAACTCTATGAACCGAATGACGGAACTATCTTGGTTGATAATACAGATTACAGGCAAATAGATCCCGCAGATCTACGTAAAAACATGGCCTATATCTCACAAGATGTGACATTGTTTCAGGGGACTGTGCGCGAAAATATAACCGCCTCAAAACCAAACGCGAGTGAAGAAGAACTTCTTACCTGTGCCAAAGCAGCCGGTGTGCATGAATTTATTTCCCGCCATCCAATGGGGTATGATGCATTGGTCGGAGAGCGTGGAAACTTCTTCTCAGGTGGGCAAAGGCAGGCAATTGCCCTGGCACGTGCGATGATAACCCAACCAAATATCCTATTATTTGATGAACCGACAAGTGCAATGGATATGCAAGCAGAGCAGCAATTCTGTGAGTATGTTCAAAATCAAACAGATGACCGAACGCTTATTCTTGTGACACATAAAAATTCAATGCTGCAACTTGTTGATCGGTTAATTCTCCTACATGAAGGTAAGATCATTATGGATGATGCGCGCGACAAGGTAATTGCTGCACTACAGTCCGGTGAAGTGCATGTGAAGGAGCAGGTATAATGGCAGTAAAAGATACTGATTTCATGTGTGAGCTTGAGGCCGCTACCCGTATGCGTCCGTCCAAGCCAGTTGTTATTATGCTTTTTGCTATTGCCGCGTTTATTACCTTTTTCTTGATCTGGGCCGCAGTAACAGAAGTACAAGAAGTAACGCGAGGGCAAGGGCAGGTTATCCCTTCGCAAGAAGTGCAAATTATCCAAAGCCTTGAGGGCGGCATCCTGCAAGAGCTCTTGATTCAAAAAGGAGATATTGTACGAAAGGGGCAGGTACTCTTGCGAATTCGTGATGTGCACTTTGCCTCTGAACAACGCGGCAGCAAAGCACAGTTCCTAAGTTTGGAAGTCAAGAAAGCACGCCTGAGCGCAGAGGCAAACGCAACAGAATTCACACTCTCTGATGATGTAATATCTAAAGCGGGTGAAATAGCGATGAATGAACGCGCGTTGTATGAATCCAGACAAAAGGAATTACAGAGTGCATATGCCATTTATGATGAGCGCATTAAGAAAGCGAGCGCGAACTTAAAAGAGGTTAAAGCGGAGATTAGAGGGCTATCCGAGAATAAGCGTCTCTTGAATAAAGAATTATCCATGACCCGTGAAATGGTTGCAAAACGCGCTGTCCCTAAATTGGAACAAATTCGATTAGAGAGGCAGGCTGCTGAAATTACCGGACAGATTAATGCGCGTAAGGAAGAGACAAAAGGACTGGATGCAGAGCTGGCAGGTGCAAAGAAAGAACATGAAAATCAAGGCGATAACTTTCGTTCTGTTGCATTAGAAGAGCTAAACGAAGTTGAAACACAAATGGCTGCGTTAAAGGAAAGCTTAAAGTCTATAGGTGATCGTGTAGAGCGTACAGAAATACGCGCACCTGTTGATGGTATTGTGAATCAAATTATGATCCAGACTATCGGCGGTGTCATTGAACCTGCAATGAAATTGGTTGAAATCGTTCCGACAAATGATGAATTGAAAATTATTGCACAAGTACGACCGAACGAAATTGCCTTCATAAAAATAAACCAACCGGTAAAGGTTAAAATCACGGCCTATGATGCACAAAAATATGGAGCATTAGAAGGGCATGTGAAACGTATTGCCGCAAATAGTACAAAAGACCGTGAGGGGAATACGTTGTTTGAGCTGGAAGTACGCACAGAGAAAAACTTCCTTGGCGCGGCTGATGCACCGTTGCCTATCACGACAGGAATGGTTGCCGATATTGATGTTATTACGGGTAAACGTACAATTTTGAATTATCTTATTAAACCATTTCACCGTGGTTTAGAGCGCGCTTTAAAAGAGCGTTAGGAGCTGATACATGCAATTATTCCATAAGGTAACCCCAAAAGGTTGGAAATTCATACATTTCTCCTTTCTCTTTATCTTATTAATCACGGCAGTCTTATTCAGTGATTCGAATCACCCGGTACGTGTAGAGTTACAACACACGGTCTTTGACCAATTTAATAAACTACATCCCCGAAAATCATCACAACAAGTTGTGATTGTTGATATTGATGAGAAGTCTTTAGAGCATATAGGCCAATGGCCATGGCCACGTAATGTGATGGCTGATCTTGTACAAAGCTTAAGTGAAAAAGGTGCAAAAGTTATTGCATTTGATGGTGTCTTTGGTGAAGAGGATAGAGCCTCTCCCCATTATTTTTTACAGCATGTCGCAGATACAAAGTTGCATGACCTTGCGGATAGTATCGATATTAATGACATGTCATATAATTATGACGCGCAGTTTGCGGCCGCTATTAAAAAATCGAAAATTTTTGTCACAGCATTCACATATGGTCGGGCGGAGCGTACAAATAACAGCCCGTTAGACAAAAAACGTATTCTGGCGCGCAGTGATGTCAAAGAGATGTTTAAAGAGCATGCCTCACATTTCGAGGCGGCTGCCGTAAATTTATACCCCTTTGCAAAAAGCGCCGCGGGTAATGGTAGCTTTATGGCCAAACCGGATGATGATGGCATCTTACGTCGCGTGGGGATGGTGTTTACAGATGGAACAACTATTTTTCCATCATTAAGCCTTGAGGCGTTGCGGGTGGCGCATATGGGACGTAAAGGCACGATAAAGCTGGTGAAAGTTCCCGCAGATGAGCGTAAGGAAATTGATACGGATTATCGTATTTTGGTTGGGGACATGAAAATTCCGGTAGAAAATGATGGAATCCTCTATGTACGTTACCGTCATTTTTGTAATAAGAGCGATGTAGCGCGCCTTCCCACAATATGTCAGGGGCAGGATTATGTCTCAGCGCATAAATTTTTGAACTCTGATTTTGCAGAGGAAGCTGGCAACGCCGTAAAAGATAAAATAGTTTTGATTGGCGCAAGTGCAGAAGGGCTAAAAGATTTACGAAGTACTGCTCTACGCCCTTTTAGGCCGGGGGTGGAAGTCCACGCAAATGTAATTGAGCAAGTCCTCACTGGGGAGTATCTACAAAGACCTTTATTAATGAAAGGGGCAGAGGCACTATTTGTCCTAGGTGCCGGGTTGTTCTTTATAACAATGGCGCCTTTTATTGGTGTTATCACATCGGTTGTGTTGTGCGTGTCTATCGTTTGTGTTGCCGCTTTTGGGGCATATTGGGCATATGTTGAGCATGGTTTGCTGATCGATCCTGTGTACCCGTCATTAGCCGTCGTTGTGATATTCTTGGTTTCCACTGTCCTGTCATATGCGCGCGCGGAAATGAAACGAAAACAAATACGAAGCGCATTCCGCATGTATGTGGCACCGGATGTTATGCGGGATTTGGAAAAGAACCCTGAAAAATTAACACTTGGCGGAGAAATTCGTGATTTGACGGTAATGTTTACCGATATTCGTAGGTTTACATCAATCTCTGAGGGGTTATCTCCAGAAGAGCTCATTCAGATGATGAACGATTTCCTGACAAATATGACCGATATTGTGATGGAGCATGAAGGAACAGTCGACAAATATATCGGTGATGCAATGATGGCATTTTGGAATGCACCAAAAGATGTTGAAAATCATGAACGTGAAGCGTGCCTTGCTGCATTGAACATGCAGTCTGCTTTAGAGCCTATCAATGAAAAAGTTATTGAGCGCGCGAAAGAAAAGGGTGTTGATCCTATTCTTCTGAAGGCTGGAATCGGTATTAATACGGGGCCATGTGCTATTGGAAACATGGGCTCTAAACAACGTTTTGCTTATTCTGCTTTAGGAGATGCGGTAAATTTATCAGCAAGATTAGAAGGGCAGACAAAAACATATGGTGTTGGGATACTTGTAGGCGAGAGCTCTTATGAACAAGCATCTGATCTGGCGATGTTAGAGCTTGATGTTGTTCGTGTTATTGGTAAAGAAAAGCCTGTACGGATATTTGGCTTATTCGGAGATGATAAATATGCATGTGGTGCAATGTTTGAAAATTGGAAGATATTGCATAATGAAATGCTGTGTGCATACCGCAAGCAAGATTTTAAGATTGCACTGCAAGTTATTGATAAGTGCCGTGAAATATCAGATGAGCAAGGTGAAGCGCTCTATGATGGGTATGTTGAGCGTATTGAACAGCTAAAAGAGCAGGGACTTCCTAAAGATTGGGATGGCGCATTTATTGCACAAAGTAAGTAGGCTTGTGTATTAAATGGGTTTTAGAGCTTGTTATTATCCCATCCTGAATTAATTAAATCGGTCATATCGGCTTCGCTCATGGGTTTTGCAAAGTAATATCCCTGTGCATATTCACATCCCATATTTTTCAATAGCTTGGCTTCTTCGATCTGTTCAACACCTTCGGCAACAATCTTCATGTTGAGTGTTTTCCCAAGAGAAGCGATACAGCGTACAAGCTCTAAAGAACTCTCATCTTTGTGCATATCACGTACAAAGCTCTGATCGATTTTTAGTGTGTTGATTGGAAAAGAATGCAGGTAACTGAGCGAAGAGTACCCGGTGCCGAAATCATCAATAGAGATTCCCATACCGGCTTTTCTACACATATCTAATGAGTGTTTTGCCGTTTCCGGCTGTGACATCAATAGGCGTTCTGTAATTTCCAGATGAATATGCTCCGCCTGAACATCCGTTTCACTAATTGTATTATAGATATTATCAATGAAGTCTTCAGATGAGAAATCTGTGCTAGAGAAATTAACGCTCATATGGAATTTATTATGATACCCGGTACGATTCTGCATGCGTTTAAGAGCATTACACGATTCTCTAAATGCCCATTTACTGGCTTCTACGATTTGGCCGTTATCCTCAATAATCGGAATAAATACACCGGGCGATATAAACCCGCGCTCCGGATGGATCCAGCGCATCAATGCCTCAAAACCAAAGATGTCGCCTGTTTCTAAACTGACGATAGGCTGATAATGTAAGCTAACAGAGCCATCAGAAAGAGCCGTTTTAAATTCATTTGCGATACGAATCGAATCGACGGCATCATTTTCCTGTAAGTACTGTTTTTCAACACTCTCCGCCATTGGCCAATAGGTACGTTCTTGTCGAATATCCGCGCGTGTTAATGTGTCGCGGTAACGCGTCAAAATAACCTGAATTGTCATGCGTAGCACAGGATCCGCGTGATCGAGGCGTCTTGTAAAATCATCCTTTGTAATTGCAAGGAGGCTACATTCTTCCATCGCAGTAACAGTGGCAGTACGTGGTGCATTGTCGATTAGGGACATTTCACCGATCATCGCACCTTCACCGCGCGTTCCTACAATCAGTGTTTCACCGCTTGGGCGCTCAATACTAATTTCTACGCGACCTTTTTCTATAATGTAGGCATGATTTCCATGGTCACCCTGACGCATGATGATATCACCTGCATTATAAGTTTGTAATGGTTGTTCAGAAGAGGTCATAATAAGGATGTTTCCCACAGACATTAATATTATAGTTCCCAGAGTATGCGGGGACTTTCTTAGTGTTTGGTTAATGATGTACAGTTTTTTGCAGGAAATCAATCATGTCTGTAATTTCTTTTTAATAAGTTTTTATAAGAATGCTTGACAAGGTAGGGGGATGCTCGTTATGTTCCCCCCTCAATGCAAGAGTTTAATTCGGGAATATGTGCAATGAAAGTTTCTAACTCGCTGAAAACATTAAAAAGTCGTGACCGTAACTGTCGTGTTATTAGACGTCGCGGACGTGTTTATGTGATTAACAAGAAAAACCCACGCTTTAAAGCGCGTCAGGGCTAAATCGAACATGTGATAATGCATGCGTATTTCGTGTGCATTCATGTTTGTTAATCGTTACAAACCGTGAGCTATCCGCTCGCGGTTTTGTTTTTGTTGAAAATTCGATTCTATATGAAGACAGTGGGTGCATTACCTGTTTCAGTTTGCTATACCCTATACATCGTTAAATTTTATCAATGATTATAAAGGGTGAGACGATTCATGTTCTCAAAACTGTTTGGCTTTATGTCTGCCGATATGGCAATTGACCTTGGAACTGCAAATACACTTGTCTATGTGAAGGATCAGGGCATTGTCCTGAATGAACCTTCTGTTGTTGCAATTTCTGTCGTTGGTGGAAAAAAACACACAATGGCTGTCGGAAACGAAGCTAAACAAATGTTAGGGCGTACTCCCGGCAGTATCATTGCAACGCGCCCCTTACGTGACGGTGTTATCGCGGACTTCGAAGTGACTGAGGCGATGATTAAACATTTCATTCGTAAAGTGCATAACCGTAGAACGTTCGTATCCCCTAAAATGATTATATGTGTGCCATCCGGTTCAACTGCGGTGGAACGTCGTGCCATTCAGGAATCTGCGGAAAGCGCCGGCGCAAGTGAGGTCGGCCTTATTGAAGAGCCAATGGCTGCGGCAATCGGCGCGGGCTTGCCGGTAACTGAGGCAACAGGCTCTATGGTGGTAGATATCGGTGGTGGTACGACGGAGGTTGCTGTTATCTCTCTTGGCGGAATTGTGTATGCAAAGTCTGTGCGCGTTGGTGGCGATAAAATGGATGAAGCAATAATTGCATATATCCGCCGCGTACATAACCTTTTGATTGGTGAAAGTACGGCGGAGCGTATTAAAAAGGAAATTGGCTCAGCTTGTATACCAGCTGATGGAGAAGGGCGTACACTTGAAATTCGTGGACGTGACCTGATGAATGGCGTGCCTAAGGAAATTATTGTAACAGAACGCCAAGTCGCCGAAGCCTTATCTGAACCTGTAGGTCAAATTGTTGAGGGAGTGAAACTCGCTCTTGAACATACTGCGCCGGAATTGGCTGCCGATATTGTTGATCGTGGTATCGTTCTGACAGGTGGCGGAGCACTTTTAACCAATTTAGATTTTGTTCTGCGCCATGCCACCGGCCTTGCGATTACTTTGGCTGATGATCCGTTGTCATGTGTTGCACTTGGGACAGGTCATGCACTAGAAGCCGGAAAAACACTGCGTCATGTCTTGATCGGAACATATTAAACTCTGTGAGAGCATGTAAATAGAAGCCTTACAAAGGGCTTATTCGTGTGTGTATGCTCCTATAATATTGAGTTAGAAAAAGAAACATTGAAACGACAGGTAGAAATAAAAGGATTTGCAGGGGCCTTTCCGTCTTCATTTGACGGCTCCTCTTTGCTGTCTTTATGTCTTATTATTGCCTCGGTTATATTAATGGGAATATCCGCATTCAGACCGCAAACACTGGAACCGATTAGAACCAGCGTATCTGATACATTCGCGCCTATATTATCTATTGTCAGTTTACCTTTCCAAAAAGTAACAATATTTTTCCATGATATAACGCAGTTTGCTCAATTACAGGCCGACAAAATGCGCTTGGAACAGGAAAATGAGCGTCTTCGTGAATGGTATCAAACAGCACTTCTCTTGGATTCGGAAAACAAATCTTTACGCAGGCTCTTAAATCTATCCGTTGATGCAAAATATGATCATGTTGGCGCACGCGTTTTGTCTGATACAGGGAGTAGCTTCGTTAAAAGCGTCCTTGTCATGGCAGGTGAAAAAGAAGGCGTAGAAAAGGGAAATGCTGTTTTATCAGGCGATGGACTTATTGGGCGTGTTATTGAAGTAGGTGATAAAACATCACGCGTTTTGCTTGTCACAGATATGAATTCGCGTGTCCCTGTCGTTGTCGATGAAACAGGGCAACACGCGGTTATGGCTGGAACCAATGAAGTGCAACCGCATCTGATCCATTTACCTGCAGGCAGTGAAATATCCGAAGGCGTACGCATTATCACATCCGGCTATGGCGGTGTGTTCCCTAAGGGGTTACCCGTTGGTCGTGTTGTCTTTGATGATTTCGGGGGCATGGAAATTTTATTATTTTCCGATTTTGATAGTCTGCAGATTGTGCGTATCCTGCGAGAAGCAAACGATGACACAACGCAAGTAGGGAGATAAGTATGTCAGCAACATCAGGACATATGGACATTTTTTTACGGTTTTGCGTTGCCTATATCGTGATGTGCGTGTTGTTTATGTTGAGTATTGTTTCATTTGCAACACCCTTATCAACAATGGTCGAAATTCCATGTACATTGATGATACTATTTTATTGGGCAATATATCGGCCGACCTTGCTACCACCTGTTTTGGTTTTCATTGTTGGAATATGCGCAGATATTATAGGTGGCCTGCCACTTGGGTTGAACTCGTTTATTCTATTAATGGTGAGGCAACTCATTATTGATCAACGTGTATTCCTAACCGGACAGCCATTTACGGTTATTTGGCTTGGTTTTTCGGTTGTTTCCACGATTTCTCTTTGTGTGGAGTGGGCGCTGTTTGGACTTATTAATTTACAATGGTCACAATTTACACCTGTTTTTCTAACAGCTATATCAGGAATTATGTTTTTTCCGATCGTTAGCATTATCCTGAATCTTTCGCATAAGTTCTTGCCGGTTCTACCGGATCAGTACAGTGCAATGAGATAAGGAGGGCGGATGTATCAAGATGATTACAGTGAAAAGATATTCTCCCGTCGTGCTTTTTTCATCGGAGCTATACAGCTTGTAGGCTTGTCAATTTTGGGCGCGCGGCTTGCGTGGTTACAGATTGCACAAGGTAAGCGTTATAAAACATTATCGGATAAGAATCGTATTGATATCAAAATGATATCCCCCTTGCGCGGACAAATAGTTGACCGCTTTGGCGTGCCATTGGCTGTGAATACGCAAAATTACCGTGTCTTGATTGTGCCTGAACAAGTTGATGATCTTGAAAAATCATTACATGCCTTGCACAGAATTGTCCCTATTGAAGAACGCCACGTAAAACGCGTGTTGAAAGAGGCGAAAAGAACAGCAAAATTTATTCCGATTAAGGTTAAGGAAGATCTTACATGGTCAGAGGTTGCAAAAATTGAAGTTAATCTTCCTGACCTACCGGGGTTATCAATTGATACCGGTGATGTTCGTAATTACCCATACCGAGACTCAACGGCACATGTAATTGGCTATGTGCGCTCTGCCTCTGTACGTGATTTGGAAAAAGATAATGATCCTATGCTCAAATTACCCGGATTTAAGATTGGTAAAACTGGTATTGAAAAAGTATATGAAGCAGAGCTAAGGGGTAAAGCAGGCGCGTCAGAAGTAGAGGTCAATGTTGTAGGGCGCGAAGTTCGTGAGCTAAAGCGTAAACCATCTCTTTCGGGCGCACGCGTAACACTAACGCTTGATGGTGAGTTACAAAGGTTTACGCAAGAAACCCTAAAAAAACACAAAAGTGCGTCGGCCGTTATTATGGATGCCCAAACAGGGGCAATTTATGCGATGGCATCACATCCGTCATTTGACCCGAACTCATTTGTCCGTGGGTTGTCACAAGAGGAATGGCAAATTATTCGCGATGATCCCGCTTTACCGCAAAATAATAAGGCTATAGCAGGGCAATACCCCCCCGGTTCAACCTTTAAAATGATTACGGCTCTTGCTGCACTTGAAAAAGGGGTGGTAAACCGCAATACAACGGTTTTTTGTCCGGGGCATTATGAATATGGACGGGATAAATTCCATTGTTGGAAGAAGCAAGGGCACGGCACTGTTGATCTGGTACAGGCATTAGAGCAGTCATGTGATACATATTTCTATAAACTTGCCACTGAAGTGGGCATTGATGCAATTGCCGATATGTCGCGCCGCTTTGGATTGGGAAGTAAACTGGACTTTGAATTAACAGAGGAAAAGTCCGGCCTGATACCTGATAAAAAATGGAAAAGAGCAAACTTTCGTGAAAGGTGGCAACCCGGGGAGAGTATTGTTGCAAGTATTGGGCAAGGATATATACAAACAACCCCGCTACAGCTTGCGGTTATGACTGCCCGTCTTGTTAATGGTGGTCACGCGGTGAAACCTTGGATTACAGGCTACTTGGGCGATGAATTCCTTGGGCGTGAACAATGGGATAAAATGGATATTCCTAAGGCACATCTGGATCTTGTAAAAAAAGGCATGGAAGCCGTAGTGAATAGTAAAAAGGGGACTGCGCGAAAGTCACGGATAGAGGAACAAGGTTGGTTGATGGGCGGTAAAACAGGTACCGCGCAGGTGAGGCGAATTACAAAAGAGCAGCGTCGCCTTGGCGTGAAGAACGAGGATTTGCCGTGGGAACAACGCCATCATGCATTATTTGTTGGTTACGCACCGATTGATCGTCCACGTTATGTATGTAGCGTGGTGGTTGAGCATGGTGTCGGTGGCTCAAGCGCGGCAGCTCCATTGGCAAAAGAACTTATGTTACAAGCACAAGCGCGTGACCCTGCCGTAACACAAATGCAGCCGGAAATTATTCAATCATCTGATGTACTGCAAGTGCGTCCACTAAAAAAACCTTTATTCAAAGGGGAAAGGGCAAAGGAGTAGCATGGTTCAATCAATGTTCATTGAGGATGATCTGAGCTTTTTTCAGAAGTTGGCAAAGCTAAACTGGGGGCTTATTTGCTTGATATTCTGTATTGCGGGTATTGGTATTGCATCGCTTTATTCTGCTGCTGGCGGTGATATGGATCGCTGGGCATCGCGCCAACTTATGCGCTTTGTTGTCGGGGTGATTGGCATGCTCATCGTGGCTTTTATCGATATTAAATGGTGGTATCGCCTGACATGGCCAATTTATTTTATAGGGTTGCTGTTGCTTTTAATCGTGGAAGTGCGCGGACAAGTTGGAATGGGAGCGCAGCGTTGGATCAACCTTGGTTTTATGCAACTTCAGCCATCTGAGCTTATGAAGATTGCAGTGGTGATGACGCTCGCGCGGCACTTCCATGGCGCAACGCCTGAGCAAGCGCGTCGTTTAACGTTTCTAATCGTGCCCGCACTTATAATTCTTGCACCTGTAGGGTTGGTTTTGTTGCAGCCTGATTTGGGGACGTCTCTGATGATTATCATGGCCGGAGCGGGTGTCACATTTATTGCAGGTGCACCGCTATTCTTGTTTATTGGTGCCATTATTCTAACCGCGATCAGCATACCAATTGCGTGGCAATTTCTTCATGATTACCAAAAACAACGCGTTATGACTTTCCTCGATCCTGAATCCGATCCGCTGGGGGCGGGGTATCACATTACACAGTCAAAAATTGCCATAGGCTCAGGCGGAATAGAGGGGAAGGGATTCTTACAAGGCACGCAAAGCCACCTAAACTTTCTTCCTGAAAAACAAACGGATTTTATCTTTACGCTATGGGTAGAGGAGTGGGGCTTGTTTGGTGGGATGGTATTATTGAGCTTATTCTTAATGGTCTTCATTTCAATTCTAATCGTTTCGTTTCGATGTAAGCATAATTATGGGAGATATCTTGCTCTTGGCTTAAGCATTAATTTCTCGTTATATGTATTCATTAATATTTCGATGGTTATGGGGCTAATACCCGTTGTGGGTGCGCCTTTGCCGCTTGTTTCATACGGGGGGACATCAATGCTTGCCGCTTTGATAGGGTTTGGCCTTGTCATGTCTTGTAATTTATATAGGCACAGTAAAGTGACGCGATAGCTTATGCATATAAAAAGAGGCCAATCAGGCCTCTTCATCATACGTAGTGATATTCAAAAAGCGTATTTACGCAGCAGCTATTTGGATACCTTTATCCTGAAAAAGCTGTTGAAGTTCACCACTTTCATACATTTCACGAAGAATATCACAGCCCCCGACAAACTCACCCTTTACATAGAGTTGAGGTATTGTTGGCCATTTTGTAAATTCTTTAATACCCTCGCGGATGTCATTATCCTCTAGAACATTAATATCCTTAAAGGTAACATTCAGGTGTGAAAGCACCTGCACGACAAGTGATGAAAAGCCGCACTGAGGAAACACTGCTGTTCCCTTCATAAACAATACAACATCTTCGTTTTCTATTTCTTTACGAATACGGTCAAAAACAACATTTTCCATTTTTAAGATCCTTGTAATTTATATCTCTATTCCGGCAGAGATGTTTGTATAGCCAGCGCATGAAGGTCGCCGCCCATTTTATCCTGTAAGGCGTTATAAACCATTTGGTGCTGTTGTACACGGCTTTTCCCCTTAAAAGCAGGAGAGCTTACATACGCGGCATAATGATCGCCATCCCCGCGCAAATCCTCAATACGAACAGTTGCGTCAGGAATACCTTCTAAAATCATTTTCTCAATGGTGCTTGCATCCATAGCCATAAGGCATTTTCCTTTGCTAAGATTACTTTTCTTCTTCAATTTGCTTTTTGGCTTTTGCCAGACATATGTCTAATTCGGCCTGCATGACATGATCTGAAATATCTAATTCTTTGGCATCAAAGTCTTTACGAACTTTACGCAAAATATCATCAAAACCTGGCTCTTCAAGGTTTGCCGATATAACTTCACCTGCATATGTATCTGCATCTGCACCATCAAGGCCAAGTTTTTCCGCCGCCCATAATCCATAAAGTTTGGACAGGCGTGCTTCAACGGCAAAATCAAGCTTCTCGTCATGGGCAAATTTCGTTTCAAACGCTTTTTCACGGTTATCAAATGTGGTCATTATTAACTCTCCTTCAAAAAACACGGTATTTTTGTAAAAAAAATACCACGATTTGATTACTAACATTTGAATCTTATGAAATCCATTGTTATATGATGGATAGTAAAAATTTAAGGATAGTTTGATGGCAAGACGAAATAAGATTTACGAAGGTAAAGCAAAAGTTATATACGAAGGCCCGGATGCCAATACACTGATACAGTATTTCAAAGATGATGCGACGGCGTTTAATGGTGAAAAGCATGATGTAATTGCAGGGAAGGGCGTATTGAATAATCGTATCTCTGCACACCTTATGACCAAGCTTGAGGCAATAGGTATTCCAACGCACTTCATTCGCTCTATCAATATGCGTGAACAATTAGTTCGTAATGTTGAGATTATTCCGATTGAAGTTGTTGTTCGTAATATCGCCGCCGGCTCTTTGTGTAAGCGCCTTGGCCTGAAAGAGGGTGAAGTTCTGCGTAAGCCTTTGGTCGAGTTCTATTACAAGAAGGACGAGTTAGGCGATCCTTTGATTAGTGAAGATCATATTGTCACATTTGGTTGGGCCGACCCTTACGAACTTGAAGAAATCGTATCCATGGCATGGCGTGTGAATGATTATCTAAACGGCATGTTTTCCGGTATTGGCTTGAAGCTTGTTGACTTTAAATTAGAGTTCGGCCGTATCTGGGGCGATCATGGTGAGCTTTATATTGTCTTGGCGGATGAAATTTCACCGGATAATTGTCGTTTGTGGGATGCAAAGACAGGTGAAAAGTTCGATAAGGATCGTTTCCGTCAGGATCTTGGTGATCTTGTAGAAGGATATCAGTACGTGGCAGAGCGCCTTGGGTTAATTCCGGAAGGTGGAATCATCAAGGGTGGTGATGTTAACGAACAATTGATGGAAACGTTGGGACAGATTGAGAATGAACTTTCTGAACGCAGACGTCTGCACAGAATAAAGCCGAACAAGCCAAATAAAATTTAGAAAATTCATGAATTTTTACGAGCAGGCCGGGGTTTCCTGGCCTGTTTTTATTTTAAGGGACTCTATTGTTTCTAATAACACATCAGGGCTAAATGGTTTTTGTAATGTGGCTGTTGCCCCGACGGTTTCAGCGATCTTTAAAAATGATGTGAAACCAACGCGTCCTTCTGATGATATGGCGATAATTTTACTTTCCGGCCATTTTTCGATAATTTCAGATATAACCTCAATGCCTTCAATTTTGGGCATCATAATATCAGTAATAATCAGGTCGAACTTTTGTGCCAAGGCTTTTTCTACAGCACGTGCACCATTATCAGCTTTCGTAACATTAAACCCATTCTTCTCCAGAATAGTTGTTATCATGCTAAGCATAACAATATCATCATCTGCAACCAGTACGTCGATACTCATAACATTTACCTTATTCTTTAAAGTACAACCTGTTTGAGTGTAAAATAGTTTTAAATCACAATCAATGGATGAGTATGTTAGGGCGCAAACTGTTCTTGGTAAATACGTTCTTCAAGATGATTGTCAGGGTCAAAAAGAAGGGTTGAGGTAATGTCTGTGGCCTCACTTACATAAACTTCTCTGACATCTCTTATCTCTGCTGCATCAGCTGAGGCACTAACCGGGCGTTCATTCGGTCGTATGATTTCAAAACGCACGCAGCTTGTATTCGGGATAATAGCCCCTGGCCATCTACGTGGCCTAAAAGCACTAATCGGTGTCATCGGCAGGACATTTGCACTTAACGGAATAATCGGGCCATGCGCCGAGGAATTATAAGCCGTGCTTCCAACGGGAGTGGAAATCATGATGCCATCACACACCAATAACGGCATCCGAATTTCATCATTTACAAAAATCATAATCTTTGCCGAACCATGCGTTTCACGAAGCAAAGAAACTTCGTTATAGGCAAGCTCGGTATAAGTGCGCTCCTTCACATCTGTAGCAGTCATACGAAGCGGGTGAATATCATAAGAGTTTGCTTTTGATATACGTTCAACTAAATCGGTACTTTTATACTCATTCATTAGAAAGCCGAGCGTGCCCAAATTCAATCCGTAAATCGGTAAATTAACGTCAGTGAATTTATGCAAAGAACGCAACATACTTCCATCACCGCCAAGAACGACAATGCAATCTGCACTCTCTAAATCATGATGTTCGTAACGCTCAACCAACTCTCTAAGAGCTGCTTGCGGACGAGGGTTATCAGAAGCGTGAAAATGAAGTTTCATGAATATGGATCTCTTTCATTTGTTTCTGTGCGCTCATACGCGATATTAATCGTGACGATCTTGCCATTCTAACGGATTATGCAGGAAGCTCTCTACAGATTCCAATGTTTCAGTATCAAAATATTGCTTTTCTTTGGCAATCTCTAAAACATCCCACCAAGTTGTTAGGGCATGTAAGGTAATACCGAGGTCTGCCATGTTCTTGGTGCTTGCCTCGAATATGCCATAGTGAAATACAACAAAGGCATGCTCAACCTTTGCTCCGGCTTGGCGCAATGCTTCGATAAAGATTCGTTTACTTCCGCCATCCGTTTGTAAATCTTCGATTAGGATAACATTCGGTGCGTCCCCTCTATCATTTTTCTCCGGCATAAATCCTTCAATTTGTGCCATACGACCATATCCTTTAGGCTCTTTGCGAACATAAATCATTGGTTTGTTCATACGGTCTGAAATATACGCACCATAGGGGATACCCGCAGTTTCTCCACCTGCCATAAGGTCAATATGCTCACCACCAATATCCGAAGCCAAAAGCCGTGCAGCATGGTTCATCAATTGTGTACGTTCCTGTGTAAAGGAGATAAGACGCCTGCAATCAATATAAACTGGACTTTTTCGTCCGGACTTCAGAGTGAAGGGTTCTTTCGCATTAAATAAGATTGATTCTGTTTCGATAAGAGCCTGCGCAGCATCGCGCGCAATTGTTTTTCTGTTCTCTGGTGTGAGTACAGGGCGGGTTGAATCGCTTAACAGGCTTATAAAGTCTGACATTGTTGAATCTGTCACATTCAGAACTTTGGATAAGCTCTCTGTAGAGGGCCAGCGCGGTTTCCCTTCGGGGCTTAGACGTTTGCTTTTGTTAAATGATGTCGGGTCTAATCCTGCCATTTTTGCAAGCCCTGATGGTGAAAACCCTTTTGATGTCGCCAGACGATCAATTCCTTGCCAAATTTGTGCGTGTGTCAACATTGCTGAAAACCTTTGTGTGTCTCAATGAATTATTGCGTAGGACAGTAATCCCATTAATACACACAAAGGTAAATAGGAAATTATTCTTATTTTCTTCTTGACTTGCTAAGATCTTTATATCATAAAAGAGAACATAAAGGGAACATTTGTGTGTTTTTGTTCCCTTTGCACACAAAAATATGCGAGCCAAGACCGAGATAAGGAAAGCGGAAATGATAAAAAAACAAGAAGAAACAAAGTGCTTATACCCCGATTTTGAAAATTCACGAGCTGTTCCTTTTGAATCAGTAGAGGATGTATGGTTCTGGTTTATCACTGCGCAAGAAGCCCGTAATGAAGGTGCAAGATTTGTTGCAGGAGCAGGGGCAATAACACGTCCGTGTGAACCCATAGATATTCTTAAAATATTGGATGGTTTATACCGCAAGCGCCGATTGATACGTGATCATTTGTTGGTCTTACGTCATTACGGCCGCAGACATCTGGCACCTGACCCGCGCCGCGTAAAAGAAGCCAGAGCCGCGCGTTTATGGACAGAAGCTCTGGATAGAATGGAACCAATCCTAACGCGTAAAGGGATTGTTAGCCAAGGCAGTTGGGTTAAAGCGTATGAAATTCCCGATGTTGATAATTGCCATGCATCATTTTTTTAAATCACAAATGAAAGGCGAAGAAATGAAAGCCAAAACTATGACGATAGAGGATTGCCAAAGAACAGCTCAAAAAACATGGATTGTTTTCTTGGATCAAACAGATATGCCGTGGCTAAAGCTCTTGAAAAAGGGCTACAGGCATTGCTTTGTACTCATTCATGATGGCACCAATTGGGTCAGTATTGACCCTATGGCACATTATATGGATGTCATCGTGCATCATGTTGATGGTGATTTTGATTTTCCCGAATGGTTGACACAACGTGGCCATGAAGTTGTTCAGGCAAAGTTTGAGGGAGGTGCTCTGCGCGCGTCTCCATTTATGCCATTTTCATGCGTTGAAGTTTGTAAACGTGTCCTTGGTATTCGCCACCGCATGATCATAACGCCTTGGGCACTTTATAAGCATATCACACGCGATCAAAGTCTTATTGATACACGCCCGTTTCTAATACGCGCAAAAGATTACCTGAAACAAACTATAAAAAAAGGAATTACACTATGGGAAGCTTAACCTCATCACGAAAAGCGCCGCCCCCTCAGGTCGTGCATGTTCCGGCTCCTGAGCCGGAAGCACCCGAAGGGCCAAGCAGTGAAGACCTGGCCGCAGATCAACGCGAGCAAAACCTTCTTTCAAGGAAAAGAGGGCATTTAGGAACCATTTCTACAAGTTTTCGCGGGTTTTTAGGGCAAAATAACGATAACACCGCACGAAAAACACTATTAGGGGAATAACATGGAACAGAACATCGAAGAAAACGAACAAAACCAACATGATTTGGAAAAAGTGATGCGTCACTACGAATCCGCAAAGGATGTCCGAGAAGAATGGGAAAGCCTTTGGGAAGAATGTTATGACTATGCTTTGCCCGGGCGCGGAAATTTCCTTGGAACGGCACAAAATGGTAAGGCGCGCACAAACCATATCTATGATGCTACTGCAATGGATGCGGCCGACCAATTGGCGGCAAGCTTGCTTGGAAATCTGACGCCATCATGGTCACAATGGTTTGGTTTAAAACCTGGGCCTGACCTTTCCCCCGCAGAAGCGGATGCCTTAGCTCCTGTGCTTGAGCAAGCAGCTAAAACAATACAAGCACATTTTGATCGCTCTAACTTTGCCGTAGAAATCCACCAATGCTATTTGGATTTAGCTGTTGGCGGTACTGCGTCTTTGGCCTTTGAAGAAACAGAGCCGGGTGGTTTTTCGGCGTTTCGTTTTAGTGCGATTCCTTTGCGACATATTGTGTTAGAGGAAAGTGAAAGCGGATATCTGGATAGTGCATATAGAACAATTTCCATGACATTGGATCAGTTAACGCAACGCTATCCATATGCTCAAATTCCGACTGATGTTTTAAGGAGTGTCGCGCAATCACCACAAACCAGATTTAATGTGCTTGAGGTCGTGATGCCTAAGGATTTGGTTTATGACTATATGGCAGTTTTAGTGCCGCCGGGTGGTGAACATGTCTTGCTACAGAGTGGTGTTTTTGAACAATCCCCGATTATAAGTTTTCGCTGGTTAAAATTCCCAGGAGAGATTTACGGACGTTCACCTGTGATGAAGGCTCTGCCGGATATTAAAACGGCAAATAAAGTTGTTGAACTTATCTTGAAGAATGCATCCATTGCCGTCACAGGCATATGGCAGGCAGATGATGATGGTGTACTTAACCCTGCGAATATTGAGCTAACTCCGGGTAGCATTATACCAAAAGCTATCGGCTCTAAGGGATTACAACCCTTGGAGATGCCCGGTCGTTTCGATGTGTCACAACTTATATTGGATAGCTTACAGGCCAATATTCGTCACGCTCTTTTAACGGATAAATTACAGCCTGTTGCAGGGGCACGTATGACGGCAACAGAAGTTCTTGAACGCTCTGCCGAAATGTCATTGTTATTGGGTGCGACATATGGGCGCTTGCAAACTGAGTTACTAACACCGTTAATTAAACGCGCTTTTGCAATATTGCGCAGACGTGGTGAAGTGCCGGATATATCGCTTGATGGCAGACTGGTCGTTGTCGATTACCGTTCACCTTTGGCACGTTCACAAGGGCAGCGGAATGTTCAAAATACATTAAGTTGGATTACCTCTGTTCTTTCGATGGGGCCTGAGGCCGCGCTATCGGTCGACTTGCCTGCTGCGGCACGTTTTCTTGGGGAGGCGTTGGCCGTGCCGAGTGACTTGATCCGTGCAGAGCCTATTCCTGCGTTAGCACAAATGCAAAATGCAATGCCTGAAGCGGTGGTCATTAAACCGGAGGAGGGCGTTGAACATGCGTCGTAATTCTAAATCTATAGAAGCGGAATCTGAGCTTACCCACTATTCCTCAGGACTGGTTTATAAAACGCCGGATCTTAATGCCTCAGAGCGCCGCGAAACTGAAAAGGCCTTTGCCAGATTGTTTGCAAGTGAAGACGGTAAAAAGGTCTTGGGTCATTTGCAAGCCATAACATTTGGAAGGGCACTAGGCCCTGCATCACCAGATGCGCATTTGCGTTATATCGAAGGGCAGCGCGCATTAGTTGCGACAATTTTACGGCTGATTGATCGTGGACGCGGGCCAGAATAATAGCCGAACTAAATTGCATTAAATCATCACATTTTTCACACTAAAAGGAGATATATTATGAATGATGAAAACCTACTGGAAACAGAAATTCCGGAAAAATTTAAACATCCTGAAACCGGTGAGCTACAATTGGCGTCATTGCTTCAATCCTATAAGGAACTTGAGCGTAAACAATCAGCGCAACCAAACACGCCTCAATCACCGCATGATTATTGCATTGAATGTTCACATGGGATGTTTGAACCGGATGAGGATGTTAATACCCGTCTTCATGAACATGGCTTTTCACAAGAGCAAGCGCAGGCTGCCTATGATTTGGCTGCGGATAAAATGGTACCGATGGTGCGTGAAATTGCCGCAGATTATCAGGCCGAGCGTGAAATTGAGAAATTGATTGAGCATTTTGGCGGCGCGCAAAAATGGCGCGAAGTATCACGCCAGCTTTTATCATTTGGACGCAATAACATGCCCGAAGATGTGTTGGACAATTTGGCAAGTTCATATGAAGGCGTTATGGCACTACACCGTATGATGCAAGTTGGTGAGCCGAAACTGTCATCAAATAAGTCACAGGCCGTTGATAGTACGAATGAAATGGAACTGACATCTATGATGCGTGATCCGCGTTACTGGAAGCACAAAGACCCTTCCTATATTGCAAAAGTCACGCAAGGGTACCAAAACCTGTACGGTGGTAAAGGGTAGAGTGCCTTAAAACTATATTATGATTGAGATTCGGCAAAGCGCTGAGCAACATAGTCGTCAACAACCTTATGAAAGTTTGCTTTCACCGTTTTTGTAAGCGGAAGGAACTGTAGTGCGATTTTGTTTGGCGCTTTACGAACAACACTAGCCTTATGATCAATTTCGATAATTTGACCACGAAGCTTGAATTTTAGGGTAAAGATGCATTCCTGTCCGATTGCGAATAGACGTTCATCGCCAGCAACCATCATGCCGCCCGAACTCCAATTTTCAACCGGATGCATTTGACCGTTAATTATTGTAACACAACGATCATCCGACCTTCGCCCGTGCTGACGCTTTCGGGGTGTCTTGATTTCTGCTGTATTGTTACTATGTGACGTCATTGCTGTACCAAACATTAAACTATTCCCATAAAACTTTATAACAACACGCTAATATTCATTTTTGTCGAAATTAAGGCAAAATTAACTTTTCTTTTAAAAGTAATAAAAAAATACGTTTTCTATTGACAAAATAGGAATTAATTCATATAAATATCACATCAACGCCATTATTGCGTCTTTATTCCAAGGCGAATCAAAATCATTAAAGGGCGTTTAGATAAGTTTCAGCCGATCAGACAACATCTTAAACAAGGTGCCTGATCGGTTTTTTTGTGGGCTCATTTGGCCTTTTCTGAAATGTGACATGTTCATGAAACATGGCAGGAAAAGACAACTGAATTGGTCTGTTTTCGAACTTTATTTCATTAAAATTAAAGAGGTTAAATATGTCTACATCTATAGATCAGGCGTTCATTAAACAATTTGAACGTGAAGTACACGAAGCCTATCAGCGTCAAGGCTCTAAACTGCGTGCGACTGTCCGTACAGTATCCGATGTAAATGGTTCAAGTGCCGTTTTCCAAAAAGTAGGTAAAGGTACTGCGAGTACAAAATCAACACACGGAATGGTTCCGGTAATGAACCTTGATCATTCAAATATCGAAGTGGTCTTGCAAGATTACTATGCAGGGGATTGGGTTGATCGTCTTGATGAGCTTAAAACAAACATTGATGAACGTCAGGTTATTGCAAATGCCGGTGCACATGCATTGGGACGCAAGACAGATGAGTTGATTATCAATGCGTTATCCGATGCGTCTGTGAATACGTTGGCAGATGGCAATGTTGGTTTAACAAAGGATAAGATCTTAAGCGCGTTTGAAACATTTGGTGAAAATGACGTACCTGATGATGGTCAACGTTTTTGTGTTGTCGGTTGGAAACAGTGGAGCGATTTACTTGCAATTGATGAATTCGTAAATGCGGATTATATCGGCGCAGAAGCTCTGCCATTTGCAAGTATTACACAAGCAAAAATGTTCCTTGGGACAATTTTCATCCCGCATTCAGGTCTTCCTGTTGATGGCAATGATATCCGTTCTTGTTTCTATTATCACAAAACAGCTGTTGGTCATGCCGCGGCCAGCGATGTGAAAACAGATGTCTCATGGCATGGCGATCGTGCGGCGCACTTTGTCAATAACATGATGAGCCAAGGATCTGGTTTGATCGATGAAAGTGGCATTATCACAATCAATTGTGACGAGACACCGGACTAATATCATTTGAATAAATTTAAGGAGATTTCTTATGGCTTTTACAGCATCTGACCTAAGCGTACTTGCATACGCAAACAACTTTACCCTGTGGCATTTCACAACAACGGATAGTGACATCACCACAGCAGGATATTTTAACAACACAGTTGATATGTTGAATGAAAATGACCTGATAATTGCGAATATCGATACAGACGGAAGCCCGTCTACAACATTTTATGTTGTAACAGGCAATGACGGCAGCAGCGTCACTATAACAGCTTACGCCTAGCGCATAGAGTTGTTCTAATCCGCGAAAAGCGCCGCGAGTTAATCGCATGGCGCGATGTTGCGAAAGAACCGAAGGGGCTTTATTCCTCCTCACTTACACCTTTCGGATCTACGCCGCATTTATAAATACGCTGTATCGATGATATAGGCAGTCCCGCTATCCTTGCGGGGCTGTCTTCCTGTAAATTTGTGTTGTCATAATAGATATGTTATGTATCCGCTACTTTCTCGTGGAATAGGAGTAGAAGATAAAATGGTACGTACAAAACCGGAATTAACCAGAGATCAGGCAAAGCGACAACAAGTCGCAAAAGGTATGGAATTCCAGGCGCGCGAACTTGCCAGCTGTTTTAACAATACGATTGTCACACAACTTAGAGAAAAGGGGCTTATCAAGGATAATGATGAGAGCCTGACACGAAGAGTAAAGGCAAACTTTACAGACACTGATAAGATAAAAACATATGTTGAAATTGATACGGATTTCAGCATCTCAATCGAAAGACTTGGAAAATCTGTGCGGCTTGTTCCTGATCAAAATAACGATGGTTGTTATAGTCTGGTAAAGGGACAAACATCGGCAGAAAAAGCAAGAGATATGCTACAGGCTGTTAATAATGAACTGCGCTCAAACGGATTACCATTTAAATATGCCGCGGGCGGAGAACCAATGGGAACTGTTCGAACAGGTAGTATGGAAAGTGGATATACTGTCTCGAATAAGGCCTCTGAAATTACGCGTGTTGCATCCCAAGAAGCACGAACAGAACTAGGGATCGACCCACTTTAAAATATAAAACGATACATAAATTCAACGACAGCCTCGCATTAAGCGGGGCTTTTTTTATACCTAATATGAAGGAGAGAATAAAATGGCTTTATCAGATATAGGCTTATGCTCACGCGCATTGATTAAAATTGGCGCCGCACCGATTAGTAGCTTCGATGATGGAAGTGCCGAGAGTGAAATCGCAGGGGCATTATTTCCGCAAATCAGAGATACATTGCTTTCTGCCTATGCATGGAGCTTTGCAACAGGGCAAGTCGTGCTTAATCGTTTAAGCACAGACCCGATTGCAGATTATGATTACGCCTATCAATTACCCAATGATTTCCTTCGTGCCTTTAGCGCAGGAAGTGGCACGCGCGGGCGCGGACTTAACTACCGTATCGCTGGGCGCGCTCTTCATACGAATGCGCCCGATGTTATTTTGACCTATATCTATAGACCGGAAGAAGAAACATTTCCCCCATATTTCGATCAGGCATTAATCGCAAGATTGGCGGCGGAGTTCACAATTCCGGTGACAGAAAATACATCACGGTCCGAAACTATGCTCTCCATTGCAGAGCGTGAATTTCAACGCGCCCGTCAAGTCGATGCACAGCAAGACACACCGGGACGTATTGAGGATTTCACCCTAATTGATATTCGCGGATAAAATAAGCAAAAGGAAACAGCGCAATGAACTTTACAAACATGATATCAAATAACCTGATTTCTAATAGCGTCGGTAACAACCTCGTCAATGATGAAGATGACGTGAGACGTGTGAAAGATGGTTTGAACACATTAGGATTGTTCGATAATGATACCGCCCCAGAGCCACATGGTTACATAACCCGTCCAATGGATGAGGGGATAAAAACTTTTCAAAAACGCGAGAATTTATGCATTGACGGGAGACTATTTCCGGAAGGGGAAACAGAAAACACGATGTTAAACAGGCTTTCTACAACTGAAGGTACGCAGGAGGAGAATGTCCCCATTCCGCCACGTAAACCGGAAACCCCAAATGAACCCGAACCACCAATTCCTCCGCGTAAACCATCTCCTCCGAAAGAAGGTGGGCATGATAACAAAGAAGAATGTGAAAGAGTGCAAAGTACGATTAGGAAAGTGGAAGGTGAGCTTGTGCTTTTAAAAAAGGTGCATACTGAGCATAGGGAGAGAATAGCTTTGGCTGAAGTGCAGAGAGAAGAAGCAGAAGCGAGTTTTAATGAAGTACAAGGAAGGAAAATTATATCACATGCTCCATCTTTAGCTTGGTCTTTGTCTGAAACAGATAGCGACGAATCGTCTCTGTTCGCGCAAATTCTTGAAACGAATGTAAATATAGCGAGAGATCCAGAAGTGGTAGTGCAGAATAATAGGTTGAAAGAAATAGAGGGTAGGCTTCAAAACCTTAAGGAAGATTTAGAAAAAATAGAAGAAAGCATTACAGCTAAGGAGCAGGAGTTAAATATGCTTCAAGAGATAGTTGGAAATATATGTACATAAGTTATTGAGCACGGTTAGCAATAGCCGATACTCCGTTAAATCCCCGATCTTGTAGCTCAATACTTATTGCTTTGCGGTGTTTAGGGCTTTGTTCCATAACGTTATTAATCCAATTAAGTTGCAGTATCAAATCAGGAGGTAGTGCCAGACCGTCCAGATGGGCACGAAGAAGTTCTTCTATACTATCTGGTGACATCTGGGATGAAAGAGAAACAGTCTCTATAGCTATCTGTTTAAATAGAAAAAACGATTTTTCGCGATCTCTTAGGTTATATGGTCCATATCGGTAGATAAGAGCAAGCCGAAGGCTTGATAATAGTGTGGCTTGATGTTGGCTTATGGCCGTTTCGTATAGAGTTATGGCCTTCTGTAAGTCTTGATCGTGGCATATTCCTTTTTCATGGATAAGTGCTTGCACGAAACTGAGAGAGGTGTCTAGCATAATGGGCAAGTCTTGGCAGTTAGCAACGTTCAAATTTGTAAGGAACGCATTTTGTTTCTGTTCTGAAAGTGGCCTGAGATAGTTGTGTGTAGATTGTACTGTACTTAAAGAAACGGCGATGATGGTGAATGTGCAAAGAAGGATGCTAACAGGTAGAACTTTTTGCCGTGAAAATTTCATAGGTTTGCACTCTGCTAACTGACCAATTTAAAAACCATAAGGCATGATAGTGCAAAAATAAAGAAAACATTGAAAAGGCCGGGGATATGGGTGGAAAAGCGCGCATCATCTAAAGAGCGCTTGGGAAGACCAATACAGAACAAAAACGAAATTATTCACCGCCTTCGGGCGGTTTTTTATTGCCTAAATCTAATTATATAGGAAGAAAAGGACGAAATATGACCAGAATTCGTGATATCAAAACCACATTCACAGCCGGAGAAATATCATCTGAGTTGCTTGGCCGTGGCGATTTACGCGCTTATGATAACGGGGCGTTATCCTTACGCAATGTATTCATTAATCCCACCGGGGGGGTAACACGGCGTTTTGGCCTTGGTTATATTGATACTGCACCTGCGGCAGGTAAGTTGATCGCTTTTGAATTTAATACGCAACAAACTGCGCTGCTTGTCATTACTGACGGGCAGATAGATATCTATTCGGGTGGTGTAAAAGAGGTAAGCTTAGCTGCGCCGTGGAATGCAGATCAGATAAAACAACTCGCCTGGACACAAAGCGCGGACACATTGTTGCTGGTGCATCCGGATGTTTCACCTAAAAAATTGGTACGCAGTGGTATGGGCGTGTGGAGCTTGGATGATTGGAGCTTTTTCGCAGATGAAAACATTATATATCACCCATACTTTAAATTTGCAGATAGCGAGGTAACGTTAATATCAAGTGCTCTGCAAGGGGAAATTACTTTAACCGCTTCGGCAGATGTATTTGCACCCGCGCATGAAGGCACACGATTACGAGTGCGCGGTATAGATGTAGAGATCACGGATTACGATTCACCAACTGTTGTTACTGGCACAGTTATTCCGAAAAAGAACCCGGATTATGATCCAGATGTAACAGAAAGCGAAGAATTTTTATATTTGCCGGATACAGACCCCTCTATCGATTGGTTTGAACAGGCATTTAGTGCAGTGCGTGGATACCCTGTGACGGTGGCATTCCATCAGGATCGTTTGGTAATTGGCGGTACACGGGATTTACCAAACCGTTTATGGTTTTCAAAATCAGGCGATTTATTCAATTTTGACCTTGGTGAAGGCTTAGATGATGAAGCAATAGAATTTTCTATCCTGTCCGATCAGGTAAACGCCATTCGCGGGATATTCTCTTCCCGTCATTTACAGGTCTTCACAAGTGGCGCAGAGTGGATGGTGACAGGCGATCCGTTGACACCGCAATCGGTACAGATCAGACGGCAAACACGAACAGGATCACGTATTGATCGCTATATCCCGCCGGTAAATGTTGATGGTGCAACGCTCTATGTTGCGCGTAACGCGCAGGAAATTCATGAATATCTTTATACTGATTTGGAGCAAGCTTATACATCAACTGACCTTGCATTGCTTTCCCGTCATGTCATTAAAGACCCGATTGAGCAGGATTACGACCAGAAAAATCGGTTGCTTTTTGTTGCCCGTGAAGATGGAAAATTTGCAAGCCTCACCGTGTTTCGTGCGGAGCAAGTCTCGGCTTGGACACTCCATGAAACGGATGGGAACGTACAGTCTATCGCCGTGGTAGGAGATGAGGTTTATATGATGGTTGAACGGGATGGGGCATATTTGATTGAAATATTTGACTCCAACCTACATCTGGATTCCGCATTAGCCGGAGAAGTCGCGACACCCGCGAGCGTATGGTCAGGTCTGGATCATTTGAATGGAAAGTCCGTCTCCATCGTCGCAGACGGCGTGGTTTTACCTCAACAAACAGTAATCGGTGGCAGCATAACATTATCAGAAGCGGCTCTAAAGGTTGAGATCGGTTTACCCTACACGCATGTAATAGAGCCATTGCCACCAAACGAAGTTGAAAAAGTCGGAGCCGGACGAAAACTACGTTTGATCGAAGCTATCTTTCGTATTCAAAAGACTTCCTCTCTACGTCTTGATGTCGGGCGCGGGGCATCTGATGTCCCGTTAAAACAGCTCGGCGATAGCGGGTTGCTTGATGGGCAGGCAGAGAACTTTAGCGGTGATGTAAGAGTACGTGCGCTTGGCTGGCAAAAAGATGGTACGCAACCTTTGTGGAAGATAGAGCAAACAGCACCTCTGCCGTTTACGCTGCTCTCCGTTGCATTTGAAATAAAAGTGAATGACTAAAATATAGGAAAGAAAATATTATGGCGACATTAGTTCCAACACTAACAACTGCATTAGTATCCCAAGGCGTTGGTCTTGCGGCAAATGCCCTGAGCGATAGCAGTAACGATTTGGCTGTTAAGCAATTACAGGATCAACAAAATTTACAAGAACGCCAACTCCGTGCAGATGCAGCTCTTGAAAAACAAAAAATAGCAACAGATGCAACCAATGCAGAAGAAGACCGTCAAAAAGCACTACGGCGTGCAGTATCCCGTCAAAAAGCAAGTTTTGGCGGGCAGGGTATCAGCACAGGGTCAGGTTCCTCTCAGGCCGTTCTACTCGGTTTGTTTGAGGAGAGTGAAGAAGAAAAGAGACGCCGTGAAGAGCTGGATTCCTTACGCGTAAATGCAATAGACCAAGACGTGGCACAAAAAAAATCTATTAATGTATTACAGCGCACGCAACTGGAAGAAAAACAAAGAATGAATAGTATTTCATCAGGTATTTCCACTCTCTTTTAACTCAACACAAATAGCGTTTTATTACGAATTTATGCCGATTTTATCGGCTTTTTTTATGCTTTTAATTAGGAGGAACCAATGTCCGAACATGTCAAAATTCCAGACGTAACCCCAATCATACGTTATGTCGCAAACGGCTCTCAAACCGTTTATACTTATCCGTTTCCGGTATTCGCCAGCGAAGATTTGAAAGTGTATCTGAATGGTGCACAACAGATCAGTGGCTATATAATTAATGGTGCAGGAGAAACAACTGGCGGAAATGTCACATTTGAGACACCTCCTGAAAATCAAACCGTCATTACATTAACCCGTGATTTGCCGATTGAACGTGTCACGGATTTTCTAGAAGGCGGTGATTTTTCTGCGCAAAGTATCAATAATGAGCTTGATTATATGATTGCATCTTTGCAACAGGTGAACCGTGAAAATGATGTTATGTTGCGGTATTCCGATCATGAAACTCCCGGAAATGTCAATTTACCTGATCGTGGTTTACGTGCGAATAAAGCATTAGGGTTTGATGGTGATGGAAACCCCATAGCCGTGTCCTTAGAAGGTTCAATGGCATCTCCTGACTTTACTGCCACAGGTACAGGTGCTCAAACGCGCACATCTCATGATAAAATGGCAGATATTGTTTCGGTCAAGGATTTTGGGGCAGTCGGAGATGGTGTAAACGATGATACAATTGCAATTCAGAATGCTTTGGCCGCATATGACGCGGTTTTAATTCCTGAAGGCATCTATCTGACAACTGCAACAATCACATTAAAACAATCACAAAGCCTGATCGGGCAAGGCCAAAAATCCATTATTCGCGCTTTGGATAATAGCTTTAACATTGTTGAAGTGGTCGAAGATCATGCAAGTTTATCAAATCTGCGTCTTGAAAATGGTGATATCGGCATAAAGTTATACGGTAGAGACAGGCCAGTGGTGCAAACCTCTATACGTGATGTAACAAGTGTTGCGGCAAATATCGGTGTGCAGTTGGATGGTTATACAGATACGAATAAACCATGTTATTGGAATAACTTTGATCGCGTTTTGGTAGAACAACCCGCGCTTTACGGTTTCCACCTGACAAAATCAGGTGTAGGGGATACACCAAACGCCAATAAATTCCATGCTTGCCGCGCGTACTCACATGGGGCAAACACAACGGGCGCAGGTTTCTTTGTAGAACATGGGCGTTTTAACAACTCCTTTATTGATTGCGAAGCAAACGTCGCAGGTACAGCGCAAGGGTGTTTCATCATAGGAGCTAACTCCGACAAAACATTGTTGATTAACCCCTATGCAGAGAGCAACAATCTAGTGCCTAATATTAAATTGGAATCTGGATCAATTGAAACATCAATCTATAACCTTCTATCGGTAAGTGATGGTGCAGCGATTTGGGATTTGTCTGGCGGGGAGTATAGTGCTTATAACGCAGGTTATCCGTACAAAAACCGTCTGCAAAAAACCACCGTAACAGATATGAACGCCACGTTGCAGCGTTACGATACCGAATTTATAGATGCAAGCGGTAGCGTGACGTTAGACACATCACATTCCGTGCATCTGGTTTCATCCTTTGGCGGCGCATTGAATGTGGAGTTGCCGAGTGCCTCTGATGCCGTGGGTGTGATGATGGTTGTTAAAAAGACAGACAGCTCCTCTAATGTCATTACGGTCACTGAAAACAGCGGAAGTGGCCCGGATGGTAAAGATTTCTTCCTTGGTGCGGAAAATGACTATGTGATTATGTTGTCCAATGGCGCAGAATGGTTTGTTATTGCCTCTAACCGTTCATCCGGTAATACGCGTTTCTTTGATGGTAGCGGAACATACGATATTGATATGGCTGTCGATATTTACTTGCTCTCTAGTTTTGGTGGCGCAATGACCGCACGCCTTCCACCTGCCAATGCCCCCGAAGCGATAGGGCGTACAATAACCATAAAAAAAACGGATGTATCAGGCAATACGATCTCTGTAACAGAACAAGGCGCGGTTGGCCCCGATGGTTATGCTCAACCCCTGAATAGCCAGTATAGCGCGATCACAGTCGTAAGTGATGGAGGGCAATGGTTTATCCTTAATAAACACCTGTAACACCGACCATTCATCATTCTACTACATCCAAATCAGCCTGCTCTTGAATATAGGTTTAAAAGCAGGACTTTTGAAAGGAAACCAATGTCCAAAATTGAAATAAGGACGCGAAAGCAGATCTCAGAATTTTTACCAGATGCAATTTCAACAGCACTACTTTCATATCAAACATTTTCCGAGCGTGAAGAATTGGAAGAGCCAAAGGCATTTAAAGCGCACCATGACGCATGTAAGGTCGCGATCGCACATATAGAGCTTTTGATAAAGTTGGCGCAATGGGCCGACCTACCTGACCCAGATTTGGAAGGGAAACAACATCAAGATATGCTTCTGGGGCTAATAGAAAGTGCACAAGGAGAGTTAAATGGTTATCGAGAAGATGGGAAAGTTTGACTTATATGACATAAATCCTTTATCTATGATAATATATATAAAGGCCATATAATTGTATGGCTCAAAAGGGGTGTCCTGAGTGACAATGCGTATAAAAGATTATAATGACAGAGACAATGGCCCTTCGGTTAAGGTTACACTTGGCGCAGTGGCCGCGTTGGCAACCGCCGTTAGTCTTTATGATTATTGGAAGGATCAAAAAGAAGACCCTTCCAATTATATGTCTTCACTACATCCCAATGAGCTATTTTGTGAAAATCCAAATTTAGCAAACGACTTTATGGGTGACCCGTTTATTAGTTTGAATACAGGGTGGGTCGAAAAAATAGGTAATAACTCACGTGTCTATGAACATTTCTGGCAGGCTGCATCAGGGGCTGGCGATCATGAAACGATTGATTTTAAATTCAGCGACAGAATGTATACAACAAGTCATAGATCTGACTTTTTTGAAAAAATACCTCAGCACGTCATTGATAATCCAAATGCGACCTTTATCCTGACAGGGCACGCGACGGATGACCTTAAAAGCCAATTAAGCTTAGGTGTGCCACTCGAAGATGGTTTTATGGAGCGTTATACAAAGCACTTGGAAAACAATCAAAAAGCGGTTGAATTACGTTTGGACTTTATTGAGGGTAAGCTTCTTGAAGCAGGGGTTTCTGAAGATCGTATAATTAGAAATAACCTCAATACACGTCATAATAAAAGGGCGGTGGATTTAGAAGTGTGTACGCCATCCGCGGAAACTTAAACGCCGTATTACTATTCGCAATTAATGAATAACAACAGCGCCCTTTAGGGGCGTTTTTTTGTGCCGTTTTTTTAAGAAGGGAAAGCGTTCCTATGAACATATGCCAGATTACAAACAGTGATTTCAAACTGTTCCTTATCTTGTGGAACCAACAGCAAAACCTTACAACGCCCGAGCTACATTTAAGAATTGCGGTATGGCTTGAACAAGCGTGGAAGAATGGTGATAAACGCTTATTACTGATGGCCTTTCGCTCCGCCGGGAAAAGTACGATTATCGGTATATTTGCCGCATGGTTATTATATCGTAACCCCAATCTACGTATTCTGGTTTTGGCCGCAGACAGCACTCTGGCAAAGAAAATGGTGCGCAATGTAAAACGTATAATAGAGCGCCACCCCCTGACCAAACACTTACGCCCGAAAAAGGCGGATCAATGGGCATCGGATCGATTTACGGTGAAACGTATGCTCGAGTTGCGTGATCCATCTATGATCGCACATGGTGTGTCATCTAATATCACAGGAAGCCGTGCAGATGTCGTGATTTGCGATGATGTCGAAGTTCCCAATACATGCGACAGCGCAGAAAAACGCGAAAATTTACGTGAACGTTTGGCAGAAATGGCCTATGTCCTTGTCGCAGGCGGGACGCAGCTTTATGTCGGAACACCGCATCACTACTATTCAATCTATGCAGACGAACCACGCCATGAAATTGGTGAAGATGAGGTGTTTTTGGACAGGTTTAAACGTTTAATCTTACCGCTATTAAATGAACAAGGGGAGAGTACATGGCCGGAACGCTATTCCCCATATGATATGGCACAAATAAAACGTGCAACTGGGCCAAATAAGTTTGAAAGCCAGATGATGCTCCGCCCTGTGAATATCGCAGAAGGGCGCCTGAACCCGTCCTTGCTTCATCATTATAGCGAAGAACTTGATTATACGCGTGAACTGCAAACCATGTTCATTGGTCAAACAAAGATCGTAAGTGCGTCATGTTGGTGGGATCCTGCGTTTGCGAGTGCAAAATCAGGTGTAAAAGGGGATAGCAGCGTATGCGCCGTTGTGTTTGCCGACGCACTTGGAAATTTTTATCTGCATCATGTCGCCTATATCAAAACGGATGAGCAAGATAAAACAGATGAAGCAACGCAGCAAGCCCGCATCGTCGCAAATATCGCAAAAACGCATTATCTACCATCAATTACGGTGGAGATTAACGGCATAGGGCGGTTCTTGCCCAATATTTTGCGTAATGCATTAACTAAAGCACACGCACCGTGTCGCGTAAACGAAGCTTCCAGCACCCGCGCAAAAGATATCCGCATTATTGAGGGGTTCGACGCATTACTGGCATCCCGCCGCCTCTATGTCCATGAAAGCGTCACCAAAACACCATTCCTCATGGAAATGCGCGAATGGCGACCCAAAGGCGGAGGGCAGAAGTCATCCGCTCACGATGATGGTTTGGACGCCGTTGCAGGTGCACTATCCCTGCAACCGGATCGAATGGAACGCCTCTATGGACGAGGAGAGCATAGCTGGATGAAAGGCACAAAAGCGCACAAAGCAAAAAGCGATTTTAAAGTTTAAGAACACATATACCAAAAAGGAAAAAGCAATGTTAAACGAACTATTAAGCAGCGTATTAAACGGCGCAGTTGGTAATAATCTAAACAATGATCTAAGTGATGTTTTATCCGTGAAAAACGGTCTGCGCGATGCAGGTTTCATAGATCTGGATACCACACCTGAGCCCCACGGTTATTACACCCGTGATCTGGATAACGGAATTAAAGCATTCCAACGTGACAATGACCTGCGTATCGACGGTCGCCTGTTCCCGAAAGGTGAAACTGAGCGTGAACTGTTCCTTCCCTCCCGCGATATGCAAACATTGGAACGTGATTATGATGTGAAATATTTAGCACCGCGTTTCTATGAACCTGATAAGAGGCCTAACCCAGATCCGGGGTTTTCTATACCTAATCCATCACTTCCACCATTCTCGTTGCATGGTGAAATACGTGATTTTTACGATAATGATCCGCGGGATATACGAAATTTACGTGATCATCTGGAACGTTATGGTTATCTGAATGAGCCTCGGAATATGTACCAACATACTGGAATATATGACGGTGAAACACGAGATGCTCTAAAAAAATTCCAACAAGATCTGGGTATTCGTATCGATGGTAAAATGCAACCGGGTAAAACAACCGAAGCAGGGTTGAACGCCGTGAACGCATTTCAGAAACTCTCAAATGTGAATGTCTCACCCGAACAGTCAATCGCGGCAATAAACGGTATTATTGGTGCACTACGCGGTGGGCAAAGTGATGCACAAAGGCTCAGTTCTCTAACGCCTGCTATATCAACGGCTCTTGGCGCACTTGATGGTGGTGCAGGAGGAGCTCTTGGTGGTATTGCAAATGTTGCCAATACTGCGCTTACTATCGCACAAGCAGTTTTAAGTGCCAAGGATGCCATAAAGGGTGACGGTGACATCCTAACAAAGATCAGTCAACTTGTACCAGCTGTAACATCTGGTATTAGTGGAATTTCAGGTGCGGCAAAAGACCTTGGACTAACAGGGGATAGGGTAGATGGCATAACGTCTCTATCCTCAGCAGAAAAAACACGTATACAAAATTTACCGCCTCAGCGTGGTGAAGAAGAGGGTGTTCTAGTCTCTTATATCCAAGCGCGACAAAATGAAAACGCTGCACAAAGCTCAAATACACAAAGCGATGTAATATCAGGCGAAGCGTCAGATGATACCTTGCATGGACAACAAGGGCAGGCGGATAACTCAAAGACAAGCCTAACCACACCCCCAATCCCACAAATAAAACCTGAAAACATCCCCGTACCGGGACGTAAACCTAAAGGTACGGCACTTCAAAAGGGGTTAAGTAAAAAGCTACTAGATGTAATTGGTGGCTTGGAAAGTAGTGATAATTATAATGTTATTGTTGGAGGTGAAGAGAAGCCTTTAACCTCTATGACTATAAAGGAAGTGCGACAACTACAAAAAGAACGGAATGATCAAAATCTAGGTACAGCCGTTGGTCGTTATCAAATTATTGATGACAAAATGGGGGACTTGGTACGTTGGATGAATATTAATGAGGGGGTGGTTTTTGACGAAAAAATGCAAGACGAAATGGGAAAGGAATTGCTTAGAAGAAGGGGACTTGAAAAGTTCGAAAATGGACAAATAAGTGAAGAAGAGCTCATTAAAAATATTTCAAAAGAATGGGCGGCTTTACCTAAGGATTCTTCGAATCAAAGCTATTATAGAGGCGTAGGAAATAATAAGTCTCATATTGATTTTGAAACACTTAAAGGGCTTTTGAAAAACCAGTGATTGATGTATATAGGGTTGTATGTTTAGTTCAATCATAAGAACATATATTTCTTTTTCGTTTCTTTTATTGAGTGCGTCTTGTGCATCTATAGAGAATAGACATTCGTTTCCGCTGAACATCCCATATCATGAAGCGCGTTCAGCAATCATAAAGCATGGTTGGCGCCCTGTTGTTGGTGAAAAGAAAAGAGACAATGTAGGAAAACGTATCTCTTATTTTCATACTCAGGGTTATATAGAGATTGACGATTGTGCCGGTACAGGTGCTGGTTACTGCGCTTTTCATTTTCAAAGTGGTAATGGAGATTTCTTGATCGTAACGACGCAAGAAGCTCCATTGAATGGACATAATTCCAATCTGAATAATCCTGATGATGCAATTGTTGTAAATTATAGCATAGTTGATAGTTTGAATTAGAAGGGCGCTGATTTATTCTCTGTCGAGTAAAGACACTAAAATGATAGCAGCTAAGTCAGAGCTAGTGTCAAAATAATCGTCGACTGTTTTGGAAAAATCATGTTCATATGAAATATCGTCATATAGGGGCGGTGAAAAGTTAGGGTTTATAGATGTAAGCTCTTTGATAGCATCCTGATGACCTTGCATAGCTGCTTTAGTAAGCCAGAGCTTCGTTTGTTCTCTGTCATCGTTTAAATAGATCATTCCCATATGGTATTGAGCATAATCGTAGCCCATTTCTGCGAAAGGACGGAGCCAATAAAGAGCTTGGTTTTTGTTGTTTTCAGATGATGCATTCTTATGGATAAGTCCGAGTTGGTAAGCCGCGATCGGACAGCCGCCTGTAGCAGCTTTATCTAACCAATATCTCGCTTTTTTTCATTAGGCACAATTATTTGGTCAGACATTTCTTCTTTCCAAGATAAGTAACCTTTAAGGTGAATGTACCCAACTATACATTGGGAAGGTGTATGTCCGTTCTCGGCAAGGTATGTCCATAGTTTTAGGGCACGTTTTGTGTTCTGTTGGATGGAGGGAGTACCTTGAAAATAACTATTAGCTTCGATATAGCGTTGCGCCAATTACAATTGAAATTACGATAATCGAAAATACAGTTTTTTTCATAGCTATAGCTGTAGCATATATTCTATGGTGGAATATAAAAAAGGTGTTTGTGAAACCGAAAAAAATCTAAGAGCATGCAGGACAAAGAAACAGTTGAAAATTTAAATTGAGGATACCCTTATATCATAACGAAAGCCTTTAAATACAAGGCTAGTAGGGCTAAGGAAAAAGAATAAGCATAACACCACCCGCCATTTGGCGGGTTTTTTATTATGGAGAAGTATAATGACAGAAATTTCAAAGGATTTGCTTTGGTGGATTACGGTTGTGGATTTGCCTGCGCTTTCGGGGCTTTTGGTGATGATTTGGCGTACGCGTGTCGATACGAATAGAGAGTTGGATAACGTACAACTCACATTGGATCGGCGATGTGAGCAACTCCGTGATGCGCTTAATGCGTTTAAACTTGAAGTCGCCAAAACATATGCATCTCAACGGGACCTGCGTGCACTTGAAAACCGTCTGGTTGAGCATCTTTTGCGTATTGAATCAAAACTCGACACCACGGCATTGAAAACTGCACGCCTAAGTGCAAGCCAAAACAAAGAATAACTTAATAAAATCAGGAGAAAGACATGACGATTAAAAGACCTAAACTGGTTGCCATAGATGGGCAATCGGACACCACACGCACGCCTGAAGAGCAACGTGAAATGAAAGAGTTTTATAACGATATGAGTGCCGATGTCCTTGCTCGTACACTTTGGGGTGAGGCGCGTGGAGAGGGGACAAAAGGTATGAGCGCCGTGGCCTGTGTTATTTTGAACCGTGTGAAAGTAGCGCAGGAAAAAGGACGTTTTTGGTGGGGGAATAACATTATTCAAGTCTGCCAAAAACCTTACCAGTTTAGCTGTTGGAACAGATCCGATCCAAACTTCCGAAAACTGCAATCCGTGGGTGAAGATGATTTGCATTTTGCGACGGCGATGCGTATTGCCCGGCGTGGAGTTATTGGTGTTTTGGATGATGTTACAGGCGGCGCAACGCATTATCACGCCGCAAGTATTAAGCCATATTGGGCGCAGGGTAAAACACCGTGTGCCGTAATTGGGCATCATAAATTTTATGCAATGATTGATGGCTAGACGAAGGGATCGAAATATCGTAGAAGCAGCATATGGATCAAAAGAAAAAAGCGTTAATAGGCCTGCATATCTCTGTATTCTTAATGGGGGCATCAGGACTATTCGGTAAACTTGTGACAACGTCTGCGTTTTTCCTTGTCTTTGGGCGTGTGATGTTTGCATCTGCTGCTTTACTTTTATTCTTGAGATACAAACGTGAAAAGATAAAACCCAATTGCTCTAAAGACGCGTTTAGCTTCCTGATGCTGGGGATATTAATGGCCTTTCATTGGTATGCTTTTTTTTACGCAATACAATTATCAACAGTCTCAATCGGACTTTTAACATTTTCAACATTTACGGTTTTCACGACGTTGTTAGAACCCGTGTTATTTCGAACACGTTTGACTATTCGTGATTTAGCCGTTGCGGCGTTATGTTGCGCCGGAGTTTGGTTGATTGTCCCTGATACACATTTATCAGGCTTATCAGGTGAAAACACCTTGTGGGGCGTGATATGGGGGGTGTTATCGGGGTTGAGTTATGCTCTCATGCTGTTGCTCAATAAAAAATACAGCACACAATATTCCCCCGTAACTTTGACGTTCTACCAATGCTTGGTCGCGATGCTGGTCTTACTACCCGTAATCTTATGGATGAGGGAGCCTGTGCTGGCACTCGATTGGGTCTACCTGTTTATTCATGGGGTTGTCTGTACGGCTGTTGCATTTACGTTATATGTTTCTGCAACGCGTTATATTCGGGCACAAACAATTAGTATCCTGACCATGTTGGAATTATTGTATGGTGTCGCCTTAGCCTACCTAATATTGGATGAAAGCTTAAACATGAATATGGCGCTGGGCGGCGGTATCATCCTAATTGCATCATACGCGGCCATGCGTAAACCAGACTAAATTTTATCTTATATTTAAAAAGGAGAAAACTATGCTCTCTGCATTTCTATCGCAGGTGGGACTACCTGTGCTTGTGTCCATTGTTGGCAGCGCACTTGGCGTGCTGGATCATCCGGTGGCAAAGGGGGCTTCTGATGCTTTAAGTAAAGTACAAGATGCCCTGAAATCCAGACAAATTACACCGGAACAACTGGCCGAAGCAAATCGCCATACGGAAAAAATGGCAGAGCTTGAGATACAAAATTATCAAACAACATTATCTGAAATAAACCAATCGCTACGTGCCGAAGTCACATCGGATGATAAATATGTACGGCGTATGCGCCCGACATTCGGGTATTTGATGGCTGCAACATGGGCGGCGCAAATGTTTGGTATAGCCTATGTGATAATTTTCGAGACAGACAAAGCGGGCGTTGTAATGGCCGCTATGGGAAATTTAAGCGCGATCTGGGCTGTTGGTCTGTCTGTTCTTGGTATTTACGTTTACAAACGTAGTGAGGATAAAAAAGGAAGTGCCCTTCAGGATGTAATTTTCTGGAACCCGAAAGCAAAGGAAGATTAGGGGGGAGCATATTGGTATGCATACATACATATTTTGAAACGGAAAGTGCAATCATACTGGTCAAACAGATCAAAATATCATAGAATCTACGGGTTCAAAGAGGTGTGTTCCGCCTTTCTTTATCCTGAGGAGAAAAATTGTGAGTATCAAAACCCCTATAACGGTTGCACATGGTGATGGAATTGGTCCTGAAATTATGGATGCAACACTTTCCGTTCTTGATGCTGCGGGTGCGCGTCTTGATATTGATACGATTGAAATCGGGGAGGCCGTTTATGAACGCGGTACACTTACCGGGATAGAAGACAGCGCATGGGAATCCTTACGTCGTACTAAGGTTTTTCTAAAAGCACCGATCACAACGCCCCAAGGCGGAGGGTTTAAATCTCTTAATGTAACTGTCCGTAAAAGCCTTGGTTTGTTCGCGAATGTTCGTCCATGTGTTTCTTACCATCCATATGTGGAAACAAACTTCCCGAACATGGATTTGGTGATTGTTCGTGAGAATGAAGAAGATTTATATGCGGGGATTGAGCACCGCCAGACACAAGATGTCGTACAATCATTAAAAATAATTTCTCGCCCCGGATCAGAACGTATTATCCGTTTTGCTTTTGAATATGCCCGTGCCAATGGCCGTAAAAAGGTTACCTGTATGGCCAAAGACAACATCATGAAAATGGCAGATGGCTTGTTCCATCGTACATTTGATGAAATTGGTAAGGAATATCCGGATCTTGAACAAGAATTTTATATCATTGATATCGGTACTGCGCGTATTGCCGCGCGCCCTGATGACTTCGACGTTGTAGTTACAGAGAATTTATACGGTGATATTATCTCTGATGTTGCAGTAGAGGTTACGGGATCTGTCGGCCTTGGTGGTTCATGCAATATCGGGTGTGATTTCGGTATGTTTGAGGCTGTTCACGGTTCCGCACCTGATATAGCAGGAGAGGGCATCGCGAACCCGTCCGGACTGTTGCTTGGTGGTGTGCAAATGCTTAATCATATTGGGCAAAATGATATAGCCGCAAAAATTCACAATGCATGGTATAAAACATTGGAAGACGGTATTCATACTGGCGACATATATGATGCAGGTTTAAGTAAGGTCAAGGTCGGCACGCAGGACTTTGCCACTGCGGTTATCGAACGCCTTGGTCAGACACCGGAAAAGTTCAAAACGATTGATTATGGTCAAGGTGGTGGAAAAGGAATGAAACTTCCTCCTCTAAAGCCACGTGTAGAACAGGATAAACAGCTTGTCGGCGCGGATATATTTCTTGATTGGGAAGGTCAACCGGATGATCTGGCTGCCTTATTAGAGCCGACCATTGTTGATGGCATGAAATTAAAGTTAATCGCAAACCGCGGCGTCAAGGTTTGGCCAAATGGACACCCCGATACATTCTGCTCTGATCATTGGTGTTTACGTTTTATCGGTCTTAGTGTATCGCACAACACAATCCTGGAACAATTAAGGGTATTGGATGGCCTTGGTCTGGACTTCATAAAGGTTGAAAATTTGTACAGTTTTGACGGTGAGCGTGGCTATACTCTTGCGCAAGGTGAATAAAATAAGTACTGTTGATGATATTTGTCGAAATACTAGGGACTGTGTTGAAGTGTCATTTTACCGTAATTTTATTATCTATGTAATAGTATTAACTTTTGCATTCTTACCATCACCCTCTGCGCTTGCGCAAGGGGAGGTCTATGAATCTGAAACAGGGTATGACCCCGTCGTCATGCCAGATCAATTGGGAATATCCATTGTTATTGATAACAATGAAGATGCACCGGTTGAACCGGCATTAGCGGAAATAAAGTTTTTGAAGATGCCGGCTTTGAACAATATAAAGGAACGTACAGATCGACTAATCTGGGGTGTGCGTAAAGATATAAAACCTGAATATGATCATTATGGTTACGAAATACGTCGGTATATGGCAGGAACATCGAACACTAAAATATTCACAAATGAAGAGTATTTAATTGAGCAAATCAGAAGTGTCAGAAAAGCTAGAATAATTGCAAATTACTGGGCTGATAAAGTTGAAGATGAAGTTCGTCTTATTGAAAAGGAAATGAAGTCAAGGCAAGGGAGTGAGGTTGAGTTTACAGTTAAAACGGCCTTTAAACAGAATAAATTAACGGTTAGAAAGTTTATTATCTCATTGAAGTCTTGGATTGATGCAAATGAGAAATATTTAATGATTATTTTTGATAATCCTGATGTTTACTCTGTACGCTACCCGGAAATAATGGTGAGTGTTAGTGAGGTTCGGCTCAATCTTTATAATGCTTTGGTTATTAAGCAAACAAAGCTAAAGGAAATCCGAAATTACAAAACATTTGAAATGATGGTTCATTAATTTAGGAACTTATAAATACCAGAAATTAAAAGCCCTCGAATGAGGGCTTTAAGTTTTTAAGCTGTTCTGTTTTTATGTGCTTTTAATGTATTTGCAAGCAGGCATGCGATTGTCATAGGGCCAACGCCGCCCGGAACAGGTGTGATAGAGCCTGCGACGTTTTGCGCTGCGTCGTAATCCACATCTCCGCAAAGTTTACCATTTTCCATACGGTTGATACCGACATCAATCACACATGCTCCTGGTTTTATCCAATCGCCTTGAACCATTTTCTCACGACCAACTGCGGCAACAAGAATATCTGCACTCTTACAGACTTCCTTTAAATCCTTGGTACGGGAATGTGCCATGGTTACTGTACAGTTCTCTTGAAGCAATAATTGCGCCATAGGCTTTCCAAAAAGCAAAGATCGGCCAATAACAACCGCGTTCAAACCACTTAGGTCATTAATAACACTCTTGATAAGCATTAAACTCCCCTGTGGCGTACATGGTACAAGCCCGTCAATCCCCGCAACCAATGCACCGACATTCACTAAATTCAGACCATCTACGTCCTTCTGTGCAGAAATCATCTGCACAAGTGAATCGCTATCTAAATGCTTAGGTAAGGGAAGTTGAAGTAAAATACCATCGACATCTGGATTAGAGTTAAACGCCTCAATCTCCGCAGCGATCTCTGCATGTGTGGCTTTTTCGGGCATACGTGCCTCAATGCTACGAATGCCAACTTGCTCACAAGCCTTGATTTTATTTTTAACATAGACATGAGATGCCGGATCATCACCAACAAGAATAACGGCCAGTCCCGGTTTCTTGTCTAATGTCTCAACGTCTTTCGCGATATCCGCGCGTAAATTTTTGGCAATCATTTTGCCATCTATTATTTGTGTCATGTGTCTGTACTCTGTTATCTGTGAATTAGAAAGCGCCGCCCAATAAGATGCCTGCAAGAATTTGAAGTCCGATAATCACGATCAATGGTGTTATATCGATACCACCAATAGGGGGTACATATTTACGAATAGGGATGAAAACCGGGTCGGTTATCTTTTTTAGTAAAGCAGTCAAGTTTTGTGCTGCTTCGTTTTCCGCTCTGACAATTTCAAATGCGATCAACCAACTCATCGCGACTTGTAAAATTATCGCAAAGATATATAAATGCACACAAAATGCGATGAGAGAGAACAAAATATACATATCTTACCTACTTTATTAAATGGTATTTTTATTTCTTATATAGACTTTAGTCATAAAGGAAAAGTACTCTTTATGATTGCTAGAAAGTTATAAAAACCTGCTTAGGTCTGCGTAATTAAACGAATATTCATTTTCTACTGTATAATATATGGCAAGAGGGCAGTGACATGTTGGGTTTGGATCCATTAACAATATCATCATTATTGGTACTTGCAGGACAGCAAGTGACGTGCCCTGCGCATGATCCAACCAAAATTAATATTATTCCGCGCACCGAAAAGGTTGAATATGACCGTTCCCAAACACTAAAGCAGATACAAGGCTATAGCATGGATACAGTTGATCCATATGGCTTTCACGGGACAACAATTACGCAAGGTTTTATGCAGGGAAAAATCGGTCTGGAGCATAAGATTAAGTTTGGACAAATGAAAAACCCGGGTGTGAATATATCATGTGTCTGGTATAGCGATATTACGGTTGAGATCTTTATTGATCCCAAAATCGTCATAGCAAAAGAGCTATATCGTGATCCATGTATGCGCAAGGCGATCATAAACCATGAGCTAAAGCATGTACGTGTTGATCGTGAAATGGTGAATAAATATGCAAAATCAATGGGGCAAAAGCTCCTCTCCGCACTAAAAAGCCGTGGTTTCGAATCCGGGCCGATTTATACAGAGAAAACGCAAGGTGTTATGCAGAAGATGCAACGTGTTGTGCATCAAATCCTTGAGCTTGAGTACCAGAAAATGGGGCTTGAGCGTAGAGAGAAGCAGCGTGAAGTCGATAGTTTAGAAGAGTACCAGAGCGTTGATAATCAATGCCCCGCCTTTAAGAAAAAGAAGAATAAAATTTATTCTGATCTTTTGAAATAAACACTCTTATATTTGATCCAGTGCATGTACCAGATCGGATATCAAATCATCAATATGCTCAACACCAATAGATAAACGGAAGAGTTGATCTGTAACGCCTGCTTTTATGCGTGCTTCTTCCCCCATGGAAACATGGGTCATTGTTGCAGGGTGGTTAATTAAGCTTTCTGTCCCGCCCAAAGATTGCGCAAGGCGGAATATCTCAAGATTATCAATAAACGATGCCAGCTTTGATTTGCTTGCTTTGATCTCGAAACTTAACATTGCGCCATAACCTTCTTGCTGTTTTTGCGCAATCTCATGGCCGGGATGAGTTTTTAATCCCGGGTAATAGACATTGTTTACGGCATCATGTCCATCCAACATTTGTGCGATAATTTCTGCATTTTCCTGCGCACGATGGACACGCAATTCCAATGTACGCATACCACGTAGTGTCATGTATGAATCAAAAGGTGCGCCGATAACGCCTAAGGAATTTGCCCAAAATTCAAGATCGACCAGAATGTCATCGCGTGATGTGACCACGCACCCTCCGACAATATCACTATGTCCATTTAGGAATTTCGTCGTCGAATGGAAGACAATATCCGCACCAAGAAGAAGGGGCTGCTGCAACATCGGGGAAAGGAAAGTGTTATCAACAACTGTAATCGCGCCGCATTCCTTTGCACGTGTTGCAATATCGCTAATATCAGCGATTCGCATGACCGGGTTGGATGGGCTTTCAATTAATACCATCGCTGGTTTTTCTTCTGCAAAAGCTTGCTCGACACTATCTTGGTTATACTCATCAACAAATTTGAGTTTAAAATGGCCTTTTTCTGAAAGTGCACAAAGCAAACGATAAGACCTGCCATAGCAATCATACGGGGCGATCAGTAAATCATCAGGATTTAAGAGGTGAACAATCAAGGTGAGCGCAGCCATACCTGATGATGTAACACATGCGCCAACACCTTGTTCAAGCTGGCTCATCGCATCGGCAAGCCCATCACGTGTAGGGTTGCGTGTGCGCGAATACTCATAAGGTGCTTTTTGCTCTAATCCACCTATTTCAAATGTTGAAGACATGTACAGGGGCGGCATCATCGCTTTATATGCTTTATCACTGCCAAGTGCGGCCTGAACGATTGATGTGCGTCTTCTTTTTTCTGTCATATCGCGTCTACTGTCTTATGCTAATTGGTAATGAAACGGGATATTAGCGCATATTTTAATAACATGGCAGAGAAATTACCGAGCAGGGCACAATAAAATACCGATGCTTTGGGAAGCACCGGTATGAATAAAGTAAGTAAGCGAATAGATTTGTATGAGGAAGAAGTAAAATCTTTTAAAATAAACCTCTTCTAAGGTTCTCAAATTATCTAATTGTATTATCTATTTCAAATGTGGCGGAAAAAAGGACATATCTTGCCGATTTGCGGGAGTTTTGTAAGGTGTTGATTTTAATGAATTTTACCTTGTTGAAAACTGATTTTTAAACTGTAAAGTTATGTAAAAGCGGTACATATGTGTTGCGCACTGCAAAAAAACGGTATTTGTAAATTCATTGTTAATCTCTTTGCGCATATGATGTACACTCTTTTTTGAAGAGTTTCTGCGTTTTTATCTTTTATATCATTCTTTTAACGGAGTTTTCCGATGGCACGTACAGGTCAAGATACACTTAAAACACGTCAAACATTAACAGTGGATGGCAAAGACTATGATTATTTTTCGCTTGTTGAAGCGACAAAGGAAATAGGCGATGTTTCAAAGCTGCCCTATACGTTAAAAGTTCTGTTGGAAAACTTGTTACGTCATGAGGATGGGCGTTCTGTTCTTGTAGAAGATGTAAAAGCAGTGCAGCAATGGCTAACGAATAAGAAATCGACACATGAAATTGCATACCGCCCTGCGCGCGTATTAATGCAGGATTTTACAGGCGTTCCCGCCGTTGTTGATCTTGCCGCAATGCGTGAGGCCATGGTCGCCCTTGGCGGTGATGCACAAAAAATCAATCCGCTTGTGCCGTGTGATTTGGTAATTGACCATTCTGTTATGGTGGATGAATATGGATCACCGGATGCATTCAAGGCAAATGTTGATCGTGAGTTTGAGCGTAATGGCGAACGTTATGAATTCTTGAAATGGGGGCAGGGCGCATTTAAAAACTTCCGTGTTGTGCCACCCGGTACAGGAATTTGCCATCAGGTAAACCTTGAATATTTGGCACAAACTGTTTGGGCTGATGCAGATGATCAAAACCCTGACCGTACGGTAATTTACCCCGATACATTAGTTGGTACAGATTCACATACAACAATGGTGAACGGCTTGGCCGTCCTCGGTTGGGGTGTCGGCGGGATTGAGGCCGAAGCCGCAATGTTGGGGCAACCTGTATCCATGCTTATCCCTGAAGTTGTTGGCTTTAAGCTAACAGGCGAAATGAAAGAAGGTACAACGGCAACTGACCTTGTCTTACGTGTCGTTGAAATGCTGCGTGGGCTTGGCGTTGTTGGTAAATTTGTTGAGTTTTACGGCGAAGGTCTTGATAATTTATCATTGGCGGATCAGGCAACGATTGCCAATATGGCGCCTGAATATGGTGCAACGTGCGGTTTCTTCCCAATTGATGAGGAAACATTAAATTATCTGCGCTTTACAGGACGTGATGAACATCGTGTAAACGTGGTCGAGGCTTACGCAAAGGCGCAAGGGATGTGGCGTGATGCAAACACACCTGATCCTGAGTTTACAACAACAATGTCTCTTGATCTTGCCGATATTGAACCTGCTATCTCAGGGCCAAAACGCCCACAGGATCGTATCGCTCTTTCATATGCAAAACCTGCATTTAAAGATTTATGTCCGGAAGAAACATCTGCACAAGTGCAGGGTGCGGACTATACATTGGATAATGGTGATGTTGTTATTGCCGCGATTACAAGCTGTACAAATACATCAAACCCATCTGTTCTGGTGGCTGCAGGGCTTGTTGCACGTAAGGCACGTGCACTTGGTATGCAGGTCAAACCTTGGGTGAAAACCTCTCTCGCACCTGGCTCTCAGGTCGTAACTGATTACCTTGAAAAGGCAGGCTTGCAAGATGATTTGGATGCCCTTGGGTTTCATACTGTCGGGTATGGTTGCACAACATGTATTGGTAATTCCGGGCCACTTCCAACACCAATTGGTGATGCGATAGATGAAAAAGATTTGAATGTTACAGCCGTTCTATCAGGAAATAGAAACTTTGAAGGGCGTATCTCGCCGCACATTAAATCAAATTACTTGGCTTCTCCGCCACTTGTTGTGGCTTATGCGCTGGCAGGGTCTATGCGTGTTGATATGTATAATGAGCCATTAGGGCAGGATAAAGATGGTAATGACATTTATCTAAAAGATATATGGCCATCAAACGCAGAAATTGCAAAAACAGTCTCTGAATGCCTGACATCCGAAATGTTTAAACAGCGTTACGCAGATGTCTTTAAAGGGCCAAAACAATGGCAAGAGATTGGTGGCGCGCAAAGCGGTCAAACCTATGACTGGCAGGACAGCTCTACTTATGTACGTAATCCACCATTCTTCTCAGGTATGGCCAAACAGGCCGGGGGTGTCAGTGATATCAAAGGTGCATATATGCTTGCCAAGCTTGCAGATTCTGTAACAACTGACCATATATCACCCGCAGGTGCGATTAAACGGGATGCTCCGGCAGGTGAATACCTAACCGGAAACCAAGTGCGTCCGGTAGATTTTAACTCTTATGGATCTCGCCGTGGTAATGATCAGGTTATGACACGCGGAACATTTGCCAATATTCGTATTAAAAATGAAATGTTAGATGGTATTGAGGGTGGTTACACCAAACATATACCAACGGGTGAGCAGATGAGTATTTATGAAGCTTCTATGCGTTATCAAGCAGAAGGGCAGCCTTTGATTGTTATCGCAGGTAAGGAATATGGTACTGGCTCATCACGCGACTGGGCGGCAAAAGGGACGCGTTTATTGGGTGTAAAAGCCGTCGTCGCGGAAAGCTTTGAGCGTATTCACAGATCAAACCTGATCGGAATGGGTGTGCTGCCACTACAGTTCAAGGACGAAAATCGTAATGATCTTGCCCTAACGGGTGAGGAGACATTTGATATTGCAGGTATCGCAGAAGGGTTAAAACCGGGACAAGACATCAACATGATGGTTCATTATCCTGATGGTTCATCTAAGGAAACCACATTATTGTGTCGTATTGATACGTTGGATGAGATGGAATATTATCGTAATGGTGGTATTTTGCACTACGTGCTACGTCAACTTGCGGCGTAATATCTCTTCACAGATAAATATATAGAAGAACGCTTTTTACACTGTAAGGGGCGTTTTTTAATACTTAGCTTGGCTCAATATAGATATCTGAATAATCAATATCATCATCTGGGTTTTGGTCGTGTTCATCATCATCTGTGTGATCAACCTGATTGTTAAGCGTAACCGATGCAACTTTTCCGTCTTCGGAAACTTCGGCAGAAAAAGATATATGCTCGGGACGTCGTTTCTTGCTTAAATATTCTTCAGGATTGATGTGGTCATCTTCATTATAGGGGGACAGGCTTTTAACAACTTCAAGATCAACATCATCCACGTCGTAATTGCCAACAGGGCGCGTGTAATCTGATTGTGTTGCGGTGATACCTTGGTAGAGTGGGTTGTGCTGTGAGCTATTATTATAAGCGCGAATTAATTCGTTTTTCATGCCATTTTTTATATCGTCTGCTACGTTTTGGGCTGAATCAGTTGTTAAAGCTGCGCCTTTGCGAGCAATATAGGAAACTTTCTTACCATTTTGCTCTATATATTCATATGCGGCGCTACTGCTGAAAATAACACCAGTGGCTAATAACGTTGCAGCAGCAATGTTTACATCGGTTGAAAGGGATGAGGCATGTGATGCCATTTCGGAAAAGCTTTGCATATGCGAGGCTTCCCATATATATGCACCACCTTTGGCAGATAAATGCATTGAAGGTAACCATTTAAATGCGAAATCTTTTAGGTATTCTCCACGCGCAACATACCCGACAAGATTGTGGCTCATTTCATGCGTTATCGTTGTGTCAGAACTAATTTTACCAATTTGCTCTTTCCATCGCCTTGCCTCTATCATTTGATCTGCGGCCATAAGGCCATACCCAATTATGGCCGCACTGCCACCAATCAAATGACCGTTCAGATCTCCGCTGCCTGCCATCATCTGCGCACCGTGCAAAGCCTGTGGTATATGAACAAGAGAGCCCAATCCTGCGAATGAGGAATTTATGCGTGCGTGAATAATTTCTTTTCCGACACTGCTTTCAGCAAAGCTCTCGATAGCTTGTTTTTTCTCTGTTGCTTGTTCTTTTCTCTTTGTTAGAAATACAGGCTCTTCGTAGTCTTTATTTTGTTTTCGTGGATCAAGGTTAAAAGATGACTTGAACAGTGTTTCTAAGGATTTGTTTGCTAAATCAGAAGGTGCTGTACCAATTACAGCCAAGCGTTTAGGGAGGCGCGCGTGGGATTGATACCATCCAACATTACGAAGAGCGTTCCCGCCACCTGTTGCGAGGCTTCCTTTGTCCATGGTTTCGGAAAGGTGCCCCATACCTGTTATGATATTATCGTTAAACTTACTAAAATCCCCTGAGAGAACGCCTGTGGCAGCAAGGCCAAGAGCCGCAGTTCCTTGTAGGGCAATAAAAATCTTTGTGCTTTTCTTTGCTGCTTTATCTTCGAAATCACTTGTTGATGATGTCCAACCGGCTTCATCATAGGAATACTGAAAACGTACCTGTTCGCTGCGATGCCACATCGGTACAGGAGGGGTTAATGTTAATAGGGGGGCTTCATCAGGGAAGTTATCGCTACCAATAGGGTGTTCTGCTTGAGAATTATTGTATCTATGGTGTTTTGGGCGTAGGTCATTTTGCTTATCTACCCACTTTCTTGGGTCAAGATGACCATCAATACGTGTTGTACGGCGATGGACGCCAGCACTTGTCTGATACGTTTGGGAATGTCCACTTTTATTGAACTTCTTGGCCATAAAACTATTTTCATCTGTGCATGCTGTACAGACTATTATAGCAAGAAAGCAGTGTGGTCAAAAAAACTTTGTAAACCTATGATATTAAAGATAATTACTCTATGTAGTTATCATTGTCCTCAGTAGGGTTTTCACGCGTTCTTTTCTCTGCGAGTTGTATGAGTAAGTTAAAATCCGGGCGTTCCGGACGGTAACGAAGTTTACACATATTCTCCAACGCGTTAATTTGTGCATCAAGTTCAGAGATGCGTATACGCCCTTTCTTTACCTGACGTTCTTCATCGGAATATTTCTCAATGATACCCTGATCCATCTTCTCGCTATTTTCCCCAACAATATAAGAGAGCTGCACACCTTCTAAAAAGTCAGCCGCAGTACTAAGTGCAGCACCGACTTTTAGCTTTATATTTTTCTCTTGTGGTGTAACTGTGTAATTGAAAGTCGTTGTTTTTTCGGGTTCACGTAAAACCATACTACAGCGACCGCTTTTACGGCCTAAATGCGCGACTAAAGCAACGTTTCCCTCGTAATCAATTTTTATCTCTTTTCCGGCCTGCATAAAGGCGTTCTCAGCCATTTTGATCGAGCCCTCATAATCGCTTTTACTAATTGTTTGGCATTTTTCAATCACATCAAGGAAGGGATGGTAATCACCGCAGGTATAGATCCTTTTACCTGCATGATAAACGGCAACCCACCGATCAGGCTGATATGTACGTTCATAATTGCTCAAAGCACTATCCCATAACTCAAACCAATCAAGTGGAACAGTTCTGTTAACAATAGGGCCGCGTTTTTCGAATTCTTGGATAACATGAGCAGCCAAACGTGAGCAGGAATGCATGTTATGTGCGCGTATCACGATTTTTTCAGGTTCACCTTCACCTGCTTGCAGACTCAAGGGCATACGCGTACTAAGGGCTTCAATAAACAAGGCATTTTCGCCAATGTCATTGCCTTTTTCATTGATTATGAACTTCTCTCGAAGGAGCGAAACCTCAATATCCATGTTGATTCCCGCTTAGATGCAATAAGGTTAGTGTGTGCGTATCGATGATACAACATGCATCATAACACATTCACTGAAATCATAAAGACTGTTGATGTTTTTGTTAGGTAGATTTTTTTAGGATTAAGCAGCAAAACGTGGTTTTGGTGCTGCATATTGTGGAGCCGCTTGTGGAGCGTCTAATAAGCTAAGCTGTTTTGCATAGTGAGCAAGGTTGCGCTCTATTTCCATGCGCTGTGGAAGGTCTTCCATAAATGCCTGCATGCCTTCGCTGATTGTGCTTCTCATGTTAAAGCTGCCTGAAATTGACTTTCCTGAAAGGCGTGCCAATGTACCCTGACCATGTGCTGCTGCTTTGCTTGCTTCAATATCTGTAATATATTCACTGTAACATTCTATAGCAGTATTTAGGTCAACCTCTTGAGTCCAGCTTCCGGCTATTTCGGACACCGCTTCCGCGAAAGCTGTACCCAAGAGGCTTTCCATGATCATGCTACCAAGCATACCATCGTGGTCATTCGCTGCTTTGAAGTTGGGATTAGCGCCAATGAAAAGAGGGCCTTTGTTATCTGGCTGATCAGGGTGGGGAGCCAGATTCTGCAAATCTTGCATAAGATTAGAAATCTTTGCTGCGATTGTGTATCTCTGACTGTCCTGATTAACTGCGTAACTCATAATATTGTCCCTCTGTTAAGTCCAATACTATGATGTTCAAGTAAACATGAATTTAATTATGCATAAAATTCGAAGTAATTCTTACTTTTACTTTAGTTTATATTTGTAAATAATTTATATAAAATTGTATATACTTTAAGGTGTCCTGTAAGGTATTGTTTTTAATGTATAAATATTAACTTGAGTTATGGGTTTTGTTTGGGCTAAGAGCTGTACCGTAAATTACGGCCTGAAAAAAAATATAATTTTTTATATGTATGACTATGTATTGATATAAAGCAGCGCGCATTTATTAAGAAAATTAACATTATCGGCATTAAAAAACGCGATATAGAGAAATCCATATCGCGTATTCATATATATAAGGAGGGGGGGAGGCTTAGTCGAACATAGAATCTATATCGCCTTGATCTGAATCACCGCCACTATCTTCACTGCGTAACACTGCATCAACTTCATCTTGGCTCGATGCTTTTTGAACATGTGCCTCAATCGCTTCTTCATCTTTATCAACTTGAATGCCTAAGCGCTCAAATGTAGTGCTTAGGCGCTCTTCTATGTTTTGTAAGTTCTGAAGTGTGTTTCGAATGCGCTGCCCTGTCAGGTCTTGAAAGGTACAGGCCATTAAAATGTCTTGAATATCATTTTTAATATGCTGTTTTATATCTTCCTGAATTGCGGCATCACCCCAATCCTTCTCTTCATCAACATATTCAACGATTCTATCGGCTGCGTCTAAAATAACATTGGCCGCATTCTCAGTGTCTTCAATAACAGATTCTAATTCAACACCTGTGTTGGCCGCACTGCCGGAACCTGTATGGTTAATCGCCCCTAGAATGTTTAATATCTCGGAGAAGCGGTTTGCGATCCCGGATTCTGCCATATCAACTTGTTGTGATGTAGCATTAATTTCCATTGAAATTTCATCAAAGCGACGCGCAATAAACGTTTCAAGAGTCTCTAACTGCGAATTGACGTTATCAACGGTACGATAAACCTCAGTATGCGTTGTTGCCGCGTCATTTGTTTTGTTTTCTGATGACATTAATTTACCTCTGTAATCTTCCACACCTAGGAAGTATACCAAGCCTAATGTTAACAAACTACTATAATTCTAAAAACAAATGTACAGCATACTGATGTGTTTTTAGTATGAAGTTATGGTTAATCTGTTGAAACAGGCTTATACAGGTCGAAGACATCGATGACTTCAAGAAGCTGTTCAATTTCCTTCTTACACTGCATAGCTTGCGTCTTTGTTGCAACAGGTACAAAGAGGCTAGAGGCCTCAAACATATCTTTTTCATAAGGAATCATCATAAAGACGTATTTCTTCCCAAAGAGCACAGCCGTTAAGTCGGCATTGTCAAAGATATCTGCCGCTTCTGCTAATTCCTTTAATAACCGATCACCAATCATGAGTTCAGCCGCCTCAGGTTTGGTAGAATAAATATGGAATTTATCCCAATCCGGGTCTGAAACACTGATATGGACTTTATTCATCGTTTTCCAACGCGTATTGGCATAGGATTTCACCATTTTACTGTTGGCTGTGATAATAGTGTGCCCATCAATAACATCTTCTCCTGTTTCCAAAAGAACGAAGATACCATCAAATACCGCGCCGTCTTTATGCGCCTTGGAATAAAGGCGTGCTTCTGAGAAAATAACTTTCACACCTTTATATGTACCCATAAAGCAATCTTCTGCCTTATATTCATTATGTGCCGGAACAACAGCGAGTTTTTCCAGTATTTTTGCACTCACACCACGCTCAGGGTGGAAGCTTAAACCTTTATTCAGTGTTTGCGCTAATTTAGGCATAAAGACACTTTTATGTTCACGCGTATATGTCTTGATTGGCCGACCTGCCCATACTTGAACAAATGCCGTTGGTATGAATGATGCCAGTAATGTCACGATTGCAGGCGTGACCTGAGCTTCCATTAAAAAGAACCAGCCAAATGCCGCAACCCCAATTAAAACAGAAAATATACTGAGGTTCATGGCAATGAACCCACGGGTTCTGTGTTGTTTCATGCGGTTTATACGCATATCCTCGGATTCTTTGATTAAAGCCTCAAGGTCTTTATCAAATCTTCGGTCATCCACGCGGCCAAGGTCGGATGATATGTCCGCTTTGTCCTTTAATGCTGTCTTATTTTGTATAGTCATGTGAAGTATCTAAGCAGCCAGATGGTAAGAGTGCAAGGTATTTAATTTTTTACCAGATCTTCACTTGGGAAATCTAAATCCGCTAATGGCTCATACCAATCACGGATCATGCCCGCTTCTTCGCGCGATGGATGGTTAAATGGTTTCTTTAGTGCCCTGCCAAAATATTTCTTAACCAGGCCTTGCCAATATTCCTCGATATCATAGCTATGAAAGTCACACCAATGTTCAAACCAAACCGTTCCTGCGCGCACATGTGTGACCTCATCATCATGAATAATTTTCAGCATAGCACTGGTTTTATCATCACCTTGCTTGTCCATAATGGCGATCATCCCCGGTGTCACATCTAATCCGCGCGCTTCTAATACCATCGGGACAATGGCGAGGCGGGCGGGGAAGTCGTGTGCTGTTTTCTCGCTAGACTCCCATAAGCCATCATGCGCCGGTAAATCTCCATAAGCTGCGTCAAGGTCACTTAAACGCTCGGATAACATGAGAAAGTGTTTGGCTTCATCATCCGCAACTTTGATCCAATCGTCATAAAAAGCACGTGGTAATGAAAAGCCATCCTTGGCGTTATCCTGTGCAAAATGTGCAAAGCGCGCCAGAATATCCCAAGCCAGATCAATAGCATTCAGCTCTATATGTGATAAAGCATGTAGTAGAGCCACTTTAGACTTCTTTGAACCTGCCTTACGTCGTCTGGGCATTTCGCTTGGGCAAAGCAGCTCCGGTTTGGCCGGGCGAGCAGGGCGCACAGGCATGTCACAGGCAAAACCGACCTTATAGATAGTCCCGGCACGCCATTCTCGCGCATAGTGTCGTGTTTTATGCGCTTTTTCCTGTGGATCTGCACAAAGCAGAACGTCAAGTGCCGCATCACATAATGTGCTCATGGAAAGCTCTTTAGTTAAATGGTGTCTATGATCGGTATTTATAAGGAATATTCTATGTGTGCGCAAAGCATAAAATACAGAGGTACTTAATATCTACCTTACATGCAAAAGTTGCATGTCTATCATGCTGTTATGCAGAAAAAGTATAATAGAATATGGCTTGTTTTTCAAAATTGGCATGGATTGGTAAAAAAGTGAAAAAAAAATGCAAAAAGGCGATTTTAGCCATTGCATTTATTGAAATAGGGGCATATACACAACCCGTCCCCGGCTGCCGATCTCCCCCACACACACTCCCTCAGGCGGTCGGGGTTACCTTTTCTATAATATTGTATTGATAAGCGAACCGTTCTTGGGCTTTAAAAGATCTTCAAGTGATTTGATATGATCCCCCGCAGGTTGCGAAATCCCTAATCTGTCTCTGATATTACGAATTTCTTCAATACTGTCATTAATCAACTGGTCAAAATCTGAAATTACAATGTTAGAAGATGTTTCTACGATAAGGTCATCTAACGTCCTATCACGATTACTAAGAATGGCAAGTTCACTAGTCAGTTGTGAGGATTTTCGCGCAAGGTTAACGCCAACAATATAGTTTTGCTGGTCTTTATAACTGCTAAAGTTTGAGTGCACATTTTCAAACGGCGAAAATAATATGGGCAAATCCTTTACCTCCATTATTGTCATTATACCGCATTTTGTATCAGTAGGGGAAATTCTCTATGTCAGTAGTAGGGTCGATCGTGTTGCCCTCATCATAGGCACCGACGGCAGTGCGGGCAATATCCACCGGCAAACGCGCAACAGTGCCGAGCGTTTTCCCTGCAAAACCACAAGAGTTAATCGTAAGTGCACAAAGAGATAAAAGAAAATATTTCATATTATATATCTAACAGGTTTAAATTTTTTATCTACTGCCTATCTTGAAAACTACCGGAACTTCTCCCTGCATTTTTTGCATTTGTGTTTAAAACATCAATCAAATCACCACGCGTACTTTCACATGCCGATAAAGAGCAGAGGGTAATAAAAAGGAGTATATATCTCATAATGTTATCCTGAGTATAAATAAAATGGTATCAATTAAATAAATATTGATAGAGTTATGGGAACAATATAACGTGCATATAGTCAATAATATAGTGTGTATACTATGAATGAAGAACGAAAATTATCAGTTTACATTGCGGAACGTGAACAGTCTGAAGTAAATGACTTTGGTGAAGATGTAAAATTTCACCATGCTTTTCTGATGTTGATGGATGAAACACACGGCAATTATAAAGAGGCGCAAGTTGTACAACAGCTCCACTTCAACGATGATGCGGCCTCGCTAATGATGCGACCACATGTCAGAGAAGGGATGAGCTCACCTGAACGTTTAGATTCTCTGGAACTTTTCCCGTATGTGAGTGGAAATGAAGGTGACGTGTTATCAATGTGGAATCACGCGCTTGAACTTGCCGCAAAGGTAAAAGAGGAGGGCGTGCGCTTTGATAAAAAGGATAGTGCGCTCCCACATGCAAATAATTGTAGATCAGGGGTAAAGGCCGCAATTGAATCAATGGGCATGACATTTTGTAGCGACTTCACAAAAAGTGCATCAGGAACAAAAGCCAATAGAATCAGCGTGGATGATATATTCTCCTTTGAACACACTCCTACAGATATACCTGTGGATGAGCTTTGGGCGGAGAATAAAGTGCTATCTGATAAATTAGAGCAGCCACGCTCTGTCGAAATCATAGAAGCAACACCAGAAGCACTGGAAGCCTTCTTTTCTTAATTTTGAATATCATCGCTTCTGATACGTAATAAGAGTTTTAGATGGCTTGGATGATTACGAGTGCTCTATATCTTGCATCTTATAAACGCGGGCAGAAGCGGTTTTTTCCATCAAATCTATAGCATGACGCTGATCTGCTTCATGAAAGAGTTTGCTAAATATTTCTTCTGTGTCTGTAGTTCGGTAATCCGTGTCTATTCCTCTTTGCTCTGCTAATGCGATATGCATTCTTTGTAATACGATACAAGATGTTGATCCGGCATGCATAATATCCGCACCTGTACGATAGATCAAAAGCAGGTTATGGGGATTCTGTGCTGCCCATTCGGCGATATGATCTTTTTTAAATCCTGAAATTTTTGTAAAAGGCTTCTATTATCGTCATCAGCAAAGTTTTTAGAGTAAAAGGTATGAGCCTTTATAGTATTATTACTACCAAAGTTACGATTGATTACAACTTTGCCTTCATTATAGAGCTCTTTATAGGCTAACCAACCGCGCGCAGCATCTTCCAGACTAATATCACGTGGGGAGTGTTGTTGTTCATCAATATCCGCACTATTCGCGACTCGAACATTTTTAGTCCACTGCTTTATCAATTCTGATTTCTTCATACGTAAAACTCAATTTAAAATTGTTATTGAATTTTTTTAACCTATAGAAGAATAGAGCTGTATGCAAAAGAAAACTTAATCATCACCCATCTTAAGCGCAGCGATAAAGGCACTCTGCGGAATTTGGACATTCCCGTAAGCGCGCATTTTTGCTTTACCTTTTTTCTGCTTCTCAAGCAGTTTTTTCTTACGCGATACATCACCACCATAACATTTTGCAGTCACGTCTTTACGCATCGCAGAAACATTCTCGCGTGAGATAATCTTGCCGCCAATAGCCGCCTGAATGGCGATTTTAAACATTTGACGGGGAATAAGGTCTTTTAACCGCTCACACATACCGCGTCCGCGCATTTCCGCACTATCACGGTGCACAATCATCGCCAACGCATCAACCGGTTCATCATTCACACGAATTTCAAGCTTCACAAGATCATTCTCGCCATAGCCATCCAACTCATAGTCAAAACTGGCATATCCCTTGGAAATGGATTTCAAGCGATCGTAGAAATCAAAAACAACCTCGTTCAATGGTAAACGATATACAAGCATGGCACGACCACCTGCATAGGTGAGGTCAATCTGTACACCACGGCGATCCTGACAAAGCTGTAACAAACCACCCAAATATTCATCAGGGACAAGGATTGTTGCCTTAATCCATGGCTCTTCAATGGATTTAATCTTCACCACATCCGGCATATCAACAGGGTTATAAAGCTCAATCTGAGAGCCATCGGTCATGTTGATTTTGTAAACAACACTTGGAGCAGTCGGGATCAGATCAAGGTCAAATTCGCGTTCCAGACGTTCTTGAATAATCTCCATATGCAAAAGGCCAAGGAAACCACAACGGAAACCAAGCCCCAACGCCTGCGAACTTTCCATTTCATAATGAACGGAGGCATCGTTGAGTTTAATACGCCCCAAAGAATCGCGGAGTTTCTCAAAATCACCGGCATCGGCAGGGTAGAAGGAGCAAAAAACCATAGGGACAGATGGTTTAAACCCATCTAACGCAGTTTCACAAGAATATTTCGCATCAGTAATGGTATCACCAACACTCGTCTCACTAATATCTTTAATACTCGCCGTGATAAAGCCCATTTCACCGGGGCCAAGGGAGTCCAACTCTACCTTTTTCGGGGTGAACATACCAACACGGTCAATGTCGCGCGTTGCGCCATTACTCATGAACTTGATTTTTTGGCCTTTTCTTAAATGTCCATCTACAACACGGACAAGAACAACAACACCTAAATAAATATCATACCAAGAATCAACCAATAGAGCTTTTGTTGGCTTTTCACCATCGCCCTCTAATGGGGAGGGTAAAATTTTGATAATCGATTCGAGAAGATTATCAATACCTTCGCCTGTCTTGCCTGAGCAGGGCACCGCCTCATCGGCAGGTAACCCAACGACATCTTCGATTTCATTGATTGCATTGTCGATATCTGCGGCAGGTAAATCAATTTTGTTAATCGCAGGAACAATTTCGTGGTTGTTCTCTAATGCCATATACACATTGGCAATTGTTTGCGCCTCTACCCCTTGGGATGCATCAACAACAAGGATAGAACCCTCACAAGATGCCAAAGAGCGTGAAACTTCATATGCAAAGTCAACATGCCCTGGCGTATCCATTAAATTCAACTGGTAGGTAATACCGTCATTCGCCGTATATTCCAAACGCACAGTTTGCGCTTTAATAGTAATACCGCGCTCACGCTCAATATCCATGTTATCGAGAACTTGTTGTTCCATCTCGCGCTCTTCCAAACCACCGCAGGTCTGGATAAGGCGATCGGCAAGGGTGGACTTTCCATGATCGATATGGGCAATAATCGCAAAGTTGCGGATATGTTCTAGCTTATGACTCATCTTATACCTTCTTTAACATCAGGGAAGATAAGGGCTTTGCCCACAAACAGCAATCAAAAATTTACGGAATGAAGGTATCGAGACAAATTCGTATGGTTTGAATAAAAATATGGGTTATAATGAGGGATGTTAATTTATTGTTGTTGCTATTAGGCAGTCTACAAAATTAAACGAATAAAGGTTGAGGCATGGAAGAAAATAAAAAAGTAGATAGGGCGCCTTTAGATAATAAGGGGGAGCCATATTTGATGCAAGTCGAGCCAAATATGAACCGTGTAAATCCGCCATATTTATTCTTGGGGATGATTGCCTTCCTGTTACTGTGGCTTGCATGGAATTTTATAACGTATGATGACGACGTTGTTCGCGAGGCCTATGAAAAACGGGAGGCTGAGTTAACGGGAATTACGCATGGGTTTGAAAAGATAACAAAGGATAAATCTGCCTTAGGTGGTAATCGTTAGGAATAGGAAGAGAATATATACTTTTCTTAGTCTTTACATAGCAAAAGCAGGCAACAATGTGCCTGCTTTTTAAATTCTTACAACTAGATCACTCAATATTACATGGTGAATGTTGATACTGATGGATCTGCGCCACCAACTTCAGGAGATGCTCCACCGTCTAAGCTGACAAGCATACCGGATGAATCGAAATCCATGCTCACGCGGGCTGTCGCTCCACCAAAATCATTACAAAGACCCGATAAGTTTGTGCTGTTAAAAGCATCTGTTGCCATTTTTCACTCCTCTAATATTTTTTTACTTTTCATTTTTTAGTTCAACCGCCTGCTTTAATGCAGATCTGTTATTATTTCGCATGAAGGATAAGTGGAATATATGTACCTTCTTTAGGTGCTCCTGTCTCATCATCCATTAAAACCGTTAATATTTGGTGTGTATTTTGCATGTTTCTGGATAATTCCCTTTTTATCGGTATATCCACATCACGCGATTCTCCACCATCCATTACGAAACCTAGTCTGCATTGATCCATATCATATTCAAACCACGAAAGTTCAGATTTAAGAGGTTTATTGTAAAAAACGGCACAACGTCCATCCTCTTTCACTGCGACTTCAATTCGTAATGTATTATCATCTTCAACTCCATAGAAAAAATCAACGATGGTTCCGGTTAATTTACCACCTTCTTCTATGTGTTCGCTTGTCATCCCGTTTGTCTTTCTTACTTATGAATCAGTATATAATGGTTTTCTAAAAAAAGCCCGATTTTTTTTCGGCTAATTTAAATTTTTTTCATCAGGATTATCTTCAGGGGTTAGTGATTTCATTTGCAAGTGAACTTCAACACCATCAAGAGCTTTTCCATCCTTGGTGCGGATAATATACAAATGTTGGTCTTTTGCAATATAGGGACGTACGAGCCATTGAATTTTTGCTCCCAGATCCATTTTCTGCCCATCTGTTGTGAATACGGTAATGCGTTGTTTTTCATCATCATATTCCATGTGATCGATAGAGCAATTCAATTCACAACCGTGGAAAATATAATTTGTACCGCCTTCACGGTTACAAACAATGTCAAAATCATCCGGTGAATTGAACAAACGTGTACGCCCTGAGCCAAAGCCAGAGCCCCAGTCTTTTCCCATGCTCCGAGGCGAGGGAGGTAGTTCGTTGTTTTGTTCTTCGTTATCAGACATCGCTATATTCGCCAGAAAAGGCAGGTTATCAAGGTGTTCATGGCCATAATAGCGATCAACACTTAACAAAAGCATAACATTTGTCCGATGTTTGTGAAAGGCATAACCGATTCGTGCTCCTACTTACTGTCCTGATGCCATAGCTTGAAACTCTGGGCTATTGGCTGCAGGGCATGTGAAGTCTACGCTTACAGGGCCTTGTAGGTTGGTCCCATCACTATTTTGAATACGGTCAATTGTAATAGAACCCTCAAGGTCACCATCAGGAACCATGAACTTACACTGTCCTGACACAACGCGTGATATCTCACTTTTTGCTTCAGGCGTAACCATGATGTTATTTGGTCCTTGTGGCATACCACCAGCGTGTGACTGTACTGTCATTTTATCCACACCGCCGCTTAAATCAACTTTGATGTGGTTGATGACTTGTCCGGTCTTATCGCGAATTGGAACAGCATTATCTGCTTCTTGCACTGTTGTACCGTTACCTTGTTGCGGTGTATTCGCAGATGTTGTTGATCTCGAAAACGGTGTGTGTGAAGAGCGCGCACTAGAACCCGCACCTGACCCGCCACCGCTTGGTGGAGGAGTTGCAGTTGATGTGCTACCAAAGTTACCTTGTGCTGCAAATGGGTTGTGCCGCGCACCTTGTTTGGCCATATCCGCACCATCTTTACCTGATTCGTGCAAGAAATATCCAACGACAGAAGCGAGTATACCCCACTTGGCAATGCCGCCAATCTGGTTGTTAAACAGGTGCTCGTTAATCATGTTAAACACCATAAGGCCGGCAAAAATCTGACCACCGGTTCCGATAAGGTTAAGCATATTGCGCTCATCCTGATCTCTGGCGTTATCTTTTGTATCTTGCCACCAATCACCAACATCTTGAACTTTGTTCCATGCAAGGTTTAGGTAACTACCGACAACACTGTCATGGCTAGGGTCATCTGAACCGAAATATTGGTTAATCAGGCCATATTCACCACCGCTGATATTACGGATAAGCTGTTGTGTTTCCTCATGTTGAAGAAGTTCATCCGTGCTAGCTAAATCTTTAAATACCTGATTACCAACCGTATTTATCTGTTTACCCATCTGGGTTACATCACTTTGGATAAGGCGCATTTGTTCGAGAAGTCCATTGGTCTGGGCTAGTCGTGCACTATTGTCCAGTCCTGACGGATCATTCGCTGCTGCAATAACTTGTTCTCTTAATGTGCGAATTTCGTCGCGCTTATCTTGTAAGTTGGCAAGAACTGATTCCGCTGTAACTTGTCCTGCACGTGCATGATCTAATGCACGCCCTAAGGCATCCGCAGGCTCTGTTTTGCCTTGGGCGTATAGTTCGTCTTTCGTTTTCTCAATCTCATCAAGGCGAGTATCAAGAGTGTTTAGACTATTGCGACTGGTGTTAACAACATTCTGGAAATACTGTTCACTCGCGGCTGCTTTATTCTGCGCTTCCTGTAGCGGAGATAGTGGCGCAGCAGGAGTTGCAGGATCAACCTTCCCACCAG
>JBOEGG010000002.1:227023-535449 GCA_050633285.1 Alphaproteobacteria bacterium
TTCCCACCAGCAGCAGGATCAGGAACAATTCCTAGAGCTGTTAATGCTGGGACATTGGCAACAGCCTGTCCTGTAGCAAGTCCGCCGTGGAGCTTGTTAGTAATATCTGCAAGTTCATTTTGTCGTGTGGCAATAGCTGTCTGTGCTTCATTCACGAACGTTGCAATGGCACCGCGTTGCTCTAGTATAAGCATATCCGCAGCAATTTTATCTGTACCACTTTGAACTAATGCGTCACGCGCTTCAACAGATTGTAGTACTGCATCAGCTTTTAGTAGAAGAGCATTACGCTCTGCTGTTAATCCGGTTGCTGTGGCGCTTACAGTGTCCGTTATTTGCGTTCTAAGTAACTGAAAATTAGCCACTTTTTCAGTCTCACCTAATGCATTGTTATTAGAGATCGCTTGGTCAATGGTTGCAAGGTGCGATGTTTCAAAATTACGTAAATCTCTGATTAGAGCATCATAAGATGATGTCGTTGCAATTTTACTTTGCGCGGCATTTTGAACATATTGTGCTGAAAGTGCTTTGGTCTCTTCAAGAGTTTGTGGTGCTTGACTTTCAGGCTCTTCTTGCACTTCTTCTTCAGTTGTGCCGTCACCTTCTGTTCTGGTTACTTTTGAAGTTGGATCATTTGTTGGGTTTACGTCATTCAAAAAGTCCCAGAATTTGTTTACAACGCCGCCAGTACCACCACCCGGAAGAACACCTTCCAGTCCTGTACTGATAAGTGGCTCGTTCCAAGCATATGTATCAAAAAAGCTTTCATCTTGAATATTACTCTCAGCTAAACCGACTACGGCAGTAGCAGCAACTTCGTACGGTGTTGTTACTACATTGGCAACTGCTCTCCATGGAGCGACCGTCGCATCTAATCCTGCTAATGCAGTATTTGCACCTAAATTCTCATCATCTAAATTGTTCAATGCATACCATGCACCACCACCAAGGGCCAGTGGAACACCGGTAACAGCGGCAATTGTACGCCCGGGCAAAGATGTTATACCACCTGTAAGGCCACGATAAGCAACACGTGCGGGAACACGTAAAAAATTTTGGCTTGTTTCATCACCAGACTTCGGATCCACGCTTTTTTTAAGGTATACTGACTCTGCCTTGCCATAATCGTTCATTTCAACGCCATGAACTTGCTTTGTGCCCGGTTTAAAGGAATCTGCACCGGCAAAGTAGTGCACGGCTTCCATGCCTTTGAATTTTAGGTACTGTTTAAAGTAAATATCCCAACCTGGTGTAGACATTGCATCATGGTTTTGGAAACGAAATGCAAGCTCATAAGGCTCTGCATAGGTTGCTGCCAAATGCACATTCTGTCTGTTTACATCAAACAAGTTCTTTTTAAAACGCTCGGCAAAGAAATAACTTTTCTCATGACCTTCACCTTTAAGAACGGCATCTTCTAAAATTTGTTCAATTTGGTCAAAATATACTGTTTCACTTGCTGTTTCAGTATGATTTTGTCCGTAAGCTTTGCGTGCAAGATTGAATTCACCGGCAGGCGGTAGGGGGATATTGTCTCCCATTCCAGGTGCTTGAGCTAATCTCTTTAAGCGGTCAACTTGGAATAAGACTTCACTACCATAACCATTTTGGATAAACTCAACTGTGTTGTTGAAAAACGCACTAACCGGTTTAACATCACCAATAAAGTCGTACACAAGAGTACCATCAGATCTACGTGAAGAGAACAGGTCAGCGAATTGGTTGTAAACACCACGCTCCACATTGTCTCTGTTTAGGAAATCGAACTTTAAGTGTTTGCGTATGACTTCGGCTTTGGCCATATGCGCATTTGCATCATAAACACCTTCATCAAACTGTCGGCTAAGTTGCTTAACCCATTGTTTCGTCGCTGATATAGTTGTTCCGGGAATTGTACGCTCGGGACTCATCCGTATTTCAGCTTGGAATGCATTGTAAGCACCCTTGAACAATCGAATAGGACTGTTCTGCACTTCGGATACTGTCAACTCACCATTCTTAATTTGCGTAAGCCTGCCTTTTAGATCCGTAATATAATTAGCGCTAGCACCTTGTGCCAGGTCATTATACATACTTTTCATATCATCAAGGTACGCGAGGACTTGTGTCTGTTGAGCTTCTGTGAAGTCATTACGAAGACCTACAGTTTCATTAGTTTTCCATTCCTGTACCTGCTCACGTAATTTTTGTATGTCATTACTAAGTGCTTCTAATGTATTCTTGTTCGCTTCCGCAAATTTACCGAGAAGTGCATGAAGTGTAACATCATCAATATTGGGATTCTGAAGAAGGTGTGAGTCAAGGGCGAGTAATGCCTTGCTGATACCGCTTTCTGTCATTGCCTTATCAACACGTGCGATAACAGGCTCAGTAACCTCTGTTGAGCGCGCTCTCATTGTCTTGATTGGTATCGCTCTGTCCATGCCTTCTTTTGAGAAGGCCTTGAAGGTTCCATCTTTAAACCAGCGCTCTAAGAATGTCTTCATTGTCAAAACTTTAATTATATTAAAGTTTGTGTTACGCGTTGGCATCGCGAGACTTTCGAGAGCCTCTGACGTTGTCCTTGCAGCAGCATCCGCGTTGTTAATGACAGGTCTTGCCGTCATTGATTCTATATTTGTGACAGCTGATTGAGCTGCGGTTCTTTCCGCAGCGGAATTATAGCGTCTCACCCAGTCATCAAGCATTGATGCCCTAAGGCCTTTATCTGAAAGAATTTCATCGTTTGTACGAACAGAATCGGGATCATTAACTTTTTCTTGTCGAAGCATACGATTTTCGATGATACGGGTTCTGGCTTCAACACGCCCCTTGAATTCGTTGCTGATCTCTTTAATTTCGTCTTTGTTTAAGCCGATTTTCTGTAAATCAGTGTTCTTGATCAATAGATTAACGTCTATAGATGGATCTTTACTATTAAATGCGGCTTTAAACGTATCTGAGAATTCGGCCAATTCTGCTGCTACTTTTGAACGCATGATAAATTCAGGATCATCAAATAAATCTTTAGTAGCCTGATCTAGTTTGGTATCGGGACTTGTTCTGACTTTTTCTATCCAAGTCTCAATGTCATCTCCGCCTCGTAGAGAAGCGACCATGTCATCTATAAGGGCAGGGGAAAGCGCACCAGCCGCCGTTTTGGCAGCATCATCTGCACCTTTATATGCTAATTTGAATAAATCCTGGTATCCCGACATTATTATACACCCGTAATTATTTTATATTTTTATCAAGCTTACGTGGATTTTACCTTATTGGGCAGGGGGTTGTCAAATTTAATTATGACTGAAGACTTGCTTTGATAGCTGCAACAGAATCAGCATCAACTTGAATAACAAAACTGGTTGCACCTTCTGTAGGTTGAACAGTTCCGTTTGCGCGGTTATTGAACGTGAAGTTGTTACCTGTTGAGCCGGATTGAGAGTATTCGCTAACATGTCCGTCACCGCTCGTCCCATTGGCTTTACTCTGGAATTGCCCTAGATTCGGTGAGGTGGACGCAGAAGGGTCTCCCCAGAAGTTTTCGGCATCATTAAGCTGTGCATCAATTTCATTCAGGCTCTCGCCGATAATAGCATTCATGCCTGCTTTTGATGCTTCTGAACGTTGTTCTGCGGCTTTTACATCTGCGTTCCAGCCGAGCCAAAATCCTGCACCAACTGCTGCAGTTTCTATTCGTAATCCCCACTTACCTTGGGTAAATGGGTTTGCCCAATCGGCACCTTTTTGAAGTCCACTAACTCCGCCTTCCATCGCGCTTTGCATGCGTGTCAGGTAAAATGCTTCATTGGCTGCTGTCGCACCAGTTTCAACGGTTGTGACTGTTGGGGCGACATTTGTTATTGTTGCTGTGCTTGTTCCTGTTGCAGTGGATGATCCTTCAACCACGGTAACGGATGGGCCGTTAACTGTGCGTGCAATTGCACCTTGCATTTCAACGGTTGTGCTTTGTGCTTGTCCGCTGACTTGCGCCATCTTCGCGTTCATTTGAATAACATTTTCGGAAGAGGCTATGAGAGTCTCTGATTCTACGGCTGTGAGTTGCGCTGTTGCGTTCTGACCATTCGCTGCTGCTTGGTTCACTTGCGTATTAATTTGTACAACTTTATCCGATGTTTGTGCTGTTTGTGCGACGGCCTCACCTTCTGCTGTCGCTGCACTTCCGGCTGTGCCCTGTTGTGTCTTTGCGGTTGTGGCTGCTGCATCATTGGCGGCGGTTCCACGCGTGATGTCATCACTGGATTTTGCCGCAACTCTAACCACATCGTCACTTACTTGTGCAACAACCTCTACTGTCGCCGCTGTGCCTTCTGCTGTTCCAGCCGCAGCGGTTGCTTCTGCACCAGTTGCGCCTGTACGGACTGTATTTGCTGTCTTCACGCCTTGTGCAACCTGCTGACCACCTTTACCTACGCGAAGGCTTCCCATGACCACACCGGCTGTACCGCCAGTTGCGGCGCTTAAGGCGATAAAAGCGGCGGTCTCTGTGATAACTTGTGGGCCATAGAGTAGGGTGCGTTCATATCCTGCATTAGGGTTGTCGGTTAAAACACCATTAATCATGACTTGGTTGCTGATTGGCGCGAAGGCGGCTTGCCATCCTTCGTTATCTTTAAAGGCATTACGAAGCTGCGTAGCATCATGTAAATCTTTACTAACGCCCATACCGGCAACAGTAACGGCAAAAACTTTATCAGAGCCGATATGTAAGAAGTTATCAATTTCTTGATCGTCTTCTAGCCCTAAATTGATTAAGCCGCGCAAAGGTGCGCCTGTAACATACGTAGCGCCATTCCATATTCCGCGCCCTGCATCCACAACAAGGCCACCAGCCATAGGGACAAGCCCCACAATGGCCGTAACACCGTTTGTAATTCCCTGTCCGACCATGGCAGTAGCGCGTTCGGGCTCTTCAATGGCGTACATTGTGAATCCTGAAATTGCGCCACCAACATTACCCGCACGTTCGGATATGCCACGAATAACGGAAGTGTCATTTCCGATTCCGGTCATTTCGGATGCTAATGCGATAGGGGATAGGATAACTGATCCTGTATGTGCCAGAACTTCTCCTGCAACGGGGGCGCCGGTATCAACAACCCAGTCTTTCGCTGTGCCTAAAGCACTGGCCGTTGAGTCGTATGCGCTGGAAATGCCGTCTGCGGCACTATTATAAGCTTTAACATAGGTTTCAGAATCAGTCGCAGCATCCCAACCATCTGAGATACTATTTCCTGCTTCTGTTAGCCAATCGCCAAAACCCATTTGTCTTTACACCTACTTTTATTATTTTACGATCGCCCTATATTTTAAATATAGAGCATAATTCCCTTAAAATCCCGGAGCTTCGGGCATATCTTGGAATAGTCCGTTACTGATGTTCACACCCGGTTCTGCCGAACTCTTCTGTGCTAGATCAACTGTATCGCCTTTATCATTGCCCGTAAGGTCATTAAACATACCGGTTAACTTTGTGCGTATGCCAAAGGCATCCATGGCAACGCCAATAACGGCACCAACCATAAGGAGTGTACCGCCCATACCTAGGCCGCCACTGCTATTATTTTCATTATCCTTACCGCCAAACATATTAGAAAGAAGCTTGAAGCCGGCAATACCACCAGCACCACCAAGAAGCCATTTCCACATGCTGCCACCTTCGTCGTTTTCACCATTGGCATTTAGGCCGAAAGTATCATTGAGCTTTTGTTCAGCAGCACCAAGAGGGTCTGCAACAACTTTTCCTGCGCCAATTACAGAGTTACCATAGTTTGTGATATGCTCATCCGCATTTTGGACAAGCTCTAATGAAGAATCTGCAAAATCATTGAATGATCCTGTAGGGTCTTCCATTACTTTCGCAGTTACTTCTTTTACTGCAGTTGTCACTTCTTCTCGGTTGTCATCATCTTTTAAATGTGCATAAGCCGCTGCACCACCAGTTCCGACAGCAGCAGTAACAAATAAACGTTTTAGGAAAAGTCCAATCATGAAGACCTCCCTTTGCTTAAAAGAGAGAGACCTATAGCGTCAATCATTTTGAAATTACATTGGTAAGCCAACATTTGCTTTCCTCTTATCACCCTAATATAGCACATTTTTTGCGCTTTTTCTAATTGGTTACTTGCAGTATAAGATAAGTGGAAGAGCAGATGCAAGTTTTTTATGTTTATTCTTGTTTTAAAGCCCTGATATCAGTGTCTGAAATGGCGCATACCTGTCATAACCATCGCAAGGCCACGCTCATTTGCTGCGTCAATAACATCCTGATCGCGGATAGAACCACCAGGTTGAATAACGGCAGTAACGCCGGCATCCGCCGCGGCAAGAAGGCCGTCAGCAAACGGGAAAAACGCATCAGATGCAACGACCGACCCTTGTGTGAGGGATTCGTCCCATCCGGCTTCGTTCGCGGCTTCTTGCCCTTTCCATGCAGCAATACGCGACGAATCGATACGGCTCATCTGCCCTGCACCGATTCCAACAGTTGCCCCGCCTTTTGCATAGACAATCGCGTTAGATTTAACATGCTTGGCAACTTTGAAAGCAAAGAGAAGGTCTGCCATTTCTTGTTTTGTTGGCTCACGGTCTGTAACAACGCGCATATTTTCATCGTCTAATAACTGTGTATCTGCATCCTGTACAAGTAAACCACCGGCAATACGCGTTACCATACGACGTGCTTGAGTAGTATCCGGTAAGCCACCCGTTGTCAGAACACGTATATTCTTTTTCTTTTTCAAAATTTCAACAGCATCAGATTCGATGTCCGGCGCGATAATAACTTCGACGAAACGCTCAAGAATTAATGAGGCAATATCTGCGGTTAAAGTGCGGTTAAGGGCGATAATACCGCCAAAAGCACTGACTTGGTCGCAGATGAGAGCATTTTTATATGCCTCAATAATGTTATCTGATGATGCGACACCGCATGGGTTCGCGTGTTTGATAATGGAAACTGTAGGTTCTTCAAACTCGCTAACAAGCTCAAATGCTGCATCTGTATCATTCAGGTTGTTATATGAGAGTTCTTTACCTTGGATTTGTGATGCCGTCGCCGCGCCGGGGCGAATAATGTCATCAACTAAATAAAGTGCGGCGTTCTGGTGCGGATTCTCACCGTAACGCAATTCTTGTTTCAGTGTGCCGGAAAACGAAATTCTACGTGGAGTTCCTTCTTTTGTCTGACTAGCGAACCAACTGGCAATGTTTGAATCATATGTTGCTGTAACTGAAAATGCAGTAAATGCAAGTTTTTGACGAAGAGAGTAGGTTACTCCGCCATCATTATTACTCATATTTTCTATTACACCATCATAATCTTGTGGATCTGTCACAATAGTAACATAGTCATGGTTCTTAGCGGCCGCGCGGATCATTGCCGGGCCACCAATGTCTATATTCTCAATACAAGTTGGAAAGTTTGCGCCGCTTTGAACGGTTTTAACGAATGGATATAGGTTAATAACAACCATATCGATTCCGTCTATATCATTTTCTTCCATTGCCTTGACGTGCTCGTCATTATCGCGTTTTGCAAGAATGCCGCCGTGAATCTTCGGGTGAAGGGTTTTTACACGCCCCTCCATAATTTCTGGAAACCCTGTGTGGTTTGCTACTTCTTTAACATCAATACCTTCTTCGATAAGGGTCTTTGCTGTTCCACCAGTTGATAGAATTTCCACACCATGTGACTGTAGTGCTCTTGCAAGTTCGACAATTCCCGTTTTATCAGAAACGGATATTAGGGCACGCTTGATTTTGAGTGCGTTAGGATCATTGATGGTTTTATTTGTCATAGCATTTAGCCTAATCAGTTCATATGAAAGCATCCCGATTACACTCGGGCGCCGACTATATAAGCAGAAAAAAGATTTTGTGCAAGTAGGGTGGTGATTTTTACGGTGCTTTACGCCGCAGCAATATGCTGGCTTGCTGATTTTGCATACAAACCGCGACAATCGGGAACTGCCTTGAATGCGTCGGTGATGCCTAAGACAGTCTCCGCTCCACCAAGGAAGAAGAATGCATCCTCTGCCATTTGTTTGCTCATACGCTCCATAACGTCCTTTTTGGTAGGCTGATCAAAATAGATCAAAACATTACGGCAGAATATAACATCAAACTGTCCAATACTCGTCATAGAATCCAGTAGGTTAAAGTACTTGAACTGGATCATATTCTTGATTTCTTGGTTAAGCGTCCACTTCTCACCTTCTTGGGTGAAATATTTCATCAAGTGTGTGATAGGAAGGCCACGCTGAACTTCAAACTGTGTATAAAGGCCTTCGCGCGCTTGCTCTAAAATTTCATGTGAAATGTCGGTGGCAACAATCTCGAATTGCCAACCGGGCATTTTTGCTTCTTCTTCCTTAATCGTCATGGCAAGAGAGTAGGGCTCCTGTCCACTGGACGCTGCCGCGCACCAGATACGCATGCGTTTGTTATGCCCTTGTTTTTCTTTGAAATAAGGAAGGACGGTATTTTTGAAAATGTCAAAAGGCTTTGTATCTCTAAAGAAGGATGTTTCGTTCGTTGTCATCGCCTCTACGATATCATTGACAAGGTCCTTCGGTGGTACGGCACGTAAGACATTTGTCATGGCATCAATATTGTCATAGCCCCATTTCTTTGCAACCGGCCCCAGTCGCGACTCAACGAGGTAAGATTTATCTGACGAGAGGACAAGTCCTGACTTGCCTTTTAGGAGATCTCTATATATGTCAAAATCCGTAATGTTCATCTTATTTTCATCCTCAAAATCATATAACCACTATAAAAGTGATGCTTTTTTTATCCATTTACCAACATCATCGACTGGCAGAACTGCATGGCATAGCCCTTGGACAGCAACAGCGCCGGGCATGCCCCAAATAACGCTACTTTCTTCATCTTGTGCAATAACACGCCCCTTCTTTTCAACAAGAGCTTGTGCACCAAGCAAACCATCTTGTCCCATTCCGGTCAATATCACACATAAAATTTTATCCTGATAAATATCAACAAGAGAGCGCATCATCGGATCAACAGCAGGTTTGCAAAAGTTCTCCGCAGGGCCATCATCTAGCTTAATACGAAGCTGTCCGCCACTTTGTTCGAACAGCATGTGTTTTCCGCCTGGCGCAACATATACGTTCCCGGCCTCAACAAGCATTCCATCCTCCCCCTCATGCGCAGGTACATTAGTATGCTGGGTGATGTGTTCGGCAAGAATTTTTGTGAAAGTTGCCGGCATATGCTGCGTAATGACAATAGGGATATCAATGATCCCGATATTCTTGATGACTTTAAATAATGCCTGTGGCCCACCTGTTGAGCTACCAATCGCAATTATTTTAGGTTTGCCTCGATAGGCCATAGGGTCGTTAAGTAGAACAACTTTTGACGAATCACGTCCGATAACAGTTTTGGCCGGAGTTACTGCGGGTGACGCAGGTGTCGCTGCTGTTGGAATTGCCTGTGCACGGGGCGCTGGTTGTGAAGGGGATACACCACCTAATGTTTTTACAAGATTAAGAAGTACTTTTTGAAACTCGGATCCAGGGCCTGTACCTTGCGCGCTTGTTGGTTTCACTAAACATTCTACGGCCCCCGCGGAGAATGCTTTCAATGTTGTGTCTGCACCTTTGGCAGTCAGGCTTGAAAACATAATTACTTTTGTTTTGGGGGAATTCTTTAAAATTTGAGGGAGGGCTGTCAGGCCATCCATGACAGGCATCTCAACATCGAGTATAAGAATATCAGGCTTCTTGCTCCCGGCAATTGTAACACCCATTTTTCCGTCTGCGACGGAGGCAACGATTTCTATTTTTGGGTCTGCTTCCAGAATACGGGAGAGAACACCACGAATGACACTTGAATCATCGACAAGGGCGACAGAAATTTTATCACTATTCGTCATAGAGCTTAAACTTTACTTACTAAAAGAATTGAGGATGCCGAAGTAATTTCAACGCATCTTTGTATGATGCAATATTAACTTTTTTGTTCCATCAAGCCAACCTGAATAAATTTGGATTCAATAATTTCACTATCGAATGGTTTCATAATATATTCATTAGCTCCGGCCTGCATAGCTCGTTGGATATGAGATATATCATTTTCGGTTGTACAAAAAACAACTTTTGGATGATTTCCGTTTTCCATTTGACGAAGTCTTTCAAGAAATTCTATCCCACTCATGATGGGCATATTCCAATCTAAGATAATAGCATCCGGCATAGATACTTCACAGGCATCACACGCTTTTTGGCCGTCCTCTGCTTCCCTACATTCAAAACCTAGATCATGAACAATACGGCTCGCGACTTTACGAACAACTCGACTGTCATCAACTATTAGACAAGATTTCATATTTTCCCCTCAATAAACACACAATTACATTTGAACCATAGTACAAGAACGTAAAGAAATAATAAACATCTGACTACATTATAGATTGTTTTTTATTCTGTCCGCCTAAGGCTGAACCGCCAACATTCTCAAGTAGCTTTGATACATCCATAATGACCAAAAGCTCATTATCTAGTTGATAAATACCTGTGGAAATGTCGCGCCATGCAGGGTCTAGCGTACTAGGGTTCTTTTCAAACAGATCGTGATCCAAGCTCAGAACATCACCAACACTATCTATGACAAGGCTGAACAGCTCGTCTTCATGTTCAACAACAACACTCATACTCGTGGATGTATCATCAGAATTACGTGGTAAATTTAATTTCTTACGAACATTAATTGCGGTGACAATACGCCCCCTGAGATTTAATGAACCCGACACTTCCGGTGGAGCAAGTGGTATTTTCGTGACTTTTTGTTCTCTAAGGACATCTTGCACCTGTAAAACTGGGATGCCAAAGCGCTGATCTGCAATAGAGACGGTTAAAAAGTCTTTATTTTTGCTGTTCATCGTATCATCTTGAGACATTGTGTATTCTCCTTAATTCAAGCTTAAAGCTTGAGAAATCGTCGACAGTAACGCATCTTTATCAAATTTTGCGACATAGTCGTTAAAGCCAACTTCTCTACCACGTTCAAAGTCTTGCGGTGTTGCATGAGATGATAGGGCAATCATTGGCGTTTCATGCCATTTGCTTTGCCCATCTTTAACATGCTGCGCAAATTCAAAACCACTCATATCAGGCATTTCGATATCACTGATAATAACGTCAAATGTAACGCCATCTTCGCACATTTTTAGCGCATCTGATGGCCCCTCTAATGTCGTAACTTCATATCCTGCAACGCTTAATAATGGTGTAAGCATATTGCGGAAGAACGGGCTGTCATCAACCAATAGAATGCGTTTCTTTTCCTGTTCTAGATTTGCTTCATCGCCATATGGCGTATCATCGTGATTCTTGAACCAGTTCTTGTCAACGTTACTAAGGTAATGTGAAATATCAACGACATCAGTTGCCTGCCCGTTAATGATGGCACTACCAAGTAAGCCAGCCTGTCCGGAACCGAGTTTGACGTCTATACGTTCTTCCATAATATCGACAATCTCATCAACAACAATACCGACAGACTGCTCTCTATCCGCGAAGACAAGGACGGGCTTGTCTTTTTCTTGCCCGACTTGAACAGAGGAATTAAACGGAATAAGTGGCATAAGCGTATCACGGTATTGAACCATCATCTGGCCGCTTGAATACTCAATCCTAGATGTTTTGACATGTTCCAAACGCGCAACAAGCGAGAGCGGAACGGCTTTTGGTGTGCCATCGCCAACATTGAATAGGAGGAGGGATGTTTTCTTATTTGAATCGGCCTTATGTGTATTTTGAGCCTGATCTGCATCTTGGTCTGTTGTATCAAAATTACCGGTCGCATTGGCAATGCCGTTCGGATCCAAGATCATGATAACGGTACCATCGCCAAGGATCGTGTTCCCGGAAAATAAGCTTAGATCCTTTAGGATTTTTGAAACGGGTTTAACAACAATTTCTTCTGTGTCAAAGACCTTATCGACAATAAGGCCAAACTCACATCCGCCGACTTGTGCAACAACAATATACAGATTGTTATTCTCTGTTGCATCATTTGCACATTCGGTTTCTGGTGTTTCACGGCTACTGTCATCAGCAGCTACGGAGTCTTTGTTAGTGTCTACTGGCGGAATTATCTGCGATAATGGTTCTTCGTCAGAGAGCTCTAAAATATTGCTAAGAGAGACTAATGGTAATAATCGATCACGTAACCTGAAAACAGGAGATCCTTTAATATACTCGATACGGTTGTCTCCGTGCTCTGAAATCATAACGAGTTCACGCACAGAAAGCTGAGGGATTGCGAAACGTTCTTCTGATGCCTCAACAATAAGTGCAGAGACAATTGCCAACGTAAGTGGGATTTTAATGATGAAGGTTGAACCTTTACCTTCTACTGATTGCAATTCGATAGAACCACCAATTTTTTCGATATTCGTACGCACAACATCCATACCAACACCGCGTCCGGAAACTGCGGTTACTTGCTCCGCTGTAGAGAAACCGGCTTTGAAAATGAACTGGTGGACTTGTTGAGTTGACATTTCCGCCAATTCATCCGGGGTTGCAAGCCCGTTATTAATGATCTTGTCTTTAATTTTGTCTTCGGATAACCCTTTACCATCATCTGAAATTTTAATGATGATGTGTCCACCTTCGTGGAATGCATCTAATACAATCTTTCCGGTTTCCGGTTTTCCGGCCGCAAGACGATCTGCTGGTAATTCAACACCATGATCCCCTGAGTTACGAACCATATGTGTTAGTGGATCCTTGATCATTTCCAGAACTTGACGGTCAAGTTCTGTGTCCTGACCATTCATTTCAAGGTCAATACGCTTTCCAAGTTCCAGGCTAAGGTCACGAATAATACGCGGTAGTTTGGACCATGCATTACCAATTGGTTGCATACGCGTTTTCATCACGCCTTCTTGCAGATCAGAAACAACATGATTTAAGCGTTGTAACGGTGCGGCGAATTCAGAGTCGCTGTGTAACCGTAGGATTTGTAAAAGTTGGTTACGCGTAAGGACAAGCTCACTAACCATTGTCATTAGATTTTCAAGAACATCGACATTAACACGTAAACTTTGTGTCGACGTTGCCTTTTTCGGAGCAGCAGTTTCTGCCGCAGCATTCGGTTTCTTTTCTGCTGGCGGAGGAGGTGGCGGAGGCGGCGCAGCTTCTTTCACTTCTTCTTTTTCGGCCTTTTCTTCTTCATTATCAGAAGCGTTCACAATGCCATCCATACCGGGGGCAGCAGCAAAAGCAGCTTCTAATTCGTCCATTGAAACTTCACCGGTGCGCAATTCCTCTTCTGCGGCAGGGGCTTCTTCAACAACGGGTGCCTCTTCTACAGCAGCAGGGGCAGAGCCATCGCTCTCAAAAACAACATCAAGGCGCGCGATCAGGTCGCTATCATCACCTTCTGGCTCTGTGCTGGTTTCTTCAATGACACCAACAATGAATTTAATCTGATCAATGGATTCAAAAATGAGTGTCACATACTCTGGAATAACTTCTAAATCTTTGTCGCGGAAACGTCCCAACACATTCTCTGCATGGTGTGCAACGCGTTCCAAACGGGGGAGGCCAAGAAATCCACAAGTTCCTTTAATGGTATGCATCAAACGAAAGATCTTACCAATGAGATCGGCATCATTCGGATTTTGTTCAAGATTAACAATATCAAGATCCAGCTCTTCCAAGCTTTCATTTGTTTCCGCAACAAACTCAACGATTAAATCATCCATGATTTTTCCCTCTTTAACACATTAGTCGCAAGTAAGTGCAACTAATCCCTTATGCTCAAGTGTACCTAACACCTTGCCTTAAAAAAATTAAGGATCTGTTAGGAAATACAATTTTTACGCAGAAGCAAAATACGCAGAAGAAAACAAAGGATGCGGACAAACCGCATATTTCATATATTAGAATACATTAGACGATTTTATTCTCAAGGAAATAAAATCATTTTCTTGTGTATTTGGTGTAATTTCAAAGTTATAACGGCGCGCACTGAGGCCAGTTACATAAGGGTGTATGAGTTTTGGATCAAGGTTATTTAAAGGCAAAGTTGTGTTTAATGCCTCGGAATAACCATCTCTAAAGCGGGCATTCTCACCCTTTCCGCTGATAATCATTGCATTATCATTATCGGATTCAACTTGTATTACACCACCTTTTGGCAAAGCCTCACTAATAAGGATAAGACAGCACATGAAAATTTTAGGCAGACCATCGCATGAAGAAATTCCAAGATCGGCGTGTGGATCCCAGTCTTGTGATAAACGTTGTTCACCTTTAAGGTAGTCCTCAAAAATGGCGTGAACTTCTTCGTGCTTAATGCTGGAATCAGCTCCCCCCAAGCCATATGCCATACGCAACATGCGCAATTTTGCATTTGCCTGACTTGCACTAAAACTGATTAAGTCTGTTACTTCATCTCCTGAGTCCGCACCTAACTCTTCCATAATTTCCAAACCGTTTGAAACTGCGCCGATCGGACTGATTAGGTCGTGGCAGATTTTTGATGCTAAAAGCTCAAGGATTTGAACGCTGGAAGTGTCTGTCATACTTTACATACCTTAGTAGATTTTACAGTTTGCCTTTGGTGGAAATGAACAGGCGTAGATTAGAAGTTCAGAGTATACCCTAATTTCTGCACTTCTGCACCTGCCATATTTTTCAATCGCTCAAGCCCTTCTGCGCTGCTTGCTTCGGCGCGTGCAACTAGAACATTTTGTGTGTTGGAGGGGCGTAAAAGCCACCAGCCATCAGGTGTTGAAACACGAACGCCATCAATATCATCAATATCAACATTGTCGTTTGCTTGTGTGTTTAAGCTTTCGAAAATACGTGGGACAAGGTCAAATTTTTCTGTTTCATCAACTTCAAAACGAACTTCCGGTGTATTAAATAAAACGGGCAAGTGACTGGTTAGGCTTGATAATCCTCCGTTACTCTTCGAAAGTTCGTTAAGCAAGCGAACAGAGCAATAGAGCGCATCATCAAATCCATAATACTTATCGGCAAAAAAGATGTGGCCACTTAACTCTCCTGCAAGGGGAGCTTGTAATTCACGCATTTTATCTTTGATAAGGGAATGTCCTGTTTTCCACATAACCGGCTTACCACCTAAGTTTTCAATCTCGTCAAACATCACTTGAGAACATTTAACATCACCAATAATTGCTGCTCCGGGGGTGTTCTTGATTACTTCGCGGGCATAAATTGTCATCAGGATATCACAACGCAAAACAGTGCCGTTCTCATCGACAACACCAATGCGGTCGCCATCTCCGTCAAAGGCGATCCCAAGATCACATTTCTCTTTCGCGACCAATGCTTGTAAGTCTACAAGGTTCTCATCAACCGTCGGATCGGGGTGATGGTTCGGGAATGTGCCATCAATATCATCGAACAATAAATGGTGTGTTCCGGGCATTCTTTCGGTCAGCATATTCAAAATTTCACCGGCTGCACCATTACCCGCATCCCATGCTATGCTGAGGTCTCTGGATAAGTCCAAATCCTGCATTAAACGATCAACATATTGCTCTTTAATATCAAGTGTATCAACAACTCCATTACCTTCTGATAAATCACCAATCGCAGAGATACATCCGATTTTCTGAATAGTTTCACCAAAAATAGGGTACTTGTTCATGGTCATCTTAAACCCGTTATAGTCAGACGGGTTATGAGAACCGGTAATCATAATACCTGCATCAGCATTAAGGTGCTTAACAGAGAAATAAAGCATAGGAGTAGGGCCAAGTCCTACATTTGTAACGTTAACACCACCCTCGCTTAATCCTTTAACCAGTTGGTCTGATAAAGCAGTAGAACTCAAACGACCATCATATCCAACGCATACACGATGGCTGTCTTGATCTTCCAATTCTTTTCGCACAAATGTTGCAAATGCACGTCCTAATGCATAGGCATCTTCTTCTGCAAGGTTCTTACCAATCTGTCCGCGAATATCATATTCACGTAAAATTGTTGGGGCAAAGCTATAGCTCATAATATCACCTGAAATGTGTTTATTTGTAATTCTTCATAATTTCTTCTACGCCTGCACCGATTTCCGGATCTTTCAGGCCATAAGCAAGGTTTGCCGCAATAAAGCCAAGGCGACTACCACAGTCAAAATGATCTCCTTCAAAGCGCAGGCCATGGAATGCCTGCTTACCAAGCAATTTCGCCATAGCGTCCGTTAATTGAATTTCATTGCCTGCGCCTTTTTCGAATGCAGAAAGGTAATCAAAAACTTCAGGCTGTAAGATATAGCGCCCGATAATAGAAAGGGTCGACGGCGCATCTTCCGGATCTGGCTTTTCAACCAAACCTTTGATGGAAACAGTGTCGCCATTATCCTTATCAATATCCAAAATACCGTATTTTGATGTTTCTTGACGTGGAACATCTTTAACGGCAACAACGTTTCCGCCATGTTCGTTATACGCGCTTATCATTTGTGCAAGGCAGCCTGTTTCATAATTTACAATGTCATCAGGAAGTAGAATAGCAAATGGCTCATCACCGATAAGTTTGGATGCACACCATATCGCATGTCCAAGGCCAAGTGGTTTTGGCTGACGTGTCAGGAAGAGTTTACCTGCCGGCATTTCTGAATCACGTACTTTTTTAATCATCGCGTCTTTACCGCGCGCTTCTAAAGTAGCCTCTAATTCTGGTTGATAATCAAAATGCTCTTCCAACATATTTTTATGGCGACCGGTAACAAAGATAAACTCCTCAATACCCGCTTCACGCGCTTCTTCGAATACATGTTGAATAAGTGGTCTATCATTGATAGGAAGCATTTCCTTCGGCATTGCTTTAGTCGCGGGAAGGAAACGTGTTCCAAGACCGGCAACAGGAAAGACTGCTTTTCGAACTGGTTTGTGAGTATGCGCGCTCATGTTATGTGTACCCATATTAATTGTTTTCATTATGATTTGAATGACATGTTTTGTGTCATGATGCAAGGACGTAGAATGGAGAATTATTCCGCATCATCATCTTCAGGTGGTTGAGATGAATCAGGGGATGGAGGTTTCTTTCTACCTTTGATGTATGACAGAATAAAAGGGAAGCAGAGCAAAAAAAGTCCCAAAGAAATAATAATGCGCCCTGTCATTGCAAAAAACAACAATACAACACCAAACACAAGTGCTAGCGCAATAAAGATAAAACCTCGTACATCTGCAACGCTTGCTTTTACCATGAAGATATAAAACGCATAAGCCGCCGCAATAAGACCAAATATTAAAATTAAATAGGGCATTAGATAAATCCTTTTATGCAGATGCGGATTTTTTGTTTTGTGGTTTGATCTGCCCTTTAATATGCTCCGGTCCGATAGTCATAATCAGATTACGGACTTCTTGGCGAGCGGACACTTGTGAAAGGGTTAGTTTCTCTTCCTCTTCTTTTAGGTCAAGCAGAGTAAGCCCCTTTAAAAATAGTTCTTTAAACACAACACGTTCCCCAAATCCCGGGGCAAGACGGAAATTCGCACGTTTGGAAATTTCATCTAATAGGCGTGCAATAACCTTATTATTATTTGTGTTCAGAGGTGTAATGCGATTGCGTACAACAATCCAGTCGATCGTACTACCATCGCGTTCTTCTTTTTGTTGGCGTTGCTCATTTACCATTTTTGAATAAATAGATGGCCCCATCACTTCATAATTCTTCATATCAATATCGGCCAAAAGGTCGAGATCAATGAAGCTGTCATTCATCGGTGTAATAAGCGTATCGGCATAGCTATGTGCCAAACGGCTTAGGAACGAATCCGTTCCCGGTGTATCAATGATGATAAAATCACTTACACGGCTTAATTCGTCCAGAGCCATGGTCAAAAAGGCTTCTTCTTGAAATTTCTGATCTGTAACTGTATCTGCGATACTGCGTTCAATGGCCATATGGGCAGGGCTTGGCAAATGCTCATTATTGCGTGTGATATACTGAAACCGTTTTTTGAGATAGCGGGTGAGCGTTCCCTGACGTGCATCCAAATCAATTGTACCGATACGGTATCCCAAACGAAGTAGGGCAATTGCCGTATGCATTGCCGTCGTGGACTTTCCTGACCCACCTTTTTCATTGCCGAAAACGATAATATGCGCTGTATTTTTCATGCTGATACACTTATTCTTCTTAAATTAAAGATATTGTTTAAAGAATGATAGAGAAACAACATGCCAGAAAACCATACCCTATATCAAGAAAGACTGACATCTTTCAGAAAAGAAATAAAAAAATCAGGATTGGATGGTTTTATTATTCCACGTACCGATGAGTTTCAAGGTGAGTTCTTAAGCCCATATGCAGAGCGTCTGGAATGGCTCAGTGGCTTTACCGGAAGCGCAGGGATAGCCATTGTTACGCAAGAAAAGGCCGTAGTGATGAGTGATGGGCGCTACACAATACAGCTCGCGCAGCAAGTACCAACGCCTCTGTATCACCTTGGTAATAGCGTTGATACGTCTGTAGGTAACTGGATCATAGAAAATGTGAGCGGGGCATGCAAAATAGGATATGATCTATGGCTTCATACTCCCGGACAGGTGCAAAAAATAGAAGAAGCCCTCGCTGATACAGGAATAGAGTTAGTTCCATATGATGGTCATCCGATTGACATGGTATGGAATGACCAGCCCCCGCGTCCTGCAAACGCTATATCCATATTTCCAAACGAGGTCGCAGGAAAGACTTCGCAAGAAAAACGCAAGGCTCTTGGCGCACAAATACAAGATGCAGATTGTCAGGCATGTTTGATTACCGTGGGCGATTCAATTTGTTGGCTGCTTAATATTCGGGGGGCAGATATTGATTACTCACCCCTGTGTTTATCTTACGCACTACTTTATAAGGACGGGCGTGTTGATTGGTTTGTTGATAGTCGCTCAATCTCCGATTCTGTAAGAAGACATGTCGGGGCAGGGGTGAATATATGTGAGCTTGAGACAATTGAAAAATCTATCGCAGGGTTAAAAGGGTGTCTGGCAATAGACAATAATACTACTCCGGTATGGTTCACACATGTCGCGCAAAAACATAACGTAAATACACTGGGCTATGATGATCCATGTGTTGCACCAAAGGCACAAAAAACACAAACAGAGCAACAGGCGATCAAAAATGCGCATATAGAAGACGGTATCGCCGTGGTTAAATTCCTTCACTGGTTAGAGACATCTGCAAACATTATTGATATGAGCGAACTCAGCGCAGAAAGAAAATTAGAAGAGTTTAGGCAAGAAAGTGAGAATTATATCGCGCCAAGCTTCCCAACAATTGCCGGCTTTGCGGAAAATGGCGCAATCGTTCATTACCGGGCAACGACGCAAACAGATAAGAAGATAAGCGGTAATTCCTTATTATTAGTCGATAGCGGTGGGCAGTATCGCTGGGGTACAACTGATATCACGCGCACGATTGCAATTGGTAAACCGACGCAGGAAATGCGTGAAAATTATACACGTGTGTTAAAGGGGCATATTGCTGTCGCAGATGCATGTTTCTCAGAAGATACACGCGGTAAAGATATTGATGCATTAGCGCGAGCACCATTACATGATGTTGGTTTGGATTATGCACATGGTACCGGACATGGGGTAGGGTGTAATCTTTGTGTCCATGAGGCCGCCACGAGTATATCACCAAGGAGTGAGGCTACATTCCAAGAGGGAATGCTCATTTCAAATGAACCAGGGTATTATGAGGCGGGTGAGTACGGAATCCGCATAGAAAACCTTGTGCTCACGCAACGTGTAGAAGAGGGCTTTGTTTTTGAGACCGTAACACTCGCACCGTTTGATCCACGCCTTATCTGTGAGGATATGTTGAATGAAGGTGAACGCGCATGGCTTAAGTCATATGCCGTTCTTATCTATGAGGCTTTATCAAGTAGTTTGGATCAGGAACGGCAAGAATGGTTGCGCCAATATACGGTTGATATATTTAGATAACTTTATTTGGCAGGCGCCTTCTTTTGCATAGTCTTCATCGGTTTATATTTTTGCGGATGAAATTCTAAAAGGGAGAAAAATGTGTTTTGCATCTCTGTCTTAGAATGTGCACGGGTCGTTAAAAATTCTTGAACGATCAAGAAATTATTAATATAGCGTGCTTCAATATAGATGTTCGATATTAAAGGATAACGTTTCGTTGGAGTGATAACTAATTTTGTTTTTACTGTACTGACATTACCGTTTTTATAGTGATCGAGAAGTAAGTTATTGGGGTTTGCATTCGCTACAAAATTAGAAACATGTTTCGATATAATAAAATTCTTTGCGCGTGTTATATTGACTGCTTTATCTAATTTATAAGCACTAACATTATAAAAGACGCTTTTTGATCTGACGGGATCAACAATTTCGAATTCCATAGTGTCGCGTGTTTTAGACGAAGAAAATGTGGGTGGGTTAGGGGCATAATCCCTATTTAGTGGAGGCAGTTTAACGGTAAATAGTTTGTTTCGGGATGTGTAAGGGAGCCAACCTGTACCGCGTGCTATAGCATTTTTAGGATCTTTTTCAATAAAACGACCATCATTGAGCTTGATCGATTCTAAGAAGTCATTAGATCTAAATGAGTAGATAGAGTTGGCGGGGCCACTTAGAACTTGTTCTACTTTGGCGTAGTTTGTCATAATGACCTGAATGCGTAAGCCATATGTTTCACCCTCTTTAGATTTGTAAGATATATAGAATTTTTTACCTAAAAAACCACCTTCATGTACAAAGTCTTCATCTGAAAGTATTTCTCCTGACATGGATTTAGCAGCAAGCCTGTACTTTCTGGCTTCTTGCTTTAAAATTTTATGAGTTTCTTGAATTGTAAGCTCAGGACCGAATGTCTGCTGCGCTTTGATAAGTATACTTTTTTCATTAGATCCGGTTTGTAAATGACCATCAAGGGAAGAAACAATCTCGGTGCTAAATGCGACACTATGTTCATTGAATTGAAAAGGATAGACTTTGTATTTATATTGAACTGGGAATTTTGTTGTAAAAATCCCTGTTACAGATTCAAAATTTTTCCATTTTCCTTTCTTAAGCTCGTTCTGGTCTTTTTGTTCCTCAGGTGTTGGTGCGCTGGCCGCATGTGAAACTGTTGTGTTAAAACACAGAATACAAAAGAAAAAAGCGGAAAGTTTTAGAACCATCTTCATTACTTATAATACCTTTACTTAATCAGATAGATAATTTTAACACAAAGAAGCGCACAAAAAAACCGCTGACGAGTTTTCGGCAGCAGTTCCTTTGTTCTTAAAAGTAAATAGAACTAATATCCATCGCGTTCGCGACGTTTACGTTCCATTTTACGACAACGTCTGACAGCTTCCGCTTCGACGCGTGCTCTTTTCTCAGACGGCTTCTCGTAATGACGACGAAGCTTCATCTCGCGAAAAATGCCTTCACGTTGCATTTTCTTTTTGAGAACACGTAAAGCCTGATCGACATTGTTATCACGTACGTTAACACTGACCACAGGACTCACCTCTTTCTAAATTGGTTTAAAATTAAATATAACTTATAAAAAGTTGAGATGTTATTAACATGCTAAAGGGCATTAAGGCAAAGGAAAAATAGAGGTTGTACATAAGAATGACAATCTTAGATATTGAAGCGCGAATGTATATAACTCATAATTGTTTTTTTAATTTATATATAGGAAAATATTATGTTTAAAAAAGTTGTTAAAAGCACATGCGCAGTAGCTCTTCTGTCGGTTTGTATAGGCGGGATAGGTATGGTTAGCGCAGAAGATAAAAATCAGGAAAAAGCACCATCTACTGAACAGGCATCTGTTCCAAAAGCAAAAGGGGAATGCATTCGTGTTAAAAATGAATCAAGCGAACAAATTACACAAGTAAGGCTTAAACCTGTAGGGGGAGCAACGGCAGGACGACCTGAATGCTATTTTAAGAACATATATACTGGTAAATCTCAGAAGTGTCATGGCATTACAAATAAAAATGCAAAATACAGAGTGCAGATCCAATTGTCAGGCGTACAATGGGTAAATGTAGATGCAAAACCAAAAGATAACTGGAAAGTACAACAAACAGTAATCGGTTCAGCTGTTAAAGTCGTCAAGGGCGGTAAATGTAATCCATAAAATTAAGCGAGGCTGCATAGGTTTGAGGCCATATATCTATGCAGCCTTGTGTGTTTTTAAATTCATCGCCGCATCAAGAAGGGTTTTTGTATAATCATGTTGCGGGTTATCAAAGATGTCTTGTGCGTTCCCATGCTCTACGACTTGTCCATCTTTCATGACCAAAACACTATGACTCATGGCGCGTACAACACGTAAATCGTGACTGATGAACATATAGGATAGCTTATGCTTCTCTTGTAACTCACGCAGAAGGTCGACTATTTCGGCTTGTACCGAGACATCCAATGCAGAAGTGGGTTCATCTAACACCAAAAATTCAGGAGCAAGAACCATCGCACGGGCAATTGATATACGTTGCCTTTGCCCACCCGAAAACTCATGCGGATAGCGGTGGCGCGTATCCGGATTCATGTGTACGTCTTCTAACGAATCGATGACACGTTTGTCGCGTTCTTTCGCACTTAATTCCGGGAAATGAAGTTTTAAACCTTCTCCAATAATTTGCGCAACACTCATACGTGGAGAAAGAGAACCGTAAGGATCCTGAAATACAATTTGCATACGCTCTCGTAACGGGCGCATATCTTTTTGTGAAAAGCTTGATATATCTTGCCCGTCAAAATTAAGCGCGCCTTGCGATCGTAATAACCGCAATATAGCCATGCCAAGCGTACTCTTCCCTGATCCTGATTCACCAACGACACCTAATGTCTCGCCACGTCGAATGCTAAGGTCAATACCGTCTACTGCTTTTACATGGCTGATTGTTTTGCCAAAGAAATTTTTCTTATCTGCAAAATATACTTTGACATTATCACCACTTAAGAGCGTTTTTTGCTGCCCTGTTAAGGGCGTTACTGTACCTCGTGGACGGGTACTAAGGAGCATTTTCGTGTAATCATGCTGTGGTTTGGTGAAAAGGGGCTTTGTGCTATTTTGCTCTTTCATCTCACCATGACGCATGACACAAACTGTATCTGCCATTTTCTCTACAACGGACAGATCATGCGTAATAAGTAACAGTGCCATATGAAGCTCGTTCTGAAGTTCTTCCAGAAGCTCTAAAATCTGCGCTTGTACTGTAACATCCAACGCCGTTGTTGGTTCATCTGCAATTAAAAGCTCAGGATTATTCGCAAGTGCCATAGCAATGACAATGCGCTGCCTTTGCCCTCCTGACAGTTCATGCGGGTATGCGTTAAGCCGTTCTTTTAATTTAGGAAGCTGTACCAGATCTAAAAGCTCTATGACGCGCTTGCGTGCGCTATTTTTATCCATACCTTGATGAACTTTCAACACCTCTGCAATTTGCTTTTCGATTGTGTGCAGGGGGTTCAGGGCACTTTGCGGTTCTTGAAAAATCATACCAATTTGTTGCCCGCGAATACCGCGCATATAGGCTTCGCTCTTATTGATAAGCTCTTCACCTTCAAACAGAATAGAGGATCCTTCGCGATGTGACGCAGCCGGATAAGGTAATAGCTTCATTGCAGAAAGAGCGGTGACCGATTTCCCTGATCCTGATTCACCGACTAACGCAACAGTCTCACCTTTGTGAAGCTCAAAGCTCACACCCTTTACAGCATGGAAATTACCGGAAGGTGTTTTGAAATCGACATGAAGATCCTTGATTTCTAGTATTTTATCAGGCATTAGATGCTTTCGCGTAAAGTGTTATTGTAAAAGGAAACCATAAACAATGAGTGCCGACAAGAACGGAAGCCCGCCATGTGGGATTTATGTGAGGATAGATGATTTCTCAAACATGTTGGATGTAATCGGGCAGGTGCGTAAATTGGCGTTTACAATTAATCGTGGCTCTGGTTATGAGCGAAACATGACGGTAGTTGAGGTCGTCTATACCGAAGAAAACGCCGAGCGTGCGAATGATATTATCCCTATTATTAAAGATAATGGCCTTGTCGCAATTGTAAGCGGAACTTTTAACCCTATGAACGGGGATGGTCTCTTACTCGATAAAAATTCAGACATTCAAAACACGCGTAATGCACTGGGTGATGATGCGATTATTGGTATAATTTGCAATGATAAAGATGCGGCAGAGGAGGCTATATCTTTGGGCGCGGATTATGTATGTTTACCGGCTGATCCTGCACTTATCACACGCATATCTGCCGCACAGGATGTGATATGTTTGGCACGGGGTAAGAATATCACCAGCACAAATTGTGGTGCTTTGGCACATGCCGGGGCAGGGTTAGTTGATGTCAGTGATTATATCTGGAACCATGAAAAAGATATCATGCAGGGCACTGTAAATATCATGCATGCCTTGGAAACAGCCTCACAAAAATCATTAAACTGATTGCTATAGTAGGTGCTACCTTTTACATCTTTGCAGAGATACTAACTTATGTAATCAATGATATGTAACTAACAATAATAGGTAGTAGGATTATGAAATTTTTTATACGCATGGTTATCGTTGCAGGGTTCTTGGTTGTAGGTTCTCTCACCGGAACAGCATCGGCTATGACGGAAGATACAACAAAAAACACAACAAAAGAGAGCGTCGTGTCTGGCGTTTGTGGCGGAGTTTCCGGACAGGACTGTACCGGAGAAAACGAGTTCTGTGATTACCCAATTGGCGCAAGCTGCGGTCATGATGATTACCCAGGCGTATGTCGTACTAAGCCGAGATTCTGTACACAGGAATACAGACCAGTCTGCGGGTGCGATCAGAAAACATATTCGAATGCATGTTCGGCGCATGCAGCAGGGCAATCTGTCGCAAGTGAAGGTGAATGTGGAAGTGAAGGAAATCCATCATCTGAAGGCGAAAATCCTACAAAATAAAACTGAGATTTAAATAAACAGATCAGCGCACCATATTTAATTGGTGCGCTTTTTTTGCGCTATAGTATTTCTTCAACCAATTCGGGGGGGCGACAAATACGGGCGCCTTTATCGGTTACGACAATCGGACGTTCTAAAAGCTTTGGGTAATTTGCAACCCCCTGTAACAGGGCATCATTGCTACTATCTTTATTTAATTCCGCCTGTGTAAATGCCTCTTCCTTTATACGAACCATCGGCAAGGCACTATCTAACTTTAACAATTGAAACAACGTGCGAAGATCATCCGGTGATGGGGCATCCTTTAGATATTCAATAACTTCTGGTTCAATCCCCTTATTGCGGATAATTTCTAATGTCTGGCGAGATTTTGAACAACGTGAATTGTGATATATCTTTACGCTCATGATAGTACGCTTTCGTTATTTATGTTGAGGGGGACTTGCCTAAGCTCTTTCATATAATGGCGTATAATGACAATTAACCCCAGAATTGTCATACATAAATGAACAGAATATAAGGGGATTAATAATCTGTCTGCTGCGTAATGCATCCATAAAACTTCGGCAAAAACATAACCAAGCTTAACCTGATGCTCACGCGGAAGTATTTCGCCACCTCGACATGCAATAATGGCGACAACGAGATAATAATCACTAGGTGATTGATAAACCGCCCATATGCCAATAACTGTAAAGAGGATACACCCGACAGATTTAATAAATAAGAGACGCTTAGTACTAAGAGAATGCAGGTAACGCTGGGCATATAATTGGAATAAAGAGCCTAATGCTGCTGCTATACATGCAATTACACCCGCATGACTGCCTGTAAGGTAAATATACACCCCACAAGTCGAGCAAGCGATAACATTCATGGTTAAGGTACGCGTCTTACTCGTACTTAAATATAAAAGGATAATGGCAATAATATATAGACCAAAAAAACTATAAGCGATCATAGTCTCAGCCTAATATTATGATTTTTTAACGCTCAACACATTGAAAATTTCATCTGTGATCTGCGCATTAACCTCTTGCATATCGACAAGGTCAAGCTCATCAAGCTTACACCCTTTATTTTCCGCCATTTTTACAATCGCACCCGTAACATGGTGTGCATCACGAAACGGTAATCCCAAATTCATAACAAGCCAATCCGCAAGCGCCGTCGCCGTTGTATAGCCCATCTCGGCAGAGTTCAGCATCGCATCCGTATGAAATTCTGCACTCTCCAACATGCCTTTCATTGCCTGCAAACAGAGAGACAACGTGTCAAAACTATCAAAAACAGGCTCTTTATCTTCTTGCAGGTCTTTATTATAGGCCAGAGGCAGCCCTTTTAAGATCGTCATAAGTTGAAGCAGGTTTCCATTAAGTCGCCCTGTCTTACCACGCACAAGCTCCGCCGCATCGGGGTTCTTCTTTTGCGGCATGATAGAGCTTCCCGTGCTCCATTGATCGGATAGTTGGATGAAACCGAATTGCGGTGTCGCCCAAACGATTATTTCCTCCGCCAGACGAGAAAGGTGCAACCCACATTGCGCGGCACAGAACATAAATTCAATTGCAAAATCGCGGGATGAAACTGCATCTAACGTATTTGGCATCGGCTCATCAAACCCAAGCTTCTCCGCTGTGAAATCGCGATCAATCGGGTAGGGCGTACCTGCCAATGCAGCGGCACCAAGCGGGGATTGGTTCACACGCCTGCGCGAATCAAAAAACCGTGATTTATCTCGTTGCAACATCTGAGCATAGGCATCCAAATGCATGGCAAGCGTAATAGGCTGTGCAGCTTGTAAATGCGTAAAGCCGGGCATAATATCGTCTTTATGTTTTTCACAAAGCTGGCCAAGAACATTCTGCAAATCTTCAATAAGCTTCATCAACTCATCAATTGCATCACGCGTCCACATACGGAAATCTGTTGCAACCTGATCGTTACGAGAACGCGCAGTGTGAAGCTTACCCGCAACATCACCGATAAGCTCACGTAAGCGTGCCTCGATATTCATATGGATATCTTCAAGAGATGCCTTGAACTCAAAGTTACCGCTTTTGATCTCTTCGGCAATTTGGTTCAAACCATTCACTATCTGAACGGCCTCATCTTTTGTAATGATCCCCTGATTGGAAAGCATTGTGGCATGCGCGATGCTTCCACGGATATCCTGACGCCACATACGTCTATCAATCCCGATAGAGGCATTAATCTGCTCCATAATGTCAGATGGTTTCTCTTCGAAGCGTCCACCCCACATTTGGTTTGAATTTTCTTTTGCCATGCTGTGATACCCGTTTGTTTATGTTGTTGCAGGATCAAGAATATAATGAATGGAAAGCGCCAAAGCAACAGAAACCCCAAGGCCAATCATCATTTTCAAGAAGTCCTTACCAATAAGCGGGAAAACATAACCTGCTTTATATGTGTCACGGTATGTCGTTGCAATGGCAAGTTCACGTCCGGTCAGAAGGCCAACAAAAACCCATGTCGTAGACATTGGGATAGAGTTCATTTGCTTAAAGTAAATCAATATGAGTGCGTAGATACAGTCAATAATCGTAGCGGAGCGGACAAAACGTGTTCCTGATTTTTCCAAAACGACCTTCTGTATTTTTCCTCCATGACCATGGAAAATAACTCCAAGCCATGCACACAAGATTGTTATAACTGCCATTAACATCCAAAGCGGTAGTTCGCGTGGTAAGAATACGGCAATATTTGCCATGTCATGGCTTAACCAACTATACCATAGGAAACCTGTCGCACCCCATTGAAAGATACGCCATTTCAGACGATTTTCCTTCTTCACCATATTGTATTTTTCATTCATCAGGCGAGAGATACCAAGCCAAAGAACATAAGCTATAATCGCAGACAGTCCGTAACCAATAATGCTTTTTACAAGCATTTTTTCAAGGATTAGGGTGCTTGCAAAGGTTGATAGGACAAGGAACGTCGTAGAAACCGGAATACCAATACGGGTCAGTAACACTAAAACAAGCGGCGCAGCGGCGTGATACCACTGAATTTTCATAGGGGGGATTTTTTCTAAACGACCGAATGAAATATCTCCGCCATTAACCGCCCAGCCATAGCTTAAAGTAACGATAAGAACCAATGATGCTGCCAACCAAAGCCAGTACCATTTTACAAATTTAACATTGGATGCAATGAACGTCCCTAAAGTTTGAACTGCATCATTTCCAACAACGGCATATGCCGCCAAAAGAAAACCAATTGTCGCGTAAACTGTATGTATATCCATAATCTAAACTCCGTACATCCATGTATAGATCAGGACATAGCGAAGTTTATAAAATATTGCGAGAAAAAATTGCGCGTTGCACAAATAATATGTGTTTTATTATTTATATCTTCTTCACGAAGCAAGTTTTCAGGACAAGGCCTTTAACTTCTTTTGTACGGCAATCAATGAGTTCGGGGTCATTGGTCAAAGAAATATTCTTCACCGTCGTACCACGCTTTAATGTGACACCTGCGCCCTTAACATCAAGATCTTTGATGAGTGTAACCGTATCACCATCTTTTAGCTCGGCACCGTTGAAATCGCGTGTGACAGCATTTGCGCCATCATCTTCGTCATTCCACTCAGATGATAAAACACCCCAATCATTCGCGGCCATGTCCTTGGCATCTTCTTCGTTCATATTCCATAGATCGAACAAGGCAGGAGCGCTTAAGTCACTATGCCCATAAAGATACCAGCCATCCGTATCAATATCGAATTCCAACGTAAGGAACTCAACACCATCTTTTTGATGACTGGCAGGAACTGTGGCAGTGATCTTCGCCATATTAAGCAGCTTTCTCAGTTTTTTCGCTTAATGGCTTACCGTGTATGGCTGTGTTGTTTTTCAGGCGTACCGCATTGATTTTGATAAAGCCATCGGCATCTTTTTGATCATAACCACCTTCAACATCCATAGAGGATTGCTCAGGATCATAAAGTGCAATCGGTGATTTACGTGCGATCGGATATGCCACACCTTTGATCAACTTGATCTGCACCGTACCTGTGTTTGTTTCTTGTGCTTTATCCATGAATGTCATTAACAGATCAAATTCAGGAGAGAACCAAAAACCGTTATAAATAAGCTCAGCCACTTTCAAAGACATTTGATCACGTAGCTTCATCACTTCACGGTCTAATGTCAGGCCTTCAAGGTCACGATGTGCTTTGTAGAGGATTTCACCGCCCGGTGTTTCATAAACGCCGCGGGATTTAATACCAACAAAACGGTTTTCAACCATGTCCAAACGACCGATGCCGTGCTTTGTGCCAAGCTCATTTAGGTACTGGAACAACTCAACTGCACCTTCTTTAATAGTGCCGTCCGTTTGGTTTGTAACCTTTACAGGGATACCTTGTTCAAATTCAATACTCAATACATCCGCTTCATCAGGGGAGGCCGCAGTGCCGTTCGTACGGGAATATACATCCTCATCCGCGGCCGCATTCGGGTCTTCCAAAACACCGGCTTCATGTGAGATGTGAAGCATATTATCATCTTCAGAATATGGCTTCTTACGTGTCGCAGAAACAGGGATACCATATTGATCAGCATAGTTCAGCATGTCCTGACGCCCTTCGAAACGTGTCAGGAACTCATCCATTTTCCATGGCGCAAGAACTTCGATATCAGGCTTAAGCGCATAATAGGAAAGCTCGAAACGAACTTGGTCGTTTCCTTTACCTGTTGCACCATGTGATACAAACTGTGCGCCTTCTTTTTCGGCAATTTCGATTTGGCGTTTTGCAATGATCGGACGTGCCACAGATGTACCAAGCAAATAACGTCCCTCATATATAGCCTGTGATTTAACAGCTGCGAAAATATAATCGCGAACAAATTCTAACTTAAGGTCTTCGACATAAACTTTTGCCGCACCAAGTTTCAGAGCCTTCTCACGTGCTGTCTCGTAATCCTCATCCTGACCGACATCTGCGATATAGGCGATAACCTCATATCCTTCCTCGATAAACCATTTCAGGATAATAGATGTGTCCAAACCACCGGAATAGGCGAGTACGATTTTACCTTTGCTCATGTGAACGCTCCTTATTTTTGCTGCGCCCCTGTTTTAGGGGAAAATAATAGGAAATGGAAGGCTTTTTTGTTATTGCTAAGATGTACGGCTCTGTAACGAAATATAGGAAAAACATGGAACACGCATATATTGGTATCTTTGGCTATATCACATGGATGATTATTCTGTTTGTACTGATGTTTTATGTTCGGGTGAAAGCCATAAATGAAGGGCTTTCATTTCGCAAAATCACACACACAAATGAGCATATATCAGATTTTGCCTATAGGGTGTCACGTGCGCATGCCAATTGTTGTGAGAATTTTCCAATATTGGTTGCCGTGATTTTTATCGCAGCAATGACAAACACGCTTTTCGTTGTTAACCAGCTGGTCTATCTGTTTCTTGCCGCACGTATCGCACAATCTTGCGCACATCTTTCCTCAGGGCGTAAACGTGTAACCCTCATTCGTGGGATATTTTTTTTGGTGCAGATTTGCCTGATTATTTACTGGATGGCAAGTATCTGGGTGAATGCATCTTAATCACATAGACGGTTTTTATTCTATTCTTGGATAGTGCGCATTGAATACGGAGGTGTTCTTTTGTGCGTTTTTTCTTGCGGATACATGAGCAACTTTGGCTATTCTTGAGGAATATAATCTAGTTCTGAAAGAAGGAGAGAGATCATGGCGAGTGTAAAAGTCAAAATTGATCGTGTTATATGTAACGTGACGGAGGACAACACAGGAGCCGATGAAGTTTATCTTATTGTAGCTGCTGCAAAAGATCCGAATGACCTATCTAACCCGAAAAAGGCGGTAGTAGGACGATTACCTGCCTTAACTCAAATCCCAAATCCGGGGGGAGGTGCACCAACTTTAAAAGCACCTACTAAGGAAATGAATAACGGCAACATTTGGGACCCTGATGCAGTCGTTGTGGATTTACCAACGGCAGGAGGACCGGTTCATGTCGGTGTATGGCTTATGGATCAGGATACCGCCGAAGATATTGAAGAAGACGATATCAAAAAGTTGCAAGAAGCCGTAGAGGGCGCAGGAACAGCCCTTGCTCCGGTTACAGAGGGCGTCTCGGCAGGTGGTGGAATGATTGCATCTGTCCTGATTGGCTTTATAGGGCGTCTTCTGATGTTTGATGCAGATGACCTTTTAGGGTTTACAGACCCACCGTTCAGCACCCATGTGTTCTTAAATCCGGCAACTAATCCTAATTTACCCGCAGGGTGGCCGATTGGGCAGCGTGCATTTCCACAATATTTTAAGGCGAACTTGGACGGCGCCGATTATGACGTGTTCTATACCGTGGTAATTGCTCCGTAAAATTAATCGGGCTGCGGCTGCGCTATGTGATCTAAAACCCTAACGGCTTTTGCAAGCGCACGCCCGCACCTTCCATACTCCATGCGAGAACGGCTTTTTGTGCATGAAGACGGTTTTCTGCTTCGTCATAAATAACACAAGCCTTGCTTTTCAGAACTTCTGGTGTCACTTCTTCGTTTTGATGGATCGGCATACAATGCATGAATATGGCATTATCATTTGCCTTGGCCATCAAATCTGAATTCACTTGATAGGGCAAGAATTTGTCAATTGTTTTGCCTTCTTCTCCCATGGAAACCCACGTATCTGTGACAATCACATCGGCGTTTGTCGCCGCTTGCATTGCATCGGCGTTATAGGATGCATTTGCCCCAGTCTTTTCAGGTTGTAAATCTTCCGGTGTTGAAATAGCAAGCTCAAAGTCCCAAATTGGAGCAGCTTGTTCAAATGTTTTACAAACATTGTTATAATCACCAAACCATGCAATTTTCTTTCCCTGCATATCGCCAAGGTTTTCTTCAATCGTCAGGATATCCGCCATGATTTGACAAGGGTGTGAGTCATTTGTCATGCCACTAATCACAGGAATTGACGTGTTACGGGAAAGCTCTTCCAATGTATCATGGTCACTCATTCTAATCATAATACCATCAACATAACGCGATAGAACCGCACCTGTATCCTCAATGCTTTCCGCACCTGTGATTTGCATTTCGCCCATGTTCATCACCAATGTATGACCACCAAGCTGCTTCATCGCAAGCTCAAAGCTCATCCGTGTTCTGGTTGAACGCTTATCAAACACCATAGCAAGGGATAACCCCTCCATAATTTGCGGCGGAGAAAATTTCTCTGCTTTTAATGTATGGGCATGTTTGATAATGCCTTTTAATGTCTCGCCATCAATATCAGGCAAGTTGATAAAATGTCTTACGTCGTTTGTCATGACTTTAACCCCAGTCTGATCTTTTTAGTCTAATTCTTTCAATGTCTTTTCAATAATTGCTAGCGCTTCGTCCGCTTCTGCTTCACTTAGGAGAAGAGGAGGGGTCAGTCGTAACGTTGCCTTACCCGCTTGCGTCGCCATTAATCCGTTATTCTGTAACGCACCCAAAAGGTCTTTGATATTGAACGTCGTATCAATACCAATCATCAATCCTTTACCACGGATATCTGTGATTTTGTTGGATGAGCGTTGTATAGCCTCTAAACCATTAAATAATTTTTCTGAAACCTTATTCGCATGTGACAGAAAACCGTTACTCAAGATCTCCTTCATCACTGTTGCTGCCACAGCACACGCAAGTGGATTACCACCATATGTCGTGCCATGCGTTCCAACCTGAATGGCATCACCATATGGCTTTTTCGCAACCATCGCACCAACAGGGAAACCACCGCCCATGCCCTTTGCAAGACATGCAATATCCGGTTCAACCGCACCGTCAAATGCTTCATATGCGAAAAATGTGCCTAAACGTCCCATACCGGCTTGTATTTCATCAAAGATCAAACAGATATTTTGTTCATCACAAAGCGCACGCAAATCCGCCAAAAATTCCGGTGTTGCCGGGCTTAAACCACCTTCACCTTGAATAGGCTCAACAATAATTGTCGCCGTTTTATCATTCACCAATGCTTTAACAGAGGCGATGTCATTAAAGTCCGCAAAGTGCACGCCATCCAGATATGGTTCGAAAAATGGCTGACTCAAACGTTTTTCCGTTACACTTGCCGCGCCATAAGTTCGCCCATGGAAAGAGTTTCTAAAGGCAATAATTTCATGACAGCCTTCGCCCTTATTATCATATGCCCATTTGCGCGCACATTTTAGTGCGGCTTCTACACTCTCCGCACCACTATTGGAGAAATAAACAAGATCGAAACAGCTATTATCAATCAGGATTTGCGCCGCTTCCAACTTCTCTTTTGTTGCATAAGATGCCTGACAAGTCATAAGGCGCGCGGCTTGTGAATTCAGTGTTTCCAACATCGCAGGGTGCGCATGGCCTAATGAAGCCACCGCAATACCAGCCGCAAAATCCAGATATTTCGTACCATCCGTGTCATAGGAATAACACCCCGCACCACGATCCATAACAACAGGCTGCGCGTTATATGTCTTAACCAAAATATCTTCGGTTCTTTTAATGATGTCTGTTGCGTTTGTCATGTTTTTCTCTTGTTTTATTTGAGTTGTTTATGAATGATTCTTGCCTTTAAAGAATAGTAAGACAATACCGTATGCAAGGCTTATCAAATTAAGGATAGTAGATACCGTTATAATGGTGGTAGGGTTTTTCTCCATGAAATCAACAAAAGTCATGGCGTGTTCTGGTGATTGCATCATAAGCGTCATGCACAAACCGGGCAAGGACAGTGCTAATCCAATGACTGAATAATATACGTTTATACCGATATCCCTCAATCGCTTAACACTGAGAAGAAGTTGATAAGCGACGAGCACCATTATAAAGATAATAAGTACATCCGTTTCGCCCGTTACGCTAGGAGACAATGTAATAACAGGTATAAACAGAATAAACGGCAATATAGCTGACAATAAAAAATAATTAAGTCTGCCTATTGTTCCATATCTAATATCTAAAAAGTGTAATATCACCTTTATTTCCCACCAATTACTTTTTGGACTTCTACTTCGTTCATATAGCTGTCTTTTTCTTCTTCATGGAGGAGCATTGTACCCGGGCCAACGGATTCGAATATTTCCTTATGCAGGGCATTATCACGCAGGCCATTAATCAGGTGAATACGTTTAACACCGGCCTTAAGCGCATCAAGACAGTTCTCCATTTTTACCTTCATACCATCGGTAACGGTGCCATCGTCAATCAGGCCTGTAATCTCATCAGAACTAATCATCATGGCAGTTTCACCGCCAACTTTCACACCGTCAACATTGCTCATGAAAATTAGCTTGTCGGCCTTAAGGCCGGTGGCAAGCGCCGTCGCAATTGTATCGGCGTTGATATTACACAAATCGCCATTTGCCGTGATGGACAGGCATGGGCAGGCAATAAAGCCTGTAACCTTTAATTGACGCAGGATAGGGCGGATATTAACGCCGTGAATATCACCAACAAAGCCGTAATCAATCGGCTCTTTCGGGCGCAAGGCAATATTCATCCAATCCGCAGGAACTGCATTAAATGATAGCCCCTCCAGTTTATTGTGCTGCATCGCTTCATAAATACTAAGGGATAGCTTCCCGCCGATGACTTCTTTGATAATCTCAAGCGTTGCGCCGTCCGTAACACGGCGACCATTTTGACGTTTAACCCCAATGCCGCGCTTTTCTACCGCTGCATCAATCATTTCACCACCGCCATAAATCAAGATAACCTTGATACCATGGTGGGTTAGATCTCTGATATTGGCGATCAGGTTGTTACGCGCTTCTTCGTTTTCAATAACGCTACCGCTTGCCTTAATAATGAATAAGTTATCGCGGAACTTGCTCTCATAAAAAGCATTGATAAAAAAGTCAGGAAGTTTTTTGTTCTTTTTCATTATATCTATTCCTTATGGGTAAACAGGGCTAAGGTTTGACAGGCCAAGTGTCTCGTCATAGCCACACATAATATTCATATTCTGAACGGCACATCCTGCCGCTCCTTTAACCAGGTTATCAATCACGCCTTGTGCAACGATATTGCCGTTATTACCAATTTCAAAACTGACATCGGCGAAGTTTGATCCGACAATATTTGCTAAGGCAACTTGCTTTTGATAACGGATAAATTTTGTGCCTTTATAAACCTGCATCGCGCTATCAAGTGCATTTTGTGCATCAACACCGTCTTGTAAGGTAATAAAGGCTTGTCCGAAAATGCCGCGTGTGAAGGGGCCGGATGTCGGTACAAAATTCAACTGATCTTCGGTTATACCTGCGCTTTTGCATACTTCGGGAATATGGCGATGCTTATTGATGTTATAACTCTTCAAATTATGATTCCGCACAGGGTGGTGTGTGCCATCCGTTGCAGATTTCCCCGCGCCACTTGATCCGGTAATACCGATAAAATCAGCTTTTTCAATTTTGCCTTTGAAAGGGTAGGTCAAAATCTGGCCGAGTAGGGCAAAGCATCCCGGGTTTGCCACCAATTCCGCATCCACAATTTTATCATTCCCCGTAATTTCAGGCAGGCCATAAACCGCCTTTTCCAAAAGATCAGGGTAATTATGCGCTACAGCGTAATATTTTTCATAGGTCGGGACATCATCCAAACGGAAATCCGCAGACAAATCTATAATTTTCACTTTTCCATAGAGTGCAGCAACAGTGTCCTGCGCCGTTTTATGCGGAAGACAAAGGAAAACAATATCGCTATCTTCGGCAATTTGGTCAAGTGACGGGTTACTGACAACAATATCCATATGCGCCAGATGTGGGTAAACCTCACCAATTGGCGTATTCTCATGTTGGCGTGATGTGACATGCGCAAAACTCACCTCCGGATGCGCATTTAACATCCGTAAAAGTTCTAAGCCTGTATAGCCCGTTATGCCGATAATTGATATTCTTGTAGCCATCTTGAAATCACCAAATCCATCCATTCATTTGTCGGGTTAAAGGCGTTATAAACAATAACGTCCAGCTCATCTCTGATGATGCTTTGCCCAACCTGATTATCTGTTACAGGGCCACTGATGACATCAATCGGTAGACCTATTTCCGTACAACCTTTTGCAAGGCCAATTGCACCAACGGGATCACCCGCACAACCAATATGCAAACGTACATTCTTTTGTATTTCCGGTGTTTCCAAAATTGCATTCACACCGTAACGCCCCATGAGACCATCACCAAATTCAATAATAATCGCATCGGGTTTGTCTTTACTAAGGTGGTCAATTGCCCCTTTTGTCATGCGTACGATTGTCTCATCATCAATATTCGCCGTAGAGGGAATACCTGCATCAACAAATGAAACCGCATTATAAACACCATAATCCTGCATTTTATAAAGATCACGTAGCGCGCCAACACCGGTTAACTTCGTTCCGGCAAGCCTCATCCCCATACGTGTAAGTGCTTTGATAATCTCTGTCGCAACGGTTGTTTTACCGCTATCCATACTTGTTCCGGTAACAATGATAAGCGGTACATCACTCTTCATTGTGTCCTTGGGCATATAGACCATCTTTTGATTGATATTAAGTTGTTTACCCTTACGCGCAATACCGCCCAAAACTCTAATCCGTAAAGGATCACCAACTTCTTTGAGGTTGGCACTTGTACATTCACCGGCAACACCGCCAAAATTTAGAAGGTGAATGATATCACCGGGCTTTAGTGACGTTGGTAAATTTCCGACAAACCCTTTAAGTGCACGTCTTTGCCCCAAAGCTACGGCAATAATATCACCTTTTTTGAGCTTTGACATACGCCCTGAAGGAAGCTCAAGCTCATTATAAAGGCTTTTATCTTCCAGAACTTCTGCCGCTAGAACAGTACCCATCTCGCAAGAAAGGTTCGCATTCGGGTCGTCAATCAGTGTTTCAGTGTGTTTAAGTTCAAGGTTTTTTGTAACAGAACTAATTTTATCAATGAGTATTTTTGTCATATTTTCATCTTCGTTTTGTAACTCGTAAAATGCCGTAAAAACGCTATGTAAGCAATTGATTTTTCAAGGGATCAAGCTTGTTTGCGGAAAAACATAAAATGTTATGAAATTGAAAAGAGAATAGGCAACATAAAACGCCCCGCAAAGTTGGATCTTAGCGGCTTCGTCGTCGTAATTGTGTTGTTGCGTATCTAGTCATGCGCATATGAAAAACATATTTTATGGGGATGTGTCAAGGGTTCAACAACTTTATTTGACAAAAAATGCAATTATTTTTGGATTTTTAGTATCATGCGCAAGCTCAAGAAGTGTCTTTCCACTCTGTGTTCTTTGGGTCTTATCTGCGCCATGGCTGAGTAAAATTTGTACCATATCCGGCGATCCTGACTTGATGGCGGCCTGTAATGGGAACATGTTCTTGCTGCCCTTTGGGGCACTGCTATTCTGGACAAGGAAACTGCGATCTAGATAAGCACCATGCTGTATCATGAGCTCTGTTATCTCTGTATTTCCCATGGCAATGCCACCAATAAAGGGCGTCATGCCAAATGCATTTGGAAGGTTTACATCCGCACCTGACGTTATAAGAACCTTTGCTGCCTTTTCTTGGTTCGCACCCATGGCGTAAATCAATGCGATATCATAATAACCATTAAAGCCATCCGGATCTGCGCCATTATCAAGAAGGAATTGTATCATTTCAATATCACCTTTCTCTGCTGCGCTGGCTAAGGGCTGGCAACGATGGTGGAAGTCACAAATTGGTGAAAGATTGCCTCCGTCTTTAATCGCAACTTTTGCAGCCTCGAAGTCTCTTTCCTTGAGCGCAGAAAAAAGTTGATCCTGAAGTTCTTTCTTATCTACACCAATAGATAAAAAGCGTTTGATATCACGAGGCTTGTATTGCACACATTTCAGGCATGGCTTCGATGTTAATTCAATTTTATGATGCCTCTTTCCCTGCGGCTTTGCATATGGTTTTGCATTATATAGAAATGCCGATACGTAGAAATTTTGTCCGTCAGTTGCATATTGATAAAACCGCCAATCATCACCATCTTTGGGATCCCTTGGAAGAGGTATGGTACGTTTCAACACTGTACTCAATTCTTGCTCTAATAATTGAGGCGTAAAATGCGACAAAATTTTCTTGGGAGGGGCTTGTGAAATAAGAGTTGATAAAATGTCTTTCTGCGGTTCGGAAACCAAAGGGTAATGGTGCTTTATCGCATAATATTCCTCAATAAGGTCTGCGATAGCGAGAATGTCATGCGTGCGTTGTTCGTCATGTTTTATTTGTTTTGCATCATTCCCCCAAAACGCAAATGCCGAAGTAGAGAATACACATAGCAGGATGAAAAACGAGAGGCTATTCAGTGCATATTTTATGATAGGCATATCTTATTCCTTTTCGCTTTGAGGGGGGAGTAGGTGTTCAACCAATCGTACCCAATATTCAATTCCAATAGGAATTAAGTCATCATTAAAGTCGTACCCCGCGTTATGAAGCCCCTGATTACAGGGGGAGGTCGGGTCGTTGGGAATTGCTTGTCCCATTTTGACATATGCGCCCGGTATATGTTGTAAAAACGCACCGAAATCTTCACCGCCCATAGATGCTTTACCATCGGTAATTACATTATCATCACCAACCTGCGCACGTGCAATGTCGGCACAAATTTTGGCATGTTCAATGTCATTAATTGTCGGCTCTATCATTGATGTGTATGTGCAAAGTGCTTTTGCACCGTAATTCTCTGCAATGTCAGATGATATCTTTTTAATGCGTTGTTCTATTTTTGCCTTCAATGAAGTGCAATAGGTGCGCACCGTTCCATTAAAGGTCACATGAGACGGTATGACATTGAATGCACCGGTTCCTCCATTGATGTTTGTGATGCTCAGAACCGCGGGATCAAAGGGGTCTGTCTCACGGCTAATGATTGTTTGAAGTGCGGTGATGATTTGTGATGCAATAATGATTGGGTCAATGAGCGTATGTGGCTTTGATGCGTGACCACCTTTACCCTCGATTTTAACTTCGAAAAAATCAACACTTGCCATACTCGGGCCCATATTGATTTCAAACTGGCCAAGCGGACTATAGGGCCAGTTATGCATGGCATAGATGGCATCACATGGGAAACGGTCAAATAAACCGTCTTTCATCATCGCCTTTGCCCCCTCACCGGATTCTTCGGCAGGTTGAAAAATCAGATATACGCGTCCCTGAAAGGAACGGTTCTCGGAGAGGGATTTCGCAGTGCCCAGTAACACCGCACTATGCCCGTCATGCCCGCATCCATGCATCTTGCCATATGTTTTTGAAACCCACTCCTTATTTGGTTCTTCAATAATATCAAGAGCGTCCATATCCGCACGTAAGGCGATTGCTTTATCAGATGCACCGCATTCCCCTTCAATCGTCGCGACGATACCGGTTTTTCCTATGCCACGTTCATACGTTATACCCCATTCATCAAGCTTCGCGGCGATTAAATCACTGGCAAAGCTCTCCTCGAAAGACGTCTGCGGGTTCTCATGCATTGCTCTACGATGGGCAGAAATTTCATCTTTTAGGGCATGAATAGAATTTCGGATGTGCATATCTTACATACTCGTTTTTCGTGGGTCAAAGGCGTCACGTACGGCCTCTCCGATGAATGTTAAAAGAGTAAGCATAATCGCTAAAGAGAAAAAAGCGCAAATACCAAGCCAAGGCGCATATAGATTATTCTTCCCTTGTGCCAACATTTCACCCAAAGACGGGCTGCCCGGCGGCATACCAAGCCCAAGGAAATCAAGAGCCGTAAGAGATGTAATCGAAGCGGTCAGGATAAAGGGCATATAGGTGATTGTTGCCACCATGGCATTGGGCAAGACATGACGCCACATGATAACCGGGTTCGAAATACCAAGCGCACGTGCCGCACGAACATAATCAAAATTACGTGCGCGTAAAAACTCGGCGCGTACAAGGTCAACCAGTGTGATCCATGAAAATAAAAGTAGGATCAGTAATAATGTCCAAAAACCCGGCGTAAACATACTGGAGAAAATAATAAGAATATAAAGAGATGGCAGGCTTCCCCATACTTCGATGGTACGTTGCATTAATAAATCTACCCGACCGCCATAATACCCCTGTATAGCACCGGATGTAATGCCAATGATTGAGCTTACAAACGTTAGGATAAGCCCAAATAATACAGATAAACGAAATCCATAAATAATACGCGCAGCAACATCACGCCCCTGATCGTCAGTTCCAAATATGTTTTCCGAACTAGGCGGTGTAGGGGCGGGTTTGTCTAGATTATAATTGATTGTGTCATAGGAGTAACGAATAGGCGGCCATATTATCCATCCTTCCATCCCGTCTGTTCCTAAGATTAACTCTTGTACGAATTCATCGCGATAATCGGCCTCTGTCTCAAAATCACCACCAAATGTTGTTTCGGCATAATTTTTGAGCACAGGGAAATAAATCTCTCCCTTATACTGCATAAGAAGGGGTTTATCATTTGCGATAAATTCTGCAGATAATCCAATTATAAACAGGAATAGGAATATCCATAAGCTCCAGAAACCGCGTTTATTGGCGCGGAATTGTTTGAGGCGGCGCTGCGTTAAGGGAGATGTCTTCATGAGGGGGTAATACTCCTATAGCGCTTATAAATAGAATTGATGTGCTCCGCGGAGGCAATAAAAGTACCAATAACGATGATACATACGGAAAGCATCAAGTTTGATGTCATGACAGGGTATCCAAATGTTACCAGCAAAAAGGTTGAGGAGATCGGCGTAAAATAGGATAAAACGCTAAGCAATTGAATATCTCCATAAGACATCGCAATATTCCACGAAAAATAACCTGCTCCGAAGATTATCCCTAGTGCCAATGCTGCGATAAGAGGTGTTTGACTGATGATCCATGCATCTTCGAAACAAAGGTGAAGAACCATGAAGATTACAGCATTATATAAAAATGCAACAGGAACGGCATTGCTGGCATTATGTTTGAGGAAACGCACAAGGACAGAATAACCACCCCATGTGAGAGCCGCAAGCAATGCAAGAATATGCCCCAGCTCTATTGTACGATCGCTGAAGCTGAAATCTGTACCAATGCGCAAAACACACACGCCGATAAAGCAAATAAGTGCGCCAATAATGGTATGCGGTTTTAGTGTATGTTCAGGCAATAATGCAGAAAAAAGAAGGATAAAAGTAGGCCATAAATAATTGATAATATTGGCTTCTTCTATGGGGGCATTTTTGAATGCAAAATAATAAAAAACATCATAAAGCCCGATACCAATCATCGGAACAAGCAATGCCATGAGAGGGACTTTGAATTTATCGCGTAACTTATGAGGTGACTGGATTGTCCATATAACAACAAATAAAAATCCACCAAGAAACGAGGCTATGCTAATAAGCAAAAAGGTTGGTATCGGCTCTGCATAACTAAAAAAGAGCGCAGAACATGACCAAAGAATAAGTGCAATAATACCAATAATATTTCCCTTTGCCTGAGACATCGCCTATGCCCCTCTATTGTCAAAGTCGATCCGCGGATCAACCCAGACATAAACAAGGTCACGTATTAAATGCATAATAAGCCCCATGAGAGAGGATATGTATAGAGTACCTAAAACCACGGGATAGTCGCGGTTTATAATACTGGTATAGCCAAGCAAGCCAAGCCCATCTAAGGAAAATATAACCTCAATCAAAAGAGAACCGGTGAAAAATATGGATACAAATAGAGCAGGGAAACCCGCAATTATAATCAACATGGCATTACGGAATACATGACCGTATAAAACCTGATTTTCTGATAACCCTTTAGATCGAGCCGTTAACACATACTGCTTTCCAATCTCATCCATAAATGAATTTTTAGTAAGCATCGTGATAGAGGCAAAGCCACTAATAATCATGGCCGCCGTTGGTAATACCATATGCCATGCATAATCCGCTATTTGTTGAAGAACAGTCATGTCTTCCCAGCCATCAGAAGTAAGGCCACGTAACGGAAAGATGTCCCAATATCGTCCACCTGCAAACAACACAATTAATAGAATGGCAAATAAGAAAGAGGGTATAGCGTAACCAATGAAAATAATGGCACTTGTCCAGATATCAAAAGCTTCCCCATCTTTGACGGCCTTTTTGATACCAAGCGGAATAGAGATTAAGTAAATGATAAGCGTAGACCATAGTCCAAGGGATATGGATACGGGCATCTTCTCTAATATTAATTCAATAACCCCGACATCACGGTAATAGCTTGTCCCAAGCTCAAAACGTATATAATCCCATACCATTGTTCCAAAACGTACATGTGCAGGTTTATCAAAACCATACATGGCTTCTAATTCTGCAATAAACTCAGGGTCTAATCCTTGAGAACCCTTATAGGTACCATTTTGTCCTGCACTACCTGTTGTTGAGCTAGAGCCACCTAAATCACCGCCACCACCAGAGACACGTTGTGTTGCGGATGTATCATGCCCCTGTAACTGGGCAATCATCTTTTCAACGGGGCCGCCCGGAACAAATTGTACGATAATAAAGCTGATCAGCATAATGCCGAGCAGGGTAGGGATCATCAATAAGAGACGTTTAAGAATATACGCTGTCATAGCTCAGTATGATAGGTATCCCCCGCGCATAAGTCCACGCACAAAAAAGGGCGTAAGAAAGTTTTACGCCGCTTTTTACAAATATTCAGATCATGATTAATGAAGTAGCTCTGAGCCGATATTGCTGTGCTTATTAAATTCATCAAACGCGGATGGCGTTTCAAGCTCAACAAACTTTGCCCCCATGTCGTGAAGCAATTGCGCTTCTTGTTGCTCAAGAGCTTCCAAACGTTGTTTCGCTGACGCGTTATAGGCTTGCATTAATGTTTGGTTGTGCAATTCATCACGGTAAAGAAGTTTGGCAATATACGCCTTGTTACTAAGAACGGTAAGGTTCTCAGGATCAATGCGTAAGGCTTTATCAACTGTGCGTAATGCTTCTTCCTCACGATTAAGGTTCGCTAGGGCAAATCCTTTGTTGATTAATGCATTTACATCTTCCGGATCACTGGCAAGGCGTTTATCTTCACGTGCCAGAAGTTTCTCATACTCACTTTGCAAATGCTGTAAGAAGGCTTTTTGGAAGATTGCTTTTTCATCATCGGGGTTTTCAGATAAACGTTGTTCCAATAGGACATCAGCTTCTTTATAAAAACCATCAACGATCATGATATCTACTTCATCATCGCTGTTCGCAGGGTCATATCCGGCACCTGTATCTGGGCTCATAAAGTAATTACAATCTTTACGCCCCATGAAAGTCATAAGGTCATATGCAAGGCGTGCTCGCATAGAACCGTCATCAACAGGTACATGGTTTAGTGGGTGTGAATACTTGAACTTTGAAGTATTCGAACTACTGACGTAGATTTCCTCTGGTAACATGCGCTTTAACCCTCAAATTTTTATTTTATTTATTTACTGGTGCTTTTATTTTTTTATCACCTTTAGAGAGATAGTACCGCTTTTGGTTGGTTAGATGCAAAGGAATTTTTTATTTTTTTCTATTTATTCAAAACGGGGCGCGTATTCCACTCCGTAACCCGCCATTCACCTTGTTTTAGGTCGATGATACCATATGCCCCGGTAGAGAGTTTTATTGTATGTTCTTGGCTGAATTTTGAGAAATTACCTGTAATGTAAGGAGCAAATCGCGCTATTCCGTTTGATGTGATGATAAGAATCGTTTGCTCTCTATTTACGCTATTCTTTAACTCTTCGGCAAAAGATACCCAGTTATGAATAATTTCATCGGGATTGATATTCCATCCATTCGGTACAATGGCACTCTTATCCCAATTTTCTATGGCATCTTTACCAATACGTGCAATGACGGTCTCTTCCGTTTGGTTCTCATCGGGGCCGTAATCAACTTCATCAAAGATGTCAGATTGAATAAGAGGTCGGGGTGATGCCATCGCATCTAGTGCTTTTTGCGCGGTTTGCTGCGTGCGTTGTAAAGTAGAGCAATAGATTTTTGTTGGAATGATATTATGGTCTTTTAAATTTCGTCCTAAAGCGTGCCCTTGTGCAAACCCTTTTTCGACAAGCGGTAAATCGGTATGCTTGCCGACGCGTGTTGGCGTGTCACCTGCGCCAAATGTGTTCCCATGTCGGGCAATGATAAGTCTAATCATGAGGTTACCCTAATGGCTCGCCATGAAGCTTTATATGTGCTTCGGCATGTTCTATGTCTTCGGGGCTGTCGATACCTGATTGGATCATGCCCTCACTAATTTCAACGGGCACTGTTTGTATCTGAATGCCGTTCTCAAGCATACGGAGCTGCTCTAATCCTTCAAGGTTTTCATATGTACCTTGTTCCAACCGGCAAAACTGCTCCAGAACATCACTTCTGAAGCCATATAGCCCCATATGTTGATGTACTGGTGAAGTCTTGTCTGTTTGTCGTAAGTTTTCTTCTTTACGAATGGCTGGTATAATCTGTTTGGAGAACCACAATGCACGACCTGCTTCGTTGAGTATTGCAGTTGTCCCGCTATAGGGTGTTTTCTTCTTTTTCTCGCGCAGGCGATCTAAATCATGCCAACTCAAACGATGGACGGGCGTTATGACTTCGGCGCGTGGGTTTTCCTGAAATGCATCAAAAAGCTTACGGATAACGAGGGGCGGGGTAAACGGTGCGTCTCCTTGTAGATTAACAATGAAATCCGGCCATTCACTGAGCTGCCTCAATGCGGAAAGGACACGATCAGAACCGGTCGCACAGCTTGGAGGAGTGGTGATACATTGCGCACCTATCTCTTCTGCATGATCGCATATGCGTTTATCCTCGGTGGTAATGAAAATGGTGACATCGTCATATGGTTCCGCTGCACGATTTGCAACTTCGAAAACCCGTTCCAACATAGTCTTTCCATTGATAAGAGCCAAAGGTTTTCCCGGAAAGCGGGTTGATGCATATCGTGCCGGTATGGCAATTGCAAGTTTCATAATTAAAGCCTCTTAAATGAATTTATTTCTGTTCTTCTGCCTCAGAAGACCACCATGTATAGGAGATAAGCGGACTAATGTCAGATAAGGTATCTGGGCGTTTTATATTGTCCCAATGTGCAATACGCCATTTTGGATAGTGCCACATTGGAATAACATAATGGTTCCAGAGGAGAACGCGATCCATTGCCCTGACTTTTGTGACCAGATCATCACGAGATGTCGCCCCAATAATACCATCAATCATATCATCGATTACAGGGTTCTTTATGCCTATATAGTTACGAGACCCTGTAACATCTGCTTTAGCAGAACTCCAAAACTCACGTTGCTCATTCCCGGGGGAGTTTGACTGGCCAAATCCGCCAATTAAGATATCATAATCAAATGTATTTGCGCGGTTTTGAAACTGTGCCGTATCAACAACACGAAAATTTGCCTCAACGCCCAAACGTTTTAAATTTTTAACAAAGGGCAATATCCATCGCTCATAGGCCATTGAATGATACAAAATTTCAAATTTTAATTCCTGAATGTCTCCATTATCTAATGTCTTATAACGCACATCTTTATCGTTAAGTTGCGTATAGCCTGCTTGTTCTAATAACTTTTTCGCCTGTCGTAAATTATTGCGCGCATTACCTGATCCATCAGTGTGCGGCGCTTTGTAAATTTCTGTAAAGACGCGTGCAGGTATTTTGTCTTTGACCGGGGTAAGGATTGCAAGTTCTGCTTCACTAGGAAGGGTTGCGGATGAGGCAAGCTCAGAATTGTCGTAATAGCTCTGTCCACGAACATAGTCACCATAGGCAAACTGCTTATTCGACCATTCAAAATCATAGGCATAGGCCAATGCCTCACGCACCAAAATATCTTGAAAGGCAGGGCGACGGATATTATAGACAAGAGCTTGCATACCTGCAGGGCGTTTATGTTCAAGTTCTTCCATGATCAAACTCTGTGCTTTATCTGCGGATACGTCATATTCCTCTTGCCATGTTTTTGCTTTGTTTTCTTGCTTGATATCAAAGTCGCCGGACAGGAATGCCTCATGCGCAACATTCTCATCTAAGTAGTAATCAAAGACAATATGGTCAAAATTATACATCCCCTTAAAGAATGGCAGGTCTTTACCCCACCAATCAGGATTTCTAACAAACTCGATAGAGCGTCCGGCATCGACCTTTCCCACTTTATACGGGCCACTTCCTAATGGCGCATCTAAAGAGGTTTCGTTGAACTCTCGCCCCTCTACCGTCCAGTAATGCTTCGGTAGAACACTCATCTCCGCAATAATAAGCGGTAGCTCGGCATTGCCTTTCACTGTAAATTTGAAAGTAACGCTTTTGGCATTGTCGCTTGTGATCTCTTCAATATCATGCCAATACGCTTTGAAAAATGGTTGTCCTTTTTCCGTTAACGTTTGAAATGTCCAAATGACATCATCAGCCGTGATCGGTGTCCCATCATGCCATTTTGCCTCTTCACGTAAGGTAAAGCGAACCCATGATTTATCATCTGCAATGGTAATATCTTTGGCAATAACGCCATACAGGGTAAAGGGTTCGTCCCATGCATTTTGCATCAGGCTTTCATAAACCAAACCACTACGAATATAGTTCATACCTGCCGCAGGAACGCCTTTTATAATGAATGGGTTAAGGGAATCAAACGTGCCAACTTCGTGCTGCTTTAACGTGCCGCCCTTTGGTGCATCCGGATTGACATACCCTAAATGTTTGAAGTCCTCCGCATATTTTGGAGAGCCGTGTAAAGACACAGCATGCGCGTTTTTGACGCTGATTTCCGGCTTTGCTTCCTGTGTTTTTTCTTGTGCAGGCGCATTCTCACTATACGCCACAGAATAGGGCAGGTTCATTGCAACTAGAGAAAATAAAGCAGTGCGTAAGATCGTACGGCGCATATGATAGTATCCTTCTTCGATATCTAAGGCCCGTATTCTATCAATCTGAAAACCAATGTCACGAATAAAAGTGGTATTTATCCAAATGCGCGATAACGGGTATAAACACTTTGAAAATCAGGACGTCCGAATAGAAAGCCTTGCCCGTATTTTATGTTGTAATCAAGAATATCTAAAACTTGTTTTTCTTTCTCGACCTTTTCAACAATGAGGTGGATGTCATTGATCTCCAATGAATGCTTTCTACTAAGAAGGTCAGAAAATCCTGTTTCGCTTCGCCCTTGTTCAAGGAGGGTATCTGCCGTTATTTTTACAAAATGCACATTCTTTTTGCGCAAAGTTTTGATATCCTTAGGGATGTCAGAGACGTGATCTAATGAATAACAACATCCAATCTGTGCCAAAGCATCCAAAACCTTGTGCTCTGTTGGTGAGAGTGTCAAAAAGTCACTATAATGCATTTCAAAAACCAGTGTATGCGCAAGCTCTCTATACTGCGATAAAATATTGATGACTTGGTTCATAAACATTGAATCACGCAATAAGCGAGGACGGACGTTAAAGAAATAGCGTAAAGCCTCACTGCCATGTAAATTCTGATGACGTGGAAGGTTTTTGAGGGCTTGTGTCAGGAGCAGTGTATCATGCTTGTTTAAGGCAAAACTGTCATCGGCGTGTGTAATGTAGTCGCTTGCATCTAAATATTGTCCGGCCTTTACCCTTAAGCGGCCAAAAATCTCGAAAAACTTGGCGTGACGTTGGGGGAGCGTGACAATAGGCTGCATGAAAACATCAATGTGATTGTTATCTAATGCATTATAAAGACGTTCCTGCACGATAAAGTCGCTGGGCAAGCCTTCATTCTGGGCAGAAATTTCCTTATCATCTACATCTATGACAGGATTTTCCTTGTGCTCCGTGTGAAATCCGTGCTCCAAAATGTGATCCGGCGCAAGGAATGCGGGGATAACATCTTCAAATATATGTGTTTTTTTCTCTGCTTCTCGTTTTAGCATGCAAAATCCATAAGTTGTTACGCGAGTGATACGTAAAAACTATGCAAAATGCGTTCCAAAATTACAGATATGTAAGGTTTTATTGATGATCTGCACCAACAGCATCGCCGATGTTGCTAAATCCATCTTGTTTTATAAGCTCAATGAGCCCGCGGTTTATATTATTCGCAATTTCCGGCCCTTCATAAACCATCCCTGTATAAACCTGAACCAGACTTGCGCCAGCCTTGATCTTCTCATAGGCGTGCTGCGCTTTGGAAATCCCACCAACACCAATGATGGGTAGCTTGCCTTCTGTTAATTTGTAGAAGTTGCGTATAATTGCCGTTGATTTATCACGTACGGGTGTGCCACTTAAGCCACCCGCCTCACCGCGAAACCCTTCCGGTAAGAAATCCGGTCGATCCAGTGTCGTATTGGATAGAATGACACCATCCACTTGTGCCTCTGTTAAAGCTTGTGCAAGCTCTTCTTGCTGCGCTTCATCTAAATCAGGCGCAAGCTTTACAAGAAGTGCAGGGGCGTTATCGGGGCATGATTTTGCCCGTGCATCCATCATTTCGCTAAGTAGTTCAATCAAAACATCCTTGCGCTGTAAATCTCGTAAACCCGGTGTGTTCGGTGATGAGATATTCACTGTCAAATAATCGGCAAGCGGAGCAAGTTCTTTTATCAAAGCACAGTAATCCTTTGCAGGCTCCGTCTGTGTCTTATTCATGCCAATATTGATGCCAACGATACCTTTCGGACGGGCAGGGTCACTGAGAAAACGTTCTATATTTCCTTTAAACACATCCATTCCTGCATTGGGAAAGCCCATGCGGTTAATCACAGATCCGCTTTTCGGCTCACGGAAGATACGTGGACGTGGATTTCCATCTTGCGCTTTTGGGGTAACTGTTCCGGCCTCTGTGAAGCCAAAGCCCAGATCAAGAGAAGGGGCAATCACTTCTGCATTTTTATCAAATCCCGCCGAGAGGCCAACCGGATTGGGGAAGTTATGTCCGAATAGCGTTTGCTCTAACGCATTATCACGAACAGATTTGCACGAGCGCACTAATCCGGTTTTTAGCGCTTTGATCGTCATGCTATGCGCATTTTCAGGATCGATTTGGAAAACTGCTGGGCGGATAAATTTATACAGGTCAAGCATGTCTTATGGTGCATCTTTCATGTGTTTTATGCCAACAACCATATAGGTCAGGCCGGTGATAAGTGTTAAAAATGTTGCCAGGCAAAGCAATACAAGCCCCAGTTCTGTCGCATATGGCGCATGTGGCCCTAAAATTAGGAAGCCAAGGCTGAGCATTTGCACGGTCGTTTTCCATTTCGCAAGCATGGTCACGGGCACTTTTATATTCTTAGGCCCTAAAAATTCACGTAAGCCTGATACTAAAAATTCACGCGCAAAAATCAGAATGACCAAAATAATCCATACGCCTTCGATACGACCAAACGCGACAAGCAAAATCATCAATGTAGACACAAAAATTTTATCAGATACAGGATCAAAAAAGGTCCCAAAAGCACTGATTTGATTTAGTTTTCTTGCGATATATCCATCAAAGAAATCTGTAATTGCGGCGATAACATAAATAAACAGGCATAGCCAAGCAGCAAGCCCCCCCCAATTCGCCTCCGCATAAAATAAAGCCACGATAAATGGCAGCAAAAGGATGCGTGCAATTGTTAGGATATTTGCGATGTTGTTCTTAATAATATTCATGCGCAAGACCTTACCTTAAAAAGAAAAAAAGCGCGATAGACTTTTTCGCACTTGTTATAATTCACAAATTGGTAATCTCATGACTTAAAGGCTGTGATTGTTATGCAAGTTATGTTCTGTGGTTGGAGTGCGCCTGTAATTTACGTGAGATCGTATAAGTTTCAATTGTCTCAAAGGTCAAAGCGAGTGCTAGGATTTACCACCATACATAATTGTGCGGAATAATGTATTCGTCCGGCTCAAAGCCTAGTAATTCTTTTGGTGTGGTGTCGTTAAAAGAAGCCATAAGGTTGAGCGCAGTTGTGGCAGTATTCATTTTTGTCCACATTTTTATAGGGGCCTTCGCTGTTTCCCGTCGATAAAGCCCCATAACAGATGCCTGAAGAAATGCCTTATCTGCCAGTGATGGCGTTTTTTTAGTTTCGCTTTTCGGTTCATGTAAGACGTTAGTTAATTTTTCTAAGAACTCTTCGGTAAATGTGTCTGTAGGTAGGGGTTTATATTCACTACGCTTTTCATGGAGCTGTTTGAGCTCCTCTGCCGCACGCGAATAATTGACATGGGGGTTCTTAAGTTTTAGGCGCCTTACTGTAAGTAAGATCTCGTTTTCACGTGCTTTCGCCTCAAGAGCCTCAATAATGAGTGGGGCTAAGCTATCAGTCATGTCCACACCTTCACTGTCGGTGCGCTCATGCTTGTACCCTTCTATTTCATTATATAGAAACTCTTCAAGATTTCCGATAACCATTTTATGCTCAACGTTGGAAAATTTTTAAAATATGGCCGTACGCTATACCTCTTTAGGAAATATGTCAAATTTATACATTTAGGGCGCAGTTATGCACTGCGCCCTGATGTCTAAATATGTGTTGTTTCTTGCTTAACCGTTTGCCGCTTTCTTGTCTTCTTCATGCGGATCACTAAGGACATATCCACGTCCCCAGACGGTTTTGATATAGTTTGAGCCATCGGTCGCATCGGCCAATTTCTTGCGGAGTTTACAGATGAATACATCTATAATCTTGGCTTCCGGTTCATCCATACCACCATAAAGATGGTTCAAGAACATTTCCTTGGTAAGGGTAGAGCCCTTGCGTAAAGAAAGAAGTTCAATAATGCCGTATTCCTTACCGGTAAGGTGAAGCGGCTTACCTGCTGCTTCTACAGTACGTGAATCAAGGTTAACTTTGATTGATCCGGTTTCAATAATACTTTGCGCATGTCCTTGTGACCTACGCACGATTGCCTGAATACGTGCAACAAGCTCACGTTTATCAAATGGCTTCGTTAAATAATCATCTGCACCAAACCCAAGGCCTTTGAGTTTGTTATCAAGCTCAGTCAAGCCGGATAGGATCAGGATAGGAGTTTCAACTTTTGCGGCGCGGAATGCTTTAAGAACATCATATCCGTCCATATCAGGTAACATCAAATCAAGGATAATAATGTCATAATCATAGATCTTACCAAGATCTAGACCATCTTCTCCCAAATCGGTTGTATCAACGATATAGCCCTCTGATTTAAGCATCAATTCGATACTTTTGGCGGTTGAACTATCGTCTTCTACTAATAATACGCGCATGAGGTCTCCTCTAAAGCGGTGAAAAGAAAGGCAGATCAAAGTTGTAAAAACTTTATTAATAAATATATTAACAAAAATTCAAAAGGTTAACAAATTGTTTAACGCATTATATTCATATTTTTGAATATGTTCGTATTCCTTTTAATCCATTTGTGTTTCATCATAGAGCTGTTTAGAATGCAGGCATTACATATCTTGGGTCATATATTATGGATCGCTTATCGTATCAACTCTCTGATGCTATCGAAAATATACATGAAAAGAAAATATTTGGTCGTGTGACCAAAATTTTAGGACTTTTGGTGGAGATTTCCGGTGTTGGAGAGGCTCTGACAATTGGTGCGATGGTGCATTTGCAGCCCTCTGATACTGTTGATATTCCATGCGAAGTCATCGGATTTCGTGATGGTCAGGCACTTTTAATGCCATTTGGTACATTAGAAGGTATCGGCCTTGGCTGTAAAGCGGTGGTGCAGCGTTCTACACCCTCTATTTGTCCCTCTGAGAGATGGTTAGGGCGCGTCGTGAATGGAATGGCGCAACCGATTGACGGGAAGGGGTCTTTGCCACATGGCGCGGTATGTGTGCCGTTAAAGAATAAACCCCCACCGCCCCATTCAAGGCAAAGGCTAGGGCATCAATTGGATTTGGGGGTGCGCCCTGTAAATAGCTTTCTTGCAACATGTCAGGGGCAACGTATGGGGATATTTGCAGGTTCCGGCGTTGGTAAATCTGTTCTGCTCTCAATGATGGCACGTTATACCGCCGCTGATATTTCAATCATTGGGTTAGTCGGAGAACGTGGCCGTGAGGTGCAGGAATTTCTTGAAGATGATCTAGGTGAAGATGGTCTCGCACGTTCGGTTGTTGTTGTTGCCACAGGGGACGAACCTGCGTTAATGCGTCGTCAGGCGGCTTACACGACATTGGCGCTGGCAGAGTATTTTAGGGATCAGGGGAAACAGGTTCTGTGCATGATTGATTCCCTGACGCGTTTCGCAATGGCGCAGCGCGAAATCGGCTTAAGTGCAGGAGAACCTCCAACATCTAAAGGGTATCCACCAACAACATTTGGTGAACTTGCCCGTTTATTAGAGCGCGCAGGGCCCGGTGGCCCGGGGCAAGGCTCTATCACGGGAATATTCTCTGTATTGGTGGAAGGGGATGATCATAATGAACCTGTATCCGATGCCGTGCGTGGTTTGATTGATGGGCATATTGTGATGGAACGTGAAATCGCAGACCGTGGGCGTTACCCCGCTATCAATGTTTTAAAGTCTGTATCCAGATCACTGCCCGGTGCAATAACACCAGAGCAGAATGAAATACTACGCAGGTCAAAACAGATTATAACGACATATGAAGATATGGCAGAGCTTATTCGGCTTGGCGCATATAGGCGTGGTAGTGACCCTGCGGTTGATGAGGCTATTGCCATTTATCCGAATATCGAAATCTTCCTGTCACAGAATAAAGATGAATGCACAAGTATAGAAGATGGATTCGCCGCATTGGCGGACATTGTTGGTATGGGCTATAGCACGTAAAAGAAAGCGTTATAGTGTAAAGTCTTCGTTATTGACAGAAACGATAATTGCACCGTTTTCTTTACGTGGATTGGACCAGCCATAACGTTTGTGGATCATCTCGCCAATGTCACCAGTCGTGAATGCTTTGATGGCCTTTCTACCTTTGAAGTTCAGGGGGATAGTTTGCCTGAATAAAAGCTGTAGCTCAACATCGGCCTCTTGAATAGAAAATCCGCTATATGTCATAATACTGCGCTGCGTATAAGGGACTTCAGCTTCAATGTAATAACATTCGGTTATGGATTCCGCATTATTCGTGCGGATAAGGAACAGGTCATAAAACTCACCTTGAGCCCCCTCAACCATGATTTTTTCCGGATTTTGATTAAGGATATTCTGTGTTTCACCAAGACCAGACCAAAGATATTTGCCCGCCATTTACGATCGCCCGACTTTATTATTTTAAACGCTTTTTAGTATCACAAAAGAGTATACAGTATCATAAAGAAACAGGCTATACTCTTATCTATGTCTGATCTTGACCCTCTCATTCGTGTGCGCAAACATAATGTAGAACAGAAACAAAAATTTCTGGCTGCATTGTATCGTGAAGAGGAGAAGCTTAAAGAGCAAAGAGATACAATCGAGGCGCAATTTTTGATAGAGCAGGAAAAGACCAAATTGATGCCCGCAGATATGCAAGGGTTCTTTGGCGCTTACGCACAATCTGTGAAAGAGAGAATGGAAAATATAGATCATAAACGCGCACAAATAGAACAGCGTATAGAATTAGCGCGTGAAGATATGCGCGAGGCCTTCGCCGATTTAAAGAAAATAGAAATTATTGATGAGCGTCGGGCAAAAGAAGAGCAAGAGAAAATCAAGAAGAAAGAGTCAGATATTCTGGATGAGATTGCGATAGAGGCATTCTGCCGCAAGAATGAGGATGCATAATATTTGTTATGTTTTATTTACATTTACTAGGTAAGCCTAAATATTCTGTGAAAATTCAGGTTTTACGTGGTCGGATGATATTTTAACCCATTGCTCTTCTTTATTCTGAAAAGATAACTCGCCCGTAATGCTGGTTTCGTCAAGGGCATGTTTATAGGATGTACGCATTTGTTGTCTCATCGCTGCGCTAAAGCTTTCTTCACTCCGTAATATTAAATCAAGTCTACCGATATGACCGTCTTCATGGCCTTGATATAGGCCGTCAAGCTGTATACCACCCATTTGGCTTAAGGATAAATCCATAATAAATCGGGTCTTTGTACCGCTATTCTGTGTTTCATCATCGCTCTTGTTATCTTCTTTACGGTAATGGATGGCAATCTTATGAATATCATTCTGCCATGCAAGAGGAATGGAAACTCCGCGCCAATCTTGGGGCATTGGCTCATTGCTAAAACGCGAGAGCGCGGAAAATTCGCGTCCTAACCGGTTTAAGAGATCAGTTTTTCCGGCTCGTTTTAGGGCATCTACCGCCTTATCACCCATCCATCCTTGTAAATCTCCAGAGCGTATCGCGGTGAGGAAGAAGAGGGCGGCCGGCCCCATACTGCTCGGTGAACCTGCATTGGGCACAATATTGCTAAATGCTTGCGCGGTTTGTGGGTTTGTTTGCGCCAGAGCTTGTTGCACATCTTGTATAGTTTGCCATATATCAGGTATCAGGAAATGAGACTGTGTTATCGGCAATGGCGCGATTAGCGGGGATGTTACTGGGGGTAATGCAATATTTTGGGTTGCTTGAATTTCAATGTGAGTTCCTGCGGGCAAAGATTCGATCGGGGACTGTAATATATAATGCTGCTCAAGCCCATCTGATGTGATTTTTAAAATTGGGAAATGCTTATCAGGGGTTAAACCAATTAATAAGGCATGCGTTTCTCCCGCGCGCGGTTGTGCAATGTCTGTGTTTTCAGTGGTGAAGCTATGAGGTGTCACCCTGATTTCGATTGGGGCGGAAATTGCGCCTTCTGTGTCGATAGTCTGAAGTTGCACCAATGGAACATGAAGATTATCAATCGATATTTCTGTGATCCGATTTATCGGGGTGGGGGCTAAGTCAATGCCGCCTTGTGAGACGGTAATATTATTATCAATTGGTGGCGTGTTAGAGAGGGGCGTGGATATCTGTGGTACTTGTAAATTTGTGACGGGCAAGGGTGTGTCGATTGCCTCTGAGTAAAATGATGTCCCCAATTGTAACGTAATAGCAGGCTGCGCTTGAGGGGGCGCGTTACTTTGTGTAAGGGGTAACAGGTCACTAATTGTAACGTTTTGCGAGGTTAGAAGAGGGGGGAGAGCTACATCAGTAGATGTAAAGGTTACTGTCGCCGCCAACGTCTCTATATAGGGTTGCACCACCGCGGGTAAAATATTTGCAGGAAGCGGCGCGACCTTAATAGGTGCGGATACCTGTAATTCTACGCGCGTTAATGTGGGCGGCAAATCTAAATTTGGCGGAGTTTTCTGTGTCGTGTGTGTTGTCGATTGCGTGTTGGGCGTGGGGCTAGGATCACGCGGGGCTGCTCGGATATCTGTACGTTGCGTGTTGTCGGCGCGGCGCTCAATACGAATCTCAACCGTATCACCTTCGCGCAAATTTGTATTACGTTCTGGCTTTGCTTTAACGGTCCCTTGATCCGTACGGATGTGAAATGTGCCATCTTTATCTTCACGTACAATCTTTCCGCGTATCGTTGTCTCTGTCCCCTGTGAGGGGAGAGAGCTTTCAGGGAGTTCAAGGATAGATAAAGGGTTAGAGCCATTCGCATTATTTGCCGATTGGCCGGATGATGGTGTTGCTGATTGTATAGAACCCGTATCACTCATGTTAAAGAGTGTACCTTAAAGCGGTTATTAAAGGCATAGGAATTATGCCTGTGCAGCACGTCTTTGTGCATTTTGCACATTGTTCCAAACGATCTTAGCGATTTTTTCGACATCAAGCGCAGCTTCCGCATTGGGGGAGCGTATTAATATCGGTGTTTGGCTACGAATTGTTTCTTTTACTTTCGGGTCAACACGAACAATACCTGCAAGCGGTGGAGAAAGTTTTAAGAAGTTTTCACATGCTTTGAGCAATGTTTTATATGTCTTTTCACCTTCTGTAACGCTTGAGGACATATTAACAATGATGTTGATATTCTTAGACATACCCGCAGCATTGCCAAGTTTGATAAACGCATATGCATCGGTTAGAGAGGTCGGTTCATCTGTTGAAATTAACAATGTACTGCTTGCCGTAGCGGAGAGCATACGTACTGTGCGATCAACACCCGCACCTAAATCTGCAATAACAACATCGTAATTAGATGAAACATCCAAAAGTTGATCTCGAAGCAGGGCGAGGCGTTGGCTTGGTAAGGCAGATAGGGATGCTTGGCCGGATCGTCCGGCAACAATATCAAATCCACCATCCTCATACTCTTGAATGACTTTATCTAAACCCAAACGTCCGCGAATCACATCGTTAAGGTCGCGCTTTGGCATTAGTCCGAGTTGTACATCTACATTCGCCAGTCCCAAATCACCATCAAACAATAAGACGCGTTTGCCCATCTTTGTAAGGGCATGTGCAAGCGTAATTGAAAACCATGTTTTACCAACGCCGCCTTTACCACTTCCAACCGCGATGACATTGGCACCACGCTGAAATGACGAATTCTTGGTTGATGGATCTTCTTTGCTCACGGACGGTCCTGTCATTGCTTGGTTCCTGTTTTTTGTACTCCGGTTCTTGGAGACTTATGATTCATTATACCACTTTTTTCAGATTGATACAGCCGTGGCATCAATAGTTTTGAAAGAGATGTCGGATTCATAGGCGCAAGGCCCTGCGCAACTTTAGGGGTGTTGCTAAGATCGCAGAAGCTTAAATTGCCATGATAGGCCGCAGAGAGCAGGCTACCTAGGCGACGCGCCATATCAACGCGCGTTGGCAGGATGTTTGTAACGCCGATTGTTGCAAAAACGCGTGCCATCTCGCCTGCTTCATCTGCGTCGATACCCGCAGGTAGAACAAGAACAGGGCGTGCATCAACAGCACTCAGAAGCTTCGCCAACATTTTTACATCATCTGTATTGAACGGGTTCAGGCCGGATGTATCAACAATGACCTGATCTTTACTCTGAAGGAGCTTCTGCGACACCATAGCAAGTTCTTTAGGAGAACCGGTTTTCTGAAGCTTGATTTTCAGTAAATTCGTAAAAGCTTCGAGTTGTTCAACGCCGCCCGCACGGACTGTATCTGTTGAAATAACGCCGACATTTAAACCATTCATAGTACCACGAGCCGCCATTTTTGCTGCGGCAAGGGTTTTACCGGAGCCTGGTGGCCCAACCATAATAATCGGTTTGCGATATGTCTTCGTTGGAAGGGGGTGAAAAGCAAACAGCTGCTCAATAGTGGCAAATATTGCCGTTTGAATATCATCGAAGCCCATTACAGTTGCACATGAAATCATGTGATCCATAACATCTTCCGGAACGCAGTGGCGTAGTAGTATGTCGGTTAGCTCTTCGGCAACCGCATCGCCATCTTGTTCTTCATCATATTGAAGCCAGCTATTACCGCTGGCAATACCATCATCACCAATTTCAAAAGAAGGCTCAACAGCAGCAGTCACCCGCACACCGCCTTTATTGCGATCTTCGTTGGTTGCAACAATGATAGCCTCTTCGCCAAGAGCATCTCTTATCATTTGCATCGCCTCTGTCATAGTGTTGGCATAGAATGTTTTTAGCCGCATGGAAGGATAACAATCGAATCAGCAGTAAGTATATTGTGTATTATCAACATATACTAGAGCATAACGATAAAAAAATGCTACAGTATTTGTAGTTTTTCTCAACTTTTTTTCGTAAAAGGGGCCTTTTGTGGTTTTATTCGTGAATTTTAAGGGCATTCTACGTGCTGCCATTTTGTTATTATGGTGCTCTTATGTGTTTATCCCCGTCGTTGCGCATGCCGATGATGTCATCACGGAACAATCCATAGAAGAGTTCTACCAATATACGGTGGACAGTCTTCTAGGGGCTGATGGAGATTGGGATAAAGTTGTTTCTGAATGGGATGCGTTATTACATGAAGAGTTTAAAGCAACAATGCGTTTAACAATGGATTTACCCGGGCATGGGACAGTGACACCTGTGATGTCTTATAATAAGAGTTTGTACCTTCATGAAATTAAACTGCACGAAATGTTGGATACGCGTGTTACTAAAATGGATATTTCGGTAGAGAAAGTGGAAATATCAGTGGATGGAAAAATGGCACATGTCACGGATAAATCATTTTCGATGATGGATAGTAAGGCCGTTGGAAAAACTGGGGGGCGTGATGAAATGATACTGACATCACGTTGCAACGATATCATTGTATTGGACGCTCATGGTGATATCGTTTCGGAAATTCCGAAAGACTTATAGTTTCTATTAATGTTATAGTCCTTTTTTATATCAATTCTCATAAAGGGGGTCTTTGTGCTCGCATTTCCTAAATTCAAAAAATACTCACGTTTGATGATAGCGTCTACTGTATGTGCTGTGGCCTTTTCCGGACTGTCATATGCAGATGAAAAGCTTACGGCGAATAATATTGATGAGTTCTACAAATATTCAGAGCGTATCACATTGATTGGGGGTAACGAGGTCGTTGAATATATCAAAAAGCATTTACATGAAGATGCCAAGATCAAGCAGCAGGTTGAGATTACTCTGCCGGGTGGTCAGAAAAAATCAGTAACTCTTGTGCAATCTAAACAAGAGTTTCTTAAGGAGTCGGTCAATAACTTTCAGAAGAATGCAAGTAAGACGCTAAGTGTAGAGACAACTATTGTACAGGCAGATATTGCCTCGGATGGTCAGAGCGCGCATGTGAAAACGTCGAATAAAATCGAGGCTTTAAATAATGTGCCCACAGCACAAGGAAAAATGCAGTTTAAAAGCGATCTGACGGCAGAGTGCGAAGATACAATTACGTTGGATGATGTGATTGGTGTCGTAATAACGGAGAGTAGTTGTGTATCTGAAATTACAATGATACCTGCACAGTAAGCTAATAATCGCAGTAACATTGATAGTGAATAATATAGGGCAGGTGTTTTACACTTGCCCTACAGTTTTTATTTTAGCCTTTGGATGAACTTCGTTCTGTGACATGACTACGGTCTGCGGGCGGAAACGCTCAATCACACTGCGGACATATGGGCGGATCATAGGAGATGTTAACAAAACAGGTGAAGCCCCTTGTGCAACCAGCTCTTCAAATTTGTCACGTACTGCACTAATAAAGTCCTGTAACTGGCTTGGTGGCATCGCAAGTTGTTTTTCCTCTCCATCTCCCATCAATGCTTCCATAAAGGCCTGTTCCCATTCAGGGGAAAGTGTAAGGAGCGTGAGCACGCCTGAGGCATCCGCATTTGAATCACAAAGTTGACGATCTAATCGGGCGCGGACATGCTCGGTAATGCGCGCAATGCTCTTCGTATAGGCAGAAGCCTCCGCAACACCTTCTAAAATTGTGGGGAGATCACGTACTGAAACACGTTCGGCGAGAAGGCTTTGTAATATACGCTGTAAATTACCAACGGTGACTTGCCCCGGAATGACATCGGCAACAAGTTTTTGGTATTCCGGCGGTAATTCATCCAATAGCTTTTGCGTTTCAGCATAATTTAGGAGGTCTTGCATATTGTCTTTAATGATTTCGGTAATGTGCGTTGTGATAACTGTCGGCGCATCAACAACGGTATAGCCTTTAAAGTGTGCTTCTTCTCTATACTGCTCTTGAATCCACATAGCGGGGAGGCCAAATGTCGGTTCGATAGTATTTTCACCGGGAAGAGAGATACTGTCCCCATTTGGATCCATACACATTAGCATGTTCGGACGCACATCACCGCGTCCTGCTTCGATTTCTTTGATGCTTACAATATAACCGTTTGCAGCAAGTTGTAGGTTATCTTGAATACGAACGGCTGGGAGTACATATCCCATATCCTCGGCAAGCTGCCTTCGTAATCCCTTTATTTGGTCTGTGAGTTTGTTACTGCCACCATCACCTTGCACAAGCGGTAGAAGCCCATAGCCAAGCTCAAGTCGGATAATATCCATGGCCAGTGCCTTTGATATAGGCTCTTCCGCCGGCGGAGCTTCACCTGCTTCACCGCCAGCCTGTGCAGAACCACCACCGGCGACTAAGCCTTGTTCTTCCGCTTCGGCCGTAAGGTTTCTCTGATGAGAGTAAAATGCCATTGCGCCGGTAATCAGTGATAGTGCAGCAAAGGGAATAAACGGGATCGCGGGGACAAGGCCAAGGATGAGCATGAGCACAGAGCTCATTGCAAGTGCACTTGGGTAGCGGCTAAATTGTACAAAGAATTCTTGATCTGCAGATCCTTCAACACCTGCCTTGGAGACAAGGAAGCCTGCACCAACTGAAACAACGAGAGCAGGAACCTGACTGATTAGGCCGTCACCAATGGTTAAAATCGTATAATTTGAGGCCGCTTCGGATAGGGACATCCCTTGCATCACTGTACCAATAACAATACCGCCAATAATATTGACGAAAACAATCATCAATCCGGCAATGGCATCACCGCGTACAAACTTTGCCGCACCGTCCATAGCCCCGAAAAACGTACTCTCCGACTCTAATTTTTTACGGCGTTCTCTTGCATCATCCTCCGAAATCATACCTGCGGACAGATCGCTATCAATGGCCATTTGTTTTCCTGGCATTGAATCAAGAGTAAAACGTGCTGCAACCTCGGCAATACGCCCCGAACCTTTGGTTATGACCACAAAGTTTACAATGACAAGGATCGCAAAGACGATCGCTCCAATAACATAATTGCTACCAATAATAAGCGTACCAAACGCACCGATAATACCACCGGCGGCATCCGTTCCATTATGTCCGTTTTCCAAAATTAGTCGTGTTGAAGCAATATTAAGCCCCAAACGTAATGAGGTTGCCACAAGAAGAACGGTCGGAAATGTTGAAAACTCTAAAGGTGTTTTAATGAATAAAACTGTCATCAAAATCAAAACAGAAAAGGTAACAGATATCGCAATACCAACATCCATCATGACAGGCGGCATCGGTATCAACATAAAGAGAATGATAAAGACAATACCAAGAGCAAACATAACGTCTGTTCTCAAAATGGCCGAAAGATTAAATTCTCCTGCCGCTGACTGTCCTTGTGCTGTTGGAATATTATCTGCCATAAAAACTGCTTATTGATCGTGTTTGTGCATGAAATGCGAAAGATACAACAAAATGCCCATATCGAATGATAAAGGCCTTTTGCCCATACTACAGTCCACCTATGAAACATGCAAATGCTTATGCGATGGTGAAACAGGTTATCGTAATAAATATGTACGTAATAAAAAAGGCCGGAAAAACCGACCTCTTGTAATTATTTATATAGTCTTAAATGAGTTTTAGCCAAAGTCCGGACCATCGTCATGTGTATAAATATGTGCCGGTTGCTCAACATATGCTTGCGTCTCCGTGTTCTTGGCCGCATCCAGATCAATAGCTTCACCAGTTTGTCCATCAATAAGAACATAACCAGCTGTTGCTGCTGCGCCGCCCTGATCTAGGGATGCCTGATCTTTTACATTAGGAAGTCCACCGTCACTCTCAATCTGACGAAGCATAGCTTGTTTATCATCTTCAGAAAGCTTTAACAAAGAAAGGAAGGCACCTTGCTCGGCTCTATCTAGGCTAGTGAAGGCGCTCTCAGCACTCCCGTCAAGTTCTTGACGAACCGAAGTGCTTGCTCTTGCAAGGTCGCGGTTTCGCATAACGTCCAAATATCCCAGATCAACGAGGTCTTGAGCAAGATCAGTAAAAATTTGAACTGTTTCCTCGTTTGTGATTTTACCATCATCTTTTAAATGTGGAGCAAGATCTATATCCAGTGTTTTTTTGTAGTAATCGTGTGCAGCAACAACGTTAAGTTCCTCTGTTGCTTTCGCAACAGTACCGTCTGCGGCTTTTATGGTTTCGTGTTTCTCGCGTTGTTTTTCCGTTTCTTTTTGAACAGAGTCGCCTACTTTATTCGCGGCATCCTTTAGCGCATCGCCAAAACTCTTTCCCCACTTAAGTACATCAGACATGATATCACCTTTCAAAATTCTTTAATCGAATAATTATATATGTTTTGTAATTCGCGTGCAAACTATACGTATCCTTATGGAAATGCAAGGAAATTAGTTACCGCCCGCCGCCGTAATATTTGCACCATCGTCTTTATACTGATTAAGCTTGTTACGTAATGTCCGAATAGAGATACCTAGAATATTCGCCGCATGTGTACGGTTTCCTAGGCAATGGTCAAGTGTGTTAATAATCATGTCACGTTCAACATCTGCAATCGTGCGACCAACCATGGCTTCAACACCGCCCGGATTTTGTAGGGCGGGAATATCCGCTCCTGCACTTGAAACGCCAGTTGGGTCAGGTGCTTTTGCCGCACTTGCTGCTGCACCAGCCTGTGCAGATAGGCCATCACTTTGTATGAAAATATCATCGGCGGAAATCTCATCTTCCATCGACATTAAGATCGCGCGGTGCATAGTATTTTCTAATTCACGAATATTGCCGCGCCAATGGCATCCTTTAAGCTTTGCTTCGGCTGCGCTTGATACTTTCTTTTTATCAACACCATTGGCCTCCGCGTATTTATCGGCAAAGAACTGTGCCAAGCGTACAATATCAGATGGACGCTCTCGCAAAGGCGGAAGGGGAACATTTACAACGTTCAAACGGAAATATAAATCCTCGCGGAATTCACCTTTTTGAACAGAATCTTGAAGGTTTCGGTTGGATGTCGCAATAATACGGACATTAACCTTTACCGAATTATTACCTCCGACGCGCGTAATTTCTTTTTCCTGAATAGCACGCAAGAACTTAGCCTGTAAAAGAGGGTGCATTTCACTCACCTCATCAAGAAGGAGCGTACCTGTATGTGCTTCTTCAAACTTTCCGATCCTGCGGGATGTCGCGCCCGTAAAGGCACCTTTTTCATGACCAAATAATTCAGACTCAAGTAAGTTTTCAGGAATAGCCGCGCAATTCACCGCGATAAACGGTGCATCTTTGCGCTTTGACTTGTTATGAAGGTAGCGCGACATGACTTCTTTACCTGTACCGGACTCACCCGTAATCATGACCGTTGCCTCACTGGGGGCAATTTTATCTGCAAGTGCGACAACTGCTTTCATCGATGGATCATTGGCGATCATCGAATTATTTTCTTCTGTTACGGCCTCAATCACCGCAGCAATTAACTCAGGGTCAGGAGGAAGGGGGACATATTCCTTTGCCCCTTGTTGTATTGCCTTCACCGCCGAGCGTGCATCCGTACCGATACCACATGCAACAACAGGCATGTGGATACGTTCTTTAGAAAGACGCTCAACAAAGTCCCCGATTTTCTGTTTTACATCGACCATCGCTAAATCGGCACTCTTGCCGTTAAGCAGTGCCCCCATGGCTTGTTCGATATCTTCACAATGAACAACTTTTGCGCCACGTTGCAGGGCAATTTTACCTGCTTGAGAAATGTGTCCATCAAGACGGCCGATAATCATTAAACGCATATGAGGGGGACTCCTGAGGTCATGTATTTCAAGTTTTTCTATAATATTTACTTTGGAACAACTTTTTCAAGCTATAATGCAGATCATGATGTCCAGAAACTATATAGCAGAAGGGTATGAACGAATAAAGCTTGTTGATAACATCTATGCGCTTTTGACCAGTGATTTTGAGCCAAAAGCGAATGTTGTTCTCTATCCACGTGCTCTTTCGGGGGATTTTGATGCTCTGGCGGTTAAGATGGCAGAGTATTTCGATTTGGGCGATCAAGAGATATTCATTAAATATAGTGAAAACAGCAAACTAAAAGAATTTCGTGATGCATTGGTTGAGGATGATTTGCGCAACGCTGTTGATGTAATTCTTAACGATATGGAGTTTCTCTACGCATCCCGTGCGCGTGTTCATATGCGCCTTCTTACGAAATATACGCAACATAGTGATACATATAAATTTCATGTCGATGGTGTGGATCAAAATTTTGATCGTTTTATGACCTGTTATAACAATCCTGTTACTGAATTTGTAAAGAATGATGATGTCTTACGCGTCTTTGGTCATGATGCATGGTGTAAAGAGGGAGCGAAAACCTATAACTTTGCACCGGGTGATATATGGAAGGCACGTATTCGTAATAAGCCAAAAGGGTTAATCGACACGCTCATCGACAAAATCACCAGAGAAAAAGAGCGCAGATCATTCGTTCACAGGGCGCAAGCCTCAGACAACCCTCGACTAGTCGTTGTCGCAGATTTACGGCTTCACTAGAAATAAGAAGGGTTAATCAAAATAACGAATACGTTGTGATGCAGGTAACAGACTGTTAATCATCATTTCTAAATTACGTGGATTTTCTTGTTTTATCACTGACATTGCAGTTTTAAACGCCATTGTTTTGGCAATTGTCTCATCATCCGCATTTTTTTCAAGCTTCGCGGCAAGTGGCGCTAATACGACTGTTCCCAATATCGCCCCGTAAAATGTGGTGAGTAGGGCAACGGCCATTGCCGGGCCGATCGCGTTAGGGTCATCCAAATTAGCCAACATTTGCACAAGACCAACCAGAGTACCAATCAATCCCATCGCAGGTGCGATCTCCGAACCGCGACGAAGCATGCCGGCGGCGCGTTTGTTACGTTCATCTGCCATATCAATTTCTTGTTGTAATATACGTTCTATATCTTCGGGCTTATACCCATCAACAACTAAACGTAATGCCTTATATAGAAAGGGCTCTTTGCGTGTCTGCGCTTCATAATTGGAAAGATATAAAACACCTTTTTTACGACCAATTGTCGCAAGATCCATCATGCTTTTCGCAAGAGAGGGGAAGTCGCGCACGGGGCGGAAAAAAGATGATCCAATTATAATCGCTGATTTTATAAGGTCAGAGGCATTATAAGACACACATGTAACGGTAATCGTACCCAAAATAACAATAAGAACAGACGGGACATTGAAAAATTTTCCGATACTGTCACCTTGCGACATCATCGCAGAAATAATCAAGGCAAAGGCAATCGCCAAACCAATAATCGTTACGTAATCCGGTCGTGAAACCGCCGTGGGAACGCTCACTCTGGGAAGGTTCGCATTATCTTGCGTGCTTGCTGTATCTGCTTGTGCGCTCATGTAACAAATAGCTCCTTTATCTGTCTAACGCAGTTTATGAGAAGGGGTTTTATGACCTGTCTGATTTGACAATTTCTGTCATTGTAATGCCCAGTTTATCTTCAACAACGACAACTTCACCGCGTGCAACCAAACGATTATTGACGTAAATGTCAATTGCTTCACCAACTTTACGGTCAAGTTCGACAACCGCACCACGACCAAGTTTCAAAAGCTGGCTCACTTGCATTGTAGAGCGACCTAAAACCGCGGAAACACTAACAGGAATATCGTAAATAGCCGTCACATCGCCCGCCATAGGGTCGCCGATATTATACTCGCGCTCTCCTTGTCCCTGAAGTTCCGCAGGTTCATCAATCTCGTTGAGGTTCAAATCGCCGCCCGCAGGTGCTTCATCGAACATATTGTCGATATCATCTTGGTTATTGTCTTCATCACTCATCACAGGTCTCCTGTTGAATTTGGTTCGGATGTGTCCTGATCTGTATCAGGTTCAGTGTTTGATGTGTCATCATCATGATGAACGTTAATGCCGCGCTCTGCAAGTGCCTCTGTTATAAGATCGAAAGCTTTCTGTGCAATTTTCTCTCGATTGTTGATTATACCACCTTCAGGCCATGAAATGCGAAATTCTTGCTCTTGTAATTCTGATGATGTTTTAACAGTTATTGTTTTTTGAGTGTTTTCCTCAAGTTGCTTGATATGCTCTTGTAATGCGCTTGCTGTATTCTCGTGTAACTCTATATACAGACTATCCGGTGTGGAATAAGAGGATAGAGCTTTTTCCAACCCGCTTTTTAGTTCGTCTATCCCATGCTTTTCATTTAAAACAGGGAACAGCTTCCTTAGAGTGCAAAGGCTTAAATGAACGGCATCTGTCTCATAGATACTGTTACGCTCTGTTTCGGCAGAGGATAGGGTCTTTATATTTTTTTCTATTTTTTGCAAGAGAGTTAAAAGAGATTGTGTTTTACCTTGCTCCGCTTCTTGTCGTCCTGCTTTCTTTCCTTCTTCGAAAGATTTTTGTTTCTCACGTGCAATGTCATCCCGTGTAAATTCTATAGGGGCTTTTTCCTCTTCTGCCGGAGAGGAGGGGGCATCTTCATCGAAGATGTTTTTGTCAAAAAAGAACGGTTGTCCCTTCATATAAAAAAACCTTTAATATCAATCGCGCGTGACGGATCTTATTCAATCATCTCTTCTTCTGAACCACCCGCGGCCACAACAATCTCTCCACGGCTCTCAAGATCTTTTGTAACTGTTACTATGTATTGCTGTGATTCTTCCACGTCTTTTAATTTAACAGGCCCCATAGCCGCCATGTCCTCGCGCATGATCTTTGCTGCACGTTCAGACATATTACCAAAGAATAGTTCTTTAAGTGTATCCGTAGCACCTTTTAAGGCCATAGGTAACTTCTCTTTATCAACTGCGCGAATAACTGTTTGAATTGATGCTTCATCCAGACTGAGTAAGTCTTCAAATGTAAACATGAGGCTTCGGATTTTCTCTGCGGAATTTGGCGTAACTTTCTCCAATTCCTCCATAAAGCGATTCTCTGTTGCGCGTTCCATATTGTTGAAAATCTCTGCAATGAGTTCATGACTGTCACGGCGCTGTGTTCTTGCAAGGTTGGACATGAATTCTTTACGAAGAGTCTTCTCAACTTCCTCAAGAATTTCCTTTTGCACAGTCTCCATCTTCAGCATCCGGTTGATAACCTCTAAGGCAAAACCATCAGGTAATATCGCCAAAACGCGTGCGGCGTGGTCTGTAGAAATCTTTGAGAGGACAACAGCAACCGTTTGCGGGTATTCTTTTTGAAGGAAATTAGCAAGAATGTCTTCGTTTACATTGCCAAGCTTCTCCCACATTGTCCGTCCGGCTGGCCCACGGATCTCCTCCATAATCATCGCAACTTTATCATCAGCCAATCCGGCTTTCATCAAAAGACGCTGTGTACTATCCTGTGACCCGACCAAAGCGTTTGTCGAGCTCATCTGGTCTGCAAAATCCAGGAAAAGGCGTTCTACAACATTTGGGCCAATTTTTCCAAGTTCTGCAACAATTTGTGAGAGTTCTAGAATCTCATCATCATCCATAAATGTGAATATTTGGGATGTTTGCTCTTCGCTCAACGACAGGATGAGAACCGCTGCTTTTTCCGGCCCCGTAAGTGATCTGTAATCATCTCTAATACGTGTACTCATTTAAACCACTTAGCTCTCTTGTCCCATCCAACTTCTGATAACAGAAACGGTTTCTTCCGGGTAGTTCTCTACAATTCCCTCAACTTTTTTTATCGTTGAAGCTTTCACTTTACCTTCGATTCCTTGCACATCAATCATACTATCATCACCGTCTGTGATGGCGCCGGACATGCCATCTGCTCCAGCCATAATAGGCTCACCATCTGCACCAATCTGCATGCCACCACCACTTGGTGGGGCAAGGGCAGGGTTCGCTGGTGTTGCGGCAAGAAGGTCATGCTGTAACATGTCATCTAAATTGGCCATCTTACTGCCGGTCTCTGTACTCATGAGCTTGGTGACCATTGGCTGAAGAACAAGTAGAACAACAAGCACAACCATAATTGCGACAATGATGATTTCCGCCGCATCAACGAGATCAGCTTTATCCACGCCCATAAAGAAACGCTCGTCAACAACAGCTTCATCTGTATCGACAACAGCAAATTGTAGGTTTGCAATCTCTAACGTGTCACCACGATCCTCATTATAGCCAATCGCGCTACGGACGAGGGCAGTGATTTTGTCTATTTCTGCTTGCGGACGCTCTTCATAATTTTTGTTACCTTCTTCATCGGTAATATAACGTCCGTCAACTAATACAGAGACGGAAAGTCTTTCCAGAACCCCTGATTCATGAACAATGTTACGAACTGTTTTACTGATTTCGTAATTCGTAACCTCTTCATTACGGTTACTTTCCGCAGAGGGTTGATTATCAATCAGTAAATCACCACCAACTCCGGGGAGGTTATTCCCGACACCAACGTCGCCATCCTGACTTTCACGTTCTGTACTGGATTCCTGTGTGGTTTGTGTTGATCTGAGGACTTGCCCCTCAGGATTGTAAAGCTCTTCACTCGTGCTCGTACGATCAAAATTCATTTCCGCCGTAACAATAGCGGTTACACGACCAAAGCCCACGATACGGCTAACTTGCTCTTCGATTTTATTCTGTAATCGTTTTTCTAATCTGCGACGTAAATCCTCTGTTTTTAACGAAGACATACCTTCTTCGTCTGACTCGCCTTTTGCTAAAAGGTTACCATTACTGTCAATCACAGAAACATCGGATGTTTTCAAGTTTGCAACCGCAGATGAAACAAGGGATTGTATAGCAATAATTTGTTGCCTTTCAACGGCAGACCCCGGACGTATGCCAAGAAAAACGCTTGCCGAAGATTGACGGCTTTCACGGCTAAATAACTCACGTTGCGGAAGGACAATGTGAACACGGGCACTGCGGATTGAATCAAGTGAACTGATCGTGCGGGAGAGTTCTCCCTCCAGTGCTCTGACTTGATTGATATTTTGAACAAAATTCGTAGTACCAAAACCGGATTGCTCATCAAAAATTTCATACCCCATAGACCCACCATTCGGTAGGCCTGCCGCAGCCAATAACATCCTCGATTTTCCGACATCATTACCCGGAACCATGATGCGCGCACCATCTGAGGATATTTCATACGGGATTTGGCTTTCTTCTAACTTCACCGCAATAGCCCCTGAATCCATCGTGGATAGGTCTGCGTATAGAAGTTTAAGTTCCGGAGATGTTACGCGCATGGAAAGGAACACGAAAAACATTAATAACCCAAGAAGGATCGCGCCCATTACGCCTAATCTGGCGGGACCTAATTGCTGTAATGTTGCAACAAAGCTATTCACGTTTATTACCTTTTAGCTGTTCACCCCAAGATACGCCGGAGCAGTAAGAAATATCATAACATATTTTTACTATAGAAGACGAGAGGGTATGATTCGATCACATCCCCTGCTTTTTACAGGCTACTTTAAAATTTAGAATCTGGCAAACGGCAATGTAACTTTTGTGGATAGTTTTTTGTAACGGCTGGTATTTATGATGTTTTGGCATGTCTTTATCTGTGCACGATTGTGGTTGTGTTTTTCTCATTTTCTTGACTTTTGCGGTTATCTGTTCTATTATGATACTAGGGTAGTATACCTTGTTTTTGCCTAGGGATGGGCCATAGCAGGGTAATGAAATAAGAAAGGTTAGGGATACGCTCATGATTGAAGCGGCGAACTCAGTCCTGTCTAATGCATCTGCTCTGCGCTCAAATAGTGCGGATCAGTTGGCATCTTCTCGTGCAGCTACAGTAAGTGTAGCTGCTGCGGACAGTTCTGTTGCGCCACAAGCACCGCAAGCGCCCTTTATCAGCCCATATATTTCCGTAGATTTGAATTATAATAAAGCTGTCTTGCAAATTCGTGACTCTGACACAGGGGATGTACAGCAGCAATTTCCAACTGAATCAAGGTTGCGAGCACAACGCCAAGCATCTCAAGCCATAGAAACGCGTGAATTAACATCGCCTGAGGTAAGTGTACCAGATGTGTCTATAAGCCCGGCCGCGGATTCCGTTGCTGCGACAACACCGGAAATTATTACCGTGCAGGATGTTACGTCTGCACCACCTGCCAATACGGCGTCACAATTGCCACAAGTCGCGGCTGCGACGTTGGCTGCAAATGCGCAAGCTCCGCAAAGCGCACCATCAAGTGTGAGTGTTCTTGCATAATATATCTAAATTATTGAAAATATAGATAAAGCAGGCTGTGTAGTCTGCTTTTATTTTGTTCTGTTTTAAATGCGCAAATACAGGGTTACCCTGAAATATCTGTTGTTGTGCCACTCGTTTGAGTTTGTGATACCTCGGTTTTTGGAGCTGGCACTTGCGCTGCGCCTGTCATCAAGCCTGCTGCTATATCGCTGTTGATGCTAATCAGGATATTCAGTTTTTCCTTTTGCGGGTTTGAAAGTATTTCGGTTTCTCTTTTGAAAATGAAGTTTGCCAGATTGATAATATTGCTGCGAAGTTGTGCTGTGTGTTCTTCGCCTTTATCTTCTATGGCGGTATCATAAAAGAGCATCCATATCTGGCGGTTATATTTCAGTGTCTCTTCTAGAATTTCTCCATTTACGTTTTCCCAATTTTTAAGGAGGTCTTTTAACATTCTATTGGATTTTAATAGGACACGTGCCTCCAACTCTCTTTGGTCGGTGGTGTGGGCTTGTGCATGTTGATCATAAGCACCGGTTGCTTGTCCATAAGGGTTGTTTTTATTTTGTGACATTTTCAATTAACTCCCGCTCATGTTCGATAAGTTGTTGCGCAACTTTTAGGGCTTTATAATATGTACCGCTAATAATGTGGTCGTTGATCTGCATGAAAAATATAGATGAGCTGGGTGATGCTTTTTGAATTTCTTCGACCATTTCAAAATACTTGGCATGATAATCTTCTGGGGTGCGGGATATATACATGCATTGGATGATGAAATAGATGCCCTTGCATGGGCTATTTACATCTTCTTCTTTTAATATGTCTTTTTCCCGCAAGATCGGTGCTTCACCTGCAATATGTAGGCGTGAACGTTGTGTGCTGTTTGTGATAACAGCCTCGCCGATTAATATTTTTTCTTGGGGTTTCAAATCAATTACGAGAGCCATGGAATCCTTCCTTCTTATGAGGTGGCATTCTGCCACAAGCTATACATTAAGTATATCACATCCACGTATCATGAGGAAAGTAGAATGAGCGTAGAAAACAAAAAAGCGGCGAAAAAATCGCCGCTTCGTAAATCGGTAAATTCCATCGTGTGGAATTAGAATAGTCGTAGAACAGCCTGTTGAGACTGAGACGCCAATGATAGGGATGTAACACCCAATGTTTGACGTGTCTGCAACGCAAGGAGGTTCGCGCCTTCTTCGTTCTGATCCGCAACAGTCAAGTCATCCGCACCAGCTTCTAGAGTATTAATAGTCTGCTCTGTAAAGCTTTGGCGTGTCTGAATGATAGACAGGTTGTTCGCCAGTGTAGAACCAAATGAACGCACAGAGTTCAAAGCTTCACGTGATTGCGTCGAGGTCGTCTCGATTGATGCAGCAGTTCTGAATGTAGCTTCGTTTAATCCAAGACCATTCGCAGTAAATGTTTGACCACTTGTCACAAGGCTACTTGTGTTATCTTCATTGAAGAATGTTGTCAGATCATCACCACCTAGCAAGTTAACACCACGATACTGTGCATCTCTCACAAGAGTATCAATCTGCTCTCTCAGTGAGTTGTAGTCTGATGCAAGTGCGTCCAAGCTCTCAGTTGAGGTATTGAACGTAACTGTTGTATCAATGTTGTCACCATCAACCGCACCGATAGCACCAGGTGCATCTAGTAGGCCGCTAGTATCACCAAAGCTAAGGTCAAACTGAGCATCTGTCGCAGTTAATGTATCTGTTAATGCGATTTCAACACTATTTACGCTGTCTGCTGTTGATGTAATACTTAACGTACCGCTGTCACTGTCAAAGTTTGCTTGGATCAGGTCTTGAGTATCAGTGTCCTGATTTACTGCATCAACAAGATCCTGAAATGTGGATGTTGCAGCGACAGTAAATGAAGCATTTCTCGTTGTGCCACCATCGTTTACATTGATGTTAATCACATCGCCCGCAGCCAAGTTAGAAACAACAGTGTTTTCATTCGCGTTGAGGTATGTGCCTGTAAGAAGGTCACCTGCCTCTGCGACGTTACCAGCAGATTCGAACAATGAAATAGATGTTGCTGTGTTACCTGCAATAACTGTTGTTGCAACAAGTTCCGCACCATCCGCAGCAGCAGTACCACGTGTTTCAACAGTAAAGGCAGAGCCAATACCAAGATCGTTGAAGCCGGCAAGGTCAATTTCATTCGTTTCATCAGTTGTTATACGGAATGAACGGCCATCTGTACTCTCGATGGATAGGAATCCTTCGTCAGTTAGGCTAGCTGAAATTTCACCACCTTGATTATCTGCAAAAGCATTCGTGATTTTTGCAGTTAAGCTGTCACCTGAATCACCAGTTGAAATAGTGATTGTTTCTGATACACGAGTACCAGCATCGTTAACTGTAGAGATAACAATTTGGTCACCGTCTGCAATGCCTGCTAGGGCAGTTAGGTCTGCTGTATCGCTTAGGTCAACATTACCAACCAAACGAGCTTCACCTGTAGATGATGCAAGTTCGTCACGTGCAGATGATGTGATAGATTGTGCTTGCTCTACAAGGCTTGTAAGAGCTGTAACACCGTTATCTGCCGCTTCAATTGTACGAATTGACTGACCAACACCATCAAGAAGACGGCCAAGGTCACTTGCGCGGTTATCAAGAGATTGCGCTGCGAAGAAGTTTGAAGGACCATCCAAAGCAGAGTTAACTTTCAAACCTGTTGCAAGGCGCAACTGGGTTGTATCAATAAGGCTCTGTGTGTTTTGGAGTGATAATAGATTGCTTCGTAAAGCAGAGGTTAGTACGACATCGGAAGACATAGTCTTTCTCCTTTCCTAGGTTTGTCGATAAATAGTAATGAGAGAACTTTCTGTCCCTCACATTTCACACTATATCATAAAAATTAAAATTTTCTAAATTTTTTAGATAGAACGACAAAAAAGCTGTTTATTTTTTTATAAACAACGGAAGAAATATTCGCATTAATTAGGGGGAGTAAGGACGTGAAACATATGTCCGATAGCATGAAAAAACATGTTAATAAAAAAAGGACGTATCAAGCCGCGATTGGATTCTACCATATACGCTATTGGCCTGATACGCCGGACTTTTGAAATTCTCCATTCTGGAAGTACATTTCAAAAGCTCGGATACTAAGCTTTAGGGGTTAGGGATGTAGGGTAGCAATCCTAAAGCCCAGTATCCTGACTCGTTTTCACGAATTCTTTATCGGAGTTGTAATAGCTCCTGTGTCATTTGGTCGATTGTGTTAATCACCTTTGTACCGGCGGAATAGGCACGTTGTGCAACAATCAACAGGGCAAATTCATCGGCCAAGTCGACATTTGAATTTTCTAGGGTAGAGGGTTCGATAAAGCCTGCGCCACCACTTCCGGCTTCACGAAGGTTTTCCTCACCTGAATCTTCAGTCTCGGTGTAGGCCGTTCCTGATTCTTCTGACAGTCCGTTTGCATTGGCAAACGTTACAAGTGGTAACTTATATAAGACAGAGCTGGCACCGTTTGAGAACTGCGCGATGACAAACCCTTCACGGTCAATTTCAATACCTGTTCTTAGTCCAAGTTCAGCTCCATCCTGATCAGAGAATAAAACAGTGTAGTCACTTGAAAACTGACTGAAACGTTCAATATCGACAGAGATATTTTGAAGCTCTGACCCGTTATTCCAGTCAATTTGATTGAGCTCAATATCAATATTACCATCTGTATCGGCAATCGCGTTGATTGTACCGTCACCATTAAAGTTCACCAAACCGGTCGTCAGTTGGTTATTACTAGGGTCACGAAGGGTAACCGTCCACCAACCACGAGAATTATAGGATGGGTCTCCGGGCTGGAATTGTAGGGTAGGGAAGTCTCCCGTACTATACGGTGGTGTGTCAGCAGCCGTACCGTTAGAGAATGTACCGCCACCCAAGTTATCAGATGTATATGTTCCCGGTGTAAATCCAAGAGATGCTAAAGCATTCCCTGCACCGACTTCTGCCAGAACGAAGTTCTCTGTACCGGCTACGAATTCATCATGTTGGAATACAATCTCACCGTTATTACCAAGGAACGCGGAGAGGTTCGGAACATTCGCATTGACGTCATCAATAATGTCACCAATGTCAAAGACCATAACATCAACACCAGGTGGAGGTGTTGCGCCGTCTGTACTACTAATTTGATAAGTTCGTACACCACCACCATCAACATCAATGGTAAATTGGTCACCATCAGTAATACCAAGGTCATTAACCGTTTCATCCGTTGCTGTTAATGTAGTTCTGGTACTTGCATGCGTTGCTTGTGGGCCAAATGTTTTTGTGAATTCAAATGACAAGCTTTGCGGATTACCGAGCGTGTCATAAACGGTTAATCCACGTGTAAAGTCGGCATTCGATGTCGGGGCGGCAGAAAGAAGCTTGTCCGTCTCGCCTGAATCGAGGTTAACGGAAAGTTCTGCCGTATTTGTTGGACGTGTCAAACCTCCAAGGAATGCAACATCAATAGGGACAAGAGACGTTAAATCTCCTTGGTTCGCCGGAAGCTCTCCGGCCTGATCAATTGGCCATCCATAGAGATAAAATCCGGCAGAATTTCGTAAGAAACCTTGTGCATCTTCACTAAATTGCCCGTTCCGTGTGTAGAGATATTCAGTCAACGCACTATCATCTGAATCTCGCTTTACGGCGAAAAACCCGTTTCCAGAGACAGAGGCATCTGTTGAGGATGAGGATTGCGAAATCGGCCCTTGTTCAGAAACGCGCTGAATACGGTTTGCTGTCACTGTTCCGGGGGAATAACGACTTGAGTTCCCGTTTGTTGTCACAAGTGAGAAAAACGCGGCTTCTGAACGCTTGAAACCTGTCGTGTTCACGTTTGCGATATTGTTTGAAATAATCGCTGTATTCTGTGACTGGGCAGATAGGGCAGAAACCCCTGTAAATAATGCTCCGAATAGTCCCATTGTTTTTCTCCTTATACTCTAATTAATCTCTGTATATTTTATGTGTTATATGTTGCGTGTTTATGTCTCTGGTGTTTCTTCTTCTGCCTCATTATCGGCGTCTTGTTCGGCAGGTCCCTCATTAACATTAATGACATTGGCAATGGATACTGCGCGCTCTCCTACAAGTAGGAATGTCGTTCCGTTTTGTGTTTCGACGCCTTTCACATGTCCTGAGACAACAGTAGAGGTATTCAATGCCTGATTTTCGCTGTCTAATGCATCAACACGAACTTCATATGTTCCGACAGGTTGCACCACACCGTTTTCATCTTTTCCATCCCATTGAAATTGTTCAACGGTTTCGTCATCGCTCACTTGTTGTGTGAAGACCAGTTCTCCCTCAGAATCAAAGACTTGAATTTTTGTATCAACCGATGTTCCTGAAATCGCATAGCTGATATCAATTGGCGTTTCCCCATCAAAGTACATTTCCGAACTGAGGTAGCTGACATCCTTACCCACATAATTTAATGAAGAGGCAAAAGATGTTCCAAGACCAAGGGACACAAGACTATCAAGCTTTTGGTTAGCATTAATTTGTTGTTCAACACCCGCAAACTGGACAAGTTGGTTCGTGAACTCTGTTGAGTCCATCGGAGATAACGGATCTTGGTTTTGTAACTGGGTTGTTAGCAGTACAAGAAAGTCATCAAAATCAGATGCCAACTGTGCCGACGAGTTCGCCGTACCTTGCTGAAAATCCAGAGCATTATTGATTGTTACGTCACTAGACATTGTTCTATATCTCCTTCATTAAACCAGAATGTTGTAATGCATTTGTCCGGTATTCGGATCAACCTGCCAATTCATTGAGGTTTCTATTAATTCTTCATCGCCGTTTTCGCCGTTCCCACCGTTACCAGCACTCTGTCCGCGGCCATCGCCCGAACGTGAATCACTATCAAAATCATGATTTTCACTCGCCAGTTCAAATTCCAGACCATCATTTACGTCCAAACCACTCTCCGCCAATGCACGCTCAAGCGCAGCTGCATCGCGTTGCATCATGGTATGTGTTTCCGGTTTTTCAATCGTGAGAACGATTTTTGAGACGTTGTCCTGATCGATGCTCATCTTCACATCAACACGTCCTAATTCCGGTGGATCAAGGCGAATTTTTATATGGGCATCTTCACCGGCTTTAACGGCTTTTTGAATGCTCGCTGATACCATTTGCGTAGCAGGGTGCGCATGAGTTGCCCCCTGTGCTTGCGTAATAACGTTTGTAAGTGCACCTTGCACCGGGCTTTGCACTGTTTGAGTTGCGCTAGCTAAGGCTGTACTTGATTGCAAAAGGCTATCAAGCGATCCCGTAGGTAAACCATTTTGTGAGTTTGGCAAAAGAGCCTGCGCAGCCTGTAAAAAGCGCTCGCTCGCTCCAGCATGACTTTGTGCAATTTTAAAGGGGAGGGCACCTTCAACCGCACGCCCGTCACTTGCTTTAACCAGAGTGTCAAAACTCTCAATATCGGCAGAAGAAGCTGATCGTAAAGCATCACGACCTTGCCCGTTATAACGACTGTCATAGCGTGTGTCGGAGAAATGTTTGTCCGTTTCCTCTGCTCCAGCCTGTAACTGTGGGATATGCGTTGTCTTTGTAGACGCTTCTTCACTCTTTACCGTTGCGTTTGTTGTATTCGTGGATTTTGCGTCTTGCAAGACCACCAGCTGCGCGGCAAAATTCTCTAATTCTGTTTTCTCTTCTTGGCCCAGCTCACCATCAACATAACGTTGTAAGTAATCCTGCAAGCTGGCAAGAGTTTCCGGTGTTAGGTTCTCTGCACTAAGCTGCGCGCTATCTTCATTATCTGAGAGTTGTTTTAAACTATCTATTAAGGATGTTAGACGGGCACTTGTTTCCTCATCACTATCGCCATCATCTTGTTGAAGGGAAAGAAGGAAGGAAAGCAATCCGCGTGTTTCTTCTTCATTATCCTGATCGACACCTAAAACAGTAATAAGGTCTGCTTCTGTAATATCATCTTTACTATCAAGCAAAGCTTGTATGTCTATATTTTGTTCTAACGTACTTAAAATATCTATCTGCTCGGATGTGTCTAAAGAGCTTTGCTGTGTTTGAAAAGCATCCGTGAAAATAGCATTATGCGTACGTGATTGTGTTTGCACCTTTTCTTCCGGTGCTTCCGATGCACGTTTTTCATTACGCGATTTTAAATTCTCTTGTTGTTCTGATCTTTTCTTTTGTAGCGATTCCATAACGCGAGAGAAATCATCATCAGACGCATCAGATGTATTATTCTGCGTACGATTGGTCGTAGAAAATGAGTTTTTTCTGGCCGAGTTTACCGCATCCTGACGTGCATTATTCTGCGCGTCGAGATATTGTGCCCCGTTTCCAAAATTCTGTCCTTGTGCAAAAAAGTCTAATGTCATTTTCTTCTGCCTTAACCTTTATACAGTTTCACTCATACCCGCTGAAACACCTTTGCGCTGTGCTGATCCCGCAACTGCACCTGTTTCACCGTAACTACATGCCCGATTACTTTGCGCAGATCTGATCGCCGCCAGACGCACTGTGTTACCCAAACGTTCAGTACAGCGCTGCATCCGCGTCAAAGCTTCTGTGTTTTTCTGTGATGTTGTGCAAAATTCATTGTGCATGTCTTTAAGCTTTTGCTTCAATGTTGGGTCTGCACTGCGTAAATCATCCTTACGTGCAAGCATCTGCGCCATATGGTTTTGATACATCCGCGCAATGACCAATTTCTCTTCTTGTAAGTCCATAAAGATATTTGTGTCTGTTGCATTCAATGCCGTCGTTTCTTTGGCATATAATTTTGCCAGATTTGTAATAGATTTCATCACTTCGCGTAGGGCATTGTTAGTATCCTTCGGAAGTAAAACTTCTTTGGCTAACAGTGCCTGCGTAGGAGAGGCATTATTTTCGGTATGCGTATTTTTATACTGTGTCATCTTAATGCACCTTTCTGCGCTGCGCTTTCATGGTCTGTCGTAGGAAAGCGTACGCGCTGTCCCATTTCCTGAACTGTAAATAGGGTTGACGTTGTGTTCGCCTGTGCGCGATTTTTGATTTGTTCAATCAGAATATTATTGCTCTCGCTTTTTTGTTTTAGTTCTTTTTGTGACCTGTCGAGCTGCATCAAAAGCCCTTTATCACCATTGCGGAACTCTTCTAAACGAGAACGAAATTCTTCGGATGCCTTGGTATATTGTAATGCTGTGCGCTCTTTATCCCGCTGAATATAGGCAAAGCGTAAATGATCGTTTATGACCAGACTTTGTGTTTCCTGATCCGTAAACATCACAAGTTTGTTACTTAAACGGACAAGTTCACGCAATGCGTCGTTCACATTGATTGGTAGGGCATTTTTATTTTGTTTTTCTTGTGCTCTGGTCATGATCTGCCTGTCATCCTTCTAATGGGTCTACGTCAATTATGTGGCCTGATTGAATAGCGGGAGAGGCGGCTTGTGTTGTTCGCTCTGCCTGTAATTCAATTAATTTATTCTGTACCTGTGTCTGAACACCGATAATGTCTTTCTTTGCAATTTCCTTGCCATATTCTTGTAAAAGCACACCGCGGAAAATTTCTTCTCCCTTACCGCCACCAAACATGTCGTTTGTTTCCAGGCCTTCGAACATCGGTTTCATCATTTCGGTAAGGAATACAGCCTCAAATTCACGAGCTGATTCTTCCACACGTTTTTGGTTCATTGCAGATTTGGTTTGCGGGGCGTTTGTCTGTGAAGCCTGTAGCAAAGCAATCGTCGTGTCAGGAGCAAGAGCATCTTTCATCACAGCACCTCAATTTCTGCCTGAAGCGCGCCTGCTGCTTTAATGGCTTGTAAAATTGTAATAACGTCACGTGGCTCAATACCAAGCTGGTTCAAACCTGTCACAAGTTCTTGTAGGGTCACACCTGTATCAAGTACCGTGAGCTTCGCATCCCCTGTGTTCACTTCAACATCTGTGCGTGGGACAACAACAGTTTCACCTTGATCGGCAAAGGGGTTCGCCTGTGATACTTGTGGTGTTTCATTGATCTTAAGCGTCAGGTTTCCTTGTGCAATCGCAACGTTGCTAACCCGCACATCTGCACCCATAACAATAACGCCGGAACGTTCACTGATAACCACTTTCGCAGGTTGGTCAGGTCGGATAGGAAGCTGTTCGATATCTGTAATGAGATCAACAATATTACCGTCATAATTCATAGGACGGCGTAAAAGCACGCTGCCTGGGTTTTGTGCTTGTGCAATACCTGCGTTGGTGAACCCGTTAATGGCCTGTGCAATACGGCGTGCTGTTGTGAAATCGGGGTTACGTAAAGCCAGACGAACTTCTTTTAAGTCATCAAGCTTAAAGCCTATTTCTTGTTCGATGATCGCGCCGCTGGGAATACGTCCGGCAGTTGGAATATTTTGAATGATTGAGGCAGCATCACCTTCAACAGAAAAACCTGCAACATGTACTTCACCTTGCGCAACGGCATAAACTTCACCATCTGCCGCGATGAGTGGGGTAACTAATAAAGTACCACCCTGTAATGAACTTGCATCACCAAAGGCAGAGATATTTACATCAATACGTGACCCTTGATTGGAAAAGGGCGGAAGGGTGGCCGTAACCATTACGGCGGCAACATTTCCTGTATTAAGGTTTTGATCGCGGATATTAACGCCAAGGCGCTCTAGCATCGCAATCAAGCTTTGTTCTGTAAACGGAGAGTTGTTAAGGCCGTCACCCGTACCGTTTAAACCAACAACCAGACCATACCCGACCAATTGGTTTTCACGTACGCCTTCAACATCCACAATATCTTTAATGCGTGATGTCTTCGCCTGTACATCGTATGAAAAAGACAAAAGGCAAGCGCCGGTCACCAATGCTAACCCTAAATTCTTCAGGATTGGTGACCGGGTAAGTCTGGTCGCTTTGTTATTGTGTGGGATTAAACCAAACATTTTGCCTTCTTTACTCTCTTTACGCGTCTCTACTTTTTACTCTCGGAGGATTTTTAAATCTCGAAACTATACTTGCGAAATACGTGCCAGTTTATAAAAGGCTATAGTTTCTGCGATTAAACGGAGTTTTAAATAGGAAAGGGCATAGAGAAGGTGCGGAAAAATAGGTGGTAAAAATGTCCACTTGCTATGTTGCTAGGAAAAATTTTCCCGGTTGCTTATCTCTTTTTTCCTCTGATACAAATAATCAGATACATTTCATCTGCAAATGCTATATAATGAATATCTGTATATATAAAGAGAGTTGTAAAAACCATGAAGATTGGTCGTTCCAAAGGGGTGGGTTCAACATCCGGTACTAAGAAGTCATCATCATCCAATAATGATGCTGATGTTGATTTCAGTCAGTTTATATCCTCTGGTGGAGCAGAGGCCACGTCGTCTGCCTCAACAACTCAATCAATTGCTCAGTTGGATTCTCTTTTGGCTGTACAAGAGGTCGAAGACCCGTTGCAAAAACAGGCAAAGAAAAAGGCACGTATGCGCGCCGGGGCAATTTTAGATAAACTTGATCGCATGCGCCTGAAAATGCTAACAGGTGATTTAACAATAGGGCACATGGTTGATGTTGCCGATGTCGTTGCATCACATCGTGATAAAATTGATGACCCGCAATTAACGCAAATAATGGATGAAATAGATTTACGTGCACAGGTCGAAATTGCAAAATTGAGCATGGCATCCAAAGATTTATCACAAAAGAAGAAGAGCATTTAGGGATACTCTTTATAGAAGAATGCAATATATCTTGTATTTCATCTAAACCCGCCTTATATTTTTCAATCTTAATTATAAATGAAACTGTTTAAAGTCTTGAGGATAGCTGAATATGTCAACACCAAATAGCGTCACACTTCCCCCGGATTATGATCCCGAAAACGATAACGGGGACTTTATGAACCCGATTATGCGGGAATACTTCCGTCAAAAATTGATTGAATGGCGTGAAGAGTTGCTAAGAGAATCAGAAGCAACAATCCATGACACTTTACAGAGTACAGAATTGCAAAAGCCTGATTTGGCAGATCGCGCATCTGCGGAGACAGATCACGCATTGGAACTTCGTACACGCGATCGTGAACGTAAATTGATTTCTAAAATTAATTCAACGTTGCGAAAACTGGACGAAGATGAGTACGGATATTGCGAAGAGACAGGTGAGCCAATTAATATAGGACGTTTAAAGGCGCGCCCGATTGCAACATTAAGTATCGATGCACAAGAACGTCATGAACGTCTTGAAAAAACAATGCGCGATGATTAAGTGATCGTGTTTTGTGAATATGAATAAGGTAAAGGGAGCACGTTCTGTGCTCCCTTTTTTTATGAACATAACGCTCGCATTCTATCCTAGAATGGGAAAATTATGTCATAAAGCTGTTGGCCGTAGCGAGGTTGTTGCATGTCGGTGATTTGTCCCTCACCGCCGTATACAATGCGCGCTTCTGCGATTTGGTCATAAGAAATCGTATTACCGACGGATATATCTTCCGGTCTGATAACGCCATCAATTTTCAAAACACGTTTCTCAAAATTAACACGGAGCTCTTGTTTGCCATGAATAACCATATTGCCATTTGGTAATACCTGCGTAATCAGAGCAGCCATACGAAGTTTAATCTCATCCTCGCGCTCAATACTACCATTCCCGACATGAGATGATGTGGAGTCGAAATCGGCAAGAGAGCCAGCAACAACTGATTCCGGTAAAACACGCCCCAATGCATTTTCATATCCTAAGAAACTATCCAGGCCGGATGTTTCGTCGCTGGTACGTGTGCGTTCTGTTTCGTTCTCCAACGTTGCTTCGTCTGCGATATCAATCGTAACTGTAATGATATCACCAATTGTACTTGCACGTTGATCTTTGAAGAAGGTCACTCTGTTACTTTGCCATAGAGAGTTTTGTTGCGGGGCTGTATTATCAGGCTTTGGCATTGGTAAGCTGACTGGCTGATAATCAGGTGACGTGACCGGATTTGATATTTGCGCCATTTCGGGTGCTTCACCAATTTTGGAAATACGATCGGCCGTTGAACAACCACTTAAAACGGATGTGGTAAGCATCGCAAAAGTGGCACATGTCAGGGCGCTCTTATGGGTTTTATAATTAAATGTACGCATTGTTTAAACCTCTTTCACGGATTTAAGTTTAATTCTCTACAACAGTGACTTCGTTTTCACGTTGGATGGTGGCTTGTAAGACTTGGTTACTGCTTGTGTTTACAACACGAATAACATCACCCTTTGCGCCATTTTGTAGAGCTTTTACTTGTGTAGTTAAACGCATAGAGCCATTGAGAAGCGACAAGGTCACAAGCTCTCCGCGTTTTACAATTTGGGGGGCAATTAAATCGACACTCTTAATCGGACGCCCTGCGGTGATTATACGACGTGCTGTCATGCCAAGGAGTTGATGGGCATCACCAATCGTATCAGCCGAAAAATCACGTTCTCTAATTTTTAAACTCGTGATGTCACGTTCTGTAATAATACGGCCATTTTGTAAATTGCCTGATAAAACAGGGATTTCAACCACTGCATCCATATGTCCTGTGATTTTAAGTTGTTGTATCGGATTTATCGCGGATGGAGCGGCAATTGTTGCCTCGAACGTTTTGCGTCTTGTATCGACATTCAAACGCGTAATTTCAAATGCGGCTGGTTGATCTACAGGTAAAATTATTTCGTGATATTGAGTAGGTAAAAATAATTCGTAATCTCCGTAAATACCATCGTCACGCATTGCTTTTAAAATCGTTGTTTCAATGATATCGCGATCAATAACAGTTGCCTCACGGCGTAAAATAATGTGGTCACTTGGGTGTGTAGGGCGCCAGTCTAAATCTAAAGCCAATGCAATACGAAGCAATGTTTTGGCATTTAAAACCATTTCCTTACCCGGGCGCGGTGCCATACCTAGAACACGGTCTTGGTCGCGTGCAAGATCGTAAAAAACATCGCCTAACTTAATCGTGTCATCACTTAAGATCGAGTTTTCCTTTAAGCCCGCAGCATCCGCAGATGTGATAGAGAAGGGGGCACTGAGCAACGCCAATGCCATACAAACCTGAAAGATTTTATATCTGATATTTATCATGATGATCCCTTTCCTTTACACAAATGCTACCCTATAGCTCATGTGTTATCTAAGTTGTGATACTGCCTGAAGCATCTCGTCACTTGTTGAAATAACATTAGAATTCATTTCATAGGCACGTTGCGCTGCAATGAGTGACGTGATCTCGGCAACAACGTCAACATTGGATTGTTCCAATGCACCTTGTTCGATTGAACCAAACTGATCTTGATTTGCTGTACCGGTAACCGAAGAGCCTGATGCTTCTGTTTCTAAATAGTAGTTATTACCAATGGCTTCCAGACCAGCAGGGTTTACAAAATCTGCCATCTGCAATTGCCCAAGGTTCTGCACTGTCGTTTGTCCCTGAATAGTCGCAAGAACTTCACCTTCTGGATTAATATCAATATTCGTCGCGTTGTTTGGAACGGTAATCGCCGGAACGACTGTATATCCCTGAACCGTGACAAGCTCACCATTCTCGTTGATCTGGAATGTTCCGTCACGTGTATATGCTGTATCTCCATCTGGCAAATCAACTTGAAAAAAGCCCCGTCCAAGGATCGCAAGGTCAAGTTCGTTTTGCGTAATTTGAACAGCACCTTGTGAATGCATGCGATATACCGCACCCGTTTTTACACCCAAACCAACCTGTAAGCCTGAAGGCAATGTTGTGCCGGAGTCCGAAGACGTTGAGCCGGGGCGGTTAATATTTTGGTAAATCAGATCTTGAAAGGCTGCACGTTGTTTTTTATAACCTGTCGTTGTCATGTTGGCGATGTTGTTTGATATAACATCAACATTGAGTTGCTGTGCCATCATTCCTGTTGCGCCTATATCTAAAGATCTCATTTCTTTACTCCTTCATACTTGAATTCTTAAACCTGCGTTAGCTTCTGTATCGCACCGCGCAGGCGGTCATGTTCATTTTCCAATAGTTTATTTGTGCTTTGGAAATCGCGTAAAATTTTAATCATACGGGTCATTTCAGTCACTGGCTCAACATTGGAGCCTTCTAGAAAGCCTTGCTGTGCAACTGTATCTGTTGCCGGATTTGATGCTGCATCTGTTGTATATGTATTATTTCCCATCGCTTCGAGTTGTTGTACATTTTCAAATTCAACAATGCCAAGCTGCCCAATCGTGCCATTCTGATCCGAGATCATCCCACGCTCATCTATTGAAATTTCTGTCGCACTCGCAGGGATAGTGATCGGGCCACCTTGCCCAAGGACAGGATATCCCGCAGATGTCAAAAGCGTGCCATCGGCATTTTTGTGAAAATTACCATCTCTTGTATATGCTGTTGCACCATCAGGCGTCTGCACAGTGAAATAACCTGTTCCATTTAACGCAACATGAAACGGGTTTCCTGTTTGTTGCATTGAACCCTGTTTTGTAAGTTCATACTCGCCATAATCATAAACAAAAGAAAGTTCATCATCGCCACCTTTGGGGTCAGATAGATATTCGGTAAAGACAGGGTTTTGTCCGCGAAATCCGGTTGTATTCATATTGGCAATATTATTGGCCACAATATCCATATTCGTTTTTAAAACGAGTTGTTTGGATAATCCTAGATAGATACTATTTTCCATTGAACGGCCCTTTCTTACGCATATCGGACATATTTTCTTTACCCGATGGAGTATTTCACTGACATGCAATGCAGATGCCGTGCCAGTTTTTAAAATGATTTAAAATCAATTGCTTAAGTGGTTTTAATCTGAAGGGAGGGGCGTTTTTGTATGAAAGCTTCCCCCTGTTTTGAGGATTAAAAGGTCGCACAGAGGAAAAATTTTCCGCGTCGAGGGGATATATTTTAAATAAAACCGTGTTGATAGCTTTGTTTGTCAATTAGACGTACGTAAAACTTTGGTCTATAATCAAAATATCGATTGCGTACTCATTGCGTCAAACACTTTCAAATTTAAGATAATAGGATAATCATGTCGGAAGAAGATCAGGTTGATGATGTAGCCTCAGATGATGAGGAAGAAGAAGGCAAGAAAAAAGGCGGTCTGAAAAAGATATTAATTATTCTGGTTCCGTTACTCCTTATAGGTGGTGGCGCCGGGGCATACTTCATGGGTATGCTTGATTCTGTCCTTGGTATAGAAGCTGCAGAAGAAGGCGAACATGGTGAAGAGGGCGGTGGCGAAGAGCATGGTGATGGTGACGAAGATGGTCACGGTAAAAAAGATAAAAAAGGCAAAAAAGATGATGGCCATGGTAAAAAAGATAAAAAGGGTAAAAAAGATAAAAAAGGCAAAGATGACGGCCATGGAAAAAAGGATGGTGATGAAGGTGGTGCAGAAGGGGCTTTCCTTAAAATACCGACCATGTTGGTTAACCTTGCCTCTGATGATGACACGCCACGGCATCTACGTTTAACAGTTCAATTAGAATTAGAAGACCCTGATGATCGTGCGGCAATCGAAGAAGTCATGCCGCGTGTTGTGAGTGAGTTTCAGGTTTATTTACGTGAGTTACGTGTACGTGATTTACGTGGCTCTGCGGGGATTTATCGTTTGAACGTGGAATTATTATGGCGCGTTAATCAGGCCGTCGCTCCTGCAGAAATAAAAGAGGTGCTATTTCAGGAAATTCTTATACAATAATATAGGAATACCAAGTGTTATAGAGAATCGGCACATATCTTGCTTCTCTACAGTATAGAGAACGTAATTTTTAGCAATATAAGGCAAACGTAACAGATCATGAGTGATACAGACGAACTATCGCAGATGAGCGATGAAGAAAAGGCCGTGATGGAGGAATGGGAAGCCATGGCCGGCGACGAAGACGGTGACTCTTCGGGCGATTCTTCTTCTGCGGCGTCTGGTGATGGTGAACTAATCGGTGAAGAGGGGGCAACTGAGGAAGATGGCGGTGATACCCGCATTCTAAATCAGGAAGAAATCGACAGCCTCCTTGGTTTTGATGATGATGCCATGGGTGACGGTGAAACATCCGGTGTTATGGCACTTGTCAATTCGGCGATGGTCAATTATGAACGCCTGCCGATGCTCGATATTGTCTTTGACCGTTTGGTACGACTAATGTCGACATCTTTACGTAATTTGACGAGTGATAACGTTGAGGTGAGCTTAGACCAAGTGTCCACTGTGCGTTTCGGTGATTACATGAATTCAATTCCTCTTCCTGCAATGCTCTCGGTCTTTAAGGCAGAGGAATGGGATAATAACGGCCTTATGGTGACTGATAGTGCATTGATTTATTCCATTGTTGATGTGCTACTCGGTGGTCGTAAAGGGGAATCGTCTATTCGTGTTGAGGGGCGTCCTTATACAACGATTGAAAGTAAACTTGTTGAGCGTATGATACATGTAACACTTGCCGATGTATCATCTGCATTTGACCCGTTATCTCCAGTAAGCTTTAATTTGGATCGTGTGGAAACAAATCCACGCTTTGCCACAATCACACAAAGCGGAAATGCCTGTGTACTTGCGCGTTTGCGTATTGATATGGGTGAGCGCGGCGGGCGAATGGAAATCTTGATACCATACGCAACGTTGGAACCGATCCGTGAATTACTCTTGCAGATGTTCATGGGGGAGAAGTTCGGACGAGATTCTATTTGGGAAAGTCACTTGACCGAAGAGCTGTATAAAACAGATGTACAATTACAAGCCGTATTAGGAGAGGTTGCAGTTCCCCTTGGAGAAATGTTAAATTGGAAAATAGGCGACCAACTATTACTGAACACAACACCAAATGACTTGTTGGAATTACGATGTGGTCATTTCCCGATGTTTACGGGGCCGGTCGGACAAAGACAGGGTAAAATTGCAGTTCAGGTTGAAAGCTATATTGAGCCTGAGGAAAATGAAAATTCATGAGTAACGATATTATTGCGCTTGTTATGGACATACTGGTTCTGGCGTTTCTGGGTACAACAATCTTTTATGCTATGCGCCTTAGCAAGAGCCTCAATGACTTTAAAAAACACCGCCAAGACTTTAATGGGGTAATCGCCGATCTGCTATCCAGTATCGATCAGGCAGAGCGCTCTGTTCACACATTAAAACAAACCAGTGCAGAAAAAAGCGGAGAGTTACAGCGTTTGATCGACCAATCCAGGGCTCTTGCCGATGAATTGAAGATTATTAATGAAGCCGGTGAAAATATGGCAGGCCGTCTGGAAAAACTTGCCGAAGAAAATAGAAAAGCCGCGCAAAGTGCCCGCGCCCCCCAAACTATATTTGAAGATGATGAGAAAATAAGCTCTCCGGTACATAGAGGGGAGAGCTCTTCACAGAAAAAGGGGTACTCTTCCACGCTTCGAAATGTTGAAAAAGAGGATGCTGCGGAACGTGATGTCCCATCTTTTATGATTAAAGATCGGGAATTTATGGATTACGATTCTTTGGAAAACCACCTTGATGCATCGGCAAGCAATGATCCTTTCTCTGAAGATGAAAATATCGAAGATGATGTAATGCCTGAGAACCTACAAAGTAAAGCAGAGCAAGAACTCTTTAAGGCGTTAAAAAACAGCAAACGTAATATGACAGAAGGAGGGTAAAACAAAACATGTTTGGCCCAATTCGTATATTACCGTTATTGATTATTGTCTCTATATTGGCGTTCTCTATTCGTGTCAGTGAGGTTATCACTGGTGTTTCAAATTTATCGAATACCGCATATGCGGAAAGCAAATCAGATAAAAAAGAAGACCATGGCGAAGAGGATGGCCACGATAAAGGTAAAAAGAAAAAAGAAGATAGCCACGGTAAAGGGCATGGCGCTATGGAGGTCGTTGATGATGAAATGGCCGAAGCGCCTGAATGGCGTGATGCAAACGACTCCAACCTTGATATCACTAGCGTGAAGGTGGAAATGTTTAAAGACCTTGCCAAGCGCCGTAATCAGATCGAAAAAAGTGAAAAAGATTTACACGTGCGCGAGGCTTTATTAAAGGCAGCAGAGCAAGAGATTGATCGTAAGTATCAGGAATTAACTAAGCTTAGAAAAGAGATTGAAAGCTTACTTGATAAACAATCGGAAGAAGAGGGGCAGCGCATAGATAGCCTCGTTAAAATCTATGAGGGGATGAAGCCTAAAGATGCCGCTCGTATCTTTAATACGCTTGATATTGATGTTCTTGTCTCTGTTATTTCAAAAATGTCTGAACGAAAGATTTCACCAGTATTGGCGGCTATGAACCCGGAGCGTGTACGAACAATCACTATTATGCTTGCAGAGCAAAAGACATTACCATCCTTGCGGTAGATTTATTATCATTCACCCGTGTTCATAGTTTTCAGTTAATTATTTTTCCCCTTCACATTACTACGCCTTTATATAATAATTTCATATGTGGGGTGTGTTTTATTGTGTTGTCATAACATAGTTACCATACTTTAATACTTTTTCGTCATAATGCCTTTTCGGGGTATTTGAGCTGTACTGCGTAGATTACTGAAATGAGTTGAGTACTAGACAAAGTTAAGGAGATCACAGTGTCTGTTGATAAAGATATGAATGTACTGATTGTTGATGATTACACAACAATGTTACGAATTATAAAAAACCTGCTGAAACAGTTGGGTTTTAACAACGTTGATGAAGCGACAGATGGGTCTATGGCTTTTGAAAAGGTTAAGACCAAGAATTACGGTCTGGTTATTTCTGATTGGAATATGGAGCCTATGACAGGCTTGGAATTCTTAAAGCAGGTACGTGCATCGGATGAAGCTTATAAAACGGTGCCATTTATTATGGTGACTGCGGAAAGTAAAACCGAGAATGTTGTGGCGGCAAAGCAGGCCGGCGTAAATAATTACATCGTAAAACCGTTCAATGCGGAAACCTTAAAGATGAAAATTGCATCTGTTCTAGGTGACTTTTAAATTTATACAATAGTAAATGAGGGACAATATGTCTGAAGCATCAGCGCAAAAGGTAGAGAAGGAAGGCGATTCTAAAAGAGAACGAATTGCCAATATCATTTCTTCTGTACTTGAAAAGGTTGAAAAAAATGAACAAGTATCCTTGAAGTCTATTTTAACGGAACTTCATGAACTTCTTGTTGTGATTGAAGAAACTCGCAAAGAATTAGGGTCATTCCGTCCATCTGATATTAAGGGTAAGCATATCAACAGTGCAACAGATGAGTTGGATGCGATTATTGGTGCAACTTCTGAGGCAACTGGAAAAATCATGGATAGCTGTGATGTTATTCAGGATAAAGCGGCGACTGTAGAGGGTGAGGCAAGCGATGCCATCGTTGCAGAAGTGATGAATATTTATGAGGCGTGCTCGTTTCAGGATATTACAGGACAGCGCGTAACAAAGGTTGTTGAAACTTTTCAAATCATAGAAGATAAAATTGATAAGCTTGTCTCTGCACTGGGGCTGCGTATGACTGAGGAAGGTGACGATGAAGGTGATGGTAGAACGGGTGATGAAGCTCTACTTAATGGCCCTCAATTGCCTGATAATGGCGTATCCCAAGATGATATCGATAAACTTTTGGCAGAGTTAGACGCGGCATCCTAATTGCTGCTGATAGAATTTAAGATCAAAGCGATAGGTTTCCTGTCGCTTTTTTTTCGATTTTTCGCTAGAATAAGGATATCAGCGAGAGACCAATGGCGAACCAGTTTTTATCTCTATCACTATTCTTGATGTTGTTGTCGTTCTTTATTGTTTTGAACGCAATCTCGAGTTTTGAGGAGGTTAAATCGCAACCTGTCCTAAATAGCCTGTCCCTTGCCTTCTCGCAAGAAGCCGTTAAAGAAGACCTGCAAAGTCCATCTCAAGAGGTTAATCCGCGCGCAGTTGAAAATGAAGGGGATACCCTTGATAAAATTGAGGGGTTGTTTCAAGGGCATATTGCTGGGTTCGATGCTACGAAAAACAGGCTCGGCACCGTGATGCATGTACGTGTTCCTATTATTGAATTTGAAAGTGCTATCGACGTGTCAGAACTCGATTTCTTAAGTTCAGATCAACAAGGGCGCGGCTCGTTCGCGCAAACGATCGTGACCGTTCTCAGGTCAGGTCAGAATAATAATCCATACCGTATCGATATGTTGTTAAATATTCCGCAAGACCCTGCCACTCAAATGCAACGTAATCCGGGAGAGTTTCGCGCAGAGTTAAAACGTGTGAGCGGCTATGCCAATATCCTACAAGAAAACGGCTTACCTAAAAAAACGATAACCATTGGCCTTACACAAGGTGATAGTGGTTATATTGACCTGTATTTCAGGCGCTATGAGCCATTCGATCTGAGTGCAAAAATTAAAGCAGCGGAGGACTTGTAAATGGATCAAGACCAAAACACCGATGCAAACGAAGATGCCCAAGCTGATAACGTAACTGTTTTGGAAAATATGCCTCCGAAACAAGAGGTCGAAGCGGAATATTCACGTTCCCTTTTCCCTTTCTTGAATGCGGGGAGGCGGGCAGATGGCTCTGTACCTCTATGGCTGATTAGCTTTACCGATGTTATGGCGTTGATGCTCACATTTTTTGTAATGCTCTATTCTATGTCCGTTCCGAAGGTTGAGAAATGGGAAGAGGTTTCAAGAGCGATAAGCAGCAAATTCAATAAGTTTGAAAATGCGCGTGCGTTTGAGATGGGGCCAAATGATGTCATTAATATAGACCGCATTCGCTCAACAAAAGCTTTGAATCTCGATTACTTACAAACATTGGTGTCTAAACTATTGGCAGAAAAAAAGATCGAAGATGTATTATTGATCTTGAATGGGGATAGGTTAATCGTTTCATTACCATCCAAATTACTGTTCGAAAGCGGACGAGTTCAAATCAAAAAAAAGGGTGAGGATGTGCTCTTTGAATTAGGTGGTATTCTATCGCATGTTAAAAATAGAATGGAAGTCATAGGCCATACAGACCCCAGACCCGTAACATCAACTGCGGTTCGCGGATATCAGAATAATTGGGAACTATCATTGGCTAGAGCCACATCCGTGGCATCTGTTTTGCGCGATGTCGGGTATGAAAAAGATATCGTGGTGCGAGGCTTGTCCAGTGGTCGTTATGATGAGCTTTCCTCACAAATACCACAAGATGAGCGTTATGCTTTGTCGCGACGTGTTGATATAGTTTTGATGCCGGATAATGGGTATAGCAACGGTTTTTAAAATATAGGTTATTTATACCCGCCTTTGCTCTAAATAGATTTTAAAAACACTGGATCAGCTGCACCAGCTATGGCATTCTAAAGATATGAAAAGGCTTTTCTTTCTCGCGTCTTTTTTTGTGTGTTTTTCTCTTACCGTTCCAGTACTTGCTCAGGATCTTGTCCCTATGCGTGTCGGAGCGCGCGATGGTTATGCGCGTGTTGTGTGGGGTTGGACACAAGATGTTGGATATACTCTGACACGTGAAACAGATGGCGATATCGTAATATTATTTGATAAGGCTGCAAAAACGGATACATCACAGATCGATGTTTCTGCACTTGATTATGTGCACAGCGTTTCTGTCCTTTCTCAAGATCCGTTAAAAGTGTCTATCACAATACCAAAATCAAGTAATATACGAGACTTTAATCTCGGTAAACGCGTTATTCTGGACATTTACGAGCCGGAAGATAAAAACGCTATTCAGAACTTTAAGAAGCGTGTTGACGATAAAATCGCACAGATAAAGGCTCCATCTAAACCGGTAGCAAAAAAGGAAATTGCCCCAGTAAAAGATAAAAAGGTAAAAGATAAAAAGGTCGAAGACGCTACACCTTTAACAGACAAGAAAGAATCTGTACAAACGCCTTTGGCGGATACTCTTGACCCTAAAAAAGAGAGTAAGGTTGATTTTGTTCTTGTCCCGGAAAAAAGGTTGAAAAATCCGCCTAAGGATAAAAAATCAAAAGCTGAACAAGATAAAAAAGCGCATGATAAAGGGCATGAAACGCCTAAACAGGCTGCGGTGAATAACGCGGTAAAGCAAGATAACCACATCATATCTTTGCGAACGACGCAGGCTATAGATCTCGCCGTCTTTGAGAACTATGGAGAGCTTTGGATTATTAACGGTAATGATTCATCTTATGCTATCCCGACGCTGAATAGCGCAAAACCAAAACTTTTCTCTTCTCTTATTCCTGTTCACATAGAAGGTGCAGCAGGCTACCGAATGACATTGCCAGATATGAAATTGTTGATGAAGGCAACAGGCGGTGGTCTGGTTTGGGACTTAATCATGGGGGATAAAGTCAAGGAAGGTAAACCAAAAGCTCCGGTTCGTGAAATTACTGACGCGTATGCCCTGCGTAATGGAAAAATTATATTTCCACTACAGGGTGTTGGCCAAATTCTGGATATTATAGACCCCGTAACAGGACAAAAATTAAAAGTTGTAACAGTGGAAGAGGCAAGCCAGTTCACAGGAGCATACCAGTCCTTTGTTGACTTTGATTTATTGCGCGCCCCAATTGGTATGGCTATCCGCCCTAAAATTGACGATTTACGTGTTAAGAAAACAGATAAAGGGATTGAGATTTATGCTCAACGCGGTATTGCTTTATCCCAGCAGAAAGAAGCAAAAGCAGCACAAATATATGCCAATGAAAGCTCTGTTATACCAGATAAAAAACAGGGTCAGCATGGTAAAAAGGGGCATGGTACAGCATCACATGCAAAGGGGCTATTCCGTTTTCATGAATGGAAAAAAGGCGATACAGAAGCCTTATATACAAATAAAAATATAATAATGTCTCATGTGCATGATAAGTCAAAGGCAGGAAAAGTCGAAGACTTGTTGACGCTTGGAAAAATGTTTTTGTCACATGGGCGTGGGGCAGAGGCACTGGGGTATTTTGAATATGCACGCATGGAACTACCCAGATTACTACAAAGTCCAGAATTCGTCGCATTACGTGGCGCGGCACGTGCACTGGATTGGAAGAACGAAGATGCTCTTATCGATTTAAGTCAAAAGGGCCTGAAAGATATCGAAGAGGTTAATTACTGGAAATCTTATGTGCTCGCGGATCTCGGCGACTGGCAACAGGCTGCGGCAGTTCTGCCAAAGAACTTTTCTTTGCTTCACAATTACCCGGATCGCATAGCAAATCGCCTTGCTCTTGTTTTGGCCGAGGTGAGTTTACGGGATGGTAAAGTAAAACAGGCCGAAGAGTTAATGGCTATTCCTGCACATAATTCACACGGCATTGGTGAGGAAATGAAAGCGCAGTTGGATTATCTGCGCGGCGAAGCATATCGCCAAAAAGGGAATGCAGCAAAAACCAAGAAGATATGGAAGGGGCTAACACAGGGGAAAGATGACCTTTACCGTGCAAAAGCTGGTCTGGCTCTTGCTATTTTACTGCGCAAAGATGGTGATATCGATAATAAGCAAACAATAGATCGCTTAGAGCGTCTGCGCTATGCATGGCGCGGTGATGGTTTAGAAGCACAAATAAATTATTGGCTCGGTGATGCTTATTTCGGACATAAAAATTACATCAAAGGCTTAGCAATTATGCGTGATGCCGCCGCGATAGCACAGGATAGTGTTCTTGCCGGACGCATTACCGAGGATATGGTTAGGACTTTTGCAGACTTATTCCTCAGTGATGGGTTGAAAGATGTATCCGCAACAGATGCAGTCGCCGTGTATGAAAACTTTAGCGAGCTGACACCAGCGGGTGATAAAGGCAATAAAATTGTACAAAGTCTTGCAGAACATCTGGTACGCGCGGATTTACTGGATCGTGCAACGAAGCTCTTAAAACATCAGGTCGATCATAGATTAAAAGATGAAGACAAAGTGCGTGTTGCTGTGCGATTAGCCGCGATTGAACTGATTAACAAAAAGCCACAAAAGGCCGTTAATGCGCTAGGTAAAGCGTCAAAAGAGCTTAAGAGGCTTAAAAAGTTAAAGAATAAAGATAAATATATAAAAGAAATTGAGCTGCTACGTATTCGTGCATATTCTCAAAACAAACAATATGATAAAGCGCTTAAACTCTTGGCAAAGCAAGAGCGTGGTAAAAACCAAAACCGCTTGCGCGCTGATATTGCATGGCAGGCAGGATATTGGGATGAGGCCGCAGATGCATTGAATAGTGTAATCTTAGATGAGAATATTACCATGGACAGTGCTCTATCTGAAATGCAGGTTGATTTGTTATTAAATCGTGCAATCGCATTAAGTCTGGATAGTGATCGTATCGCTTTGGCCAATATGCGTGAGAAATATAGTGGCCTTATCAGGGCCTCTGGTTATAAGGTAAACCAGTTCGAAGTTATTACACGCCCAAGCAGGAATGCCGCACTCGCAGATCGGGAAACATTAATGTCCGCTGTGTCTGAGGTTGATTTATTCAAAGAGTTTCTTGATGCATACCGTGAGAATAAATAACAACCGTTATTTACTATCCGCCGCCAACGACAGTAAAGCTTTGTATCAGTGAACCCGAAATCAAATACCAACCATCGACAAGAACAAAAAAGATAATCTTGAACGGTAAGGATACTGTAACAGGTGGTAACATCATCATACCCATCGACATCAGGATAGAGGCCGTGACAAGGTCAATAATCAGAAACGGCAAAAACAACATAAAACCAATTTCAAAGGCACGCCGTAATTCTGAAATCATGAAAGAGGGGACGACAATGTGTAATGGGACATCCATGGCCTGATCGTACGGCCCTGTCTCACTTAAATCGACAAATAAAGTTAAATCCTGATCGCGTACATGTTTAAGCATAAAACGTTTAAATGGCGTGCTTGTACGCTCAAACGCTTCCATTTCGTCGATCTCTTCATTAATAAGCGGTGCAATACCCTCTTCATATGCGGATTGTAATGTTGGCGCCATAATGAAGAACGTTAAGAACATTGCCAAAGAGAGCATAACGGTATTTGGTGGCGTCTGTTGTATTCCGATTGCCGTACGAAGGAATGATAAAACAACAACAATCCGCGTAAAGGATGTCATCATGATAAGAATAGATGGCGCAAGCGAGAGCACCGTCATAAGTGCAACAATCTGAACCAACCTACCGGTTACAGTACCATTCCCATCTGATCCCAAATCTATTGAAACATTCTGTGCAAGGGCAGGGTCAGCAAAACCCATCACAACAAAAACACCCATAAGCGCAGCCAGTACGCCAAAAAATATACGGCGCGGCTTTTTAAAGTGGTTTTCTACAAAATTTGTAAGTAATAGCTTCATGATGAAGCATCATAGCGTGAGAACGGATATAAATTTAAGAACTCTTTGTACCGCTTGAAGAGCTGTCCACAGGATGAAGGTCCTTATCAATGACAAGCTCACTATTCGCACCCAATATAATGAGGTGCTCTTTATCATCACATTGAATAATAGCCAGCCGCCTGCGCGCATCTAATGGCAGTGTTTCAAGAACTTTCAGGCGTTTACTATCACCGCCCTTAACGTGTGTTTGTGTAGAAAGGCCAAGCTTTTTAAGGAAAAAGGACAGCCCACCCATAAGCGCAAGCACAATAGCAAGGGCAATTAACAGGCGCATAAACTGCGGTAATTCAGGTGAGATAACATCCATACACTTTATGTATCATCATTTGGAGGAGTGTCAAAGGGGTTTGCCCGCCCATTTGCCTGATAGATATAGGATAAGATTTCGCCAACGGCCATAAACGCTTCTGATGGAATAGGACTGTCTATCTCAATGGTCGTCAGAAGCTCTGCCAAGTCACTATCTTCACGCACTTTGATATCGTTCTCAAAGGCAAGTGCTAAAATCTTCTCGGCAATAACCCCCCGTCCGGCGGCGGCAATGCGCGGCACTTTTTTCCCACCCTCGGAATCTTTTAACGCGACAGCAGTCTTTTTCTTAGGGATTTTCTTTACATTTGAATGACTTAAGTCAGTTTCTGTTGAACCTCTATATTTGTCATCAAAACCGTCACTCATTGGCATAGTTCCTGCATTATCAAATCTGTGTAACATATTATACAGGGTTTAAAGACAATGACGATACAGGATATAGGACTTTTTCAAGGGATCTCGGCAAAGCTGGACTATTTGAACCAACGTCAAGGCGTCATTGCACAGAATGTTGCAAATGCAGATACTCCCGGATATCGCCCGAAAGATATCGTAAACCCGGGCTTCGCAGATGTATTACAGTCTTATAACGATAAAGGCGTAAAGGCCGTATCAGTGAGCACAACTGATGCCCAACATATCGGACGTGTAGAAGGCAATACAGACGGTGATTTACGCAAACAAAAAGAAACATATGAAGTCGCTCCCGCCGGTAATGCTGTCATTATGGAAGAGCAACTTTTGAAATCAGGTCAGAATTCTGCGGATTATAACCTGATGCTGAACCTCATGCGTAAACAGGTGGGCATGTTCCACATCGCATTGGGATCAAATAGATAGATATAGAATAAAGACCGAGTAGGAGAGAAATATGACTGATATTATGGATGCAATGGTGATTTCCGCAAGTGGTATGCGTTCACAAGGAACACGTATCCGTGTTTTATCCGAAAATATAGCAAACTCACAAACAACGGGATTAACCCCCGGTGCAGATCCATATCAACGTCAAACAATAAGTTTTAAGAATGAACTGGACCGTGAACTTGGTATAAGAACGGTGAGTGTTAATGATATAGGTGTGGACGGCGAAACACCATTTTCATTAGAGTTTAAACCAGACCATCCGGCGGCAGATGATGCAGGGTATGTGAAAATGCCGAATGTGAATACAATGTTGGAAATGATGGATGTGCGCGAAGCTCAACGATCATATGAAGCAAACTTGGGAATGATTGAACAATCAAAAGCTATGGTTTCACGCACCATTGATTTGCTTCGTTAGGGAATCAGCGTTAGACTGAATGTAAGGAGTAACTAAAATGCCTATCGGTGGAATAAATCCAAATGCAGCAGCCGGCGCCTATGCCTCATCTCAGGGAATAACTGGGTCAGGTCAGGTGTTGCAAGGGAATACGCAAATTTCCGGCATTGGTGGTTCACCTGATCAAGAGTCAGTTGGTAGTGCTTCCTTCGCCGATGTATTGAGTAACAGTATAGAGCAGGGCATCAACACCATGAAGGCAGGTGAACAAACTGCCGCTCAGGCCGTAACAGGCGAAGCTGATGTAACAGATGTTGTACAAGCAGTCACGTCGGCCGAACTTACGTTGCAAACGCTAGTCTCCGTACGGGATCGCATGATTTCTGCATATCAAGAGATCATGCGGATGCAAATCTAATTTAAATGAATATCTGTGTAATAACTTTCAATTGCTTCGGCCAGTTCTTCAGATTCAACACACATAATATGACCAATATCCTCGGAAGGCTTTAGAGAAAATCCTTTATGCTTTTCAAAGGACTCTTTTGCCCAACTATCCAGTATTACAAGATCAGAAATAATGACAGAGTTATCAAAGCTTTCAATGCTCTGATTAGGTAAACGTTGGCGACCAATATCAGATACAAGGTTATCAAAAAACTGTATGGGATCTTCGTAAAGTTGTGATGTTTCCGAAACATCAATAAAGGTTATTCCATTCCTTTGTTTTAGGTCTGATATCTCTGAATTTTCTCGAAAAATTAATCTGATATCTGAATTCACACAGTCTGACTCAGGAGTGTGATTTAACGACTTTAATCGTTCAATAGGGTGACGTGTAACAAGTAAAGAATTGCGCGCCAACTCTCTTAGTTCATCCAAAGCATTACGGTATTGCTCAGGGAAGTCAGGACATTCTTCATACTCTTCTCCAGCAACCATTTCCTTGACCAAAAAACGAACAGGTGCTTCCGCTTTTGAAAGTTCTTGAAACTGGGACAGCATATGTTGATAAGGGTCATAGCTCCGCGCACTTTGCCCGTCAATTGTTACATCATCGTTTAGTGTCGCTTTTGATGAAATTCGTAATGGTTCGTGAAAGTAAGTATCGTAATCTGCAATCGTTGATAATGCCTGACAAATAACAGTAGAGCACGAGCGCGACGACGCCAGAACTAAATCTATTTCCAGATCACCTCGTTCTACCAGTTCGCGAACTTGATTGTAAGATTTACGCGTATCCATATTAAAATATATAAAATAAAAACTTTACGGTTTGCAAACTTTACGGCGTGTTCTCAGGTGAGATTCTGTTCTTACGCTCTAACGGGTATAATAATGCAAAAGAGATAAAGCCCACTGTAACCCCCGGAACGAGATCCATAAGGTTCTTCCACTCAAGATATTCGCGCAATGGCAAAATGTTGAGCGGGGCAAAGCCATAACGCCATGCTATCGCCGTTAGAAAACCACTGAACATCATGATTAAGGCAAGATGTTGAGACGGGTTAGCACCAAAAAGCTGCACGATAATTAACGGTACAAGGGTCGCACCAAGCCATCCCCACGCCAGAACAACAAGGGCCAAAACATCCTTTGTCGCAACTAAAGCGATGGAAACAATCAATATAATGACAAGCACCGTTCCCAAACGTGCAAATAAATACGAATCTCTCCACTTAGGGATCAAATGCTGCGTTAATGATGATGATGCGGAAAGTAACAATGAGTCTGCTGTCGACATTGTCGCGGAAAATAGACCCGCTATTAACAAGCCAACCAAAACAGGTGGCAATAAATCCTGCCATAAAAGCGGAATAGAAAGTTCAGGGTCAAAGCTCTCCGCTGTTGGAATAAGAACACGCGCGATCATACCGCTTAAGCAGGCCATGAGCAACACAACCCAACGCCATGATAGATAAATACGGCGGGCAACTTTCAAATCCTGATCCGAACGCGCAACCATGTGCCGCACCATCAATTGTGGTTGCCCAAGGATCGCAATACCAAACACCACCCAACTAATTAGAACAGTATTTAAATGCGACGGCGAAAGATCTGTAAGCTTTGGGTCTATCTCTGTTAACTGCTCCCACATAACGGATAATCCGCCAATGTCACGTAATCCGGCCACGATTAATATAAGCAAAGATATCAGAATAAGGATCGCCTGTACTGCATCTGTCCATATTGAGGCTCTGATACCACCTGACCAACAGTACGCCAGAAGTACAAATGCCCCAAGTACGATAAAGTACGTGTAATCCCAACCAAACAGAGATTCACCAACTTTTGCCCCTGCGACCAATTGCGCGGAACAATATGTACCAAGGCATAAAATTGTCATGATTGCCGCGATGACCGTAACAATCGGGCGGGCATTACCCACTAGTTTCCCGATCAATGACGGGTAAGTATGTGCCTGCGTTTCGTGGGCCTTACGCCGTATCTTATTACGTGCAATCAACCACCCGATATGATCCCCGATCGTCAGAGCCGCAACTGCGTAAACTGCAGCCATTCCTGCTTTATATGCAAGGCCGGCAAAACCAATAAAAGTTGCTCCACTCGAAATTGTTGCGCCAAACGACAGGGCGACAAGCCATGCAGGGATTTCCCGACTGGCAAGAAAGTAATCTTCTATAGTACTTTTCTTCCAAAAAGAAGACGCAACGCCAATTCCGGTAAAAAGACAGAAAAATATCAAAAAACTAATAAGCATCGTAATTATAAATCATAAACTTGTTTGTAAAGAGGGTATAATTACCAACCATCTTGTCAAAGAACAAGAGAGAATAAGTTAGGCTATATATTTATACGATGAATGTCCGTGTCCTTGCATATTTTATGTGGTTTACTTTTGCATATAGCGTAAATCCGGTTTTGTCGCTCGTGTGGCTTTGATACACTTCTCTTCATGAATGATGCACAAGTCATAGATGTTGCCCGTCAAGCTATTCTGATTACCATGCAAATCAGCGCACCTGTGCTGATTGTCGGGTTGGTTGTTGGTGTGGCAATCGCATTGCTACAGGCTTTGACACAGGTGCAGGAAATCACGTTGGTCTTTGTCCCCAAAATTATGGCAATTTTTCTGGCTATGTTTATCTTCCTATCATGGATGATGAGCGTTCTTGTCGCGTTTATGCATAATATTGCTGATCTGATTATCGGCGGCGGCGGTTAGAAAAGGGGAATAGGATGCAAGGTGCACTCGAAGTCTTCTTGGCAAGCAATATACTGGCCTTTATGTTGACCTTTGCGCGTGTGGGTACGGCAATGATGATTATGCCCGGTGTTGGTGATTCATTTGTACCTGAACGTATCAGGCTATACATGGCAGTGGGGCTGTCATTCGTACTCTTCCCATTGTTATTGCCATATATGCCAAGCCCTGTTCCCGCAGTACATTATTTGACGATGTTGATTGGAATGGAGGTGCTTGTTGGTTTGTTTATTGGCTCAATTGCTCGTATCTTTATGGGGGCAATGGATACGGCCGGCATGATTATTTCAACACAAGCAGGCCTGTCAAATGCCCAAGTATTTAATCCGTCCTTATCGTCTCAAGGCTCAATCATGGGGGCTTTTTTATCTGTAACAGGCGTTGTTGTACTGTTCTCCGTGAACTTACATCACCTCCTTATTATGGCCGTTGTTGAGAGTTATGAATTTTTTCCACTGGGGAAGTTACCAAGCGCGGGCTCTATGGCGGAAATGATTTCTAAGACTGTAACGGCAAGCTTTATGGTTGGTGTAAAGCTTGCATCCCCGTTCATTGTTATGACACTTATCATGTATGTCGCTATGGGCGTTCTTTCACGCCTTATGCCACAAGTGCAGGTGTTTATGATCGCATTACCTTTGCAGATATGGATGTCACTTATACTGCTTACTTTGGTGCTTACCGCTATTTTCTATCACTGGCTTGGACATTTTGAAGAGGGCATGGTGTATTTCCTTTCAAATGTAAACTCGCAAAATTAAGGGAATAGAGAGTATAATACCCAAATGGCAGATGATAATACCGACGATTCAGAAAAAACCGAAGACCCCACCCCCAAAAAGCTGCAGGAGGCAAGGAAACGTGGGCAAATTGCGCTGTCGCGTGAAGTGAATAATTGGGGAATGCTCTGTGCTGCGACACTTTTACTTGTTGCTTTTGCCACACCAATGATGTCGCAATTAAAAGATATGATGCGTACATATATCGAAAATGCGCATGCAATGCCATCTATGCCGGGCGGTCTTGGATCCCTTTTAGGGGGCGGGCTAATGCAGGCTTTTAAGATATTATTCGTTCCTTTTCTATTCCTGATCGCTGCGGCATTCTTTTCTCCGTTCTTGCAAGTTGGGCCTCTTTTCGCTCCTGAGGTTATAAAACCTGATTTTAGTAAAGTGTCGATTATCAAAGGGATCGGGCGCTTGTTCTCTTTAAGGTCAGTTGTCGAATTCTTAAAAGGTATCTTTAAAATCAGTATTGTAGGCTTGGTGGCCTTCATAATTGTGTACCCATACTTTGATAAGTTTGAGCATTTAATTGATTTACCGATCTCTGCCATGATGGAGGAGTTACGCATACTTGTCGTAAAAATGATGATCGGTGTATTGATTGTTATGTTCGTAATCGCCGGAATTGATCTGGTGTATCAGCGTTATGAATATAATAAAAAAATGAGAATGAGCCGTCAGGAAATCAAAGACGAATATAAACAAAGTGAAGGTGACCCACAGGTTAAGGGACGTTTACGGCAATTGCGGGCAGAACGCGCACAGCAACGCATGATGCAATCTGTGCCTGAAGCTGATGTGATTATCACAAACCCGACGCACTTCTCAATTGCATTGAAATATAACCCTGATGAGATGCCTGCACCTATTGTTGTTGCCAAAGGGGTCGATGATGTCGCGATGCGTATTCGCGAACTTGCCAAGGAAAATGATATTGTACTATATGAGAATAAGCCACTGGCTCGTGCTCTGTTCGATGTTGTTGAGATAGGAGAAATGATCCCGTCTGAGCACTTTAAAGCAGTCGCAGAAATTATTTCCTACGTTTTCAAACTCAAAGGGAAATTGAATTAGAGCTATTCAGTTTTATCAAATTCCGCAAGATCTTTAAGCTCCTGACGAAGTTTTGCCTTACGGATACGCTTTTTCAAAAGACGTTCTTCTTTATCTCCGCCACGACGAATGGCAAGCAACGATAAAACAGGTGGGACAGCAAGTAATAGCGCCATATAACGTTCCGCGCCATATGCCTCGGAGAATAAAAATATTGCAAGAATGATAAGTGCAACATTCGCTAGAACAGTTAAAACGTGCATGATGCACCCACCTTTTATACATCCCTTTAACATTCGCTTATCCTCTCAAATTCCTGTTCGCTTTTTACAATCATACCATGTTATAAATGGAGCGCAACTTTTCAAAAGATGACAATTTAGGGGGCTCTTATGCAACGTTCTTTTCTTGCGCTTATGTTCGTAACATCATTATCTTCATTTCCTGCACTGGCCAAGGATGTTTCCGCGCAAAGTGAAATCACGAAAGCAATAGTTTATAGCGATCGTGCGACATTGACGCGCCGCGCCGTGGTGGAAATTCCCGCAGGTGCTCATAATCTTGTGTTCTCAGGGGTGCCGGTAAATATATACACTGACTCTTTACGTGTTGAGGGTAATGCAAAAGTCGAAGTTATCTTCGGGGCACTGTCTCATAAGCGTGAATCTTTTCAAGATTACGTTGCGCCCCGCGAAAAAGAACTCAATCAAAAACTTGTAACTTTGCAGGATCAAAGAAAAGTCTTTAATGCAGATAAGCAGGCGTTAAGAGCAGGGCAGGAATTTTTAAAAAACATCGGTAAACAGGCAACCTTGCGTACGAATGAGGATGTCGCCGAAATTAATTTAAAGCCTGAGAGCTGGGCCGCGGCTGCGGATAGTTTGACATCTAAAATGTCGCAAAATCTAAAAGCTTCATTGGAATTAGATGTCAAAACACGTGATGTAAATAAACAAATTCAGCAAGTGCAAAATGAGCTACGTGAACTACGTACAGGACATAAACAAAGCTATAGCGTGACAATCCCGTATGAGGCCGATAAGCCAACAACCCTAACAGTGGATCTAAGTTATCAGCAAACAAATGTCGGTTGGCAGCCAACATATGATGCGCGTTTAGATACGAAAAGCGGCGACATGGATCTTGTGCAATATGGCTCTGTTTGGCAAAAAACCGGCGAAGATTGGACAGATATCGCCTTAACTCTTTCGACCGCGCAACCAAGTAGAGGCACAGACTTACCTGATTTGTACACAAACTGGGTGAATATTATTAAACCAATGCCCATGCGTAAAAAGGGCATGGTTATGAGCATGTCTGCTCCAGCTGCTGAGGCTGGGGTCTCTGCGGCATATATCGATGCAATTGAGCAACAAAACGAAATGGATTTAGAGGAAGCGATGCATGACAGTGCAATACCTGTTCCAATCGAAACAAAGACAAGATCGGCACAAATTAATGCGGATGGTTATGTTGGCGAATATATCATTAAAGGGCCATCAACGGTAAAATCTAACGGAGAGCAAGCAAAGCTTTTGGTCGGTAACTTTGAAACAGACAGTGCAATGCAGGTTCAAATAAAGCCGCAAATAGGACATGAAGCTTATCTAGTTGTGAATACAACATTGAAGGGAGAAGCGCCAATACTCCCCGGTCAGGTAAGCCTGTTCCGTGATGGAGCGTTTATCGGTAAAGGGCACCTGCCCATGCTACGTCCGGGTGATATGGAGGGGCTGGGCTTTGGTGTCGACGATAATGTTACTATATCTCGAAACACCTTAAAAGATGAGCGTAGTGAAGCAGGAATTATATCAAAAGAGGTTACCTTAGAGCGTCACTATGTAACAGAAATCCAAAATCTGCATAAAACAGGGGTTGAGATTGCCATTCTCGAAACCGTTCCGGTATCACAAGATCAACGTATTAATATTGAATTCCTAGCTGAGAAAACAACGGCAGGGTATGAAAAAGATGTTGATGATGTAAAGGGGCTCACGCGCTGGACTCAAACACTAAAACCTAAAGAGAAATCTAAAATTAATTTAGGGTGGAAAGTAACCTGGCCAAAAGGTGAAAATATCTCTGGTTTATAAAGGCTGCTCACACCTCCTAGCAGTGTATAAATGATGGCTGTGCCACTGTCCCTATTGCTTTTAGGGTGGTGGCTGTGCCATGATTTCGATCATGAAAACAGATTATTCCGAATTTATAGAACGTCATCATACCCGTAAATCACAGTCGTCAAATATGACAACGCGTAAGACATTAAGCTTAACTGTCATCGTATCGATCACAACGCTTTATTCTGTGCTTATGGTTTTTGTGGTGCATATGGCACATATAGATCAGTCGACGATAGTGATCTCTATTCTTGTATTCATTACTGCGACTTTGGTGGCCTTTGCCGCAAGCCGAGCACAAAGTTTACAAGCAAAACAGGAAAAAGAACTTGTCCTCTTAAAAGAAGTGCTGGAAGGAAGCCGCGGTGGGCGCCTGATAACAGATAGCGCGGATAACACACTTTATTATAATCTGCGTTTGGCGGAGATATGCCCGCGTGATGCAGGTGAGCTAACCTATAAGGGGTTGGTCGACATGTTCTCGGAAAATGATAAAGCCGCTGTCTTATTTAATACTTTATCAGATCAGGCACATAGAGGCTTAACAGATTCAATAGAGCTATATTGTCAAAAGCAGGATTACGAAGGGTGGTATCACGTCACCGCACAACCTGTGGCCGGACATGCCGGTTTTATACACTGGCGTATTGATAATGTGACGGATAAATATACTGCTGATCGTGCCATACGCGAAGAGCGTGAGAAGCTTATTGATTTCACAGATAACGCGCCTGTTGGGTTCTTTGCGTTAGACGAAAACGGACATTTCATTTTTGCAAATGCGACTTTTGCCCGTTGGCTTGGGGTGGATTTGAATACGCTGCTCGATGGATCGGCTATACATACTTACCTTGTTACACCTCCTGAAAACACTGCTCCATATGACATTACTGAAGATGGTGGTGAAAAGCAGATTATTGATATTGAAATGAAAGGGGCAGGCGGTAATACGTTTTTTGCTTCTGTAAACCAAAGTATTATGCATCAGCCGGATGGCACGGTTAGAACACGCGCGGTGGTTCATGACCTGACAACAGAGCAGGAAATGCGCATGGCGTTAAAAGCATCGGAAGAGCGCTTTAAACGTTTCTACGAAGAAGCACCACTCGGAATCGTTCTTGTTAATAAAGACGGCGTGGTTGAAGATTGTAACAGTCAATTTGCCCGTATGGTCGGAAAACAGCCCGAAGATTTGGAAAGGAAACACTTCAAGCTTCTTATCGGCGATGAAGAACGCGACGCGGTGCTTTCTGCGCTTGAGAAAATGGAATATGGCGCGCATATGGCTGAATCTATGGAAGTGTCCCTCTATAAAAATGGCAGCGATGATCTAATCATGGCGCAACTTCATGCACGTCGTTTTAGCGAAGGCGGAAGTATTGTCCTGCACTTCATCGATATTAATGAAAAGAAATCACTGGAACAGCAGTTCGTTCAATCACAAAAAATGCAGGCTGTTGGCCAACTCGCCGGTGGTATTGCGCATGACTTTAATAACCTTCTAACGGCTATTATCGGGTTTTGTGACTTGCTACTTCTGCGTCATAAAGCAGGCGATCCGTCTTTTGGCGATATTATGCAGATTAAACAAAACTCAAATCGTGCGGCAAATCTCGTGCGCCAATTGCTCGCTTTCTCGCGTCAGCAAACCTTGCGTCAACGTGTGCACGATATCACTGATATCCTGACAGAGCTTTCGCACCTGATGCGTCGCTTGATTGGCGCGAATATCGAACTGGATATGATCCATGGCTCTGACCTTGGCCTTGTGAAAGTCGATGAAGGACAGATGGAGCAAGTGTTAATTAATCTTGCTGTAAATGCGCGTGATGCCATGAATGGGGGCGGAAAACTAACCATTACGACTGAAAACTTTACCAATCGTAAAGCGCGTGAAGTCATGCAAGAAGAAATGCCTCCCGGACATTGGATTATGACGAAAGTAACCGATACAGGCTGTGGTATTTCTAAAGAAAATATGAGCCGAATTTTAGAGCCGTTCTTTACGACAAAAGCTGTCGGGGAGGGCACTGGTCTCGGCCTTGCAACTGTATACGGTATTATTCGCCAAAGTGGTGGTTTCCTTGATATTGAAAGTGAAATGGGCGTTGGTACAACATTCATCATATATTTGCCACGCTCTAATGAAATCAATGAAGAGCAGGAAAAAGAGCAAACGGTTAAAGCCGTTGAAAAGGATCTTACCGGCTCTGAATGTATTATGCTTGTAGAAGATGAGGATGCAGTTCGTACCTTCTCACAACGCGCTCTTGTTAACAAAGGGTACGATGTGTTATCTGCCGAAAATGGTGATGCCGCACTGGAGTTATTTGAGCAAAAAGACCAAAAGGAAATAGACCTCCTTATTACTGATGTGGTTATGCCGGGTATGGATGGCCCAACATTGGCACAACGGATTCGCCAAAGCAGCCCTGAACTTAAAATAATTTTTGTCTCCGGTTATACTGAAGATAAATTAAAAGATTATATGGGTGATAATACATATTTCTTGCCAAAGCCTTTCACACTCAAGGTTTTGGCAGAAAAAGTAAAAGACGTTCTTTCTGAATAATCACTCTTTCGTTCTTTTTTTGTTCTTTTGTATTGACATGAAAACAAAAGTGGAACATTCTCGTGTGTATAAGGTACGTGTGTGGGGTACCTTATATTTGCACAGAACGTTGAACTATGCGAAAACAGGAGAGAATTATGAGTGTAACACCATTGCGCCAAGCAAATAAGGATCAGGATATGACACAGAACACCGCCGAAAAACAAAAGGCTCTTGATGCCGCCCTATCTCAAATTGAACGCGCCTTTGGTAAAGGCTCTATTATGAAATTGAATGATGGCCAAAACCCGATAGAGGTTGAGGCTGTTTCTACGGGTTCTTTGGGCTTGGATATTGGCCTAGGTATCGGCGGATTACCGCGTGGGCGTATTATTGAAGTGTACGGACCGGAAAGCTCCGGTAAGACAACATTGGCACTTCATGTTATCGCAGAAGCACAGAAGCTGGGCGGAACATGTGCCATTGTAGATGCGGAACACGCACTTGACCCTGCATATGCGAAAAAATTGGGTGTCGATGTTGATAATCTTCTTATTTCACAACCTGATGCCGGTGAACAAGCTCTTGAAATTACAGATACGCTTGTGCGCTCCGGCGCATTGGATGTTCTGGTCGTCGACTCCGTTGCTGCGCTTGTTCCTCGCGCGGAATTAGAAGGCGATATGGGTGATAGTCATATGGGCTTACAAGCACGCTTAATGTCACAGGCTTTGCGTAAATTGACTGGCTCTATTTCTAGGTCTCGTACGATTGTTATCTTTATTAACCAAATTCGTATGAAAATTGGTGTGATGTTCGGTTCTCCCGAAACAACAACAGGCGGTAATGCGTTGAAATTCTACGCCTCTGTTCGTTTGGATATTCGCCGTATCGGTGCGATTAAGAACAAAGATGAAATTGTTGGTAACCAAACGCGCGTAAAAGTGGTTAAGAACAAAATGGCACCACCATTTAGACAAGTTGAGTTCGACATAATGTATGGCGAAGGAATTTCTAAGCTTGGTGAATTAATTGATTTAGGCGTTGCTGCAAACTTGGTTGATAAGGCGGGCTCTTGGTTCTCCTATGATGGACAACGTGTGGGACAGGGGCGTGAGAATGTAAAAAAATTCTTACGTGAAAACCCTGAAATTGCCGAAAAGTTAGAGCATGAAATACGCGCAAATGCAGGCTTGATTGCAGATGATATGCTTGGTGGCTCAGAAGCGGCGGCAAATGACGCTGAAGATGAAGGTAAAGAAGGTTAACCTTCCAAATAAATAGAATATGAATGAATAAAAGCGACGACAGGTAAACTCCTTTGGTCGCTTTTTATAATCAGAGGACAAGTTTATTACGCAGAACCAAGATCAGGGCCTAATCACGTGTTTTTAGCAAGCGTTGTTTTTGTTTGCCCCAGTCACGTTTTTTCTCTGTCTCGCGTTTATCATGAGCCTTTTTACCTTTCGCCAAAGATATCTCTAACTTAACACGCCCGTTTTTATCAAAATAAATTCTATTCGCGACAATGGTCATACCTTCACGAGAAACACAGCCCATAATCTTATTAATCTCGCGCTTATGGAGTAAAAGTTTGCGTGGGCGTGTCGGGTTATGCTGTAAATGCTCGCCCGCTTGCGAATAAACGGCAATATTGGCATTGAATATCCAAATGTCACCATCTTTCGGCCCAACATAAGATTCCTTAATACTACATTGGCTAAGGCGCAGGGATTTTACTTCCGTTCCTTTTAACATGATGCCGGCTTCAAAACTATCCTGTAGCTCATAATCAAAGCGCGCCTTGCGGTTGTCGGCCACGGTCTGGTCGGTTGAAATCATGCCTGATTTGTTAATTTTTTTCTTTGCCATGAATCTAATGACTATTCTTGTTTAATGTTATTTAAAATATGCATCGCATCATTTGCACGTTCTTCTGGAACAAACAGATGGTCATGAAAATGCGCAGAAACCGGATTGACACTAATACCAGCTTTAGCAAGGTGAGTAGTAATCGCAGCGAGAAATCCCACTGCCTCCAGAGAAGAGTGTACATTTAAAGTTATCATGCGTGACATATAATGATAATTAAGCCCTTCGTCATCTGCTTTCTCTTTCTTTAATATGAGTGCAGTGCCCTCATTCTCTTTAAAAAGAAGAATTGGATCGTATGTAAGTGCATCAGCAAAAGAGAGCGCAGAAGAGTGAAACACAAAGGCGGAGGAATGAAGAACAGGTTCCATTGTTCTCAAAAGTACATTTAGATCAACTTCACCATGCATGTTCTTTTACCCTATACTTTTATGCCTGCAAAAGCCAACGCAGCTTCAACTTTTCTGCGCGCTGCATCTGATGCCGGAATGATAGGTAGGCGTACATCTTCTTCGCATAAACCAAGGAGCTTTGCCGCGTACTTAACCGGGGCAGGGCTGCTTTCACAAAATAAATCATGCGCCAAAAGGACAAGTTTATCACGCATGGCATTGACTGTTTCCATATCACCGTTTCTCCATGCATTTTGAAGTGTTGAAGATTCGCGTGGCGCAATGTTTGATAAAACCGAAATACAGCCAACCCCACCTTGTGCAAGAAATGGCACCGCGGTGCAGTCATCGCCTGACAACTGGCAGAAATCATCCCCAATAACATGACGTGTCATCAGCGGGCGTGCCAAATCACCTGTCGCATCTTTCACTCCAATAATATTGGGAAGTTCTGCAAGGCGCGCCATCGTTTCAACGTCCATATCAACAATACTGCGTCCTGGAATGTTGTAAAGAACGACAGGCAGAGAAACCGCATCATGAATAGCACGAAAATGCGCATACATACCGTCTTGCGAAGGTTTGTTGTAATACGGAGTGACAATAAGTGCGGCGGTCGCGCCTGCATCTTTGGCCGCTTGTGTAAGTTCAATTGCCTCTTGTGTAGAATTTGAACCCGTTCCTGCAATTACCGGAATTCTTCCCTTGACCACATCGACACAACGCTGAACAATAGCCATATGCTCATCATGGGATATCGTCGGACATTCACCAGTCGTACCACAGGGAACTAACGCATGCGTGCCATTTTCAATCTGCCACTCTATAAAGTTTTCAAACGCGCTCCAATCAATCTCCTCGCCTTTAAACGGGGTGATCATCGCGGTGATAGAGCCGTAAAACATAATCTGACTTTCTCTTCTCATTTCCTCAAAGTGGGAGACAATCTATATCGCACAAAAACTTTTGGCAAGGATACCGTTGTTTTTCTGATATTTTTAACGGTTATGAGCGTAAATATTCAGGCAAATGCATATGAAAATCCAACGAATCGAAAACAAACATCAAAAGCACGCACGCTAACGGTTCAGGCAATTCAAGATATTGAAAAGGAACGTTGGAGTGCAGGAAAGCAAAAAATTGCACAAAGCAAAGATCCTTTGGCCTCTAAAATTTATCATTGGCTGTTGCTGACGAATGTAAAAAAGTCAGATTGGACAAATCAGCTTTTTATACGTTTGTCCCATTTTATTAGGCAAAACGCCGAGTGGCCGGGCATATCGAAAATGGTTGTACGCGCCGAAGGGGTTATGCCAGAAGGCCTGTCCAACGCAGAAGTGATAACGTGGTATGATGATTTTGCACCACAAACACCATACGGAATGCAACGCTATATGGATGCAATGATTATTGAGGGGCATAAGCGCGAAGCACGTGAGTTCTTCGCGAGTTGGTGGGGGAATATCGTAACCTCAAGAGATCAGCAAAAGAGAATTTATAAAAAATACAGAGCATATGTGACACCTCAGGCACATAAAAAAAGGCTCGACACACTGTTACATAAGAAAAACTATGACAATGCACGCGCCATCGCATCCTTACTGGGTAAGGGGTATCCTAAACTTGTGGAGGCTCGCATCGCGCTTGCCAAAAATAATGGCAGCGGTGTTGGAAAATTAATTGATAATGTTCCCAAACATTTGCAAAACGATTCAGGACTTTTATATCAGCGTTTGCGTTGGCGTAGAAAACGGGACTTGAATAAGGGGGCATTGGAAATACTCGCGCAAGTACCATCTCCCGAGAAAGTCTATAATAAGAAGGAGTGGTGGACAGAACGCCACATTATGATCCGAAGGTTATTGGAGCAAAAAAGACACAAAGAAGCCTATTTCTTGGCAAGTAAGCATATACAAGAGGAAGGGTTCTCATATGCACAGGCTCAGTGGCTTGCAGGTTGGATGGCATTACGTTTTATGAAACGTCCAACAGAAGCGTATGAGCGCTTTACAGTCTTATATCATAAAGTAAAAACACCGGTGAGTAAGGCAAGAGCGTCATATTGGGCCGGACGCGCGGCGCAGGCTCTGGGGCAACATGATATGGCGCAAAGTTGGTACAAAAAAGCAGCAGAGTTTCAAACAGTTTTTTACGGACAGCTTGCCGGTGCAGCGCTCTCAATGCAAAATAAATTACCAAAAGGTAAGTTGCCGAAGGTGTCTAAGTCTGAAGTTCATGCATATCAAAAGAACGAACTGGTGCAGGCATCATTCTTGTTTAAATCAGCAGGGATGCGTGATGTATCTGAAAACTTTATGTTCGCATTTTTATCGAAAGACGGTACGCCAAAAGCCTATCGGTTTGCTGCCGAAATAACAGCCAAGGGCGGTGACTTTTACGGGGCAATTAAAATAGCCAAAAAGGCGGCAAGCCAGGGGATGTTCCTCACAAAGCAATCATATCCGACAATCACAAAACAATTACGTCATATAGATATAGTTGAGTGGGCTCTTGTCCATGCCATAATACGTCAGGAAAGTATGTTTGATTATAAAGCAACCAGCCATGCAGGTGCGAAAGGCTTAATGCAATTAATGCCCGCGACTGCGCGTGAAGTTAGTAAAAAGGTAGGCGTCGGGTACAAGTATAGCTGGTTAACATCAAAACCGCGTTATAATATGCTTTTGGGATCTTCATATATTGCCTCTTTAATTGATAGGTATGATGGTAATTATGCGATGGCGATTGCTGCATATAATGCAGGTCCGGGCAGAGTTGATTCATGGGTTAAAAAATATGGAGACCCGCGAAAAAATCAAATAAGCTTGATTGATTGGATCGAACTTATCCCGATTTACGAAACAAGAAATTATGTGCAACGTGTTTTAGAAGGTGTTTACATCTATAGGTTGAGGCTTGAAAACATACAGAAGCAACCAAAACAACCAATACATATTGCTATTCATAGTATTCCGTAGCAATCTATCTGTGTAATTCGTTAATTTTGTTAACTCCTTCTTATCCAATTATTCTTATAATGATGCTATACTTTAGTATATTAAGGGGTTAGAGTATCAATATTGTGTTGTGTGTGGAGATTTAGTTTATGAAGCTGCTGATTGCAGATGATCATACATTGTTTAGAGATGCTCTTGTCCAGTATATAGAGCGTTCAGACCCAATGTCGTCAGTTACCTTGGCAAAAGATTTTTTTCAGGCGCTTGAAATCCTTGAACAAAATCCTTCTCAAGATCTGGTTGTGCTTGATATGCGCATGCCGGGAATGAATGGGTTGCAGGGTTTCCGCATTATGAAAGACAAATTCCCCGATCAACCTGTTGCACTCATGTCAGGAGTAGCAGAGCCGCGTGATGTACAAGAGGCATTAGATTTCGGTGCTGTAGGCTATTTCCCTAAAACAATGTCGGGTAAAGCACTATTGCAGGCGATCCAAACTGTTGTAGATGGCGAAAAATTCATACCTGAAGATAAAAAATCAAATGTTTTCATGCCGTCTTATTATGCTGATCCTGAAAAATCAGAATCTATAAGTACGTTTTTAGAAGGTAAAGATATTCATTTCACACCGAGAGAATTAGAAGTTCTTTCATATTTGGTTGATGGCGCATCGAATAAAGAAATTGCATTAGCTCTCGACCTGCAAATTGTAACGGTGAAACTGCATGTTCGTGGTGTTTGTCGTAAACTTGATGCAAAAAATAGAACGCAAGCTGCACTAAAAGCGAAAGAACTTGGCGTGCAGCCTGTATCTGTAGGCGCATAATTCTAAAATGAACAACGGGGTTATATAATAAATGTATGAGCGTAAACGTTATTCTCATCTGGTGAATTATATTCCCGGTTTTGTGACACTGATTTTTGGCATGTTGGCATTGCATTCCGCCGTGTCTTTAACACATGCACGTGAAGTAGGGATAGGAAACCTTCACCAAAAGGAAATGATCTTATATTGGTCTATTATCGCAGTAGGCCTTTCAAGCTTTGTTCTTATTGTGTTGCATACATACAAAACGGCAGAACTTAAACGTATAAACTATGAAAAAAAACAGGGGCTTGAGCTTCTTGAAAATCGTTTGGCTGCTTTGGAAATGGCGCAGGACGGTATCCTTATTATAGATCATACGGAAAATCTTACATATATGAATACTTCACTGTGCGAGATCGTTGGGATAGATACGACGAAGCGGGATATTTATACTAATAAACCGTGGAAGGATATTTTTTCTCGTTCTGATAAAGAGATGATAGAAGAAGATATCCTGCCGGAATTACAAAGTGATGGACACTGGATGGGGGACTTCCCGATTTACAGGGAGGATAACTCGGTTGTGTATACCGAGCTTTCATTAACGCAATTGCCCGATGGCGGGATGATAGCAACAATTCAGGATGTCTCGGCAAAACAAAAAGCCGAGAGTGAAAAGAAGGCTCTGGAAGAGCAGTTTTACCAAGCCCAAAAAATGGAAGCGGTTGGCCGTCTTGCGGGTGGTGTTGCACATGACTTTAATAATATTTTGGCTGCAATGAATGGCTATGCAGAGTTTCTGATTGATGATCTTGATGAAGATACCGAACAGCATAATTTTGCAAATAATATATTACAAGCAGGCATTCAGGCACGTGACCTCGTTGACCAGATGCTTGCATTCTCCCGTCAAAGTGATAGTGCACAAGAAAATCTTGATCTGCTGGTCGCGGTGAATGAAACGGTATCTATGCTTCGCGCAACAATGCCAAAAACGGTGGAGCTACAAGAAACATACAGCGTTCCATATGCGCCAATGGTTGGGAATGCCACACAAATATCACAACTTGTTATGAATCTTTGTGTGAATGGACAAGATGCTATGGAAGAAAAGCACGGATATTTGGTTTTGGACGTTGATGCTGTACATGCCAAGGATTTGAAAGAGCAGATGGATATCGTAAGAGACGACCTGCCTGATCCCAGTGAAACCCCGCATTTACGAATAGAAGATCTGGAAGCAGGGACAACGCGCCTGACTTTAGGCCATATTGCGAAAGAACAAAAATATGCGCGCTTAAGGGTGAAAGATACCGGAAGTGGAATGAGCCGTGTCATTATGGAGCACATATTTGAACCGTTCTTCACAACAAAACCGGTAGATAAAGGAACAGGCTTAGGCCTTGCGACAGTGCATGGTGTTATTGTCAGTCATAAAGGTGCAATGGTTATAGAGAGTAAGTTAGGTAGTGGAACATGCTTTGACTTATACTTTCCATTGTCTGAGGATGTTGCGATTATTGGTGTGAAACCAAATGAAAATGACTTTAAACAAGGGGAAATGCCAGAGCGTAAAAATATATTACTGGTTGAAGATCAAGAGAATGTGCGGGATATGGTGATCACCATGTTAGAGCGAATGGGCTATGATGTCTCATTTGCTGTTTCTGGTTTAGATGGTTTAGATATCGTGCGAGAAGCTCCTGATAAGTTTGATCTGGTCATTACCGACCATAATATGCCTAAAATGACAGGACTGGAAATGGTGCAACAAATCCATATCGATTTACCGGAGTTACCCTTTATTCTATTATCCGGATATAGTGAAGATAAATTACAAGACATTATCAACGATCATCCGGCGATAAAAATGGTTGTACGTAAACCGGTATCAGGTGATATTTTGGGTAAGAAAATTCAAGCTGTTATAGGTATGGATGCTTAAAATATATACAAAGGGAACGTTACCGGCCTTGCCCTTCCTTCCACCATAAGAATACTAATGAGCAGAGCAATAATAAAAGGCTCGCCCATTCAGGCAGGACAGGCATATCCCGAACCGCAGTGACTGTGAAATCACTATTCTGGCGTAACGCCAACCAATTAGAGCCGCCAAACTTCCGTACATTGCTGGATACGAATGATACATTTGGTGTTGGGGTCTGCTCTAACATAATGAATGTGCCATGTGATGCCTCCACAAGAGGAGCCATAAGTGTCCGTGTCGTTTTAAGTGCCCGTAACTCTGGCGGGTTTAACTCTCCGATAATGGCAAATTTACGCATATTATTTGCATCTTCAAATGCATGAATACCAAGCTGATTACTTGTGTATTTCGCGCTTAAAACATTGTCATCGCCAAGTTTTAAGGAGAGCTGTGTTTTTGTATTATCAGGCAGGGTGAGGGTAACATCCTCCGCCATAGTGTTATACGCAGGCTTGCGCAGTGTAATAACATTCTTATGTACTGAAACGTTCAAAGCACGCTCATCAAGTTCCGGTTCTTTCATGAGCCAATGAACAATCTTTCGCAAAAGCTCCGCGTGCGGCCCACCGCCATCATAACCACGTGACCATAACCATATGTGATCACTGGATATTTGCGCGACACGACCTTCATCAACGCGATCCAAGGTAAGCAATGGAGCCTCATTTATGCCCCCCATAAGGGTATCTCCGCGGGTCGTTTGTGTCTCCACTTGACGTAACCATCCACCCCATACAGGGTCACTCTGTGGCGTAATAACGGTATTATTCCACACAAGGCTTTTGGTAACAGGGTGCGTACCGCCAAGCTTGCTAAGGCGTGGAATAAATTTTTGTTCTCTGACGGCTGCACCCGGTTTTCCGGGAAGAATTTCACCAAGGGGCGTTTTATAAATAGATCGGTTACCAATAAATTCAGGCCCACTCGCCGCAAGAAAAGCACCACCTTTCCTTACATACTCGACAATATTGCTAAAATATTTATCAGGCAGAATATTATTTACACGGTAACGGTCAAAGATAATGAGATCAAAATCGTAAAGCTTTACTTCAAATAACTCACGAAATGGAAATGCAATTAAAGATAGCTCATTCTTTGGAGTGTAATCAAATTTTTGGGGCTCACGTAGAATAGTAAAATGAACCAGATCAACACCCGGATCAGATGTCAAAAGGTCACGCCATGTTCGCTCACCTGCATGGGGAATACCTGATATTAACAAAACCTTCAGGCGGTCACGTACACCATTCACAAGGATAGCAGCTTTATTATTCGCAAGTGTTAATTCCCCCGGAACGCCTTCAACCTGCATAGAAAAAACATTCTGTGAAGCATGCGCAATAGGAAGCTTTAACGTTTGTTCTTGTCCCACAGGAACAGAGAGGTGGCGTTGCGTTCCATCATGTAGAGTGAGTGTCACAGATGCATATGACTTACCAATATTTTTGGTATCATCTATACGGTATTTGACCGTAACATCTTTGCCAACCAACCCGTAGGCAGGGGCGTTTGTAATAACAATCTGTCTGTCTTTTTCTAAACGATCACCACTCAATAAAACGTGAACAGGCCCATAAGAGGTAAGTTTATCCTCCTGTTTTGGAACGTCATGAACCTGCCCGTCAGTAAGGAATATGACACCGGCACGTCGTTTTTGTGGTACATCAGCCAAAGTTTGATCTAACGCACTGAACAAATCTGTTCGGCTGCTAATATCTCCTTTTGATGGGGCTTCGACAATACGTAAATCTACAGAACTCTGCTTTGTACGGATTTGATTTTGAATATGTTCCAAAGCTTTTTGAGAGCGTGCACTGCGCTTGCCAATCTTCTGGCTCTCACTTGTATCTAAAACAATCACGGCGACATCATTAATACTGTTACGCTCTTCTTTTAGTAATGATGGCCCCAATAAAATAATAAAGAAAACCACAAACCCTAAAAATCTGGAGAGTGCCGCGTGCCTGTAACGAAATAGTGATATAAATAGCAGTGCCATACCAATTAAGGCGATGAGCCAAATCCAATGTTGTTCAAGGGACGGGGTAAAGTGCAATGACATGGATTGATAGGATTGCATAATGTTACTCTCCTAACCGTTTTAGGATATGCGGAATATGCACTTGATCGGCTTTGTAATTACCAGTCAGGGCATACATCATAAGGTTAACACCAAAGCGCAATGATGTTTCATTTCGTGCATTCCCCTTATTGGTATTTGAACCGGGTCTGAAATTATATTTTCCGCCACCTTGCGCCTGCGCCCAAGCTGCTGCCCAATTATTACTGCCAATGAGTACTGAGGATACATTGTCACGCCCCTGTGCACTATGCTGCTCCACCCATAATGTACCTGTGTCATATAATCCGGGATATGTATCAAGTAGGTAAAAAGACCGTCCCAATACATGGTTATCCGGTATCGGGGAAACTGGCGGAATGTTCAATGATGATGTAATCGCATGTAATGCTTGTGCATTGGCGGTATTATGCATGGCGGTGTTCGCATTACTACGGTCACGTGTGTCGAATAAAATCGTGCCACCATGATCCAGATAGTGCTGTATATTGCTAAGAGCTTTATTTGAAAAATCACGTTGATCGCCACTCACTGGCCAGTAAATAAGCGGGAAGAAACTCAACGTGTCTTTTGCAGGATAAAGGCCGACGACACCCGCAGGTTCAACAGATGTACGTTGTGTTAGTGTCTGGGCTAGCTTTTCTAATCCGCGCTGCGATATTGCATCAACGCTCTGATCTCCGGTTATAATATAGGCAAGGAATAACCCTTCCGTATATTTTAAATCCCACTCATCTGATGCAGTTGCTTGTGAGGGCAAAAAGTTTAACAAAATGAGAGTAATAATCACATTCGCTGTGCGCTTACCACGCGGTAAAGAAATGCCAAACCCTTTACCGGTGATCATAATCATGACGATCCAATCGATACAGAAAAGTAGTAACGCAGTATAAAGGATCATCGGCATAATGTCGACTTCATATTCTTCTTCATAATGCGAATGCGCGATAGAAGAGGGCAATCCCGTAATCATTTGTAATGGCGATAATGTTGCACCTAAATTCAAGGCATAGCTAAAATCCCCACGTCCGTAAATACCGGGAGGGTGCTCGGAACTTGGTATAATTGTTGATAAACCAGATAAGGATATAGGTTTAACAGAAGGCGCAGGCGTAACAAGAGCGCCATACCCATCCAGAACCATAATCGGATCAAGTGCAGTGTAGCTTGTCTCTATCGTATGGCTTGCCTGACCTGACAGCTTAACAGTGCGATTTAAAATAGAGACATAAAGCCCTGAAAGCGCAAAGTCAGACCAACTTGTATTTGCTGTCGTATGAAATAATACGCTCAAGCCCTTATCAAATGGTTGCGCGGTTATGAAAGGCGTTCCATCCGTTAGTCTTGCCCAAACTTTATTCTCTAAATCTTGTTCTGGATCGGCCAGAACCTGCTGTTTTATAAAAATCTCATCAGGGATATCAAGTCCGTAAAAGGGGCTGTTCTCATCAAAGCTTGCAATGGTTTGTGGCTCATCCCACGAGAGCGACCCAGAAAGAGAGCGCCCACCGGATCGGAGCTTTACAGGTAGTAAAAATGGCTCTTGGCGTGCTTGTGCAATATTAGGCCCGGCAAAGCGGATAAGAACACCCCCATTTTCAACCCATTCTTCAAGGTTGTTTAATGTCTGCGTCGGCATGCCTGCAACATCAGGTAAAATAATAACGGACATGTTTTCTTTGATAAGTTTATCAAGCGTATCTGTTGTTATCGTTGCTGTTGGCTCTAACGCGCGTTTAATATAATAACTGGCCTCGATCAGCGGGGCTGTCGCTTCTTTTTGCGCAGGAGCAGCAATACCGATATTCTTTTTCTTAAATTGATCGTCTAACAGAAATACACTCCCTGCACCCTTTTTACCGCTAATTCGAAAGCTGTGTATTTTGCTTTGTAAAGATTCGATAATATCAAAGGATAGAGGCGTAGGCAGAGTATCGGGTGTAAGGGTTGCTGTTTGGATATCAACAATATTGCCATTATCTGTTAACGCCTGCACAGAAACAGGTGTACCCGCCGCAAGGCTTGGCGGAGCATCAACGGAAATACGTACTGTTCCGGTGGATGTATCCTTACTCTTTCGTGTTTTTTTAGATGGCCTGAGAAGTAAGGGCAGCTGCGCCGAGCTGGGGGAGGTTATATAAAGCGCACCTTGACGCTGTGTGACTTGAACAAGTTTATGCATATACCCTTCATTAAGACCATGCGATAGCCAAACTGTCTGTATTGATTTGCGCTCTTTTTTCTCTTGTAAATATTGGGCAAGCTTTTCGTAATCCGCCGGCCATGATTGCGGCTCTAACCCTCGTATAATAGAGATGGCTTCTCCCGCAGAAATTGGGCCATATTGAATATGTGTTTGTTCACCTTCTGCAATCGTTGTTGGGGTGATATAAATTTCTCTACGCTCGCGCCCGGCTTGCGTAATAATTTCTTTGGCCGCTTTAATCTGTTGATCCCACGTCTGCGCCGCTGCCCATCCATTATCAATTAAGACGCGCACTGCACCTTTTCCGGGTAATTCAGATGATGGGTTAATAACAGGCCGCGCAAGCGCAACAATAATTAACCCGACAATAAGAAGCCGTAACAGCAAAATCCACCATGGGGTCTTACTCGCCGCTTGCTCATCTGCATGAAGCTCCATCAAAAATCGTGTTGCGGGGAAAAATACGCGTTTAGGAGCAGGTGGCGTAACGCGTAAAATGTACCATAAGACCGGCAAACCAAATAAAGCGACAAGCAACAACGGCTGCATGAATGTAAGTGAAGAAAGAAAAGCGATCATGATGCTGTCCTTTCGTATGATGCCATTGCGATGATGTCCTTTAGTGTGTCGGAAATATCACGATCCGTTGTATGTAATACATAATGCCAGTTAAGGTCCTGACACATGGATTGCACGGCATTTATATGCGCGTTTATTTGATTACTATAATCCTTGCGAATGGAAGGCACATTGTTGATCGTGTGACTTTGTGCATCTGTTAACCCTTCAAACTTTACGCGCCCGGAATAGGGAAGCTCTATCTCTGCCGGGTCAAGAACTTGAACAATTAACGCATGTTCTGTTGCATTGGCAATTGGCGATAGACTGGCTTTTATCTGGTCTATCGGAGAAAGGAAGTCTCCAATACCGATAAAGGCACTATGCCGTGGTAATGCAAAGTGAGCAGGCGGTGGTAGCTCTTCATCCGTATGGGTCTTATCAAGTAAAAACTGTCCAATTTTACGAAGTGTTTCTTCGCTGCGTCCGGTTTTTAAATCTCCATATATCCCAATATGCTCCTCCGCTTTACGTAACAAGAGGGCAAGTGCCAACGTAATGATTTGTGCGTCTGTTTGTTTTGTATCATCCTTGGAAAAGGATGAGAAATCCATAGAGCGCCCGCTTGCACACCATAAAAAGGTTTTTTGATGTGCTTGCCATTCTTTTTCTTTAATAAAGACATGGTCGGTCTTTGCAGATTGACGCCAATCAATATCCTGTGGTCTATCAGATGTTTGGTATTCTCGAAATTGCCAGAATTTTTCACCTGCGCCTGATTTACGTAAGGCATGTTCACCATGAAGGATACTGATCGCAATATCCTCTGCCTTGCTCATGAGTGCAGGCAAGGTGACCGCGGATTGCTCTGCGGCATGCCTAAGCTGTGCTATATCGGATAACCATCCCATTATCGCGCTTATAAATCCTTCGCCACTTCGTTAATCAACGTTTCGATAGTGATATCTTGTGTACGTGCTTTAAAGTTTAAAGCCATGCGATGACGTAAAACAGGTGCGGCCAAAGCAATAACATCTCCCTCAACCGGAGAGGCACGTCCTGATAATAATGCATGCGCACGAACAGCAAGCATAAGCCCTTGCGACCCGCGTGGGCCCGGTGCCCAGGTGACATAATCATTAACAAGTGGGTGTGCCCCTGCGCCCGGACGTAACATCCGTACAAGTGCGAGGATCATATCAACAACAGATTTGCCAATGGGCATATCACGCACAAGATGTTGAATATTGAGGAGATCTTGCGCATTCATGACGCTTTTTGCTTCTGCGCGGTCATTTGTTGTTGTGCTGAGGATAATGTGACGCTCTGCCTCTTCGTCAGGATAATCAACATTAACCTGCATTAAAAAGCGATCAAGCTGCGCCTCGGGCAGGGCATACGTGCCCTCTTGTTCAATCGGGTTTTGTGTTGCAAGAACATGAAACGGTTCAGGGAGTTTCTCTGGTTTACCTGAAACTGAGACTTCTTTTTCCTGCATTGCTTGTAAAAGTGCGGATTGCGTTCGTGGCGATGCACGGTTAATTTCATCTGCCATAAAAAAGTTCGTAAAAACAGGCCCCGGAATAAAGCGAAAAGAGCGCTTACCCTTTGCATTCTCTTCCAAAACTTCTGAACCGAGAATATCGGCAGGCATGAGATCGGGCGTACACTGAACCCGCGCAGAGTCTAGTCCCATAACATGAGAAACTGTTTCAACGAGAAGTGTCTTGGCAAGCCCCGGAACACCGATAAGCAGGACGTGCCCCCCTGAAATTAATGATGTTAAAGTTTGGTCGACAACATCATTTTGCCCGATGACAACTTTTTCAATCTCTGCACGCGCATGCGTTAGAGTTTGATGCGCATCTTCGAACTGCGCAATACTGTCTTTATTCTGTTGAGACTCATTTCCTTGTGCTGATGATGACATCGCAAAAACCCTTTCTAAAAGAATCGCATTAGATATAATACGAATTATCAAAGCAATTGCATGCTTTTTAGATCAGAAAGTGAACAATGTCCCTAAATAATACAGGCAAGGATCTTGATATGAATCCTGGTAAAGTTGCCCGTCATGTTGTTAGAACACCATGGATGAACGCACCCGCAACAAAGCGTTTATTTGCAATGTTACAAGGCAATATTCCTGAAGATGAGCCACAAGCACTGTTTGTGGGTGGCTGTGTTCGAAATACAGTGTTGGATAGAGAGGTCGAAGACCTTGATCTTGCAACGCCTCTGACACCTGATGAGGTCAGTGAAATTCTACAAAATAATGATGTGAAAGTCATACCGACAGGGTTAGAACACGGCACAGTAACGGCAATAATAGAAGGACGTATTTTTGAGATAACAACATTGCGTAAGGATGAACAGACGGATGGGCGGCGTGCTGTTGTGTCTTATACATCAAGTTGGCGCGAAGATGCGATACGTCGTGACTTTACAATGAATACGCTGCTTATGGATATTAAGGGGAATATATATGATCCGCTTGGCTGCGGGTTGAATGACCTTGATGCTCGTCATGTTGTCTTTGTCGGGGAAGCAAAAAAACGGATAGAAGAGGATCATTTACGTATTTTGCGTTTTTTCCGGTTTTCCGCCTTATACGGAAAGGGGCACTATGACGAAAAAGGCTTGCAAGCCTCTCAACATGCGACAAATAAGATAGAAAAATTATCTAAAGAGCGTATTACGCAGGAATTCTTTAAAATTATTGCATCAGATCGCCCATATGATGTTCTAAAAGTCATGTTTGCGCATGATGTCTTGAAGAAAATAGAGTTTCCTGATTATAACGCTGAATTTTTAGAACATTTTTGTACTTTTCAATACAGATACGGCGTAAATGCGCTTTCCTCTCGATTATTCGTTACGGCATCGTTGAATTTTGAAAATATCAAAACAATGGAGGAGTATATTATCTTCCCGAAGGTATTCTTGAAAGATATGAAGGCAATAAACGGTGCATTGAATTTACCTGACCTGTCATGCGACCATGCTGTGCGAGAGAGTATATATAGATTTGGGCGCACGATAACGGCGCAAGCACTTATAATAGAACTGGTTCAAGATCGGGTCATGAACGGATATGCACCAAAGGCTTTTGACATTATTCAAAACTGGGAAATACCGATTTTCCCAATTAATGGAAAAGATTTAATGAAGGCAGGTGCGAAACAAGGGCCGGAACTTGGTAAAAAGATACAGGCCCTTGAAAAATGGTGGGTAGATCAAGAGTTTAAACCAGATCGTAATATGTGCTTAGAACACTCGTAATGCAATATTACAGTTCCAGTCCTTCTCTGAAATCATTCATTGCAGCAATAGCACTTTGTGTTGCCACAGCTTGCTGATTTAGTCCGCAATTTTCGGATAATAGCTTATTATTATCCAATTGGTTCTGTGCATCGCTCAGGTTTGTACCAATGACGAGTTGCCCTTTCTCAGCAAAAAGCACGCTAAGGTCCAGGAAATTGCCTGTATCTTCGCACGCCATTGTCCAAATATGCTCGATATTATGGACAGGAACATGAATATCGCCATCGGATTTATATATACCCGAAACGCTACCTTCATGAAATTTCGTGAATGGAACAGGCTGGCTGTTTTCTTCACTGGTCGTAGTTAGTGTATGTTGTATTGAACTCATAATATTCTCCGTTTTCCTATGGTCAATTACTTGGGGGCAGACTACATAAACAAGAGAAGAAAAGACAAGAAAATTATACTCTATATTGTAAATTATTTAAAATGAACAAAGCCAATGATAGAAGCCTGAAATTTGACCTCAATATCGGGTTTTAATTTGATATATTGTTGTTCGGTTAGGGGGGGGCGTACTTTACTTTCTTGTAAGAAAATATCCCTGCTGAAGAGTGCAAGGTGGCAGATAAGGATGCATTGGATCAAGTGGCTGATTTATTAGGCGTTAAAATAACGACGGCAAAGGGGCAGGGGTAATTGCCTAACCCATATCGGGTTCAAATTCGATATGTCGTTGCCAGATCAGCGTGTCTCGTGTCTTGCCTTCTTCCTCGTAAGTGATCTTATGCGGTGGCCCTCTATGAACAAGGGCATCGTGAAGGATGTCGATTTTCCCATCACCTAATCCTTTGAGCATAAGAATATCACCGCTTTTCATCAATCGAACGCGCCCGTTATAGAGCTCATGAAGGTTGGTATGCGCGCCTATATGCTTGAACGTATTGCGAACTTGTTGAGTAGTTAAGCCATCAGTCATGAGAACCTCTGTCTCATGGCGTTGCCCTTCAATTGTATCTGAAATGCTTGCAAAAGCTCTGACTTGCCTGATATCAGAACCGCTCCAGGAATCAGGATGATAACTTGGGGCAAGTTGCCTCGCGCTTAGATGCTTTTGTATAAAAAATTCTGCATCCCATTCACCAACTTGATTAAATTCTTGGGCAACCGAATCAATATATTCAAGGAAACCATCCGTAAATGTATTTTTGAAGTCATCTGTAAAGTCGACATGCCCGGTTGCAGAGTTTATAGGCATTATACGCCCTGCAATGAGATTGCGTTGTTCCATCGTCATAGACAGGATTTCGTGTTTTACAAATTCGGGTATCGCATCTTCATAGACCCCACCTTTATAAAAGTTGTTTCCAAAATCTGGGATATCATGAACAGAGCCTGCAACCAGTATATTGTCATCATATGGATAGATGACATCGCCCTTAGGTATTAAAATACCATCAGGAGAAACTACAGAAGTATCCTCCGGAATAATTATATCCTGAAAGTTATCATCGGCCAAAAAGACCTTGATATCTGAAAGATGTGGTTGCCCCACTTAATGTACACCCTGTTTATAATTTTCATTCATTATAGGCGAGTGTTTTTGTAAAAATCAAACTTTTATGATGCAAAAAACGAACTTAAATATCACGGCCATTTTACTTCCGGTGGCATGGACATAAGGATAGCATCTGTATTGCCACCAGTCTTCAGGCCAAATGTCGTACCGCGGTCATAAAGCAAGTTAAACTCAACATAGCGGCCACGTTTAATAAGCTGGTGTTCACGTTGATCTTCTGTCCACGTTTTGTCCATGGAGCGTCGGACAATATCGCAATAGATATCTTTGAATGTTGTGCCGACATCTTTGGTAAATGCGAAGTTCTCATTCCAATTTTTACGATCGAGATAATCATAAAAAATACCGCCAATACCACGTGGTTCATCTCGATGCGGCAGATAGAAATACCGATCACACCATTCTTTGAATTCTGTGTAATATTCAGGGTCATGACGATCACAACACGTACGTAGTGCGTTGTGGAAATCCTGCGAATCTGTTTCATCTACATACATAGGGGTAAGATCAGCCCCACCGCCAAACCAACTTTTGGATGTTGCAATCATGCGGGTATTCATATGAACCGCAGGAACGAGGGGAGAGTGCATATGTGCAACCAAAGAAATACCGGAGGCCCAAAACTGCCCGTTGCTTTCCGTTGCTCCCGGAATTTTCTTTGCAAACTCTTCAGAAAAAGTTCCGTGCACTTCTGAGAAGTTAACCCCGACTTTTTCAAAAACGCGCCCACGCATGACACCCATGCGCCCACCACCATTCAATATTGAGCCGGAAGCATTCGGAGAATCGGCCTTTTCGCGTGTCCACGGTGTTTTTTCAAAGCGGCCAACGGGTAAATCACTCTTGTTACTCCCGCTTAAATCATCTTCTATTGCTTCGAATGCGCTACAGATTTGATCCTGTAACTCCTGAAACCAATTTGCTGCTGTTTGTTTTTGTTCTTCAAGTTTTGAAAGGCTCATTGGTTTTACCATTCTGTTTGTCGTAGGGTTTCACCCAAAATCATAGATGTTGCATTCACAATGTTTAAAGAACGCAAGCCATGCTTCATGGGTATAGATATAGAGGCATCAACGCAATCATGGACATTATCAGGCACACCTGCGCTTTCTCGTCCGGCTAATAAAATATCATTACTGCGGAATGTAAAGTCACAATATGAATGATCTGTTTTTGTAGACATTAATATAATGCGCCTGTGCTCATGGTACATTTTATAAAAATCTTCCCAACTATTATGGCGGGTTAATTTGATTTTATCGTAATAATCTAATGCCGATTGTTTAATTTTTCGCTCATTCCAGATAAAGCCACAAGGCTCAATAATGTCCAATTCCACACCTGTGCAGGCACATAGGCGCATCATCGCGCCTAAGTTTTGTGGTATATCGGGTTGGTATAGCGCTATTTTCACGTCAGCCTCCTGAATATTTGTGCACAAATATCTAGACCTATTTATTCGAAATTACAATTTTCTTTTATGAGTGTTAATGTAACACTTGATCTCTTCGTAAATGAAGGGTAAAGACTTCACAAAAGTTTATCTTCTTTAGTAAATACATATAATTAAAAGAGGTTCGGACAAACGATGTCATCCGATACAAAAAAACAAGATCAGCATGAAGGCGCAACCCGCCGTGATTTTATGCAATTGACGGCCGCAGCTTTCGGCGCAGCCGGTGCAATAACTGTAGCAGTTCCACTAGTTAGCTCTCTTAGACCGGCCAAGGACACGTTAGCTTTGGCAACGGTAGAGGTCGATCTGAGTGAAATCTCGGAAGGGCAATCTAAAACAGTGATGTGGCAAGGTAAACCCGTCTTTATTCGTCACAGAACAAAAGAAGAGATTGAAGAGGCACGCGCCGTTGATGTCCAGTCTTTGACAGATAAAGAAACCGATGAAGATCGTGTGCAAAAGCCAGAATGGCTTGTTACGATCGGCGTTTGTACGCACCTTGGATGTATTCCACAAGGGCAAAAAACAACAGATAATCATGGTGATTACGAGGGCTGGTTCTGTCCATGTCACGGATCGCACTATGATACGTCAGGACGTATTCGCAAAGGGCCAGCACCGAAAAACCTCGCTGTGCCACCATATGCGTTCATGAACGATACAACAATTAAGATTGGATAGGGGATAGAAAATGGGAAGCGGATCACGCGAACAATTTGACAATCCGGTCATTGAATGGGTCGACTCACGTCTACCGGTTTTCACTATGATGCAAAAAGAATACGGGGTGTTTCCAACGCCGCGTAACTTTAACTACTTTTGGAATTTTGGCGCGATTGCGATGTTTATGCTGATGACAATGATTGTCACTGGTATTTTCTTGGCGATGCACTATACGGCGGATACGAAGCTTGCCTTTGATAGTGTTGAACGTATTATGCGTGACGTGAATGGCGGGTGGTTGATTCGTTATATTCATATGAATGGTGCGTCATTCTTCTTTATTGCCGTTTATATCCACATGTTTCGCGGTATGTATTATGGATCATACAAACGTCCGCGTGAGTTACTGTGGATTCTTGGTGTGGTTATTTTCCTATTAATGATGGCAACGGCCTTTATCGGATATGTTCTTCCTTGGGGGCAGATGAGCCTTTGGGGTGCGACAGTTATCACAAACCTCTTTTCTGCAATACCGGTTGTTGGTGATTGGGTCGTTGTAACTTTATGGGGTGGTTTTGCCGTTGATAACCCAACGCTTACACGCTTCTTTGCGTTGCACTATCTGTTACCGTTCGTGATCTTTGCTGTTGTATTTCTACATATTTGGGCACTGCACGTAACCGGATCAAATAACCCAATTGGGTTAGAGCCAAAAAGTGAAAAAGACACATTGCCATTCCACCCTTATTACACAATGAAGGATAGTTTTGGTCTGGTCGTCTTTATCATCTTCTATGCATTATTTATCTTTTATATGCCTGATGCATTGGGGCACCCTGATAACTATATTCCGGCAAACCCGCTTGTAACGCCTGCGCATATCGTGCCTGAGTGGTACTTCCTACCGTTCTATGCAATCTTGCGTGCGATTACATTCAACATCAATTTGTATATGATGGCTGGTGTTGGTCTCTTGGCTGTGTTCATGGTGGAGTTCATTTGGCGCCATTCGCCGAAATACCTTGGAAAAGGTGCTGGTGCTGCTTTACTTGTAATTGGTGGTGGACTTGCTCTATTCGGTTTAATCGGTGATGCGAATCAAGGGTTAGGTATTCCGTTAACGTCTGCGGAAAGTGCGCCGATCTCTGCGAAACTTGGTGGTGTATTGGCCATGTTCGGATCAATCGGTTTGCTTGTTATTCTTCCATGGTTGGATAATCATCCGTTACGTTCGGCACGTTACCGTCCATTGTTCCGTATTTTCCTTTTGATCTTTGTATTTAGTGTTTGTGTACTGGGTTATGCCGGTTCTCAGGCGGCTGATAAGACATATTGGTCAACATGCCTTGGTGATGCACATGCATGCGAAGCCGTTGCACATGGGGATCTTGAACATATTGAAGAAGGGCATGAGCCTACGGTATTGAAATTCGACAACACAATGTTGGCGCAGGCCTTTACCGGGTTTTACTTCCTATTCTTATTAATCATTCTTCCGCTTCTCAGCCGTTTTGAAAAAGGACGGGAACTCCCGACCTCTATTCATGAAGCTGTATTGGCAAAGCATTAAAAGCAGGAGCACGAAATATTATGTTTGTACGTAATTTACTAATCGCCGTAATCGTTGGTATAACGCCTGTTTCAGGTGCATATGCCGGTGGTGGAGAAGGGCCTGCAATCCCTTCTCAGGATTGGAGTTTCTCCGGACCTTTCGGAACATATGATAAAGGTGCGATGCAGCGCGGGTATAAAATTTACCGTGAAGTTTGTGCATCTTGTCACTCTATGAAGCGTATTTATTTCCGCAACTTAGAGGCTCTTGGCTATAACGAAGCGCAAATCAAAAATATCGCATCGGAATATACGGTAGAAGATGGCCCAAATGATGAAGGTGACATGTTCGAACGTTCTGCTTTGCCGAGTGACCGTTTTGTCTCTCCATTCGCAAATGATGCTGCTGCAAAATATGCAAATGGCGGTGCTTTTCCTCCTGATTTGTCTTTGATTACAAAGGCGCGCGCAAATGGCCCAAACTATGTTTATGCGCTTTTGACAGGGTATGAAGATCACGCTCCACATGGTGAAGAATTGGCAGACGGTCAATATTGGAATACATATTTCCCGGGACATAAGCTATCGATGGCTCCACCTTTAATGGATGGTCAAGTATCATACGAAGATGGATCTGCTGAAACATTAAATCAATATGGACATGATATGGTGCAGTTTTTGTCATGGGCTGCAGACCCATATATGGAAGAACGTAAAGAAACAGGATTGAAAGTTATTCTTTTCCTTATCGTTTTCGCCGGTGTTATGTACGCAGTAAAACGTAAGATTTGGGCAGACGTTCATTAAGTTATAAATACCTTGTATCACATTGATATAGGAATAAGACGCGCCTTCGGTTATAGTGAGGGCGCGTTTTTAATATGTAATTGAGCGGGGAGAATTACGTGCGTGATACAAAGCAGGAAATACTAAGCTTTTGGTTTGAGGAAACATCACCGCAGCAATGGTTTCACAAAAATGAAACATTTGATGAAGAGATACGCGCGCGTTTTATGGTGACATATGAAATGGCAAAAAAAGACTTATGTGTTGAGTGGACAAAGAATGCAGATGGTGTTCTTGCACTTTGTCTGGTCTTGGATCAGTTCCCGCGCAATATGTTCCGAGAATCTCCAAAAGCATTTGAAACAGATGATAAAATAAAAATGATCGTGATAGAGGCTCTGCATAAGGGGTTTGATATGGTTCTAAACCCAGTTAAACGCCGCTTTATGTATATGCCCTTTATGCATAGTGAAAGCCTAAACGATCAAAAGCGTTGCATCAGATTATTTGAAACAATGAAAAACGATGACCCGTTAAGCTACGAATATGCGGTAAAACACAAGGATGTGATTGAGAAATTTAATCGTTTCCCGCATAGAAATAAAGTTTTGGGGCGTGAAAGCTCTGAAGAAGAGTTAAGCTATCTAAGCTTACCTGGAGCAGGGTTCTAATCAATTATTTGATACGATTCGTATATTAGTGTTTTCAGTAATTAATTGTCCTGTATGCATAATTGAGATTTCTTTGCACATCGTCCTTTTTCCCCGTATTCTATAAGTATATCTAACTTTTCTGAAAGGAGTTCTCTTTATGCCTGAGAATGCACGTGTCGAAGCTTTACGAACAAAGCACATGGATCTATCAAGGAAAATTGAAGATGCACAAAGGACTTTATCAATAGACGATTTTGATATAAACGACCTGAAAAAACAAAAATTATCAGTAAAAGAAGAATTATGTGTGGAAGAGCGTAGGGCCTAATACGTTTAGGACTATGCCCCAAGAAGTAGAGTAAAAAAAGCCAGAGGTGGTTTCCCTCTGGCTTTTAATTTGAATCTATTTAATTCAAGAATTATTCGTCATTATTGTCCGTTGGGGCAATAGAACTGGATAAAAAGTTAGAAAAGTCAAATGCACTTGTTGATGATGAGCCACTCTCATTATCGCTTTCATATTTTGCATTATTTTCTTGTGCCAGCTTCTCTTCTCTTTCCGCTTTAACAGCTTCAGGATCTTTACCTGCAGCTTTTAAGCCTTTTACATATGCATTTTCAAACTCTTGATATGTACAAAGACCAAGCTCCGCAGGGTGGCGCGGACGTAAGTTTGGAGTATTCTGGTGCGTGCGCTCACGAATAGATGTGATCGTTGGCTTTGTTGTTCCAACAAGCTTACAAATTTGTGCATCTGAAATTTCAGGGTTGTGCTTTAAAATATAAGCAACAGCATCCGGCTTATCACCGCGTTTGGATACAGGTGTATAACGTGGACCTTTTGATCTTACTTTAACAGTCGGTAAATCACGTTTTGCAATTTTTAGAGGGCGCGCATGGTCTTCTTCGCTTTTCTCTAATTCAGCTTTGGTAAGTTCACCATGTTCAATAGGGTCGCGACCAACAAGGCCTCTACCAATATCTTCATTGGCAAGCGCTTCAACTTCAATTTCTGTAATTCCAGTGAAATCGGCAATCTGTTTGAACGTAAGTGCCGTATTTTCGATTAACCATACAGACGTCGCCTTTGGCATAAGTAGCGTTGTTGTCTCTTGTGCGGCCTTGGCCATTGCTGTCTCCTTAACATCAATTAAAAATCATAAAGGGCATCGAAACCCATCCCTAGGTTTAATGTTCAAATTACGTATAATTTAGGGAATACGCGCACTATAAGCTATCTTTTCACGGAATTCCAGTTTTTTTTCGATCCGATTTTTGTATGTTATCCCCTAATATATGGATTGCTTTTATTGAGGGATAATTTTAATCTTTTCATGTCATACTAAGTGGTTTCATAAGGGTAAAGGCATAGCAATGTTTGATGAAGAGCTCCCGAAAAAAGTCTCGGCTGACTTTCCAAGAAATCTGGAAAATATGTCCGTTGAAGAGTTAAAAGCATATGTCGCAGAATTAAAAAATGAAATCGCGCGTGTTGAGGGCGATATAGATAAGAAAAAAGCATCACAGAATGCAGCAGCAGCATTCTTTAATTAATAAATATAGAATAGTAAAGGTAAATCATGCGCATAGAAGAAGATGTTAAACTAGATTTTAAAGATGTTTTAATTCGCCCAAAGCGTTCTACTCTGGCGAGTCGTAAGGATGTCGATATTTCGCGTGAATTCACATTTAAGTGGAGCGGAAGGCAATATAACGGCGTACCAATCATTGCTGCCAACATGGATGGAGTAGGGACATTCGAGATGGCAAAGGCTTTCGTAGAAACACAAAGTGGTATGAGCGTTGCCCTACATAAGCATTACCCTATAGAATCTATGATTGAATTTTTTGATAACAACCCCGTATCTTCCGCTTGGTATAGTATTGGTATGGTCAAAAGCGATCAGGAACGTTTACAAGAGTTTTTGAAGCAACGCCCTGATAAAATTGAAAAAATATGTGTAGATGTCGCAAATGGTTATAGTGAGCATTTCGTTGATTTTGTCAAACGCACGCGTGAAATTGTGCCGGATGTAACAATTATGGCCGGTAACGTTGTAACCGGTGAAATGGTGGAGGAGCTGATCTTAGCCGGTGTTGATGTTGTAAAGGTGGGAATTGGCCCGGGCAGTGTTTGTACAACACGTAAAAAAACCGGCGTTGGTTATCCGCAATTATCCGCAATTATTGAATGTGCGGATGCGGCACATGGCTTGGGTGGTTTGATTTGTGCCGATGGTGGATGCGCAGTTCCCGGCGATATTGCGAAAGCTTTTGGTGCGGGCGCAGATTTTATTATGCTTGGTGGAATGCTCGCAGGGCACGATCAGGCAGAGCAAATAATTACAGAAGAAGATGGTAAGAAGTTCGTTACTTTCTATGGTATGAGCAGTGATACCGCAATGACTAAACATAAAGGCGGCGTCGCGGAATATCGTGCAAGTGAAGGGAAGACAGTAAAAATACCATATCGTGGAGATGTTCAAAACTCTCTACAAGATATTCTCGGTGGTGTGCGTTCGGCTTGTACTTACGTTGGTGCGCGCCAGTTAAAAGAGCTGTCAAAGCGAACAACTTTTATCCGCGTAAGCCAACAACTCAATACGGTATTCGGTGATAAATAGATTATTTGTTGAACAAACTTGCAAGCGCAAGCCCAAATAGATACAGTGTGCGCTCAGAATTTCTAACTTGATGGAGCCTTTTATGGACGATATTCAAACACGCTTACAAGAAACATCCCAAAACTGCTTGAAAGCTTATGTCGAATGGGAAACACAAAAGCAAGACCCTAAAGCTCAAGAAGGTTTAAGTTCCGCAATTCATGAGCTGCGTAAAGTTTCTTCACGCTTGGAAATTGAGTTGGCGATCAGTGAACGTGATCAAATGACATCACAGCCATTGCCAATTCCACATCACAAATCAACTCAGAAATCTAAAAAGAAATCTATTCAAATTTCTGATAACGAGGGTGGCCCGGCAAGAAAGCCATCAGGCCCTGTTGTTGAAAGTAAGGGACCAAAGCGTCGCCGCAGCCCATCTGCGCCTCGTAAAGCTTCTGGCGGTGATGCTCCAAGCGAATAACAGAATTAGAAATTATCTTTCTTTTTACGAAGCGCGGCGAATTCCTCCGCGCTTTTTGCTTGCATGAATATATTAGTCTGTTTTTCAAGGCCGATAGATGTGGGCAGGGTAGGCTTGCCTTCTTTACGTAATGCTTTAACTTCTTCAATGCGCGCTCTTAAAACTGGATTGTTACGATCATAAGAGAGGCAAAAGCCTGCATTACCCTTTGTGTATTCATGTCCGCAATAGACAAGCGTCTCATCAGGAAGTTCCATAAGCCGTTGAAGTGAAATGTACATTTGCTCTGGCGTTCCTTCAAATAAACGGCCACATCCCATGGAAAATAATGTGTCTCCTGTAAAGACAATACCGCTTTCTTCAAAGTAATAGCAAAGCGCACCTGCCGTATGGCCGGGGGTTTCTATTGTGCGCATAATATCGCCACCAAAGTCAAAGCTCTCATTGTCGTTTAGTGGGATATCAACTTGGCCAATGCGCTGTTTTTCTTTTGCTGGAGCAATAATTTTCGTTCCGTATCGTTTCGTTATTTTTGCATTACCATCTACATGATCCCAATGGTGGTGCGTGTTAATAATGTAATCAGGGACAAAGTCATGTGCATCTAAAAACTCTATAATAGGGTCAGCTTCACCAGGGTCTATGATCGCACTAACCCCTTGTGCTGTTTGTATAAAGTATGCGTAATTCTGATTGTGTGGAATGATGGGCAATATATGAACATGGATCATGGTTTTGCTTTCTCTCCGGTTTGAAATTCTTTTGCACCTAGTGCTTTAGCTAAACTATTTTGTGCGCTACCCGGTTTTAGTGGCTTTTGCTGAGAACTATCCGGTGCCCAGCCTAACAAAAATATAACTTCAAAATGCGTAACGATACGCCCCGATTCCTCGGCAAACTGTTCATGGTACCGTTGTGCAACTTGCATAAAAAACTGTTTATTAAGAGGTGTCTTATCGCGTGCAAGAATGGCATTGCCTTCGCCCATACCACGAAGGTCATGCAGTAATTTAAAAATACTATCATAAGTCACTGTTATTATTTCAGAATCCACAACAGGAAGTGCAAATCCAGCGCGCTGTAACAAATCACCCATTTGAGGTTTATCCGCAAAAGGGAAGATGCGCGGACTGATCCCTCCGAACATAGACATTTCCGTTTCGGTGATGACATGGCGAAGCTGATGCAGTGTTTCTCCACCCAACATAGATGCCATGAATAACCCGTCATTCTTTAATGCTTGACGAATTTGTAGCAAACTTCCGGGTAGATCATTAACACTATGTAGGTTTAAATTACTAAGAATTAAGTCGCACGAGCGTGGCGCGATAGGTAAAAACTCTTCACTCGCCTGAATATAATGAGGGCAGGGGCTAAGCGGTGTATTACATAGATCAAGTGTATAGAGCTGATTGATTTTGGGATGAGTGACCTCAACAGGTATGCGTGAGCCTATATGAATACCACGCTCAAAATCTCGATTAATATCAAGAAGTCGATCATCTAACTGATTTTTACTCCATTTGAATAAAAAGTCATAATCAGAAAAGGATTTCTGCGCACGTTCACGGTTTTCTTTGATCCTGTGACGGTCAAAAACTTCTATATCAGAGGTGCTTTGTGCTGCAATTACCATTTTTCCGGCTTTGGTTCATCATCGGGATCAGGCTCTTCTTCTTCCAAAACTTGCCTGATCGCGTCCAGTTCATCTTCGAAATCATCTATCAAGCTGATGTCAATTGTTGCATTTTCCTTAGACTTTTTATTTTCTTTTTCTAAAGATTCTACCGAAGCATCGGTGAGTGAATCTAAATCCTCTGCTTCGTTCTCTTCACCCTTAAGCCCCATAAGGCGCTTCTTAAGGCTCTCTTTCTTCCGTTTTTCACGCTTTTTATGGCTGTCGGCAGTTTTCTTAGTCTTTGGCTTCTCACTGGCTGGCGTAGGAGTGTCAGGGGTAAGCTCATCATCATCGTCACGTAAATGGATAACCTTGCTATCTGTTGGTGAAATAGCCGTTGGCATTGACCAGTCAGGCTGCGCAGATTTAAAGATATCATCCAAAATAATCTTAACATCACGCTTCGCCTGTAGCTTCATGTGCTCAGGCAAATAGCGATATGCACGAGCAAGCGTTGTCATGAAGTGTTGTTCTTTTGAAATGGATTTCCAAAGCAACATGTACTGATAAATCGGTATAAATGTAATGCCGGGGTCTTTAAAGACGGTCGGCGGGGAAGTGATCGCAAATGGGTGGATACGTTGTGGTGTGATCCCAATATGTGAAAAATAGCTTTCCCCAAGTTTAATAACCAAATCAGGCGTAACCCCGAACTTCTCCGCAATAAACTGCTTTAGCATTTTATAATTTGTGATCTCTTTCGGGATATTATACTGCGGCGCGCTAATGCTTAAGCCGTTACCCTCGAAACGTTGTGGAACAGGCATATGCTCAACGGTAAAGCCGGCGTGAATGTCGCCTTTTAAACTTTTTGTAAGGGGAAGGACAACAGCCGTGTTGATCGTTTTTTCATCAGACAAAACAAAATCAATATGTTCAGATGAAATGCCCGTACGACCGCCCTGACTTTGTCCTTCTTCAACGAAAATTGAGTTGATTGTACGAAGTTGCCCGGCTGATCCTTTGACCTCTTTGAAGCGTTTATCACTATTAGAAATTTGCTTTAAAAATTCACGAACTTTGAACGTGCGTGTGATCTCGCCTTCTTCAACTTTGATATCTTTACTGATCCAATTCTCTGCCTTGATGTTTAAATGTTGCATCAGTGAAAGCAACTGTAGCTCTAGCCTTGAATTGGGGATCAGGCCAACGGCAATAGCATCTAAAACAGTTTGGGCACTAAATTCTTTTACAACGCCCTTTGCCTGAAAACGGTGCGTTTCCAGTATTTTACGTTTCGGTGAAAACGTCTTTTTTTCATCATCTACAGGAATGTAATATGTATGGACACGCTCATCAATGTAATTTGGGTCGGGATAATATGCAGGCCCTTCTTCCATTATACCGCCAATTTTTGCACTCATACCGAGATAGCTCTTAGCAAAGCGTTTTGTCGCATCGGCATCAGGCGTCCCTAAATCACTCACATCCTTATAGATCGTTGAAATTGTTTCAAGCATATGCCCGGACCATTCGCGACCATCAATGTTTGTACCACTGCGTCGCACTGAATTGGTAATGCCGCGTATTACGCCATCATGTAAATAGACATAAAGACGTCCTTCTTCACCAATCCGGTAGGGGAGTATTTCTGCGAGTTCCTTATTCCGCGTGACAACGTCCAACAAGTTACCTCGTTTTTGATCCCGCAGCGTTTTCACCTCTAATAAAGAGGGTTCATCTTGTGAAATTCTACGTTCTTTAACATTTAAACTCGCGCGTTCGGGTTGCTTGCGTGCAACTGCGATGAAACTGGTTGGGGGATCACCAACTGGATCACCATTGAGGTCAAGCAGCCGGAAGTGTCCTTCAAATTTTTTACGAATATGGTCATCATCCCAATGTGGCGCGGAATATTGGACACGTGCACCAAGAGAACGAAGCTCATTACGGAATTCCTGTACGGTATAGAATGTATATTCAAACGGAAGGTGGCTTTCCCATATCTCGCGATTATCTTTGCGCATGATAAATTCATATGCCCATTTATAAGGCAAGCGGAATAGGCGTGTTCTTGGAAAACGTGGTGGTAGCTCCTCTAAGAAAAAACCGCCACATCCCGGGTCTTGCTTCGGGCGCGCATGTTCTGAGTACCACATTAAAAGATCGACCTCAGACAGCTCGGACAGCTCTTCTCCTGTGCTTTCATCATCATGCATTTCCATGAGGACAAATTCACCTTGCTTCGGCTTGGCGTAATCACGGATAAACATTACACCATCGTCTTTGAGCATAGAGAACTGCTTGCGCAAAGTATCGCTTACGATACGTTCATTATAACGGGCATTTGAGAAAACTTGGTGTAGGGTAAAGGAGTTGATAATTGCATCAACAGACTCCGCTTCAAACAGGTCTGCCGATATGTCACCCACCTTAAATTCTAAATTATGTGTCTGATACTTCTCTTTGGCGTCTTTTATGGTTTTTCGGCTTTTATCAATGCCTGTGAAGCGAACTTTTGGGTTTAAAACCGCCATTGCATAGGTAAGCTCACCATTATTACACCCCATATCCAGAACATGCGCACCTTCATGAACGAGTAGGTGAGACAGTGTGAACCATGCCTTACGTACCGTTGGGTAAGGAATTTCGCGCAACATATAATTGCGCTCTTCGATGTAATCTATCGTCGTGCTTTCAAACAGATCATCATTCTCGATATCGATGTTTTCGTCCATGAAAAACCTTATAACCCCAAACCTAGTAAATCAGTGCGACTAAGCAGTCTATTTATATATTCTTTATACTTTCCAAAGATGCAGCATCATACAGCCAACAGGGCAGATGATGCAAAACTATTTATTCCAAAAACAATGTATTTACAGTAGTTTCATACCATGAAGCACATTTATGCACAAACATGTAAGATCGCATCATCCGCAATTGATATTGTTTTGCCGCCACGTTGCCCTGTAAACGGTCAATTGGTTGATGTGCAAGGAATGATTTCACATGATGCATGGACAAAGTTGGAATTCATAACCGCACCTTATTGCACCCATTGTGGCGTTCCCTTTGATTTTGAAACAAGCAATGATGAAAAATGTATGGATTGTCTCACCCATCCACCCGTTTATGACAGTGCGCGCGCAGCTTTGAGGTATAATGACACAAGCCGTGATTTAATACTGGGCTTTAAACATGGTGATAAAACACACGTCGCGCCTTCATTTGTGCCGTGGTTACAACGATGCGGGGCAGGGTGTTTGCCAAATGCCGCTTATCTTATTCCTGTGCCACTTCACCCAAAACGGTTATTGGTACGGCGCTATAATCAGGCGGCAGTCATTGCACATAATTTATCGAAAGAGGTCGGGATTCCCCATCTGTCTGATGCGATGCGCCGTGTACGAGCAACGCCGTCTCAAGGACATCTAAGTGGTGGTGCACGTGCCCGAAATGTGGCCAAAGCATTTGATGTAATGCCGCGCTATCGTGATGACTTAAAGGGGAAATCGGTGATTTTGATGGATGATGTTTATACAACAGGCGCAACTGTAAATGAATGTACAAAAACTTTGAAACAATATGGCGTGTCTCATGTCCATGTTTTGACGTTGGCACGTGTCTTAAATGAAGAAGATAGCTATGGTTTATAACTTCTCACCGCGTAAAATGCGCCCTTGGTCCAAAGATGGTGCAAGTCCGTGCTGCATGGCAAACATCTTTAACGGTGAAAAGCGATCTACAATTTTTAAACCTGTGCGGCGTAAGTCTTTAATAGGAACTTTATCGTTACTGACGATCTGGTTCATGCCGTTCACACCGAAGGTGCGTGTATTAATGTCAAATTTTCGGCGCCCCTCATAACGACGTAATGTTGTATCGCTGCCGTGATCGCTACCGACGCGCATTGCATCCATTATCGTTTCCGCAAGTGTCGCCACATCACGTAAAGATAGATTAAGCCCTTGCGCCGTAATAGGGGACATAACATGTGCTGCTTCGGCAATGAGTGCAACGCGCGGCGCACTTAGTGATTTTGCCGTAATTGCGCAAAGCGGCCAACTTTGTGGCGGTGTCTCTAATGTGATCGCCCCCAGAATATCATTTGTTGCTTCCTGCAAGGCTTGCTCAAACGCATCCTTTGGAATTTCAAGGAGTGCATCCGCCTTATCGGTTGGCTCAACCCATACAACACTGGACTGATTTCCACTCATCGGGACAAGGGCAAACGGCCCGCCGGGGCGATGGAATTCTGTGGAGGTATTATTATGGGATTTGGAATGGTTAATGACGCATGTAATTGCGCTTTGTCCATATGGCTTTTTGTTAATTTTAATGCCCGCAATTTTACGCACCAGAGAGCTACGGCCATCTGCCCCAATAATAAGGGGAGTCTCAATGGTGCTCTCATCACTCAGGCGTGCTTGTACATGAGTAGAGGGTTGAACGTCATAATCTTCAAGAGAGCACCCCTCATGAATTGTAATATTCTTCAACGCCGTCGCATCTTCATAAAGGCGCGCACGAAGGACACTATTGGGTATGTTCATACTGAAATATGGTTGCCCGATATCAAATGAATCAAATTCGGATGTAATTGTATCTTGTCCGGAAATACTGTCATCGATGATACGCATGACCTCCATCTTTGTGCCGTACTCCTCACAAAAATCATCAAGGCCACAGGCGCGTAAGACATTTAAAGAACTTTGCATCAAAGCAACGGTACGGCTTGAGATGGGCGTTTCTGAAAGGCTCTTTGGCGGGAATGGTTCAACCAAGTGAACCTTAACACCACTTTTCCCAAGAAGCATTGCCAAACTCAAACCGGCAACACCGCCGCCAATAATTAGAATATCTGCTCTGTATTTTTGGTTTGTGCTCATGCTAAAGTCCTTAAGAATTACGAAAGTAAGAAACCTAATCGGAATTCAATTCGAACTATAAGTCTTTCATAGTAAAGAGCAAGGGAATTAGAATAAATGGCGAAAATAGAAATCTACACATGGTCAACATGCCCGTATTGTAAACGTGCGAAGTCTTTGTTGGACAAAAAAGGTGTGAAATATACAAATCATGATATTACAGGTGATGATGCTGGACGTAGTAAAATGATAGAGCGTACAGGCGGGCCAAAATCAGTGCCGCAAATCTTTGTGAATGATGTTCATTATGGTGGATGCGACGATATCCATATGTTGGATGCCAATGGTGAATTGGACGGAATTTTAAATGGCTGATGCTCTACGGGTTGCTTGTATTCAAATGACAAGCGGCCCGAACATAGCGGATAATTTAGAAACCGCGGAACAACACATTCGCGAGGCCGTTGCAGATGGTGCGCGTTTTGTTGTGACACCGGAAAATACGTGCCGTATTCGTTTTCCTGCACCGAAAAACATGGATGACGCATTAACCCAAGATAACCATCCGGGCGTGCCTTTCTTCTCTCATCTTGCAAAGGAGCTTGGCATTATGCTTCTTATCGGTTCTTTGGTGGTGCTCGGTGATGAGAATAAGCTTCTAAATCGTAGTTTTTTATTCGATCCGGATGGAACACTGCGTACAACATACGACAAAATACACCTCTTTGATGTGGAGTTGCCCACGGGTGAAACACACCGTGAGAGTGATACAATGCATCGTGGGGGTAGGGCTGTTATTGCGAAGGTTAATGATGATTTTAACGCTGGGTTGAGTATTTGCTATGATCTGCGTTTTGCGTACTTGTTTCGTGAATTGGCGCAAAATGGCGCAAATATTATGTGCACACCTGCGGCATTCACCGTGCCAACAGGGCGTGCCCATTGGGAGGTTTTACAACGTGCCCGTGCCATTGAAACCGGATCATATGTTATGGCTGCCGCGCAAGTGGGTGTGCATGATGGCGGGCGCAGAACTTACGGACATTCGATGATCGTTGATCCATGGGGTAAGGTTTTGTCTGTGAAGGAAGAGGGGCAGGGCTATATTTGCGCTGACCTGAATATTGCTGAAGTTGAAAAAGCGCGTAGTGTCATACCCGCATTAAAGCATGATCGTGAATTTATATTGGATAAGGGTTGAGTAATGGATAACAAAAAAAACTATGCAAAAGAAACAAAACTGATGCATGCAGGGCGAAAGCCTGAAGATTACTTTGGCGTTGTAAACCCGCCGATCTGTCGCACATCAACTATTCTTTATAAGGATTTAGATGCATATTTTGATCCAAATACAAAGTTTCGTTACGGGCGTGTAAATAACCCCCTCAGTGATGCTTTCGAAGGCGCAATCGCAGAATTAGAAGGCGGTCATCACGCCATTACCGCATCTAGTGGTATGGCCGCCATCACAACCACATTATTCGCATTTGTAAAAAGCGGCGATCATATTTTAATCGTGGATAGTTGCTATCCGCCGACACGCTTTCTTGCAAATACGCAGTTACGCTCCTTTGGGGTGGACGTAGAATATTATGACCCGATGATTGGCGCAGGAATAAAAGATTTGATCCGTGAGAACACCGCACTGATTTATCTGGAAAGCCCGGGGTCTGCAACCTTTGAGGTGCAAGATGTCCCCGCTATTGTAAAAGTTGCGAAAGAGAACGATATCCTGAGCATTATGGATAACACCTATTCGGCGGGTATATTGTTCCGTCCGATTGAGCACGGCGTGAATATCTCCGTCCAATCTGCCGCAAAGTATCTGGGCGGGCATTCGGATGTAAATCTGGGCGTTGCCGTAGCTGATAATGCGACAAATTATAAAAAACTCAAAAATTGCGCAATCAATATGGGAACATGTGCCAGCGCAGAGGATTTGTATTTGTCTATGCGTGGCCTTCGTACATTGGAAATGCGTTTGGATTACGCAGGTAAAAATATGTTACCTGTTCTGGAATGGTTTAAAGGACGGGCAGAAGTGCAGGAGCTTTATACACCTGCATATGAAGAAAATCGTGGGCACGATATCTGGAAACGTGATTTTTCAGGCGCTAACGGTGTGTTTAGTGTCCTATTCAAACCTGAATATTCAAAAGAGCAAGTCTGCGCTTTCGTTGATGCGTTAGAGCTTTTCCCTGTTGGGAGCAGTTGGGGCGGCTATGAAAGCCTGATCCAACCACAAGATATGAAATCATATCGTTCAAACTGGACGAAAGAGGGCATGTTCATCCGCTTCCAGATCGGAAATGAAAACATAAACGACCTTATTGCTGATCTTGAGCAAGGCATTATAAACCTTGCAAAGTAGAGGTTGTTGAGTTTATGTCAGGTTACCGACATGCACCTCAAGTGCACCGGCCAGAGCCTTGATTGCGCGGATTGATCCATCCTTTTTACCGGTTTCAATCTCTGTTAGGTAAGGGCGTGATATGCCTGATGCTTCGGCAAGCTCGGCCTGTGTCATCTCACGATACTTGCGTATGATCTTAACTGGGTGATCTTGACCGGCAGAGAGTTGGTCAAGGATATCATCCGGAAGAGATGCATCTGCGCCCGCACTTGTCATCTCGCGATAATCATGAAGAGGTACAAGAACATAAGGTTTCCCTTGGATATGGAGCAAGTCGTATTTCACAGAAATTATCCTTTTTAAATAATGACGCTATGCGTATGAGGCGACATTGTATCAGAAAGCCGTGGGATATCCAGAGGTGATTTCCTAAAGCCCTCTAACTTAAAACCTCTTGGTCAGAGTTACAGAGCCAAAAACGCTTTCATCTTCTTGATCGTCAAATTCTTTGGTGCGGTAATTTAATGTGTAGGATAGGCGGTAATCACCATAGGAAAGCGAGGCACCTCCGCTTAAATCGCCTACGAGGTACTTTTTATCGACGCTGTGGCTGTCAGAAAATGTATTTCCGTCTAAGAAGATATCACGTGCCACTAAACGCCCATCCAGTCCGGCAAAAACTTGCCAGTGGAACTTATCATTCTCCGTCAGAAATATACCTGTTCCGGGAATTGCAGGGCGCACGCGTTGCGGCGTATCCTGAACTTTGGATGAGCCTAGAACCAACGTCGCACCTGTACTCGCATGTGTTCTTATATTTCCAAGGGAAACGGAAAAGTTTGGTTCCACCCGCGCATGGAAATAATTCATATCATAGGTTAGAGCGTACGGAATGCGGCGTTGCCATGACATAACAATACCGGGCTCAAAGTCGAGCTGGTTTCGCCAACCGCGCGGCTTTGGTGAATTTGAAACATGCTTATGAACAAATTTTTGCGTTTGTTCGCCCAGAGCTTCTGGTCCTATAACGCCTAAGGTGAATTCTAATTCATCAACATGAAATGGCTTGTCTCCATTATATGTAATGTTCGCTAAACCCACTGAGCCGTAAAGAAAAGCGGCCCATGGGCGATCATCTTGCGGCTGAGCTGTGATCTTAATATCCTCGGGTGTATAAATATTATGCCCCAGCGTAAAGAATGTCGCAGTCGTCTCACTAACATCAAAGGTTGGAATTCTATCGGCAATATCATCAATGACAGGGGGTACTTTGGTATCCGTGTTGAACCATGTTGCGCGTACGCCACTTGTATAGAACCGGTCAGTCCCACCGCCTAAACTGTCATTTTCTACAGATAAACTAATATAGGTTTCACCGTTTGTTTTTAGCTCTTGTGCATATGCAGGGAAGGCAAGAGTTAAAGTACAAAGAGTGAGTAAAGCTGTACGCTGCGCCATCATATTTCCTAAAATATATCTATTTGATTTGTTCTATCGTATATGAACGCAGTGTGCTACAGCTCTTTGCATGACTATTTCAAATTTTTATGAGTCCGGTCCCAAAAACAGTGATGATGTGCAAAGTCTGGTTGTGATGTTGCATGGAGTTGGTTCGAACGGACAGGATCTAATATCTCTGGCGCCGATGTTATCTGCATACGTGCCAGGAACTATGTTTATTTCCCCTGATGCACCATTTGTGTGTGATATGGTGCCGCCCGGTTATCCTAATGCATATCAGTGGTTCTCCCTACAAAATCGCGATCCGCATGTGATGTTGGAAGGGGTGAAGTCCGTTTCTTCATTGGTTGAGGAATTTCTGGAAAGCCAATTGGAACGCTATAAGCTAAGCGCGGATAAGCTCGCACTTCTTGGCTTTTCACAAGGAACAATGACAAGCCTTTACGTTGCACCGCGTTTAAATAATAAAATTGCAGGTGTGCTGGGTTATTCAGGGGCACTGCTCTGGGATGAAGCAACGGATGCTAACGCCATGCATAAAATGCCCATCAACCTAATTCATGGAGAGGCTGATGATGTTGTGCCTGTTGAGGCATATCATACAGGCCGTGCGAAACTGGAAGAGGTTGGTTTTGACGTTAGTGGTCATACAACGCCGCATTTACCGCATTCCTTGGATCAACAAGGTATTGATGCAGGCGGAGCCTTCCTAAAAAAGATCTTATCCTGATTTAAATCAGTTAAGCTTTTATGTTGGGGTGTCTCAACATATGTAATAAGGGGGAGGTTTTGCCATTATAATAGGGCACGAATCTCTCCTGTTGCGTCTGATTTTCTCTATATTTTCTTATTCTCACGAAATATTATTGCGCAATTTTGCTGCGCTGCGTTAGGCTTTGTGATTTTTCAGGTCTTTGTTTTAAGGTGCTGTAATTGCTGTATTATTTTTGTTTCTAGAAGTTTGTGCATGCAATATTTTGTGGGTTGCAGCAAAGAAATATTATTTCACATTGCCGTGTTTTCCTTAAAATGTGCTATAATTAACCTATAGAGTGCGAGGCTTGCATTGCTTTTCCAAGCTCTTTCCTGTGAGCCTTCGATAGTGGCATTCTATCATACGGCCTGACCTTGTCCGTCATGATAGAATCGGGGAAATGAAAAGGAGAGTGTGTGTTATGAACACAGCAACGATGCCGTTAGACCGGTGCCATGCATTGATATTGAATGCGGATTTTAGACCGTTAAGCTATTTTCCGTTATCTGTTTGGCCTTGGCAGGATGCTGTTAAGGCTATTTTTAGAGGTAGCGTAAACGTCGTCTCAGAATATGAGCGGATAATAAGATCTCCGCAAATTGAGATGAAGCTACCATCTGTCTTATCATTAAAAGAATATGTAACACCATCAAACACACCGGCTTTCACACGGTTTAATCTATATTTACGAGATCGGTGGGAATGCCAATATTGCGGTGATGGTTTTAAAACACACGAACTAACATTTGACCATGTCATTCCGCGCTCTAAGGGAGGAAAAACAAATTGGGAGAATATCGTCGCAGCGTGCCGATGTTGTAATTCACAAAAAAGCAACAAAATGCCCGCAGACATAGGAATGTTCCCAAGAGTAACACCAAGACAGCCTACACTATTTGAATTACAGGATAGAGGCCGTAAATTCCCCCCGAACTTCCTTCATGAGAGTTGGGGGGATTTTCTTTATTGGGACAGTGAATTGACAGAAGATTAAGACAAAGGATGAAACGCAAACAGGATTAAAAAGCCAAGGGGGCTATAAGGCTAACTAAGAATTTGGCATGCCACGGAAAGCGGTTTTCAAGGTGTGCTGATAACCGACGCAGACGTTACTCGATCAGGCATGGTGCTTGTGGGAGGGCTGCGTTAACGTGCAACGAAAGGAGGATGTTATGTTTACACATATCACAAATCTTGCACAAATACGGTCAATCACACAGGCTTTTGGATTTTTCCTGTTTTATACGGTTCTGTTGGTTGGTCTTTCAACCTTTCTTGGCCACTATTTAGGTGTGCTAGGAATGGTAGACGGTACAGTTGGTACGTTCTTTGAGGGTAGCCACTGGCATACGATGATTAGTGCCGCATGGACACTAATACTTTCAAGTATGATCCTGTCAGGCAAGAAGTTAACGAATGATTTGATGGCCGTTATCATCACATTCGTTGGTGTATACTTGTCATATAAGGTTGATGTCATTTTGGGGATGGTTATGGTGTCTTACCTAACGACCCTGGATGCGAAAAAATAAAACCAAAAAATCTATAATAATAACACCTCTAAAGAGCCGGAACATTTCTTCGGCTCTCTTTTTTGATTTGAAAGTACACCGAGCAAGTGCGAGGCGGGAGAAATCCCGAAGCGTGCACGGCGTATGAGTGCCCGTTTATTTTCATACCAAATAAACGGATATTAGCTGTAACCCGCAAAAAGCTTGACTTTATTGGCTGTTTGACATAAGAAAGCGCTTGTAAGCAATGTAGTTATGGTAGGCGTGAAATGTTTAATGACCTTTTTGATTTCGGAAAAAAACGAAGCTTAAAACAATCTGTAGGTTTCTTTTTGTTCCACGGCGGTATCGCCGTTACAATTATGACTCTTCTAAAAGTGGTGGGTGCTTCTTAGTTTTGAATGCACTAATCAGACAAAAAAGAGCAAGCATAAAACACACACCAATATTGTAATTCGCCATGGATAGCCCAAGGACCGGATCCTGCCATGGTATCACACTACAATCACCAAGCGGCGCACTCATAAGGTTTTCAAGGATGCTCTTGGAGGAATCATCATGTTCGATAAACGGGTTGGCGCAACCCTCCACGGCTGATGTCCACCAATGCTGTTCAACGCCGGTATGATAGAACGCAATACCACTATTGATGAGAAACGCGATAGAGGAAAGTACGAGAGTGCCAATCGCAGCGATCCGACGTTTACGCAGGGTAAACCCGATTAATCCCAATAAGATAACGAACGCATATGGATAGCGTTGATAAATACAAAGCTCACAAGGCTCTAAAAGGAATATAGCTTCTGCAATAAATGCAGATGCCAAGCATACGGCGGAGATAAAGGTAATAAAACCAATTGAGTATGCGGGAGTATTAAATAGTTTTTGAAGCATAATAAACGCCTATATGTATCCCTTGATGATGTCTTTCACGATATCTATTCCTTCTGCACCCAAAAAAGTTACAATTAGGAAAAGAGCTGATACCCATAATATACCAATAAACGCTCCGGCAAAGACGGCTATACCATCACGCATAATAACGCCAACAGCCATAAGGGCAATACCAAGTGAGGGAACAGTATTTGTAAGAGGGAACGGGATACAAACGGTAAGCGCCATGATAAGGCCAAAAATACCAATCAAATGAGAGCATATACCAATGGTCATAAACTCTAGGCGCGGCTTTACAAGTTTTTCTAAGCGCGTAAGCCACGGTAAAGTTGCCGTAATTATGGCACTCATTTTCTCACGTTTAATACTTTTGCGTTTGATCCACTGTGGTAACCACACACTATGACGGCCCAGTGCTTGCTGCGCAGTGAGTAGTATAAGCGGGCTTGCAAGCAAGACGTTAATTCCCGGTGGGACAGGGATTGGCAATGCCATCGGCACTGACAGGATAAGTAAAAGAAAACCAAATCCGCGCTCATGCAAAAGGTCAACAAGGTCACCAATGCTAACCCTTTCGCTTGTGATCTGCGTATTAATTTCTTTGAATATGTCGGAGATACTTCTCATACCTACGGCATAGCAAATATGCAGAACTTTGACGAGAGGAAAAATATATGAATAATGATATATAAGCATAGTGAAGGATAACCACATGATATCAGAGGATGATAAAAAATATGGTTCTACAATTGCTTTGGCTTTTATAACCAAAGCAGGAACGATTAATCCGCATTTGCCTGTCGGTGAAAATACGGCCAAAGATATCGCTGCGATCTATATTGATGAGGATGTTGTCGATGGAAAAATGGCGTGGCGTGTTCGTGCTCTTCACGATTTTGGGCAAGAAAAGTTAAGAGACGTTTGTGTCATTACTGTTAAGGAACGTAAAGATGCATATGATTATGCAAGCCAGTTGGCACATGAAAATGACAAGCTCCGTAAACTATCATCTGAGCCATATATTGTGGTCGATCCAAAGCGGATAAAAAGTGCAGGGAATAATAAGACATTTACTAAAGTTAAGGTAGATATGCTGTCGGTAAATGGAGAAAACATAACATCTATTACTTGTGCAGGGCATGATAAGGAGCATATCGAAGAGTTCGCTGAGATGTATAAGGCCTTTAGAGAGGATGGAAATGTCCTACCAAAGGTCTCCGTAACAAAAGGAAACTTGGTGGAGGCAGAGTTTGGCCAGCAAAAATATCAAAAAGAAAAGCCACCTGCTGGGCACCGCGCGGATGTCACGCCAATTGACACTTTTAACATGGATTAACTTTTTTTATTTTTCTATTGAAGAATTACTCTCTGCTCGTTATGATCCCGCCACGTTACGACCTCAACCGTCATGCCCCTGTGGTGGAATTGGTAGACGCGCCGGATTCAAAATCCGGTTCCTTCGGGAGTGCCGGTTCAAGTCCGGCTGGGGGCACCATCTTTGACTGACCAGTCTCAAAACCCTTGTGGAGAGCGAGGTTGGGGCGGCTTTGAAGCTTTCATTGAACTTAGGTAAATGCGCTGTGTTTTTCCATTATTCACAACTGTCTTAAAAGCGTATTTGGAGCCGAAAACAGTCCTAAAAACACCTTAAATACGCATGCACTATATAGTGCACATCTTTATGAGCTCTGTAATTATATGCTTCATATCCGTTGCTTGAGTCATAACCTGAGGGTCGAATCCTACCTATATGTTGGACCTAGGCACGGGTTTCCACTTATATCCCATTCTCGCAAGCATTTGAGCATAGGCTAAGAAGCTGGATGAATAATACTTTTATGACACATAGCACCCGATATTGAAAATACAACTGGATAGGATCAAAGCGATATTGGAATCAGTGGATATTGAAGGTCAATATTACCCACAGGTTTTGGGTTGTTTTGATGCTGATGAAGAAACTTTTAATTGTGCACGTTTGTGAAGTTTGCTACGCACATATGTATGGTGTGAAATTATGGAAGAGGGGATGTGATGTCTGAGAAAAAGAAAAATATTGTGGGGCGTATAGTACCGGTTATCGTGATTTTATTTCTTGTTGTGTCTTCTATGCTTTTATCTGTTTATGCACTGCATTGGCATGAGTATCGCAGTGATGTTCAAGAGCTTGAGAAAATTTGTAAGGTTTTGACGCAGAAGAAAAAGGGCGGTAGAGTTTATAAGCCAATTATTGGACGGTATTTGGGGTCAAAGTCTTGGATAGGTGGTCCTCCCACACATTCAGGATCGGATAGAGTGTCGCATAAAATGTATTTACAAGATAGAACAGGGTATACCTATAATATTATGGCGGGTTTCCATCAGGATCGGTTTTTAGACGGGTATATACACGCTGTCTCAATAGTAGAAAATGATGCAATTGATAAAAGGCTGGATACAGTAGAAGAATTTGGCATATGTGCTTGGCGACAAGATAAATCAGGGTTTATTGGTATTGTCGAATCAATGAGAAAGATGGGGATATAGGTATGGTTTCTACTCAAGATTTAATTGGATATTATCAACTCGATTTATCTGTGACGGGATATACGTTAGGGTATTCTTTTGACCTTTCTACAAGTATCTGGGATGGCAGCTTTGAAAGAACTGATAATAACGGTAATACAGTTTTATATCATGCGTTTGGCGATACCACAAAAGCGTTGCTTACTCATCAAGTTGATTTTGTTAAGGCCTTAGATGCATGGGGTAATTATACCACGTTTAATTTTGCGGAGGATAATAACGCACCCAATATTTCTATATTTCATGCGGATACGAATAATAATGTACCCGGGCCAAATGATGGTGGTAATAAGGATGCAGCGACATTTCCTAAGCCCTCTATAAATGGTAGTCGATATGGTGCAGAAATTGCCATTGATGATGGTGTTGATGTTAGTACTGCAAGGGGCTATTTTGTAGCTCTTCATGAAATTGGACATGCTCTTGGTTTAAAAGGGGATGGTGCGTTAACTGATCCGAATTACAATACTGATATTACGGTTATGTCTTATAAGATTTCAACAGATAGTAGCAATAATTTCCGTTATCCGGTTACGCCAATGGCTTTGGATATTAAGGCTATAGAAGAGCAGTATAATGGATTTACTTGGAATCCTACAGATAGTTACGAATTTGACCCAACTGCATCGGCTACAGATGCAGGTGTTTTTAATGGAACCTTGCGGTCTCAAACAATTGCGGATACGAATGGGGTAAATGCGTTTGATTTTTCCGCGTATACTGGAAATTCAATCTTACAGATAGATATACGTAAATCACTGGATACGAATGGTGATTGGAAGGTATATCATACCGAAGTTGGTGATGAGTTTATCTATATTGCACATAATACAGATATTCATAATGTTGTCGGATCAAACCAAAATGACATTGTGCAAGGCAATAGTTTGGATAACATTCTTCAGGGTGGATCGGGTGTAGATGAAATATATGGCCGCGAGGGAGATGATACTTTTATCGCCACGGTAGTAACTGCGCAAGGGTTGGCTGGCGATAAGTATAATGGTGGTGGTTTTGAGGATGATAAGACAACTGCGCTTTCTTATGCCGTAGATGGCAAGGATACCGTTTATTATGGTGCGTATTCTGGTGGTTCTATAACATCTACGGATGCTGGCTTTGGTGTTACGATTGAGTTTAATGACCCTGCTAATCTTCACAAAGCGATTGCGTATAAGTCATCCGGTGGTGGAGCGCAGGATGAGCTTACTTCTATTGAGGGATTTGTCCTGACAGAATTTGCCGATACGGTGAAGCTGGGCGCGAGTGCTCTGGGCTACCAAACCGAGTTTGATGGACGTGGGCAAGAAGCAGGAAAAGAAGACATTCTGAGTTTTGAATTACGTACGCAAGGGGTTACGGTTGGTAATGCTTCTGATGTTGATGTGAAGTATGAGAATTTTGAAAAAATTCTGGGATCCAATCACGGGGATACATTTAAGTACGATGGGTTAGATGCATTAGGCGCGGGGGTAACGCAGGCTACGCACAATATTGATGCGAAGGGTGGTACTGACACTGTTGATTTCTCTGAGATGACAGAGGGTTTGACCATTTTGGTTGATACCGTTGAGGGAAAAGATATTCACTTTGACAGTATTGAAAAAATGATTGGTAGTAATGGCGGAGATGTCTTCAAAATTAAGGAGACTGCGGCCATAAAAGTTGACCATACTCTTGATGGTCATGGGGGGATTGATACTGTTGATTACTCTGAAGAAACAGCATCTCTTAATATAAATATTGGTCAGAATGAAACGGTCGTCTTTGGCGTTGATACGGGGCTTGATACCTTAATCTCTATCGAAGAGATTAAAGGTGGTAGTGGGAAGGATGTGTTTAAGGTCCATACGCTAGATGTATCCGGTAAGTTGCATCTTGTTGGTGGTGATGGTGCGGATATTCTTGATTTCAGTGCGCTCACAGGATCCGGGGTTACGATAGATGGAAATAGAGTTGTCGGCACCGATATTACGTTCGAAGGTTTTGAAACTATTATTCTGAGTGATCAGGATGATTTTGTGCGCAATGTTGATAATATGATTATCTATACGCGCGATGGGGAAGATCAGGTTGAGATTGGTAATAATCTTTACCTTGTTGATGCAAGTACAGATGACCGGTTGACGTATTTCGGGCGTGTGTTGGATGACGGTACGCAGCGCACTTCTGAGAGCTCTGGCTCTGTCAGTCCGTGGACGGATTGGAATGTTCAGGGTGTTCGGTATGGCTACAATCATATCGGTGATTTGGTTGTGGTGCCTCTTGATGGTGGTGCCGGTGGCTTCAATCAGACATATGTTGCAAATCATAAAGTAGATTTGGTTGATAGTACGCAATCGACGTTGGGTATATCGGTTTATGAAACGTCTCATGCCGCTTATAAAATTCTGGAGGCCCCTCCGGGTTGGTTTGGAGCTACGCTTAAGACTTTACAGGTGGAGTTAGAGGCAATTTTAGGGGATGATTATACCCCGCCTGCGAATGATCCGCTTATCCTTGATCTGGATGGTGACGGGTTTGATTTGGCGCCGAATATCAATATCTCACCTAAGTTTGATTTGAACGAGGACGGGTTTGCGACGAGTACAGGTTGGACGCTTGGCGGTGATGATGGTTTTTTGGCCATTGACGTGAATTCGAATGGACAGATTGATGATATCTCCGAATTGTTTGGTGGACCGAATGAAAGTGGCTTTGCTGCGCTTTCCGCATATGACTTGAATGTAGATGGGGTGCTCGATCAGGCAGAGGCCAGTGCCGCAGGGATTGTGATTTGGGTAGATCAGGATGGTGATGCACAAACGGATGTGGGTGAGCTGCATAGCTTGTCTGATTATGATATTGCGAGCATTAATGTTGCTCCGGATGTTACTGTGTCTGAAGATGCCGCAGGTGGTCATGTTTTATTGCAGCAAGGTATATTCACTTATGCCGACGGTTCAACAGGTGCAGCGGCGGATGTTGGTTTCCGTTCGACGGCGTATGATTCCGAATGGCTGAGTGATGTTACAATTACGGCACAAGCGTTAGGACTACCACAAGTTAAGGGGCATGGGACGTTACCTGACTTACGTGAAGCAATGAGTTATGACCCTGCATTTGCGACAATTGTTGATAATGCGTTATTAGGGTTTACAAACCCCGATTTATCGGCGCTTCGTGGTGCCGTTATGCCTATCCTAAATGGCTGGGTTGATAGCGTCGATGTACCTGCAGGTGAACCGGGTACGCAGGCACGTATTGATGTCCCAATTTTATTGGAAACGGCCATAGGGAACGGCACAACTGTACTTGATTTTGGTGTACAGCGCAGTGATGCACAAGGGACGTATTGGGAACTTGCAAGCGGTGATGACGTTCTAGATGAATTTGGTGTCGTGATTGCGCGCCCAACTTATAGCGATATCGTTAATCAAACAACAGGTAGTGATGAAGTATGGGATGTTTTAAGTGCGGAACAAATTACATTTCTTGAGCGTTGGACTGGTGAGCAAATGCCGTTTGGTATGGATCATAGTATTAGCGGACAGGCTGTTTCTGCGATGAGCCATGTGTTGGAGACTATGTGGCAGGAAATGAATGCTGTTGCGGTACGTGTTGCATCGCAGGGTGGACCGCTTTCACAGTATTTTGATGGTGTTATTTATAATCCTGAAACAGATATGTTTGAAGCTACAACAGATGCGCAGTTAGTGCCTATGTTCCAAGCGATATTTACGGATGCGCCGGGAGGAGCGTCAGGTGATCAAGCGTATTTGGATAGTTGGAAAGGGACACTTGATACTGTGATCGCGCAGTTTGACCAACCGGGTTCGGCATCACTGACGAGTTATGCGTTTCTATTCCAAAACCTTGTTGCGGCATATGATGAAGTGCCTTTGGATATTAGTCTTGAAGCGGCGGCAGGCGTTTTGGATATTCCGTCGGATGTATTGATTACAGGGGCAGGAATATTAAACGGTTCGAGTGGAGCTGATATCTTTTATATGGATGGTAGCGATCAGACCGTGAATGGTGGTAATGGTCCTGATGCTTTTGTTTTTGGTAAAGATATTGGTCATGATGTGATTGCCGAGCTTGATGGCACGGGGTTGGATCATACTGACATGCTACGGTTTTCTGCGCATAATGCAGATGATTTTATTTTTACACGTAATGATGTTGATCTGCATATAGAGGTGATTGCCACAGGTGAAACAATTACGGTTGAAAAGCAGTTTGTAGGGCGTGGTTCCGGATTGGGTAGCGGTGAGATTGGCCCTGCATATGGTATTAAAGAAATTGTTTTCGCGGATGGCTCGTTTTATGACACGGTTGATATAGCTTATGCAGTTTCTCACCCTAATTCAGCGGCGTTAGATGTCATTGGCACGAACGTTACAGATGTTCTTGCAGGTGGCGCAGGTGATGAACGCTTAGAAGGTAAAGGCGGCGGAGATATCTATAAATTTGGTATAGGTGATGGACATGACACGATCTATGATATTGTGCGTGACCCTTATGCGGCGACACCTGACATCGTACAGTTTGGAGCGGGTATTTCATTTGACGACCTTAGGTTTTCGCGGGTCGAGCATAGTGATGATCTCACAATTACGATTGATGCTACAGGTGATAGTCTTACAATCGAGAAACAGTTCTGGAACAGTTATGGCCTTTTAGGTGATGATGATTGGTATAGTGCAATAGAGGGGTTCACATTTGAGGACGGCCAAAGTTTTACATGGACGGATATCTTTGGGATTTTATTGACGCAGCAATCGACGGATGGTGATGATTCAATTTATGGGTTTGATCTGGAAGATACGTTAGATGGTGGCGCAGGGGATGATTACCTTTCCGGCGGTAATGAGAATGATACCTATGTATTTGGTATGGGGTATGGGAATGATACTATTTATGATTATTATCTTCATGCCGCCAGTGGTACGGAAGATACTGTGTTATTCCTGCCTGATGTCGATCCGGCTACGGTTGTATTGTCACGCATTGGTAATTCAGACGATGTGACTTTTACTCTATCAGATGGTTCTACCCTTACGATTGAGGACCAACTCAATAACGTTATTCTCTTTGGTGAATTTCAAGCCATAGAGTTTTTCCAGTTTCAAGATGTAAATAATACTTTATGGAATCAAAACGATATCAAGACGATGTTGTTGCAAACATACTCAACAGACGGCGATGATGTTATCTACGGGTTTGAGGGTAGTGGCGATGTTATCAATGGTGGTGCAGGGAATGATATTATCTATGGACTGAATGGTGGTGATACGTATCAGTTTGGTGTCGGTTCTGGTTCTGATCAGATACAAGATCTTTCACAAGCTTATGCCGCAGGAATAGACTCTGTCGAGTTCTTAGGCACGTTGACGCAAAGTGATGTGACGTTTGCACGCGATGGGGATGACCTTCTTATCACGCTTGTGGGAGCGTCTGATACTCTACGCGTCTTAAATCAATTTGATAGCCTTACCTATTACCGTGTTGAGGAATATACATTCTCTGATGGGACGATATTAGAATATCTAGATGTTTATGCTATGGCAACACAGGGTAGTGTGATTGAAGGGGATGCAGGTGACAATACCCTGAATGGCACTGATGGGGATGATATTGTTTCTGGTCATGATGGTGATGACAGTCTGTATGGTCATTTAGGGGATGATGTTCTTTATGGTGGCGCAGGAGATGATTATTTGCATGGTGGTGAGGGAACCAATATTTTTGTTTTCAGCGCGAATGAAGGGCATGATTATATAGAGCGTCAACAAACCGGTTATGAGAGTAAGGTTATTTTTGAAAGTGACATCTCTGTTTCTGATATTTCCATTATCAGAACGTCGAGTGCTTATCGGGATATTACTTTAGAGATAGGAAGTTCCAATAACTCTATCACGATTGAGAGTTTCAATTCAAAAAATGGGAGTTGGCTATATCTCATCAATGAATTTAGTTTTGCAGATGGTAGCGTTTGGGATGCGGAATTTATACGAGATAAGTATGTACAGGATCATACGACTGATGGTGATGATACAATTGTTGGCTTTGAAAGTTCCGAAGAGTTTTTAGCATCTGCCGGTAATGATGTTGTGAACGGTAACTCAGGAAATGATGTTTATCATTGGGCGCAAGGTGCAGGAAATGATGTTTTCTATGATTTGACGCGTAACTCTAATAATGGCTCTACTGATACTCTTATTTTGGATGATTTGAATATTTCTGATCTGACGTTTGTTCAGGATGGGAATGATTTACTTATTACTAATGTTCATACAAATGAAGTGCTTACAATAACGCGACAGCTTCATTCAACGTCTTATTATCATATTGAGAATTTTGAGTTTGCAGATAGTACTGTCTTAGTAGAAAGCCAGATTGCAGATTTAGCGAATGGTGTCGTAAATGGTACTGTTGGTGATGACGTGTTATATGGAAGTGCAGGGCACGATACCTTTGTTGGCGGAGCGGGAGCTGATACTTTAAATGGTGGTAGTGGAGGAGATACAGCTGATTACAGTGTTTCATTAACCGCAGTTAATATTGATTTAGAAAACAACAATGCATCTGGCGGTGATGCGCAAGGTGATATACTTACTTCCATCGAAAATTTGATTGGTTCGGATGTTGCAACTGAACGTGACTATTTATTTGGTGACGCGAATGATAATGCGCTTTACGGAATGGATGGTAAAGATTTCCTTCAGGGCGGCGGCGGCGCCGATCACATAGATGGTGGTGATGAATGGGATTATGTGATGTATACGCGTTCTGACGTTGCTGTAAATATCAATTTGGCAACGAATGTTAACACCGGAGGTCATGCGCAGGGTGATATTCTGATAGATATCGAAGCTATTATCGCAAGTGATTATGATGACACCTTAATCGGGAGCATTAATAACGATTATTTCCGTGGTGAAGATGGGAATGATACTATTTATGCTGGTGATGGCCAGGATGTTTTGTTTGGCGGTAATGGTGATGACATTCTTTATGGTGAAAATGGACATGACACTATAAATGCCGGTGATGGCCAGGATCTGCTGTATGGTGGTGGTGATAATGATTATCTGTATGGTGAAGGTGGCGATGATGTTCTTCATAGCGATCAAGGTGCAGATACGCTTGATGGTGGTCTTGGTATTGATACAGCTGACTACAGTAGTTCTGCTTCTGTAGTTCGTATTGATCTTTTAAATAATATTTTCTATGGCGGCGATGCTGATGGAGATACGCTTATTTCTATTGAAAATATTATAGGTTCGAATGTGACGTCTGGCCGTGATTATTTATATGGTGATGATAATGACAATGCGATTTATAGCGGAAGTGGAAACGATTATTTGGAAGGTGGCGGCGGTGCTGATCACATAGATGGCGGTGATGACTGGGATTACGCGATGTATACGCGTTCTGATGCTGGGGTAACCATTAACATGGCAACAGGTGTTCATACCGGAGGTCACGCGCAAGATGATATCATCACAAATATTGAGGCGATTATTGCGAGTAGCTATGACGACACATTGCTTGGTTCAAATGTGAAAGACTATTTTCGTGGTGAAGATGGTGATGACTATCTTCATGGCTCAGGCGGTAAGGATATTCTGTATGGTGGAGATGGAAATGATAGTGTAAATGGAGGTTCCGGCTCAGACAAACTTTATGGTGAAGATGGTGATGACATTCTTGATGGCGGTTCTAGTGGTGATGATCTTTATGGTGGTTCTGGGGCGGATACCTTTTTGTTTAAGGCTGCAACGGCTCTGTCTTCAATTGATGATGTCCATGACTTTTCATTGGCGGAAGGGGATAAGCTTGATATCTCTGATCTGTTGCAAGGCTATGATCCTCTAACTGATGTGATTACTGATTTTATACAAGTTACTGATAATGGTACGGATAGCACTCTGTTCGTTGATGTTGACGGGGGAGCGGATAACTTTGTTCAGATTGCGACATTAATGAATGTTACTGGCCTTACGGATGAGGATGCCCTTGAAGCATCAGGTAACCTGATTACGGCGTAATTAGGTTCGTTAATATTTTATGGATCCCCATAGTCTTTGTGATGCAGGTTTTTTTGTACGCTTTCCCAGTATTCCTATTTCATGCATATATACTGTTTGTATAGGTTAAGAAACGAGGTACAGAGATTGCCAATTTATTAAGTATGGCCTTTGGTGTATTGGAAGAGCGAGCAAAGGAAAAGAAATTAACCAGAGAGTGGATTGTTTTACAAAAATACAAAGATAAAAATTACTACCTTACTTTAGATGCACACGATGAGGGAGGTAACATTATCTATAAAAGAGTTTGTAGTTGATGCGGTTCTAAGTACTTATAAAGACTGGGTAAAACAGGTTCATGCTTTCTAATTCCCTTCTCTAAAACGATCTGTTTTTTCTTCAGTAATTAGATACGCTTTTCATAAGCAGTAATTACAAATTTTGTAGTGCGCGTATTCATCTCTGTGCCTATACCTTTTAAATCATAGCCTTTGAGTGGGCTTCGATTGGAAAGAAACTGGAAAAGAACTCTTGAGATTCGAATTCCAGTCTGCTAGAACGCTGAACAATTGGTTTAATGTGTCTCATTATAATTAGGAGACACCCTATAAGGTGTATTATCGCCTTTGTTATTAGAAATTATACAACAAAAGTAAGAGAAGAGCGCACGATGCAAGTAAAAACATTGAAGCAAGAAGGCTTGAACCACGAGATTGAAATCACAGTTGGCGCAGATGATATTGCAGCGCGCGTTGATGGCCGTTTGGTTGAAGTTGCTAAAACAGTTCGTATTCCGGGTTTTCGTCCAGGTAAAGTGCCAATGGCAATTATGAAACAAAAATATGGTAAAGCTGTTCTTGGTGAGGTTTTAGAATCCACTGTGAATGAGACATCACAAAAGGCAATGCAGGATAATGAAATTACACCTGCGCTTCAGCCAAAGATAGAAGTAAAATCTTTTGATGAAGGCACTGACCTTGTATATACAATGAATGTTGAAGTTCTGCCGAAAATCGAAGTTCAGGATTATAAAGGCCTTAAAGTTACAAAGCTTGTAACAAAGTCAGATGACAAAGAAATTGATGAAGCGTTAGAGCGTATTGCATCTATGCGTAAGGGCAGTCAGCCAATTGAAGGCAAGCGTAAAACAAAAAGCGGTGATATCGCCGTTATTGATTTTAAAGGCCGCACAGCAGACGATAACGTTGAGCACCCGGGCATGGCATCAGAAGGTCATCAGTTAGAGCTAGGTTCAAATCAGTTTATCCCTGGTTTTGAAGAGCAACTTGTTGGTAAAAATGCCGGTGATGATGTTGAGGTTAAAGTTTCATTCCCTGAGGAATATGGTGCGGCGGAACTTGCCGGCCGTGATGCTATCTTTGATGTTACAATTCAGGAAATTCGCGAAACTACAGACGCCGTAATTGATGATGAATTTGCAAAATCATTGGGTATGGATGATGTGGCGGCTTTGCGTAAAGCTGTTGCGGAGCAGGGCGAGCAGGAATACGAAAATGTTAGCCGTATGAAGCTGAAAAAGGATCTACTGGATCAGTTGGATGATGCACATGACTTTGATGTACCACAGGGTATGAAAGACATGGAACTGCAAAATATCCTTCAACAGGTGAAAATGGATAACCAGCAACGCGGTATTACAGATGAGCCAACAGAAGAAGAAACTGAAGAATTAAAAGCAATCGCAGACCGTCGTGTGCGTCTTGGTCTTGTTCTTTCTGAAATTGGTAAAGAAAACAACATCTCTGTTGCTGATGCGGAATTGCAAAAAGCTGTTATTACAGAAGCGCAAAAATACCCAGGTCAGGAAAAAGAAGTTTTTGATTACTTTGCAAAGAACAGAGAAGCACTTGAAAGTTTAAGAGCACCAATCTACGAAGATAAAGTTGTTGATTTTATTCTTGAGCTTGCAACTGTTGAAGAAAAAGAAGTAACAGTTGAAGAGCTAACAGCGGACGAGGAAGAGCCATCAAAGGCAAAGAAAAAGCCTGCTGCAAAGAAGAAGGCTGCTCCTAAGAAAGCTGCTGCTAAAAAAGATGAAAAAGCATCTGAAGATAAGCCAAAGGCGAAGAAGCCAGCGGCTAAAAAAGCAGCACCAAAGAAAAAAGCCTCTTAATAGAAGCAAAATAATTTGATAAACGTCTTGAACAAGCCGTGCTCTGTGGGTACGGTTTGTTTTGACTCTTGTGTCTTGTGATATGAGTCGTCTAAAAAATCTAAATAACATTAATAACAAAGCTGTGATGAATATGTATGATCGTGACCCTATTGACACTTATATGAACCACTTGGTTCCAACGGTTATTGAACAAACAAACCGTGGAGAGCGTGCCTTTGATATCTATTCAAGGCTATTGAAAGAGCGCATTATCTTTTTAACAGGCGAAGTGAACGACCATGTTTCTTCTCTCATTTGTGCGCAGCTCTTATTCCTTGAGTCTGAAAACCCAAGCAAAGAAATCTCTTTCTACATTAACTCCCCCGGTGGTGTTGTAACTGCAGGTTTGGCGATGTACGACACAATGCAGTATATCCGTCCTAAAGTTTCAACTGTGTGTATCGGTCAAGCGGCGTCTATGGGGTCGTTCTTATTGATGGCAGGTGAAAAGGGCATGCGCTATTCTTTGCCAAATTCACGTATTATGATTCACCAACCATCAGGTGGTGCGCGTGGACAGGCAAGTGATATCGAAATTCAGGCGCAGGAAATATTGCGTTTACGCCAACGTTTGAACGAAACCTATGTGAAACACACAGGGCAAAAGTTGAAAGTGGTTGAAGAAGCAATGGATCGCGATAACTTTATGAGTGCCGATGAAGCAAAAGACTGGGGCTTGATTGACCATGTTGTAGAATCAAAGCCTGAGCCATTAGATGAAGATGGCAAGAAATCTGATAAGAAAAAATAAAGATATTTCTGTTTAAATTATAGAAGCCTTCTGCCTATATGCGTTTGCAAGGAAGCAGGGGGCTTTATTTTTTTTATTAAACAGTGAAAAACGCTTTGATAACTGCGCTTTTCAACGCATAATAAATATATAGCCATTAAATCTAAGGGACTTTTCTTTATGTCAGAGGTTAACACCACATCATATGCCGTTCTTCCACTCAGAGACATCGTTGTTTTTCCGCATATGATTGTCCCACTTTTTGTCGGGCGTGAGAAATCAGTTCAAGCGCTTGAGCATGTTATGCATGCGGATAAGCAAATTGTTCTCGTGACGCAAAAGACACCTGCGGAAGATGATCCAAAGGCAGAGGACTTATTCAATGTCGGTACGATAGGTACAATTCTGCAAATGCTGAAATTGCCGGATGGTACGGTTAAGGTGTTGGTCGAAGGTGGTGAGCGCGTACGTATCTCGAATATGACAGATGAAAAAGGGTATATGGAAGCAAACATTGCGGAAATATCTGACCCTACCATTGAGAATGAAGAAGTTGAGGCACTCGCGCGCGCGGTTGTTACACAATTCGAACAGTATGTGAAGCTGAACAAGAAGATACCGCCGGAAGTTATTGTTTCGATTAACCAAATTGATGGTGTGTCGAAAATGGCAGATACAATCGCATCGCACCTTGCCCTTAAAATAGAGCAGAAACAGGATCTTCTTGAGCAAGCATCAACGAATGATCGGCTTGAAAAAATCTATAGCTTTATCGAAGGTGAAATTGGTGTTCTTCAAGTTGAGAAACGTGTGCGTAGCCGTGTGAAACGCCAGATGGAAAAGACGCAGCGTGAGTATTATTTGAATGAGCAAATGAAGGCGATTCAAAAAGAACTTGGCGATGGTGAAGAGGGTGTTGATGAACTCACGGAACTAGAGCAAAATATCGAAGAAGCAAAAATGTCAAAAGAGGCGCATGAGCGTGCTAAGACTGAGCTTCGTAAATTACGCCAGATGAGCCCGATGTCCGCAGAGGCAACTGTTGTGCGTAATTACCTGGATTGGGTTTTAGGTGTTCCATGGAATAAGCGCTCCCGCGTTAAGAAGGATATTAAGCAGGCTAAGTCCGTGTTGGATAAAGATCACTTTGGCTTGGAAAAAGTCAAAGAACGCATTCTGGAGTATTTAGCTGTACAACAACGTACTCGTAAGGTGAAAGGGCCTATCCTTTGTCTGTCAGGGCCACCGGGTGTTGGTAAAACATCTCTCGGGCAATCTATGGCAAAGGCAACAAATCGTAATTTTGTTCGTATTTCTTTGGGAGGCGTGCGAGATGAAAGTGAAATTCGTGGACACCGACGTACTTATATTGGCGCAATGCCGGGTAAGGTACTGCAAGGGATGCGTAAGGCAAAAACGACAAACCCTCTTTTCTTGCTTGATGAGATAGATAAGCTCGGTTCTGATTGGAGAGGCGACCCAAGCTCTGCTTTATTAGAAGTGTTAGACCCTGAGCAAAATGAGAAGTTTCAGGATCATTATCTTGAGCTGGATTATGATTTATCTGACGTGATGTTTGTTTGTACTGCAAACAATATTGGTAATATGCCGCGTCCGTTATTGGATCGTATGGAGATTATCCGTATTTCCGGTTACACCGAGGATGAGAAGCTTCAAATCGTAAAGCGCCATTTGCTTAAAAAGCAAATAAAGGCCGCAGGCTTAAAACAAAAAGAATTCAAGATTAGTGACGCAGCTATTCGTGATTTGATACGCTATTATACGCGTGAGGCTGGTGTACGTGGATTAGAGCGTGAGATCGCAAATCTATGCCGTAAATCAATCAAAGAAATTTTGATGAAGGGTAAAGAGAAAATCTCAATCACACCACGTAATCTTACAAAATATGCCGGTGTTAAGAAATGTCGCTTTGGTGAAATTGAAGAGCATGATCGCGTTGGTGTTGTAAACGGCCTTGCCTATACAGAGAGCGGTGGTGATCTGTTGTCTATTGAGGCCGTAGTTATGCCGGGTAAGGATTGTAAGGTCTCTACGACGGGTAACTTAAAAGACGTTATGAAGGAATCTATCACTGTTGCGGAGATGCTGACGAAGTCACGTGCTGCTACATATGGTTTGGATTACGAAAAGCTGAAAGAGAAACAAGTTCACGTTCACGTTCCTGAAGGAGCAACACCAAAGGACGGGCCTTCTGCGGGTGCTGCTATGGTAACGGCAATTATTTCTGTTCTAACGGATATAGAAATACGTCGTGATATTGCGATGACAGGTGAGGTGAACTTGCGTGGTAATGTGACTGCGATTGGTGGATTAAAGGAAAAGCTTCTCGCTGCACTACGCGGTGGAATAAAAACGGTGCTGATTCCTGTCGATAACGAAAAGGATTTAGAGGATTTACCGAAAAAAGTGCTTAAGGAATTGGAGATTATTCCTGTTAAAAGCATTGATGAGGTTCTTTCTCATGCCCTGACAGACATGCCAAAACCTCTGGAATCTATAAAAAATGAAGGAATAGAGCAAATTTCTTCAGAAAACGCAGAAAACAAGGGAAAAAGCGTGATTCACCATTGAGTCTTTTGAAAAAAAAGATTACAAATGAATCACTGTAAATAATTGGAAACGCGCGCTAGTCATAACTTTACGTGCATGAAGATTTATTTATGGGGTTATCTTGGAAATAGTTCTAGGATAGCAATATCGTTTTTAAACCTTAACTCGAAGGGGGTTACCGTGAATAAACAAGACTTAGTAGCGAAAGTAGCTGAATCAGCAGATGTATCAAAGCAAAAAGCAGCAACTGCTGTTGATGCTGTTATCGAAGCAATCAAAGAAAGCCTTACAGCTGGTGACGATGTTCGCCTAGTTGGTTTTGGTACTTTCTCTGTATCACAACGTGCAGCGACAACAGGTCGTAATCCACGCACAGGTGAGCCGATCAAGATACCTGCATCTAAGCAACCTAAGTTCCGTCCAGGTAAAGAGCTTAAGGAAGCAGTAAACAAGTAAGCTTGTTTGCGCTTTTAAAGATAAAAACGGCCGCTCATAATAGGGCGGCCGAATTTTTTTGAAAAAACCTGAATTCTAGGCTTGCATTTATTCTTCGAAGCCATTAGATATATTCCACCAATTGGTTACGGGTGATTAGCTCAGCTGGGAGAGCATCTCGTTTACACCGAGGAGGTCGGCGGTTCGATCCCGTCATCACCCACCAACCAAACCAATGACTTGTCCATTAATTATGATAAATGACTGCTTGCTTGGGGCAGTATCTGGGGCAGTTAAGAAAACGCATCCATTACTTCCTGTAAGTGATCCGGTGAAAGATGCCCGTATGTTTGTTCAATCATTCTTGGAGATGTATGTCCTAAGTGCTTTGCTATTTTATCGGTAGAGACGTTCTTCTGAATTAGCCATGAGGCACATGTGTGTCTTAGCGTGTGAATTGTAACATCTTCTAACTTTGCGCGAATGCAGGCTGTTTTAAAGCTTTTCTTTGGCGACCCTATTGGGGATTGATTGATGTGTAATATATACCCTTCTTCGTTTCCACGCTGCCTGTGTGCAACTAATCTAAGTAATAATTTTTTAGGAATAACCGTTTTTGCGCCCTGTTTAGTTTCACTATTGTTGCTTGCAGAAAAATCAATGATACCTTTATTCAAATCAACATTATTCCATCTCAAGTTAAGAATAGCGCTCATCCTCGCTCCTGTATAAATTCCAATTAGTATGAATAAGGGGAGGTACTCCTTAGCTTGCTCACTTTTTCTCGCATTCCAAATCAATGCTGCTGCTTCTGATCTTGTTAACCATCGGTTTCTTGGTTTAGATTTTTCGAATTTATAAATATAAGGCTGTACAGATATTGCTCCTTCTCTATATGCAAAGTTAACTGCTGCTTGAAGTTGTTCTAGCTCACGTCTAACACTTTGTTTTTGTAGAGTTCTTATGCTGATTCGATTCTGCTTTATTTGCCATTTGTGAAATTCTTTTTTCCTAAACTCATAGTACGATAGTGACTTCGCCTGAGATATGTCTTTGAGAGTTAGCATCCCCCAAAAGGGTGTGATTTTTTCAAGATTGGCAATCGCAACATCTGGTCTTGAAGTTGTAGGAATATGATGATTCGCATAGTACCTTATAATTTCTCCGATGGTTTTACAGGAATCCAGCTGTTCTTCTGCTGCTATGATTTCTGCCAATTTCTTTTCTGCATCTTTAAGGCAGCCAATGCCAGTTGCGTATCGCTTACGCTTTCCCGAAATGAATTCTCGAATCTCCCAGCAGCTTCTGTCCTTTCTGAAGTGGATATGGACTCCTTTGTTTCTTTTAGACATCTTTCTTGGTACTCCTCTATTTTGATACGCGGAATGCGAATTTTCTTTGGTGTCGGCTTGAAGTGTTCAAGCTCACCATTCCGGCATAGCTTCTTGATGACCGAGGCGTCAACACGAAGATATTTTGCGACTTCCTCTGGTGTGCATATTTCAGGCAAGTTATCCACAGGCATAAACCATCCTTTCCAGATACAATGCATCCGATCTAAAATTTCACCCATTTCAGAAAAGCTCTCAAGGTTAGGGAGGCGATAAACGCACCTGCCCCTGTATATCATTACACCGCATATATCCTAATTTTAGGTTAATAGCCTGCGATCCAGTGTGCCTGTTCCGCAGCACCAAATGCGTGTTTTCGTCAAACTCCCTTCCTATTGCTTCATACCCGAGGAGGGATATTCACTGTTTTAACCTGCTACTTCCAGTGAAGTACAATCCGGTTCTTAACATGGTTTAAGGGCTGGATTTTGGCCTGTGGCCAATGCCCCTGTGTTGTGATTCAGGCTGACTCCGATGTCGTAAGCCTGAATCACAACACAGCCACTATAACCCGCCCGAATACCCTTACGCGATTTCTCGCGCTCGGGCATACCACCTTGCAGGTGGTTTCGTTACTGTGTAGAGCATAGGTATTATCTCGATGTTACAGTGCAGTATTGATAGATTTCCAAGCCCCTCAATACTGATTTTGAAAGTTGATATGTCACTTTTGGATGAGGCGATTTTTATACTTTGCCTCCGTTGTCGTCAGCATAAAATCGCCTTCCTTATAGTCACCTAATATAATCGCCGTTTGTAAACGTCGATCATGCCGCCAGCCTGATAGGATATGCTGAGATTGTACATGGCATCAGGTCGGCAGGCGGCGGGTGCTAACGTCCGGGAGTAGGGATGCTTCCCGTAGCTCGGTGCAGGCGGATGTTTTGGCAGCGGCGCGCTTCGTGCCAGATGCTATCTATCGCAATTGTGGTGCGTCCAGTGCCACCGTCAACGTAAAGAGAGGTATCACCTCTACCCTGCATTGCACAATAGTCCCGCTATTGGTTGCTGCTTACGTTGACCGCAAGCTGTGGGCTTGTACTACAGGCTAAAAATGCAGTGCATTTTCTAGCCAATAGTCCAACCCCGCTTGCAAAGGGCAGTCTGCCCGTTTGATCCCTCGCAAGTGCACTAGGCTTTCGGCTCTTATCCCCTTTGGGCGATAAGTCCTCAAGCAGTGCTGGTGGCGCATTGCAGCATCGAGCCTTCATGCACCAGAGAACGTGTGGCCGTTCAATCACCACTTGAGGGAGCCGCCGAGCTGCCCCCAAGACCCCCATGGACAAGGGCGAGATTATCGCTCTCCCCTTGTATCCCCATCGACCAGAGCTTGGAGATATACCTCTCCATCTGGACTGAACCATGCACCAACCGTCCGCCGTTTGGATACCGTAAACTGACCGCAGTTTAATCATGACCAACCCTGCGCGGATTGGATGTGCGCCACTGTTTCGCCAGTGGGCAGCGACCAAGGGAGCCCTTGGAGCAATACTGGCGTGTACGGAAGGCTGCTGTACATTATGCGCAGGTGGTGCTATATTAAATAAGCACGTTTTTTTGAGAGGTATAAATTATGGCTACAACACGTATAGATATGAGGCTTGATGAAGCGGTTAAGGTTGCGGCTGAAAAAGCGGCTGCTCTGAAAGGCATGAAGAGCTTGACCGAATATGTTGTGCGCTTGATCGAAAAGGACGCAGAAGCCGTTATTCGCGAGCATGAATCTATCACTCTCAAAGATGATGTATTTGACCGTTTTATTACGGCTTGTGATGCCGCAGAAGCGCCGAATGAGAAACTGCGTGAGGCGATGGACTTTGCCAAAGAGCAGGGCATTCAGTGACGCCATCTTCTACATTTGTAGAGCTTGATAAATCTGTCCATGACCGCAAATCTTTCGATTGCGGTACGGAGGAGCTGAATAGCTTCTTATGGCAGTTTGCAGTGCGACACCGCGATGCAGGGATCAGCAAGACAATGGTGCTCCCCGCAAAGGATAATGAGACTGATATTTGCGCTTATTACACCTTGTCTCACACAGAGATTGAACGCAAAACCTTGCCGCAATCTCTGGCCAAGAAACTGCCGCACTACCCCATCCCCGTTATGCTCATTGCGCAGCTTGCTGTGAACAAAGCGGCTCAGGGGCATGGCTTGGGGAAGGTGTCTTTGATTAGGGCGTTAAACCATGCCTATGAGGTCAATCTGCATCTGCCATCCTACGCGGTTGTTGTCGATGCGCTGGATGATGGTGTGCAGGGTTTTTATGAGCAATACGGGTTTAAAGTGCTCGACACAGATAGCCATCGCGCGCGGCTGTTCCTCCCCATGAAAACCGTGGCGCAGTTATTTACTGATTAAGCTACGAGTCAATTGGACGTTAGTATTGTTAAAGGACTAATCAATGACCACAAAACAAGCCCAGCTAAACGGCACTGAAAATGAAGCTTTATCTGATATTTGTTCATGGCCTGCTAGCAGGCCTGCTGGGTAAAAATATTGCGGTGAAATCTGAGGGAACCTCAAGAATAACTGTGCTTTTAGACATGGTTTATCGTATCTTGCCCAATCTATAGCCTTACTAAATACCCGTTAATAATTTCGAGTATAATTAGTATTTTGAATAGTGAATGAATCAGTTTAATAATAAAACTTTGGGAATTCTAATTTATAGAGAGTTCTATATTCTTAGTCCAAAAAAATAATGCACTCCTGCTATATAGGAAGTAATACTTTGAGCATTGAATTATTAATAAAGAAGTATGAAGACAATTTAGATTACTATCAATCTTCGAAATATAATGAAACCCAGCTGCGTGTGGATTTTCTTGACCCAATGTTTGAGTTGCTTGGGTGGGATATAAAGAATAATAAAGGGAAAAACACCCATGAACGGGAAGTTCTTCTGGAAGAAGGCCTGAAGTTAAAAAAAGGGGCCTCCACAAAAAAACCTGATTATACATTCAGGTTATTTTCCGAGAGGCGTTTCTTTTTAGAAGCAAAAAAGCCAAGTGTGGACATAGCTAGTGATCCTTCTCCAGCGAAACAAGTTCGGCGCTATGGGTTTACTGCAAAGCTAAAAATATCAATTTTGTCAAATTTTGAAAACTTGGCAATTTATGAATGCTCTTCCCCAGTAAAAGAAGATGATGAAACGACAGCATATAGAGTGCGTTTATATCACTATACTGAATATATAGAAAAGTTTGATGAAATATATGCACTTCTAAGCCAAGAGTCTGTGTATGGTGGTAGCTTTGATAGTCAGTGGAAAAATATTGAAGAAAAAATACAAAAATTTAGTGTTGATGATCTGTTTCTAGCTCAGATTAATGAGTGGCGTATTAATTTAGCCGATAATTTTCTAAGAATTAAGCCGGAAATCGGACAAGAAGAGCTTAACGATCTAACACAAAGTTATATTAATAGTATAGTTTTTTTGCGTGTTTGCGAAGATAGGAATTTGGAAGATTATGAAACTCTTCTAGAGCTATCAAAGGATGCCGACTTTGACCTTTTGACAGACAAGTTTACGCAGGCGGATAAGAAGTATAATTCAGCATTATTTAACATCCCTTATATTGAAGAGTTTTTTAGTGATAAGAATTCGTATATATGGGAAATATTTAAAAGCCTGTATTACCCAGAAAGTACATATTCTTTTTCTGTTTTTTCCTCAGACATCCTTGGAAATATCTACGAGACTTTCTTAGGAGAAAAAATAATCATAAATAATGGTTCTCCTGAGTTGACGCCCAAACCGGAGAATGAAGATAGAGATATTGTTACAACGCCAAATCATATAATAAAAAATATTTTACGAAAAACAGTAACACCTAAGCTTGAAAATAAAAATGTTAACGAAATACTTGAAACAACTATTGCTGATATTTCTTGTGGTTCTGGCGCGTTTCTTCTTGAGGCGTATCAGCTGGTACACGATACAATAGTCGATTATTACTCTGTGCATGATGTGACAAAGTTAATCCAAGTGGCAGAAAACTCATTCAAGCTTAAGTATGACATCAAAAGAAAAATACTTACTAAATGTATATTTGGAATAGATAAAGACTATAGTGCAACACAGGCGTGTAAATTTGGCCTTTTATTGAAGCTTCTTGAGGGAGAGGATAACAGTTCCATTAGTTCGCCAGCATTACCAATTTTGGACAACAATATAATATTTGGAAATAGTCTTATTGATGATTCAATGAGCCTCACGCCGATTGATCAAGAAATTAATGCATATAATTTTGACAAGCAAGCCTTTGATGTGATTATTGGAAATCCTCCATATTTGAATACGGAGGGCATGAAAGCAATAACGCCAAAAGAACTTAAACTATATAAAGAACATTATGATTCTGCATATAAACAATTTGATAAATACTTTCTCTTTGTTGAGCGTGCTTTGAGTTTATTAAGTGATGGCGGTGTAATGGGGTATATCCTTCCTCTAAAATTCATGAAAGTAGGAGCTGGAAAAAACTTAAGAACTATTCTCTCGACCAAAGGATATGTGTCAGAAATAACTTCTTTTGGTGCAAATCAAGTTTTTAAAGATAAAACCACTTATACATGTATTCTTATTCTGAACAAGGAAGAGTCCGCGGAATTTATGTATCTCGAAGTTGGAGGGCTGGACGAGTGGATAACAAGGAATACCAATGAGCGAGAAACGAACATTGTTAATAGGGACGATATTTCTGGTGATACATGGGTGTTAATGCGCTCAGAATTGGAGCCAGCATATGAAAAAATAATCCAGTCAAGCGATACACTTGAAAATATAATAGGTTCAGAGAATATAATTAACGGAATTCAGACCAGCGCTAACAATATATACATTCATAAGCCGACAAAGGATGATGGCACCTATGTATACTTTAAAAAAGGTGGCGTTGACTGGAAAATTGAAAAAGCACTGACCAAACCATATTTCAAAACACAACAAGGAGTTCGTGGTCTTCATTCTCATAGGAGATTTGAAGCAAATGCTTTTGTTATCTATCCATATGAAAAAATTGGTGGGAAAGTTGTGCTTGTGGAATTGGATGATTTGGAGATTAGATTTCCATTCCTACATGCTTATTTATTAGCAAATAAGGAAAAGCTTGATAATGTAAAAAGGGATATAAGGCCAATACCAAAAACCGAGAATGAATGGCACCGTTACGGTCGTCATCAAAGTTTGGATAATTGTGCTGTGCCAACTAAAATAATTGTTGGTGTTTTATCCCAAGGAAATAAATATGCTATCGATTATAGCGGGGCTTTGATTTCTTCTGGCGGGACTGCGGGGTATTGCATGATAGCAATTCCAGAAGAGATCCCTTATTCAGTTCATTATATACAGGCGCTTCTGAATTCAAAATATGGTGAATGGTTCGCATCGCTTTATGGGGAAATATTTAGAGGTGGCTATATTGCCAGAGGAACAAAGGTTTTTAACCGTTTGCCTATAATAGAAATTGACTTTAACTCTAAAAAATCAAAATCTATTCATGATAATATTGCAAGTGCTCAAAAGAAAATTATCGAGGCATTTACTGATTTAGATTTGCATGAAGATAATCCAAGAAATAAGATTATTGCAGAACGAAAGTACATAAAATTAACTAAAAAAATGGATGTCCTATTGCAGGAATTGTTTCAATTGGAAGAGCTTGATGAGCAGATTCCAATAATTAGTCAAATTTATTAATACCAATATGCAGGGGCTTATTGCGGCGAAAATAATTCGCCGCAATAAATTTTATTTTCGTTGCCGTCTGTTTTTAAGTTTTTCCCAAATAAAATATACTGTTTCTATATCCTTTTTTGATAAACCAATGGCCCCTAGAATTTTTTCACCCTGTAGTCTTAAGATACTATCCATTGAATAGTTCCTCACCATGTTGTCTAATTCGACTAAGTCGTAGTCAATATTTTCAGGAAGAGGGATATATAATTTTCTGATTTCAGAAGGTACTAGCTCTAAAACACCTCCCCCGTAATAACGTCCTTCTAATTCCGCAAATACCGCAGTGAGTGGATTTAAAAAAAGGTAAGATAAATACCTAGGATCAATGGTCTTCGAAGTAACACGATATGCAGTATCAGTTGTATATGCATCTAGCTCATTGAAAATTAGTCTGGGAGTGTCGTGCGCTCGCTTAAGCATTCCTAAGCTGCGACTAAATACAGAGGGGACAGTATACCAAGGGTCTCTAATGCGGCATTTATATCTCGTATGAAGCCCTTGAGCTTCTCCATGTCTTATATATTTTTGAACACTGGAAGGTAAGTTCGAGAACGAATCTTGAATGTGCAAAAAGTTAGTTGGGTAGCCAAGTTTTTGATTTTCACGGTCTTGATTTTTATCATAAATGACTCCTTTACAATGAATGCTTTTTCCAAACATGGGGTGAGTATATTTTTTCAAGCCATATTTTTTTACAATTTCATCATTAACTAAAAAGAAATCATTTGCCCCAGTAACAATTCCCACTTCAACATTTGCAATGTCGTTAAAAGGAGCAACATTTTTCTTTCTTACTATTTTGTCTAGTAAATTACGTTCGCTCTCATCGAGAATAGCTTTCGTCCATTTCCCATTGATAGACTCTGAATTTACTGGCTTTGTGGTCTTAAACAGAGCTTCGTCACTTCTAGTAAGAAAATCTAATCCCTTTACATGCTTTATAGCTACGCCGTTTGACTTTCTGTTAGCGTTCTTTTTTTTCTCGGCAAGAATTATTACAGCTCCTTGAAGTGTGTCTTCAAACCATATTTCTTGAGGGTCAATTATGACGATTTTTGAACACACTTTCATAAGGTATTCCCTTAATGATTGTGCGTGCATAACATGTATTATTTCAGATGGTATAACCATTCCAAGCCGTCCACCCGGCTTTAGCATTGATAAAGAAGATAGAACAAATGGAACCCATGCGTTTGTATGTTTTGTGAATTTTAAATCAAGGGTCTTGAATATACTTTCGGCGTGATATTGAAAGTCTTTTTCAAGGAACTGATAACGTATAAAAGGTGGATTACCTATAACTCCGTCATACATTTCTTCCTGCTTATCAATTGTTGTGTTTGCCCAAGATAAAAAATCACCTTCAATAATAGTCGAGTTTTTAAAGCCATAGTCGTTACATTGTTTTTGTGACTTTTTGACTTCGGTTTTAAAAAGCTCATGCCCATGAATTTTTATTGATTTATCACACTTGTTGTTATGTAGAGCTTTAAAAAAAACTCCATCTCCACAACTTGGCTCCAAGATGCTAGATGGATTTGATCTTAAAACCCAACGGGTCACGTAATCTGCAATATCTAACGGAGTATAGTATCCGCCGCGTAGCTTCTGCTCAGTCTGGTTTGACTTAAACTTCATCAGAAAGCCCTTTGGTCTCGACAGCAACACTGTCTAAACGAGAGGATATATATTCTTTGGCATTAGCAATAAACCATTCTTTTAAAGTTTGCTGATCTAACGCTAGTGCCGAATATAGAAACCTCTTCATTTCTGGATCAACTTCTATAACGATTCGCCCTGATTCACTTTTGGACATTTCCCCTCCCCCTTAGACGTACAGATTATGTTACATACATTACATTGGTAACATGAGATGTGTAGTCTAATATGGGTGCTCTACAGATACAATACGTAAAAAATATATACCTCATAGTCTGAACAAATAACAATATTTATATGGCATCGAAGGGTGCTCAGGAAGCCCTTGGTAGCTAATTTTCATAAATTATCTGAAAAATGCTCAAGAGGATGCAAAGCCCTTTCCGCAAGTTCACGCTGGATGTTTTCGATTGAGGCCAGAGCGTTTGTGCGTTGATGGCAGTTGGGGTTGCTTTTGGCGAGGGTGTTTAAGCTCTCGCGGAGAAGGCCGTAAAGATCCGCGTTTGTCATTGCCTCTAATTCATATCGTGTAATCACTTTCATATTGCCCTCCTGTTTTGGTGGCCGCGCTTGTCGCAGCTGTTATGAGGTCGTGTGGGCCAATAGTTGTTGGAAACAGCGCGTATGAGCTGAAACGTCAGTGGAAAATGCGAGCTGTATTAGGCACTCGCATTTGCTTGTTTTCTAACACTCTTGAAATACAAAAGATCATCACAGGCATGCGGCAGTCGCCGCACAAAAATAAGAAAGGTCAAAGGAATTAGGTTGCCGTATTGGTAGGGGAAAATACGGATCGTTTTTAGGGAAGCCTCCCCCCGCAGGGGCGTATAGATATTAACAAACGCGCCGAAATATCAAGCAAATCTGCTCACCCGTTCCCGCTGCCGCGCGCATGCGGACTTGCGCGATTGGCCGGACATTTTCGGCTATGCGTCCGTTTGGCTCATTCGCTCTCTTTGTTCACTCCCTCGCTTCTCAGGGGTTTTTCAACCCCTGCGGGGGGAATGTGAATTTTAAGATCAGGAGCAAAGAGCATGAGCAACGAGACAAAAATCTACATCGCAGACTTGGCAGCATATAATAGCGGTTATCTTCATGGGGTTTGGGTGGATGCAAGCGAGGAGGTAGACGACATTCAAGACCAGATCAACACTATGTTAGAAGCCAGCCCCGTAGAGGATAGCGAGGAATACGCGGTGCACGATTACGAGGGCTTTGGCAGTTACAGTGTTGGTGAGTATGACAGCATTCAGACCTTGCACGAGGTGGCCTGTTATATTGAAGAATACCCCGATTTTGGAGCAGAGCTTTTAAATTACTACTCAGATATAGACGAGGCCAGAAAAGCTGCCGAAGAGAGCTATACAGGGTGTTATAGTTCTTTATCAGATTACGCGCAGGAACTCACCGAACAGACAGGCGAAGTTCCGCAGCATTTAGAGTTTTATATTGATTATGAGCGCATGGGGCGTGATATGGAAATGAGCGGTGACATCTTCACAATCGAAACCGCCCATGACGAGGTTCACATATTCTGGAACCATTAAAATAAGAGAAGCGCACCTTATTCGGGTGCGCTTATAATTCGCCGCCAAGCGTCTGGCTTGGCGGGCCGCATCATCATCAATGATGGAATTGCGAAGCTATTGATTTACCCTTTTATAGCTCTTTACCCACCATTTCGCGCAAATGCCTCGCTTCGGGGCTTAGTGCTAGCTCTTGGCTACGCTCTTCATTAAAAACCATAGTGCGTCGTGGCTTGCGGGTGGAGCGCATTTTTGGCACTTCATTTTTTGGCTTGTACTTAATCAGCTTAAAAAATGCGTCATTCTCAGAAGATCGGTATAGCTCGACTTTCCGCTTTTTAAACAGTAAATCTATGGCCTCTGTGACAAGTTCAGCAACGGGCTTTTCTTCATTCATGGCCAATTTTTGTAGGGCAAATCCTATGCCCTTAGTGAACGCGCCGCCAACATGTCCGCTTTCACCTTCCCAATCTTCCAACTCGGTTTTCTTGGTGGTGTAATATTCGTCTTTTAGCATGGTCGCACCTCGTTAAATTAGAATAAACAGGACAACCAGGCTTATAGCTTGGTTGTCTATAATTTCAGTGTTGGCTTGCTGGAATATCTGGTATGGGAAGCAATTCGGAGATTTCAAAGCCGAACGCATCTGTCAGCGCTTCGAGGACGACAGCGCGAACTATGTCCCGCATTTTCGGAGAGAAGGGCATTACCTGTTCGCCCTGTTCCTGTATCCAATTATCAACAGCTATATAAACCAGACCCTCAAAATTCTCAGATGTCGCTTGTTCGTAAATCTGTTCTGCCACTTCTTTAGTCGCAATCAGAAACGCCCTACGAGTTTCTAAATCGGCCTCTTTAAGCAATGGGTGCATGTGCGTCCCTTATCATATCCGTGACACTTTGAGCACTGCCATTTCTGGCAGGTTCACCCACGCCAAAAATAACCGCTTTGCGTAATATGGCTTGTTGCCTTTGGGTCGGCATAATGGGCTTTGCGTACTCTTCACATAGTACCCATTGCCCACGCTGTAAAAGCCATTCTTGCAGGGCGTTATCAAGATCAAGGCCGCTTTGCATCTTGTCCCGAATCTCAATTGCTCCCAGTCGATAAAAGGCCAAACAGGGTGATTTCATAAAATAAAGCCTGTGTTGTACCGTTGATACTCTATGGATTCATCCAGATATCTACGGCGATATCTTCGGAAATACGATCTTGAACACGGCGGTTATGGTCTGCGATATCGTTGCCATATGATTTATTTTCAATCCTACGGGCAAGCTCTTTAAACTTTTGAGTTAGATTAGGTGAACGCCAGCTGCCGTTGTGATAGTGAAAGAAATCCTCCTCTTCATGGTGCATGACTTTGGCGGGTTTATAGTACACGCTCCGAGGCTTATAGTAATTCAAGGTAAAGCTATATTTGCAACGATACCCTTCAAACTTATTATTGAGGCCACCGCGCGCTTGTCTACACTCAATTGATTTTGGATCGAGCACTTTAAATTGATAGTCAGCACGATAATTTATAAATAATGTTGGTGAGTTTGAACCACTATAATCATTTGCATATGACATCGAATAAACAAACCGTATCATCATCTGTTCTGCACTGGGCAAGCCATCACCATTAAGAACGGTTAAGTCATAAGGGGTAACTTCTTTTTTCTTAGGTGGCGGCCTTTTCGTCCCGGGGGGCAGTTCGTATGGGGCTTTGGGAAAGGGGCGGGGTTTCTTTAGTACTAACTGTGCTAAATACTTGCCATTGCCAGCCTCCTCCGCCGATAACGGCAGGGGGAGTATGGATATTGCAGAAAATAAAGTCAGTGCTGTAAGTATTTTCATCATAGTGACCTCTTATTGCACATGGCCTGCATCTTCACAGAAGCTCAGTGATCCATAGCCTGTGCCGTTGATATAGGGGCGCGAATTTGCAGAAAGTGTTGCGTCATTTGTGCCAAAGCCAAACCAGTTGATCGTGCTTTGACATGCACCGTCTTCCCAAATGCGGGTTTCGACAACATCTATCGTGCCATCACTGTCACGATCAATACGCAGTTCCGTCATACGATCATTTGCGTCATAAACAAATGTGTAGGCTTCAGTGTTTGCACCATCGGTAATAAGTTGTTCGATCAGGCGCGTTCCATCGGGGGAATAGGTATAAGTGATGGTTTCGGTGCTACTGGGGCGAATGGTCTCTACCGTTGTTGTACGCCCTTGATCCCATGTCAGGTTTTGGGTGAAGTTCGTAGGTGCGCCAACATCGTATGTAATCGTGATTGGCTGGTTATTTCCGTCATAGGTGACTACCGCGCTTGCATTGGATGTTGCCGCAGGGGAGATATTTTCAGTGACCTCGCTCCAATCGCTTACCAAATCACTGTTATAAGTAAGGTCAGTTGTCGTGCGCGTAACCAATCCACCGCCAGCATTAAAGAAGTCATTCATGGTCTGTGTCACAAGATTGTTCGCATCCCATGTATGATTGAAAACAAGGCGCGTCACAGAAGATGCAGAGCTTGGCCTGTCTTGTATCTGTTGAGATAGGCGACCATCGGCGTCATAGGAGAATTCTAAGGTTTGTCCCTCATCATTGAATAACAAGCGACTAATTCCGCTAAATGTATCCGGCGTTCCATCCCCTGCGTAGGTGTAGCTCACATCCGTAATTCGCCCGTTTGTGTCATAACTCAGTGTCGCCGTACCATCCACTGTGCCGTTATTATCAAGATCAACATTAATCGCGCCGATGCGGCTACCTTGTGTGGTTGGCGGATCAGTGGGGTCAACCGGATCTGTTGGAGTGATTGGATCAGTAGGATCAACGGGCGCGGGGTCATTGCTGCTTGACCCGCCGCTTCCGCCACAGGCGGTTAATGTTGCGGCTAGAATAAGGATGGACGCGGATGTTGGTATGTTACGCATAGGGCTGTTGCTCCAGTCGGTGTGATCAAATGCCCTGCACCATACGAAAATGCAGGGCGTAAATTACCTCCTATATGGGAGGTTGCTCGTGTTCGGATAATTCGGTGGCGCTTGTTGCTTCGTCGCGAGTAAGTGCGGTGATTTGCGTCCTGATGTCATTCAAGTTTTTAGAAAGTGTGCTGCCTGTCTCGACCATCACGCGGTTGGTATGGTGTAGCCCTGCAATCTTTCGTCCTGTCATTGCAGGTATACCCTCATCGCCTTCAAACATGGTGTGCATGGATTCAAGGTGATATTCCACCATCGAGAGGTAGCGGTTCAGCTCATCTTGAAAGCTCAATAACCGCGTTGATATGGGCGTGTCCTGTGCTGATTCTTCTTCCTCAACGATTTGTCTCATAGGGAGTTCCACTTCAAGGTAAAGGTCTCTGACTTCTTTGGGCTGAATGCCGAGATAGGACAAAGTTTGCGCCTCACTCGCATGACCAAAGGCACGCATGAGCAGGGATACATCGGCGTCCTTGTTCATCGTGCGTTGATGAAACCCCCATGTTTTACGCAATGTGTGAGAGCCAAAATTCCCATTTAGTCCTGCGTGGCTGCACCACAGCTTCATGTAGTTACAAAGGGTAGATACAGTAATCGCCCCGCCGCGTTGTGATAAAAACAAATATGCAGATGGTGTGGGATTAGGGTGTACCGCCAGCCAAGAATTCAAGGCGTGATAGGCCGCGCCATTCAATGTGGCTTGTCGGTATTTATGATTTTTAAGCTGCTTAATCTCCAAAATATCACCCACTTTTAAGTGCGAAACATCTGCCACTCGCAAAGACAGTAATTCTCCCGCGCGGTATGCGGTATTGATCCCAAGGATAAAAAGGCAAAGGTTGCGTGGCTGATCTTGCAAATGTTCATTAATCGCCATAATTGCAGAGGTGAGCCGGATTGGTTCCACCTTAATACTTGCACCTTTTTTTGGGTGATTGCGTTGTTGTAACAGCTTTCGCGTCTGCGCGAGAGTGCTTTCATTAGACAAATTCCATCCTCCCCATCTGTCCGTAGTCGTCCAAAGGGGTTCTGGTTTTAAGGGGAGAAAGCCTACTTATCAACTTTTATCTATTAGTTGATAAGCCCTTATATTCTGCGGGTTTCACGCTAGTTTAATAAAAATATCTCTTGCATTACTCCAAAGGTACAAACCGCATACTCACGCATTCATTTACTGTGGACTGATCTTATCAACTTTTAGATAAAAGTTGAAGAGTTTGAGGGAAGAAATTTAAAAAATATTTTATCTGAGGGGGATATACCCCCGTACCCCGCAGTAGGGCAGTGGTTAAGCGTTTCAGCAGCACCTCCAACCTACACCCACCACGCCAAACAACCAAAATTATTCCTCTCCAATAACAGGTTGTCGAATCAAATGACCCATGCTACGAGTAGTTGTTCCTGAATTCAGGTGTGTGAAAAATGTTGTGAGGCTTGGTTTGAGTAAAGATAAAAATAATCTATTTAATTTTGGTAACGTTCTTATGTGCGTTGTTCTGGCAATTCCTACTATCCCTGTCACATATATTCTGCTTGTTATTCTGGCATTCATGGTTCCATTTTTTAAGGTTACTGATCCCAACGACCCCCGATTCGAACCAACAAAATTTCAATTGATTGATACCTATTTCGTACATGTACAAAGGGATAAGTACCCGCACAGAAAAAAAGAACTTTTGTCAGTACAGAAATTATTTCCTGAAGGAACTTCTATTGAAGATGTCGATACAGAAATGGTCGATAAGAGGGAATGCATAAAGCATGATGAAAATAGGTTTTTAAAAGTTGAACCGTATGTGAATAGACCTAATTCAAGAATGAAGTCGCTAAAAAGGTACTCATGTGAATACGAGTGGTGGGGGTTATTTTTCTATAGCTTTTCAAAATATGATTTCCCCAGATTACACATTCGCGTTTCCTTGGATGAGAACAATAAGGTCATTCGAGCAAGTTTGAGATAAGTAGGTTTAAGTTGAAAAGGAATAAACATGGCAAAAATATATCTAGCTCGTAGCGATGTCGCTGGTGGTGGTGAACACACGTATTTTGTATTTGATCCAGACGGTGATCCGACGACCAATGATGAAAAAATAATTCGAGGTGGGCCTGCTGGTACTCCTGTTATAGGAGATGACAGGTATTTAGTCGAAGTTGACAGAGATATCGGCCAGTCGTATGACGCATTAAATGGTGATGACCCTTTTGAAGATCGTTGGTATACGACCATTCATGATGGCCCTTTGGAGGAAATACAAGATTTATGGGACGGGGCAGTTGAGCGCGCAAAAGAGTTAGGCGAGCTTGGGCAAGACCCTCGACCTGTTACTCATGATCCAGACACAGGAGAGGCTCCTGATGCTTATTTTTTGCCAGAAGATGGTTACTGGTTAACTGGCCCGAATTGTAATTGTGTTACTAATACCGTCGGGCAGGAATTAGGGATTGATCTTGGTGAAACTTTGCCGAGAGTTGGAGGGGATACTGGAAGTGGAGGCGAACAAATAGGCTCCGATCTTCAAAATCTAGGACATGACATGATCATCGGGACCACGGGTGATGAAGTTTTTGACGTCGATGAAAATAACAAGAAATTTTTCGATCAGGGTGGTAGTGATACGTATAAGATTGGCCCTGAGGATCTTGATGGCTTTAACGCTGTTAGGATCAACGAGGATTCTGATGTTGGTACTGTAGATAAAATTGAACTTTGGGGGTATGACCCTGACGAAATTACTTTATACAGGAACCCTATATCCGGTGACATGATTATTGGTACTCCTGACGGTCTTATTATCATTGAAGATCAGTTTTCCGGCGATGGTGTTCCGGGAATTAATATACTTGAATTAGACCCACCGGGTGATGGGCCAAATTTACTTATCCCATTAACTAACCCTGATATTTTCCCCACGGCATTACCACAACCACTTCCATCTGTATTTGATGATTTCCTTGATGATTGGAATGATGCTGAAAATGCTGCCACGCCAACGCCAATATCTCCGCTTGTGTTAGATCTTGATGGTGATGGGATCGAGTTATCATCTGTCCTTGGTAGTGATTCTGTGTATTGGGATATTGATAATGATGGATTTTTAGAACAGTCCGGTTTTGTAACGGGAGATGATGGGTTACTGGCAATTGATTTGAATGGTGATGGCGTTATCAATAACCATAGTGAGTTGTTTGGAACGGAAACAACAGATGGTTTTACGGTGCTTTCTAATTATGACAGTAATTCGGACGGCGTTATAGATAGTAGTGATACGCAGTTTTCAGATTTACTGGTTTGGATAGACGCGAATGCAGATGGGTACTCCGCGAGTGATGAGCTTTATTCTCTTGCTGATCTAGGGATTACGGACATTGCATTAAATGCATCTCTTGTCGATTATGAAATTTCTGGCAACCAGATTACACATGAAAGTACATTCACAATAAATGGTCAAACTCGTACCATCGTGGATGCATGGTTTTCCTACGACAATGTGAATTCAGTTTATGCTCAGGACTATACCCCTGATGTTAGAACCTTGTACCTTCCAACACTTCGCGGTTTTGGCGATGTAAAAGATCTTAGTATTGCAATGAGTGAAGATGAAACGCTCCTGCTTATGGTTCAGGATATTGCTCTAACAGACAAAGATGAACTCTTTACTCCTGCATTTGATTTGAGTGGTAAGGTTGATGATGTCTTATTCCGGTGGGCAGGCGTTGAAGATGTCGCGCCTGATAGTCGTGGCCCATGGTTCGACGGACAAAAACTTGCATTTATGGAGGCATATCTCGGAAATTCATATGTTCATAATGGCAACAATACTAACCCACCACCCGGTGCAGCTGGTGATATCCTTCGTGATCTTTATTCCGATTTAAAGGCAGTGCTCGTCGCTCACATTGTTAGTCAGACTGATGCATCTGAATTTTTTGAGGAAGGTGCATATTATAATGCGAATTTGGGTACTATTGTCGGTTCCGATATCAGCGCACTTAACCTGATTGATCCCGCAGAAACATATAGCAATGCATCAGATATGGGACAAACACATGTCATTACTTCGAATAATGTTAGCCTCACAATTGATGACGATGGAGGGCAAGACTCAGTATGGTTAACAGGGGTTTCTCAAGACGATGTACGCTTGGAAGTCAGTGCAAATCAATTTGACCTTTATATCCACTTTGGTTCCGAAACAATCACTCTAAAAAATCATTTACGCTCTTTCTATCTTGAAAATGATAGCTATGACAATGCCCAGATAGAAACACTTCGCTTTGATGATGGCACTGTGATTAACCTCATTGAAAGTCTGACTCTGAATGGGACTGATGGTGATGATGTTATAAAGGGCACTAAATTGGATGATACCCTGATCGGCGAAGCAGGAAATGATACTCTGATCGCAGATAATGGCGATGACACATTAACCGGCGGCGCGGGTGATGATGATTTACGCGGTGAACAGGGTAATGATACTTATATCTGGAATGTTGGGGATGGGAATGACACGATTTCTGATACCAACGGATCTGACATTATTGAATTCGGTGCAGGAATTTCTCAGTCTCAACTGTCATTCACCAAGTCTGGAATTGACTTAAAGATTTCTGTTGGTTCTGAAATAATCACTGTTAATGGCTACTATTCTGCTAACACGAACCTTAAAGTGGAAGAGCTGCATTTTGATGATGGCTCGGTCGTTGATCTGCGCGTTCTTCTGAATAATGCACCAGTTGCAACTGATGAGAGTTTTACGATTGATCAGGATACTGCCATTTCGGGCAATGTTCTTCATCACAATGGGAACGGTGCTGACTATGACCTTGATGGTGATGATTTAAGCGTGATCGCGGGTACATATGCAACGGCGCATGGCTCTGTCATTCTTTCTACTGATGGCTCTTTTATTTATACGCCCGTTAACGGATATACAGGAAACGATAGCTTTAACTACACTTTGGATGATGGGTTTGGTGGTACTGATATCGGTACGGTTAATATTGCTATCAATGCGTCTGTAGCGGGTAACGTCATCAACGGTACTTCTTCCTCTGAGACCCTCTATGGAGATCAGGATGGTATAGCTGATGATATTATTGATGGCCTTGAAGGTAATGATGCACTTTATGGTTACGGCGGTGCTGATGTTTTGACTGGTGGGCTTGGCGATGACACGCTCTATGGCGGCAACGGTGATGATCAGTTTATCTGGTCAGTTGGTGATGGTGATGACACGATCAATGATGATGGTGGTACAGACCAGCTTGTCATACATGGCGTATCCGAGAGCGATATTCGTTTTGAAGCGCATGGCTTTAATCTAAAAATTCATGCAGGTTCAGAAACAATCACAATCAATACCCAGATTCAATCAGATGCTTATGGCAGTAATATCTACGATATTTACCGCGTTGATAGCTTGTTATTGGATGATGGTACGACCATTGATCTAACTGGTGGGTTAACCTTTACCGGAACATCTGCGGGTGAAACGGTTTATGGTTTGTACCAACAGGACGATACGCTTAATGGCCTTGAGGGGAATGATTATCTCTATGGTTATGGCGGGGATGATGTTCTGGCTGGTGGCGCTGGTAATGATACGCTCTATGGCGGCAATGGTGATGATCAGTTTATCTGGTCAGTTGGTGATGGGAATGACACGCTTAACGATGATGGTGGCACAGATCAACTTGTCATGCATGGTGTAACCGAGAATGATATTCGTTTTGAAGCAAGTGGCTTTAATCTAAAAATTCATGCAGGTTCAGAAACGATCACGATCAATACCCAAATCCAGTCCGATGCTTATGGTCTTTCTATTTACGATATTTATCGCGTTGATAGTTTGTTATTGGATGATGGTACGAACATTGATTTAACTGGTGGGTTAACCTTTACCGGAACATCTGCGGGTGAAACGGTCTCTGGTTTGTATCAACAGGGCGATACACTTAATGGCCTTGAGGGGAATGATTATCTCTATGGTTATGGTGGTGATGACGTTCTGATCGGTGGCGCTGGTATTGACACGCTTATAGGTGGAGCAGGTGCAGATACCTTTGTTTTTGATAGTAACGCCGATGTTGATACAGTTCAGGATTTCTCTCTGGCTGATGGTGACAAGATAGACATCTCTGATTTGATATCCGGTTACGATCCGTTGACGGATGCGATCTCTGACTTCGTGCAAATCACAGACAGTGGTTCAAACAGCATTGTTTCGGTTGACGCGGATGGAGGAGCGGATAACTTTGTCCAGATTGCTACCCTGAATAATGTCACTGGCCTAACAGATGAAAACGCATTGGAAACCTCCGGCAACCTGATTGCGGCTTGATCCCACACACACTTTAAGCTGCATTAGCCCTGCTATCTCTTAGCAGGGCTTTTCTTTATAGAAGAGTATTTATGAATAAGTTGTTTCAAGCTATACAAATATACGTCCGCAAGATTAAAGACGATATATGGTGGTCTATTCCGTTTGTGCATCAAGGATGGCGGCGTGTTAGTAAAGCGGAATTTAAACGCCAATATGTAGAATTTAAGACTGATATGGCGCAGCCCTATGTAGAGGAATGGCATGACAAGTTTGAAAACGATCCGGAAAAATTCCCCGTCTACCTTGTTAAGTCCCGCCCTGAAAACGCGCAACATATCTGTTTTTTCAAGTTCGGAAACAGACGTGGCATAGAGTTCTGGACAAAAGAACAAGCTCTGTATTTTGAAAGCAAGATTGCGGAAATGCAGGCCGATAATGACTAGCTTCATAAGTTATCGATCCATTCCCAAATCTTGATCATTGGACATAGCTTGCGCATTTTCGAACTGATCGGCCAGATTAAAGTCCTGTGCTTGCTCAGGCAGTTCATAATCTTGCGTTGGCATAGCGAGGATGGAACCAGCGGGCGTGTCGTAATACCGCGCATCTTTTAAAGCTTCCGGTACACCGGAATGAATATCACCGAGCCACTTCCCATGTTTTTCTTCATGCAAAGAATTGAGCATATCAGGCATGTTTTCTTGTGAGCGATTGAGGGCGACTTGCGCTGTTTCTAATGGCTTATCACTCTTCTCGATGCTTTTGAGATTGTCTGAATGCTGGCGTTGCATGCTGCGAAATGTTTCCTGCTTTTCTTGCGTAAAAACATCAAGCATTTGATGAAAAGCTTGCGTCGAAATTACCTTTTCTTTGTGTAAGTTTGTAATTTGTGCCAGCTCATCAAATTGCTGTACTTGTATTGCACTCATTTGATCCCTGAAATTCTGATCAAGTTGTTGTGTTGCAATAATGCCCTCTAATTCTGGCCTGTTCGGATTTTTGCGCTCTAATATTTCATTGACGCTCTGATGCGGATCATTGCTTATCTCAACAAGATAAGTTTGATATTGGTGATTAAATTTGAGGTCAATACGTTCCTTTCGATGATTGTCCAAAAGATCAGGCAGGCTTTCTTCATCCGCCTTTGCTTGGTCTTTTGAATGGGACTGTATTAGTTGTTCTCGCTCCTCCTTTTGGTGGAGGTATAATCTGTTTTCGGCAGCATCCCGCATGGCTAGAGTTTCAAGGCCATCAAACTCCCATTCGTCAATGCTGCGCAAACCGGGTTTACGTTTGTTCATAAGGATTCAACCTCAATATCGCCTTCATTTAAAAGATCGCTCAGGGCTTGGCTCGGATCACCGCTGAGGCGTAAAGATCGGGTTTGGTATAGGTGTTTATAATTCATACCTACGCGGTCACTCTCATGCCAGCTTGCGAGGAGGGAGCGCAGATCATTCTTTTCATGGAGATGTTTGAGCGAGAGCCAGCCGTATTTTTCTGAAAGCTGATCTTCAAGCTCTAATCTTGCACCCTCTTGACACTCCATTAATTCCTGCCATTCCTTCATTTGATGGAGGGCAAGAAAGTTTTGCGCATCGGGTCTGGATAAATATTCAAATTCTGCGCGTATATTCATAGCTATTCTCCTTTTCTAAAGTCCAAGATCATTGTCGATATCTTTATCTTGTTCCCAGTAATGCAGGTCGTTATCAGGATCGAAGTCATATTCAGGCTCGATAGGTAACTCTACTTTTGGCGCATGATCTATGGCGCTATAACGTGAAAGATCAGATAGCAGTTCGCGGCGCTCCTCTATGTGCTGTTCTCGCATCCCTTCAAATTTGAGCTGTAATTCCTGACGCTCGGCAAGCTGCACCCTGATAAGCTTGTCTTTTTCTTGTCTGTCACGCAGATGGGAGCTATAAGCTTCACGCTCATTGACTTTACGGGTTTTCCAGTAGCGGCCATTCAGCTTATCGAGCAACCCTTTGAAGCCCTTGCGGATGCGGGTGGCGCGATTGCCTTCTTCTTCCCGCCAGCGCTCATTCTGACAATCCTCAAGCCCTTGGCGCACGTCTTTGTGCGCTTTGGTCATATGTGTTCTTGATTGGAGTAGGGGCAACAAGTCGCCTTTTTGTTTGGCTTCAAGTTGGTCGCTATGCGTTTTAAACATCCCGCCAAGCTGTTTGCCAATCATGGCTTTGGTCTCAGTTACGGATGGCAATTTGGCGGGATCACCAAGACGCGCGGCAATCTGTTCCTTCTTTCTGTTCAGTTTTTTTGAATTTAGTGGATAGGCTTCGCCGTAGACATCAATGGCGACATAACCGCGCCGATCACCTCTGGCGAGGAAGTAGCCGCTCTCCCCCAACGCCGCCTGAAAGCTCGCTTTACAGTCCGAAAGATTCCATGCTATTTGCAGCTCTTCTTTAATCTCGGCAGGACTGCGATTAATACGCTCGGCCTGCTTCATCTCTTCGCGCGTGAAATTAAGAGGGTTTGTACGATTTTTACTCAAGAAGCCCTCCGGCAGTCGCCAGCCATGTTCCAGATAGAGCGACTTGGAAATATCCTTTAATTTGTAGTGGTCATGCGACATATTCACCGCAATCATCTTTTCGGCATCAATGCGTGACCAAACGCAGTGCGCATGGCGGCGGCCTTCCTTCTCATGGAAGACCACCACGCGGGGCTGATCTTCAAGTCCTAAGTTCTTTTCCACCTGCGCAAGCGCCTTTTCAAAGTCATAAGTTTTTGCATTTGCCTCTTTCGGCGGGTTGAGGGAGAGGGAGTACATATATTGCTTGCACTGCGTTCCCTTGGATATGGCGTGAATTTCATTGAATGCGCCAAGTACATCATCGGCCAGAAAACCCGATATCTCATGCACCTCAACATGTTCATTATCGTGTGTGTTCAGGAGGTGCAAGGCCATTTGCCGTCCGCCGCCGCGCTGATTACCCTCTAAAATCATTCGTGATCCTCCTTGCTGTCTTTACGCTGTGGCTTTAACCCCATGCATTTAATGAGGGTGTCGCGCATCCATATAATGGCTTGGCAGGCTTCCTTTATATGCTCTTCCACTTCCGCGCTGACGGGCAGGGAGCCGGAATTGACCGCTTTGGCCAGTTGGTTGATATTTTGGGAGATACGAGATGCGCCAAGAGTGGCGAGCAATTTGGCATATAGCTTCTTGTCCTGAAGGGGTGCAACCACGTTTCGGGCGGGTTTACGCCTTTCTATGAACAGGACGGCCTTGATATAGGCGCTCCATTTTATACCGTCTGCGAGGCGATCCAGCTCTTCGCGCTCTTCTGGTGAAAAGCGGATGGAATACGGCGCGGGAGGTGATTTTGGGGTATTTGAAGGAGATTTAGCCATTTTCACCCCCTGCCATTGCGCTTTTTGGGGTGGTGTTGCTATAATCCGCGCCCTTGAAGTCGCGAACTCCCTCCAATGTGGATAGTAGCGTGGCTGGAGTGGGTGGTTTTTGGGCTATATCAAGGGCTGTGAAGAGTGGTCTGTACAGTTGGTATCCGGCCCCCGCTACCAATTGAATAGATGGCCTGTAGAAGTTGTTATTTGCGACAGTTTCTACAGGCCGTTTTTCGTTCTGGCCTTTCATAGTTTGATCCTCTTTCGCAATTTTCAAAATACCCGCCAGATCGCCATATAGGTCGATCTGTAGCTCATCCTGCCCTTGCTTGGGCGTTAGTATGATTTTCTCGATTAACCCTCTGATATGCTGCGCCGCTGCGCCTGCCTTTTGATCTTGCAACGCACGGATCAATTCGTTCACCTCAGCGTGATAACGGCTTGCCATAGCCGGATGGACAAAAGGTTGCGGCTCACGTCCTGAAGCTTCCATTTTGGCTTCAATCTCGGCCTCTCGCTGTTTTATGGCCTCCAGCTCATCCTTGACCATATCGGGGTCAATGCCGCGCTTAATCGCTTCTATGATGTTCTGCTTCTCTTTGGCGATCTTAGATTGCTCAGATTTTAGCCGCTTAACCTCACCATGCTGCGCAGCGATCAGTGTATTCATATGTTTGGTGTATTCGGCGCAAAATAGCTCGACCAGCTCAGGGCGCATCAAATGCGTTTGTAGAGCTGAGAGCACCACGCCTTCCAGATTCTCACGCTTGATGGTGATCTTGTTCGTACAGACGCTCTCCCCCTTGTTGCGGGCGGCAGAGCAGCCATAGCGCTCGCTATTGACCTTGGCAAAACCACCGCCACATGCCCCGCACTTCAAGAGGCCGGAAAGCAGGTATTGCGGGCGCTTGCGCGTCCCCAAATGACCCGTGCGCTTATCAAGTTCTTTCTGGCGTGCTTTGGCTGCCGCCCAGAGGTCTTGGTCAATGATACGAAGATCCGGCACAGCCTGCCTGATCCACTCACTTTCAGGGTTGACCCGCGCCACACGCTTGCCCGTCGATGGATCTTTGATGAAACGCTGGCGGTTCCAGACCAGCTCCCCAATATAGAGGTGATTGTTCAGGACGCCTGTGCCGCGCTTGCGGTTGCCATTGATGGTGGACTGCCCCCATGCTTTCCCTGACGGGCAGGGGATATTCTCACTATTCAAATCAGAAGCTATGGCCTTGGGGGATTTATTGTCGTTGGCGTATTCACGGAAGATCCGGCAGATCACTTCGGCTTGACTTTGGTCAATTTCACGATCCCCCCGAATGGCCTCACCCGCCGCATCAAACTGTTTCACCACTTGATAACCGTACGAGATGCCGCCGCCGGATTTGCCGTTTTCTACACGTCCGCGCAAACCACGCTTGGTTTTCTTTCGCAGGTCTTCTATGTACAACTCGTTCATGCTTCCCTTAAGGCCGATATGCATCGTTGATATCTCGCCTTCCGAGAGAGTTATGATCTTAGTTCCGGCAAAGTTCATGCGTTGGTAGATACCGGAAACATCATGTAGTGATCTGGATAGCCTGTCTAAAGCCTCACACAGCACGATATCAAACGCCCCATTCATGGAGGCTTGGATAAGAGACTGAATGCCGGGGCGCATCAAAGAAGCACCCGACATGCCCGCATCACTATAGATTTCGACGATCTCCCAGCCTTCGGCCTTGGCCTTCTCGGTGCAAAGGCGGATTTGATCCTCAATCGAGGCATCGGATTGAAGGTCAGAGCTGTATCGTGCATAAATGCAGGCGCGAGGTGTCATTATTCACTTCCATTATTGTCTGATTGATCGGATTGCCGCGCGTCTAGAATTGCCTTGAAATCTACCTCAGCAGCTTTTCTTGCAGCTTCGAGTGCAAGTGGTTTTAGTAGATCAATTATGGCGGCTTCATCCAGATTATGACTCCGTTCAATAGGAGTCTTCAAATGATTCTGGCCGTCAGCTTTAAATATGATGTCATTTGGCTCTGATCGGCTCATAGGTGTATCCAAAGACACAAAAGAGCTTGGTCTGCGCTTATCGTACCGCTGTAATGATGCACAACCTGATTTCTCACATATCGAGAGCTGATTATGGGCGGTCTGGGTGAGAGACTGCCATGCGAGAAATCAGGAGCGCATAAAAAAAGAGCTGCACCGGATAATGTGTTATCCAGATCAGCTCTCCTACTACCTATGGTATAGGCTAAAGTATTAATATTTCGTAAATACCCTAACCAAAAGATAGGGTGGGCGCGGTGTATGAGAGGCTTTTGATTTGAAAGTGTCATGGCTAAAGCTCCCATTCATCACCTCGCGCAAACTCGTATTCATCAATGATTAATTCTAAATCTTCCTCCCACGTCAGATCGTTTTCAGCGGACATGGCAAAGTCATGATCCTGTGCAAAGTATTTACATTCCTCACGGAGTAAATCTTCTTTGATGGCGTCCGGCATTTCACCGTATCGTTCAGCCTCCACGACAAGATCGTCTAGCTCAGTTTCCACAGCATAATCAATCAAATGACCTGATTCTTGTGCCTGCATATAAAACACGGCTTGGTTTTCGTCCCAACCAACATGGATGGATAGATCCTCGTCATGTGTTTGTAGTTCATATCTACTCATGTGAATGCTCTCCACCAGATGTTAGGGAATATCCATTGCTCACGGATCGAAAAAAGAGTTAAAACGATGAAAGCCAGACAAATATATTCCAGCAGGGACACGCGCTCGGTGCGCGGCATTTCCTGATGGTGGCTCCTTGAAAGCGAGGGCATTGCATAGCGCTGCGCCTTCATGCGCCGCCAGATACGCGTGGTTGTCCAACTTTGATGTGACATATACAAACCAAGCCACGGACAGATACACCACCAAAACGCATCAAAACCGCCTTGCTTGGCAAACCAAAATGTTTCGTGGGTCTGGAACACCATGTAAAAGTCATATCTGATGCAGGCCAACAATATTGAAAGATAGATTAGTGGAACCAAAATTTGTCCTCCTCGTCTTGCGAATAAAAAATAGGCTCTAACAATGCTTCGATATCGACGTTAGGATCATAGAAATTGACAGGTGGTGGTAATGGCTTATCTTCATGGTCAGGGTGCACAGTAAAAAGTGGTGCGCCGTTTTTATCCCTAAAATGAGCATCCATGAAATAGACAGATTTATAGCAAATGACCGGGTGGCATCCTGCGATAATTAAAAGCATCATCGCGGGATGGAGGACATTGATTTCTTCAGGTGTTATAAGCCGCCTACTGAAGATCTGATCCTGCGTACTGGAAAAATCAGGATCACCTGTCAGGCTTGCGCGCATAGCTGCGCTTTCTCCTGATAGAAACTCAACAGTAGTGGTTCCGCATTGCTTGGAAAAATATTCTCGGGACGCATCATCAAATACGCCGGTTACTTGAATCATGCCGCAGTTTGATAAAAATGTTTCCCAGTTCTCGTAAATCCTCAACTGGCTAAGATCTTGCAATACAATGTGAATTGTCATTCCATATCCGGCCATTAAACCAAATGCTTTTTCTATGATTTTCAAATGGCCGAGCGCTGTACCAAACTCTTCAAGCATGAACAGGATTGGAGATTTAGGCTTGTTTTTAAAGCGAATGACACTTTGCATGGTGTCACTGATGAAGAGGCGCAAAATTCGATTATCATCAATCATTTCACCTGCACTCATGCAGAAATAAACACTGAGTTTTTCTTTTTCCAGATCATTTGGGTCGTAGTCATCGCGTGATAGAATATTTCTGTAAATCGGGCCTTCCAAGAAATGTGTATTGGCGTGCGCCGTTGAGATCACACCGGAACGTTCCTTACTCGACTTGTTTTGAATGCGCCCTGCGGCTGCTCTAACATAGCGGTTAGAGCTTTGTGCCATCCCTTTTTTTATAAGATGGATTTCTTCATTCTCATCTTTCTTAAACTCGCCACTGATTAATTGATTAAACTGTTTAGGTGGCAGGTTCAAACAATCACGAACTTGCCCTAACGTGCGACCTTCATTGGGATTGGGTAATAAGCCTTCCGGGCATATCCTTACAAAGAGAATTAATCCGCACAGTAAAGCTTGGCATTCCTCTGACCAGAAGGGGTCTTTTGAATTCTGAATAACAATACTTTCGGCTATGAGATTTGCGCGATTGAAAAAGTTAGGGTTTTCGGGGACTAAACGTGCAAGAGGGTTGAAACCGGATGGAGGTAAGTCCAATTTGGATGAGGCACAATCAAATGGGTCGATAAGAATGACACGTTGTCCGTGAACATTTTGGCGAGTTAACGCTGTAGTCAATGCCAACTCCGCATCTTTCGGGTCAAGAGCAACCATCGACCCTTCATGGGTCAGGCAATCGGGTATGATGGCACTAATATCTTTCCCGCTTCGGGATTTTCCGATAGTCGCATAATGAGATTTGACCGAGCTGGTAATGGCAAATCTTCGTTTATGATGAAGCTCCGCCTGTCCATAGCCTCTTAAGTAACGGCCTTTCTCACCAAATCCACGAGATTTTAAATGTTCACGGCTCGCCCATTGTGAAGAGCCATGAACGTAAGGGTCACGACGGTATATTTGTGGCGCTTGATTAACGGACATAAAATGGTCTCCGTTTTTGGCCACGCTTTTTATTACGGTATTTCTTTATGGGTGCGCTGTTATTACTTTCCACTTCCAAAATCAACTCTATGAAATTGAACGCATGAACTTCGTATGGGGCTGTTTTTCTGCGCGCTCGCGAAAAACTGAAACCTATATCATGACAAACCAAAGGCTTTACCTTTTCACAAAGCCTCTCAATTTCGTTTCTATCAAGGTGTTCCATTAGATCCTCCTGCCGGACACTGCTTCACGCTCAATACTTTCTGCGCTTTATAGGCTTGGCTGAGTGATTGGAAATAGTTCTGTAAGTTCTTGGATACGTCCGAGGGGTTATGGATATAGCCATCAATCAAACCCTTCACGTAGCTATCTTCCGGCTTTGTACCAAGAAAATAAGCGAATGTGAGAATGCCGTTCTTTACACCCAGTATCTTTTTCTTGGCATCTTCACCGCCCCACACCATGCCGTCCGAAATCAGGATTACGGCCTTTTGTGATCCATCGTGATAGGGCTGTGAGAGGCTTTCATAGTTGTTGAGGAGGGGCGTATAGAGATCACTAGAACCATTAGCTGTAAGAGTTCGCAGTTTAAAATCGCCCGTATTACAGTTCTGATAATGTGTATTGTGATAACCCCAACCGTCACCAAAACTTGCAACAGCGCATTGAGCAGAAGATGGTAGTGATTTGAGAAACCCCGCTGTAGCGCTTCGCACCTCCTGCATAACCGGAGCCATTGAGCCGCTGCGATCGACAAGCAAAACAAAGCTCATCTTTCCGGCAAGCTGTTTTATCGTCTGGTACTCAAAACACAGTTTTTTACCGCCCGTATCATAGGCCGCAAGTTGGCTTATTGGCGGGTTAACGTAATTGCCGTTTTTATCCTTAAAGCTGGATATGATTTGTAGCGAGCCATCCGGCAGGCGGGAAGTTTTAATGATTTCCGCCGTACCACCACTAAACGCTATTACGGCGTCATGCTGGACATCGACATCAAAACCAGATGTGATGCTTACACCGTGTGCATCGACCATACCAATCTTGCTAACAGTCTCGATCAACACATGACTGGGGATATAGCGCGGATCAGGACGGACTTTCAGGCTTATAATGTGCTCAAAATCATACTGGCTACGCACAGTGATTTTGGGCTTGGGGACGCTATCGCGCCCCATAATGTTGATGTTCGGTTCACCGGCTTGCAGCGTCCCTGATAACAGGGTCAGCGCCACTGCCATACTGAGTTTAGAGAGTTTCATATGACCCCCTTACAGTAAGTCATTGAGGTTGGAACGGGTTTGCGCCGCGCCGAGAAGGGAAAAATCAATCTCGCCTTTAACCACACGGCTCTGCACCGCATTTGCGGTGAGGTATCTATTCAGCTCTGGAATCTGGTCAGGATGAATACGGTACAGCTTCAAAACGCTCAAACGATCCATGAATTGCGTTAATGCCAGATCGCTTTTTATGGTCTGCGGCACCTCCACATCAATTGGGTCTTCGGTATCCTGAAATGGAACATTAATAAACGGGCCGACTGTATAAAGCTGTACGCTGCCCGGTCTTTGTATGGCAATCGTGGTCTTTATGGTTTCAAAGGCCATGCCGATATCACTAAAGCTTTCCTTGAATATCAATATGTCTTTAACACTTTGTGCTTGTTCCAAAAGCTGGTGCGCGTTTCCACTCCATGCAATCCGGTTCGGTAAGGCAGAGGTAATTAGATTGATTTGTACCTCGCGTGTTGCTTTGCGCTTCCCAAGATCAGAGAGTTGTTGCAACAGGTGCAGCACCGTTTGCACGGCCTCTGCCTGTTCTTCGACGGGGACTGACCCGCCATTTTCAAACAAGACAAATACAGACTTACTTTTTTCCTCAGTAGATGCGGGTGCGATTGGGACAGGGGCTTGCTCACCGCCTCGAAACATAAAAACAGCAAAAATGGCACATATGATGGCTATGTATTTCATGGTGTTATTCCTCTGATTTCAGGGCGTGGAAAGCTTTCACGCTGATAAGCGCGAGAATAAAATTGACGATGGTTAAAATTAGTGAGGCTGCGACGGCCATACCTTTGTTTTCAGCAAGCCACTTTTGTAGATCTGCTTCTTCTGCGGTTTGGATTAAGATAGGCTCGGCAGCCTGCTTACTGATAATTTCATATAAGTTCAACGCTTCTATTAATATGCAAAGAGCTGCCAAAATGACGCCAAAGGCCAAGTAAAATTTATGTTGCGGGTATTGCACCCACGCCTGAAAGTTACTCATGATTTTCTGGTCGATAATGTACGACCATAGAAAGATCGGTGTGGCTACACAAAACAGCGCCATAAGCGCCGATATGAGGTGACTGGCATTGGTGTCAGGTAAGGATTTGAACAAGCCGCCCACAACAGGAAGGTCGTATAAGTAGCTATTACTGGCGAATTGAATATTTTCCACGAATACTGAAAACAGCATTAGCCATACGCTAGCCTCTAACACCATGCATCCGACAAAGCCAAGTGTGGCCATGATGTTGAACTGCTTGGAAGAGAACTTATCCATCAGATCTTCACGAAAATTCATGATTTACCTCCTTGTGCTTTCTTGGCACGTTTTACCATGATGTTCCTGCATCCATGCTGGAAGCAGAACGCATTTTCACATTGCACCCATATATCGCAGCGCATCATATCTTCATCTGTGACATGGAGCGGTTGATTGCCGGGAAGCCCCTGATTACGCAGGGGTTCCTTCTCGGTGCAAGCGCTTCCGCGCCTCTGTTTGGTGGTAGTCATAGCGTATCTCCACGTTTCTTAATGACTGAATGCTGATGCGGTTTCAAAGTAGAAGCTCGATCAGTGTTGAGATTCTGCGATGTTTTCGATTCATGGAGGTATTCGCAAAGCCGTACAGAAATCTACGCTTTCCCGTATACGGCTCGTATCTTAATGATTTTATTGAAGTTATTTTTTAATCGTGCTATTGGTTTTGGGGTATTGATATGCGTTTATAGAGCAATAAAAAGAAAGTTAGGGGTATGCCAGATAATGAAAAGGATGATGATTTCAAGGTCACACTGACGGTGAATGGGGTTAACGCTCGTAGTCGTTATCTATTAAATGAACTCACTAGGGTTAGGGCTTGGGACAATGATCGCGGAGAAGTACTTTCGAGGATTATAGAGGATTGGGCAAAAGATAGGCTAAACCACGACCCGAAAGCTTGGGAAGGCTGGAATCAACTGGCAGATGAATATGCGGAACGTTGTAGAGAGAAAGCAGGTATGACAAGTGAAAAATTTGATCAATCCGCTGACCCGGATCATGTTGGCAGCTCCCATGAACAGCAGCCAGAGCCATAGTACTAGCTCGGAGGGATTTTTTACCTGACAATATATGCGTTATGATGAGATCAAAATATCGATCTTGGATCATAGTCATATGGATATGTCAGAAGTTGTTCGCCCCTCTCAATTCCAGAGCTACCTAGAGACTATAGATGCTGGAACGAAGAATCTATTCGATAGCATATGCCAGTGCGTAAATAAAAAATCTGCACAGGACGTCAGGAATTCGGAAGGTGAGCTTCCAGACAAATGGGATGGAAGTGTACTCAAAGACTTCTTCTATTCATCTAAATTTCCACTATTAGAGGCTATCGACAATCATCCGGGTATTAAGAAGGGTACGTTTGATGCCATCAGCAGAAGTGGAATTGGTGAAGATAATTTAGGGTGGTTGTTTTTCTTACTTGCTCGTGAACTAGGTCGAACTATAGAAGAACACCTCTATCATTTCATATTGCACTGCGACAATAATAATTATACTCCAAAGGGCTTTCTCGGCCATGAAAATACCACTGAAGATATCCTGAAAAAATTCGGAAACCCTATCTTGAGGGATGACCAGTTATCACCTGACACTGTACATCAATCACTCCAAGACACCGTTGCTCTCAATAATGAGATTGATGCACTGAAAGAAGTGCTCGGTATCTATCCTTGCAAAAAAGATCAATTCCTATCTTTTTCCAGTGAATCTCTTATTGATGCTGAAAAGAGGTTGAATTCTTTACTTACCATTTATTGTGATAATTTTGAATTATTACTAATAAAAGCATATTTGTTACTAAGACAAAATAATAACGGAGATGCATTAGAGCTATCTAGGAAACTTATAGATAAATACAGTGAAGACAATTCTATACATGTGTTGCATTCAGAGTGCTTATTGGCCAACACCTGTTTTGATGAAACATTAGAGTTTAATTTTAAAGCTATTGAAACTTACCCTGAGAACCCTGTATTCCTGAATAGTTTGGCTGTTTGCCATACGGCGGCGGGTAAAAACATAGAGGCTACTGATTACTTCAATAAAGCAATAGCGGCAGACAACACATATCTTATGCCATACATTTTTCAGATCACGTTCCTCGGCCAGAAAGGGAAACTCAAAGAAGCTGATGCTGTTGCAAAAACAGGTCTGGAAAGGCTACCGAATAATTCGCACCTCATGTTTTATAGATATTTTCTGGATCAGTTCGAAAGTACGCAAGAGAGATCTGGGATATTGTCAGGGCTGGCCAAGTCCGGAAAATTAAGCTTGACCCCAGAACTTATCAATAAATTTATAGGCACAGCAGGAAATAATGAAAACCAAGACAAGTTAGTCTCTAGGCTTCTTAATGAAGTCAATTCAAATCCAAATGCGAGTAATACGGATAAAGCTGTAGCCCATTTTAACTATGGCCTGTACTACTTTGATCTGTTCATGAAATCACTGAAACAAAAAGAGTTTATTGTAGGCACTGAGAAGAGCAGTTCTTACGCTCTATTTGCGCGTGAGTGTTTTCAAAATAGTTACACACTGCTCCCAAGCTACTTTCAGGCCATGCTTCTTGATGCTGAACTATCGGTATTCCTCAACGAATATTCAAGGGTTGAGCAGTGTTTGGACAATATATATGATGCCATGGAAAAGCTCCCGATTAAGCCATACCCTTCATGGCGTCCTTACATACAAATATATGAGAGCATGTCGAAATTCACTAAAGATAGGCACTTAGAGCCATTATATTGGCTGTTAGAAAAGGATGATAAGTGCATTTTCGGATATGCATCCCTCATCTACGAGCTTCTTGATAACAACAAGATGGATGAAGCTCTTGATAACTACAACACCGCTATAGATTTGTTGGAAGGTGGTTACTCTTTCGCAACAAAAGAAGAGTTGGTCTCGATGTTAACGTTCACTCAATGTGCATTAATGTTTTATGAGCGTGACGGTGATGAAAAGCATCTAAACCATATTTTTATAATCATTGATAAAATCTCCACAGAGGATTTAAGAGCAGGTGATGAAATACTTTATGCAAGATTTCATCACTCTGAATTCAAGGCCTTGAATACACTCGGACGGTCGGGGGATACACAGTGCTTTATGGAGGTTATCACTAAACATAGCAACCTGAATAAAGGCCGGGTACATAACGAAGATCGAACTTTATGGATGTTGTTATCGTATGAATACTACCGCGCATTAGCGTCTTTATGGACAATTAATGGCAACGTAGAGTATGCAAATTCAGCATTATCAACTGTAAATGACCTTATCATTCATTCTGATAGCGAAACGCTACCAGATGCGGTGCATCTCTTTACAGAGCTTGTTAATACTTTTACGGCAAGTAATGAAGTCAACAATGATATTTTAAGTTCATGCGTATCAATGTATCAGCAATTATTGAACAGACTCAGTAAACAAACAGGCAATGACCGATTAGATACATTGATGCAAGAGCTAGAAGTACTGTTTACGAAAGCTAAGGTGCTATAGGCTGATGACAAAAGAAACATTTATCCACAGACATACTTAATGCGTAAAAAATATGTGGATATGTTCCGATGTGTACCAACGTTCTTCAAGCTTAGTTGCCACCCGGCAATCCTTGATTGGGGCAGTTATGGGGCAGTTAAAACTAGATGCAACGATTCGATTTGACATCAAACAGGTCTAAAATGCCTAGTCTTTCTCCGGTTTTATGAGGTGATAACCGCGTTTACACCGAGGAGGTCGGCGGTTCGATCCCGTCATCACCCACCATAACCAATTGTGATTATCTGAAATAAGTATCCCAAACATCGATGTAGTGAACCGCCTTTTATAAGAAGGGCAAGCGTAGCTTGACGGTTCGATCCCGTCATCACTCACCATAACCAATTGTGATTATTTAAAAGAAACTTCCCCTATTGAATATCAGTGCCGTGAGCTATCACTTTTTATTATGAAGTGTGGTTTGTTTTGTTATCCCTCATGTGCTGACTAATAAATAAATAAATAAATAAATAAATAAATAAATAAAGTGTTTTCCTGAAAAGCCGTCTATGAGGTTGCTGACGGTAGGGTTCAGTATCTGTAAGGGGGGCTGAAAGGTATAGCTTCTTTTTTTAGGTGCGGAGGTAGGCAAGGGGGTGTTGGTGGAGGTGTGGCAGGCTAGCTGTCGTTCAAAATAAAGGCAGCTAGAGAGCTTAGAAATATGCTCAAGCCCTGTGCTGTGTTGTGGAGGGGGCGTAAAGGTAAAAGGGGGAGGGCTTGTCTCTCATTCATTTTTTATTAAATCGTTCCCATAGGATTATATTTACTTCGGTATGGCGCACAGTAGCCAAGTGGCTAGATTATCTGTCAAATATTGTTCTTGATGAATGCTGGTGTAGTTTACGCCGATTCGTATAAGGCTCATTGTTCATAATATGCATTTTTTGACTGGTGGCTTTTTCTATAGTGCCTTTTGTTGTCCTGCTGGAGCTGACCGTATTTTTCGCGAGGCTCGTGATGTTGGTTTTAGATGTTATGAAACCTGTGCTCTTGGATTGTTAGGCAGGGTGGGTATTCCAATCCTCGGAGTGTGGGATGAGGACGGAATACCCATATGCTCGAATTGTGTGAAGTATCACACTTATGCAAGGGTGTGTCAATGGGAAATTTCACAAGATGCGGTGTGCGAAAGGGTTTTCACCTTAGGGGAATGCCTTAAGCTATTGTTTTGAATTGAAATTTGTTATTTTTTCTTTTGAGATTTTAGGTGTTTTTCTAAGTCTGCCGTACTTTCGTATTCTATTCCGGCAACTTCGCGGAGCATTAGAACTTCTTTTTCAAGTTGTTCTTTTTCTTCCTTGACATTTTTTAACATGTCATAAGATTGGTCAACCATAGATGGGATCAATCGGAATAGAGGAACGTTAAGTGCTTTGGCAAGTTTCTGTACTGTTTCCAACTTTGGGCTGGCGGAACGATTTTGTAATATATCGCGCACAGCGGTTTCACCAAGCCCCGCATCCTTCGAAAGCTTTTTTGCATTCGTGGTTGCTTTACGCTCTTCCAAGATCATCTTTAAGTTCTTTTTGAACTCATGAGTCAGTTTATCATCAATTATTTTGGACATCCCTTATAATGCGGATTTTCTTGCATTTTGGGAAGTATGAAGTTTCACAATCTTGCTGTGTTCTACTTAAAACGCGGGTAATGGAAGAGGGGTTAGCCGTTAGATGCTTCTAGGAAGAAGTCGCTATTCGCTGCTTCTTGTCCGAAGCCAGTGAGTTTCTCGGCAATGTTTCCGATGCCTTCTGTAAACTCTGTAAAGCCTTCTAGTGGGACTTTCAGCATATCAGCTCTTGATGCACCTTCTGCACCAATATTGGCGAGGGCACCAACACCACCGTCAAGCCATGAATATGCGGAAAATGCGCCGTATGTAAGGGCTGCTGGGCGTACAACATATTTGTATGTACTGCTTAGAACACTTTTTGTTGTATCCATAACGCTGTTTGCAGCATTAGTTGCTGTGCTTGCAACGTCTTTTACCGGATCTACTACTGGACCTGCCATAATTATCTCCTACTTAACACCCATTTTTATTATTTTATTTATTATAGTAAATGCTAGCACGGAATCCTTGGAGTGTGCAAACTTTTTTATTCTACCGCTGTTTGTCTATCGCTTTGTTTTTGCAGTATTTCTTGTAAAAACATGCCTGTATAACTATTTTTTGCATCGCAAATCTCTTCCGGAGTGCCGGTGGCAACAACCAAGCCGCCTTTATCACCGCCTTCGGGGCCGATATCAATGACGTGATCCGCAATTTTAATAACATCAAGATTATGTTCGATGACAACAACGCTGTTTCCTTGGTCTACAAGCCTGTGGAGAACTTCCAATAATTTCCTGACATCCTCAAAATGTAGCCCCGTTGTTGGTTCGTCTAGTATGTAGAGTGTTTTACCTGTGGAGCGCTTTGAAAGTTCCTTGGCCAGTTTGACGCGCTGCGCTTCACCACCTGATAGGGTGGTTGCCTGCTGCCCAACCTTAATGTATGTGAGGCCGACACTTTCAAGTGTTGTCATTTTATCGCGGATTGAAGGGATTGCTTCAAAGAATAAGGCGGCATCTTCAACTGTCATATCAAGGACATCGGCAATGGACATGCCTTTGTATTTCACTTCCAAAGTTTCGCGGTTATAACGCTTTCCATTGCAAGATTCACACTCTACATAGACATCAGGAAGGAAATGCATCTCGATCTTGATAACGCCATCCCCTTGGCAAGATTCGCATCGCCCGCCTTTTACATTGAATGAGAAACGACCAGCCTTGTATCCGCGCGCTTTGGCTTCGGGTAATCCGGCGAACCATTCACGAATATGTGAAAATGCGCCGGTATAGGTGGCGGGGTTGGATCGTGGAGTGCGCCCGATAGGGGATTGATTGATATCAATGACTTTATCAACATGCTCAAACCCTTTGATTTGTTTATAGGGGAGGGGCTGCTCCTTTGATTTCATAAGCTCTCTGCTCGCCGCGCGATAAAGCGTGTCCAGCGTTAATGTAGATTTCCCCGATCCTGAAACGCCCGTAATGCATGTAAACGTCCCAAGAGGGATTTTGACATCAATATTTTGTAAGTTGTTTCCGTTCGCACCAATAACTTCAATATATTGTTTGCTCTTACCGTTGCCTTTTGCGATGCGTCGTTTTTGCGGTATGGGGATCTCTTTTTCACCACGCATATACTGTGCGGTAATGCTGTCTTTGGACTTGAATACGTCATCAGGTAGGCCGTGCGCTATGATATCTCCACCATGCACTCCTGCACCGGGACCCATGTCAATTAAGTAGTCCGCTGTTCTGATTGCATCTTCGTCATGTTCAACGACTAGAACAGTATTACCCAGATCACGTAAACGTTTAAGAGTGCCTAGTAACCTATTGTTATCTCTTTGATGAAGTCCGATTGAAGGTTCGTCAAGGACATACAATACCCCGGTTAAACCGGATCCTATCTGCGAGGCCAATCTGATACGTTGCGATTCGCCACCTGAAAGCGTACCCGATGATCTGGAAAGGTTTAAATAATCCAAACCAACATTCATTAAAAAGGTGAGGCGCTCGTCAATTTCTTTAAGGATTTTATCTGCAATTTGGCCTTGTTGCTTACTTAACCCGGATGGAAGTTCACTGAACCATTTATGCGCCTGCTCGATACTTTTTGCGCCAAGCTCTGAAATATGCATACCATCAATTTTAACGGCTAATGCTTCGTTTTTTAGACGCATACCGTTGCAGTCAAGGCAGGGCATCGTTATCTGAAATTCCGCCAGTTTTTCACGCATGGCGTTGCTTTCAGTCTCTATCATGCGTCGTTTCAGGTTATTAACGACCCCTTCAAAAGGCTTGTTGCTTTTCCATGTGCTTTCATTCTTGCTTTGATACGTTGTGGGGATCGTTGTGTCCCCCGATCCATAAAGCATGATGTCTTTATGCTCGCGTTCTAAATCTTCCCACGGAGTATCTACGCTAAAGCCGTAATAATCCGAAACGGCGAGCATCGCTTGCATGTAAAAGGGAGCGAAGTTCTTAGACCATGGAATCACTGCGCCATCTGCAATTGATTTACTTTGATCCGGAATAATCAAATTCTCATCGAAATCATTCTTTTGCCCCAATCCATCACAATGTGGGCATGCCCCATGCGGAGAGTTAAAGGAAAACAGGCGTGGCTCAATTTCAGGGATTGTAAATCCGGATACCGGACATGCGAATTTCTCAGAAAAAAGCTTCTGCTCACCATTTTGTGAATTCTCTGCAATAACGAGGCCGTCCGCTAAATTTAAAGCCGTCTCAACGGAATCTGCCAAACGTTTTTGCAAGGATTCCTTCGACTCCTGCCTAACAACAAGGCGGTCGATAACAACTTCGATGTCATGTTTAAGTTTTTTATTCAGCGGTGGAATATCTTCAATCTCATGCAATGTGCCGTCTACTTTAACGCGACCGAAACCTTTTGCCTGTAACTCTTTGAATTCTTTTTTATATTCACCTTTGCGACCGCGTACTATAGGGGCAAGAAGATAAAGCTTTGTGCCGTCTTCCATACTTAATATCTGGTCGACAATTTCACTAACTGTCTGACTGGTGATTGGTTTGCCAGTGGCAGGAGAGTAGGGTACACCAATGCGCGCCCAGAGTAAGCGCATATAGTCATATATCTCCGTTACCGTCCCAACGGTAGAGCGCGGGTTCTTGCTTGTTGTTTTTTGCTCGATTGATATGGCAGGGGATAGTCCTTCAATACTGTCAACATCTGGCTTTTGCATCATCTCCAAAAACTGGCGGGCATACGCAGATAAGCTCTCGACATAGCGGCGTTGCCCCTCCGCATAAATCGTGTCAAAAGCAAGCGATGATTTCCCTGAACCGGAAAGCCCTGTAACAACAACAAGCTTATCCCGTGGGATATCAATGTTAATATCTTTTAGATTATGTTCTCGTGCTCCGCGCACACTAATTTCTGTAAGCATGTGTCATTTATGGCGTAAAAATCTGTGGGGTGCAATAACACTTTCAAAAAACAAGGGAGTTTTTATGGTGGGGTTACCAAAGCATAGGGCGTGCGCCGTGGTCTTTTGTTTGCTCATCATTGGTGTCGGGTGATGTGTCATCAGTCGAGGTCTTTGGTGTTTGCATTTCAGTCGCGGGCTGTTGTTCTTGACCGTCGATAGAAAATACCTCCGCTTTATCTGGCACAACAACAAAGTCAAAATGCTTTATATCGGGTAAAGCCTTTATATTCGGACGTATCGGTGTGACTTTATTTTCAGTCATGTGAAATCCATCAATATTGTTGGTTATGAATGGGTTGGCTCGTCAGGTTTGGCATGTGCCGTTGGCTCTTCATCATCATAAATAATAGCGAGTCCATGCTCTTCCAGTGTTTTTTCGACTGCAAGTTTCTCAACTGCTTCTTGAATTGCTTTGTCTGAAGCAAAATCAATGTGGCCTGTCGCAATAAGAGCTTCTGCAACAGCTGCAATTTGCGCTTTGCTAAGTTCTGTAAGGCCTTCCTTGGCTCGTTTGTCCTCTACCACTTGTAAATTTTCTATGCCTTGCTCTTCAAGGAGTGAGACGGCTCTTTCATATCGTTCAATCTTATCTGACTTTGCTGCTAGGCCTGCTGTATCGGCTTTATTATATGCAGTCTTTTCAGTATCGCCTTCTTCCAAAATGTGCATCCCTAGTGTGGCAACAATCGGAAAGTTTTTGGTGTTATGATGGGAGTATGTGCCTTCTAATTCTCTGTTAATACGCGCAAGACCAGGTTCAAACTGTTTTATTGCGTCTTCACGAGTTTTTGCTTGTGCGTTCATGATAATTGCGAACTCGTCACCGCCAAGGCGTGCAATACGGCTACGGCCACCAAAGAATTCATCGTCGTCACCGCGGACAACAGTCTGTAGTTTTGATGTAAAGGTTTGTAATGCAACATCACCTGCGTCATGTCCATGATCGTCGTTTAAACCTTTAAAGCGATCTAGATCTACCATGATTAAGGCGAAGTAGTTTTTGTGACCTTCTGGTGCTGCGCCGTGTGTACCGCGTACGGTGGTTATTGCGGCTTTACCATTCTGCTCTATTGCCGTTGCAAGTTGTTCATCAAAGGCTGCGCGATTTGGTGCACCTGTAAGGGGGTCTGTACCAAGCAATGCCTTGTTATGTTCGGCCTCTTTTTTATTGTCTTCGGCTTCTTTTCTAAATTTACCTGCTATGCCCTTCTGGATGTTCTTCACACCTTTATAAAACCCAGCCTTTTGTTCTGCCTTTTCGACTTTTTGCTCAGCTTCTGCATAGGAGGCCATCAGGCTGACGGTGTTTTGTGCTGATAGTAGGCTTGATGGTGTGTTCTGATTTTCGGCATGGATGATAACAGCAAGGACATCACTTTCGATGCTACGGACAACGCTTTCATCAACACCTTTGATATTGTGGAGGCTCTTTGAAGCTACGCTAAAGCGATCGGCTATTTCTTCTAGGTTTAATCTTTTTTTCACGCGTCTCACCCAAGACTTTATTTTGCTTATAATTTTCGATCTGTTTATCGATATTCTGACTTTTTGTCAAACTTTGCACCATTGTACGTTGTTCCGGTGTTTTTTGAAAGGAAAATGTGGGGTTATGTTAATATTGCAGTGGATAGGGAATTCCTCCACATTATTTCCGTAAATTCTTGTGAAAGGGCTTTAGAATCTCAAATCATCCGTCTATACTCTGATTCCTTCTAAGAATTTGAAATGGAGTAAGGCGTGGCTGGTAGTGTCAATAAAGTTATTTTGGTTGGAAATTTAGGTGCAGATCCTGATGTGCGCACAATGCAATCGGGCGATAAGGTTGTGAACCTCTCTATTGCAACGTCAGAAGGTTGGAAAGATAAAAACACAGGCGAGCGCCGTGAGAAGACAGAATGGCACCGTGTCGTTGTCTTTAATAAAGGGCTTGTGACCGTTTGTGAGAACTACCTGAAAAAAGGCGCTAAAGTTTATATTGAAGGTCAGATCGAAACAAGAAAATGGCAGGATCAATCCGGTCAGGACAAATATTCAACAGAAATCGTGTTGCGTCCATTCCGTGGTGAGCTGACAATGCTTGATTCTCGTAATGCGGGCGGTGATAGTAGTTATGGCGGCGGTGCGAGTTTTAATGATAGTGGCGCAGGTGGCTATGGCGGTGGTGCTCCGGCTCAGCAGCAACAGCAACCACAACAGGCCGCACCAGCGAATGCGATGGATGATGAAATTCCGTTCTAGGCTGATCTTAAAAAATTAAGGAGATATCTTGATGATATTCAATACAAGACACTTGTTAATGTTAACGGCTTTAGGCGCTGGAGTTGCTTTTATGCATGCTCCAACTTTGGTTTCTGCACAAGAAGGTGAAGCCGTTAGCGCAGAGGACTTTATCCGTAGTGGCAAAGGTGACGCTAAAAGCGCACCGAAGCAAGAAGAGGTGAAAGAAAAAACACCTATTGAGAAGAGTATTGATGAAGCAAAAGCTGAATTAGAAGATAAAGAACTCGCAGAGAAAAAAATTGAATTAGCTCGTATTATGCATAAGGTCAGGCCAACACGTGATCAGGTCGATGGTGCAATAAAACGCGCTTCATTGGCATTGCCTGCAACTGAACGTCAGGCATTTGTCGGTGCAATGCAAAGCATGCTGAATTATAATGCGATTGAGCGTATTTCAATGGATGCTATGGTGCAGACATATACATTCAAGGAACTAAAGTCCATGGTGGACTATTTTAGTAAGCCTGAGGCAAAAAGCGCTTCAGATAAGACAGGGCACTGGGCAAGAGCTGTTCAGCCTGAAATAGCACGTATGATAGATCGTGCGATGATGCGTGTACGCACAGGTATTGAATAATATTTTGAGCAAAGCTTACTAGGCAGAATTAACTACAGGGTAGCATAAAAACGATATGAGTGACGACATAACAGCAGGAAATTCGGACGAAATCCTACCGACAATTTCTCTCGAAGAAGAGATGAAACAATCCTATCTTGATTACGCAATGAGCGTAATTGTCTCTCGAGCTTTGCCCGATGTACGAGATGGTTTGAAACCTGTGCACCGTCGTATCCTGTATGCCATGCGTGTTGGTGGTTATACTTCTGATAAAGCCTATAAGAAATCGGCGCGTATTGTCGGGGATGTGATGGGTAAGTATCACCCGCACGGTGATTCTGCGATTTATGATTCCCTTGTGCGTATGGCACAACCTTGGTCACTTCGTGTTCCGCTAATTGACGGGCAGGGGAACTTTGGATCTATGGACGGGGATAGCCCCGCTGCGATGCGTTATACAGAGGCGCGCCTTGAAAAAGCAGCAGAGGCTGTTTTGGAAGATTATGAAAAAGATACGGTTGATTTTCAATCCAACTACGACGATTCTGAACAAGAACCAAAAGTTCTTCCATCGCGTATACCCAACCTACTGGTAAATGGTGCGGGTGGTATCGCTGTTGGTATGGCAACAAATATTCCACCACATAACTTGGGCGAAGTCATTGATGCGTGTTGTGCTTTTGTTGAAAACTCTGAAATCACGACAGAAGAGCTGAATGAGATTATCCCCGGGCCTGATTTCCCGACTGGCGGTCAAATTCTGGGGCGTGTTGGTATTCACTCTGCATACCATACGGGGAACGGCTCCGTTAAAATGCGTGCAAAAACATCTGTTGAGGAAATTGGTAAGCGCGAAGCGATTATCGTGCATGAAGTTCCTTATCAGGTGAATAAAGGGAAATTGTTAGAGCGCCTGGGCGAAGTTGGTCGCGAAAAAATTGTTGAAGATATTCACGAAATTCGCGATGAATCTGACCGTGATGGTGTGCGTGTTGTTGTTGAACTGAAAATTGGTGCAAATGCCGATGTTGTTTTAAACCAACTTTTTAAATACACCACCCTACAAACGAACTTTGCATGTAATATCGTCGCACTTCATAACGGTAAGCCACAAATTATGGTCTTGCGCGATATGGTAAAGGCTTTTGTAAACTTCCGCGAAGAGGTTATTACACGCCGTACAATATTTGAATTAGGAAAAGCGCGAGATCGTGCACATACTTTGGCCGGTTTGGCTGTAGCTGTGGCGAATATTGATGAGATTATCGCCTTGATCCGTAACGCTCCTAACCCGGCTGCTGCGCGTGAAGGGCTTCTTGCGAAAAGATGGCCGGTGCATGATATTGGCCCGTTGATTGAGCTTATAGCTGATCCTGAGCATACGATTGATAGTGCAGGAACGTACCAAATGTCTGAGGTGCAGGCAAAAGCAATCCTTGATCTGCGCTTACATAAATTGACAGGACTTGAGCGCGGTAAAATTAGTGATGAGCTAAAAGAAATCACTGCGCTTATTGCGGAACTTCTACATATCCTGAGTGATCGTGCGCGTTTGATGGAAGTTTTGGTAGAAGAACTTGTTGAAGTTAAAGAGAAATTCAATACGCCACGCCGTACTGAGCTTGTCGATGCAGAATTCGAAATGGATATTGAGGATCTGATCCAACGTGAAGATATGGTCGTGACGATTACACATGGTGGCTATGTCAAACGTGTACCTCTTGACACATACCGCGCACAACGCCGTGGTGGTAAGGGGCGTTCAGGTATGGCGATGAAGGATGATGATTTTATTTCTGATCTATTCGTGGCCAGTACACACACGCCAATATTGTTCTTTACATCACGTGGTATTGTGCACCGTATGAAAGTTTATCAACTTCCATTGGCTACGCCACAAAGCCGTGGAAAGGCACTTGTTAACCTGCTTCCATTGGAAAAAGATGAAAATGTAAACGTATATCTACGCATGCCTGAAGATGAAGAAGTCTGGAAGGGCCTTGATATTATGTTTGCGACAAGCCACGGCTCTATTCGTCGTAATAAATTGTCTGACTTTAAGAACATCCGTTCAAACGGGTTAATCGCCATGAAGTTGGGTGATGATGAAAGCTTGGTTTCCGTAAATGTTTGTAAGGAAGATGAGGATGTCTTGCTTGCTACACGTAAAGGTAAAGCAATACGTTTCCCTGTAACAGATATTCGCGTATTCTCCGGTCGCACATCAACAGGTGTTCGCGGCGTTAAGATGAAGGAAAAAGATGACGAGGTTATCTCTATGTCTATCCTGAAACATATTGATGTAACACCGGATGAACGTAATGCGTACCTTAAAATGGCAAGCCAGATGATTGGTGATGCTGCCGAAGGTATGGATATTGAGGAAACTGACTATCAGTTATCACAAGAGCGTTTCCAAGAACTTCTAGAAAATGAGCAAATTCTGCTGACTGTCTCGAACAAAGGTTTCGGAAAACGTACCTCGGCATATGAATATCGTGTGTCAGGCCGTGGTGGGCAAGGGGTTGCAAACATGGCGCTAACCTCCAAAAATGGCGGTGAAGTTGTGGCAACATTCCCGGTTACAGATAGTCACCAAATTATGTTGGTAACGGATGGCGGGCAGTTGATCCGTACACCGGTAGAAACTGTTCGTACAACAGGACGTAGCGCGCAAGGTGTTACGATCTTTAAGGTTGGAACGGATGAGCAAGTGGTCTCTGTCGCATGGCTTGTGCAAGATGACGAGGAAGATGACGGTGATGAATCGGGTATCTTATCCGCGGATGATGCATTATCTGACGCTGAGGCATCTGTTGAAACAGCCGAAGGTGATGATTCTGCGGAGCCACCTGTATCGGAATAATAAGTACGATAAATAGTTAAGAAAGTAGACACATATGAAATATGTACTAAGTACTCTGACTTGTTTGGCTGTCTGTGCCTCTTCTGCGACTGCGGTAGCAGGAAAGTGTAAAACAGAAGATCCTTTCCCCTACACTGCGCCTTATAATATGGAGAATTGCCCGGAGGATATCCAAAATTGGATGAACCGCGTGAATACATGCGCCCATTTTGAAGGTGAAGAAGCCTATAATGATGAGCGTAAAGCGGAGCTGGACAATATCAATATTGAATATCAATGTGATTACATTGGATGCGATTTTGGTGATTTGTTCTATAAATATGAAGGTGATATTGTCTATACAGGCGTGCTCTCTGATTATGAGAAGTTTGTTTATGGAGATAACGGCGTCTTAGAGTGTAATATGGAACAGGAAATGCCACCGGAAGAGCGCGTCGGGGATGTCTATCTGGAAGGCGCCACTGCTGTCGAGGAGCAGGTCACTCCTGAAACTGTTAAAAAGCTAACCCCAAAACAAGATAAAAGCTTGGAACAAGAGTTGGAAGATGCCGGAAAGAAGGCAGTGAAAGATATCTTTGGTGGTATGTTCAAATAAAATATTGTTAAAGCGATGACAGAAAGTGCAAAATTCATAACAGGCGTTTATCCGGGAACATTCGATCCGGTGACAAAGGGGCATTTGCACCTTATTCGTCGTGCAAGCCGTATGGTAGATCATTTGATTGTCGCCGTTGCGGAAAGTAATAAAAAAGGGCCTCTCTTTACCCCTGAAGAGCGTATGAGCATGCTGAATACAGATATTGAAAATATGTCTGATAAGGGCTGTAAAATAGAGATTATGACCTTTAATAAATTACTGGTGCATTTCGCTAGCGATGTTAAGGCATCCTGTATATTCAGGGGGTTACGTGCTGTTTCTGATTTTGAATATGAATTTCAAATGACAGGTATGAATGCAAAACTTGACCCCGAAATTGAAACTGTATTTTTGATGGCTGCGGATAAATGGCAGTTCGTTTCTTCTTCCTTTGTAAAAGAGATATCAAGCCTTGGTGGAGGCGTCGAAGAGTTCGTCACACCGCAGGTCGCGCAAGCATTACAGAAAAAATTTAAAAAATAGACATTCAATACTTGACGTAGGGGCATGAAATACATATTGTGCACCTCGTTCAAGCAGATATCTATCTGCACATATTGATGATCGCTTAGCTCAGCCGGTAGAGCAACTGACTTTTAATCAGTAGGTCGAGAGTTCGAATCTCTCAGCGATCACCATTCTTTCCCACGATTTCAGAAAACTCCTATTTCTAATTTGTTCAATTGGCATTTATTTGTCCGATGGATTCAAGGCACGGGCTGTATAATTTTGATTTTTCCCCTAGCCTCATAAGATTATATAAGAGACTTGCTGAGACATGATTTATTTGGGATTTGAACCTGCCTTAACGCGTGTTATTCTATTGTCTTCCATAAGCGTGAGGGAAAAGTAAGTGACACAACCAATATCCATAGAAACAGAAGCAGCAGAGTTCCACCCGCAATTCAAAAAGAATTTATGGATTAATATTCTAATGGGTATGGCTCTTGGTATCGCTCTTGGGCTTGCTCTTTCCCCACATGGCTTTGCCCTTGTGGATAAAGAAGTCTCTTTCCTGTTGGCATCATGGATTAAACTACCGGGTACGTTCTTTTTAGGAATGATACAGATGGTGGTTATACCCCTTGTCCTTTGTTCAATCATTCTTGGCATTACCCAAAGCGGGGAGCTTGGTTTTCTGAAAAAGATGGGCGTACGGATTATCCTGTATTTCGTTGTTACAACAACGCTGGCTATTTCGATTGGCCTTGCCTGGGTGAGCATTATACAACCCGGTAACTATATTGACCCAAGTTTAATTGAAAGTTTTCGTCAGGAACAGCCAATGAAAACGGCTGGGCAAACATCTGAAAATATCGAAATGTTACAAAACCTGACAGTTCCTGAACGGATTTCAAATTTAATTCCTGTAAATATACCGCACGCCGTTGTGGAACGGAATTTATTGCAAATTGTTATTGCCGCAATGGTTATTGGTATCGCGATAGTGTCTTTACCGTCCAATGTTACAAAACCAATAACAGATTTATGTGTTTCCGGTCAGGCTATCGCGATGACGGTCATTGGGTGGGCTATGGTCATTGCGCCATATGCGGTTTTTGGTTTGCTCTGTGATATTACTATTAAGCTTGGCTTTGGTGCGTTGGCAGGGATGGGAATGTATATGGCTACGGTTATTTTAGGTCTGTTGTCTGTGGCATGTATGTATCTGGTCATTGCATCTGTTATCGGGCGTAAAAATCCGTTTGAGTTTCTACGCTCCATACGAGAGACGCAGCTCTTGGCATTTTCAACGTCATCATCGGCAGCTACAATGCCCTTTACTTTATCCTGCGCGGAAGAAAAGCTGGGAGTATCACCCAAAATATCGCGCTTTGTTGTTCCGCTGGGGGCAACAATAAATATGGATGGAACTGCATTGTACCAAGCGGTTGCGGCGTTGTTCCTTGTACAGGTTTTCGGCGCAGTGTCAGGAGTTGAGTTGAGTACAACAGATGTTGTCTTGCTTATGATAACCACTGTTGGCGCTTCTATCGGTACGCCTGCTATGCCGGGGGTTGGTATTATTGTCCTATCAACGATTTTGGTTGGTATTGGAATTCACCCTGCGGCTGTTGGCTTTATTCTTGGTGTAGATCGTATTTTGGATATGTGTCGCACCACTGTGAATGTCACGGGTGATCTGACGGCGACTGTTGTAATGGAACGATGGTTGAATAAAGAAAAGTAGGACTTTGGCGGTTGTGTTTAAATGCTGATCGCGCCATAGTGCAGCTATATGTATAAGATATATGGGTAATAAAATGATTAAGTCAGAGCATAAAACATCATCTGAAAGGGTGCTGGATGACAATATGGAGGCCAACGCACGTGGTCCTGTTGCACGTTTGCGTGGATATCTCTTTGCAGGGATCTTAGTAACGGCCCCGATCAGTATTACAGTTTACCTGACATATGTTTTTCTGACATTCGTGGATAGTAACGTCGTCCACCTGTTGCCTAAAGATTGGTACGATGCTCTGTACGGTGCAACGACGTTTCCCGGAATTGGCCTGATTATCGCATTAACCGGTTTTATCGTAATCGGCTGGTTTGCAACAAACTTCCTCGGTCGACTTTTAATCCGTATTTCTGAGTATATCGTGGATCGTATGCCTGTTATTCGTACATTATATGGTGCGATTAAGCAGATATTTGAAACGATTATGGCTAGTCAGTCTAGCGCGTTCCGTGAGGTCGTGATGCTTGAATATCCGCGTAAAGGGGTATGGTCTATCGGGTTTGTCACAGGAACGTCACAAGGCGAGGTGCAAGATCATACAGAGCAAGAAACGGTGAATGTGTTTGTGCCAACCACGCCAAATCCAACATCCGGGTATTTACTTTTTGTGCCTAAGACCGAACTTAAATACCTCGATATGAATGTTGAGGAGGGTGTAAAGCTTGTTGTCTCTGCCGGAATTATTACACCTGAGGAACAGGGTAAGAAAAAGCAAACAGAGAAGAAAAAGAAGAAGAAATAGGACAGGACGATGTTTGATTTGTTGAGATCTATTCAAGAGCGTGACCCTGCAAAACCAACATTTGCAGAAGTTTTCTTCGCTTATAACGGCTTTCATGCAGTTTCTTTGCACCGAGTGAATAATTTCCTTTGGGGAATTGGCTTACGTGCGTTTGCGCGTTTCACCGCAAATATTACCCGCATTTTAACAGGTATTGAAATTCACCCTGAGGCACGTATCGGTAAAAACTTCTTTATCGATCATGGCACTGGCGTTGTAATCGGGCAAACTGCCGTGATTGAAGATAACGTGACAATTTACCATGGTGTGACACTGGGCGGTGTTGGACGCGTTGGTGAAGTAGATGGAAAACGCCACCCTACGTTAAAAGAAGGGGCAATAGTCGGTGCAGGGGCGCAAGTACTTGGCGGAATAACGATTGGTGAACATGCAAAAGTCGGCGCAAATTCTGTCGTAACGTCTGATATCCCCGATGGTGCGACGGCAATTGGAATTCCGGCTCGTGTTATTGGCGGGGATGATAGGGCACGCGCATATGGTATGCCATCACGTCAGGAAATGCATGATGTGACATTTACAATTGATTGCATTATCAAGGAAATGGGTAAAATCAAAAAAGAACTCAAGATTGATGATAGCCCATCCGAAAGCATGGAAGATTGCCTAAGTAATAAACAAGGCGAACAACACCGTGATGCGGCAGAGTAAGGGCTTATCCACTTCTGAAATATTGGATGGCTTGATCTCGTTCGAATAAATACAGTAACGTTTTAAGCGCGTCTCCACGTTTATTCTCTAATTTCGGGTCTTTGGAAATAATAAGTTTTGCATCATCACGCGCCGCGGCAAGCAGGTCACTATGCGCCGCAAGATTTGCAATTTTGAAATCAGTGACACCGCTTTGTTTCGTGCCAAGAACATCACCACCACCACGAAGTTCTAAGTCCTTCTCTGCAATAACAAAACCATCCTCCGTATCACGCATGATGCTTAAACGCTCCTTTGCGATCTCTCCTAATGGCGCGGAATAGACCAAAAAGCAATAAGATTGCTCAGACCCGCGCCCGACGCGCCCGCGTAGTTGGTGTAATTGAGAAAGGCCAAAACGCTCGGCATGTTCAATCACCATGATGGTTGCTTCGGGGACATTAACACCAACTTCAATGACAGTTGTCGCGACCAATATATCAAGGTCTCCGGCCGCAAATTTGGCCATAACGGTATCTTTCTCAGATGGCTTCATGCGTCCATGGATAAGGCCGATACGATCCTTAAATACGGCTTGTAATATATCATACCGTTCTTCTGCTGCGGCTAAATCCATGACTTCGGATCCTTCAACTAGCGGGCAAACCCAATATACGCGTGTGCCTTCGGCTATCTTACGCTGTAATCCTGCAACAACCTGATCCATCTTATCGTTTGCGAATAACATCGTTTGAATAGGTTTTCGCCCTGGTGGTTTCTCATCAAGCTTTGAAATTTCCAAATCACCATATGCAGTTAAGGCCAAAGTGCGAGGAATAGGGGTGGCAGTCATAACGAGCATATCGGTGCCTTTGCCCTTGTTCGTGAGTTCCATACGTTGATGCACACCAAAACGATGCTGTTCATCAATGACGGCAAGGCCAAGATCTTGATACGCGACATCATCTTGAAAGATGGCATGTGTTCCGATAACGATTTGAGCATGACCCTCGCGTATTTGCTTCAGAATCAGTTCACGAGCCTTGCCCTTATCGCGCCCTGTTAAAGTTACAAAGCGCACTCCTGCGGCGTCGAACCAGTCTTTTAAACTTTGTGCGTGTTGTCGCGCTAGAATTTCCGTCGGTGCCATAATGGCCGCTTGTGCACCGCTTTCAACGGCATTTAACATTGCCATACAGGCAACAACGGTCTTACCACTTCCGACATCCCCTTGAAGTAAACGCATCATTTTTGCTTGCGTGCTCATATCACTATCAATTTCCAATAGGCTGCGTTTTTGTGCTCCGGTCAGCTCAAAGGGAAGGACTGCTTCAACCTTTGCACGTAAATTTTTTGATATCGTAAAACTACGACCATTAAGCTTGCTCTGCCGATCACGGACGAGGGCAAGTGTCAATTGATTGGCAAGCAATTCATCATAAGCCAAACGCATACGAATAGGGTGCATTGGCTCTAACATATCCTCACTCATCGGTTCATGAAGTGCGCGGCAGGCATCGTGCCAGTCTTGCCATTTGTGCCTGTCTTTATATGATGGGTCAATCCACTCGGGAAGGGGTGGTATGGATTCGAGCGCGGCAACTTGCGCTTTGCGTAGGACTTTATTGGTAACACCCGCGGTTAATGGATAAATGGCTTCTACCGTCTCTAACTGCGCGCGATCATCAATACTCGCAATATCTGGGTGAACGATTTGTGGTTGCCCTTGAAAATACTCAACACGCCCGCTAATCACTATCGATTGGCCGAGGGGTAATAATTTCTCAATCCATGCCTTTTTCGCATGAAAGAACACAAGGCTCATTGAGCCACTATCATCACTACAGCTCACACGGTAAGGAAGGGACTTACGCGCATTTGGTACATGTTTATCAACGCGTATCTCTAGGGTCACAACCTTACCATTGGGGCAATCAGAAATCGGACACGAAAAACGCCGATCAATAAAATCAACAGGTGCGTGGCATAGTAAATCGAATATCTTTGGCCCATCAATAAGCTTCTCGATGAGTTTACCATTGCGTGGGCCAACACCGGGTAACGCGGTGATACCTCTGAATAACGGGTCAAGTGCAAAGGGCCTTTGGCTCATTGATGAAAAACACTCTTTTCAAATTGAAATATAACGCTATTCTATCTGTTAAATCCTTTTAGATCGAGAAGAATATGAGTACCAATATGGAACCTGCGGGTAAAAAAGACGAGAACATAGAAAATAAACGCAGACGTTTGATTTTTCGTTCGGATCATCGCGGAACAAAGGAAATGGATCTCATTTTAGGGTCATTTGCACGCGCCAATGTACCAAAATTTACAGAGTGTGAGTTGGTGGAGTATGACGAACTACTCTGTAACAATGACCCCGATCTTTATAACTGGATCACGAAAAAAGAAGCCCCACCTAAAGAAATTGCATCCATGTCCGCATTTACAAAGCTGTTGGAACATAAATTTGTTTGAGAAAAGGAATATGGAGTAAGATTAAGATATGTTAATCCGCCGCCTTCACGCGGATTTTGTTTTTTCCGACTTTACTACCGTGAAGCTCTTTAATCGCAATCTCGCCCTCATGCTCTAATGCCATTTCAACAAATCCGAAGCCTTTGGAACTTTTGGTCTTCTCGTCGATAACAAGACTACAATCCTTGATATTACCATATGTTTTAAACAGCTTGGCCAGTGCATCTTCGTTAAGGTCACGCGGAAGGTTAAGTGCGATAAGTTTCATGAGTGCTCCTGACATGTATCTGACATGCATAAATGTGTATCTGTGCGTTTCATTAGCACGAATGATACGCTCATGCATACTCAAATCGCTCTTTAAAGGTATTTATCTGCCCAGATCGCAATAACATTTGCCGCATATTCTGCATCTTGTTTGCGAGAGATGAGGTGGTCTGCATCATCTAATGAAACATAACTTTTGGGGTGTTTTGCCCATGAAAATATTTTGGCTGCATTCTCAATCCCAACGGTTTCATCACGCGGTGCATGCATAACCAGAAGCGCTTTTTTCAAATTTCGAACTGACTGTTCCAATTTAACGCTTTCGATATCGTCAATAAATTGTTTCTTGATTGTAAATGGGCGCCCGACAAGGTGGACTTCTGCTTCGCCTTTATCAAGAATCTCCGCACGATGGTCTTTAAAATGGTGCCCAACATGATCGATGTCCGCAGGTGACCCTAAAGTAACGACTGCTTTGGCTTCCTCTATTTGGTTTGCTGCGGCCAAAACAGCAGAACCGCCAAGTGAATGCCCAATCAGTATGGATGGAGCTTCGAATTCTGTACGCATAAAGTCCGCTGCGGATACTAAATCCTCAATATTGGAGGAGAAGTTAGTATTGGCGAAATCTCCTTCGCTTGCGCCTAAGCCAGTGAAGTCAAAACGTAAGACTGCTATCCCTTTATTTTGTAGAACTTGTGCAATACGTGATGCTGCGAATATTTCTTTACTACAGGTAAAGCAATGCGCAAATAAAGCGTATGCACGAATATCACCATCCGGCTTATCAAGTCGTGCCGCGAGACTTTCACCACCACCACCTTTAAATATTATTTTTTCCATGAATATCCCCTTGGTTCACATATATCTGTAAACCTTCATTCGCATTATACCACAATAAAGCTACACTATATGTTGAAGCATGAAAGTAGGGGCGTTACTTCTTCTTTAAAACGGCGTGATACGTATAACCACGATATAGGTATGTAATATCTAATGACCCGATATCACTGCGTTTCAGTTTCTTGAGGTAGCGTAGAATCTCAGGCTTATAATAAACATGGAATTTATTAAGCCACCAAAAAATAAAGGATCGTACAGGTTTCGGCAGGTCTTTTTGCCCGCCAAAATCTACAATATGGATTTCTCCCCCAGGAGGTAGAAGTTCAATAGCGTGATCAATCGACTCTTTCCAAGGCGGAATAATTGATAAAGCATAGGAGAAGACAATTTTATCAAGGGGCTTTTCTAATTCAAATAACGTTTTCGGGTCAAAGCTTTGTGAAAAAGCCTGTTTAAGTACTAATTCTGTGTCTAAGTGCGCATGGTCTACATTATGGTGCGCCGTTTTTAACATCTCATCTGATGCATCAAGCCCCATACAATGCGCCTGTGGATAACGCGTTGCAATTTTAATCAGATTACGTGCCGTACCACATCCAACTTCACAGACATTCTCACCTTCCTTGGCGTTTAGCTGCTCTATCAACTGATCTCGGCCTAAAAGGTAATATTTACGCGTAATATCATAAATATGACGTGTCCAACGATACATGTTGTCCATGTTCTTCTTAATTTGCTCCTCACCAGAGGGCTTCACAGGGTCAGATGTCGTGGATGATGTCATGATATCAGGCTGCCTTGTCTGCTTTTTCTGCTTTCTTACGATCCAATGTATAAGTATGGAAACCACCATAAATAGAGGAACGATCCTGCTCATTACGAGGAGCTGCAAGTGATTCATCATACTCCCAAGGAGATAAAGTATCTTCTTTCAAAGCGTCTGTTAACGGGCTGTAATCTCCGGCAGTACGGAATATAACGCGTGCACCATCTTTAGCAGAGCGTAAGACAGCTTCCCAAAGTTCGTTAAGTTGCTGTTCGTTCATCCAATCTTGCGCATCAAGAAACACATAGCAATCGGTGCTATTCTCACCTTTGGCATCAAGGTATTCTGTAATCGTACAATGCTCAACCTTTGCTTTATCAGCATTGGCTTTCAGCGTTTCATAGTTTTCTTCTTTTAAATAGCGCGGCACAGCTTGTTTTTTATCACGGTCATAGCCACGGCTGAAAGCTTGCCATGCGAAATAATTATCCTCAATCGGGAACTGACACGCCATGCGTTCCAAACGCGCCTTTAACAGACTCGCCATATCACCCTTGGCAGATTCGTTCAGTTCATCGAACTGGGAAGGTGGAATTCCTAAGCCATAGAGTGATTCTGGCTTTCCACACATCATTTTGACAAAACGTTTTTCAAAAAGTGGGCCGAGCGTGCGATCAAAAATGACCTTCTGCTCTTCTTGTGTGCGTGCCTTTAAAATATCACGTGGGCTCTGTCCGTAAACTTTAGAAACAAGATGAACCATGCCAATAAACTTACCCAAAAGACCATACTTATAGATGTTCTTTTTAAATAGGTTAATACGGCGACCATGTGGAAATACTTTCTTTTCCCAATAATCGCGTGTGTATTTATCTAAATGCGGAAGAATATATTTATCGTAATTTTTGATATTTTCCGGCGTATCTGCATGACCAAAGAATAAGAAAAAGCTTTCATAGTCAGGTAGGTGCTTTAAAGCTGCGATTTTTAAACGACCCAATGCAACATGGTGCGGATTAAGGTCAACTGCCGTAACCGAATTTGGTGATTCTGTTAGGTAATTCATCATGTTACAGCCACCTGAACAAATCGTCATAATGTCTGATGCCGCGTCAATTTTCATCGCAGGGATGTCAACTTCTGGATCTTCCCAAATTTGCGGGTACACAAAACCACTGAACGCCATAGTGAACATGCGTTCTTGAAGGCCACGCTTCGACGTTACTTTATTACCATCACCGTAAACTGCACTTTTTAGCAAATCTTTGTTTGCAACAGTCTCGCTATCATCTGCTATGACTTCGTTCGAAATTCTTGTGTCCGCACTCATATTCTTTTATGTCCCTTGAAATAGACTGAAACCTATATATAAAGAGCCAATCAAAAGCAAACAACTATTTTACGGTTTCAAGAGGTATTTTGTGCACAACGATATTCTCGCTACGCAGCAAGTCGATGAAAATAGGGACACTCTTTATGGTGTGCCTGAGGGACAGGATGCTCTTTCGCTCGCAAAAATTGCACGTGATATTATGCCGGAAGACCGTGTTTTGGTGCATGTCGCCCTAGATGATGCACGCGTATCGGTGCTTGAGGAACTATTATCCTTTTTTGCGCCAGATGTGCAGGTTTTAAATTTTCCGGCATGGGATTGTTTGCCTTATGATCGTGTGTCACCGCGTGGGGATATTGTGGCGCAACGCGTTTCTGCTCTTACAAAAATGATGGCGTGGGAACATGATAAAACACGTTATCCACGTATTATTTTGACAAGCTTAAATGCAATAGTACAGCGCGTGATGCCACGCGAAATCTTACGTGAATCAAGCTTAAACGCGCAAGTAGGGGGCGTGATTGATGTTGAAAACCTTCAGTTATTTTTAGCACAAAATGGTTATGTCCGTAGTGAAACGGTACGTGAATCTGGTGATTTTGCCGTTCGTGGCGGGATTATTGATATTTTCGCCGCAGGATATGAAAAGCCAGTACGTCTGGATCTCTTTGGTGATGAGATTGATACAATTAAAACGTTTGACCCAATAACGCAGCGTACAGATGAGAAGATAACCGAATTTACGATGCAGCCCGCCACAGAATTTTTTATGGATGAGGATTCTATCTCTCGTTTCCGTAAAAATTACCGTAGCGCGTTTGGTGTTGTGCGTGATTCTGACCCTTTATATGAAGCAATAAGTGAGGCTCGACGCTATAACGGGATCGAACATTGGCTACCGTTATTTTATGAAAAGATGGATACGTTGCTGGATTATACACCTGATGCGGCAATCACATTCGATCTTCACACGCAAAAAGCAAGCGTAGAGCGTTTTGAACAAATATACGATTTCTATGATGCGCGTAAAACATTGCAAGATGCAGCAAAACAAAAAAAGAGTAAAACCCTTGTAGGGTCGGTTTATAACCCGATACAGCCAAACAGTTTTTATATTCCAAAAAATGAGTGGGAGACCCTAACGCACCATGCGCAAGTCTTATCAGGGTTTGGTATGGCAGAAGGTGCACAAGGACAAGATATTGGCGCACGTAAAGGGCGTGATTTTGCAGATATACGGGCAATGCCGGATGGTGATGTTTTCGCGGAATTGAAAATACATATAGGTAACTTGCAGGCACGCGGTAAGAACATAATAATTGCAGCATATAGCGATGGCTCTATGACACGTCTTAAGGGACTGATGGAAAATGCTGCGGTTACAAATGTAGTAATATTGGATGATTACCGGGGCGTGAAGAAACTAAAGTCTCCACAAATCGGCTTATCTGTTCTGGCACTTGAAAGTGGTTTTGTCGCATCTGACCTTGCCGTCATTACAGAGCAGGATATTCTGGGCGATCGCTTGGCAAGAAAAGCCAAGAAAGGCCGTAAGGCTGATAATTTCTTACGTGAGGTTTCCGCACTGGATGAAGGTGACCTTGTTGTTCATGTCGATCACGGTATTGGCCGTTTTTTAGAATTAGAAACACTAGAAGCTGCAGGCACGTTATATGATTGTCTGAAAATCGAATATGCAGGAGGGGATCGCCTGTTTATTCCGGTTGTTAATCTGGATGTGCTCTCGCGATTTGGTTCTGCAAATGAGACAACCCAACTCGATAAACTAGGCGGTGCCGGTTGGCAGGCACGTAAAGCCAAGGCGAAAAAGAACCTGATGGAGATGGCTGATAAGCTCTTAGGCATCGCCGCGGCACGTCAACTTCGAAAAGCTGAACAGTTGCAAATCGGTAGTGAAGTCTACGAAGAGTTCGTTGCGCGCTTTCCCTACAATGAAACAGAGGATCAAGAGCGCTCTATCTCTGCGGTGCTTGAGGATATGGCAGGAACATATCCAATGGATCACCTTGTGTGTGGAGATGTTGGCTTTGGTAAAACAGAGGTCGCATTACGCGCCGCATTTGTCGCTGCAATGTCTGGCGTGCAGGTTGCGCTCGCCGTTCCGACAACATTACTTGCACGTCAACATTACAATAACTTTCAAAAACGTTTTGCCGGTACAGGAATTCAGATTGAACAACTCTCACGCATGGTAACTGCGAAAGATGCAAAGCGTGCAAAAGAGGGGCTTGCCGATGGAACGGTGCAAATCGTAATTGGGACGCATGCCCTGTTTGCCAAAACTCTTAAATTCGACAACCTCGGTTTATTGATCGTTGATGAAGAGCAACGCTTTGGTGTTAAGCAAAAGGAAAAGCTGAAAGAGCTGAAAAATAATATTCATGTTTTGACCCTTACTGCGACGCCAATACCCCGCACCCTGCAAATGTCTTTGACAGGTGTTAAGGAAATGAGCCTGATTACAACCCCGCCCGTTGATCGTCTGGCAACGCGCACTTTCGTTATGCCAATTGATACTGTTGTGATCCGTGATGCATTGCTGCGTGAGCATTACCGCGGTGGGCAGAGTTTCTACGTTGTGCCACGTATTAAGGATTTGCAAGAAATTAAGGACATGCTGAAAGAAGCCGTGCCCGAAATTAAGGTCATCGAGGCGCACGGACAAATGTCTCCTACTGATCTCGAAGACCGCATGACGGCATTCTATGATCGCCAATATGATGTCTTACTTGCAACGAATATCATTGAGAGTGGTATTGATATTCCATCCGCAAATACAATGATTGTACACAGGTCGGATATGTTCGGTCTTTCACAACTCTATCAAATACGCGGACGTATTGGCCGTTCAAAAGTGCGCGCGTATGCGTATCTAACGTATCAACCGGGATTAAAATTAAACCCACAAGCGCAAAAGCGTTTAGAGGTCATGGAAACACTAGATACGCTTGGCTCAGGCTTTCAATTGGCATCACATGATATGGACATTCGCGGAGCAGGGAACTTGCTTGGTGATGCACAAAGCGGTCATATTAAGGAAATTGGTGTCGAATTGTATCAACAAATGCTTGAAGAAGCGGTCGCTGCTGCTAAGGCAGGAATATCGGATATAGACCAAGTGTCAGAAGATCAATGGTCACCGCAAATAAACGTCGGTGCATCTGTTTTGATCCCTGAAACATATGTCGAAGATTTAAGCGTCCGTATGAGTCTCTACCGTCGTTTGAATGATTTGGAAACAATGGATGATGTCGAAGGATTCGCCGCAGAGATGATTGATCGTTTTGGAGTTCTTCCTGATGAGGTCGAAAACCTGCTTGAAATTCTGAAAATTAAACAATTCTGTAAAAAAGCATGCGTCTCTAAAATTGATGCAGGGCCAAAAGGCGCTATTATTGAATTTCATAAGAATGCCCCTCCAAACATCGATGGTCTAATGGCATGGATAGGGCGCAAAGCTGGTAGCGTTAAAATAAGATCGGATCAAAAGCTGTCTGCAATGCGCGCTTGGCCAAAAACACCACAACGTATCAAAGGTGTGCATACCCTTATGAGGGAACTGTCAGAGCTTTAACCATTTGTTTTGCGAATAAGTTGTCCATAGTGCCATGCCCCTAAAATGCGATTATTTTGGAATTATTAAGCGTTCTATGGCACACTTATTGCTTATTAAAAATATATATGAGAAATGCCTTCAAAAACCGTAAGGGGATTGATATGTCCAGAGAGTATGCAGATAGCAAAATCAAAGAAGCCCTGAATATGCATGGCGGTAATACCGCACTTGCGCGCCAACAGATTATTACATGGTCTTATGATGACCCTGAATTAATGCGCGCACTGGCACGTCCGCATTTGGATGGTATTGTGTCTTATCAGGTTGATAGAGTTTCTTCTGGTAGAGCCACTGTAAAAGAAAAACCACGCCCAACAAGAAAACCACCTCAAAAGCAAGAGACACCGAAGGAAGAAAATTTTGGTATGGATCTACTCCGCGCCGTTGCTGCGACGGGTACAGTCGTATTTGGACAGGAAGATTCAGGGTCACCCGTAAAACGACGTGCCGCCTCTAAACAGCATATTGAGGCAATTCATAAGCTGGCATCAAGTCGGCATAATACAGACAAAACCAAAAAGTAATAAATATATAGAGAGCTTGACTATATGCCTGTTGATCCGCAAATCCTCGCGCAGCGTTTTGGTGTCAATGAATTAGAAGCCCTACCGCGTGACGTTTCGCCGCGCGAATATTTCCGCGGTGAAAAAGACGGCAAAAGCTTTATCGTGATGCGCTATCCCGATGCCAATGAAGCGGCATCTCAGGAACTTTCAGAGTTCATACAGATTGGTGAGTGGTTAAACTCTACAGGAATAAAAGCACCTATATTATATGAGGGCGATACAAATGAATGTATCGCTGCATTCGAAGATCTGGGAAACACATCATTTGGTCATATACTACATACAGATCATGATAAAGCGATCGGGCTTTATACCCTTGCTGTCGACGTATTGAAAAAATTGGCATCATCAGGACTGCCAAAGAATGGTCTGCCATATTACAAGGATAGTCGTATCCACGAGAATAAAAGGCAGTTCGTTGAATATTGTTTGGCATATACCCAAAAAGAAAAACAAAGTAATGAGAAGTTACAGTCGTTTTTGACGGCTTGGGATGAGGTTGAGTCTGCTTTACCTGCATGTCCACAAGGGTTCGTACATGGCGATTATCACCTTGAAAACCTAATGTTCCAAAACCACGAAACGGGTATAAAACAATGCGCCCTTATTGATTATCAAGATGCGTTAAACGGGCCGCTTCCTTATGATCTTGTAAATATTCTTGAAGATGCACGTATGGACGTACCTGCCGATTTACGTCACGATATGATAAATCACTATTGTGACGGTCTGTTTGATGGTGCAGAAAAAGAAGTCTTCCTAAAGTGGTACCGTATTTTAGGAACACAGTTTCACTGCCGTGTGATTGGTCTGTTTATTAAATTGGCAGCCGAACAAAATCGTGATGCATACCTTATCCATATAAACCGTTTGGCAAATTATATTACGGACGGATTAAAAGATCCTGTTTTATCACCTGTAAAAACATGGTTTGAAAAAGAAGGGGTTGATTTTACCTCTCTAAAGGATATAGATGGACAAAAGGTACGCGAAACATTTCGAAACATCACGTTGTGATAGTTTGACCTTAGCGTATCTAAAAACACAGATGTAAAAACATCAGGCACTTTTTGAACAAGGAGTTATATAATATGTCTATCGTCGCAGATCGTTTGAGCCGGATTAAACCTTCTCCAACTATTGCCGTTACTAATAAGGCAAGGGAATTAAAAGCAGCAGGGCGCGATGTTATTGGCCTTGGTGCTGGTGAACCAGATTTCGATACGCCAGAGTTCGTAAAGGAAGCGGCATGTAAAGCAATTGCAAACGGCGAAACAAAATACACGGCCGTAGATGGTACTCCTGCATTAAAAGATGCAATTATCGAAAAGTTTAAACGTGATAATGATCTGGAATATACACGCGATCAAATTACTGTTGGTACAGGCGGAAAACAGGTTTTGTACAATGCCTTAATGGCATCTGTTAATCCGGGTGATGAGGTTATAATTCCTGCACCTTATTGGGTTTCTTATCCGGATATGGTTTTACTCGCCGAAGGAACACCGGTATGCGTTGAATGTTCAAAAGAGAACGATTTCAAATTAACTGCCGAAGATTTGGAAGCGGCAATTACACCCAAAACGAAATGGTTGATTTTCAATTCACCCTCTAATCCAACAGGTGGCACATACACGCGCGAAGAGTTGAAATCTCTAACAGATGTTTTGGTGAAATACCCAAATGTTTATATCATGACAGACGATATGTATGAGCACCTCGTCTATGACGGTTTCGAATACTCAACACCTGCACAAGTAGAGCCAAGTTTATATGATCGTACATTAACATGTAACGGTGTATCAAAATCATATGCAATGACAGGCTGGCGCATTGGTTATGCGGGCGGGCCAAAAGATTTGATTAAGGCAATGGCAAAAGTTCAAAGCCAAAGCACATCAAACCCGTCTTCAGTATCACAAGCCGCGGCAGTTGAGGCTCTAAATGGGGATCAATCATTTTTGCAAGAACGTAATAATGTATTCAAAGAGCGCCGTGATATGGTTGTTGATATGCTAAATGCGGCAGATGGTATTGAATGTATTAAGCCGGAAGGAGCATTTTATGTCTATCCGTCTTGCGCAGGAACAATCGGAAAAACAACACCAGATGGTAAAGTCATTGAAAGCGACGAGGACTTCGTAACATATCTTCTTGAAACAGAAGGTGTTGCAGCAGTTCATGGTGCGGCGTTTGGTTTATCTCCATATTTCCGTATTTCTTATGCAACAAGTACAGAAAATTTGACCGAAGCATGTAAGCGTATCCAACGCGCATGTAGTGCATTACAGGGTGAAGCAAAAGCAGCGTAATTTTTTTACGCAACCTTTATTCTAGTCCCGGCATAGGGTCTTCATATTCCGAAGCGGTCACCTGAGAATGGTGGCCGTTATGTGGTTCGGATATTAAAGTACAGCTTTGCGGAATATTAATACGATGCCAATCATCAGTCATATCTTTCATCGCGGTTAAGATAAGGTCACGTGCTTTTTTAGATTCTAAAAACGGATTGTGATACGTATCAAACTCATAAAATTTAGCATCAAAATGTTCTGCAACATTGCTGATATAGTTTTTACAGGATACAAAATCTTTTGATCCACCAATCATTATTAATGGAAAGTCTTTGGCAGAGTCCGGAACACCTTCATCACGAATCCTTTGTTCAAGATTCTCCCCCTCAATATTGGAATATAAAATCTGCCCATGAGTCGTAGCCGTGTTTTCGGTCGTAATGGGAGAGCTGGTAATACGACTTCGATCTTGATAAACAGATTCAGATGTACCGTTATTCGCCAAAGCTTTCTTAACACTTTCAACTGCAGAAAATGTCCAGTCCAACGGTGCTTCCCCATATGATTTTTCTGAAAACATACGGCAATAAGCATTGTAGAAACGGTTGAGAATCGGGCTGGAACGGTAGGGGGATGAAAAATGCGGTGCAATTAAAACTGCGCCGGCATAATTCTCTTCAATTGTATCTGAAAAATCATTATCCAACATATTAGAAATGAATGCACGTCCACCAAGGGAATGCCCAAAAATGTAATTAGGTATACCTTCTTTAAAGCCACCGGGTGGCGGATTACTTTGTAAAAGTGCGTGAACGATCTTCTTGTTATCTTGAAGATATCCAATTTGTGTACCGGGGTCGGGCAGGGGGATAATGTCAATTTCTATCCCTGCACGTTGAAGGGCACGAACTTGCGGTGTGTTATAATCAGAAGGGTTTGATTTAAATCCGGTTATAAAAGTAATTTTGGATTTCGGGTCACCTTTTGCATGGGCACGAATGCACCCAACATGAATATCTGCCGGTGCATAATCAATAAATTCCCAATGATCGGGGATGTTGTTTGAAACCGGACAAGATAAATTATAGCTGAGTGGTTCTTGTGGTATGACTGGGCCTTTGAAAAGCCAGCTCATACGGTGTTTTATATCCTGAGCGTTAAAGCATGATGATAATCCCATTAAACGCAACAATCTCCCCGAATATCATTATTGATATTTATTTATTAGTTTCTCATTATATTAAACATGATTTTGGCAAAAGATGGAAACTCTAACTATGTTGCATCGCAACACGGTAGAGAAAAAGAAAAGCCGGACAAAAACGTCCGGCATTTAGTTGAACAGGGAGGTTTTACGTCTTGTGAGACGCCCGCCAAATACATAAGTATTCTTTGGGAAGAGCCTAAACTCTATAACTATTACTATAGTGCATAGCATAACAAGAGTTCAAATGCGTTTATTGCATTCGAGCTATGCATTTTAGTCATATCTATTGTGGGGTGAGCTATGAGGTTATTCGTGGGGTGACGCGTCACTCTCGCCTAATCGTATGAAGTACTGTTTTTTATGTATTGAAATAAGTAATCCTTCAAAACCATAATACGCTTTGAATTTCTGCGTTCTTGCGGGTAGACAAAATACATATCCACGTTTGGAATATCTAAATCCGGAAACAGAACTTCAATATCATCATCTTGGTGTGCAATATATCGTGGTAAAACAGAAATCCCTGTACCGTTCTTAACAGCCGTATAGCGCGCATGCATAGAATTCAGTAAAACCACATTTGGATTGTTAACAACATTAATGTTCAACCTGTTGAATATCCAGTTGGGTTTAAGAAACGGTGTATGCATATTCTGTGGATAGCCAATCATCGTATGCTTACCAAAATCATCTAAAGATTTCGGGCGTCCTCGTGTCTCTAGGTAATGTTTAGAGGCACAAAGAGAAAAGTTGATTGTTGTCATATGACGCTCTATTAAATCGCTTTGATCTACTTTTTGTAAACGTAAGGCAACGTCGGCCTCACGGCGGTTCAAATCATAAACGCGATCATCTAATAAAAGGGTCATCTGAATATCAGGGTAGGCAAGTTTAAAATTACCGAGCTGAGGCGCTAACCATGTTGAGGCTATAAATTCCACAGTTGTAATCGTGAGTGGCCCTTCGGGTAGAACGCGCGAATCGGTAAGTTGCATTTGTACCTGTTGCAAACGATCAAAAACATCACATGTTGTTTGAAACAGCATCTCCCCTTGCTCGGTTAAAACCAAACCGCGCGCATGTCTGTGAAATAATGGTAAGCCCAGTGAATTCTCCAAACTACTGATTTGTCTGGATATTGCTGATTGACTTAAATTCAGGTTCTCACCTGCATGGGTAAAGCTGCCTGCATCTGCGACTGCCTTAAATATACGCAATTTATCCCAATCCATGGCCATGATGTTTCCCCATTATCTCCCTTAGATTATATGTGTTGTCGCTACCATTACTCCGCAGCTTGTGCATTATTCGCGCTGTCACCATCTTCTTGCACGGCTAAGAAACGGTCAGCCTCCAATGCAGCCATACACCCCATACCTGCCGCAGTGACGGCTTGACGGTATATATGATCCGCAACATCACCTGCCGCATAAATACCGTCTATTGATGTTGCGGTTGAATTTGCCGCCGTGTCGATATAGCCACTTTCATCCATATCCAGCTTACCCTTAAACAGTTCCGTTGCAGGGTCATGACCGATTGCAACGAATAAGCCGTCTTTTTTAATTTCCTGTGTCTCACCTGTCTTTGTACTTTTAACGATAAGACCGGTCATACCCATATCATCGCCTGTAATATCCTCAACGGCGTGATCCCATAACACATCGACTTTTTCATTTTCGAAAAGGCGCTTTTGCATGATTTTTTCCGCGCGTAGTGAGTCGCGTCTATGGATCAATGTGACTTTTGAACAGAAATTAGTAAGGAAAAGAGCTTCTTCTACAGCTGTATTACCGCCGCCAACAATTGCGACTTCTTTACCGCGGAAAAAGAACCCATCGCAAGTGGCACATGCAGATACACCCTTACCACGGAATTTTTCTTCTGCCGGCAGGCCAAGCCAACGCGCTTTTGCACCTGTTGCAATAATAATTGTATCTGCGGTATATACTGCACCTGAATCACCGGTCGCTTTAAACGGGCGAGAAGAAACATCAATATCCATGATATAGTCGCTCACCATGTTTGTTCCAACATTCTTGGCCTGTTGTTGCATTTGTTCCATAAGCCATGGCCCTTGAATGACATCTGCAAATCCGGGGTAATTTTCAACTTCTGTTGTGATCATAAGCTGCCCGCCCGGTTCCATACCTGTAACCAAAGTTGGTTCAAGGTTGGCGCGCGCGGCATAAATCGCGGCAGTATATCCGGCTGGTCCTGACCCAATAATAAGAACTCGCGTGTGGTGCGTTTCTGACATTTTTATTCCTCTTTTTACAATAATCTTATCTTAACCATCAATCGCGCAGAGTAAAGCCCCCAAAACGCTTATTAATCTCTTGTGCCACCTTTTTTGCATCATTCAACGGTTCATACTCATACTCTTCTAAGTGGCCGTCAAATACACGCAGAGCACCAGCCTTTATAAGGTTGTTATGTAGCTTGGTGATACGTCTTGCTCCGCCGTCTAACGGAATTATATAAACAGGTTTCCCCGTGGTGCAGCTCTCTGAAATCATTGATGCACTATCTGCTGTGACCAGTATAAAATCCGCCCACCCCAAAAACCCCATATATGGATTATCACCTTGCCCATTCCATATATAGTTCGTGTCTGAAGCAAGTTCGGTTTCTAAAATCTCTTTATTTCTTTGACCCGTGCGTCGAGAACAGGTCAGCATAAGCGATGCATTAATGGACTTTAGATCGTTGGCTAATTTACGAGTGATTGCTTCGCTCATTGTATAGGCTTTACTCGATCCACCGATTAGAACCGCCACGCGTGGGGAGGGAAGGCTCCCTAAATGTGCAAACGTATTTTTTGCATCGTTAATTTTATCTAATGTGATTTTATTGGGAGAACCTTGGGTCACAATAACATTATCACCACGCAAGGGGTCATGCTCCGGTACTGCAACAAGATCGAATATTTTGGGTGATATACGCGGATCCTGAATTTGGACGATAATTGTTTTATTGCCACTCTTCTTTTTTATATAGCGCGCAGCTGCGATGCTCTTGCGTCCACTTGCAATTAAAAGCTCAGGCCAAGGCGCATTAAGAGATGGTGAAAAACTATGCGCACATTCAAAACCAAGGTAAGGGGATAAGCTCTTCCATGGTTCATTCAAAGCAATGCGTAAAATTCGTGGAATAACGCCTAGAGCTTCGGCAACACCAATGCATTGGTTTTCAGTTCCCGCAATTCCTTCGGTAATAATCCAGCAGGATTTGTTTGTTTTTTCGTCGGATGTAAGATTCATGTAATTTTGTTTCAAAAACACTTGCTAATTTTGCAATGCAACTCTATACAACTTTCTCATTATTACAAGTTGTTCAACGCGAAAACAAAAGGTCTGCTTAGACATGAAAAAATCACGCCTCGATAAAATTGATAGAAATATTCTTAGTCGTCTTCAATTTGACGGGCGTGTCACAAATGTAGAGTTGGCAAAATCAGTTGGTATTTCTGCACCACCATGTTTACGCCGTGTGCGTGCGTTGGAAAAGAGCGGGTATATCAAAGAGTATAATGCCGTTATTGATAGTAATAAAATGGGGTATGGCGTAACTGTTTTTGCTCTTGTGAAGTTAAAAGGGCAAACTGAGGAAGAGCTTAATAAGTTCGAAAAGTATATAGAAGAATTACCAATGGTGCGTGAGAGTTATATGCTCGCCGGTGATGTTGATTATGTATTGAAAATAGTGGCAAAAGATTGGGATGCGTATCAGGATATCTTAAGCCATAAGCTTACAACTGCGCCAAGCGTTGAGTCCGTTAAATCATCACTTACAATGAAGTGTGTTAAAAACGAACCGGGCATTCCTATAGAGTAAGTTCCGTTTTATTCTGTTTCATTTTCGATGTGGTCAAATTTCTCATGTTGAAGAAAGTGTAAGGCTTGCTTCATCACATCGGTATTAAACATCATAAAAGAATGTGTTGTAGACATAATAATATGATCGCTCATACCGTCTATTTTTGTACGCTCAACCGGAACAATACCATCATGCTCTCCATCTAAAACCCATGGAGAAAGAGGGTTCACAGACATATTTCCCGCAATAATACCAAGCGGATACGTAATATCCCCATCTATATGTTCATAGTCCGTTGTAAGTTGCTCACTCGCAGGGCCAAAAACTGTCTTAAATATTGGGGCAAGCACTTGCGTTTCGGATAGCCAGTCTGCAAATTCACTGCCGGTATTTGGTGGCCCAAGCATCACGACTTTACCAAGGTTTTCAGGTTTTTGGCGGGCGATATAATAGCGCGAGATAAGACCGCCCATAGAATGCGTCACAAAGTTGAGCGTTATATCTTTATGATAATGCGGGCAAGTCGTGATTTTTTTATGCACAAAATCACTAAGTTCTTCTAATTGCTGCTCACGCGAAGGGTAAAGGATATTAAGTGTCTTATATCCGCGTTTTTCAAAAAACATGGTTAAAGGCAACATGTCAGTTTTGCTGCGCAAAATACCATGTAATAGAATAACCAGTTCTTCCTTCTCTACCGTATCATTTTCCATGTGAGTATTTGCCCTTTTATTTTCGTAATGACCATCCATTCAACACTATCAGAAACAAGAAGTAGAGCAATGTGCTTTTACGTTAGTATACCTAACTATGCACTTTGTTTGATCCATTCATCAAAGTCGCGTGCGGCAATCGACGTATAAACCTTTTTACGATCCATGCCTTTTAGCTTGCGACGCTTACCATTTTCTTGTTTTGGGCGGAGCATTTCATCCGGTGGCAAAGGAAATAGACCAAAATTGATATTCATAGGCTGAAATGTCTCTGCATTTGCGCCGCCAGTGACATGGTTCAACAATGATCCAAGCGCTGTAGTTTTAGGAGGGAGGTTCAGCTCTTGATTTAGCATCTCTGATGCGGCAAAACGACCCGTCATTAAACCAACTGAGGCACTCTCAACATATCCCTCGCATCCTGTTATTTGACCGGCAAAACGAATGCGCGTATCTGTTTTTAGGCGTAGCGTATTATCAAGAAGCTTTGGTGAATTTATAAATGTGTTGCGATGTAATCCGCCTAAGCGTGCAAATTCTGCATTCTCTAATCCGGGGATCATGCGGAAGACACGCATTTGTTCGCCGTATTTCATTTTTGTTTGAAAGCCAACGATATTATAAAGGGTCGCAAGTGCATTATCTTGACGTAACTGAACAACGGCATAAGGCTTTTCATCGCTATGTGGATTGGTTAAGCCAACAGGCTTCATAGGGCCAAAACGAAGTGTCTCCGGCCCGCGTGATGCCATGACTTCAATTGGCATACATCCATCAAAATAAGGTGTATCTTTTTCCCATTGTTTAAAATCCCCATACTCGGCAGTGAGTAGCTCATTAATGAACGTCTCGTATTGCTCTTTATTCATGGGGCAATTGAGATAATCTTTCCCTGTTCCCGCTGGCCCGGCTTTGTCATAGCGTGATTGAAACCATGCAACATCCATGTTTACACTGTCTGTATGAACGATAGGTGCAATTGCATCAAAGAACGCAAGCTGATCTTCGCCCGTTAGTGTCATGATACTCTGTGCCAATGGGTCAGAGGTGAGGGGGCCTGTCGCAATAATTACATGTTTCCACTCTTCTGGTGGTAATCCATTGACCTCTTCGCGTTTGATTGTGATGCGTGGGTGGTTCTCTAACGCTTTTGTTACGCCATCTGAAAATATATCTCGATCAACGGCAAGGGCACCCCCTGCCGGAACAGCAGCTTTGCCACCTTCAAGCATGATGAGAGAGTTTAATTTACGCATTTCCTGATGGATAAGGCCAACGGCATTATGTTCTGCATCATCGGAACGAAAAGAGTTCGAGCATACAAGCTCTGCGCATCCTTCGCCCTGATGTGCCGCCGTTTTTACGTGTGGTCGCATCTCATATAATATTACATCTACGCCCATATTGGCGGCCTGCCATGCAGCCTCGCTTCCCGCTAAGCCTGCACCGATAATGTGAAGTGGTTCATTTGACATGGACACAGCTCTATCAAAAACAAACGAGGTCGGCAATCTTAATTTTTATCAATGTGAATGAACCTTATGGATGTGTATGGAAGAGGGGCACTAACTCCAAAATTCTTCCGCATCAGGAACACGAGAAAAAGAAATTTTAGTGCCAACAAATCCGGCTGATGTTTTTGGACAAGTGCCAAGTGATACCACGTCTTTTTTATACTTTTGCTGCAAACTATCAATGGCATGCGTTAGGGCATTCTTATGCTCTTCTATATCTAAATTTTCACGAATTTTGGTGTGAAATATTTCATCAGTTATATCTTCTTTCTTGATAAGGTTGGAGAGTGATATAGACACCTTCTTAATGCTATTGTTGCGCAAAAAATTCGCATCATTGTTTTGGATTTCTTGCAATATTTCATACCACATACCGTCAATAAATTGTATGAGTGTGAACGTATCTTGTGCTGCATATATTTTGCAGCATCTATTTGATTTGTAATTATTTTTTGTTCGAACTGATAGGGATATATTTTGCGCATAATATTCTTTGCTGCGCATTCTTTTTGCGGCTTTTGATGTTAATTTTCGTGCAATAAGGCGTGCTTTTTCCGGTGTGCGTAAATCGGGGTCTAAAACACGGCTATGCCCAAAGAGTGAAGTGTTGGTTTCTTGTGGTTCAATGTCGTATCCATGTATTAAATACCAAAAACGTTCACCTGCGACGCTCCCCCATATTTTACGTGCATGTTTTGGTGAAATGTTCCAAAAATCTTCAACCGTGTAAATGCGTGAAGTGTTCAATCTCTTCTTTATATTCTTACCAATTCCCGGAATATCTGTGAGTTGTAAATGTAGTATTTTATGAGGTAAATCTTCTTGCCTTAATATTGTTAATCCATCTGGCTTATGCATCTCACATGCAATTTTCGCGAGCAGTGAATTTGGTGCAAATCCGATAGAGCAATTAATCGCCTCACCTATATTTTCGTGAAGGCCATCTTTGATTTTTTTTGCAATTTTTTGTGCGCCATTTGCTGTACGTTTTGCGGGTGGTATACGGCTTGATAGCTCATCAATAGACCATATACGATTAATAGGGGTGTGTTTTACAACTTCCTCAATAATACGGTTGTGATATGCAACATATGTGTCATGCTGCGCTTGTACACAGTGCAAGTTAGGGCACATATTTTTGGCATCACTAACCATTGTTCCGGTTTTAATGCCATATGCCTTTGCCTCATAACTTGCAGCGATAGCACATGTATAATCTGTTTGCATCGGTGTAACGATGACTGGTTTTCCTCGTAAATTTGGATTTTCTTGCTGCTCAACACTAGCAAAGTAACTGTTTAAATCCATGAACAGCCACTTAATACCGGGCTCACGTCTCATATTCATTGCACCTAAAAATCATTTAATAGGGAACAATATCACGCAAAAAGAACAAATCAAGAACATTGTGTATTCTCTGTTGTTTAAAAGTTAAGGAATATGGTTTAATATTCAGGTGTAAGGGATGTGACAATATGACTCATAAAGATTTTGAAACACCGGATGAAGGTATGTTTTGCCTATGGCGTGCTGCCTTTGCACTGGTACATGCAGATGGCGCGTTCTCACAAGAGGAAAAAGACTATATAGAGAGCATAGTGGAAACCTTTGCTTTTTCTGCAAAGCAAAAACGTATTATCAAAAAAGATTTGAAAGATAAGACCAGTGTCGTAGGACTGTTCAACGACATTCAAGGCGATGATTTGATCCGCCAATTTTTTGTGATTGCACGCACTATCATCTGGTGTGATGGCTTCCTACATCAATTGGAACAAGAGGCGATTAATAAGATTGTGGAGAATTTGGGAGAAAATGCAATAAGCTTTCAAAATGAATTGCGTTGGATAAAACGTAAGCCCATTATAAAAGAGGGATATTTACCCGATGCACCTGCGGACGATGTTATGGCCATCGTTGTAGAGCAAATGAAGGCATTTTATAAGGAACAAATTTTATGACCAAGGGCGTGAGCAATAGCCAGTTTTATATGTGGCGGACTCTGTTCTCTATCGCACATGCAGATAATGTGGTGACAGATGAAGAAATTGAATTCATGGCGCACATCCTAGAGGATATTGATTTCTCAGATGAGCAAACCAAAATTCTAAAAGACGATATTATAACCCCTAAGGATGTTGAAGGCATGTTTCAGGGGATTACAGAATCAGAAGATCGTATGCAATTCTTTAATTTTGCGCGCGACCTTGTTTGGGTCGATGGTGACTTTGGGTCAGAGGAGCAAGGCGTAATGCTAAAACTCTTTGAAGCACATATGGAAGATACGAATATCGACGATCTTGTGGGCATAGTACCTCTTGAATTAGAAGAGGAGAGCAAACCAGTGACAGATCATTCCCGTCCAAAAGAAAAGATGAGCGTCCGTTCAATGATGTCATCTTTCCGTCGTCGCTTTCTAAGCCTGATAGGGGCAGACTGACAATTAGACAAATTTTATAAAAAATCAGCATTCTTCTTGAAAATACGGTTGAGTTCTCTATAACGGGGAATTACTCTGAGCTCGATTTTTCAAGGAGACGCTAGATATGACATTTGTTGTTACAGATGCATGCATACGATGTAAATATACTGATTGCGTAGAAGTATGCCCGGTTGATTGTTTTTACGAAGGTGAAAACATGTTGGTAATTAGTCCTGATGAATGCATTGATTGTGGTGTGTGTGAACCTGAATGCCCAATTGAAGCAATCCTGCCAGACACGGATGAAGAAGCCGAAAAATGGCTGGAGCTGAACCGTGAATATTCTGAGAAATGGCCAAATCTTACAGAGAAAAAAGATGCTCTACCTGAGGCCGAAGAGATGAAGGATAAAGAGGGTAAACTCGAAACTGATTTTAGTGCAGAACCCGGCGAAGGTGACTAAACCTTTTAAACTTACGAATAACTCTGATACGGTAACTCATTCTTAAAATAAAAAGGAACTATTATGACGTTTGCAGTTAAGAAACATGATGATGGTGCACTAAAGCCAAATGCGGAAGTCCGCGGCCATATATATGACAGTATTTTAGATACAATCGGTGCGACACCCCTTGTACGTGTACCAAGGTTCACAGAAAAATATAATCTGGAAGCAGATATTCTTGCAAAATTAGAGTTTTTTAACCCAATTGCATCTGTAAAGGATCGTATTGGTTTTGCAATGATCGAAGATGCAGAGCGCGCGGGTAAAATTCAGCCTGGAAAAACTGTACTAATTGAACCGACATCCGGAAATACCGGGATTGCTTTGGCCTTTGTCGCCGCAAGTAAAGGGTATCGTTTGATCCTTACAATGCCTGAAAGCATGTCGATAGAACGCAGAAAAATGCTCCGTTTCTATGGCGCAGAATTGGTTCTGACCCCAAAAGAAAAAGGTATGTCAGGTGCAATTTTAAAGGCAAATGAATTGCTAGGAGAATACCCTGATGCATTCTCTCCCGGACAATTTGATAACCCGGCTAATCCACAAATTCACCGTGAAACGACGGCTGAGGAAATATGGGCTGATACAGATGGTAAGGCAGATATCTTGATCTCAGGTGTTGGTACGGGGGGAACTCTAACAGGAACATCACAGGTTCTAAAAGAGCGTAAACCCAGTTTTAAAACCTATGCGGTTGAACCGGAAGAGAGCCCAATTTTATCAGGCGGGCAACCCGGTCCACATAAAATCCAAGGGATCGGTGCAGGGTTTGTTCCCGCTACTCTTGATACAAATATGATTGATGATACCGTGAAGATCGATAGTGAAGAAGCAATTGAAACTGCACGTGAAGTTGCTCGTTTAGAGGGGATTCCATGTGGTATCTCTTCTGGTGCTGCTTTTGCTGCGGCGCGTGAGGTTGCACGTATGCCGGAGAATAAAGGGAAAATGATTGTCGCAATCATCCCGTCATTCGCAGAGCGTTATATTTCAAGCATACTATTTGATGGGATAGAAGATTAACTCACACAGTGACGCATATTAAGATCAAAAAAAAGAGGGGCGGTTTTGCCCCTCTTTTGCATATGTGGTGATTTTATAAAGTATAATGGCTTACGCCGCTTCGTCATCAACGTTTAGTTTTTTCTGTAATGATGAACTTGATGTTGTATATTCAAAACGTAATTTGGCATCTGGACGACAATATTTGAATGCTTGACGTGACATAAGCGCAGCCTCATGGAAACCAGAGAGAATAAGCTTCAACTTACCCGGATAACAATTAATGTCTCCGACTGCAAAAATGCCGTTCTCAGATGTTTCAAATTTCTCCGTATCTACGGGCACAAGATTCTCATGCAGGTTCAATCCGAAATCAGCAATAGGCCCAAGCTTCATAGTAAGGCCAAAAAACGGAAGTAAACGGTCACATTGAATTGTTTTCATCTCTTTATTTGAATCTTGAATTTCAATGGCGTTAAGCTCTCCGCTCTCACCAACTAAATTTTTGACTTGGCCGATTTCCAGTTTCATTTTACCGGCATCGACAAGCTCGCGCATTTTACTAACACTGTCAGGTGCAGCGCGGAAATTATCACGTCGGTGTATTAGGGTAACACTTTTGGCTAATGGCTGAAGGTTCAACGTCCAGTCCAACGCAGAATCGCCACCACCAACAATAACGATATCTCTATCTTTAAATTGGTCCATTTTTCGCACGGCATAAAACACTGATGTGCCTTCGTAAGAATCAATATTCGGAATAGGGGGTTTTTTGGGCATAAAACTGCCGCCACCTGCTGCAATAATGATACATGTAGCGTCAAAAACAGTTCCTATATCCGTTGTTAAGCGCCATTTTCCGTTTTCTAATTTTTCAAGACGCTCCGCCATTTCTTGAAAATGAAACTCAGGATTGAATGGTTCAATTTGCTCCATTAAACGATCCGTAAGTTCCTGACCCGTTATTGTGGGATATGCAGGGATATCATAAATTGGTTTTTCTGGGTAAAGCTCGGCACATTGACCGCCTGGACGGTCAAGAATATCGATGAGATGGCATTTCATATCCAAAAGGCCCATTTCAAAAACTGTAAAAAGACCACATGGTCCAGCACCTATAATAACGGCATCTGTTTCTATTGGAGATTGTGTTTGTATCATGTCAAAATTTTATCTGTTTTGGTTTTATTTTCTTGAAAGCTGTAATAGAATACTGCGCGTGGGAAGTAAAGCAACTAAATTTAATAAGGACGTTCATTCATATGCCAAGCGGGTTTAACGAAGCTACTCTAAATGCCATTAAAGAAGTTATGGGAGATAGTTTTTCTGATGTGGTCAATAATTATATAGAAACGAGTGAGCAATATGTTTCTACAATAGTTGAAGGCGAAAAAAGTAACGATTTTCGCGCGATAGAGGATGCTGCCCATCCGTTAAAATCATCAAGTGCGACGATAGGGGCAGTAGGTCTGTCAGAAGTATCGGCTGAAATAGAAAGTCTCTCATCACTGCCGCAACGTGATACAACACAAGAGTTGAAGCTGGGGCAACTTATTTGTTCATTACCATCAAGCTTTAAATGCGTTGAGGAGTATTTAAAAAACGTATTAGGTAATGATATACAAAACCCTGTGCTTACAGGCGTGGGCGGCTTGAAAATCCTACATATAGATGATGAGTCGATTATTCGTAAGGTTACAGGTCGTATATTGATGAATGCAGGGTTCGAAGTTCTAAGCTTTGATAGCGTTGAAAATGCCCTTAAAAACTTGGGGGACTATACCCCTGAGATGATCCTCGTAGATTTCATGATGCCGGATATGGAGGGGATGCAGTCTTTGTTGAATTTTAAAGCAGACCACCGCTTGGCAGAAGTGCCGGTTATTTTTGTAACCGGCCTGTCTGAAGATAAGGTAATGCAAAGCTTGCAAGGGTATATAGAAGGCTATATCCCAAAGCCGTATAAACCGGACGAGCTTGTAACGTATGTTAAGGACCTTTATAAAAAAGTATCTTAGGTTACGCTATGCATTGCGTTTCAGCATATTACGAAGCCGGATAATCAAATTGTCGTGGTCAAATGGCTTTACAATATAATCACATGCACCAAGCTCAAGGCACTCTGAAACATCCGTGATGCTATTCTTAGAGGTGAGCATTATAACAGGAATATCTTCTGTCAGGCTGTCTCCTTTTAACTTTTGCAATACCACTTCACCATCCATACCCGGCATTTTGCGATCCAAAATAATGCCGCTAGGGGGGGCCGCTTGTGCGATTTTCAGACCATCTTCCCCACTACTTGCAAGAACCGGCACAAAATCATGCTTTTTTAAAACCGCTTCAACAACAGATAATATTGTATCATCATCGTCGATGACTAAGATTGTATCTTTACCCATGATAGCCCCCTTTTGAAGTATGTAAGTGGAAAATAGTACAGCACATTCGTTAATTATGCCTAAAGCAACTTGCCTTTAACAGAGGAAAAAGAATGGTTGAATTCATGTGTATTGATAAGTGATCAAATAAGTATAAGAAATCCGATACTTATAACTTTGATTTCAATGTGTATAAAATTTCAAGTGCTTCGCGTGGACTTAAATCATCTGGGTTTATATCGTTTAAAAGTTTTTCTGCATCGCTAGGCTTGGGGACTGCCAGTGTGTCAAATGCTGAATCAAAAAGCGGAAGAGTAGGGACTTGTTTTTGTGTGTACTCACCTTTTTCTGGTTGAAGCATTGTTAATAGCGTTTCGGCGCGTGAAATAACAGCTTTGGGAATGCCTGCTAATCCAGCGACATGAATACCATATGAACGATCCGCACTTCCTTGAATAACTTTATGCATAAAGATGATGGTATCTTTCCATTCTTTAACTTGCACAGTATGGCAACTCACATGCTCTAATTCATCTTCTAAAGATGTAAGCTCATGATAATGCGTTGCAAAAAGTGAACGACATTTATTGGTGTTGTGTAAATACTCTACGCACGCCCATGCGATTGATAGGCCATCATATGTTGCGGTACCGCGCCCAATTTCATCTAAGATAACAAGCGACCGATCGGTTGATTGGTTAAGAATAGATGCCGTCTCGACCATCTCAACCATAAAAGTGGATTGCCCGCGTGCCAAATCATCGGATGCACCAACGCGACTAAAGCATTTATCAATGATACCAATATGCGCCGATTCCGCCGGTACAAAAGATCCGATCTGTGCAAGTATTGCAATGAGTGCGTTTTGTCTCAAGAATGTTGACTTACCCGCCATATTGGGCCCGGTCATGAGCCATAGCTTCTGTTTTGGGTTCAAATTGCAGTCATTCGGTACAAAGCTTTCACTCTGTTTCTTCAAGACTGTCTCTACAACAGGATGGCGCCCCTCTATAATTTCAAATTGAACCGAATTATCTACAGTGGGGCGCACATAGTTCATGGTTTGTGCAAGTTCTGCCATAGAAGAAGATACATCAAGTGCAGAAATAGCACTTGATACTGTATAAATATCGCCGGATAATTCTGAAACGTTACGTACTACTTTATCAAAAATATCCTGTTCAATCGCAATGATTTTATCCGCAGCAGATGATATATCGCGTTCTAACTCCGAAAGCTCTGTCGTGGTAAAACGCACTGCATTCGCCATCGTCTGACGGTGAATAAATGGATTATCCTCATCATTGCCGGGCTTAACCATTAAGCTATCGGCACGTTTGGCCGGAACCTCAATAAAATAACCGAGTACATTGTTATATTTTATCTTCAAATTATCTATAGAGGATAAAATTTGGTATTTACCTTGTAACTTTGCAATGAGAGTACGGCTTTCATCACGCAATGTTCGAAGCTCATCTAACTTGGCGGAGTAACCAGTGCGAATAAACCCGCCTTCACGCATATGCGCCGGAGGCTCTGTATCAATCGCGACTTTTAATATGTCCTGTAGGTTCGAAAGAGCAGGTGTTTGGCTAAGCTGCTGTGATAAGTCATTAAGAACATCACGAGCATCTTTACTGTCCTGAATTTGCGCGCGTATGATTTCACTTTGTATTAAACCATCACGCATCATACATAAGTCTTTAGGGTTACCGCGCCCAACTGTCAGACGTGATAGAGCACGTTCTATATCCGGCATGTTGCGTAAGAAATCACGCAATATAGATCGCAAGTCACTGTTATTTATAAAACATTCAATACGCTCTAAACGATGATTGATTAAGTTTACATCACGTAATGGTGCGGATAACTCTGCCTGCAATAGACGTGCGCCACTACTGGTTAATGTACGGTCAATAGTATCGAGTAGGCTGCCTTTACGCTCTCCTGATAATGTGCGGATAAGCTCTAAATTTTTGCGTGTTGCTGCATCAATCTCCATGATTGAGCCGGATGATATTCTTTCTGGTCGCGCAATATATGGAACCTTACCTTTTTGTGTACGCATGATATAACCAATAAGCGCACCACAAGCAGATATCTCTACTGGCGTGAAGTCACCAATGCTTTCAATGGCTTCAGTCTCAAATATGTTCTTAATATTATTTTGTGCACTATGGTAATCAAAAAGGGATTTTGGCTGTTGAGTGACTGTCTCATGAATAGGACGTAAAGTTTCTTGATGAATTTCTGCCAGAGCGTCAGAGATTAGGATCTCACTTGGGGCGATTGCTTCTATAGCACTACGGATGTTTTGTTCTTGTAATTCTTGCACCATAAACGTGCCGGTTGATATTTCTAACCATGCGAGTGCATAATGACCATCATTTTCAGAAATGCTGCATATATAGTTATTGCTGCGTGAATCTAGGAGATTGTCTTCTGTTAGAGTTCCTTGCGTAATGATACGCACTGCCTCACGCTTTACAAGCGTCTTAGATGTACTTCTGCCTTCTGCTTTTGCGCGCGCTTTTGCTTGGTCTGGTGTTTCCGTTTGTTCGCAAATCGCGACTTTATGTCCTGCGCGTATTAATTTTGCTAGATACGGTTCATGTGAGTGATAAGGAACCCCGCACATCGGTATGCCTTCATCCTGCGATTTTCCACGTTTGGTCAATGTGATGTCAAGAACAGCCGATGCAGTAATTGCATCATCATAGAAGAGTTCGTAAAAGTCACCCATTCTGTAGAAGAGCAAGCACTCCTCGTGCTCGGATTTCAGGGCATGATACTGCGCCATCATGGGCGTATGCCCTTGACCTAGGAAATAGTCCATCTTTTGTTCAAACGATGGGTTATTCAATGTATCTTGCTGCGATAACTCTGCGGCTTGTGCCATAAGTAACTATATCTATATGTTTCTTAGTTTTTCCCGGTAGAGCCAAAACCGCCCTCACCACGCTCTTCGTTACTATCAAGTTCATTAACAACTTTCCAGTTAACATGAGTGTAACGTTCTACAACCATTTGGGCGATACGCATGCCACGTTGGATCGTAAATGGCTCTTTACCATGATTAATCAAAATGACTTTGATCTCTCCGCGGTAATCTGCGTCAATCGTGCCGGGGCTGTTTAAAACAGTAACCCCATGATTAATTGCAAGACCAGATCTCGGGCGGATCTGCGCCTCAAATCCTTGTGGTAATGCAATGGACAAACCAGTAGGAACAAGTGCGCGATCACCGGCATCCAGTTCAATGGCCTCTTCAAGCGCGGCAGTTAAGTCCATACCAGCAGATTGTGTGGTCGCATATGTCGGTAGTTTCAATCCAACAGCATGCTCTAAGGGTTTAAGTGCAACCTCAATATCATCTTCATTTATGATTGTTGTATTCTCAGTCATTATTATCCATATGCTTGATTATATTTTGAACCAGTTGCTGCGCTATTTGCGTCTTGCTGGTACGTTTCCATTTTTCGATTCCATTGTGTGAGAGCAAATATATTTGATTTTCATCAGAACCGAAAGCCTTTTCATGACCTTCCTCATTCATTCCAACTTCATTTGCTATTATCCAATCACACCCCTTACTCGTGAGCTTTTTAGAGGCATTGTTTTCAAGGTCTTCTGTCTCTGCTGCAAATCCGATTACAAGCTCCGGGCGCATAGTATCGTGTGATGCAATAGCGCGTAGAATGTCAGGGTTTTGGGTCAGTTTTAATTCAGGTGCATCTGATGCATTTTTTTTCTTTATTTTGTTATTTTGTTTTTGAAGAGGGGTCCAATCACTAACTGCGGCGGCACATACTGCAATATCAGCAGGCAGAGCATTTTTACACGCTTCTAACATTTCTTGCGCGGTTTCAATATGTACAGTCTTTACACCTGTGGGCGAATCTAAATGCGTAGGGCCACTAATGAGGGTTACGTCCGCCCCCGCATTATGTAAGGCCGTGGCAAGAGCATGTCCCTGTTTACCTGATGAACGGTTTCCTAAAAAACGAACCGGATCTATTGGTTCATACGTTGGGCCACTCGTCACAATCGCTTTACGCCCCGCTAACGGGGCATCGCTAAAAAAAGAGATAGTGTCCTTTAATATTATATCCGGTTCATTCATGCGCCCTAAACCTGTCTCACCACAGGCCATTTCACCGCTTGCAGGGCCACTAAAGAGATAACCACGCTCTTTAAGGGTATTAATATTTGCTTGTGTGGCTGCACTATTCCACATTTCGGGATTCATTGCAGGGGCAAAAAGAGTAGGCGCATTTGATGCAAGCAACGTTGTTGAAGCCAGATCATTCGCAAGCCCATGCGCTGCCTTCGCCATAATATCCGCACTTGCAGGAGCAACAACAATAAGGTCACATTCACGACTTAAACGTATATGACCCATCTCTGTTTCATCTGTGAGTGACCAAAGGTCTGTATATACTTTTTCCTGAGATAAAGAAGCGACGCTAAGCGGTGTGACAAACTGCTCGCCTGCTTTTGTAAGTATACACTTCACGTCTGCACCGTTCTTTTTTAACAAACGGATCAGTTCCAATGATTTATAGGCGGCAATTCCCCCTGATATAATCAGTAATATCTTTTTATTATTTAGCATGGCGCCATTATCACCTGATATAGAAGGGCTGTAAAGAAAAAGCCTCGCATGTATGGTGCAAGGCTTTTTAAATTATGTTTTTAGATGTGATTAATGCTTAATCAGATCTTTAGCTGCATCTGCTGCACCTTCAACGGCCGTATCAACTGCATTGTCAGTTGCTTTTTCCGCTTCCGCAGCAGGCTCAACAGCTTCAACTTCTTCTGCTGTCTCTTCTGCATTCTCGATAGTCGCATCAGCAGGGGCAGTAACATCTTCGACAGTTTCCGCAATTGCATCCGTCGCATCACTTGCCATATCACCGGCAGATGTCGCAATGTTGTTTAGAACTGTACCTGAGTTCTCAGCCATCTCACCAACGACTTCTGCAGCGTCACCTGTCATTTCGGCAGTTTTCTCAACCATGTCACTACCAGCTTCCATTGCATCTGATGCAACGTCACCAACAGCTTCCATAGTGGAGGAGGATGCATCTTTAATCACAGATACTGCGCCGTCTAGTTCTTCGCCAAAATTAATACCCAAATCACTGTCACCGGCAGCAGGCGATATACTTGCAACATCTGAACCATTTTGGGACGATGTAACATTGTTATAAATCGCAAAAATTGCGACAAGGCCGGCGGCTAAAACTGTTGTTGAGTACAGAATTGATTTTGTAAAATTACTCATAATCTGTAACCTTTCCTTATATTTGCTTAATTAACCTTATATAGATTACGTAAAATAATTACCATCTTTTTTTGATGTGGCGGATAATGCATTATGAGGTCATGCGATGTCAAATGAATTCCTGAAACATGCTGGTATTATGTCTGTATATTAATGTTCTATGCCTTCAAACCCTGATGAACCGCGGCAATCCCCGCAGAGAAGTTCGTATAACGTGTGCGTGTAAAACCAGAGTCCTGCATACGCTTTATAAGGTTCTTTTGCTTTGGAAATTTTCTAATACTTTCCACTAAATACTGATAACTATCTCTGTCTTGAGTGATTTTTTCGCCTAAAAATGGAATGACATTATAAGAGTATAAATCATATGCTTTTGCCAAGGGCTTGGGGCTAACGTGACTAAACTCCAGGCAGAAAAATTTACCACCCGGACGAAGAACACGATAGGCTTCTGATAAAGCTGTATCAATATGCGTTACATTACGTAATCCAAAAGCAATTGTATAAACATCGATGCTGTTATCTTCTAATGGCAGGCTTGATGCATTTCCGGTAACCCAGTCAAAGTCATTGATCCAACCCTTGTCAATGGCACGGTTACGTCCAACGGATAACATATTGTCATTTAAGTCGCATAGCGTGATATTTGCACCTGCTCCGATCTTGTTACGAATACGAAAAGCAATATCACCAGTCCCGCCGGCAACATCCAGATAATCCATTGGGCGGCCTGCGATATTCGCACGTGGACGGATCATACGAATAAACTGATCTTTCCACAGGCGGTGTATACCCATACTCATAAAGTCATTCATAACGTCATATTTATCGGCGACGCTGTCGAATACACCTATAACACCCTCGGTTTTTTCCTCGGGAGAAACTTCTTTTTCTCCAAACCATGTGCTTTCAGGATTTTGCATGCTGTTTTTTCTCCTTAAGTTGGTGTAAGGATTAGCATATGAAATTAGTAAAAGCTATGGCTACTGTTGCAGGAATGACGGGTTTATCACGAATTGCAGGATTCGCGCGTGATATGCTCACCGCCACCTATTTGGGGGCAGGGCCTATCGCCGATGCATTCTTTGTTGCACTAAAACTACCAAATTTCTTTAGACGCGTTACCGCAGAAGGTGCATTTAGTATCGCATTCGTCCCGATCTATTCCAAAACGATAGAAAGCGGAAGTAAAGAAAAAGCAGACCTGTTTGCGAGTAATGCTTTCATGGTCATGTTAACGGCCTTATCCGCATTTACGTTTCTTGCACTCCTTTTGATGCCTTATGTGATCCAACTCATTGCGCCTGGCTTTGTTGGAGATGAACTACGCGAACCGCTTGCGGTTGAGCTATCAAGAATAACATTTCCGTACCTTTTACTAATGTCATTAACGGCGCTTTTAGGAGGCGTGATGAATGCGATGGATCGTTTTGCACCATTCGCCTTTGCGCCGGTACTTTTCAACCTTTCACTCATTGCCGCATTACTGGTAAGTGAGCATTTCGAAACGGCAGGTCATGCTTTAGCATACGGATTATTGAGCGCCGGCGTTTTACAATTGGTTTTCTTATATATATGTGCGCGCCGTGCGGGTGTAAAAATTACATTGGGATGGCCACGTTTGGATGTTGATGCACGCAAGGTTCTTAAATTGATGGGGCCTGCGGTTATTGGGGCAGGGGTTGTGCACATTAATTTGTTCGCTGATATCATTCTGGCTTCTTTTTTAGAAAGCGGTTCTATCTCATATCTTTATTATGCGGATCGTTTAAATCAGTTACCGCTTGGTGTGGTTGGCATTGCTGTCGGTACGGCATTATTACCTATGCTATCACGCGCTATGGCTAAAGATACACCCGAGGAAGCTTGTCACCTGTTTAATAGAGCTCTTGAGTATTGCTTACTTCTGGCGTTACCTGCTGCCGTTGCTTTGGCGGTTATGCCTCTATCATTAATCACTGTTTTATTTGAGCATGGTAAATTTGACGCATCAGATAGTGCAATAACAGCAAGCGTATTGAGCGCATATGCACTTGGTTTACCGGCTTATATCGCAATTAAAGTGTTTTCCACGGCACATTGGGCGCGTGAAGATACAAAAACTCCGGTGCGTATTTCTGTGATTGCGACACTATTAAATATCGTTATGAGCATCATCTTAATTCAATATATTGGTGTTATAGGCATTGCGCTAGCCACTGGTTTAACTGGCTGGTTGCAGTTTTACCTGCATATACGTGCGCTAAAAGATCATCCATCGGCACATTTGGATCGTGCTTTTCTATTGAATATGCCAAAGATCGTGACATCGTCTTGCGTTATGGGCGCGGGGGTGTATATACTCGCCCTCCTTTTAAAAGGCTTTATCTTTGAGGGGACAACATTCATGCAAATCTCTGCATTAGCGACTACCGTGATTGCGGGGGCAATGCTGTACGGCGTAATGGTGCTCATAACAGGAGCTGTTCGTTTGCAGGATGTAAAAAAGTATTTATTAAAACGGTCATAAAAGAGGTTTGAGGCTATGAAACGTATATTATCCGGTATGCAACCGACAAGTCAGCTCCATCTGGGGAATTATCTTGGCGCGCTAAAAAACTGGGTATCGTTTCAAGATGACCCGCAAGCAGAGTGCCTATATTGTGTTGTTGATTTACATGCGATTACGGCGGATTATGATCCAACACAGTTAAAACAGGCAACGCGCGAAATTGCTGCGGCTTATATGGCGGCAGGTATTGATCCTGAAAAATCATCCATCTTTGTACAATCGCATGTGCCAGAGCACTCGCAGCTTATGTGGTTGCTTGCCACTATGGCACAAATGGGTAAGTTGCAACGTATGACCCAGTTCAAGGATAAGGCAGGAAAGAATAAAGAGCGCGCAGGTTTAGGGTTGTTTGCATATCCCGTTTTGATGGCGGCAGATATCCTGATCTATAATGCGACACATGTTCCCGTTGGTGAGGATCAAAAACAGCATTTAGAGCTTGCACGTGATTTGGCCTCAACATTTAACACACGTTACAATAAAGAATTCTTTGTTCAGCCTGAACCTGTAATAACAGGGCCTGCACCACGTGTAATGTCTTTGCGTGATGGAACACAAAAGATGAGTAAGTCTGCTGATTCTGATATGACACGCATAAACCTGACCGATGATGCCGACTTGATTGCAAAGAAGATCAAAAAAGCAAAAACAGACCCTGACCCGCTTCCCGATAATTTAGAGGCATTGGAAGGGCGTGCAGAAGCACTGAACCTTGTAACGCTTTATGCTGCTTTGGCGGACATATCTAAAGAAGAAGTCTTGAAACAATATGCAGGCCAACAGTTCGGAGCATTTAAGCCGGCTCTAACAGAGGTCGCCGTGGCGCACTTAGAACCGATTACGAAACGCATGAATGAATTGCTTGAAAACCCTGATATTGTTGATAAGGCATTGGCAAAAGGCGCTCAAGATGCACGGGCGATTGCTTCGGGAATATTGGCGGACGTTCATAAAACTATGGGATTTTATCTCTAAAGCATTTTGTCTACTGCATTTTTATGTTAGTTTTTAATAAGATGTTTGCATTTTATTAATTAAAATAGCACAATGTGAACGGAGTTAACTTATCTTAAGGCAGCGTACAATCATGCATTCTTTACTGAAATCAGTCCTTGTCGGTGCGGCATTCTGTTCTATGGCCGTATCATCTGCAAACGCGGAAGTATTCTTTGTTGAAGATCAGGGGGATCGCTTTACAGTCTCTTTCCCCGATTCATGGCAACCCGTGAATAATCAAAAACCGGATGATAAGTTAACTGTTGCTGGCCCCGGCCAATATAATTTCGCCACATGTCGTGTTCGTGTACGCGAAGACCGCCGTTTTGTAATCTTCCCGGGTAAGTTCGATGGGGATATCCAAAAGGTATCTTTCAGTCGCGAGTTTTGGAATGACTATCTTGGTGAATATAACGATGTCGATGTCGATGTGTTCAAAGATGGTGCAGGTCTTGGCTTCGGTCACGCAAGCATGACAGAGGCATCCTATGAAACTGCAGAGGGTGCTCTTGTGCGTAAGCGCGGTATCATGTTCGCATCTCTTTATCATGACCAACTATACGTCGTTGATTGTTCTGCAGAAGAAAGCGTCTATCAAAAATGGCGCCAAACATTTGTAGGTATTATAAAATCTGTAGATTTCAAAAAAGTAACGCATGAGCGTTCAAATGGACATTACAGAGACTTTCAGGGTGACACTAAAGTTGAAGTAAATGGCCCAAGAGAGCTAGATAAACATAAATTGTAGAAAATAATACGTTTCCACTTTTGATTATCACTTGTCTATATGTTGTTTACACATTGATTTATTGATGTTTTCTCAGCACTGTTTTTCTGTAAAACACTTAGGTTATACGAAGTTTTTTAATTTTTATACCTGATAATCAGGGCGTGAAGGTATGTAAATGCAGATCTATCTGCCTATAGCGGAAATGAGCATCGCGATAGAATATATATTTATTCTCGGTGCTTTTGTTGGTTTCATTTCCGGTGTTTTTGGTGTTGGTGGCGGTTTCCTTACGACACCTCTTTTAATTTTCATGGGAATACCATCTGCTGTGGCTGTTGGGACACAGGGAAGCCAACTTGTAGCATCCGGAATGAATGGTGTTATGGGGTATTGGCGACGCGGCCAAGTCGACTTCTTGGTTGGCACGATAATGTTGGTTGGTGGTGTTATAGGCTCTGTCACGGGGATCATATTCTTTCAGTTCATAAAATATCTGGGTCAAATTGACCTTATTATTTCCCTGCTTTATATCGTCTTGCTTGGTTCTATTGGGATTATGATGCTATTTGAAAGCGTCTTCACAATGTTTAAGAAGAAAACCGTACGCTCGGAATTTAATAGGTTAAAGTCCCCGTCTTTAATATCGCGCTTACCATACAAAATGCGTTTCCCACGCTCAAAACTCTATATCAGCGTCTTTGTGCCCGGAATAATTGGTTTCGTGAGTGGTTTTCTTGTGTCGACGATGGGGGTCGGTGGTGGTTTCCTTCTGGTTCCGGCAATGATCTACATATTAGGTATGCCACCTTTGTTGGTTGCAGGAACATCTCTTTTTCAAATTATATTTACAAGTGCTTTCGCCACTGTCATGCATGCAACAGTGAGTAATAGCGTTGATATCCTTCTTGCAATATTCTTAATTCTGGGTGGTGTTATTGGGGCGCAAATAGGGGTTGTTGTTTCCAAAAAGGTAACAGGCGCGCGTGCCCGTGTTATTCTTGCGATGTTGGTGTTAGGTGTGTGTGTTCAATTAGGCATACAACTCTTTTTGCACCCATCTGAACTTTTCGTGATGATGGTGAAATGATGTTCAGGTTTCTTACAATATTCACCGTAATAGCCTTTTTTCCAATATCTACTTATGCGGACTCAGATATGCTCGCAGTAGAAATCGCAAGCGATCATATTGATGTCACTGTTGGGTTCAATGGTTCATCAATTGAGTTGTTTGGTGATAGGAGAGATAGTAACGCGCACATAGCAATTGTCGTTGAAGGCCCTCGTAAAACAGTAACAATTTGGCAAAAGAGCCGTGTTATGGGGGCATGGGTTAATAGGCACTACACGCGTTTTGATAAGTTTCCGGTATATTATCATCACGCCTCCAGCTTACCTGATGAGGGAGTAGAAGGCTTAAATGCAGTCTTGTTAGAGAATGGTATAGGCCATAAGGGTTTATTGCATAAGCAAAAAGACAAAGTGAAAAGCTCAAATAAAAAAGAAAATGAGTTTTATAAGGCATTGATTATTAAAAATATTAAGGCCGGAGTTTTTTTCGATAAGCCTGCTGAAATAACATTCCTGAATGATAACTTCTTTCGTGCAAGTTTTTCTATTCCACCATCTGCACCAACGGGTGAATATAAAATACATAGCTACATGATTGATAACAAAGGAAAAGTGATAGAGAAAACATTAGATATGTTAAAAGTAGAGCAGGTTGGTCTGAACGCTTTTGTATTTAAATCAGCAAGAGATTATAGTCTTATATACGCATTACTATGTATCTCGCTGGCGATGTTTTCCGGCTGGTTAGTCAGTGTATTACGGGTAAGGCCATAGTGCCGAAATGGAGTGTTCGATGCAAAATGAAACTGAAATGAACAAAAAGGGTGGTGTTTTCCTCGTCGTGGTCGATGGTACCATTGAGTGTCAGGCCGCCGTAGACTATGCATGTAAATTCGCAAATGCCAGTGGCGGTTACGTTGCGCTTCTAAACGTAATGGAAGAAGTGGTTGTACAAAATTGGCATAATGTTGAAAAGCGCGTTAAACGTGAGTTGAGGGATGTGTCAGAGCAAATGGTCTGGGATGCCTCAGGACGTGTTTTACAAAACACAGGAAAAATCCCAATGATTTGTATCGAAGAAGGGGATCGAGCAAATCAGATTCTGGAAACCTTGCAAAGCAATCCTAATATTGTAGCATTGGTGCTCGCCGCGGCAGAATCGTCTAACCCTGGCCCATTAGTTACATATTTTGCAGGTAAAGGGCTTTTGCAAATTCCGGTTCCGCTTATGGTAATACCTGGGAATCTGCAACCAATCAGCAACACTTGATTAGATGTGGCTAGAGGTCTATAACGCTCTTGAGGTTGATAAGTAGATCAAAAAGGAACATCGATGTTTATACAAACAGAAGAAACCCCTAATCCGGCAACAATTAAGTTTCTCCCCGGTCAGACTATTCTAGAAGACGGCACCATGGATTTTACATCCTCTGCCAACTCTTCAAATTCGCCGCTTGCATTACGTTTATTCGGCATTGTCGGCGTAACACGTGTTTTTTTCTCGGGCAATTTTGTATCTGTTAGTAAGGCTGATGATACAGACTGGTCAATGTTAAAGCCAATGGTACTGGCGGTATTAATGGAACACCTTTCCACCGGACAGCCAATCATTCTGCAATCTGTAGAAGCGCAAGGGGAAGAACAAGTTGATGATGAAATCACTGCGCAAATTAAAGAACTCTTGGATGAGCGAGTGCGCCCAATGGTCGCAATGGATGGTGGAGATATAGTCTTTGATCGTTTTGAAGATGGTATCGTGTACTTACAGATGAGGGGAGCCTGCTCAGGTTGTCCAAGTTCAACAGCAACACTGAAAGTCGGAATCGAAAATATGTTGAAACATTACCTCCCAGAAGTTATTGAAGTCAGACCGGCACAAGAGTATTAGGAATGTTAGTACTTTCAATTGATAGCGCAATGAATGGGTGTTCAGTTGGTCTGTATGATGATAAAAGCGGAGCAATTGACACCTTATCATATGAAATGACACGTGGGCAGGCCGAACATTTGATGCCCATGATTGATAGTATTATACATAACAATAGTTTAAAGTATTCAGATATTGATTTTATTGTCGTTACAAAAGGGCCGGGGGCTTTTACCGGAATGCGTATAGGTCTATCGACAGCAAAATCTCTGGGGCTTGCTTTAAATATACCTGTTATAGGAATTGATACATTTCGCGCTATTCTCCAAACATATTTACAACAACAGCCAAAAGATAGCATATCGCGTTATGGTGTTCTTCTAGAGACAAAACGTCAGGATTTTTATTTTCAAATGTTTGAGGGGAAAAATTATACGGCATGTTCTGACCCCATAGCAGCCAAAGAAGATGAAATTATAGGTATGATTAATATGCCAATAATTATAATAGGAGATGCGAGTGAGCGTTTCATCTCAGTTTCAAAAAAACAAAGTGATTATATAACCCATAAAAAAATCATGTTACCTGACCCTATCGCTACGGCATCTTATTTTGTTGATATTAAAGGAAAAAATGAAGGTGCGTGTCTGGAGTGTACGCCTTTTTATATTCGTGAACCTGATGTCAGCACACCAAAAAGAGCTGTTCGTAAGATTGGCGGTTCAAAAGAAAATGATAGTAGAGGTTGAATTTTGTTTTATTTACTTGAGATTGACAAAAATCTGTGTATTTTATGATGCCTGATAATTGTGGTGGCGCCAACGAAGGTGTATTGGAACCATCTTAAAGTAAGAAAGTTTAAAGCGTAATGAGTGAAGATACAAATAATGACGATTTGTTGGCGTTAACTACTAAGGTTGTATCGTCGTATGTGTCAAACAATACAGTTTCTGTGGATGATATTCCCGTAATCATAGAAAAGGTTCATACAGCCTTGAGTAATGTAGGTAATGAAGAGGCCTCTGCTGCCAACAGACCTCAGCCAGCTGTACCGATTAAACGATCAATTACACCGGATCATTTGATTTGCCTGGAAGATGGTAAAAAACTAAAAATGTTAAAACGTCATTTGAAAACGGCATATAATATGACACCGGAAGAATATCGTGAGCGTTGGGGGCTTCCTGCTGATTACCCAATGGTTGCACCCAACTATGCTATTCGTCGTAGTAAATTGGCAAAAGACATCGGTCTTGGAACCAGAAATGCACAGCAGTAATAGTTACCCCTATCCGTTTAACTCTTCGGCGCGTTTTTTTGCGTGCTGAAGCGCTCCATCAAATATATTTTGAAACTCCCCATCCATTAACTTTTCTAGCGCGGCTTGCGTCGTTCCACCCGGACTTGTAACATTCTCTCTTAATGTTGATGCGCTTAATTGTTGCTCTGTCTCTGCCAAAGCGGCACTACCAATAACTGTTTGGCGTGCCAGTGACATTGCCATATCTTTATCCAAGCCGAGTTTCTCACCGGCATTGGCCATAACCTCAATAAGATAGAAAATATACGCAGGACCACTACCTGATAGTGCGGTGACAGCATCCATTAACGCTTCATCTTCAATCCAAAGTGACTGTCCAGTGCTTTGTAATAGCTTATTTGCCATGAGTTTTTGTTGATCTGATACAAGTGTATTTGAAACAGAAACGCTCATCCCTTTTCCAATAGCTGCTGGTGTATTGGGCATAGTCCTTATTATGGCTGTGTTTGAACCTAAAAAGCGTCTTAATGTATGAATAGTTTGACCCGCAGCAATAGACAGAAAAACAGGCAGGCTTGCAGAGGCGCTCACCTCTATGCTTTTTAAAGATCCTTCCAAAGTCTGTGGTTTTACGGCAAGGACAACAATATCACTTTCTAAAGAAGTGCTTGTTAAGCTTTGGCAATATGACACGCGGGTATCATTCGCAGTACCGTCAATCTTAACTGGTGAGGGGTCAATGACATTCACATGCTCTATCAAGTCATCATTAAGCCACGAGCGAAGCATCGCGCTCCCCATTTTACCGCACCCAATAAGTGTAACTCTATACCGGGTTTGTAAAGAGGAGGGCGTGTCATTCATACTATATGACCTTTCGGTTAAGATTCACCTTCTGTATCCATCAAAGCAAATGACAAGATTTGTGAATCAAGTTGTTTGTCTTCCGAGAGTAAATGGAAAACGGCCTGATAGCGTTCACATAGGCTAAGTGATATATCGACAAGGTCTTCCACATTTTCATATCCATGACGACCGCTATGCCCTCTTAGAAGGGATGTTTGCCTAAAGCATGGTGCAGATGTTTCTTTTCTGATTTCGAAGTGACCCATCCAAAGCTCTTCATTGATGTCCATTAATGTATTTGCAGCAAGTTCAAGGTTTTGCTTTGCAACACTCATATCATATAAACAACAAAGCTGAAGCGCATTCATTTGCTCTTGCCATACGAATACCAAACGGTAACTACAAGATTTGCCCGCAACTTCAACAAGGATTTCATCGTGGTTCATACGACTATAGACCCAATTATGATCGTTAAGAACGTCCTCTACACAATCAATTGGATTGATGCTTGTGTCTTCATGAATTTCAATTTGATCTGTCATATCGGGTCCCTATGATATAAAAGCTATTGTATTTTTAAATCGAGATTACTCAGGTTTTGATGCGATTTTATCTTCTAAAATGGATAAACGTTTTTTGAGCTTTTCCTGCTCTTCACGGCTTTCAATGAGCATTGCTTCTAAACGTTCAAAATTTTCTCTGGGTACAAGGTCAATGTCCTGTGCAATATCGTCAATTCTTGTTCTGAGCGTGTCTTTGGCGTGCTTACCTGCATCATTAAGTAAGCCCGCAGCACCGCCTGCAACACGCGCAACATCATCCATGATTTTTTCACGTTTAGAGATCATTATTTTTTCCATCTGAGAACGGACTCATAGCACGAGATTAAATGATAAGGCAAGGGCTTTTGGTGCAATAAAAAAAGATAAATGTGCATGAAAATAAAAGCCGGATTTTATGTACTGAAAGGCTTTATTTTTAGGCTATATCACGGTAAACCATAGGACATGGAACATATTGTCTTACAAATCGATCCTGTTGCTTTTGCAATTGGACCACTGGTTATTCGTTGGTATGCTTTGGCGTATTTAGCTGGTTTTTTAATTGGATGGAAATATTGTTCCGTTTTAGTTTCACGGGATAGCAAAAAAGAAATTGATAAAGAAAATATTGCAGATTTCCTGACATGGGCAATTATCGGCGTTATTATTGGTGGTCGTCTCGGTTATGTTTTGTTCTATAATCTTGATTATTATCTTTCTGAACCTACAGAAATTTTTAAAATATGGAATGGCGGAATGTCTTTCCATGGCGGCCTTCTTGGCGTTATGGTGTCGCTTATTCTCTATACTAAACTAAATAAACTCCCATTATTCAAACTCTCTGACGTTGTCTGTGCCGCCGCACCAATAGGATTGTTTTTTGGTCGTATAGCTAATTTCGTAAATGGTGAACTATATGGCATGCCCACAGATGCAAAATGGGGGATAATATTTCCCGGTGGCGGCGATGTGCCGCGCCACCCCAGTCAATTATACGAAGCCGTGTTAGAAGGTATTGTACTCTTTATAATAGTTTGGTTTGTGGTGCGCAGCCCTAATGTCAAAGTAGGGACGGCTTCGGGTGTTTTCTTAATTGGTTATGGTTTGTTTCGCGCTCTTGTTGAATTTGTGCGTGTTCCGGATGCGCAAATTGGCCTAATTGGTGGTGTCATCTCTATGGGGCAAATATTATGCTTGCCGATGATCATCCTTGGTGCACTAATTGTATTTTTGGCTCATCAAGGACGCTTATATAAGGCAAAATAAATGTCTGATAACATTATGGATACGCAAAATTATTTAAAGGATCATATGGTGCGGTATGGTTCTATGACCTTAGGGGCTTTTTTTGAGCTCTGCGTCTCTGATCCACAATATGGATACTATGCACAAAAAGAGCCGTTTGGCAGGCGAGGTGACTTCACCACTGCACCTGAAATATCCCAGATGTTTGGCGAAATGGTTGGTGCATGGGTGTTTGATGTTTGGCAAAAAATGAATAAGCCAGACGCATTTAACCTTGTTGAGTTTGGCCCCGGGCGTGGAACGTTAATGAAAGATATTGTACGCGTTACAACAAAAGATGAAGCGTTCAAACAAGCGGTTCATGTGACATTAATCGATACCAGTCCGACACTAAGGCAAGTTCAAAAAGATGCATTATCTGAATATAATGTGAATTGGAGCACAGGCCTATCAGAAATCAGTGCAGCGATCCCATCTATTCTTATTGGTAATGAGTTTCTTGACGCTCTACCAATAGAGCAGCTCACCAGAAATGAAAACGGATGGCAAAAACGCGTCGTTAAATATGATGAAACGCAGGAGTGCTTTTCCTTTGGTTGGGAGGATGCAGGGGTTGAGTTAATAGAATTACTTCCGACAAAAACACAGAGCCATCAAATTTATGAAATTGCACCGGCACGCTGTGAGTTTATTAAAGATGCATGCGCACATCTCTCGCAAAGTGGTGGAGCATCTTTGTGGATCGATTACGGCTACACCACACGCCATTACGGTGATACATTACAGGCTGTTAAGAACCATGAATATAGCAATGTGCTCTGTGATGTTGGACAAAGTGATATCACCGCACATGTTGACTTTCAGGCGTTGCAGGGGGTAGTAGATGAATATGACACTCTTTCAACGGATGACACAACACAAGGCGCATTTTTACGTAATGTTGGGGTTGAATATCGTGCATTGGCCTTAAAAAATGCAATTTGTAAGTCACATGACCCCAAAAAAGCCTCAAATAAACTTGAAAAGCTAGACAAGGATTTAGAACGTTTAATTTCCATCGATGAAATGGGACAACTTTTTAAAGTCATGTCGATTTACGATAGGGCAATGACGCTATCCGGGTTTGACTCGCGCCTCAATAAGTAGAAAGAAGATGTATGAAACATTATACAGATGATAGTTTTTTAAATTCAGGGCATCATAAAATATCTTATGGCTTCTTTACGCGAATAGGTGGCAATAGTTGCGGAGAGTATAAGGGGCTTAACTGTGGAACCGGTTCTAACGATGATCCTGAAAATATAAATTTGAACCGTGCGGAGGTCGCACGTAACTTTAATGTTGAACTAGATCATCTGCTATCACTATATCAAATACATGGTAATGTGGTTCATACCGTTAACGCACCGTGGGACGAGCGCCCACAGGGGGATGGTTTCGTTACTGATAAAGCGGGTATAGCACTTGGTATCTTAACGGCGGATTGTGCCCCTGTATTGTTCTATGGCCTGAAAGCAGACGGAGCACCTGTAATAGGAGCCGCGCATGCAGGGTGGGGTGGTGCTCTTAAAGGGGTCTTAGATGAGACAGTTCTCAAAATGACCCAAATAGGAGCACAAAAAGATACAATACGTGCCTGTGTTGGGCCATGTATAAGTAGATCATCTTATGAAGTTACAATAGATTTCGTTGATCCGTTTTTAGAAGAAAACGAAGACGCCGAAAACTTCTTTCACAGTGGTGCAAAAGAAGGGCACCTTATGTTTGACTTATCAGGCTATTGTGCGTGGCGCCTGTTTCGTGTTGGGCTTAAAAATGTAACTGTAATGGACAAAGATACATATAAAAATCAGGATGAGTTTTATAGTTATCGTCGTGCAACACATAATAATGATTCAGATTATGGTCGGCAAATTTCAGTTATTTCCATAGGCTGTGAATAATTTTCCATCAATTTTCTTGATTTATAATCTGTTTTTCTTATAGTGCGCCTATCTCTGAAATTTGAACCGCGCGGATAATACGCGATGACAAGGGTATGACATTATGAAGCTGATTTCCGGTAACGCCAACCGTGATTTATCCGATAGCATTTCTTCTTATTTGGATGTTCCTCTGACCCAGTGCGCGATTAAGCGCTTCTCTGATAACGAAATATTCGTTGAGATCATGGAAAATGTCCGTGGTAAAGATACATTTTTCATTCAGTCTACGTCTTATCCCGCGAACGATCATCTGATGGAGTTATTAATTGCAATTGATGCATTAAAACGCGGGTCAGCGAGACGCATTACTGCGGTTCTTCCATATTTCGGTTATGCAAGACAGGATCGTAAAACAGGCGGTCGTACACCAATTTCTTCTAAGCTTGTTGCGAATTTGATCACTGCGGCAGGTGCAGACCGTGTCTTGACAATGGAACTGCACGCCGGACAAATACAGGGCTTCTTTGATATCCCCGTTGATAATTTAAGTGCGGCACCAGTTTTTGTGAAATGCATAAATGAGAAGTTCCAAGGTGAGAATATTTGTATTGTATCGCCGGATGTCGGTGGTGTGGTGCGTGCACGTCACTTGGCAAAACGCATCGGTGCAGACCTTGCAATTATTGATAAACGTCGTGAACAAGCCGGTGTGTCAGAAGTGATGCATGTTATTGGTGACGTTAAAGATAAAGTATGTATCCTTGTTGATGACATTGTAGATTCCGGCGGTACACTTTGTAATGCTGCTGTAGCTCTTGAGGCTCAAGGCGCAAAAGAAGTTCATGCATACGTTGTTCATGGTGTTCTTTCAGGCAAAGCGGTAGAGCGTGTTACGTCTTCTCCGTTAAAACAGTTGGTCATTACAGATAGTATTGCCGCAACTGAAGAAATGAAAGCTGCAACAAATATTGAACAAGTGGGTATTGGCGATCTAATCGGCGAAGCGGCGCGCCGTATCAGTGAAGAGCGTTCAATTTCCGAGTTATTTAAATAACCCTGATATTTATCCGTAAATACACAAAATTTACTTGAAATAATCGTATAGATCTGCTTTATCTGTGCGCTACGTAGCCATTGCTACGGGTTGGCACCCCTGGAGGCCAATCAGTTATGTTTAAATATAAGGAAATAAAACATGTCTACAAACTATGCTATAGAAGCACAAGAGAGAGAACGCGCCGGCAAGGGGGTTGCTCGTTCATTACGTCGTGAAGGTCGCACACCTGCGGTTATTTACGGTGATAACAAGGAACCTGTGAAGATCTCTCTATCTGAAAATCAAATTAATGTTGAATATAACAAGGGACAGATGTTCATTACATTATGCGACCTTGATCTTGCAGGTAAGAAACATCTTGTTCTTGCACGTGATGTTCAATTACACCCTGTAACAGATATTGTTGAGCACGTTGACTTTTTGCGCGTGACAAAGAAAACAAAAATTGCTGTTGACGTTCCGGTTCAGTTCATTAACGAAGACAAATGTCCAAGTATTGATCAAAAGGGTACAGTGAACGTTGTTCGTCACACTGTTGAGATCTTATGTTCTGCGACAAGCATGCCTGAAGTTCTTGAAGTTAACCTTGAAGGTAAACAGCACGGCGATGCAGTTAAAGTATCTGATGCAGATATGCCTGAAGGCGCATCTCCGGTTATTACGGATCGTGATTTCACAATCGCAACACTGATTGCACCGAAGACTGAAGCTGAAGAAGAAGCTGAAGATGCTGCGGGCGCAGAAGGTGCTGAAATGGTGGATCCTGATGCAGAAGCTGAAGAAGCTCCGGCAGAAGAATAATATACCGTGCAACAGTGGTTTAAATCACTTGCTGCTATATTTAGGAAAGAGCCTTTATCAGAAGGCTCTTCTTCGTATGTAGGGGATACACAAACGATGTGGCTGTTTGTAGGGCTTGGAAATCCAGGCGATAAATATCAAGGACACCGACACAATGTTGGTTTTATGGTGGTTGACGTTATTCAATCGGCATTCCCGAATATGCCGTCGTTTAAATCAAAATTTCAGGGGCAATTTGCAGAAGGGCGTATTGGTAATGCTAAGGCTCTTTTATTAAAGCCTGAAACCTATATGAACGAATCTGGCCAATCTGTCGCGAAGGCGACTAAATTTTATAAGATACCGCCTGAGAATGTTATTGTTTTTCATGATGAACTTGATGTTGCACCAAATTCTGTGCGTATTAAACAGGGCGGTGGTAACGCCGGTCATAATGGATTGAAATCTATTCAGGCGCATCTTGGTACTGCTGATTTTTGGCGCGTACGTATTGGCATTGGTCGTCCTGAACATAAAGGGCAGGTGAGTAACTATGTCCTCAGTGATTTTTCTAAGGCCGAAAAAGAATGGTTAGAGCCTTTGGTCGAGTTTATGGGGGATAAAGTTGATGAAGTTATATCTGATGCTCCAAAGACTTATGAAAGTTTAATAAAAGAATATCTAAGAAAATAATTCGTATTAATTACAGATGCAAAAAGGACGAAAATAATGGGATTTAACTGCGGAATTGTTGGGCTACCAAATGTTGGAAAATCAACATTATTTAATGCACTTACAGCAACAGCAGCAGCGCAAGCGGCAAATTTTCCGTTTTGTACGATTGAACCGAACGTGGGTCGTGTTTCTGTTCCTGATGAACGTCTTGCAAAGATTGCCGAAATTGCAGGTTCTGCGGAAATTTTACCGGCTCAGTTAGAGTTTGTTGATATCGCAGGGCTGGTAAAAGGAGCATCACAAGGTGAAGGGCTTGGAAACCAGTTTTTGTCTAATATCCGCGAGACGGATGCAATCATCCATGTTGTACGCTGTTTTGAAGATGACGATATCCACCATGTTGAAGGGTCAGTTGACCCATTGCGTGATATTGAGACAATTGAAACAGAATTAATGCTGTCTGACCTTGAAAGTCTGACACGCCAACTTGAGAATCTAAAGAAAAAGACCCGTTCAGGTGATAAGGAAGCAATCGCGCAGTATGATTTCATTGCGAAGATCAAAGCCGCTCTTGATGAGGGGAATTCTGCACGCACGGTTGAAGCAACTGATGAGGACGAAGAGCGCTGGCTCAAAGTAGCATCTCTGATTACATCAAAGCCGATCCTTTATGTTTGTAACGTTTCCGAAGAAGAAGCCGCAGATGGTAATGCCTATTCTGAAACTGTCGCAAAGATGGCACAAGAGCAAGGGGCACAGAGCGTTGTCATTTGCGCGTCAATTGAGTCAGAAATTGCCCAACTTGAAAGTGATGAAGAGCAAGCTGAATTTCTGGAAACAATGGGCTTAAGTGAACCAGGCTTGAACCGCATTATTCGCGCTGGCTATACATTATTAAAGTTACATACCTACTTTACCGCAGGGCCAAAAGAGACACGCGCTTGGACAATTGCAATTGATACAAAAGCTCCTCAAGCTGCGGGGGTGATACACACTGATTTTGAAAAAGGGTTCATTAAGGCAGAGACAATTGCCTATGATGATTATATCGCCTGTAAAGGCGAACAAGGCGCAAAAGATAACGGTAAAATGCGCCAAGAGGGTAAGGAATACGTTGTTGCAAACGGTGATATCATACTCTTCCGCTTTAACGTTTAGATTGAACGAGTTGTGTCATGACGTTTCTGCTCAAGCCATGTTTTGGTAATTTTCTTGCGCGCCAGAGATGCTATAAGTTATAAGGTACTATAGATAAGAAAATATTGGTGAAAGGGGAATACCATGAATAAAAGTTTGAGAGGTCTTGTTGCAGCAAGTGGTATCGCGACAGTATTTGCGCTTTCAGGATGTAGTGATAACGGTTCAGAACCAGAGTCACCTAATGCGGAAAACCCTAACGTAACGACTCACACTTTTAATGGTACTAGCAGGTTTGTACGCTTTGATGATGATCAACGTGCAGGGCACTTAGATCAAATGACCTTTTATCGTAAAGATGGCTTTAGTTGGGAACCTACTACGACTATTACGCAAGCTGATATAAATCCTCACACTGCGGCAGAAGCTGCACAGAAATTTATAGAAACAAATGGGGTTCATTGGGATCTTACAGAAGGGGCTAACGTAGGGATCAATTCAGACCCAGATCCCTTAGATATATAGTTTCTTAAGTGCTTTATAGGAAGTAATACGACACTAACGCCCTTTTCAAAGGGCGTTATTTAATTTTTATATCATTATTCGTATCACACGGGCGTGTTAATTCTCCACCCTCTAGTCTACGAGCGATTTCCGCCTCGACAGTACATGCGTCTGAACTCTGACCTGTTGCGTCGCTCATATTACTCTGAATAGCATCAGAAGCATTCGCGTCCGCGCCTGCACCATCTGAGAAATCATCACAGGGCTTAATTTGACCTGACTTAATACGGCGCTCTAATTCTTTCTCAACCGTACAATCATCACCTTCGCAAGGCGTGCCATTATCCTCAATAACACTCTCTACGGTGCACCCTTCGTCTGAAGCTTTCGGAATGTCACCTTCTATATCTGCAGAAGGGGTAACAACACGGCACATTCCGCCAATTGTACCTGCCGCTGCGCGTTCAGATAAATAAGGAAGATATTCATTATCACGCCTAAAGTCGTATAATGTCTGCTTATCAGCATTTCCGGTTACTGTCTTATACGAGGCGAAATAGCGTGCAGCAGAACCAAAATCACGGAGACCTTGCTCTCTGTCTAACTGTGTATCAGCCCCAGATCTTCTGCGTTGCATATCTAGAATTTGCTCATCCGGTATACCACCAAAACGGTTCACAAATTCAACATTACGATATTCGATAACAGCGTCTCTAATTGGACCATAGTGATCCATATGCCATTGCTCCAGACCGGTTTTTAAAAGTGCAGCATCTGCAAGTTCACCCGGCGGATAGCCATAGCCACGTTCAACCATTTCTAAATCTTTATAATGCGGCATAAAACGTCCGTCATGAATGGCCGTATTGACTTCATGTTCAGGAATACAAAGCTCTCTAGCCTGATGAGCCAGCATCTCTGCTGCAATCATGCCGACTTCAACTTCTGTATATGTAGCTTTATTCGTATCCATACCAATATTTTGGGCAAATTCCCGCAATAAATCGGCATTGGGGTTTGTGGAATAGTTACCGAATAGAGCCTGCCCTGAAACTTCTTTTGTTTTTCCCAGAGAGTCGTATGCGGCTTCACTAAAGAATCGATCAGGTGCAGTTTGTGTATCCCACCCCGTGTTCCACGGAGCATCAACTTGCACCCTTACGCCTGCTTGACCATTTGGGAGTTGAGCATTGACGATTAATTCAACAATATTGCGTAAAGAGATAATTTCCGCCAAATTTGCCATAGCGCGGTTCGGAATATAGTCTCCGTCTTGCTTTTGATCCCATGTATTAACCAAAAGAGTATCAAGATCAGTCTGGCGCGTAACGCCTGCATCTTCCATACGTTTTTCAACTAAAGCATTAAGGAAGTCCACAGACCTTTGATCGTAATATTGCGGAATAACATTTGTTTGGATATCAGGGTTTTGTGACTGTAATGTTGCAAGCTTAATACTTAATGCTTTGCCTGTTTCTTGATCAACAATCCCGCTTTCGGTTGTATCAACCCCTAAATATTGTTGACCAAGGTTAACGACGCTTGCTGCTTGCTTGTGAGCAGAAAACTCAACAGAAGGGGCATCAAATATCTGACGTTTAAGTGTAATCGGTTCTACGGCTTCTTCAGGAAGTGCTTTATACGCCTCATATAAAGCTTTAATTTCGGTATTGGTTGATCGCAAGGATGTGTTGAAAATACTTCGGTCAAGCACATCTAAAAATGCAGAATCCATTGGGTCTGTGGAGAACGAGCTTGCAGGATCATCAGAAAGGAGCTTTCCCCAACTCTTCATATATGGGAAAATTTCAGGCATTTTTTGATTAAGAAGCGTTTTGAACTCGACAAGCGCCTTCTCCGATTCACTTAAATCGGCGAGCGTTCTCGTCTGTGTTCCTTGTGTTCCGGCCATTGTCACCCCTGACTATATAGAAACCCGAATTATTTTTATAATTTTTATATGCCGATTATAAGCATTTCAGGCGATGAAGTCAAATTTCACCGCCTGTTTATTATAGGTTCTAGTAAGCTTAGGATTTTATGCGCGAACAAGCGCCTCATATGCGTCACGCAATTTCCGCGTTATAGGCCCAACGGTATAGTGATGCTCGTCAATTTGACCAACAGCTGTAACCTCTGCGGCTGTTCCTGTTAGGAATATTTCATCAAACTCACCAAGCTCTTCAGGCTTGATATGTCGCTCTTCTACAGGAATGCCGTGTTCCTTTGCCAAATCAATCAATGTCAGGCGTGTAATACCGTTCAAAAAACAATCCGGTGTCGGCGTAATTAATGTTCCGTTTTTGATTGCAAAGAAATTTGCTGCGGATGCTTCGGCAATATATCCACGATGGTCTAACATGAGTGCGTCGTCAAACCCTTCATCCTCAACCGCATGCTTTGACATCGTACAAATCATATACAAACCCGCGGCTTTACTTTGCGTTGGTGCAGTATCAGGAGCAGGGCGTCGCCATGATGCCGTTTTTAATGATATGCCCTTATCACGTTTTTCTTCGGAGAAGTAAGTCCCCCATGCCCATGCGGCAACCGCAACATGTGTCTTTGTTAATTTGGCAGAAACACCCATCTGTTCACCGCCACGCCACGCAAACGCACGTACATATGCATCGTTTAAGCCATTTGCTTTACACACGTCATATTTAATTTTTTCAAGTTCATCAACACTAATCGGAACTTCCATACCTAGAATTTCGGCAGACCTGTGCAAACGTTCGGAATGTTCACGGCTTTTGAATATCTTGCCATTATACATGCGCTCACCTTCAAAGACGGAGCTAGCGTAATGCATGCCATGGCTAAGCACATGAACCTGCGCTTCTCTCCATGGTTTCATTTCACCTTTGATCCATATAAATCCATCTCTCTCGTCAAAGGGGATTATCGACATCTTTTTGTCTTCCTTTTCTTTTTTCGTGCGCTCTTTATAAACAACAGTGTTAACAATGGTCTTTACCTTCGATAAGATAAAGCCACGAAACAAGCTATATGTGAAAAATAATTATGTGTAAACAGGGATCATGAGTGTTTTAAACAAATTAAACGGTAGTATGAGTGATCGCTCACATATCCTTGTGGTCGATGATGATACGCGCATCTGTAATCTGGTCTCTCGTTTCTTACAGGAAAATGACTTCATCGTTATGACTGCGGAGAGTGCCATTGATGCTCAAGAGGTTCTTGAACGTTTTGAATTCGATGCAATTGTTCTGGATGTCATGATGCCCGGTATGACGGGAACTGAGCTTGTTCAAAAGTTAAGACAAGAAAAGGTAGATACACCTATCCTCTTACTGACGGCATTAGGAGAATCAGAAGACCGTATAACAGGATTTGAATCTGGCGCGGATGATTACCTACCTAAACCATTTGAACCCAGAGAACTCGTGTTACGATTAAAGTCTATTCTACGCAGAACACAAAAGCCATCATCCGGAGAAACAGAATACAGAATCGGAAATTGGACGTTTAACCCCAAACATGATGAGTTGCGCGAATTTGATAATACAGAACATATTCTTGGCCTGACATCAGTTGAGGCAAACTTATTAAGAGCTTTGGCTGAGTCTGCAAATGATGTTGTGAGTAGAGAAGAGCTTGCCAAACGTTGTGATTTGGATATGGGGGAGCGCACAATAGATGTGCAGGTGACAAGGTTAAGGCGTAAGGTTGAGGAAAATACACGTATGCCCCGTTTCCTACAGACGGTACGCGGTAAGGGGTATATTCTGCGCGCGGAAAGAATTTAAATATGGTTGAGGATACTGCGAATGAAATTGGAAAGAAGAAGAAAACGTTGTTAAAGCGTTTAATGCCACAAACCCTATTAGGGCGTTCGTTATTGATCTTGATTACGCCTGTTTTTTTAATACAGGTTGTGGCAACAGTTATCTTCTTTGACCGCCATTGGCATAAAATGACATCACGGTTGGCCTTTGCTGTTGCGGGTGAAGTGTCAATGATTGTTGCAAGCCTGGAGGGACGAGAAAATGATACAGAAATGCTTGAAAAGCAAATAACTGCGTCAGAGAAACATCTGGATTTCCTTATAACATATGATGCAAAAAGCATCCTCCCCCCAAAACAAAAAGGTATCGTTGTTTCCCAGTTTTCAGGTTGGGAACATATGGTGAAGGAAAGGTTGACGAACGAGCTTATGATAAAGCTTGATAAGCCTTTCATCGTAAATGTAGACTTTCAGGAAAAGTGGATTGATATACAAATACAAATGTCGGATGGGGTTTTAAATGTCACATTACCACAACGGCGCTTATTTTCATCAACCAGCTATATATTCCTGATATGGGTCTTTTGTGCGTCAACGATATTGTTGATTATTGCAATCTTGTTTATGCGCAATCAGGTGCGCCCTATTAGAAGGCTCGCCATTGCCGCAGAACGATTTGGTAAAGGGCGTGATGTTAAAAACTTTAAGATAGAAGGTGCGCGTGAGGTCAGGCAGGCTGGACAAGCCTTCTTGGATATGAAAACAAGAATTCAACGCCAGATATCCCAACGTACAGAGATGTTGGCAGGTGTCTCACATGACTTACGCACACCCTTAACACGTTTAAAACTACAAGTCGCAATGATGGGGAATAGTGCCGATATCTATGACATGAAAAATGACCTCAATGATATGGAACGTATGTTAGAGGGGTACTTAAACTTTGTTCGTGGAGAAGGGCGTGAAAAAACCTCTTTGATTGATTTATCCGTACTTTTAAAGGATATCGTTACCGCAACAAAACGCCAAGGTCATAAAGTTGAATTCATGCATGAGGGTGAAGTATCCGCACTAATATCATTACGTTCAATGGCCTTTAAACGATGTATCACAAATATTATTACAAACGCTTCGAAATACGCAGATAACATCTGGGTTAATCTGAACGGTGATAAGGACGTACTTCTTATCGCGATAGAGGATGATGGCCCAGGTATACCTGAAGAGGAATATGGTGATGTTTTCCGCCCTTTTTATCGCGTTGATAGTTCGAGAAATGTGAAAACTGGCGGGGTAGGTCTGGGATTGCCGATCGCTATGGATATTGTAAATTCACATGGTGGACACATCTGGTTGGAAAAAAGTAAGCACGGCGGTTTGGCCGTGCTTATTCGTATGCCATTATAGAACTTAAAGCTCTTAAGCTGCGTTTTTAGAAGCAGTTTTAGCAGTCTTAGATGCAGACTTCTGTGCTTTTTTCACACTTTCATCTGCTCTTTTTGTCAGAATGTTTGTTGCTTCTGAATTTGTTTTTTGAACAAGGTCGGCAATTTCTTTTGCACTTTCCATCGCTTGTTCGTAATTTTTCTGCATTGCCTGACTATTGCGTAGAAGCTTGTCCTCAGGCTTACCGGCATTCAACATATCTTGCGCTATAGATGCGTTGTTACGCATGATTTGTGAAAATAGGGCATTTTGGCGATGTGCAATTTCTTGAAAGTTTTGCGCCGTGATTTGCTGTATCTCTGCAAGAGACTGCATGTTTTTACGTTGCTCATCGAGGGCTTGTTGCACATCAGCAGGCGCGTTCGCCATTGGTGCGGTTAAATTTGAAAAATCAAAGTTCTTTAAAACAGTATCGAAAAAATTATGTTGTGTCATATCAGACCTCATTAAAAAATATGCTGCATGGCAACACTACTTTTTTTTATAACATGTCGTCAAGAATAAAACTTTAGATGTGTGATAGTGCAGCAAAGTTAATAAATTAATATTCATGGTTTATTGGCCATTAAAGTAAACACAGAATAATTACCTAAAAAACACATAAACACTTTCACAATATTAGCGTCCTGTTAACATCTTTAGGCCATTGTATGAAAGGTATATGATGCAGGGGCACTGTATACTTAAAAAGAGAAATGCACATTTAAGACAATGAAAAATAAGGATAACAAACGCAAATCTACGGTTAAACCAAGATTACGGGCGCTATGGATGACTTCTGGCATTGCGCAGGCTATCGTATTGCTTAATGGTATTATCCTTACCCTGACTGCGTTCTCTGTCTTTAGTTATTTTATTCAGGATATGTCTCTTGAAAAATACAAGCGTACGTCGCAGGACGCTGGACGTATTCTGGTTGATGGTATTTCCGGCCTTGAAAATTCTATGCGTCTTATCGGTAGTATCATACGATTGTCTGATAATAATAACAAAGACGCATTGGCCGCATCAATTAGACGTAATGTACCTAACTTAAGCAAGTTTGACCAACTGGTCTGGTTGTTTGAAGAGCGTCCGGGGCTGTGGCAATATAAAACAGTATTTCAAGCGCACCACATAAATATACCAGAATCATCATATCACTTTGTACCAAATCAAGAAGTTATAACGCGGTTTGTCGAAGATAGAGTGTTCGAGTCTGAAGAGTTACATATTATTGCTAACTTTTCTGGGATGAATTACGTAGAAGAAAAATTAGAACCTGCAACAAGAGGGCGCTCTTTTGCTTTTGCAAAAACAATTACGGCTGGAAACTCTGTATCAGGTATCCTGGTAGGTATAAGCCGCGCAGCATTGCTTTTCGATCAAGACTTTATGTCGAAAAATGATTCCGTATCACGGATTACCATTCGAGATGTGAACACAGGACGACGCATATATCATATGCAGCGTTTCCAACAAGACCTCGAAAAAAGTGACGACTTCACACAGGATTATGGTTTCTTTGTCGGAGATAGTGAGTGGCAAGTTATTCTGGATTTTGTGAAGCAAAAAGACGTGATGTTGCTTGAAAAAATTCCATATATCATTCTGTTGTTTGGTTTTACAATTACCGCTGTTGGAACATTATTTATCCGCAGTAATAATAGGCACGCAAAGAAACTTGCAAAAGTAAATAACGTGTTGGAACTCAAAAACCATGAACTTGAAGCAGAAGTGCAAGAGCGTGAGAGATTGAATAATGTTCTTGCTTCCGCGGAAAGAGATAACAGATCAATTATTGATTCTGTGCGTGATATTATTTTTGAAACGGATATCGCCGGAGATGTCCTGTTTTTAAGTGCAGCATGGCAGCGTGTTACAGGCTTTGAACTTGAGAGATCAAAAGGGAAGAACTTGTTCTCTATGCTCTATCCGGCGGATCAGGAAAAACAAAAGATGGACTTTGAGGCACTTGTCAGTGGGCAAAAATCATCTTATCGCTCTTTTACAAAGCTACGTATTTCCGATGGTACATTTCGCTCAATAGAAATTGCCGTTTCTATGATACGCCGTGATGATAAACAACAACTGCGCGTGGTTGGTACAATTACAGATGTAGAAGAACGCAGACGTGCGGAAAGAGCGCTGGCAGAAGCCGAAAAGAAATATCGTACAATCGTTGAAAATGCTGCGGGGGGATTATATCAACTTACCCCTGAGGGCATATATCTGAGTGCCAATCCTGCAATGTCACGTATCTTGGAATATAGCTCTCCTGAGGAAATGTTGCGTTTGATTAAAAACGCGAATGGTAATGTTTATCCTGATATAAAGGAAAGAGAGAAGTTTATAAATACTCTGGTTTCTCAGGAGCAAGTCTTCGGTTATGAAACACAAGTCTCAACAAAGGATAATGGGCGCATATGGGTGCGCGAGAACATTCGCATAGTGAAGGATGAGCAAGGAAATGTCCTTTATTTTGAAGGGTCTATGGAGGATATTACGAAGCGTAAAGAGGCTGATTTGGCTCTCATGGAGGCAAAGATGCAGTCTGATATTGCGAACCGCGCGAAAACAGAATTTATTGCAAATATGAGCCATGAGCTCAGAACCCCATTGAACGCGATTATTGGTTTTTCAGAAGTTATGAAGAACGAGGTCATGGGTAAACTGGGACAAGATATTTATAAGGAATATGTCACTGATATCCATGAGAGTGGTAACAGACTATTGAAAATTATTAATGAAATACTCGATATCTCAAAAATAGAATCCGGAAAACGAGATTTGAACGAGAGTGAGTTTAACCTTCAAGGTGTGCTTGATGTGTGTCTCGATCTTTTTGCGAGTCGAGCCAAAGATAAAACACTTACAGTTACCAACGAAGCAGTGAATCTGCCACGCGTCATCGGCGAAGAGCTATCGATTAAGCAGGTAATCGGAAATATATATTCTAACGCTGTTCAATATACACCAACTCAGGGACGCATAACGCTTTTCTCTAATTATGATGTGGATGGTACATTCCGTTTATCTTTTACTGATACAGGCGTTGGTATGACAGAGCATGAAGTTGAAAAGGCGCTCTCTCCTTTTGGACAACTGGATAATGCACTTGATCGTTCTGGGGCGGGTACTGGCCTTGGTCTGCCTTTGGCAAATGCGATCATGGATATCCATGGTGGGCGCATTGAAATACTCTCGGAAAAATCAATTGGTACAACTGTGACACTAATATTCCCGTCAAACAGAGTATACAGGCAAGATGCTCCGCAAGGCATAGATGCCTAATAAAACGGAATATCATCTTCAGTCATATCCAATACAGATTTCGCAACTTCATAAGAAAATCCTGCGCGAGCAAACACGCCTAAAGCCTTCTTAATATCGACCTCATCACGAATATTATAAGGGCCAAGCTTTTTCTTTTTCGCAAGTTTTAGAGCCGCTTGCTTTTCGGCATCTGCTTGCGTCTCGTAGTTGGTTTCATCTAAACTCTCTAATGCTTTGACAGTTTTCTCCGCAGAGATCCCCTTATGGCGCATTTTGTGAATGATGGCTTGCCTCGATAATCCACGTCTGCGCAATGAATTTACAAGCCCATCTGTATATAAATCATCATTCAAAAGGCCTGAGCCCTCAAAACGATCCGCGAGTTCCCGTACCAAAGTAACGCATTCCTCAAAGTCCTGATCTTCGTGGTGCATACATGAACGTCTGACCTTACGTGTCATAACGGTAATAAAGTGGTTCTTGCTTGCGGAAAACCGTTCAAGATAATAAAGGCCGGAGTTATGAAGGTAGCTTTTACTGATGCGTTTCGGTGGGCGTTTCTCACGCCGTCCTCCCGAATGCATTTTTTGTTTCGTATCGCCGTTTTGCGACTTGATCTTTATACTATCTGTTCTATGTTGAACCATACTCGAAAACTCCAGACATATACTGTGCAGGCTTGGCTATGATAAATCAATTCTCAGAACAAAAAAAGATAACAGGAATCAATAAAATTGGTCTTGTAACCTTAATTAAACGCGAAGTCTTCCGTTTTTTAAATGTGTATACACAAACAATCATTGCGCCGATGGTTACAACATTGATGTTCTACACTGTATTTGCTCTCGCTTTTGGTGGGCTTGAACGTCAAATAGGCGGCATTTCATTCCTTGCTTTTCTAGGGCCGGGACTTGTGATGATGACGATGGTACAAAATGCATTTTCAAATACCTCCTCTTCATTGGTGATATCAAAAGTGCAGGGGAACATTATTGATGTTTTGATGCCCCCCTTATCGGCGATGGAGGTGTTCATAGGTTTTGTAACCGGCGCAGTGTTGCGCGGTTTAATGGTTGGTCTTTGCACAACAATAGTGCTGAGCATATTTGCTCCAATACAAATTCATTCAGTCTTCGCGATTATAGGCTTTGCTGTTTTAGGAACTTATATGCTTGGTAGCCTGGGGATAGCGGCAGGAATATGGTCAGAAAAATTTGATCACATCGCCGCAGTGACAAATTTTATCGTAACGCCTATGACTTTCTTATCCGGAACATTCTATAGCGTCGACGCATTGCCAGGCATGTGGCAGAGTATCGCGCACTTTAATCCGTTCTTCTATATGATTGATGGCTTTCGTTATGGTTTTATTGGTCATGCGGACAGTAATATTTATCTTGGTATGTGTATTTTATTGCTATGTAATATTGGGCTATCAATATTGTCTTATCGTATGATAAAGACAGGCTATAAAATTAAGTCATAATAAGTTTTGGAATGATAAATGATATCTGACAATTTTACGCAGACCTTTCAATTGGAAACGTCAAATTTGCGCGGCCGAATTGTATGCTTAGGCAGCGTACTTGACGATATCCTTACGGCGCATAATTATCCGTTGCCGATAGCACATCTGGTCGCGGAAACCATTACACTTTCTTTGGCATTGTCTTCTATGTTGAAGTATGAGGGAATCTTCACGCTTCAGGCACAAGGTGATGGCCCTATTCGAATGATTGTATCTGATGTAACGACGAGTGGTGAAGTACGTGCATGCGCGTCGTTTGATGCAGATCGTTTTCAAAGCTCAAGAGAGCAGGTCGCTGCTTTAAAAACGACCGAAAGTTCACAAAATCATTTGGCACAATATTTGGGGAAAGGCTATATCGCTTTCACCGTTGATCAAGGGCAATATGCAGAGCGTTATCAAGGAATTGTAGAGTTAAAAGGGTCATCTCTTGTCGATTGTGTACAACATTACTTTAATCAATCAGAGCAAATTGGCACAGGCATAAAAATGGCCGTAGGGAAACGTGATGGCAAGTGGACGGCAAGTGCGATCATGCTACAGCACATGCCTGAAGACGAAAAAAACGTGCAAGCTGGCTTTGGTAATTTAAAAGAGGATGATTGGCGACGCTCTATGATCTTGCTTGATAGCTGTACTGAGGATGAATTCCTAGACCCGGATTTAGACCCTAGTCAGCTCCTCTTACGTTTGTTCCACGAGGAAGGCGTGCGCGTTTATGATAGAGAACCCGTTACGAAAACATGCCGTTGCAATGCACAGCGCGTTGAAAATATTCTATACACAATGCCGGACGACGATATTATACATATGGGGGTAGATGGTATCATTTCAATGACGTGTGAATTTTGTAGTCAAACATATGAGTTCAAGCCCGAAGAAGTGATTAGTAAAAGGAATAAGCATGCCAAGAATGATGAAAACTCATAAAGCACATACCCTAACGGTAATGGCGCTATGCTCTTCTGTTATGCTTACAGCGTGTAACCCTGTTTATAGAGGTGGTGGAGAACCTCTCGCACAAATGACATTTGAGCATGTAAAGCCATTCTCAATTTACGTCGCATCTTATAATCCAATAGAGTATCCACAAGCTGAAACACTCTCCTTACCACAAGGATATGTCGCTAATCCCGCAGATCTAATTTTTGACTACCTTGGCAGCCGTTATCAGGCGACAGGTAGTCAAGGGAAACTGCGTATTGAGATTGATGATATCACAGTTAAGCATACGATAGAGCAATCGTCGAATGCGGTAGGGGCTGCATTAGGTGTTGCCAAAAAAGATAAATACACGGTACATGCCGCGTTAAAAATCGTGGCGCTGGGGACATCTCGATATGATCGTAAAGAGGTAACACTAAAAGCACATCGAACTGTCACAGTGTCAGAGCATATTTCTTTATCTGAGAGAGAAAACGCACAAATGCAAGCACTGGATAATTTATTGGATGATTTGGACGTAACAATTAAACGGCTTCTTATGCAGGAATTTTACCTTGTTGATGCCAATTAACTTTTCCAAAATTGCGGAGAAAGCATAACAAGAAGTGCAAATATTTCCAAACGCCCCATAAGCATACCAATAGATAAAATCCACTTTGCACTATCCGGTAACGGTTTAAATGTACCGGCAGGCCCAATAATTTCACCTAAACCCGGCCCGACATTGGAAATAGATGTGACCGCGCCGGACATTGCAGTGATAAAGTCGAGCCCGACATAGGATAGCGCAATCGCCAACATAGAAAACCCAAGCGCATAGACAAAGAAGAAACCCATGACAGAGGATGGAACATCTTTAGGCATCGGCTTACCGTTAAAGTGAGGGATGAAAACACCATTAGGGTGCAAAAGCTTGTTAATTTGTATTTTTGTTACAGCATAAAGAACTTGAAAACGGAAAATTTTAATACCACAAGATGTTGAGCCCGCACACCCGCCAACAACCATTAGAAAAAAGAAGATACTAACCGCAAACCCGCCCCATGCATTAAAGTTACCATTACCATAGCCTGTACCTGTCATAATAGAAATAACGCTAAAGGAAGCACGGCGTAATGAATCACCGGCAGCCATCCCTTGTTGGGTTATGAGGTAAGAGGTTGTGACAATAATCGCCAAAATAAGAATGGATAGAAACCACTTAACCTGCGCATCTCTAAAGAGGGGGTGTAAGTTCCCTCTAACCGCTTTTAGGTAAAGAACAAAAGGAAGCCCCCCCATAATCATAAATACAATGGCAACGAACTCTGGGCCTATTGTTTTATAATGTCCAAAAGAAGTATCAAATGTAGAAAAGCCACCTGTCGAAATCGTTGTCATCGCATGTGCGACTGCATCGAAAATTTCAAACCCGACAAACATGTAACACAATGCACAAAGAGCCGTGAGGGCAACATAAATAATAGATATTGAGCTTGCAAGCTGTGCTGTACGAGGGAGTGCTTTTTCATTTTCGCCAAGTTCGGTTCTGAAAATCTGCATACCCCCGACTTTCAAGAATGGAAGAACAGCCATAGCCATAATAATAATACCGATACCGCCAAGCCATTGAAGAATAGCGCGCCAGAGCAAAATGCCGGCAGGTGTATAATCTAGCCCCGTAATAACGGTAGAGCCAGTTGTCGTAATTCCGGACATAGCCTCAAAGAAAGAATCTGTAATCGACATGTCTAATGAGGACAACCAAAATGGTAATGCTCCGAATATAGGCAGAACAATCCAGGCGGAATTTGTAAGTAAAAAAGCCTGGCGCGTACCAATATTGTCAAAACGATGCCCCATAGTACTTAGAATTAGTGCACCACCAAAAAATGCGGTTATGATCATGCATGTCAGAAAGACCTTCCAGTCATCATAACCGAAATAGATATCAGCGAGCATTGGTAAGACCATGCTGAGTGATAAGATAGATAGGAACAGGCCATTCACGTATAAAATAGGGCGAAAATCCAAGGTGATCTCCTTTTATGGTGATCGCATTATAAAATGAAACCAAGGGGTAATCAAACGTTACACCATAATGCATTCAAAAGACATATTCTTTTCCAATGCTTGGTTTATAACAAAAAAGAAGCGCCTTAACAGCGCTTCCTTCATAAATTCTAATCAATCATTCTTACTTGAATGAAATGTTAACACGGCGGTTTGCCGGCTCACGAACACCGTCAGTTGTATCAACTAATAGCTTTGCTTCACCATGGCTTTCAACAACGATAAGGTCTGCAGGAACGCCGCGTTTCACAAGAGCATCACGAACAGATGATGCACGCTTGAATGCCAAACGCTTATTATATTCCGCATCACCAGATGTGTCCGCATGACCGCTTACACTGATTTGTGATGGTGTGTTCTTTGCTACTTCTGTTGCTACAGCATCAAGAACTTTTGAAGCTCCGTCGCTAAGTTTCTTTGAGTCCCAGTTAAAGAAAACAAGGTACATTGCTTCTTCTGGAGCCATCGGTGCAGGTTCTGCTACAGGCTCAACCGGTTGTGGCGCTTGTTGAACAAGACCTTCTAGTTCCGCTATTGCGTCCATGAAACCTTTTTTACAGCTAAGAATTTCTTCTGTCTGCCAGTTTTCTTCCTGCTGCTCAATCCAACAATCAAATTTTGCTTGCGCTAAAGCTGCTGTTGCAGGAGCAATTTCACGAGCTCCAAGGTCAAACGTAATAACAAGACGGCCTCTTGCTGCGTTCAATTCTTTGATATGGTCTGCATCTAGATTCCAATCGCTCACAGGCTCTGGCATTACGACATCGCCGCCGGCTGCTGCCAAACCTTTACGTGCAAAATGTAGCGCATCAGGATAGTCGAACATGTCATTCAACTCACTGTTTGCGAACGTCTTATATTCACCTGCTAAGGCTTGAGTGAATGGGCTTCCAACTGGCTGAGCTTCGTTGAGAGCGTCTACCTCACTATATGTGTCGTACATTGTACAGCCACCGAGGGTAAGAACGCCTGCTGCCAAAAGAAGGGTGCGCACGGGTTTCATATCTTATTACTCCTTAAAAATAAACGCGTAGAATCTAAGTGTAGAGTCTAAATTCTTATAAATTATACCTGAGAATCATAAGGTTACGATTCTCTCTTAACCTACTCTTTGTATCTCTACACCTAGAGAAAGTAAAGTTTAGTTTATGATTTTTAATAATTTTGTTGTAAATAAGCAAAGAATATTTTTTTTGCATTGCACAAAAAAGTGCGATCGTATAACGTATTGTTATTCAAAGTAACTTGAGTAACGGTAACGGGAGTCGCATTATGCAAGGCACTAATTTCTTAAAGAAAAAAGCTGTATTTTTGGTAGCAAACGGTTTTTGTGAGCGTGAATTCATTCAGGCGCATAAAGCTCTGACATCTATTGGAATTAATTGTAGAATTGTATCCGTTGATAGTGGTCTTATACAGGCTTGGAACGAAGAGAAAAATACACAAGAGTCAGAGTGGGGCGCAGGTTATGCACCCGATGCCCTTTTATCTGACTGTATCGCGAGTGAATATGATATTCTGGTAATCCCGGGTGGTGATAGAAGTATTGCAAAACTGAAGTTAAGCGATAAAGTTAATGCATTCTTGTCTGCATTTATGCATACGGATAAGCCGGTTGTGGCTTATAATAAGGGGCTTGATCTTTTGTCCTTCTGTGGAATGATTTCCGGTTACTCTGTTGCCGCAAAACATGTGATTTGTGAGGATATTAAGGTAAGTGGCGCACGGTGCGCACCTCAGGAATTCATTGTGAGCAAAAATCTTATCTCTCTATCACGTTTCCGTGATGCTGATCAGCGTATCCAACATGCTGTTTCATGTCTGTTAAATGGTGAACCCTATGTTGAAAAGGTCGTATCTTCGGATAACATGCCACATCCACATAAAGCCGCTTGATTTATAAAGCCTGAATCAGATAAGTACATTTTGTATAGTTACAAGAGTACACACTATCCTCAAGAGGTTTTCCATGCGCGCCGAAGTCGAAACAATCGTAACCAATATCCGCGAAGCACTTATTTTATTACGGAGGCATCTTTGACTGGGATGTTGCCCTTAAACGTTTGGAAGAGTTAAACGCACTATGCGAAGACCCTGAGTTATGGTCGAACGCCCCCAAAGCACAGAAGCTCATGCAAGAGCGCACACATCTTGAGCAAAGCATTAATGCGGTCAATGAAATTGAAATTAGCCTACAGGATAATATTGACCTGATTGAGCTTGCCGAAGAAGAAAACGATCAGGTCATCATTGATGAAGCGGAAAAATCTTTAGATGATTTAAGTGAGGTCGTTGAGCGTAGGCGTTTAGAAAGCCTGCTTTCGGGGGAAGCCGATGCCAATGATGCTTACTTGCAGGTAAATGCAGGTGCCGGTGGAACAGAGGCACAGGATTGGGCCGAGATGATTTTACGCATGTATATGCGTTGGGCGGAGCAGCATGGCTATAAAGTATCCTTACTAGAACGTAGCGACGGCGAGGAAGCCGGGATAAAATCTTCAACCGCTAAAATTGAAGGGCATCAAGTCTACGGTTGGTTGAAAACGGAAACAGGCGTTCATCGCTTAGTCAGAATATCGCCATACGATTCCAGTGCACGCCGCCATACGAGCTTTGCTTCGGTTGCTGTATCTCCTGTTATTGATGATTCTATCGAGATCGAAGTCGAAGAAAAAGATCTGAAAGTTGATACTTATAGGTCTAGTGGTGCAGGTGGACAGCACGTTAATACAACGGATAGTGCGGTTCGTATCACACATATTCCAACGGGAATTGTGGCGGCATGCCAAAATCAGCGCTCCCAACACCAAAACCGGGCAACGGCGATGGAAATGTTGAAGGCGCGTATGTATGAGTTAGAGATTAAAAAGCGTGAAGATGAGCAAGCGCAAGAACACGGTGAAAAAACTGATATTGGATGGGGACATCAAATTCGTTCTTATGTGCTACATCCTTATCAAATGGTAAAAGATTTACGCACGAGCGTGGAAACAACTCAATCGCAATCTGTTCTGGATGGCGATCTCGATCAATTCCTAGAGGCATCTCTTGCGCATATTGCAAGTTGATGTACGTGTGGATAATTTGTGTAAAAAATGTGGGTAGTATCGTGTATTATACGATTTCCCTTGTTTTAAGCGCATTGTCATAATAGTATTCTGGTCGGGACGAATATAAATGATAAAAGGGGACCCACCCAATGCGGACATTGCTTGCTTCGCTCATTACTTTGTCGGTATTATCTGGCGCACCTGTTCAGGCCATGGATCTGCGTACGGAAAACCCTTTGTTGCACCATGTTGCATGGGATCAAGAGCAACTGGAAACCCAAATCAGAAATGTAAATTACTTGCGCTCTCGCGTTGAAAAGCTTGAGATAGAGAATGAGCAATTACGTAATAGTATCATGCAAATGCGTAGCGGACGTGAAGAGCAGGGCGCAGCCGCATATGATATTCGCCTTCAGGCCTTAATCGAAGAGAATAAACGTTTATCGAATAAGTTGGCTTTATCTCAGGATGCAGGAAAAAAACATCCTGCGATTCCTAATCCGTATGCACAACGCCTTTATCTCTTAGAAAATGAAAATACAAAGTTACAGCAACAGATCGGCAAAATAGTTGCACAGACAGAATTGAAATTCCAAGGTCAGATAGAGCAATATGAGCAAGAGAACTTGCGTCTTAAATCTGCACTATCAGTAGGAAACCATAAGAAAACAGATGAGCTAATACAGGCGCAACAACGTGTCTCTTTTCTTGAGAGTGAAAACGTACGGTTATTGGCACAATCAAAAACAAAGACAAAGCCATATACGCAGAATAATAGTAAAGCTTTACAGGTTAAAAATCAGGAGATTAGGGCCCTACAGACAAGCATAGATGCCCTGAAATCACAAAATTCAAGGCTTTCAGCTACATTATCAGATCAAGCTTCTTTGATTAATGGATATCAAAATAAAGCAGGTCAATCAGCGCAAGTAACAAACACATCTAATAGAAAAATTGGAGAGCTGGAACAAAAAATATCTACTTTAACGCGGAAAAACGCGGACTTATCAATACGGCTACAAGATAAAACGGCATCGCTAAGTCAAGGGAATGCCACGTTGATAAAGCAATTGCAGGGTAAAGCGGCAGCACTAAGTCAGGAAAATGTAACCCTACAAAAGCAATTGCAGGACAAAACAGCATCATTAAAGGTGCAAAGTCTCAATACAAAAGAGGTCACAGCCCTAAAACAGCAAAATAAAAGTTTGCGCGATACTATACGCGCGCAAAATGATGTCCTCAAATCCACTGATAATGCGGCGAAAACGGCAGAGCATTTAATAACAGAAAACCGCATGTTAAAAGTAAAATTGAAAAAGGCCGGTGCTGCAAAGAGCAATAACAATAAAGCTGTACAGCAATTACTAACACGCAACCAAATTCTAGAAAATCAAATGGCGGGGAAAGAAGGCTATATTAAAAAACTGGAAGGGCTTAAAGCTACAGTAAAGCAGTTGCGTCAGGAAAATGATAAATATGCTATGGGACAAATGACTGCAAACTCTATGCAGGCAAAAGTTTCTACACTGGAGGAGCAAAACGCAGCCTATCAGGTAAGCTTGAATAAAGAGCGTGCAAGCATTATTGAGTATCGTAAGAAGATACGAGAATATCAGGATAATATCCAATCCCTGAATACGCAAAATGAAACAATGAACAATGATGTTGTGCAATCATATAAACAAAAGATTGATAATCTTGAGCAGCAAAGCGCACAACAAAACAGCATAGAAACACAACTTCGTCTTGAAACTCAGAATTTAAAGGCGCAACTAACGTTGTTGGAGCAAAATTTGGTTGAACAAAAACAACAGCTTAAAGAGATGAATAAAAACCACACTGCGGAACTGGCATCTTTGAAAAAGAAGAATAAGAAGCAAAAAAATGTAAAGTATATTGAGACATCTTATCCATCCGTTGATAAGGTTAAACCTCTGTTGGATGAAAGTGGCAGTCATTTATTTGATAAGGGCCCTGAAGATATTGCACCATCAAAGGTCAGTGCAGAGGATATTCTATCAGAAGATCTAAAACCACTATCAAATTTAAATAAATAGTTGCCCGGCAACATATAAAAAGCGGAAGGCAACCAGTGCTCCTCCGCTTTTATGAATTATATGAATAAGTAAAACTTACTTGGATTGCTTTTCTTCGTTAGAATTATTGCCATACCCCATACTAAACGGAGGCATCATTTTCATCGCGCGCTCAAACACTTCCATGTTTTTGCGTGTCATTTCTTCTAAGTTGGATGTCTGTGGGAATATGTTATCCATAGAGCGCATATCTTCAAATGATTTTGACCATTGCTGTTGGAACATTTCCTGATTTTGAACAAACATATTCATTGTTTGCTCTAAATACGAAGGTAACATTGATTGCATGTTGTTCCCGTAAAAACCAATGAGTGTACGTAAAAAGTTCGTTGGCAATAAGGTCTCATCACCTGCTTCTTGATCTGCGATAATCTGTGTTAGCACGCTGCGCGTTATGTCATCACCGCTTTTCGCATCAATAACAACGAAGTTATGACCTTCCTGCACCATTTCACATAGATCATCAAGAGTGACATAGCTGCTGCGCCCGGTGTCGTATAGACGACGGTTTGCGTATTTTTTGATTACAGTTGGTCCGTCTGCACCATTCTTTGCTTTGGCCATGTTGCACCTTTTTATGTTAATAATTTCAAACTGGAGTAACTATATTATGCACAAAAACTGCAAAAAGAAAAGTATGGCTAGCAAAAAAGAGTGTTTTTTTTTATGCTGCACAAAATATTACGCATATTAAGGTTTGTATAAAATGAGAAAAGGGCCACACCCTTTGCCTGTTCATTTGGGGCTAATTGCTGCCAATATGAAGGGAATAGAGCAGTATACAAAATGCTTTGATGCACGTCTGGAGCAGGATGATGCAGTGCAAGTTGTGCGCGGCATACAAATGTATCAAAAACACCCTCATGTAAGAACTGAACCTGAATATGATCTTATTTGGCAGGACGGTACAACATCGATTAAGGGGATAAAGGAAGAGCCGACAAAACCTTTATCATCTGAGTATCCGCTATTACTTGTCCCATCTTTGATTAATAAAGCGCATATTCTGGATATTTGTGCGCAGAAATCTATGCTTAGGTGGTTTAATGAAAGAGGAATAAAAGCATATTTATTTGATTGGGGAGACCTAAGCCAAGATACTGAGAGCCACGATATAGATATAGAACATATAATAAAATCAAAATTATCTGTAGCGATACGACATGTTTCAAAAATGCATGGTAAGGAGGTTGACGTACTTGGCTATTGTATGGGGGGGACTCTATTGCTTGGTGCCAATATGTATGCATCAGTGCAGATAAGACGCATGGTTCTGTTGGCGACCCCATGGGACTTTCATGAACCGTCATCTACATTGGCGCGTAATGTACGACTCTGGTCACCATATGCAGTTGATACAATTGAAAAAAACAAAACTTTACCGGCCGAGTGGGTGCAAACATTATTTGCAAGCTTGGATGTAAAGGGGTCTGCGCAGAAATTCATGCGCTTTGCGACAATGGATCAAGGTTCATCAGAAGCAAAGTTGTTCGTTCTCGTGGAAGATTGGTTAAATGATGGTGTAGATTTACCCGCACCAATCGCACAACATTGTATACAAAAGTGGTTTGCAGGAAACGTATTGGTCAAAAATGAATGGAGAATAGGAAACGATTTATTCAATCCTAATGATGTGAAATCCAGTATCTTCCTTATTGCCTCGGAAAAAGATCAGCTTGTACCATACGATTGTGCTTTAAATGTTAAAGGCAATCTTGTTAATGCGCAGGTGGATGTAAAAAAACTTCAGTGCGGTCATATTGGTCTGATTGTTGGTAGGAATGCACAAAAACAGGTATGGGAACCTATTGCTGAGTGGCTTGCGAAAAAATAAATACAAAACCGCAGGAATAGCTCTTGATAAATTTGTGCAGAAGGATATTTTGAAGCCATCATAAATTGAGAGACGGAATACTATATCATGACAGATCCTATTGTTATTGTTGCAGCAAAAAGAACTGCAATTGGCACATTGGGCGGTGGGCTTTCCACAACGCCGGCAAGTAAACTTGGTGAAACGGTTATCCGCGCTTTGGTTGATGATGCAAAACTAAACGAAGGTGATGTTGATGATGTGATAATGGGGCAGGTTCTAACTGCCGGATGTGGCCAAAATCCTGCACGTCAATCTGCATTGAATGCAGGGCTAGGGCAAGGGTGTACGGCATTAACAATTAATCAGGTCTGTGGTTCAGGTCTTCGTAGTGTGGCAATGGGTGTACAGTCAATTCTCAGTGGAGATGCTGACATTATTATTGCAGGTGGTCAGGAAAATATGAGTATGTCACCACACATCATGCATCTGCGTGAGGCTGTAAAGTTTGGTGATGCTTCCATGCGTGACACTATGGTTATGGATGGTTTATGGGATATCTTTAATGACTACCATATGGGCATTACTGCCGAAAATATTGCGCAAAAATACGATATATCAAGAGAAGATCAGGATAAGTTTGCTGCGCAATCGCAAAACCGTGCAGAGGCAGCAATCAATAAGGGACGATTTAATGATGAGATTGTCCCTGTTGAAGTGAAAAAAAGAAAAGAAACTATATCAATAGATAAAGATGAGTTTCCAAGAGCTGGCGTAACATCCGAAAGTCTTGCAAAATTACGTCCTGCATTCAAAAAGGACGGCACAGTAACGGCTGCAAATGCATCGGGAATTAATGATGGTGCGGCAGCTGTTGTTTTGATGCGTGAAAGCGAAGCACAAAAACGTGGTTTAACACCGCTTGTAAAGATTACATCATGGGCAACAGAAGGTGTTGACCCATCTGTCATGGGTACAGGGCCAATCCCCGCATCACAATCGGCACTCAAAAAAGCAGGTTGGAGTGTTTCTGATCTGGATCTTGTTGAATCAAACGAAGCTTTTGCCGCACAAGCATGTTGTGTTCTTAAGGAAACAGGCTTTGATCCTGAGAAGACAAATGTAAACGGTGGTGCGATTGCGTTAGGGCATCCTATTGGTGCATCCGGTACGCGCGTGCTTGTGACATTGCTGCATGAAATGGTGCGTCGTGATGCATCGAAAGGTTTGGTTACACTTTGTATTGGTGGCGGTATGGGAATTGCCATGTGTGTAGAACGCTAAAATTATTTTAAAGATATTATATTAAGTAAGGATATTAATTATGAGCAATAAAGTCGCAATTGTTACTGGTGGAACGCGTGGCATAGGTCTTTCTATTTCACTGGCTTTAAAAGAAGATGGTTATTTTGTCATCGCCAATTATAGAGGGAATGAAGAGGCTGCACAAAAATTTCGTGAAGAGACAGGCTGTGAAGCGGTTAAATTTGATGTTGCAAGCTACGAAGAATGTGAAACTGCAATAGAGAAAATAGAGCAAGATTTTGGGCCAGTCGCGGTTGTTGTAAATAATGCGGGAATTACACGTGACGGTGTTCTGCACAAAATGAGCCAAGATAATTGGAGCGATGTCATACAAACAAATTTAACATCATGTTTTAATATGTGCCGTGTTGTTATTCCTAAGATGAGAGAGCGGAAATTCGGCCGCATTGTGAATATAAGCTCTATTAATGGACAAAAAGGGCAATTCGGACAGGTTAATTACTCTGCTGCGAAGGCTGGTATTCTTGGGTTTACAAAGGCTTTGGCATTAGAATCTGCGGCAAAAAACATCACTGTAAATGCAATTTGTCCGGGCTATATTGAAACTGATATGACCTCATCTATGCCACAGGAGGTTTTGGATACAATTGTAAGGCAAATTCCATCAATGCGTATGGGGCATACAGATGAAATTGCGGCTATTGTGTCATTTCTTTCTTCGGAAAAAGCTGCATTTATTACAGGTGCAACATTATCCGCAAATGGCGGTCAATACATGGCATAGCTATGGCTATAGTTTGTTTATATAAAATACTATTTCCAATAGAAAAAAACTGGGCTTTGCGGTAGAATTAACTATGGCAAAAGACAGAATTATTTTAGAAAGAAGATTTGTTCCCAAGGGCAGCATTATTATGCGTCAAGGGGATGAGGGGTATTCTGCATATCTGGTGCAATCTGGCAGAGTAAGTGTTTATTCCAACATAGATGGTCAAAATATTGAGCTGGCACAGCTTGGTATGGGAGAGATCTGCGGAGAAATGGCTCTCATTAATGAGGATGTCCGTAGTGCAAGTGTTAGAGCGATTGAGGATTCTAACCTGATTGTGATAACGCGTGCCTCTTTTGATCAACGTATGGAAAATAGTGATCCGGCTATTCGTGCTATGGTGCAAATGCTGATTAAACGTATACAGACGGGTAATACCGATATACTGGATCGTAAAAGTGACCTTGTAGACTTAAAGAAATCTGTACAAACGATTTATGATAATGTTCGCTCTGGCTTCAATGAAAAGACGGCGCAATCATTCGATCGTAATGTGAAAGAAAAGCTCGACGCATTTCTTAATGCCATAGATGATTTTGATGCATAAATGCACCTGTTATACATCTCGTGTATTACTCATTACTGCTTTCCCTTTGCACTTGTAGAACTCTATATCACAGAGTAGAATAACCATTCTCTTGTGATAAATGTTCTGAAAGGCGCGCCATGAAACGTGCAATTTACGCTGTATTCGTAATTTTTATTCTTTCTATTGTCGCGGTTTTGGCTGCCCCGTCCTTCATTGATGTGTCGGTTTACAAAGGTCAAGCCATAGACGCGTTTAAGAAGCAAACGGGTCTGGAATTAAATCTTGGCGGTGAGGTGGATATTGCTTTTTTACCATCCCCTAAGTTTGTGGCTGAAGATGTCACAGTACTCTCTGCAATAAAAGATCAGAAAAGCGATATCGTCTCATTTGAACGTTTGAATGTTAATCTTTCGATTATGCCACTATTACAAGGGAAGGTAAGTATTCAGTCCGTTACCCTTGTAAAACCTATTGTAACTATAGAGAAGAAAAAAGACGGAACGTTTAATTTCTCTACACCCGAAATTTTAGGTGAACAGGTCACAGGTAAAGAGGAAAAGACGCAAAATCGCAGAACTGAAACAGCCACCCTGCCGCAAATATCTCTGGATAAGATTCATATACAAGATGGGGTGTTTAGCTATAAGGATCATAAGACAGGTCAAATTACAGAAGTACGAAACATTAACGCAGATCTGGGAGCGCAGAGCCTAACGGGGCCTTATTGGGCGCAAGGGTCACTCTTCTACGACCGTTCTTCAATTGACTTTAATATAAAAACTAAAAAATTAGATCAGGAAAATAAGGTTATATCATCTGATATCGCACTGGAACTTAAACCGGACGGCGTACAGTTGAATTATGCTGGTGTTATTGGTTACGGTGCAGGAATGTCAGTGCAAGGTCACACGACCCTAAATATCGCATCAATCAAGAAAAGCTTGTCTCATTATGGAGGCAATGAAACGATAAGGGATAACGTCCCCGTTCTCCTAAAAGGGCTAGTGACATTAGAAAACTCAGAGGTAAACCTAAAAGACATAAATTTGAAGGTAGGGGATCAGGACATTGATGTCGGTGCAAGCGTCTCTTTATCTCCTTTGTCATATAAAATATCACTAAAAAATACAGAAGGTCTTAACCTCTCTAACATCATTAATGGGCCTGTCCCATTCAATAAACTTGTCACAAACATGAACATATCAGGAGATGCGCAAGGTATATTGTTGAAGTCATCATCTGTGAAGCTGGATGAAACGGCATTGAATCTGTCCGGTAAATACAGTTTTCCTGATGCACACGCAAAAGAGCGCGCAAAACTCCGTGTGAAGATCTCTTCTGAGAAAGTGAATTATGATAATTTCGTCATAACACCAACAGAGAATGGTGAACCTATCAAAGCACAAACAACATCAAAAACAGGTCATATGATTAAGGAGAGCGCATCAAATATTTCATTACCAATAGATGTGTCGTTAGATCTTAAGGTTAATGAGCTCAAATATCAGGAAAAGAGCTATAAAAATGTGCGTGTGAACGGTGAGCTTAATGATAATACGATGAGTTTAACAGAGTTCTCTGTGAAGGATTATGAAGGCGCAAATATTTCTGCCAAGGCAAATATAACAAATGTGAAATTACTCTCAGGTATTACATCTTATGTAACAGTGGATGTTACGGATGTATCACGGTTCGCTACTGCGCTGTCATTAGATGCAAAAAGTTTGCCGCCACTTATAAAAACGGCAAAGCTAAAAAGCAAGTTAGAAGGGAATATACGAGAGATTAACCTGACTGCCAATATTGAGGCTGCCGGTGGTGAGGTAATTGCTAAGGGCAAGCTTGAAAACATATTGGGTCAGATGAAAATAGAAGATTTAGCTTTACAGGTGAAACACAAAAGTGTCGCAAAAGCAGTGCATACATTTACAGGTGTCGCATTGGACCAACGCGTATTTGGTAAAGCGTTAAATTTTTATACAAAAGTGAACCAGTCCGGAACGCGTTATGCTCTGGGGGCAATAAAGGCCAATATATCAGGTGTAGAGGTTCAAGGAGACGTTGATGTGAATATGTCGACAGATAAGCCGACTGTAAAAGGAAATCTGAAATTTGGAACACTTGCACTGAACTCAATTATGGGGGCACGTGGTTCAAAATCAAATAGAACTGGGTCAGGAACAAGCTCAAGGAATGTAAACTCCTCTGCGGGACGTTGGTCCAAAGTTGCGATTGATACAAGTGCGTTACATGCTGTTAATCTGGACGTCATAGTAAGTGCAAAGAAAATTGAATACGGGCAATGGCCTCTTATATCTCCTGCATTAAAGTTGAAGTTGAAAGATGGGCACCTAAAAATAACAGATTTAAATGCGGGTCTTTTTGGTGGGCGTATTACGTCAACCACAGATGTAAAAACAGTATCAAAACCGCGTCAGCCTATCTATTTTGAAAGCCAAAGTGCATTTCGTAATGTGGATTTAGGAAAATTATCTAATGCGCTCATTGGCACCAAGCTAGTAAAAATTACCGGAAATGGTGATATGGAGCTTAACGTGAAAAGCTCAGGCAGCAGTCCTGCGGCACTTATTCATGATTTAAGTGGTAATGGTAATGTGAATGGTAACAAGATTATCTTAGATGGTGTTGATGTAAAACGCTTTGCGAAGGCTCTTTCATATGACAGTAAGCCCGGTGACACAATTACGGGGCTTTGGAAGGGGACAACAAAGGGTGGTACGAGTAAATTTGAAACGCTAGGCGGTGTGTTGAATATTAAAAATGGCGTTGTGAATATCCAAAAGATGGATCTGGATGGTGCAGAGTCATCCATCATAACACGTGGGCAAGTTAACTTGCCAAAATGGACGCTATCGACAAAACACACGATTACCGTAAAACCTCAAGATGATATCCCATCTGATATACCGCCATTCGATATATCGATTAATGGTTCATTAGATAACCCTGCACAAAATATGGGGCAATCATTGTTGAATGAGTATTTAAACCGTAAAATTCAGCGTAAACTTAACAAAATCCTTGCCGATCAACTGGGTTTTCCTTCAAACGATAATAATACGCCCCAGAATGAAGGGGATAATAAGAACAACGGATCACAAGGTGGTAATAAAAAGTCCGATCCTGTAGAAGACCTCGCAGAAAAGGCAATAAAAGGAATAATCGGAGATTTACTGCGCTAACTTGTTCTGCAAATACTGCAATATATAAACACGTAAAGCACTAGACAGGTTGCTCTTCCTGCCCTCATCGATGTTTGAGATAAGCTGATTTATTGAAATATCTTGTTCTTGTGCAATGCTGCGCAAAACATCCCAAAATTCATCTTCGAGTGTGATGCTGGTTTCATGTCCCGCAATACGTACAGATCGTTTTTTGAGCTGACTTTCACGGGGCATGTTATATCCTTAATAAATTTTCTAATTCCGCGCTATTAATCGCGCGGCTTAATCATATCAAGCGGTTTAATCCAGTCTTTGAACTGTTCTTCCGTTAAAAGGCCAAGCTCCATGCCTGCCTCTTTTAATGTTGAGCCATCCTCATGTGCTTTTTTCGCAATTTTAGCCGCATTATCATAGCCAATATGAGGGTTAAGGGCAGTCACAAGCATTAAGCTCTGATTGAGAAGCTTCTCAATGCGTGCTTCATTTGCCTCAATACCAACAACACAATTATCTGTGAAGCTGTTACAACCATCCGCAATCAAACGAATAGATTGTAAAACATTGTAAATCATAACGGGTTTAAAGACATTAAGCTCAAAGTGACCATTTGACCCTGCAACAGTTACCGCAACATGGTTACCCATAATTTGCGCACAAACCATAGTTAAGGCTTCGCACTGTGTTGGGTTAACTTTACCCGGCATGATGGATGAACCTGGCTCATTCGCAGGCAAGGAAATTTCACCAATACCACAACGCGGACCGGATCCAAGTAAACGAAGGTCATTTGCAATTTTCATGAGTGATGTTGCAATAACATTTAATGCACCAGATAGCTCAACCATTGCATCATGTGCTGCAAGAGACTCAAACTTATTTTCTGCGGTAACGAAGTCAAGATCAGTAATTTTTGCGACATGATTGGCAAACTTTTCTGCAAAACCTGCTTTGGAGTTAATACCTGTTCCAACGGCTGTTCCACCTTGTGCAAGCTGCATAACACGTGGAAGAGTTGCTTTCACACGCTCAATGCCATACTCAATTTGTTTTGCGTAACCGGAAAATTCCTGCCCTAATGTTAATGGTGTAGCATCTTGTAAATGCGTTCTTCCGATTTTTACAATATCTGCAAATTTATTGGCTTTTTGATCCAAAGCGGAATGTAGTTTTTGTAAAGATGGGATTAGCTCATGGTGTATTTGCTCGGCTGCGGCAATATGCATCGCACTTGGGAATGTATCGTTGGATGATTGTCCCATATTCACATGATCATTTGGATGAACTGGAGTTTTACTACCACGCTCCCCACCAAGCATTTCAATAGCACGGTTTGAAATAACTTCATTTGAGTTCATGTTACTTTGCGTACCTGATCCGGTTTGCCAAACAACAAGTGGAAACTCTTCAATAAGTGTCCCGTCGATCACTTCATCTGCGGCCTTTACGATAGCTTCACCAATTTTGCTATCCATGACGCCAAGATCAACATTTGATAGGGCGGATGCTTTTTTCTGAATACCTAATGCGCGGACAAGAGGAGCTGGTATCTTTTCACCACCAATTTTAAAATTTTGAAGGGAGCGTTGCGTCTGTGCACCCCAATAACGATCTGCAGGAACCTCAATTGCACCAATAGAATCAGATTCCATTCGGGTGTTTTGTTCTCCAACTTTTTGTGCTGCTTCACTCATTTTAATGCTCCTGTTTTGCCGAGTGTTATAACTAGTAACTATTCTGTAATATTGGGTTTTAAAAAGGTGATATGCCCCATTTTACGGCCTTCACGCACTTCATTCTTGCCATAGTCATGGACACATGCGCTGACCGTATCATAGTGCTCCTGAATCAAGCGAATATCATCACCAATAAGGTTCAACATAACGGCATTACTATGATTGTCCGATGAACCGACGGGAAGGGCGCATACTGTTCTAATGTGGTTTTCAAATTGTGATACACTACAGGCATCAATACTCCAATGACCGGAATTATGTGTGCGTGGGGCAATCTCATTTACAAGAACGCGTCCGTCAGTACAGATGAAATACTCAACGGTAAGAACGCCACGCAACGCCACACAATTCGAAACGCTTTGTGCTATATTTAGAGTTTGTTCTTCAAGCTCCTTGGAAATTCCACATGGTACAGTCGTTGTATGCAGTATGTGGTTTTTATGCTCGTTAAGCATTGGGCCATAACTCATTGTTTTTTCGTGCTTATCTCGTGCAATAACAACGGACACTTCACATTCAAAATCAACGAGGTCTTCCATGATGAGAGCCTGACCTTTTGTATCATTTAGGAATGATGAAAGGGCAGAATTATTTTCTAAACTCTTAGTATCGCACTTAATTTGTCCTTTTCCATCATATCCGAAACGTGCAGTTTTAAGGATAAAGCCATCACAATTCCAATCTTGTGTAATTCTTATAATGTCATCAAGAGAAGATATCTCAGCCCAGCGTGTTGTTTCAATATCATTATCGTTAAGGAATTTTTTCTCCTTAATACGATCTTGAGACACATCAAGTAAGCCACGTTTTGGGTATAGAGTGTCGGGCTTTAATTGTTCGAGGTAATCAATTGTTTCAACCGGAATATTCTCAAATTCATACGAAATAAAATCACATTTATCAGAAAATATCTGTAACGCACTCTTATCATCGTACGCTGCGGTAATTGTATGTAGAGCAACTTGTGAAGCAGGGCTATTCTCTTCAGGGCAGTAGATAATAACAGAAATACCAAGGCGCGCCGCCGCCATTGCGCTCATACGGCCGAGTTGACCTCCGCCCAAAATACCCAGAACAACAGATTGTGTCGTATCTTTCATATGTCTTATGCCTTAACTACCGCTCATGCCTTTGTCTAATCTTTCGGAATATCCGCAACGCTGTTTGTTTGTTGTTTACGGTAATCTTTTAACCGTGCCAACGTCGCTGCATCCTGCGTGCCAAGAATAGATGCCGCCAATAACGCCGCGTTCTTTGCTCCGGCTTTACCAATCGCAAGTGTTCCAACAGGTACACCACCAGGCATCTGTGCAATGGATAGCAGGCTGTCCATGCCTTTTAGTGCCTTACTCTCTACAGGAACGCCTAGGACAGGAAGAGGGGTTAAGCTTGCAACCATACCCGGAAGGTGCGCTGCACCACCAGCACCGGCAATGATCACTTTAATACCGTTATCTTCTGCTGATTTTGCATATTCGAACATGCGCTCTGGTGTACGATGCGCCGAGACAATCTTGCACTCATGCGCAATGCCAAGGCCATGTAAAATAGTATGCGCTTCCTTCATAGTGTCCCAATCGGATTGGGATCCCATGATAATCCCGACTAACGGGTTTTCATCTGAATGTGTCATAAGGGGGTTATAAGAAAAAGCGGGTTTTAAAGCAAGGACAGAAAGCTATATCATGCAATAATGTCGTCGATAAGATCACTTTCGATCTTTTTAATCATGTCTTTTAGCCAAAGCTTCTTCTTCTTCATTTGCTGAAGGCGAAGCAGGTTAACAGGCGTATCACTGTTAATGGCACTCTCGATCAATTCGTCGAGAGCTCTGTGCTCACTCATATATTCAGCAAGCTTTAATCGTAGTTCTTCCTGGTCTTCTTGCATGTTTTTCTTACGGTAAATCAACGAATTAAGTTATAAATGGATATAAAGTATATCACATAATCCATTGTTTAGTAACATAAAAATACAGTTTTGTAACCAAATTGTGCTTCGCGGTATAAAACAAACAATGAAATATGTAGGATTTCCAAAGAAAACCCCTTGTTGTATCCTGTTTATAGAGCAGTGATTCTATTACTGTCGCATTCAAACCTAACATCAGGATTTTTACTTAAATGGCAAAAAGAATAGCAATTTTTACAAGTGGTGGTGATTGTGCCGGTCTAAATGCAGTTATGAGGGCGGCAGTATTACGTGCGAATGCTTTAGGTTGGGAAGTTTTGGGAATTGAAAATGGAACGGCAGGTTTACTGGATGATCCGCCACGTTATGAAATATTGAGTCCAGAGAGGTTTGATGGAAACGTATTGCGTATGGGGGGAACTATTCTGGGGACAACCAATTCTCGTAATCCGTTTGCATATGAAATGGATGATGGCACGGTTTTGGATCGTTCGGATGAGTTAATCGCCGGATTAAAGGCATTGGATGTTGAATCTATCATAGGAATTGGTGGTGACGGTAGTTTTGATATTTTGAATCGTCTTGTAAAAAAGGGGGGATTGAATTTTGTTGGTGTCCCGAAAACGATTGATAATGATGTGAATATGACTGATTTCGCCGTTGGTTATGATACGGCTGTATCTGTCGCGACAGAAGCGCTTGACCGCTTGCAACCAACAGCGGCAAGCCATGATCGCGTTATGTTGCTTGAGGTTATGGGGCGTGACGCGGGGCATATTGCATTAACTGCGGGGATTGCAGGTGGTGCGGATGTTATTCTTATTCCTGAAATCCCATATTCTATAGAAGCGGTCGCAGCTAAAATTAAGCAAGTAAAAGAGGCAGGACGTAATTTCGCTCTTGTTGTTGTGTCAGAGGCAGTGCGTACGCCGGATGGTAAAAAACATGAGGTGGTCTATCATGGTGGTGAAACGCGCTATGGCGGTATTGCAGATTTTCTTGGTGTAAAAATAGCCGAAGCAACAGGATCAGAAACGCGTGTCACTGTTTTGGGGCATGTTCAACGTGGTGCAGGGCCCACATATAATGATCGTGTTTTGGCATCTGCCTTGGGCGTCAAGGCTGTTGAACTGTTGGCTGAGGGCACTTTTGGGCGTATGGTTGCGTGGCAAAATGGGAGTGTGGTTGATGTTTCGATAGAAGACGCAATACGTGAATGTCATATTGTCGATGTGGATGGAACATTGGTTCACACGGCGCGTGCGTTAGGAATATCTTTGGGCGATTAAGCAATTAAACAAGTTGTTTTTATAAAAACTGTGTAAAACTAAGGGGATACTATATGTTTCAAGCTTGCAGCATATGCAGTAGGCCTGTAGTATATTCCGAACGGCAGTATGTCGTATGATTAATTATTATAAGTAAAGACTGCTAAATGCTCTATGTACAACAATCCCTCGGCCCTGGTGAAGAACTTATTCATATTGGTAAATTTCACTGGATGTATACGGTCAACTCGTTTTTGTCCATATTCTGGGGATTGGTGATGGCTATTTTGATTATGGTATTTGCATATAATGGCTACCATGTATTCGGAAAAATGCCGTCAGATGTTGGCTTTTTGGACTCAATTAAAATAATTCATCCGGGAATTCGCGGATTTTCATTCTTAATGTTTATTCTGGGTTTGGTAAAGTTTGCGCAAATGATGGTCGTGAAAGCCACAACTGAGATCGCAATCACAAATAGTCGTTTAGTTTATAAAAGAGGCCTCGTTGCCCGTCATGTTGGGGAAATAAGTATTGATCGTATTGAAGGGGTTAACGTACTCCAATCAATCACGGGACGTATTTTTAATTACGGACGGATTATGATCCGCGGTATGGGGGTTGGTGAGGTTTTATTACCTCCAATCGAAGACCCTATTTCCTTTAGACGAGCAATTGAAGAGGCCAAGGTGCGATGACAGCCGAGCGTAAACAGAAACAAAGAGTAAAGCCTTCTCCGGGAAGGCAGCCGCAATCATTTCAGGATCAAGAACTGGCAAGAATGCTTGTGAGTGGTGAAGAGATTATCCTTCGCGCTCGATTGCACGGAGCAATCTATTGGAAGTCGGTTGCTGTTCTAGTGTTAGGGCTTGTCGTAGGAATCTTTCTTGCCCCTGTTTTGGGTATTATGTTTGGTATTTTCGGTGCGGTTATGTTGTGTGTTGCGATCCTGACGCAACATTATTTACTGCTTGCCGTTACCAATAAACGTATTTTAGCGCGTTATGGGCTCCTTCAAATGGATGTCGTTGATATCCGTTTGAGCAAGGTTGAGAGTATTGATCTGGAACGTATGTTAACAGGACACCTGTTTGGTTATGCCAGTGTTGTTGTCATGGGTACAGGGCAACGTGTTATTCGTGTTCCTTTTATCGCAAATGCTGATGCTTTCCGTCGTTATTACAATGAGATGGTCTTGGCAGAAGAAGGTAATGAAGAAGCCGAAGAGCAAATTCGCGCAGATAAAGAAGAGCAAGAAAATACCGAAGCCCGTCAGGGGCAGGCCAAAGGTAAGGGAAAAGTCTGATTTTAGCCCTTCAAAGCCGGACGAAATAAAATAAATTATAAATATATAAAAAGCGGGTTGAAATACCTGCTTTTTTAGTGTGGTATCTGTGCACAGCTTAATGATATGAAATTGCTTTTTGTCAAGGCGAACCTGCGCAGAATTTGCTAGGGTCGCTTCTTAAATTTCAAAGCTATCTGCATCGTTTATAGGCAGAGAAAGCTGAATAAAGTCAAATCTGAATTATACGAATAGGTGATACCATGTCTTCTGATTCTAAAAAAACGCACCCAAATGGCTGGGATAAAGATAAACTCGTTAGTCGTTACGTAACCGAAGGCCCTGAAAGCGCGCCACACCGTTCGTATTATTATGCGATGGGAATGACAGAAGAAGAAATTCATCAGCCATTGGTAGGTGTCGCAACATGCTGGAATGAAGCTGCGCCTTGTAACATTGCACTATCCCGTCAGGCACAAGCCGTAAAAAAAGGCGTTAAAGCCGGTGGAGCAACGCCGCGTGAGTTTACGACAATTACGGTAACAGATGGTATAGCAATGGGGCATGAGGGTATGCGCTCTTCTCTTGTATCGCGTGAAGTTATCGCAGATTCAGTTGAGCTAACAATGCGTGGTCATTGTTATGATGCTCTTGTTGGTTTGGCTGGTTGTGATAAGTCATTGCCGGGTATGATGATGGTGATGATCCGTTTGAATGTTCCAAGTGTCTTCATGTATGGGGGGACAATTCTCCCGGGTAAGTTTAAAGGCAAAGATGTTGATGTCGTAAACGTGTTCGAAGCTGTTGGTAAACACGCAACAGGTCAAATGAGTGACGAAGAATTACATGAGTTGGAATGTGTGGCATGTCCATCCGCAGGCGCATGTGGTGGTCAATTTACTGCTAATACTATGGCTTGCGTGAGTGAGGCTATTGGTCTTGCTTTACCAAATTCGGCGGGTGCACCTGCACCATATGAAAGCCGTGATGAATATGCCGCTGCATCTGGTGAAGCTGTGGCGAACCTTATACGCTCAGGTGGCCCTCGCCCGCGTGATATCGTCACACGTAAATCTTTAGAAAATGCCGCTGCTATTGTCGCGGCAACCGGCGGTTCAACAAACGCTGGGCTTCATTTACCTGCAATGGCACATGAAGCGGGTATTGATTTTAACCTATTCGATGTTGCAGAGATCTTTAAACGCACGCCCTTGATCGCCAATTTACGTCCAGGTGGTAAATACGTTGCAAAAGATCTGTATGATGTTGGTGGTGTTGGTGTTGTCTTGAAAGAGCTATTGGATAACGGGCATATCCATGGTGATTGTATTACCGTAACAGGTAAAACAATTGCGGAGAATTTAGAGGGTATAAAATTACCCGAGGATCAAGATGTGGTCTATCCGGTGAAAAAACCAATTCACCCGACAGGTGGCGTTGTCGGCTTGAAGGGAAATCTGGCACCTGAAGGCGCAATTGTTAAAATTGCAGGACTAGAAGATCTGGTATTTGAAGGGCCTGCACGCATTTTTGATGGCGAGTATGATTGTTTCGACGCTGTTCAAAATCGTGAATATGAAGAAGGGGATGTTCTTGTCATCCGTTATGAAGGCGCAAAAGGTGGCCCGGGAATGCGTGAAATGCTTTCTACAACGGCTGCACTATATGGTCAAGGAACAGGTGGTAAAGTTGCCCTTATCACGGATGGACGTTTTTCTGGTGGGACGCGCGGATTTTGTATCGGCCATGTCGGGCCGGAAGCTGCCGTCGGTGGGCCAATAGCATTGATTAAAGATGGTGATATTATTCGTATCGATGCAGAAACAGGGTCAATTGATGTAAAGCTCTCTGATGAAGAGCTGGAAGAACGCCGTAAAGCATGGAAGCCTCGTAAAACAAATTACAACTCCGGTGCCTTGTATAAATATGCGCAATTAGTTGGTCCTGCACGTGATGGTGCGGTAACGCATCCGGGCGCAAAAGAAGAGACACATACATTCGTCGATTTATAGGTTTGTTAAGAGCTTTATAGTAACTTGTGATTGCCGCATTACATTATCGGATAGTGCGACAATCATACCGATTTCAAGAGGGAATATGTTTAGGTCAATGCAACGCATTTACACACAGATGTTATTATCGTCTATGTGCATGGTTATTCTATGCATAATGCCCGCCCATTCTGCCTCGATTATTCATCAGGACGCGATTGATCAATATTATCTTGCGAAAGAGGGCAAGCCTCTCTGGGTTAAGTCTCGTCGCTTGAACAAAACGGGGAAAGCTCTGCTTGGTGTGTTAGAGCAATCGTGGATGAACGGGTTGAACCCTGATCGCTATCATGTGAATGAAATCAAAGAAACTTTGCGTTACATTGGCCGCAATTCAGATGAGATCAGCGAAGTTGAACTTATGCTAACAGATGCATATATCCTTTATGCTAGGGATATAAGTGGTATGCGTGTGAATGCATATGATGTGGGCTTAACCCCAAAACATTGGAAACAATCAATCACAGTAGAAGATGCTTTGTTATATCTTGATGGTCATAAAGGTGATATTGCGCAGTTCTTATTAATGATGGAACCACAAGCCAATACGTATCAGCGATTGAAGAATGAGCTGACCGATTTGATAGAGGAGGCGCAAGACACTCCGGTGGCATATGATCATATCCACTTTGCAAAGCTCGCCGTTCCGGGCAGAGGGTATAACGATATCCCCAAACTGCGCACGCGCTTAGGTATTACTGACGTTGAGGAAGAAAATTACTACACATATGATCCTGAGTTGGTGCATGCCGTTAAAGTGTTTCAGGAAGAAAATGGTTTGAAGCCTGATGGTTTGATCGGAACGCGCACATTACTGGCGTTGAACCAGACGCGCCGTGATAAAATTAATAAACTTATCGTGAATATGGAGCGCTTACGCTGGGTAGCAGATGAAAAGCCGAACCGCTTTATCGTTGTGAACATACCATCTGCAACACTTTGGGCAATTGAAGAAGGGCAAGTCGCCTTTGAGATGCCCGTTGTTATTGGCCGTAAAAAGCGTGAGACACTATCCTTTGTAACAACAATACATGGTGTGCGCTTTAACCCAACATGGACAGTCCCCCCGACAATTAAAAAAGAAGATATTGTTCCTCAGCTAATAGAAAACCCCGGATATTTAGCTGATAAAGGAATGGAGCTTTATGATGGGTACGGTAAAGATGCCCCAACCCTTGACCCTTCTGTTGTTGATTGGGCAAATATTACGGAATCTGAGATGAAAGGGTTACGTATGGTGCAAATTCCGGGGGCACATAACCCGCTGGGACGTATACGTGTTCTTATGCCAAATAGTCATAATATTTATCTGCATGATACAAACGACAAATCCCTGTTCTGGCGTGCCGATCGTGCGAAATCATCCGGCTGTGTGCGTTTAAAAGACCCTGAAAAAGTGGCTGAGTTTGTTATGAAAGCAAAAAACAGTTGGAATGAGAAGTCTTTAAAGAAAATGTTGGATAAACCTAAAACATCTGACATATACACATCAGAAAGAATGCCTGTTTATCTTTTATACTACACAACATGGATTGGGGATAAGGGGCAAATTGTCTATGGATATGATGTTTATGATAAGGATAGAGAACTCTTGCAACTCATAGAAAAACTTGACGGAATCCCGTTTATTCGCGATAATAATAGTAAGGTTGTACAGATTGTGGATTAAATTTGTATATCTTTCCGGAATAGGGAAAAGAAATTTCCCATAAATTCTTTCTTTACTCGTTTTATAAAATCATATAGGAATGTTGTCCATCTACGCATGGATTGGTATGTGTGTAGATTAATATTCTGCTTAAATAACCATTGAGGTTTGCATGACGCATAGGTTTTTTTCTACCAGCGCAAGCGATGAACAATTGAGTGTACAAAGACGCGATGTCTTGAAATTAGGGTTTGCCGGTGTAATCGGCGCGATGGTTCCATTTGTCGGAGCGCGTAATGTTCTTGCTGCAAATAACTCTTCTGCATGGAAAATCTCAATAAGACATGCGCACACAGGCGAAAGCTACTCTGGTGTGTATCGCGTTGGCGATAAATACCTTCCCGAAGCGTTTGAGCGTTTGAATTATGTATTACGTGACTTCCGTACACGGGAAGTCTTTCCAATGGATCCACATGTTGTTGATATTTTATCAGTTATTCAGCGTAAAGTGGATTATGATGAGCCGTTTAATATTCTATCCGGTTATCGTAGCCCAAAAACAAATGCAATGCTGTCGCGTAAGAAAAACGGCGTGGCATCAAACTCATTCCATATGTATGGTCAGGCATTGGATATTCAGGCACGCGGATATAGCACGCGTAAGCTACGCAATGCTGCAAAATCATTGAGCGCAGGTGGCGTTGGGTATTACCCACGAAGTAGCTTTGTTCATATCGATACTGGCGAAGTTCGAAGCTGGACATCCTGATTAAGATATTCTATCACTAGGAAATACGAAATAGAGCCTGTAATTGGCTCTTTTTTATTAGGGAAGGGATGCCACATTGATATTTATAGGCCTTGGTGCAAACTTAGACAGCAAATATGGCAGTCCTGAACAAGCATTGCGTGAATGCGTTAACTTACTCGCAGAACATGATGTTGAGGTCGTTGCATTCTCAAATATCTGGAAATCTGCGCCTGTCCCTGTGTCGGATCAGCCTTGGTACTGTAATGCGGTGTGCGGGGTGGAAACATCGCTCTCACCACAAGAGCTGCTCGTAACCCTGAACATGATAGAGGAAAAAGCAGGGCGTATACGTTCCAAACGTAACGCACCACGGGTTCTCGATCTTGATATAATTAGTTATCACACACAAACTATATTGGTAGAAGGCCTGAAAATTCCCCATGAACGTATGCATGAACGTGCATTTGTGCTTTTACCATTACAGGAAGTCTCTCCAAATTGGGTGCATCCGACTTTAGGTAAAGACCTAATCACATTGCTTTCTGAAATGCCTGGTGGCCAACAAATACAATGTGTGAAGGGAAGTGCACCTAAGTTGAATATAGTAGGTGCAAAGAAATATGCCTGATTTTATGCACGATTGTAAAAAAGGTCATCCGCTTATAATGGGGATTGTCAATGTAACCCCCGATAGCTTCTCTGATGGTGGGCTTTACATGGGGGCACAAAATGCCATAGACCATGGAGTATGCCTAATAGAGCAGGGCGCACATATTCTGGATATTGGTGGAGAATCAACACGTCCGAATGCTGAAACTGTTACTGTTGAGGAAGAAATAGCTCGCGTTATTCCTGTTATAGAGGGGCTAAGCTCTAAGGTTAAATACATCTCAATAGATACTCGAAATGCAAAAACTGTAAAGGCGGCAATTAAGGTCGGCGCAAATATTATAAATGATGTTAGTGGGCTGACACATGACGTAGATATGTCCGATATTGTCGCACAAAGCGGTCTTCCTGTGTGTATTATGCATATGCAAGGTACGCCGCAAACCATGCAAAATGCCCCACGATACGATAATGTCATTGACGAAATCATGGCTTTTTTTGAAGAGCGGTTAGAGTTTTGTCAAAAACACGGCATTGATATACATAACGTTATCTTTGATCCGGGGATCGGGTTTGGTAAAACATTGGATCACAATTTATCCATCCTTAAAAATATACATAAATTCAAATCATTCGGGTGTCCTGTATTACTCGGTGCTTCACGTAAAAGTTTTATTCAGGATATTAGTGGCAAAACACCCGCAGATAACCGCATTGCGGGCTCAATCTCTGCCGCGCTATACGGGCTTATGAATGATATTGAAATCTTCCGTGTGCATGATGTGATGCAAACCCGTCAGGCATTTGATGTTTATCAGGCAATTTTAGGCGCTTCGTAATGGCGTTTGCTCTCATGAAATACATCCGTTTTTGTGCGTTCTAATGCGGTACTATAACGGTATGACCACACTTTCCATGGAAAATGTGTATTGGAGGCATCAGGATGAAATTCATGCAAGTGACAATTCTCAAACACACCAGGCGTGTTTAGCCCATAAATACCACCCATTCCGCGGAAAACACCGCCATGGCTTACAATTAATATGGGGCCATCATGCAGGTTAAGATGATGATGCTTTCCACGCTTTAACCGTGCACAAAATTCATCAAATGTTTCTCCACCCGGTGGCGTTGGCCATCCATCAAGCAGGTCTTCACATTCAACCCACGGCTTTCCTTCCCAATCACCGGAATGAATTTCTGCCAGATCGGCATCCTCGTGCATTGGAATATTAAGAACCTCATTGATAATGCCGGCAGTATCGCGTGCTCTTGAAAGGTTACTATGCACAATTGCGGTCGGTTTAATCGATAAAGCCTTTACTATATTTTGTACACTACGCGCTTGGTCTCGCCCCGTTTGTGTTAACGGGCTATCTGTACTTCCTGCCATGACTTGTGCAACATTAGCCTCTGTTTGTCCGTGGCGTATCATATAAAAAGATTTTTGTGGTAAAGGCATTCTTTGTCCTCCTTTAAGAAATGATTAGAGCGTTATTCATATCGCGTAAAGTTGTTACAATGCTCTGCGCTGCTAAGACAGAGCTTTTCGGATTCTGTGGATCAGGCATATTCTCAATTTTAGATACAAGCGTGGAATATGCGCTTTTTACTGTTATTTCGTGTGCATTTCCCTGTGCATGAGGGTCTGCCCAAATCTCAACACGTGTTTTTTCTGCTCCGATCCCTGCCAGACTAAGAGACGCGGCAACGTTTATATTGGCAGGAAAGCCTCTCGCCGCATCCAATGCATTTCCTTCAAATAACAGTGTTTTCTCGGTAATCGCGCCCACATCAATATCATTTTCTAAAATAAAAGGTGCACCGCTAAAGCCCTTCGGTAGTTTAGTGGATGCTATTTTTGCGCTCTCAATACCCATCTCACGCATTGCTTTGACACCATCAAGACCACATAACGCACCCGAAGGGACATATGCTTTACTTGTAGATATTTTATGTTTTTCCACAATCTGTGGATAAAGTAAGAGAGCTGCACTACTGATAAATATAATATCGGTATTGGTTGTAAAGGCAGCACTTGCCAATTGCGGAACTATGTGTGCAGGTAAACATTCTATGACCAAATCAGATTGGGTCACAAGCGTTTCAAAATCGGTTCGTTGTGCACCAAAGTCATTTGTAGATGCAGGGTCGGAAATATAAGCTAATTCAAAGCCGTCAATCCCGGCATTAAGTGCCTTTGCCACGGCACTACCTATTGCGCCGATACCGGCTATTCCTACCTTCTTTGTCATTGTGATAGTTCCTTTAAGTCGTTATAGACATCATCTATAATCTCTATATCATCTTGTTCTATATTGTTTTTGTAAATTTTTTCAGAGCGCTCACCCGGAATTAAAATATCTTCAATATGGGCATCATGGCGTGAGGATTTTATTTCCTGTAATAAGGATTCAACATGTGTTTCAAATTGTTCCTGACCGACAAGCATATCTGGATTAATGGTAATAAAGAAGATTCCGTCACTTCCCTCTACTGCATCACGACCCGATTTTGCACCGATTAATGCGCCGCTTAGTATTTCAATCGCCAGTCCAATAGAAAATCCCTTATACCCATTCATAGGTAACATGGCGCCATCCATAGCATCACGAATATTTTGAGAGGGTTTCCCATCTTTATCCACAATAGCATCCACAGGTAATTCATCTCCTGATTTATAAATCTCAAGCAATTTACCATACGCCCATTGCGCGGTTGTCACATCAACCACACATGGCGTTTTACACGATGGAATACCGAATGATATGGGGTTCGTTCCCACAACCGGATCAAAGCCATTTGGATGGCAAACCATCGCAAGTGAGTTACAACCCGCAATACCAATCAAACCATTTTCAACAAAAAAACGGTTATAATAATTCATTGTGCCTGTCGTACCAAAATGATTACGTGCTCCGACAAAGGCAATACCGTTCTCTTTTGCCTTTGTAACTGCGAGGTCTGCCGCGTATTTAGCAGCAACAAGCCCTAGATTATTCTGTCCGTCTATAATGGCTAAGCCACCAATATCAAGAACTGTAGACGGCTTTGCAGCAGGAAGGCCGTGCTTACATATATAATCTACACTCCATTTGACCCGTAATAACCCGTGTGAGCGTTTGCCCGACATTTCATTTTGCATCAAATGGTCGTAAATTACTTGAATTACAGCATCATCATGCAAGCCAACCTTATAAAAAGCAGCTTGAACCAGCTTAAAAATTTCTGACTTGGGGATAGTCACCATAAGAATGCGTCTTTCCACTGGAATCATTTATCATTCATTGTGATAATAGAGACCTATGGAAAGATGGCAAGATCAGGCAATAATTTTATCTGTGCGCCCGCACGGTGAGAGCGGGGCAATCGTCAGTGTGCTTACCGAACGTAATGGGCGGTGCGCAGGCTATATGCGTGGTGCATCGTCTTCTAAAAATAGAGGCACGTTAGAGCAGGGCAATATCGTTGATGCGAATTGGCAAGCTAGAAACGCCGATAGCCTTGGGTCCTTTTCACTAGAGGCATCGCGTTGTACGGCCGCACGTATCATGCATGACCCGTTAAAATTGGCCGCACTACAATCGGCGTGTAGCTTATGCGATCAGGCTTTACCTGAGAAGGAAGGACATATAGGCGTCTATAACGGTCTATTGGTCCTATTGGATATTCTGGAGAGCGATATTTGGGCAGCAGGCTATGTTATGTGGGAAATTGCCCTATTAAAGGAGCTCGGGTTTTCTTTAGATTTGTCACAATGTGCAGGTGGAGGAGATAAAAATACTCTGGCCTATGTAAGTCCGAAAACCGGACGCGCAGTCAGCTACATGGCAGGAGAACCCTATAAAGATAAACTGCTCCCTTTACCGGGGTTTTTAAAACCAAATGGCGGCCCTGATGATGCACAAGACATTATTACAGGCCTTCAAATGACACGGTTTTTCTTTGAACATTGGGTCTTCACACATCATAGTCGTGGATTGCCTGAAGGGAAAATAAGGTTGGACTTGCGTTTTGCTGAGCATTTTGCCAAAACAAAGGACAACAAATTTGATGCAAGTCTACTTGGCTCTGATCGCGGGCTTGAGGATGACAATATAAGAAACACAAACGAATTGGGTAAAGAACTCTATGTCTCAGGATAATGCAGAAGTAACAGATGTTATTGATCAGCCAATGGGTGAAATCCTGTCAGAGCGATATTTATCTTATGCGCTTTCAACGATTATGAGCCGTTCACTGCCTGATGTCCGTGATGGAATGAAGCCCGTGCACCGTCGTTTGATGTTCGCGATGTATCAATTGAAACTAAACCCGAACCAGTCCCCCAAAAAGTCCGCGCGTGTTGTCGGTGATGTCATTGGTAAATATCACCCGCATGGTGACACTGCCGTATATGATGCAATGGTTCGTCTGGCACAGGACTTTGCACAACGATACCCTCTCGTAAACGGGCAAGGAAACTTTGGTAATATTGATGGCGATAACGCGGCCGCTATGCGTTATACAGAGGCTAAATTAACAGATGTAGCACTTTTACTTCTTGATGGTATCGAAGAAGATGCCGTAGATTTCCGTTCAAACTATGATGGTTCGGAAAGTGAGCCGGTTGTTCTACCTGGTGGTTTCCCTAACCTTCTTGCAAATGGCTCCAGCGGTATCGCAGTTGGTATGGCGACAAACATCCCACCACATAATATGTATGAACTTTGCGGCGCAATGGAATTGATGCTTGATAAAGATCCAAGCGTCGCAGAGCTTGTCGATATCGTACAAGGGCCGGATATGCCAACCGGTGGAACACTTGTTGAGAAAAAAGAAGACATTGTAAAGGCATATGAAACAGGTAAGGGCGCGTTCCGTGTGCGTGCGAAATGGGAAAAAGAAGAGCTGAAGCAGGGAATGTATCAGATCGTCATTACTGAAATCCCATATCAGGTGCAAAAATCTAAATTAATTGAGAAAATTGCAGACCTTATCAATACAAAAAAAGTGCCACTACTAGATGATGTTCGCGATGAATCTGCCGAAGATGTGCGTATGGTTCTTGTGCCAAAAAACCGTAATGTTGATCCGGCAATTCTTATGGAGGCCTTATTCCGCGTGTGTGATCTGGAAACACGTTTCAATATGAACCTTAATGTTCTTGAAAATGGCCTTGTCCCGCGTGTTATGAACCTAAAAGAAGCGTTGCAAAACTGGCTTAACCATCAACAAGACGTCTTGGTACGTCGTTCACGCTTCCGTTTGGAAAAGGTTCTACACCGCTTACAGGTTTTAGAAGGTTACCTTGTTGTATTCCTAAATGTTGATGAAGTTATCCGCATCATCCGTTTTGAAGAAAAGCCAAAAGAGTGCCTGATGAAGACATTCAACCTGACAGAGGTTCAAGTAGAGGCGATTTTAAACCTTCGTTTGCGTCGTTTGCATAAGTTGGAAGAAATGGAAATCCGTGGTGAGCATGATGAGCTGTCTAAAGAGCGTGATATGCTTGAAAAGCTAATCGGCTCAGAAGCACGCCAATGGACAAAAATTAAAAAGCAAATAGCCGCTTTGAAAGAAATGTTTGGCCTTGATACTGAACTTGGGGCACGTCGTACTAAAATCGGAAGCGCCCCTGCGCCAATTGCCATTGATCTTGATGCAATCATGATTGAAAAAGAACCTGTAACAATTATTTGTTCATCACAAGGGTGGATTAAGGCCCTAAAAGGTCATGGGCATAAAGCATCGGATATTAAATATAAAGAAGGTGATCGCGGTCAGTTCGTATTAGAGGTGCAAACCACAGATAAGCTGGTCGTTTTTGCATCAAACGGACGTTTCTACACACTTGGTTGTGATAAACTCCCCTCAGGCCGTGGATTTGGTGAGCCATTACGCATTATGGTGGATATCCCTAATGATGCAAATGTTGCAATGATGATGACACATCAACCGAAAAGTAAAATACTCGTGGCTTCAACAGATGGGCGTGGGTTCATTGTGAAGTCTGATGATGTGCTCGCCCAAACAAAAACAGGTAAGCAGGTTCTTAATGTTTCTGGTAAAGTTGAGGCTGTTATTTGCCGTTATGTAGATAATGCGGATGATCATGTTGCAATAATTGGACAAAACCGCAAAATGCTTGCGTTCCCATTGGATGAGTTACCGGAAATGACCAAAGGTAAGGGCGTTATTTTGCAGAAATTTAAGGATGGTGAGCTGTCTGATGCCAAAACCTTTAATTTGGAAGCTGGCCTGTCCTATAAATATGGCTCAGGCACAACGAGCGTAGAAGATATAACGCCATGGATTGGTAAACGCGCAAGTGCCGGGCGTCTACCGCCAAATGGTTTCCCTAAAAGCAACCGCTTTGATTATAAATTCTAAAGACAAGGCGATGTTTACAGGGGTGGGTTAAGATCGCGTGGGCATCCACTTTGAATTTTTTCATAGGCTTCGGGGAATGCATACGCTTTTATTTTACTTTTAGGGTCATTTTCCAACCATTGTATGGCTGTTGAATTCTTACGTATGAATTTTTTTAGCTCTTTCCACCATTCGTTACAAACTTCAGGGGCAGCATGGCCGATAGGTGAATATTTATTGCCAATCCATGTAAACCCGGATCGCCCAATAGAGCCTTTATGCTCCCGCCCCTCAGGCAAGGCAGTGAAACAAAAAACAGATGTATTTTCTTTGGTCGATGGAATAGGGGCGTCCATATTAAAGCTATCAACCTTCCAACCATCGGGTAATTGTTTAATATCTTTTTCAACACTTTCCTCTGTCTCCTGTAAAAGGCAGCTGATTTCAATATTTGTTTTATTATGATAAAGATACATATCCCGACAAAGGGTCGAAGGAATTACATTCTGCGTTTTCCACGAATAAATAGATCTGTCAGACCCATAGGTAAACGGATAAACTTCAAGGTCTTTTGGGTTCTTAGGTATTGGTTCTACCTTTGTATTAACAAACCATGTGACATCTTCATTTTGATTAAGCCATTCTCTAATGGTATTGGCGTCATTGTCTGTTAAGTAAAGAATGATCTCTGGCATAGATTGCTTTTCCCTGATTAGTTGTTTGTATTATCTTTACTATTTTAAGCTGTCATTAGTCGACTTAAAATCTTTGAAAATAATTTTAAGGGAACTCAACTGCACCAGGTGTTCTACGATATGGGTTAACGGGGATGGCTTCTAATTCCTGTAATTCTTCACCATCGTCCTCTTCAATAAACTCTTCTTCACCTTCTTCAGGGGGAAGCGGGTTTGTTAATTCTTCTTTTAATAGAATGAGTGTAATACGACGGTTTCGTGGATCTAATGGATTATCTTGGATAAGTGGATCTGTCGCCGCTTTACCCATAACATTATTTAAACGTTCTGGCGGAATACCCGCTTCTAGCATAACACGACGAGAGGCATTGGCGCGATCCGCAGATAACTCCCAATTGGTATATTGCGCACCCTTGGAATAACGAGAGGCATCTGTATGCCCGCGTACTGAAATTTCATTCGGCATATCAAACACAATTTCTGTAATTTGCGAAAGAAGTTCTGATGTCTTGCCATACATTTTATCACTGCCAGATGGAAACATGGACTCATCTTCTTTATCAACAATCTGAATACGTAAACCTTCAGGGGTGATATCAATGAGGATGTTATCTCCAAGCTTTTGCAGCTTTGGATGCTTTTGTATCGCTTGCTTGATTTTTTCTGCGGCTTTTTCAAAACGTTTCTTTTCCGCCGCTTCGCGTTTTTTTGCAACAGTAGATTTGGCTTTTGATCCACGCAAGCGTTGCTGCGTTACTTGCATAGGTACAAGCGGGTTCTTGTTCGAAGCCATTGCACCCTCAGCAGAAAGGGTTAATCCACCTAAAACACCCCCCGCACCGCTTTTACTGTCGGAAACCATGGGGTGGCTGGGGTTGAAGTAATCGGAAATCGCATTTTTTTGCTCTTGCGTCGTAACGTTTAACAGCCACATAAGCAAAAAGAACGCCATCATCGCAGTCACGAAATCGGCATACGCAACTTTCCATGCGCCCCCGTGATGTTCATAGGGCAGAGCAATAATCTCTATGTGAATGTTATTATGTTGCGACATGTATTCCTAAATTTTCCAATGATTAAGGTGGTGGTGGTAGCTCATTCAATATTTCCTCAAGCTCGGCAAAGCTTGGCTGTATGCCATGTGGCAATGCTTTTCGTGCGAATTCTACGGCAACTTGTGGTGCTGCTCCGGTTAAAAACGCGACAATACCTGTTTTAAGGATTTTATAGTACAAAATTTCAGTGTCTGCTTTTTCTGTCATTGCCGTTGAGATAGGTGCGACCATAGCATATGAAATCCACACACCAAGGAATGTACCAACAAGAGCACCACCAATCAATTTACCCAGAACTTCGGGTGGCTCGGAGATAGAAGCCATTGTTTTAATAACCCCCAAAACCGCAGCAACAATACCAAGAGCCGGAATACCTTCTGCCATATGGTGCATCGCATGTCCGGGATGATGCTCATGATGGGAAATCTGCTCAATTTCTTTATCCATGAGAGAGCCAATCTGCCCCGGGTCTTCATTACCAAGGGAAATAATTCTAAAATAATCACAAACAAAGTCTAATGCATGGTGATTACCCTGAAATTTAGGGAATTGAGAGAAAAGGGCACTTTCATGCGGGTTTTCTACATGAGCTTCTAATGCAAGGAAACCTTTAGAGCGTGCAAGTTTAAAAAGTGTGAACATCATACTGAGTAATTCAATATAATCCTCTTTTTTATATGCCGCAGGCTTAGCAAGACAACTGAAATATTTCAGCGTGTATTTGACTGTGTCCATAGAGTTGGCAACGAGGAAAGCAGCAACAGCACACCCCATGATAATAACAACTTCGGCTGGTGTCGCTGGAAGAATAATACCCGTCAAAAGGTGCATCGCCTTTTCCATACCCGCAGCCATAATCAGACCACCGATAGTACAGACAAAAACTAAAATAAGGCCGAGGAACTTCATAAGCTGGGTCAATCCTTTCTGACTTGGGTATACGGGGCATTTCTTGCCCTAAAATCCAGTTTACTATTGTAATATATATAACGCAGTGAGTGCAGAGACCCGAACGGGAATCTTTATAATAAAGACTATACCACGATTGTGCTGCTTTTTTCCTTAAAAATCAAGAAATTGGAGCATTTTTTTATAATAAGGAAAACCTATGCACGTAAGAGCATTTGTGCTACATCACGCGCGGCATAGGTTAAAATACCATCGGTTCCGGCGCGTTTGAATGCAATCATAGTCTCTATAATGGCGCTATTATAGTCCAGCCACCCATTGTCAGATGCAGCGCGCAACATCGCATACTCGCCGCTAACATGGTATGCGAAAGTAGGAACGTTAAATTCAGACTTTACATGCGTTATTATGTCGAGATAGGGCATTCCCGGCTTAACCATAACCATATCTGCGCCTTCTGTAATATCTAGTGCCACCTCTGCAATGGCCTCGGCACTATTCGCAGGGTTCATTTGGTATGTTTTCTTATCTCCGGTTAAACATCCGGATGATTGTACGGCATCACGAAACGGGCCATAAAAGGCGGATGCGTATTTTGCTGCATACGACATAATCATCGTGTTTTGCTGGTTGTTTGTGTCCAGAGTAGTGCGTATTGCGCCAATACGACCATCCATCATATCTGATGGAGCAATTATATCTGCGCCGGCTTGTGCCTGAACTAGGGCTTGCTTACATAAAACCTCAACTGTTTCATCATTTAAAATAACGCCGTCTTGAATTAATCCGTCGTGCCCATGGCTTGTATAAGGGTCAAGTGCGACATCTGTAATTAACCCTATTTCGGGAACTTCTTTTTTCAATGCAGAAATTGCACGGCACATGAGGTTATTTGGGTTATATGATTCTTTGCCATCCTCTGTTTTTCTGTCCGATGGCGTAATTGGAAATAGCGCAATAGCATTAACCCCCAGATCTCTTGCTTTTTTCACTTCCTCAATAAGAATATCGATTGAATAACGCTCAACATTCGGCATAGATGGGATTTTTTCACGTGTATTTTGCCCATCTAGAACAAAAACTGGCCAAATCAGGTCGTTTACACTGAGTGTATTCTCTTCAACTAAGTTTCTGATCCATGCGCTAGATCGCACTCTACGCATGCGTTTTGCAGGGTATGATGGGTTTATCATGGGCTTTTTTCACTTTTTCTTATGTTCTTTTACATTTCATTAAGTCAAAAGATATATAAAATGGCTTTGCGCTTCGATCAAACTTTAATTATGATCGGCAGAAATATGATGTTAGCACATCGCATATATAAATAGGATTTTGGAGATAAAACGTGGTCACACCCTATTATGAATCCATTCAGCTCATAGAACGCCTGCACCGTCATTTCTTGGATGTGTTGAAGGTTGAGTTGGATAAAAAGAACATTCAGGACATAAACAACGTTCAATGTATGATTCTTTATAACGTTGGTGAAGATGAAATGACCGTCGGTGAATTGACAATTCGCGGTTACTATCTTGGCTCGAATGTATCATACAACGTGAAAAAAATGGTTGAGAATGACTATTTGGTTCAGGAACGCTCTGTCCATGATAAACGTTCCATTCGCGTAAGGCTCTCTGATAAGGGGATAGAGTTACGCCGCATGATTTCAACGATGTTTGATCGTCATGAAGAGCAAATCGAAGGTACAGAAATCACAAGTGATCGTTTGGTCGAATTAAATCAAACCTTAAAAATGTTGGAGCGTTTCTGGGCGCAGCAAACTAATTTTGGTGGTGGATTTTAATAACATTCTATGATGTTAGGTGTTTAACCTTTCGCAAAATTATAATAAACAGGAAAGCGGGCAGTTAGCCTGCTTTTTTTATTTTATAGTTAAGAGAGACATATGGCTCAGGATCTTCTTCAAGGACGGGAAATTATCATTGAATTCCATCCGATTGGTAATTTTGTCAAAGTTTCTGCAATGGATACGCAGAGTCTAACGGAAATCTCAATTCAAGGTGCGGCAACAACACCACAAGAAATGCTTAAGCGTAATGCTGTTAAACGTTTGGAATATGTAATGAAGAAGAAAGGATTGATTTAAGGATTGATTTTTTGATCAGGAAGGGACTATATATTGTGTCTCTTTTATATATTAAAGCGAAAGTCATGCGGATAAAGCATGCGTTAGGTTGATGATGAAAAAACTGGCAATTGCCTGTGATCACGGCGGTTATAAATTAAAAGAAGCGATTAAGACTCATTTTGCGGATCAAATCGAATTCCTTGATCTTGGCACGAACTCAACTGAATCCGTTGATTACCCCGAATTTGGACAAGCTATGGCAAAGGCCATAAAGAATAATGATATTGAACAGGGCATCCTGATCTGCGGAACCGGAATTGGCATATCAATTGCCGCAAACCGTTACCCGCAAGTGCGTGCGGCATTATGCACCGATGCAACAATGGCACGTCTGACACGCCAACATAATAACGCAAATGTTTTGGCTCTTGGTGAACGTATTGTCGGGGAACTTGTCGCTTTCGACATCATAGATGCTTTTATAAACACTGAATATGAAGGCGGTCGCCATGAGCACCGTGTTCAAAAACTACAGATAACAGATTGATTTTCAAAAGGAAGGATATGAAGATTATGAGTAATGCAGCAGAGAATATCGAGAACCTGAACACAGATGGCTTCTTTACAGAAGAACTAAAAAGCGCAGACACAGACGTGTTTAACGCAATTCAAGGCGAATTAAATCGTCAGCAAGAAGGTATTGAGCTGATCGCATCTGAAAATATTGTTTCTAAAGCAGTATTGGAAGCACAAGGATCTGTCTTTACAAACAAATATGCCGAAGGTTACCCGGGACGTCGCTATTATGGTGGTTGTGAATTCTCAGATGTTGTTGAAGACATCGCCCGTAACCGCGCGAAAGAGCTTTTCGGCGCAAAATACGCAAATGTTCAACCAAACTCAGGTTCTCAGGCAAACCAAGGTGTCATGATGGCATTACTACAGCCTGGTGATACAATTCTTGGTATGTCACTTGCTGCTGGTGGTCACTTAACACACGGTGCGGCTCCGAACCAATCAGGTAAATGGTTCAATGCAATTCAATATGGTGTACGCGAGAGCGACTCACTCCTTGATTATGACGAAGTTGAAAGACTTGCAAAAGAGCATAAGCCAAAGATGATCGTTGCGGGTGCTTCTGCATATCCACGTCAGATTGATTTCGCACGTTTCCGTGAAATTGCCGATTCTGTTGGTGCATATCTATTTGTTGATATGGCGCATTATGCGGGTTTGATTGCTGCGGGAACGTATCCTTCTCCTGTTCCACACGCACATGTGACAACAACAA